>CAVYHH010000001.1:0-29026 GCA_963768275.1 uncultured Acidobacteriota bacterium
TCTGGATGGAGAGATGTTTGTACCAGGGACGCGCGTGCGGGGACGCGGAGAGTTGGCTGGCCTCTGTACCGTCCGGCTTTGCGGCTGGCGTTTGCAGAGTAGGCGGGAGCCATAATTCTGGCATCGATTTTCCTCTACTTCCCGGCCAGCGCAGGATAAAGACTTAACGCCGTCCCGGCGAAAATCCAATCGCGATCTTCATCCGACAGCATGGACAATGCCTTTGGGAATCTTTGAGTAATTCCCGGAGCGTTCCTTCCGATGCCGGATAGTTCGATCCCCAGGCGATCCGCGAAGCCCCGAATTTCGATACGAGAAGTGGAAAGAAGGTCGCGTGAGTGGCCTTGCCGTTTGTGCTTCCGCGACTGTGCGCGGAGTCAGTTTCAAGTAAAGGTTCTTGTAATCGGCCAGTCGAAAGACACCGATCGCGCCGGCGTAAGGAGGTCCGTCCGATAGGGTTGGCTTTGCCAAGTGATCCAAGATCACGCGAACTTTTGGAAAGCGCTCCAGCATGCCGATGAGCTGCGGAAGCGCCTTCACCGTCATTTGCATGCACACGGGAATTCCGAAATCGCTCGCGCACTCCCAAGCCGGGAACGATCGCGGGTCGTCAACCCAGTCCGCCTGATTGGGCATCGTGCTGCCTGCCGTAAATAAACGCATTCCGGTTAGGTTGCGTCCTACCCAATGCCGGATCTTTTCTGGAGCGTCAGGTGCGAGAACATCCACCGAAAAAACGCCCGTGAAACGCTCCGGGTGGGCGGCGACAGCATCGGCAATATACGAATTATCGTGGCCGTAACAAGTGGAAGCCTGTACCAGAGCCGATTTCCAATGCCCGCCTCGTCCATCGCCGCAATCATCCGTTCCACGCTTACGGTCTTTCGCGCGACCAGTCGGATTTGTGGCCGCCGAGCGGGCGTTCGGATAGCGCTCCGTATCGGTGCTGATCACGTGCGGGTGGATGTCGATCGTCATGGCGTGATTGGCGCCGTCCTCTCCAAACTCGAGTGGCAGACTCATCTAGCGAAAAAAGAAAATGGCCGGGCGGTCTGGCGTCCGGCCTTTGAATCTTGAATTGGTTGCGGGGGTTGGATTTGAACCAACGACCTTCGGGTTATGAGCCCGACGAGCTACCAGACTGCTCCACCCCGCGATTGCATGATAGCGGAAGCGGAGTGGTTCGTCAAACGAGGCGCACAATTCCAGCTGCGGCGAGAATTAGTTTCGCGATGCGCGTTCCTGTGCTTCAGCTATCTGGCGCGAGCGAATTTTTTCCAGGCGGCCTCGTAAGTTTGCGGGGTTGATTCCCGCGGAAAAGCAAACAGTTTGAAAATCCTGATTGTCACTGAACAAGAACTGTTCCGCTTCACGCTTTCGGCGCAGCGGGCCGCTGACCCATTCTTCCACGGTGGTGGCGATCACGGCGCGCCACAATTTTTGTTCGGCCGATTCTTCAACTTCCGTACTTCGTAACATAGTCACTGACATGTCCCCCCCTTGTTCCCCGCGTTCGGCCTGACGATTCACTGCTATGTCGTTGGCCACACGCTTTGGATAAAGGCAACTGGGATTCCAAAGGGCGGGAAGATGAGCCAAGACAGATGCGTGTAAGCCTATACAGGAGAGCCGATTAGGGAAGTTCCGTTTCGGGGCTGCGTGGGGTAAATCTCTGGAGTGTTTCGATGGCGAACAACTGCTCGTTTAGTGCGTCGAACTGTGACACGCAAGAATCAAGCAGATGCCCGTCCGCCTCGGCGGACGGCCGCTACATAAACCAAGGCCGAATCATCTCTGTGAGCAATTGTTTCGCGGAGACTTCGACCTAGCCGGAGACCCAGGCCGGTGGTCGCTGGTATTTTCGGCGATAGGTGATCTTGCTTTTTTTGCCGCCGGAGAGAAATTCAAAAATAATCATTTTGTTGCCGTCCAGGCGAGCCCTTCCGTGGTTCTTGGCGGCGGAAAGGACCAGCCAGTGTCCTTTCAAAATTTCGTATGTGCCATGCTCGGCAAGGATCTGATAACTCCCGTCCGAATACATTTCGATGGAAGGAGCCGAGCAATGGTGCGTCTTTCCAGCGATTTCGACGCTCACGCACTTGTAGGTTCCGGAAAGCGATGCTTGCGCCCGCGCCGGCGCGCCGCTGAGGAAGAGACCTATGGCGCACATAATGAGTACTCTAGCTGAGCTGTAGAGCAGTCGCTTGTGGCTTCTCATAGTTGACCCCGGGTCCATCGTTTGAGCGGTCTCCGGAAGGTCTGCGGCAAGCAATCGGGAGCGCATTCATACAAAAACAATGCAAGCGATGTGCCATAAAGGTAACCATTTACCGCACTGATTCTACACATGTTAGCTAGCTTCAAGACTTGGGGCCTGAAAAAATGTGAACAACAGTTTCTAACTATGCCCATGATAGGAAGCATTTTGCTCACATTTAACACGCCTTGAGGCCGGGACAGTCTTGGCCAGATTCGCCAATGAACCCTTCCGCTATGGCGGTAGCCTGATAGAATGAATGCGTGGTTGGACCAGGTCCTTACTGGGGGGAAATTGCATTGAGTGTCGTAAGGCCATCATCGGGAGAACTGCCTGCCGAAACCGAGCCGGTGAGCGAGTTCGAGCGCGATATCGCGCTGCTGCTGAGCGCGGAGAACCGCGATCCATTTCGCTTGCTTGGACCGCATATCGTGGAGGAAGGCGAAGTAAAACGTGTGGTCGTGCGCGGCTTTTTCCCGCGAGCGGCACAAGTCTCTATTATTTTGAAAGATCACCACGATTCAATTCCCGCCCAGCGCATACGTCCCGAAGGATTATTCGAGGCTGTCTTGCCGCTCTATCCGCACTTGCCGATTTCAGCGGACAGCTATCGGTGGAGAGTCGCGGAAGAGGGCCAGCCGGCGCGAGAGATTCATGACGGGTACGCATTCCCTCCGCTGCTTTCCGATTTCGATTTGTATTTGATCGGCGAAGGGACGCATTACCAGAAATACGAAAAGATGGGCGCGCATCCCGTGGTCGTCGACGGCGTGGCGGGAGTGCAGTTCGGCGTGTGGGCTCCCAACGCGATGCGCGTGAGCGTTGTGGGGGATTTCAACCAGTGGGACGGGCGCACGCATGCGATGCGGAATCGCGGGCCCTCGGGCGTATGGGAATTGTTTGTCCCCGAACTCGGAGAGGGCGCCGTCTACAAATACGAAATTCGGCCCATGTCCGGGGGGCATCCCCTATTGAAGAGCGACCCGTACGGGTTCCGCTCGGAACTTCGGCCCAACACCGGATCGATCGTTGCGCGCCTGGACCACCATATATGGAACGATTCGGGCTGGATCGAATGGCGATCGAGGAATGATTGGCTGTCCTCGCCGATCTCCGTCTACGAGATTCATCTCGGTTCCTGGCGGCGTAAGGTCGAAGAGAATAGCCGCTGGCTATCCTACGGCGAGCTGGCCGATCAGCTCATTCCTTATTTGAAGCGGATGGGCTATACGCACGTGGAACTCATGCCGGTGATGGAACACCCGTTCGACGGCTCATGGGGATACCAAACACTCGGATATTTTGCCGCGACCAGCCGGTTCGGATCGCCCGATGACTTCATGACATTTGTCGACCGGTTTCATCAGGCGGGGATCGGCGTCTTCCTGGACTGGACTCCGGCCCACTTTCCGAGCGACGGCCACGGGCTCGGCGAATTTGACGGCACTCATTTGTACGAGCACGCGGACCCGCGCCAGGGCCGCCATCCCGACTGGGGCACACTCGTTTTCAATTACGGGCGCAATGAAGTTCAGAATTTCCTGATTTCCAATGCGCTCTTCTGGATCGACAAGTATCACATCGACGGCTTGCGCGTGGACGCCGTGGCTTCCATGTTGTATCTCGACTATTCGCGCCGCGAAGGCGAGTGGATTCCCAATGAGTTCGGCGGACGCGAGAATCTCGCCGCGATCGCATTCATTAAACGATTGAACGAAGTCGTGTATGCGCGCCACCCCGGCGTGCTGACCATCGCGGAAGAGTCCACCTCGTGGCCGATGGTTTCCCGTCCCACTTACCTGGGAGGACTGGGTTTCAGCTTGAAATGGAATATGGGCTGGATGAACGACACGCTGAGTTATTTCTCCGTGGACCCGATCTACCGGAAGTACCACCACAACCGGATGACCTTCTCGATGCTGTACGCCTTTACGGAAAATTTCGTGCTCCCTCTATCCCATGACGAGGTCGTTCACGGCAAGGCCTCGCTAATAAACAAAATGCCCGGCGACTTGTGGCAGCAGTTCGCCAACATGCGCCTGTTTTTCGGGTACCTGATCGCGCATCCCGGCAAGAAACTGATGTTCATGGGCGGCGAATTCGGCCAGCGGGGAGAATGGAACCCGGACACCAGTCTCGAATGGCACTTGCTCGACTACGATACTCACCGCGGCCTTCAGACTCTTACGGCCGATCTGAACGCGATCTACCGGAATGAACCTTCCCTTCACCAGGTGGATTTCGACTGGCACGGGTTTGAATGGATCGATTGCACGGACGCGGATTCGAGCGTCCTGTCCTTCCTGCGGAGAGCGAGGGACCCGGGTGATTTCATCGTAGCGGTCGCGAATTTTACGCCGGTGCAGCGAGAGACCTACCGCGTGGGCGTGCCCGAGCCGGGCTTTTACCGCGAAATCATGAACACGGACGCGGAGAAATACGGCGGGACCAACGTGGGCAATCTGGGCGGCGTGCACGCCGAGGCAATTCCCTGGAACAACCATCCCTATTCCATCCAAATACGAATGCCGGCCCTGGGAGTCATCTACTTCAAGCACGAACGCTGGTAATCCGCGACGAGCGATTCAACCCTTGGCTGCGGCTTTCCGTGAATCTTCAGGTCCTGCCGTTTCGTCGCGGGGTACGAAAAACGCTTCCTCCTTGATCGAATCCTTTTGCCAGCCATGGCGTTTTACAATCCCATTCACATTCTCGATCATGCCGGGGTGGCCGCAGAGATAAACCTTCGTATTTTCGGGCGCCAGATTCCACATGTCGGTATATTTGCGGATCAAGTCATCGACGCGACCCGTTTCGCCGCGCCATTCCTTGTCCTCCCACGGCCGGCTGACGGTGGGAACATAGGTCAGCCAGGGAACTTCACGGGCCGCTTTTTCGAGTTCGTCGGAATATCCCAGCTCCCAGGAGCGGCTGGCGCCCTCGAGAATGAAAAGTTTGTGCCCGCCGGCAATTTCTTTTTCCTTCCAATCGTGTTGAAGAGCCCGCACATAACCGACAAAAGGGGAGACGCCCGTGACCGTGCCGATCAGCAGATGGTTGGTGCGTTCACCGGAAAGGTCGAGCGTGAAATTCCCTTTGGCGGCTTTTCGCAAGGTCATCTGTTCGCCCACTTGGAGTCCGTGAAGCAGGGGCGTAACCTGGCCGTGCGGAACGAGTTCGAGGAAGAACTCCAGGAATTTCTCATGGGGAGCGGAAACAATCGAATAGGGGCGCTCGTTGCGTTTTTCGCCTGTGACGACGCCTAGAGTTGCGTACTGTCCCGCTCGATACGGGAATTCCCCGCCCGGATCGACCCGAATCACCCAAAGATCGCCGGAAAGGTCACGCCGCTCCTGTATTCGGGCGGAATAGAATTTGCTGCCGAGAGGGGGCATCAAATCTCCTTCTCATTTTTTCGTACCGGAGCGGAGGGGATAGCGCCTCCGCGAGTCATGAATGAAACCGGGCGCTTCGCCGAATTTCCGATCAGGGAGAAGGCGCCCGGAACGCACTCACGATGACTGAATCTATTAAAGCCAACCGCCCTACTGGGCTTGCTGGCCCTGCTGGCCCATCCCGCGCATCATTTGCATCGGATCAAATTTCTTGGGCGTGCCGGTGATGTGGTCCTTTGCGTCGGTGATGACTTTGGCCAGGACCATCGAGGTATCCTTGTCCTGAGATTTCACCAGGCCCCACGGACTCACTTTGTCGGAAACCCACGCATCCCCGGTTCCATCCTTCATTCGATAATGTGTACAGGAAAATGTGCCGGCAGGAACCGTTACCGTGTCCGTCCCAACTATTTCCGCTTTATCGGCGATAGTGACGGGGGTAGTTTGTTTCATCCCGCGGCCCATGGGATTCATGTTCATGTCCATTTCCATCGGGTCCTGCCCGGCCATCTGTATGACCATGCGCGTGGAAGTTATCGTGTTTTCGCTCACGGACATAAGGCTCTTCACAAACACGGGTTGGGAAGTGCGCTGATCCGTCATGGCCATCTCCAGCCAGAAAGCCGGCTTGGCGTCCACATCTTCCTTCCCTACGATGATGATTTCCATCTGGTTTTTCTTCCCATCTTTCGTAATCTCGTAGGCCGCGCCGGTTCCCACCACGGGGTGCCAGATCCCGCTCAGCGTGGGAGTCCTGGGTCCGAACATCTGCGCCGCGAGCGGCATTGCCAACGCGAGCGTGGCGAGCATCACAAACATCTGTCTCAGTTTCATAAACGTTTGCCCCTTTCCAGCATTCGATTCATGGCCTGAATAGCGATCGGCCGATTTCCGCAAACCGGCATTCTCGGTTCAGCGAAGTTTTTTCCGTGCCGATTTTACCGGCAGGCGCTGGTATTCCTCCCGGTCAAAGCCGGCAATAATCGTATCGCCTGCCACGAGTGTCGGCAAGGTGCAACTATCGAGATCGTCCGTAAGAATACGCAGGTATTCGGGGTTGGCGCGAACGTCCCGCTCTTCAAAGGAGATCCCCCGTGACTGCAAGAAGCTCTTCGCCTCGACACACGCACCACAGCCGGGTTCCGTGTAGAGATGAATCTCCATTTGCAAAAGTTTCCAAAAAGTGGGCCGGTCCCCCTTGTATCAGAATCAATCGCAGGGGCGCAATTAAATTTGCGCGCCGGGTTGCGCACCTGTGCAAAAGAGATACGTGGTTTTGGGAATGGTCAGAAGCTCAGATTACTCATAGGCGAGCGCGTCCACCGGATCATTTTGCGCCGCGCGCAGGGCGGGATACATCGCGCCGGCAATCGCTCCGCCAATCGTCAGCAGGATTGCGCGGACAATCCATCCGCCCTCGATGGCAATTTGAAGCGTGGGCGACGTCCTGTGCAAAATGGCGACGACGCTGTACGTGCAAAGCAATCCGCAGACCACGCCCAGCGCAACCATCACCATAGTCTCGCCCAAAATCATCCAGCAAATTTCCAGGCGGGAGGATCCGAGCGCTCTGAGAACGCCGATGTCCCGCGTGCGCTCAAACACCATCGTGTGCATCGTGAGGAGCACCACCAAAAAGCTGATGGCCACCCCGAGCATGACAAACGAGCGAATAAAGGGCTTTAGTTCCGGCAAGTTGGAGGAACTCATCAAGGTGCTGTATTCGGCCATCGAACGAATTTTGTAAGTGGGAAGCAGCCTGACGAGTTCGGCGCGCGCGACATCGGTGTCGCCCTTGCTGCGCACATAAAACATCGAGGCTCGGCCTTCCGCGCCCGCAATGTCCTGCGCTGTCTTTATCGGAATGAAGAAACGCGCCCCCTTGCCGTGGAGCACGATGCCGGAGATGGTGAATTCGTGGCCGAGAAGAATCGCCCTTTGGCCCACGCGTAACTTACGAGACTGCGCCGCGAGATCGTCGGCGATGGCCTGGTCCGGCTGCTGGAATGGACCGCCCGATAGAAACGTGAAGCCCTTGCTGAGGCCGGCAAACCGGTCGTAATCAATACCGTAGACCACTCCCAAATTTTTCTGATCGACGACAATGAACACCGGCGCCACTTCGTCGACTCCCGGCAAGCTCGCAATCTTTTCCGAGAGGGACTCGGACATGACGGCGCTTGAAAATGCAAAAAAAATGGACGAGTTGGGCGGCTGCACGATGATGTCGGCGCCCACTCCTTCGGCGCGCGTGCGCCAGTCGGTCAATGCGCCCGACGTCAGGCCCGCAATCAACAGAACGAGAAACACTTGCAGGGCGAGCGCAGCGACGCTCAGGGCGGAGCGCAGCGGGCGCACGCCCAGATTGCTCCACAGCAGGTGCCAGATCACAAATCCTTTGTATGGTTTTTCTTCCATCTGCAAAATTCCGCGCGATGTTCCCCGGGCTTCTAATCTAACACCGCGCTCGAAATAATCAAAGCAACGCCGCTCGGCTCGCACGCCAGAAGTTTTCAACAGTTTTGTTGAAAAGTGTGTGGAAAAGGGGAATCAAAAGCGCGTAGGCCGCGCTAAACACGACGCTTGATGCTGTTTGCACAAAGATGAAGCACTTTTTTTCAGAAATTCGAGTGGATCTGAAATATCAAAACTCATTTTTAGACGGAACATGCCGGACTGAGAAAAATTCTCGCGCCTAAAAAATCGAAGAGGAAAGAGTAGCCGGCAGGATTCCTGCTTCAATACCATTTGGGAGGACGCACGAGCGTGATGTTGATCGTCTGCTCCGTCTGGTTGATGTCGTAATACTCACCGTAAGTCTTCCAGCCCTCGGCAATCACTTGGATCACGAATTTTCCAGGCGGGATCACCGGCACGTGGCATACCCCGGACTGGTTCGTCTTCAAATTCATCTCGATCTTCTTGTCCTTGCCGTGCTTGTGCTCCTCAACGTACCGGACGTAGACGCTGGCGCTGTCTATGGGCTTCTTATCCTCTCCCCCGGTGACGACGATCGTCAGCCGCACGTCCGTCGAAGCGGCGTCCGATTTCGCTTTTGCATCCGCATCCTTATCCTGGCCGTGAGCAACCATCGTCGTCAGCAGGATCAAGAACGAAACCACGCGCAGCGAAATCTTTACGGAGCTCGACGCACTCCTCATTGCGGGCACCCGGCGATAAGAGCTAAGGCGAGCATTGGATGTCACATTTTTGCCCTTTTTGCAGGAATCCGCAAGTCCATCGCAAGCCCATCGCATTGACTCCGTCTCGGTCCTGAGCTAATTTCGATCCGCGGAACATTTGGCGCAACCCTCGAGCGTCAGGACCCTTGGCCGAAAACCCGTAGACATTCGCACCGAACGGAAAAAATTTTGGCCAACGGCAAGCGACCGCGGCCAACCTCAAGGAGATTTCTTCATGGGATTCGCAACCGATGCCATTCATGTTGGCCAGGAGCCCGATCCGTCGACCGGCGCCATCGTCGCGCCGATCTATCAGACTTCGACCTACGTCCAGGAAGAGCTCGGAAAGAACAAGGGTTACGACTATGCAAGGACGTCGCACCCGAATCGCCGGGCTCTCGAGCGGACCGTGGCCAAGCTGGAAGGCGGCAGCGCGGCGTATGTCTTTACGTCCGGCATGGCCGGCATCGATTCCGTTTTTCGTCTCCTAAGGCCCGGCGATCACGCCATCATCTCCGAGGCCGTCTATGGAGGCGTCATCCGCCTCACGACGCAGTTCCTGGTGCAATGGGGGCTGGAGTTCAGTTTCGTGGATACTTCCTCGGCTGAGCGGGTGGAAAAAGCCATTAAGCCCAACACCAAGATGATTTACGTCGAGACGCCCACGAATCCCACCATGTGCGTCACCGACATTGCCGCGATTGCCAGGATTTCCACGGCACGCAACGCCACCCTCGTCGTCGATAACACCTTCTTGAGCCCCTACTTGCAATCGCCCATCGCGTTGGGAGCGCACATCGTCGTCCACTCGATGACGAAGTATTTGAACGGGCACAGCGACGCCGTGGGCGGCTCGGTCATTCTGACGCGCCCCGCCGACGCGGAGAAAATCTACTTCCTGCAACGCTCCACTGGTGCGGGACTCGCGCCGATGGATTGCTTTCTGGTGTCGCGCGGAATCAAGACCCTGGCTGTGCGCATGAAGCAGCACGACGCCAACGGCCGGGCCGTCGCGCGCTTCCTTGAAGACCATCCCCGCGTGAAACGTGTCCTCTACCCCGGGCTGCCTTCTCATCCGCACCATGACGTGGCCGTGCGCCAGCAGCGCGGATTCGGCGCCATGATTTCCTTCGACGTCGTCACCATGGAAAATGCGCGCACCGTTCTCAATCACTTGAAGCTGTGCTCGCTTGCGGAAAGCCTGGGAGGAGTGGAAACGCTCATCTCTCATCCGGCAACCATGACGCACTCCTCGGTCCCAGCCGAAGTACGCCAGCGGATCGGCATCACGGACGGGCTGATACGCATCTCCGTCGGAATTGAAGACGTGGAAGATTTAATTAACGATCTCGATCAAGCTCTGCGAAAGATCTGATTCGCTTTTAAGTAGAACAGGCTTCAGCCTGTTGGTTTCTGATGCCCTAAGTTAATCAAAACCAACAGGCTGAAGCCTGTTCTACTCAAGCCACGCGAGGTAGGCGCGCGATCCCGCCGCAATCGGCAGCGCGATAAATTCGGGGACTTCGTAAGAGTGGAGCCGCTCGACGGCTGCCTGCAACTTCGCCAGCCGTTTTCGCGACGTCTTGATGAGCAACAACCGTTCCCGCGCGGACTCCACTTTCCCCTTCCAGCGATAAATGGAAGTGACTGCTCCGGGCAGGATGTTCACGCACGCGGCAAGGCGCTCTTCGACGATGGCGCGCGCGATGCGCCTCGCTTCCGCAACGCTCGCGCATGTCACTAGGACCATATATTTGTCAGTCAAAGAATCCTCCCGGACCGTTACTCTTTCTCGCCTCCGGTATTTCCCTGATGTCTCCTGCTTGCATGGCAGGCTACAATACCTGCCCGAGGCGGGAAACATTTTATTCGTGAAATGACGGCGACGATCAAATTTGGGACTTCAGGTTGGCGCGCGATCATCGCGGAAGATTTTACTTTCGCGAACGTTCGACTCGCCACGGCGGCGATCGCGGAGCACGTGCGGAGCCGCAAACCGAACTCGACATTGATTGTCGGCCACGACACGAGATTCTTTGCCGAGGAATTCACACGCACCGCCGCGGAAATTCTCCGCGAGTACGGCATTAACGTGTTGCTGTGCGACGGGCCCACGCCGACCCCGGTGATCGCCCACGAAATCCTGCGGCGCAAGGTGGATGGAGCGATCAATTTCACGGCCAGCCACAATCCTGCCGAGTATCAAGGCCTGAAATTCACCGGCCCTGACGGCGGACCGGCGCTTCCCGAAGTCACGCACGATATCGAAGCGCGCGCCGCCAAACTCGGCGAACGAGCCCCCGCCAAGCCGAACGACAAGCCATTTGAGAAAATAGATCCTCGAAATTTTTATCTCGATCGCATCGCCCAGCTGGTGAATTTCAAATCGCTTGGCGTCGCGAAATTGAGCGTCGTGACCGATGCGCTTCACGGATGCGGCGCCGGATACCTGGATCGGGCCCTCTCGACGCATGGCGTCAATGTGCAGGCTCTGCGCACGGATCGGGACGTGCTCTTCGACGGATCGGGGCCTGATGTCTCCGACGAAAATCTGCGGCCCTTGCGCGAAGCCGTGCTCGCGAAAAAAGCGGCGGTTGGACTTGCCACCGACGGCGACGCCGACCGCTTCGGCATCCTCGACTCCGACGGGACATGGATGCAGCCGAATCACATCCTCGGCCTGCTATACGATTACCTCGTCGAAACGCGCGGGTGGAAAATGCCCGCGGCGCGCAGCGTGGCCACTTCGCACCTGATGGACGCGGTCGCCCAATTTCACAGCACGACGGTGATTCAGACTCCCGTGGGATTCAAGTACATCGGCAAATTGATCGAGCAGGACAAGATCGCGATCGGCGGAGAAGAAAGCGCGGGTTTGACGATCCGCGGCCACGTGCCGGAAAAAGACGGTATCCTCGCATGCCTGCTCGTCGCGGAAATGATCGCAGTCCGGCGTGCTTCTCTTGCGGAGCAGTTGCGCGCGCTGTTCAAGCGAGTCGGCCGCGAATTCTGGCCGCAGCGCGCGAATCTTCACTTGCAGGATGATGTAAAATTGAAAGCGGTGAGCCGGCTCAAAGCCGACTTCCCCACGTTTCTGGGACGGCGCGTCAAGAGCCTGGACCGCACCGACGGCGTGAAAATGGAATTCACCGACGGATCGTGGGTCCTGCTGCGGCTTTCCGGCACCGAGCCGCTGATGCGCGTGTACACCGAGGCCGCGACGCTCGAAGAGTCGTCGAAAATCGCAAACGAAACGCAGGCCTGGGTGATGGACTCCACGCAGGAAGCGAAGGCATGATGACGCTGAAGCAAATTCGCGATATTTCCCCGAGCGATGCCGGCGCGTATCTGCGGAGACACATGCGGCAGATTCTGGGCCTCGCGCTCTTCGCCCTGCTGGTGCACGACGTTTTCGGCCCGCACGGGTTCATTGCCATGCGCCGCACGCAGATGGAAATCGAACAGATCCGCGAGCAGATCGGCAAGATGAACGACCAAAACAAGTCGCTGACCGAGCAAGTCAACTCATTGAAGACCGATCCCAAATCCATCGAACGCATCGCGCGGGAAGAAATGGGCCTCGCGCGTCCCGGCGAGATGATTTTTAAGCTCCCCGATTCACCAAAGTCACCCTCCAAGTAGCGCAAGTTTCGGTCTGAGAGTTTTTGGCCTTCATTCGTCGAAATTCTTGCAGGACAATTTCACAGACTGAAGAGGCTGCGGAAAAAAGTATGTTTGTCATTCTGAGCGAAGCGAAGAATCTCTCTGTGCATTGGACTTAAATCGAAGAGAGATTCTTCGCTTCGCTCAGAATGACACCAAAACCGAGTTTTTCCGCAGCCTCGGAAGTCTGTGCTACCGGGTTTTCATGTCCGCGCCGCGCCGCGAATCAGCGCCAACATTTGCGGCTTCCACTTGGGAAACCGGTTGCGAACCGAGGCGAGCACTGTCATCGCCACAAAAATAACAATCAACCCAAGCGTTGCCGTCCCAATCCCCACGCGATGCCTGGGCACAATGGAAAGCCCGCCGTAAACGAATTCGATGTGCACCCAGTAAACCAGCAGCGAGCACTTACCCATTTCGATCAGCGGGCTAAAGCCCCACTCCCCGGCTCCCCAACGGCACCATGCGTAAGCCAGGAAGAGAATGATCATGACGATTCCCACGCGAACCAAAAAGAAATTCGGGCTGGTGTGCCAGAAATCATAAACGCCGTAAAGGTGCACGGGACGCGCATCAAGCCACAATCCCAGCGCGATGAGCGCAGTCCCGCTCATTCCGGCCAACGCCAGCGCCCGTGCTTCGTTTTTTCGCGCCCATTCGGATAACAAAAGCGAACCAACCGCCAACCCTGCAAACGCAAACGCGGCCCACGGAAAAATGGGGAACAGCCAGGGTTGCGGCTTGTCAAACGTGTGAACGCCGTTGATGTAGGATTGGAGCCACCATGCGAGCGAGTGCGGACGCCAACTGGTCCACAGCGGCGGAGTAAAGATCGCGATGGCAGCCGCGCAAATGACCGCTGTCACGATCGTCGCTCGCCGCAACTGTCGCGGGTCCGCAGCGCCTCCGGCCGCGGCGACCCGGCATGCGACGCCCATCATCATGAGCGACACTCCGATCACGTTCAACACGTCCACGCGCAGCAGGTCCGTCCACGGCGCCCCGGGCTGGCCGAGCAGAAATTCCTGGAGACGGAAAAGCAGGCCGAGAAGAAATATTTCTCCGCCGCGCAGAATCGTCGTGCGAGCGATTTCATCCGCGGATACACCCTTCTGGCGAAGTTTGTCCGTGACCAGCGCGAAGGAGATGCCCGCAAGAAAAAGAAAAAGTGGCGCGGGCAGCGTGCCGCCAAGCTGCGACAGCTTGAAGAATCCGCTGTCACGAGCGGCCCCGCCGAGCCAGGAATCGTAGCAATGCGTCTGAAACATCACGAGGCACGCGAGTCCCCTCAGCCAGTCGATGTAGGCAATTCGTTTTGTGGTTTTCTCGGCCATCAGCGTCATCAATCCGTGCGATACACTATCCTGCCATGCCCGGGGAACGCCAGCTATCGGTTTGGACCGCGCTCGCCTTGTGGGCAGCAGCCGTCGCTGGAACTGCCGTCTACGGCGCATGGCACGGATACAGCGGGCGCGCCTACGCCGTCACTCTGTGCGTCCTGGCCTTTTTCCTCGCGATTCAGTTGCTCTTTGCCGCCGGAAATCTCGGCGAACGATTTGCGCGCCGCGCCGGCTCGCACCGCGGCGTGCTGATTGCCGTCGTACCATTTCTTGCATACCTGATTTATCTGGCGGGGACAAATAGTTTCACATGGTGGCGTGCCGCGCTTGCCGCTGCTTACACTTTGGCGCCCGTCCTCCTCACGATTTCCGCGGGCACATCGAAACCGGGCGCATGGCAGGACTACATCGCCATGCTCGCGATTTTTCTTCCGTTAAAGTTGCGATTGCTCAATGTCCTCTGGCCTTTCGGCGGACCGACAATCGGCTACGCGGACACGATGCTCCTCGCCATCAGCGTAGCTCTGGCCACTTTCCTCTTCGTGCGCCAATTCGACGGCGTCGCTTACAACATCGTCTGGGGACGCGACGCGGTTCTATCCGTCCTGCTTCACTTCGCATTGCTCGCCCTAATAGTGATCCCGCTAGGCACGGCACTGCACTTCATCAAATTCGATCCCGCGCAGGCTCACTGGAAATCCTTGCCCGCCGATGCGATTTCTATTTTTCTTCTGACCGCATGGCCCGAAGAATTATTGTTTCGTGGATTGCTGCAGAATTCTCTCTCTCGCACACTATCAAGCGAAACTGGCGGATGGGTCACTGCCTCCGTTGTTTTCGGCCTCGCTCACATCACCAACAATGGCGTCTTCCCAAACTGGCGCTACGCCATCCTCGCGACGATAGCGGGAGTTTTTTACGGCCGCGTGTGGCGCAAGACGAACAGCATCTTTACTTCCGCCATCGTGCACACGCTGGTGGACACGATTTGGCATCTGGCGTTTCGCACGTTGTAGTACGGGTTGAGTGGCACAGGCTTCAGCCTGTGCCACTTTTATGTCGGATGAAATGAGTCTTAGCGCATCACTCCAGAGAGCGGGCTCGACGCCGAAGCATAGAGTTTTTTCGGCATGCGTCCCGCAAGAAACGCCTTGCGCCCCGCCGACACCGCTTCGCGCATCGCCTCGGCCATGACGACCGCGTCTTGCGCCTCGGCAATCGCCGTGTTCATCAGGACGCCGTCCGCGCCCAACTCCATTGCGACGGCGGCGTCCGACGCCGTGCCGACGCCTGCGTCCACGATCATGGGCACTTCGGTGATGCGCTCGCGCAGGATGCGCAAGTTCGCGTGGTTCTGAATCCCCATGCCGGAACCGATCGGCGCGCCGAGCGGCATCACTGCCGCGGCGCCCGCATCGATCAGCTTGCGCGCGACCACCAGGTCATCATTCGTATAGGGCAACACGACGAAGCCTTCTTTCACCAGGATCTGTGTCGCGCGAACGAGTTCCTCCGTGTCCGGGAACAACGTCTGCTGGTCACCGATCACTTCCAGCTTCACCCAGTTCGACAGGCCCACTTCCCGGCCCAGGCGCGCCGTGCGAACGGCTTCGTCCGCCGAGTAACATCCGGCCGTGTTCGGCAGAATAAAAATCTTTTCGCGGTCGATGTAGTCGAGCAACGATTCCTTCGTGCGGTCGGTCAAATTCACGCGCCGCACCGCCACCGTAACCATGTCCGCGCCGGAAGCCACGTGCGCTCGAGTCATTTCCTGAAAGCTGCGGTATTTTCCCGTGCCTACAATCAGGCGTGATCGAAACGCGCGCCCGGCAATCACCAGTTCATCGCTCATCTTCCATCTCCTCGATTGATTGTAACTCGCTCCGGCAAAGTAGCACAGGCTTCAGCCTGTGGGGTTTTGGCCTTGCATAGACTAAAACCCACAGGCTGAAGCCTGTGCTACTAAACCCCGCTACGTTCCTGCGGCGCCTCCGCATACAGCTCTTCGATGATTTTCGAGTAGCGTTCCGCAATCACGCGGCGCTTGAGCTTCAGCGTGTACGTCAACTGTCCGCCGTCAAATGTGAAATCATGATCGAGCAGCGCAAATCTCTTGATCGTCTCGTATTGCGCGAGTTTCGCGTTCAACTGCGCCACTTCCCTGCCGATCAGTTCATGAACCCAGGGATCGGCGGCGATTTGTTCATGCGACGCAAACGTCCGGCCCTGCACGCGCGCGGCGGCCTCCACGTTCGCGAAATTCGGCACGATCAGAGCCGCGATGAATTTATGCGCGTCCCCCACGAGCACAGCGTTCAGAATCAGCGGATTCACCTTCAACAAATTCTCAATGGGTTGAGGCGCGACGAATTTTCCCGCCGCCGTCTTGAACAAATCCTTCTTGCGGTCGGTCACGTAGAGGTAGCCTTCTTCGTCCAGGCGCCCGATGTCGCCGGTCGCCAGCCAGCCATCCGGTGAAATCACGGCGCTGGTATCCTCAGGCTTCAAATAATAGCCTTTCATGACGCACGGCCCCTGCACGAGAATCTCGCCGTCCTCCGCGATCCGCACGCTTACATGCTCGATGGGCCGACCTACACTGCCTACTTTATTCGCGCCAGGATAATTCGCGCTCACCACCGGCGAAGTTTCCGTCAGGCCGTATCCCTGATAGACAGGCACGCCCACGGCCCAGAAAAATTCGGCAAGTTCTCGGGCAAGCGGTCCCCCGCCGGAAATGAAGGCGCGGAAGCGGCCACCGATCCCTTCGCGGATTTTGGAATAGACAATGCGGTCCGCAATTTTCCGGCGCATATGGAGCCAGGACGGGGCCTCTTCGCCGTACGCTTTCCAGCGTACCGATTCCTTGGCCACGCGCATGGCCCAATCGAAAATCCTCCGCTTCGATCCAGTCGACGCGTGCCCCTTTTGCATGACATTGGCATACAGCTTTTCAAAAACGCGCGGGACCGCGGCGGCCAGCGTCGGGTGAACTTCCAGGAGTGCCTGCGGCAAGTCGTCCATGCGCTCGACGTAGGCCACGGGGACCCCATGAAACAAATACGCGTACGAAGTAACCCGCTCATACACGTGCGAGAGCGGCAGAAAGCTGACCGCCGTATCGGCGGGCACCATATGATACGGCTCGACCGAAGTTTGCTCGTTCGAGCTGAGATTATTGTGCGTGAGCATCACGCCCTTCGGCTCGCCCGTCGTGCCGGAGGTATAGATGATGGTGGCAATCTGGTCGGAGGTTACGCGAGCGGCTCGGAGGCGGTATTCGGCAATCGCGGCATCTCCGGTCGCGGCCACCAAGGTTTCGTAGCGGAGAATGTCCTCGCCGAGATCGGGGGGCGCGGCGGCGCAGATGATGTGCTTCACCGACTTGAGCCGGCTGCGGCACTCCAGCAATCGCCGCGCTTGCATCTCTCCCGCCACAATGACTACCTCGGCGCCGGAATGATTCAAGATGTAAACAATCCGGTCGGGTGATTCGTTGAAGTAGATCGGCACATCCGCAGCGCCGAGTCCTAGGATGGCGAAATCCGCAACGTGCCATTCCGGCCGGTTGGGCGCGAACAGTCCGACTCGATCGCCTGTCTTGACGCCGAGCTGCTCCAGCGCATTGGAAAGCCCGGCAATGCGCCGCAGGAATTCAGCTGACGAGGTTGGCTCCCAGCGGCCGTTGACGCGCAGCGACAATGCCCGCTCATTGGGCATCCGGTCGACCACGTTCAGCAGCTTTTCCGTGAGTGTCGCGTAGGGCATGGCGAACCAGAACATTACCGCACGATTCTCTGTACGCGCAATGAAACTTCATCAAGCGGCCCCCGCCGCCGTATCCCGTTGGCAAGTAGGCTGAGTCTGCGATCTTCCAATTGTGAGCCTAGTGGAAAATCTCGTATCATCGATGTGCACTCCACTACGGAAAGGCCGGATCGCGCGCTAGGTCACAATCCCATCGTAAGAAATCGATCCTGCGCAAATCCCCAGAACCTCATGAATCGTCTGATCGAATGTGTGCCAAATTTTTCCGAAGGGCGCGACCTGGCAAAGGTTGACGCGATCGTGGACGCCATGAGCGGCGTCGCGGGCGCGTGGGTCCTCGATCGCTCCGGCGATGCAGACCACAATCGTTCCGTGATCACGCTGGCCGGCAAGCCGGAAGCCGTTGCCGAAGCCGTGATTCGCGGCGCGGGAAAAGCCGCGGAACTCATCGACATGACGCGCCAAACAGGAGTGCATCCCCGCATCGGCGCGACCGACGTGATCCCGTTCGTCCCCCTAGAGGGTGTTTCCGTCGAAGAATGTGTCAAGCTCGCCCGGCGCGTTGGCCAGGAACTTTGGGACCGTTACCGCATCCCGGTTTATTTCTACGAGGCCGCGGCGACGCGACCCGAGCGCGTGAATCTGGAAAATGTCCGCAAAGGGCAATTTGAAGGCTTGCGCGAAGAGGCTCTGCGCGACCCCGACCGTTCGCCGGACATCGGCGAGCCGCGCCTTCACTCGACGGCGGGCGCAACCGCCGTGGGTGTCCGGAAGCTTTTAATTGCTTACAATATCTACCTGAATACGAGCGACGTCACGGTGGCCAGGGAAATCGCCCGCGCGATTCGCTCTTCGAGCGGAGGGCTGCGCCACGTCAAAGCCATTGGCGTGGAGATGAAGACGCGGGGGCTCGCCCAGGTTTCCATCAACTTGACGGACTTTGAGCAGACGCCTCTGCACCTCGTGTTCGAGATGGTCAAGCGCGAAGCCGAACGGCGCGGCTGCCGGGTGGCGGGAAGTGAGATCATCGGCCTCATTCCGCGCAAGGCCATCGAACTTGCGAGCGAAGACTACCTGCTGCTTGAGAATTTCTCTCCCGCGCAAGTGCTTGAGAATCGTTTAGCCGCGGTCGCTGGCATTCTGCCGCCCCTGCCAGCCAATTCGGCTGAGCCTACGGCAACGCTCCGACCCCTGGTGGAAACATTGCGCGAGGCCGTTCAAGAGCTTTCCGAGCGCGCTTTGGACGCCTCGCGAGAGGCCCTGCCCGAATCTCGATCCGCTAACGAACGCCGCGGACCCGAGCGCGCCGCCGAGGCCCATTTAGTAGCGGCCCTTGCTGCCGCCGACATTTATGAGCGGCTGGTACAACTCGAAACCATGTCCGCGCCGTCTATGCTGCTAGACTGGCTTGTGGTGAAACAAGCGGCGATCGCCGCCGCACGCGGCGCGCTGGAAAGCGCTGAGGCGCTTCTCCCCTCGTTACGAGATGCAGGCACGATTGCAAGAATAAAAACCGCTACGTCCGAAATTGAAGCAAAATTGTCAGGGAAGCCGGTAACCACGGGAAAATGATTCCCCCCATGGAATCGAATGTCGAATTGAACCTCGAATCGAACCTTTGGGAGCTTGGCAGGAGGAAGAAGAAGATGAAGACCGGAAAATTCATTTGGATCGCCGCTCTGATCGCCATTTTATCCATGCTGCCGGGGACAGCCCGCGCGGGCACCCTCGGGTCCGACATCCTCAGCATGTTCCCCAAGGAATCCGGTGAGCTCGCCTATGCCGACTTGAAGGAGGCGCGCCAATTTCCCTGGTTCACTCAGCTCAAGGAACAAATGCTGCCGGCAAAATTCCGCGAGTTCGAGACGTTCCTCGCATCGGCGGGCATCGACCCGAACTCTCAGGTGACGGAACTCGCCTGGGCGCTCGTACCAACCAAATCGACGGCAGATGGCGGCAGCGGATCCGTCCCGAGCACGGACCAGATTGTGGGGGTCGCACTCGGCCAATTTCAACCTTCGACAGCTGAGGCCTATTTCACTTCCAAGAAGCTGCCCATCGTGAAGGTTCGCACGTATTCGCTCTTCGCGTTTGGCGGCGGCAGCGGACCGAACGACCTCTTCTTCTTTTTCATCGATTCCAATACCGCGGCCTTTGGCCAGCGACAGCAACTCGAAAAAATGATTGGCGTGCGATTCGGAGAAGGCCAGGGCCTCTATGCGAATACGGACTTCTCTTCGCTCGTCAATTCAGCCAACGGCAGCGGAACCGTCTGGGCTGTCCTCAATCCGGCGTACACGCGCCTGGCCATGCAGCAACTCGTTCCGGAGGCTGCTCAATTCCCCGCCGCCGCGCAACTCACTTCCAAACTTAAAGCGATGACAATCAGCATCAAGGGAAGCAGCGGCGTCGACGCGACATTTGAAGCTGTCTGCGGTTCCACCGACGACGCCAACACGTTTGCCGCCCTGCTCCAGGCCGGACTCATGTACCGCAAATATCAAGTCGGAAACTCCAACCCGGACCTCGGCGCGCTCCTCGACAGCGCGCAAATTGTCCCTGCGGGAGACCGCCTCGACGTGAAACTTTCCCTCACCAACGATCAAATGCAGTCGCTGATCAAGCGCAATACGTTTGTGGTTGCGATGTAAGTGGCACAGCCACTCTTGGCTGTGCGCCTTTACAGCCCGCAGTCGGGCCCGAGTTCAACCTCAAGCCGATTCCAGCGAGCCAGAAGTGCGTTCAGAGTTACGCAGACAGCCGGGTCCCTCGCAGGCGCAGGGCGTTCGTAATCACTGAAACGGAGCTGAAGCTCATGGCCGCCGCGGCGATCATCGGGCTGAGCAAAAGACCAAAAAACGGATACAGAATACCTGCGGCGATCGGCACGCCAACCAAGTTGTAAACAAACGCGAAGAATAAATTCTGCTTGATGTTGCTCATCGTGGCGCAGCTCAAGGCGCGCGCGCGCACGATGCCGCGGAGGTCGCCCTTGATCAGCGTGACTCCGGCGCTCTCCATCGCGACGTCCGTGCCTGTGCCCATGGCGATTCCGACTTGCGCCTGCGCCAGCGCAGGCGCGTCGTTGATTCCGTCGCCGGCCATGGCGACGAAACGGCCTTCCCCTTGCAGCCGCTTCACGACGCTGGCCTTTGCTTGCGGCAAAACTTCAGCCACGACTTCGTCAATCTGGAGTTTTCTGGCAACGGCTTCGGCCGTCGTCCGGCTGTCGCCAGTCAGCATCACGATGCGAATACCGTCTGCGTGCAATTGACGAATCGCTTCGGGAGTCGTTTCTTTGATGGGATCGGCGACAGCGACGAGCCCCGCGATTTTCCCGTCCACTAGCACGAACATCACGGTCTGCCCGTCCGCGCGCAAGGCTTCTGCTTTCGCGGCAAGAGTCCCCGCATCGGCGTGCAGTTCCTCGAGCAGCTTTTGATTTCCGAGAGCGACTGCGCGGCCGTCGACTCGCCCGCGAACGCCGCGGCCCGTAAGCGATTCAAACGCCTCCGCCGAACCGGCGAGAGATGCGCCGCGATCCTCCGCGCCCTTGACGATCGCCGCAGCCAGCGGATGCTCGCTGCCGCGCTCGAGCGTCGCTGCAAGCCGCAGCAATTGGCTGGCGTCAAACCCCGCAGCGGGCTCGACCGAAATGAGTTGCGGCTTGCCTTCGGTGAGCGTGCCGGTCTTGTCCACGACCAGCGTGTCCACCTTGCGCATCAGTTCGATGGCCTCGGCGTTCTTGAACAGCACGCCGAGCGACGCGCCCCGGCCCATCGCCACCATGATCGACATCGGCGTAGCCAGGCCCAGCGCGCAGGGGCACGCAATAATCAGCACCGCGACGGCGTTGACCAGGGCATGCGCCAGGCGGGGATTTGGTCCCCACAACGCCCAGACCACGAACGTCAGTGCGGAAATTCCTACAACGATTGGAACGAAATATCCTGCAACAACATCGGCGAGCTTCTGAATCGGCGCGCGGCTGCGCTGCGCTTCGCCGACCATTCGCACGATTTGCGCCAGCAATGTTTCCGAACCGACTCGCTCCGCGCGCATCACGAGAGAACCAGTGCCGTTCACGGTCGCTCCGGTGACGCGCGTTCCTTTGAATTTTTCGACGGGAATCGGCTCGCCGCTGATCATCGATTCATCGACGCTGCTCGCGCCTTCCAGCACGAGGCCATCCACGGGGATTTTTTCGCCGGGACGAACACGCAAATTATCGCCGGGTCTCACCACATCGAGAGATACATCCGCTTCCGAACCGTCGCCGCGAATCAGCCGGGCAGTCTTCGGCGCAAGCCCGAGAAGCGCCTTGATCGCCGCTCCCGTCCGGCTTCTCGCCCGCAATTCCATCACTTGCCCGAGCAGCACCAGCGTCGTGATGGCCGCAGCCGCTTCAAAATACACGGCCACTTCGCCGCCTTTGCCTCGAAAGGAGGCCGGGAAAATTCCGGGAAACAGCACGCCCACGACGCTGAATCCGTACGCCACGCCGGTTCCCAAACCGATCAGCGTAAACATGTTCAAATTGCGAGTGATGAGCGATCGCGCGCCGCGCACAAAGAACGGCCAGCCGCCCCACAAAACAACCGGAGTCGCGAGGATAAATTCGAGCCATTGCCAAGCCTTTGGCGAAGTGAACTGCATTAGCGCTGAAAGCCCAGGCACGATATCCGCCATGGCCAGAACCAGAATCGGAATCGTGAGCGCCACAGAGACCCAGAATCTGCGGGTCATACTCGCAAGCTCGGGATTTTGCTCCTCCTCCACGCTGACCGTTCTCGGTTCCAGCGCCATTCCACAAATCGGGCAGGACCTCGGCGCGTCCCGCACGATTTCCGGATGCATCGGGCAGGTGTATTCGGTCTTGGTCACAGGAAGCGCAGCAACGAGAGGTTCCAGTGCCATCCCGCACTTCGGGCAGTCCCCCGGTCCTTGCTGACGTACTTCGGGGTCCATCGGGCACGTGTATTCGTTCGAGGCAACTTTGCGCGCTGCCGGCGGGATCACCGCAATTTTCACAATCGGTTGTGGAGCGCCAGGGGCAGGTGCAGGCGCTATCTGCACCGGTTGCGTGGACATCGGTACAATTCCGACAAGGGTCTTCGGCCTCAGGTATTTTGCAGGGTCGGCGCTGAATTTCGCTTTGCAGCCTGCGCAGCAAAAATAGTAGGTCTTCCCTGAATGTTCGTGCGTGGCTTTCGCCCGCGAAGGGTCCACCGTCATTCCGCAAACGGGATCTTTTTCCATGGAGCCGGCGTTAGTATTTTGCGTTTCCACAACTTCCCTATCTCGAATGCAGGTCCATCAAGTTCAACAACTCTTCGTACATCGCTTCCGCGCGGCCCGGCGCCGTGTCGCGAATGGCCTCGGAGGCGCAATGGCGCAGGTGATTCTTCATCAGGGCGCGTCCTACGGAGCGAAGTGCCTCTTGCGCCGAAGAAATCTGCACGAGGATGTCTGCGCAGTAGCGGTCTTCTTCCACCAAGCGCTGCAAACCGCGCACCTGCCCTTCAATTCTGCGCAGCCGTTTCAAGTTCGACGACTTGATTTCCGGATCGACGGCCAGGGCTTTCCTGCTCTTCTCGTGCGCGCCGCAGCCGCAAGTCGCCGCCCGCCGAATCATTTGAGTATTTCTCGCTGACATAAGATCTCCACCTATTTCCTTTCCCCTCCCTTTTCTACTATACCCCCTCCCCCTATGTCAAATGCGCAGCTCATTCGTAGCGCCGGCATCTTGCCGGCAGGATTGGAGTGCGTGAGTTTGACGCAGAGCCGGCGGGAGCCGGCGCTACAGAAACCAGGCAATCACCCCGTTAGAATTTCTTGGAAAGTGAGCAGGTATCTAGCCCCTCGTCCAGCTGCTATAATGCGCTAATGACGCTCATGGAGATTACCTACGAATTGCAATCGCGGCTGCAGCCCGAGCAATTGCGGGCGCTCGCCAGCTTCGCCAACACCTACGGATTGCGCCGTTTTCGCGTGGACGAACAAGCCAACCGGCTTTCGTTCGAGTACGACGCTTCGCGGCTAAAAGAGACGGAAGTCGAGCACGTGCTCAGGCAAGCGAAAATACCAGTGTTGCGGCGCGTGGAACCAGTTGGAACGGTATCGCAGATTTAGGCGGCTGCGGGGATTGCCTGTGCGGTGTTGGATCCGAGTGAGTCGCGGGCCCCAAGGTGAAATTAAAAAAGATGGGGGCCCTTGCTTGGGAACAAGAGCCCCCTAAGACGCATTCCGTTTCCCGGCCTTTTTTTGACCGGGGCGTGGGGTCATCCATCCTAGCTTCCCTCTCAGAGGCAGGTGGGAACGACCAGCACTCGTCCTTGAGCAAGCCCCTTCCCCCTCGCTCGCAGACTTGTGAAAGTCGTCTATCGGAATGCGTCCACGTTTTTTTGATAGTGCACGCGGCGGGCCAGTCCTCCGCGTATCTCCCGTCTCAAGATTGTCTTATTTTTGTTGATCTTCCGGCCAAGCCTCTCGCGTTTTCTCGCCCTCACCAGTCCCGAAAATCCTGTTTCGGGAGAGTGCTCTCCCACCTCGGGAATCATTCCTTTCTTTCCAATTAAATTCTCCTTCATTTGCTTAACGAACCATCGAAAGATGAAATTGCCATCTCGAATGACTACGCATTTCCGATTCGGTCATGGCTTCGCGGGTAATCTACGCGCCCGCCCGCCAGTCCGATGTTGCGCGCGAGCCAGGCAAGCCCGACCCTCATCCCATATTGAAACAAGGCGTATTGGAATTTCCTTAGATGACTGATATTTCGCACTGAACGCGTAAGACTTAGCGGCGCCTATCCATTGCGATTTGGAACTTCGCGTGCCCCATATTTCGCCGAGGAATTGCGCATGAAGCGTAAGAAGCTTGGGGAAATTCTGCACGACCGTGGGCACATATCCGCAGGAGACCTTCAGCAATTATTCAAAGAGCAAGAAGGCAAAATAGTTCGCCTGGGCGAACTGATCCTGGAGCGCGGCCTGGTAGACAAGCACACCTTAGTGAAAGCCCTGGAAGAGGTTTCCCGAGTACCGTATCTGGATTGCTCGAAGGTTCAATGCGATGACGCTGTTCTTCAATCCATTCCCAAGTCCATGGCGGTTCGTTTGGATATTCTTCCCGTTCGTCTGGAGCAATCCCGGTTGATTGTGGTGATGGCGGAGCCGCAGAACGTAGCCACGATCAATGAGCTGCGATTTTCTTGCGGCAAGGACGTCTCCCCGCGGTTTGGATTTCGCGCCGAAATTCAATCCGCGATTGTGCGGAGCTATGACCACATTGTGAGCACCGCGCCAGCCCGGCAAGCAGCGTACGAGGGCCCACTGGAACCCGGCATCGAAATGGAATTCATTTCGACCAGTTCCCGCCAGGCCAATCGGGAAGCCATTCAGGAAATTCAAGCGGAACTCAATCAGAGACGGACGCCCGCAGTCCAATTGGTGTCGGAAATCATCAAGATGGCCATGGCCAAACAGGCCAGCGACATCCATATTGAGCCGCAGGCCACACTGACCGTCGTGCGGATCCGAGTGGATGGAGTTTTACGCGAATTGGAAACCGTCGCGCGGAACATTCAAAACTCTCTGGTGTCGCGAATCAAGATTCTCTCCGACATGGACATTGGGGAGCGCCGGGCCCCGCAGGATGGCCGCTTCATGGTCGCGGTGGGCCAGCGACGGGTGGATATGCGCGTGTCGACGCTGCCGACACAATACGGAGAGAAAGTTGTCATGCGGCTGCTGGAGGCCTCGGCCCCGATATTGAGTCTTGCCGACCTGGGATTCCCTCCCGACGTAGCAGACCGGATGCGCCAGTTGATCGCTCAGCCTCAGGGAATGTTGTTGGTGACCGGGCCGACGGGCTCGGGCAAGAGCACGACACTGTATTCCGCCCTGAATCTTTTGCGCAAGCCGGCTGTGAATATCGTTACCGTGGAAGACCCCGTGGAATACGCTCTCCCGGGAATCAACCAGGTGCATGTGAATACTCGTGCCGGACTGACCTTTGCGAGTTGCCTGCGCTCGATCCTGCGGCAGGACCCCAATGTCATCATGGTTGGGGAAATTCGCGATCTGGAAACCGCTGAAATCGCCATGAAAGCCGCGCAGACCGGGCACATGGTCCTGTCCACGCTGCATACCAACGATAGTATTTCCGCCGTGGCCCGCTTGCTCGATCTTGGGATCCCCGAATATTTGATCGCGTCCTCGGTGACAGGAATCCTGGCCCAGCGGCTACTTCGCAAGCTTTGCGCCTGCCATAGCTACAAACAAGTCGCGCCGGACTACGGCGAGCGCCTCGCGGCGGCGGGCTGGATGCAGCCGCCGGACCGTATCGCCTGGCCGGAGGGCTGCACCGCTTGCGACCACACCGGGTACAAGGGCCGAGTGGGGATCTATGAGTTGCTGACGGTTGACGAATCGATTCGCGCCGTTCTGCGCGGCGGGTATAAACCTGAACTCGTTCGAACGGCGGCTCGTGCCGCCGGAATGCGCCGGATGCAGGATGACGCCTTGGAAAAAATTCAGGCAGGCGTGACCACGCTGGAAGAGGTCGTTCGCGTCGTCCCAATGGAAGCATTGTCTAACTCCGGATGTGAACGGTGCGGATACGAGTTGCCACCCGCTTACCGCTTCTGCCCTTATTGTGGAACCCGGCGCGGGCCTGTTGGGCCTGATTCTAACGCCGGGTCATCGCTGCAAGTCGCGGAAAGGGTCCTTTCTTGACAAAGCGCGCAGGCACCGAGGCTCCAACCATGCCCGCTCGCCGCGAACCACGAATCCAGCATCTGTGCGAGCTCCATCTAAGCTACGAAGGCGGAGGACACGAGATTTCAATCCGCCCACCCGACCTCAGCCCGCACGGGATGTTCGTGAACACTTCGACACATTTTCCGGAAGGAGCTGTCGTAAACCTCCGATTTCGCTTGACGCAGTCGAAGGTCGAAGTTCAGACTCGTGGCGAAGTGCGCTATTGCCTCCCTGGTATAGGGATCGGCGTCGAGTTCGTGGGACTCGGGGCCGAATCGGTTCGAGCAATCGAGAAGGAACTAGGAGCTTTTTCCAGGTCTCGCCACCCTAAAAAGAGAAAATAGGGGCGTCCGGGAAGGCTCGTAATCCACTACAGGACTGCGACTTACAAGAAACTCAGCCTTTTATCCGGGAGCTACCCTATGGATTCGCTTTCTGCGCCGCCGCAACCCCCTACCGTGAGCCACGATGCAGGTTCAGGCGCTACCCCAGCAGCTAAGGTTTCGACCGCTTCGATCGTTGCCACCATGCTCCAGGTTTCCAAGCAGGTGAGCGACTTAATCTTCTCCCCGGGGCGCACTCCTCAAATTGAACTTAACGGCCAGCTCAAAGAGGTAAACATCGCCGGGGTGGGTAAGCTGCTCCCGGATGCGACGCGTCGAATAGCCATCGATCTTATTGGAAAAAATGAACTTGTGGCCGGAAAGCTCGAGAAGGAAGGGTCCACCGACCTTTCCTACAGTCTGCCCGGAATTGCTCGTTTTCGGGTGAACATCTTCCGGCAGCGCGGCACATATGCGATCGTCATGCGCGTCATCCCGATGACGACGCCGGATTTCAATTCGCTCAATTTGCCGGTGCAATTGGGCGAAATCGCGGATTTACGCAATGGCATCGTGCTCGTGACAGGCCCAACTGGCTCTGGAAAGTCCTCGACGCTGGCAGCTATCCTGAACAAAATCAATGAGGAGAAGGCCTATCACATCCTCACGATCGAAGACCCGATCGAGTTTCTGCACCTGCACAAGAAATCCACGATTCATCAGCGCGAACTCCATAGCGATACGCCGAGCTTCGCTTTGGCGCTGCGAGCGGCCTTGCGGCAGGCTCCCAAAGTGATCCTGGTTGGGGAAATGCGCGACAAGGAAACGATTGAGATCGGCATGGAAGCTGCGGAAACGGGACATCTGGTTTTTTCCACGCTGCATACCGTTGATGCGTCCAAAACGATTGAGCGGATCATCGGTGTATTTCCACTTGCGGATCAACAGGCGATACGCTCACGCCTGGCAAGAGCGTTTCGCTACATCGTTTCGCAGCGGCTGATCCCGAAAAAGGACGGGACAGGGCGAATAGCGGCCATTGAGATTTTGAAGTCGACCATGCGGACTCGCGAGTATGTGGAGAAGGGCGAAACGGAGGGCAAATCTCTGCTCGATGCGATGCGAGATGGCTCGACTGAAGGAATGCAATGCTTCGACGGTGAGCTTGACCGCATGGTCCGAGCGGGAATCCTCGACCTCGAACTCGCCCTTAGTTATGCGTCCAATGCGGGAAACTTGCGACTGGAGCTGGCTGACTTGGCCGAAGCCACGACAACCAACGCGTGATCGCGTCTGCCCCTTTTTGGCTGCAAGCCTAATTCAGTTCTCTTTTTGCAACCCTGTCGGTGAATGCTTTGTGCGCCAGGGCTCAGAAAGCATTGATCTAGCACCACCTCTCCGCCGCTCAATCGAGTTGATGTTCCCCTTCTTGGACCTAAGGCCAGCAATTGTTTCCGCGCCGAATCTCCTCGGCGCAGTGCGTATTCAATAGCCAAGTAGATGAAAACATTCGATGTTCACTTCAGTACCAGTACGTTCAAAACCTGAATACCAACAATTTCCCACCCTCCGCGCTATCGGTTTTTAATCCCACCCGTTTCAGAATGAAAGGATGAAATCCGGCTCAAACGGATTCCGGCAAGCGATTCGCACTGCAATCCTGCTGGGGGCTGTTTCGGCTGCTGCTCTCGCGAACCAGATCTCAACGGCGCTCGCTCAGGCCCCCGACGCCGCTGTGCTACTGCCATTGCGCGTACGAGCCGGGATGAAACATTGCACGAAGATGTGCGAGCTTCCGCAATTCCAAAATCGCTGGTGGGCAATCTCCTGCCACAAGAAGAATTCGACCGCCAATGAGTCCTCTTCCCCGTCTTCGAACCCCGGATCCAAGAAGACGAATCGCAAAGAACAAGTACGCCTGTAAGTATTTCCCACAACTACTTGCCGTTCTGATTTTTCCTTCATTTCTTTATTACACGCCGAATATTTTTCCATCTTTTCATCTCGGTGGAAATGTATCGTGCCGTAAGAAGCATTCGCAGGCTTGCAATGCGGGAGTGGAGAAGGTCGGATAGTTTTTAAGAGCGCCATACAGAGTACACGGAGGTCAGACCACAGAGGGCACAGAGAAGAAAGACGGGATTTCTGCACTCACCGGTCACGAGTCACCAGTCACCGGATTTCCCACACGGATGGAATCGATCTGAATCATGGATGGCCCGTGCGAGGTCGATATTCGCGTCGAATGTGCGTTAGAATGTTTTTCCCGGCGGCCCATTGCCGGCTGAGCGGGCCCGTACGAAGCCGTTTGCGGGACAATGACCGCGCCGAAG
>CAVYHH010000002.1:0-112557 GCA_963768275.1 uncultured Acidobacteriota bacterium
ACCCGGACGACGCCATCGAAAAACACGGCGTTCGCGGAAGAACGGTGCGAGTTTTGCAGAAGCCGTTCACGCACGAAAGCCTGGCGCAGAGCGTCCGCGAAGCCCTTGGGCCGGTTCGCCTGCAATCTGAAAGCCGAGATTGACTCTGAATTCATCGGGAAATATCGCTGAACTATTCCACTGCCCTTTGAACCCGGCCCGCGCAGCGCACAGCAGCCAGGCTACTTCTTCTTTGTGTCAGCTATGGCGGGCCTGCTCACTTGCTTGTCGAATTCCGCCTGTTCCGAGGGTGAGCAGAGCATTTCCCGGAGATCGAAATCGGCTGGTTGCAACCGCAGAGGGAACTTATCGAGGGCGTTCCACGGTTTCATATACATCGCCGGATCGATGATCGTCAGGGTGAGCTCCAGGATGTCGTGGCTTACGCGGTGGAACCGTTCTTCCACTCGCAAGTCGCTGCTATGCGGACGGCCGACATTATCGATCCAGGTCCTTTCATCGAGTCCAACCGTCTGGACGACGAACGTGGTGTCGTCCTCCCACTTGCCGATGGAGTACCCGTACCATCTCGGCTCTGAAATGTCCTCGGGAGGAAACTTTCGCCCGTCCATCCAGATGCTGCGAAATGTCCGATCATTTTGATAAAAGATCATCACCTGCTTTTCAGTTTGAACGATCTGGAGCGCCCTCAGGTTGAAGAGTTCTATGCGTGGAAACCCGATTGGATCACAGATATCAAACGGATCGTTATTGAGTGCAATGGGAACTTCTGTGGTTCCAAATCCCGGCTTATTGGCTTTGAACGCTTTCTCCCCCAATGGGGTGAACGGCAAAATGTGCTTCCCGTCCGATGGGTATTCCTTCGCACCCATGAATTGGACTCCGTCCCGCCATCCCGCGGCTGGTTCCCAAATTCCGGACAGGTCGTGGCGAGGAGCTGGGGCTGCCTTTTGATCTTTCGGCGGTGCGGGCACCTCCTTGTACCAGCCGTCGATATGTTTTTCTCGGTTTTGATCCACCGGCACAGCGCCTGGATCGGGCGCAGGAAACGGCGTCCGCGGAGCATTTTGGGCGCGCGCAGGCAGTGAAAATGTCGATGCTGCAAGGACAATCGTTGGGACCACGAAGCGGCTGAACATATCGGAAATCCTTTTCTTCATCGCGCGGTCGCCCGGGCGAACCGCTCCTCAGTCTACCCGCGTAACCACTTGCCGTTGGCGAGCATGACCCGCTGGATACGTCCGACTGGCGCGCCATTGTCGGGTGTGATCATGACAACCGTGACCTCATCCCCGGGCTTGAATGTCTGCTTGTTTATGCCAAAGTTGATGAGGCTGGACGGAGCGCTCCACTCCACAACCCAATTGACTACCTTTCCTTCGTCATCTTTTACATCGATCTTCAGAAGGGTGTGAGGATTGAGCCAAACCCATTCCGTCACGGTTCCCTTTACAGTGAGTTGTTTCGCATTGCCGTACGACGCGTTTCCATGGTGTGCGAACAGCGGAGCGGAAACCGCTAAAAGACCAATCATCACGAGGGAACTCACCCCAAGACTATTCTTCATGGCTTCCCTCCGATTTTCTGCTCGGACGACCGTGAGTTTCTACTAGCTGGCTGGAAATATACTCTTTGACTGCCTCTACAGCTAATATATTTCTTAAGGTCACTTGAACCAGCCCTTGCGGCGGTTATTTTAAATTGCCCCTCCATCGGCCGCAACTGCGCCGCATTCCCGGAGCCGCCGGTGCTGGGTTCCACCCGGAAATTGTAAGCCTCCCGGCTCGTGCGCCGTCCGTGGAGCGCACATCCCTCCACAGTCGTGGTTGACTTCCTGCCGTGCTGCTCTTGTAATGGATATCGCGAAACTATGAATTCCCCTTGCAGAATGTGTTCGTGAGCGGCTCCGGAACAGCGGTCGCCAGCCGCTTCGCCTCGAAGCGCTCGTCGTTTCTCGTCGCCTCCGGAATTTTCCTGAGCCGTGTTGCGGGACTGATTCGCGATCGCGTGTTTGCGCATTATTTCGGGAATTCCGACGCCGCGGACGCGTTCAAGGCGGCCTTCCGGATTCCCAACGCGCTGCAAAATTTGTTTGGGGAAGGTGTTCTCTCCGCTTCGTTCATCCCTGTTTACGCCGCGCTGCTCGCGCGCGATGAGGATGAGGAAGCACGCCGCACCGCCGGAGCCGTTGCGGCCTTGCTCGCGCTCAGCACTTCCATTCTCGTCTTGTTCGGTGTCTTGGCGACGCCTTATCTGATCGACGCGATCGCTCCGGGATTTAGCGGCGAAAAACGCGAATTGACGATTCGGATTGTCCGCATCCTTTTTCCCGGCGCGGGGCTTTTTGTTTTTTCCGCGTGGTGCCTTGGAATACTGAATAGCCACCGGCGATTTTTTCTTTCCTACACGGCGCCGGTGATTTGGAACGCGGCGATGATCGCCACACTCTGGGGATTCGGCGCGCGATACGCGCAGTTTCCGCTCGCCATTGTTTTGTCGTGGGGATCGGTTGTGGGCGCGGCGCTGATGGTGGCGATTCAGTTGCCCGTTGTGCTGAGGCTTCTGAAAGGTTTGCACCTCTCGTTTGCATTTCATCTCGAAAATGTCCGGACAGTCGTGCGCAATTTCTTTCCTGTGTTCATCAGCAGGGGAGTCGTGCAGATCAGCGCCTACGTGGATGCGCTGCTCGCGAGCCTGCTGCCCACTGGCGCGGTCGCTGCGCTGGCCTACGCGCAAACCTTGTACACGCTGCCCGTGAGCCTGTTCGGGATGTCGGTGTCGGCGGCGGAGCTTCCGGCCATGTCGGGCGCCGTGGGCGCGGAGTCTCAAGTCGCCGAAGTATTGCGCACGCGCCTCAATGCTGGATTGCGGCAAATTGCATTTTTCGTGATTCCATCCGTTGCGGCTTTTCTCGTGTTGGGCGATGTGATTGTGGCCGCGATCTACCAGTCCGGCCGCTTCACTCACGCGGACGCCAACTATGTTTGGGGAATATTGGCGGGATCGACGGTGGGATTGCTGGCGTCCACTCTCGGGCGCCTCTATTCGTCAACCTACTATGCATTGAAGGATACGCGCACGCCCTTGAACTACGCCGTCATCCGAGTCGTGTTAACCACAGTGCTCGGATACCTTTCGGCGATCCCTCTGCCGCACGCTTTGGGAATTGATTCGCGATGGGGTGTCGCCGGGCTCACGATTTCAGCGGGTATTTCTTCCTGGGTCGAGTTCGCGCTGCTGCGCCGCACGTTGAATCGAAGAATTGGGGCGACGGGCCTTTCGCCCGCGTATCTTGCCAAAGGCTGGTGTGCCGCGCTGGTGGCAGCAGGGATAGGCCGCGCCATGCTACTCGCAGCCGGTCACCGCAACCCAATCCTGCTCGCGATCGTAGTCCTGGGCCCTTACGGCATTGCCTATTTTGCCGGAGCCGCGGTACTTGGTCTCCCCGAAGTCCGCGCCATTCTTGGAATGTTCTCTCGGATGCGCGCGCGTCCCTAATTCAACTAGTTCAACATCTACCGTGCTGATTTTTCTTGGGCTGCCGCTGCTTCTGTCGGCTTCCGCGCCGGGGAATCCGGCGGGGCGGCGCGCAGATATTGCGCGGGCCAGCTTATTTTTTGCTTCAGTTCGCGCGCGGCTCGCAGAGGCCAGTACGGATCGCGCAGGAATTCGCGCGCCATGAAAACTAGATCGGCCTGATTTTTGGCGAGGATATCGGCGACCTGTTCCTTCGTCTCGATCAATCCGACAGTACCGGTCGGAATGTTCGCGTCGCGCCGGATGCGTTCGGCGAACGGAACCTGAAAGCAGGGGCCGGCAATAATTTTCTGATCCACGGCGAGTCCCGCGGAGGAACAATCCACCAGGTCCACGCCCAAAGACTTTAGTTGCTTCGCAAGTTCCACGGATTGATCCAGGTCCCAGCCGCCTTCCTTCCAGTCCGTGGCGGAGATTCGAATGAACAGAGGAAGATTTTCCGGCCATACCTTCCGGACAGCGGTAACGATTTCACGCCCGATACGGGTCCGGTTTTCGAACGATCCGCCGTACTCGTCCGTCCGGAAATTGCTGAGGGGGGAAAAGAACTCGTGGGCCAAGTAGCCGTGCGCGGCATGAATCTCCAGGACCAGATAGCCCGCTTCCGCCGCACGGCGCGCGGCCTGCGCGAATGCGTCCACGATGGCCCGGATCTCCTCCTTCGTCAAGGCGCGGGGCATGGGGTAGGTTTCCGAGAAAGCGGCCGCGCTTGGCGCCACCGGCACCCAGCCGCCATCTTCGACCGAAACTTTGCTGGAGCCTTCCCAGGGCCTCTGCGTGCTGGCTTTGCGGCCGGCATGGGCAATCTGCATGCCCGGGACGGTCCCCTCGCTCTTCAGAAATCGAACAATGCGCGAAAGAAACTCGACGTGCGCGTCCTTATAAATTCCGAGGTCCTCGGCGGTGATACGGCCCTCGGCAGTGACTGCGGATGCTTCCGCAAAGACCAAGCCGGCGCCGCCGGCCGCGCGGCTGCCCAGGTGCACAAGATGCCAGTCATTCGCGAATCCGTCCTGGCTCGAATATTGGCACATCGGGGAAACGACAATGCGATTTTGCAGCGTGACTCCGCGAATCTGCAGTGGATCAAATATTTGGGCCATGTTCTCCTCTTGAGATTTCCGGTATGGTACGCCTTAGTTCGGTCTCGGGTGTCTTCAAACTGCAATGCAACTCGCGGTATTGGATGCTTCTTAATCCCGGTCCGGTGCAGCGGGATATTGTACAGTCTGACAGCGCCTCTCGTCTGGATTTTGTGAGGCCTATCACCTCATCATCGGGATGTGCTGCCTGAGCACGACATGAAAACGGAAACTTTTGTTCGCCGTTCTCGAATTGACGCTCCCGCGGCCGAGGTGTACGCATGGCATGCCCTGCCGGGTGCGCTGGAGCGGCTCACGCCGCCCGGGGAACACGTGAAAGTGATTGAGAAATCCGGCGGAATCGAACGGGGCGCGCGCGTTGTTCTTCAGTTTGGGCGATGGCCCTTCCGGCGGCGGTGGGTCGCGGAGCATCAGGACTTTGAAGCCGGCCACTATTTTTCCGACGTGCAAATTTCGGGCCCGTTTACGTACTGGAAACACACGCACACATTCGAGCCGGACGGACCTTCCGCCTGCTTACTCGAAGACCGCGTGGAATATGCCCTTCCGTTCGGCGTTCTAGGGCGATGGTTTGCGGGGTGGTACGTGCGCCGAAAGCTAGCGAAGCTCTTTGAATATCGTCACCAAGTTACGGCTCGCGAGGTGTAGTAGCACAGGCTGAAGCCTGTGCCACAAGGTTCAATCGGCTTCTTGCGTGACGATGTGCACATCTACCGACGGGGCGTCGCGCAGGAAGCGGTGAATGGCGGTCATGTACAAATATTTCCTCCACCCTTCGACCGCGGATCGGCCGAAAATGACCTGCGTCATATGTTTCTCGCGAACGAACTCCGCTGTGGCGGAGGACACGTCCTTGCCCGTCAATTTCACAACCTTTGCGCCCAGGCTTTCCGAAAATTGAATATTGGCATTGAGCGAATTTTTGTCCCGCTCCGATGTGTCGTGGCCGATGTCCACATAGATGGCGTACAGTTCGGCATCCATGCGGCGCGCCATGCGGGAGGCGCGCGCGATCAAATATTGCGCCCTGGGATTCGAGCTGAAGCACACCGCGATGCGTTCCCGCACAGGCCACGGATCATGGATGTCCTTCTGATCCATGTAAGTTTCCAGGCTGCGGTCCACCTGTTCCGCGACCTGGCGCAGGGCAAGCTCACGAAGGGCGATAAGATTTCCCCTCCGGAAAAAATTTTTCAGAGCCTGGTCGACTTTTTCGGTGTGATAGACCTCGCCGCGCTTCATCCGGTTCTGCAGAGCTTCCGGCGTCAAGTCGACCATGACGATTTCATTCGCGTGTTCCAGCACCCAGTCCGGGACCGTCTCGCGGATCTTGATTCCGGTGATCGCGCCGACGGTGGGGGCGATGCTTTCGAGGTGCTGCACGTTGACGGTTGAGAGGACTTCCAATTTCGCTTCGACGAGGTCCAGCACGTCCTCGTACCGTTTCCGGTGTTTGCTCCCGGGAATATTGGTATGCGCCAGTTCGTCGACCAGAACCACGCGAGGCTTTCTGGCCTTGATGGCGTCGGGGTCCATCTCCTCGAAGATCGTGCCTTTGTATTCGATTTTCCGCCGGGGGACCTGCTCGAGCTGGGAGGCCAGCTCGGCGATGCCCTTTCTTCCATGCGTTTCAACGAAGCCGATGACCACGTCCTCTCCGCGGCTGCGCCGCCGGATGGCTTCGCTCAGCATGCTGAACGTCTTGCCCACGCCTGGGGCATAGCCCAGAAACAACTTCAGGATCCCCTCGGTGCGCTCCTTCGGGGAAACCTCTTCCAGCCACTCTTCGGGTGTCTTTGTCATCGCAGATATTCTCGTTCATTCCGGCCAGGAAATGCTAGGCTAGAATCGCCCTGTGACCAAAAATCTGCCCACTACCATCGCCCGATATACCGCCGCGCTAGCCGCGGTTCTGGCCATCACTTATTTCTACCAGCATACGCACCGGTTCAATGCAACCACCGTGGCGTTCACCTATTTGCTTGCCATCCTCGGCGTTTCCGCCCTTTGGGGACTTGGAATATCCGTGTTCATGTCGCTGGCTGCGACGCTGACCTACAACTATTTTTTCCTGCCGCCCGTGGGGACGTTTACGATTGCGGACCCGCAGAACTGGGTTGCGCTCGTGACGTTCCTGGCGACTTCGGTCCTGGCCAGCGATCTCTCCACGCGAGCGCGCAACCAGGCCGCCGAAGCCAACCGCCGGCGGCATGAGGTGGAGCGTCTCTACAAATTCAGCCAGCGGCTGCTCAGCGCCGGAAACCCCATCGAATTGTTGAACGCCATCCCGCGCCAGATTGTGGAATCATTCGAGGTGGGAGCGGCGGCGCTGTTCCTTTCGGACAAGCAAAAGGTCTACCGCTCGGGTATGAATATGCCGCAGCTCGATGCGGGTTTTCTGAAAGCCGTTGTCGCGCGCGAAGAGCTGCAGATCGATGCCGAGCACAGCGTCTGCTTTGCTCCGTTGCGGCTCGGCTCGCGGATTCTTGGCAGCATGGGCATTTCGGGTCCAGTCCTTTCGCGGGAATCCCTGGAAGCCATGGGCACGCTGATCGCGGTCGCCATCGAGCGGGCTCATGCCATCGAAATGGTGGGGAAGACCGAAGCGGCCCGCGAGGGCGAACGCCTGAAATCGGCCCTGCTGGACGCGATCACTCACGATTTCCGCACCCCGCTCACCTCCATGAAGGCTTCGGTCACCACGCTGCTTTCCCCGGCCAAACTTGATGAGGAGCAGCGGGACGAACTGCTCCACATTATCGACGAAGAGTGCGACCGGCTGAACCGTCTCGTCGGAGAAGCCGCGGAGATGGCGCGTCTGGAAGCCGGCGAAGTCAAACTTCAGCTCGAACCCGTTCGCGCGGACGATTTGATTGCGGGCGCGCTCGATGTCTGCAAGGGGGTCCTGGGAACGCGTCCGATCCGAATTGATTTGAAGCATCCGGACCTGCGGGTCCGCGCGGACTTCGCGCGCGCGCAGGAAGTGCTCGTTCATTTGATCCAGAATGCAAATTTATATTCCTCTCCGGACCACGCCATTACGATCGGCGCGGAAGAGAAGGAGGAGTTCGTGCAGTTCAGCGTGGCCGACCAGGGACCCGGGATCGGCGAGGCGGAACTCGGCCTCATTTTCGACAAATTTTATCGCGGCACGGACCAGCGCTATCGCGTGCAGGGCACAGGCATGGGTCTGCCCATCGCCAAAGCGATCGTCGAGGCGCATGGGGGAACGATCGGGGTCATCAGCCAGGTGGGGCACGGGTCTGTGTTTTCCTTTACCTTGCCGATCCTCAGGGGGACGACGGAACAAAAATGAGCACACCCACGATATTAGTTGTGGATGACGAACCGCAGATTCGCCGCGTGATGCGGACGACGCTGTCGAGCAACGGCTATACGGTGCTGGAAGCGCGAAGCGGGGAAGAAGCGCTCGAACTCATGCGCAAGGAACGCCCCGAGCTTGTCCTGCTGGACGTCAATATGCCGGGCAAAAGCGGTCTCGACACCTGCCGCGAAATTCGCGATCAATCCGACGTGGCCATCATCATGCTGACCGTCAGGAATACGGAGCACGACAAGGTGCTGGCGCTCGATGCGGGAGCGGACGACTACGTGGTAAAGCCTTTCGGCATGGAAGAGCTCCTCGCACGCATTCGCGCGGCCCTGCGGCGCACGTCTTCGGCCGAGCCTGTTCCCACATACGTTTCGAATGATCTGGAGATTGATTTCGAACGCAGGAAATTGCTGGTGCAGGGCCGCCCGGTGCGGTTGACGCCGAAGGAATTCGAACTTCTTCGCCACCTCGTGGCCAGCCAGGGCAAGCCGCTGGAGCACCGGCGCCTCTTGCAGGCCGTCTGGGGACCGGACTACGGCGATGAGACGGAATACCTGCGCGTGTTCATCAACCAGCTGCGGAAGAAGATCGAGCCGGACCCTGCCCATCCCAAGTACATCCATACGGACCCGTGGGTGGGCTATCGGTTTGAGCCTGCCGGTCCCGCTACGAGCAAGCCGAAGAAGAAAAGTAGGTAGGTTTTTTTTTAATAGGGAAAAGGGAGTGAGGAGAAAAGGTAGGGGAAGGTGTAAGGGAATAGGGGGGGGGGGGGGGGGGGGGGGGGGGGGGGGGGGGGGGGGGGGGGGGGGGGGGGGGGGGGGGGGGGGGGGGGGGGGGGGGGGGGGGGGGGGGGGGGGGGGGGGGGGGGGGGGGGGGGGGGGGGGGGGGGGGGGGGGGGGGGGGGGGGGGGGGGGGGGGGGGGGGGGGGGGGGGGGGGGGGGGGGGGGGGGGGGGGGGGGGGGGATGAGTGAGCGCACTAGCATATGAATAGAGTAATAGAAATATGAAATATTGGCTAAAGGCGCGTAAAAGGGGGGGGGGGGGGGGGGGGGGGGGGGGGGGGGGGGGGGGGGGGGGGGGGGGGGGGGGGGGGGGGGGGGGGGGGGGGGGGGGGGGGGGGGGGGGGGGGGGGGGGGGGGGGGGGGGGGGGGGGGGGGGGAAAAAAAGAAAAAGAAGCCGGCGAATTAAAGAAAAGGAAAAAAAAAAGGGGGGGGGGGGGGGGGGGGGGGGGGAGAAGGAAGTAGAAGTGTGAAAAGGGGGGGGGGGGGGGGGGGGGGGGGGGGGGGGGGGGGGGGGGGGGGGGGGGGGGGGGGGGGGGGGGGGGGGGGGGGGGGGGGGGGGGGGGGGGGGGGGGGGGGGGGGGGGGGGGGGGGGGGGGGGGGGGGGGCTTACGTAGAGGACGAACTGGAGATCGATTCAGTTAATCCGCGCGCGATGTGACTATATACGTAGCCAAAAAGACTTCAAAAAAGTCTGTGGCTTACATCATAGATCTTAGTCTGTGCGCGCGATGACTGCTTTGATCGACTAAAACGCAGAGACGATGAGGCTGATTTAAAAAAAAAAAAAAAAAAAAAAAAAAAAAAAAAAAAAAAAAAAAAAAAAAAAAAAAAAAAAAAAAAAAAAAAAAAAAAAAAAAAAAAAAAAAAAAAAAAAAAAAAAAAAAAAAAAAAAAAAAAAAAAAAAAAAAAAAAAAAAAAAAAAAAAAAAAAAAAAAAAAAAAAAAAAAAAAAAAAAAAAGGAGAGTAGCGCGGGCTTCACAGGCTACAGGAAAAAAAAAAAAAAAAAAAAAAAAAAAAAAAAAAAAAAAAAAAAAAAAAAAAAAAAAAAAAAAAAAAAAAAAAAAAAAAAAAAAAAAAAAAAAAAAAAAAAAAAAAAAAAAAAAAAAAAAAAAAAAAAAAAAAAAAAAAAAAAAAAAAAAAAAAAAAAAAAAAAAAAAAAAAAAAAAAAAAAAAAAAAAAAAAAAAAAAAAAAAAAAAAAAAAAAAAAAAAAAAAAAAAAAAAAAAAAAAAAAAAAAAAAAAAAAAAAAAAAAAAAAAAAAAAAAAAAAAAAAAAAAAAAAAAAAAAAAAAAAAAAAAAAAAAAAAAAAAAAAAAAAAAAAAAAAAAAAAAAAAAAAAAAAAAAAAAAAAAAAAAAAAAAAAAAAAAAAAAAAAAAAAAAAAAAAAAAAAAAAAAAAAAAAAAAAAAAAAAAAAAAAAAAAAAAAAAAAAAAAAAAAAAAAAAAAAAAAAAAAAAAAAAAAAAAAAAAAAAAAAAAAAAAAAAAAGACGGAAAAAAAAAAAAAAAAAAAAAAAAAAAAAAAAAAAAAAAAAAAAAAAAAAAAAAAAAAAAAAAAAAAAAAAAAAAAAAAAAAAAAAAAAAAAAAAAAAAAAAAAAAAAAAAAAAAAAAAAAAAAAAAAAAAAAAAAAAAAAAAAAAAAAAAAAAAAAAAAAAAAAAAAAAAAAAAAAAAAAAAAAAAAAAAAAAAAAAAAAAAAAAAAAAAAAAAAAAAAAAAAAAAAAAAAAAAAAAAAAAAAAAAAAAAAAAAAAAAAAAAAAAAAAAAAGGGGGGGGGGGGGGGGGGGGGGGGGGGGGGGGGGGGGGGGGGGGGGGGGGGGGGGGGGGGGGGAAGAGGAGAAGGATTTTCTTGTAAAAGACATTCAAAATGAGGCGCGCTGTTCGCCGATAGAGAATCTCTCAATGAGTAATTTGCACTATAGTAGAAAAAAAAAAAGAGAGATTCTTCGCTTCAAAAGATCTCAGAAAAATGACAACAAAAAACAACCTGGTTTTAATCAACGCGAAAAAAAAAAAAAAAAAAAAAAAAAAAAAGCCTGTTCCCTGACAGGATTTGAATCTTGCAGATCACTCGCAAGAACTGCCCTTCAATCAGGAAAAAGAACAAAAAACCGCAAGTTACTAAAAACAAAAAAAAAAAAAAAAAAAAAAAAAAAAAAAAAAAAAAAAAAAAAAAAAAAAAAAAAAAAAAAAAAAAAAAAAAAAAAAAAAAAAAAAAAAAAAAAAAAAAAAAAAAAAAAAAAAAAAAAAAAAAAAAAAAAAAAAAAAAAAAAAAAAAAAAAAAAAAAAAAAAAAAAAAAAAAAAAAAAAAAAAAAAAAAAAAAAAAAAAAAAAAAAAAAAAAAAAAAAAAAAAAAAAAAAAAAAAAATACCACTGGTTTTTCCGCAAAAAAAGCCTGTTAGAGCCTAAGCAAAAGAAGGTTTAAGATCTTGCTCACAACCAAACTCGCAAGACAATGTCACTATCAAATATAACTCAACTAAAAAAAAAACAGAAAAAAGGTAAAATAAGCAATATCAGCGTTACTAAAAACAATAAAAAAAAAAAAAAAAAAAAAAAAAAGTCCATTATACCATAATAACGACACAAAAAAAAAGACTCAAGTTGAAAAAAAAAAAAAAAAAAAAAAAAAAAAAAAAAAAAAAAAAAAAAAAAAAAAAAAAAAAAAAAAAAAAAAAAAAAAAAAAAAAAAAAAAAAAAAAAAAAATGAAGTCTGTGAATTCCTACTTGTGCATCGGATGCGTCTCATCGAGATCCAGATTCAATTCGAGACGTTGACGCGGGGCTCGCCCAGGAAGCCGAGTTGGCGGCCTTCGGTATGCTCGGCGATGAGTGCGCGGACGTCGGTCTCGCTCATGTTCCGTTCGTGGCAACGCGCGGAACCTGGAAGTCCGCGGCTGCCGGAGAAATGTGCGGATCGAGGCCCGAGCCGGAAGTCGTGACCAAGTCCATCGGAACAGGAGTACCCGGATTTTCGGCCTGGGTCTTCTGAACATCGTGCGTTCACGCGATCGATCAGCATCTTGTTGGTGGGGCCGAGATTCGAGCCGCCGGAATTGCCGGCGTCATAGCCATTGCCCGCCGCGGAGGGACGAGAATCGAAAATAACCGGGCGAGGAAAACGGCTGGCCGATAAGGCGCGAGCCGACGAGCTTGCCGTTCGTCGTGATGAGGCTCGCCATTGGCCTGCCTCGGGAAGATCACTTGCGCCAGGCCCGTCACCACGAACGGATAGATGATCCCGAGCAGGACCGTCGTCACGATGGTCATCAGATCGCAGTCATAAAGATTTTTTTTCATGCGTTTCCTCACAATCTCTCCTCAGGCCCAATGCAAACTCGTAATCAGCATATCGATCAGCTTGATTCCCATGAACGGAGCGATGACGCCGCCGACGCCGTAGACGAGCAGATTCCGGCGCAGCAGGGCCGCAGCGCCCACGGGGCGATAGCGAACGCCGCGCAGGGCCAGCGGAATCAACGCGATGATGATCAGCGCGTTGAAGATCACCGCCGACAGAATCGCGGATTCCGGGGTCCGCAGGTGCATGATATTCAGCGCGTGCAGCACGCGGAAAAGCCCCCGCAAACATCGCCGGAATGATGGCGAAATATTTGGCCACGTCGTTGGCGACGGAGAACGTGGTCAGCGCGCCGCGCGTGATCAGCAATTGCTTGCCGATTTCGACGACCTCGATGAGCTTGGTCGGATTGGAATCGAGGTCGACCATGTTGCCGGCTTCCTTGGCCGCCTGCGTGCCCGTGTTCATCGCCACGCCCACGTCCGCCTGCGCCAGCGCGGGAGCATCGTTGGTGCCGTCACCGGTCATGGCGACCAGTTTGCCCTTGGTTTGCTCGTCCTTGATCAGCGCCAGTTTGTCTTCCGGCTTGGCTTCGGCGAGGAAATCATCGACGCCCGCTTCCTGGCGATGGCCGCAGCGGTCAGACGGATTATCGCCGGTGATCATCACGGTGCGGATTCCCATGGCGCGGAGCTGATCGAAGCGTTCTCGCATGCCGCCTTTGACGATGTCCTTGAGCTGAATCAGCGCCCAGGACGTCGCGATTCTTGGCGACCAGCAGCGGCGTGCCGCCGGAGCTGGCACGATTTGCACGACTTCGTCGACTCGGGCGGCACTGATTGCCGCCTGCTCGGCGACATACTTCTCGATCGCGTCGGGCGCGCCCTTGCGAATCTCCGGCCGTCCAGATCGACGCCCGACATGCGCGTCTGCGCGGTGAAGGGAACGAACGTGGCGTCATGCGAGGACAGCTCGCCGCCCGCGCAAGCCGTACTTTTCCTTGGCCAGAACGACGATCGAGCGGCCCTCCGGCGTTTCGTCGGCAATCGAAGCCAGTTGCGCCGCGTCGGCCAGTTCCGCGTCCGTCACGCCGGGGGCGGGAAAAAATTCCGTCGCTTGGCGGTTGCCCAGCGTGATCGTTCCGGTCTTGTCGAGCAGCAGAGTGTCCACGTCGCCCGCGGCTTCCACGGCGCGGCCGGACATGGCGATCACGTTGCGCTGAATCACGCGGTCCATGCCCGCGATGCCGATGGCCGAGAGCAAGCCGCCAATCGTCGTGGGAATCAGGCAGACCAGCAAGGAGACCAGAGTACGAAGATGCTCTGCGGCGCGCCGGAATAAATCGCGATGGGCTGCAGAGTCGCCACGGCCAGCAAGAAAATAATCGTCAGGCCCGCAGAGCAGAATGTTCAGGGCGATTTCGTTGGGCGTCTTCTGCCGCGAAGCGCCTTCGACCAGCTTGATCATGCGGTCGAGAAAGGTCTCGCCGGGATTCGACGTGATGCGGACTTTGATTTCATCGGAGAGGACGCGCGTGCCGCCGGTGACGGCCGAGCGATCGCCGCCCGATTCGCGAATGACGGGAGCGGATTCGCCGGTGATCGCCGATTCATCCACCGAGGCCACGCCTTCGATGACTTCGCCGTCGCCGGGGATGAATTCGCCCGGCGACGACCACGACCAGATCGTCCGCGCGCAGATTGGAACCGCGACATTTCCCGTGCACCCATCGGACTTCAGGTTGCGCGCCATGGTTTCGCTGCGCGCTTTGCGCAGCGTGTCCGCCTGCGCCTTGCCCCGCCCTTCGGCCATGGCTTCGGCGAAGTTGGCAAACACCACCGTGAACCACAGCCAGAGCGTAATTTGCGGGCTCCAAGCCGAATCCCGGCGTGTGGTGCAGCAGTCGCGCACCAGTCGAATCGTGGTCAGCAGCGCGCCCATTTCGACCACGAACATCACGGGATTCTTCATCAGCGTCCGTGGGTCGAGCTTTACGAAACGAATCGACGATGGCCCGCGCATGCAATCTTGGGGTCCCAGATAGACTTGCTCTTCCTTGCTTGTGCTGTCGGTCATGGTTCCTCAGAAAACCTTCCCGGCGTGCATCAGCAGGTGCTCGAGAATCGGCCCCAGGCTGAGCGCCGGGAAAAAGGTCAGCGCGCTCACAATCAAAATCATGGCGATCAGCAGGCACGGAAAAGCGGCGTCGTCACCGGGAACGTGCCCGACGGATTCCGGGAGATTTTTTCCGCGCCAGGTTTCCGGCGATCGCCATGATCGGGATGACCATGAAGAAGCGGCCGAGCAGCATCGTCGATGCCGGTGCGTGATGTTGTACCAAAGCGTGTTGGCGTTCAGGCCGGCAAACGCCGAGCCGTTGTTGGCGCCGAGCTCGAGGCGTAGGCATAAAGAATCTCGCGAAAGTCCATGCGGTCCCGGGTTCGCGAGGCTCGAAGTCCCAAATGGCGCGACCACGGAAAATGCGGAGAAGCCCAGAAGGCAAAGCGGATAAATCAGAATCGAAAGCATGGCCATCTTCACGTCGAAGGCTTCGATCTTCTTGCCCAGATATTCCGGCGTGCGGCCCACCATCAGGCCCGCGATGAACACGGCAAGAATGATAAAGACCATGATTCCGTAGAGGCCCGCGCCGACTCCGCCGAAGACGACTTCTCCCAGCATGATATTGATCAGCGGGATCATGCCGCCGAGCGGCGTGAAGGAATCGTGCATGCGCATTTACCGCGCCGCAACTCGCGTCGGTTGTGACCGTGGCCAAAAGAGCGGAATTGGCGATGCCGAAGCGAACTTCCTTGCCTTCCATGTTGCCGCCGGACTGCAAGGCGTGGCTTGCTGATCAGTCTGCAGCAGCGGATTTCCACGCGCCTCGGCCCAATAGCTGCAGTGACGCCCACCAAAAACAGAATCGCCATCGCGCCCACACGGCCCAGCCATGGCGCTGCGACCGGTCATCTGCCCGAGCGTGTAGGTAAGCCCCGAGCCGATCGCAAAAATCAAAAAGATCTCGACGAAATTGGTAAGCGGAGTGGGATTCTCAAACGGATGCGCGCTGTTGGCGTTGAAAAAACCGCCGCCGTTGGTGCCGAACTTCTTGATCACTTCTTGCGAGGCCGCGGGCCCTTGCGCGATCGTCTGCTCCGTGACGGTCTGCGTCGTGGTTTTTCCCGTCTGCGCCGGTCGTCTGCACCGTTTGCGGGTCGACGAGCTGGCGGTGGTCGTATGGCTTGAAATTTTGCGTCACGCCCTGCGAGACCAGAAAGAGCGCGCCGACCATGCAAGCGGCAGCAGCACCCAGAACGCGCGCGCGTCATATCCACCCAGAAATTTCCGAGCTTGTCCTTTTCCCGCCGCGCGATGCCGCGGATGATCGCGATGGCGAGGGCGATGCCCATCGCCGCGGAAACGAAGTTGTGATAGGCCAGGCCGGCCATCTGCGTGAAATAGCACATGGTGGATTCGCGGCACGTAGGCCTGCCAGTTGGTGTTCGTCGTGAACGAAGCGGCCGTGTTGAACGCCAGGCCGGGCGCAACATTGGCAAGCTTCTGCGGATTGAGCGGCAGATGATTCTGCACGCGCTCGATCAGGTAGAGACACGACCATGGTCACGCCGCTGAACAGCAGCATCGCGATCGTATATTCGGTCCAGCGCATCTCGTGGGTCTCGTCCACGCCCGTCAGGCGATAGACGAGCTTCTCGATCGGCCGCAGCACCGGGTCCAGAAATGTCTTCTCCCGGTTGAAGACGCGCGTCATGAAGAGCCCAGCGGCTTGGTGAGCGCGAGAACCACCAGCAGAAAGAACAGGATTTGGAACCAGCCATTGTTTGTCATGGTCAGAACTTTTCCGGACGCAGCATCGCGTACACGAGATAAACGAGCAAACCCACACACACCGCCAGCGATACGACCGTATCGAGCATTTTCCTTACCTCAATCCATCGCAGAATTTCACGTACAGCACGGAAGCACAAAAAATACCAGAGTCGAGATGGCAAAAATCGTGTCCAGCATCGCCGTCCTTCCTTCACTGCTCCCGGCGCATCATATCTCGATGCGCCGGGTCCGGCTCAACTTACCTTGTGGAAAACCGCTTGCTGGCGCTTCCGGCGTCACGGATGAGGCCGCGCTGCGACCGGTTTGTCACTGTTCGGTCTCGCGCCTGAAACGGAATCACGGAAACGCCGCCTTGCGCGCTGTGAGAAATCGGGTGCGTCATGACGAACACGTCAGCCCAGTCCCGCTGCGAAAGTCCGTCGCATGCTTCCGGACATTGCTCTGTGGCCGATGCCCCTCTTTCCAGAAGTTCGCCAGCACGTAGAGCAGAAAAATGACCCCCAAGCCATTCAGAACAAAAAAGATTGTCATGGCCATTGGACCCCCTTCCGGCGCCGGCTGAGTACCTCATGGATCTGGCATCCTTTCCGACTCCTGCCTGGTAAGTCATTAACAGCCGTCACTCCAAGCAGTTACGATTTGATGCCACTTGTACCCTTTTGAGGCACGTCAGCTGTGCGCCTTGTCATGCTGTCTTGCAAGTCACCCGTTTGGCTCCCGTCTTACAAGCGAATCATGCGGCTTTCCAAGTTAGGAAGTCGTGCACAGCTCATAAGGATTCTGTAAGACGGGATAAGGGCCTGCTAAGTCCTCTTGTTCCAGCGGGCGGGCACCCCTACAATGACTACTTCTTGTTTATGTCCTTCTTCCTTCAGAGTCATCGTTCGGACGCCTCGCTGCCTTTTTGTTCCTGGCGCTTCTGGCTGCGGCCAGCGCGCACGCGCAGGAACGCGCGGACTGTCGGGCGTTCCACAGCGCCCTGCTTCATTCCTCCGTGCGATATTGCGTTTATCTGCCGGCCAGCTATTCGGCGGCGGATGCAAAGACTAGAAAATATCCGGTGTTGTACCTGCTGCACGGGCTTGGCGGGAACGAGCAGGCGATGGCTCTGGACGGGGAGTGGACCACCCTGCAGGATTTGCGGCGGGAACACAAAGTGGGCGAGTTTCTGGTCGTGGCGCCGGATGGGTCGGACACGTTTTACATCAATTCGCGGGATGGCAAAATTCCGTACAGTGATTTCTTCGTCCGTGAATTCATCCCGTTTGTCGAGCACACTTATCGGGTTCGGACCGAACGCCCCGCGCGCGGGATCACGGGATTTTCGATGGGTGGGTATGGGGCGCTACGCATCGCGTTTGCGCATCCGGAACTGTTCGGTTCGGTCAGCTCTCACAGCGGGGCGTGGTGAAGGAGCCGCCGCAGGGCGTGAAGCCGGAGCGTCGTCGGGAAACCCGGCGGCGCAATTGCTGGCAAAAGTGTTTGGCAATCCGATCGACTTAAAGTTCTGGGGCCTGAACAGCCCGTTCGTGCTGGCTCGAAAAACGCGGTCGCGCTTCAAAATGAAAATTTACTTCGATTGCGGCACGGAAGACTCCTTGGATTTTACCGCGGCGCTAGCGAACTGCACGGGACGCTCGATTCGCTCAAGATCCCTCACGAATTCCATCTTTACCCGGGCGGCCACAGCGTTTTATCTTAGTGGCCCACCTCGATAGCGTCATTTGAATTCCACTGGCGAGTGTTCGATTCGGCGAAATAAATTGATGCGAGAAGAGGGCAAGGAGAGAGTCCGCCTCTTAGGCGAGTAGGGGGGGGGGGGGGGGGGGGGGGGGGGGGGGGGGGGGGGGGGGGGGGGGGGGGGGGGGGGGGGGGGGGGGGGGGGGGGGGGGGGGGGGGGGGGGGGGGGGGGGGGGGGGGGGGGGGGGGGGGGGGGGGGGCGGCGAATTGACACGTGTCAGGTTTCATACCACTATTTACCTTGTCAATGGAGGCAGTGAACCCGGCGGAGCGAGGGGGTGCTCGCGACGGGCAGGAAGTTTAGCGAACCCCGGATTTCCGACAGTGTCGTGTCATGTTGTAATGACAATATTTAATTGTCAAATTAATATTAAGAGATGGGGTAGAATGGCCCTCACGCGGTGAAGTCCTTCCCCCTCTCAGCGGAAACCGCGCCGAGGCCATTCGCAGGATGAGTTTCCGCATCCTCAAATTCAGGCCGAAGTCCGAAGGCCTCGGTCATTCAGACCATTCGGATTTTTCACGCGTTCGCAACGGGCATCTGTCCCCAGCCCCGCTGACGACTTTTAAGGGGAGACACCCGTGCGCACAATTATCGCAGCAGCAATCTTCACGTTTCTACTTTCATCCATTTGCTCGCCGGTCGCGGCGCAAACCAATCCCGTGCCTTTCTTGAACAATCCCACCGTGCCCGCGGCGGCGGTGCCCGGCGGGACGGCATTCACGCTAGCGGTGAACGGCGCCGGATTTGTGAGCGGCGCGACAATCCTGTGGAACGGAAGCCCGCGCGTGACCGCCTTTATCAATGCTACCCAACTGACGGCCGCCATCTTCGCCTCGGATATCGCCACGGCCAATCTTGTTTCCATCACGGTGTCCAATCCGGGCCCCGGCGGTGGCGTATCGAATCCTGTCTTGTTCTCGGTTACTACGCCGGTTACGTCCCTCGCGTTTGCCCGCTCTGAAAGCGAATTTGCCCCCGGCGGCGGAGACTCTTGGGTCTCTCAACCAACAGGTCTGGTCGCCGCGTCCAATCCTCCTGACGGCACTCCTGTTCTGACGGTTGCTGATGGGAGGTGCCCATTTCTGGCGTTCTGCAATGTCGATAATGGCACGATCGTGGAAATTGGCGAACACGGGCTCGGTCGTGGTGAACTTCTGGAGAGCCCGCAAACGATTGTACCCGGCGATTTCAACGGAGACGGCGTACTTGACTTTGTAACGGTCGGTCAGCTGGGTCCGACTGGACCAAATCCAAATCTAAATCTTTTCGCGGTTGTTTCCGTTGGAGCTGCTTACACCCCTGCAGGCCCTCTCTTCCAGGCTACCAACGATTTTCCGCTCCCGTCCGGCACGAGCGCATCTCCTGCCCCCGTCGTTGGCGATTTCGACCGGGACGGCCACTTGGATGTCGTGATCGGCGGGCAATCCGCAGTTTACTTCGTTCCAGGTAAGGGTGACGGGACGCTTGGCACTGCAGTTTCAAGTAACACCGAAAGTTCCACGGAAGGCGGTTTGGCGGCGGGCGATTTCAACGGCGATGGGATCCTTGATCTTGCCGTTACCAACCCGCTGCTCAACTCAGTTTCCATGCTGTTCGGAAATGGAGATGGCACGTTCAAAGCTGCCGTCGACTTCGCCACGGGTTCTGCTCCAGGAGCCGTGGTTACGGGCGATTTCAATGGAGATGGCAAACTCGATCTCGCAGTCCTCGATGGTTCGGGCACGACCGTTTCGATTTTTCTCGGGAACGGCGACGGGACATTCAAACCGCATGTCGAATATCCCGGCGGATTTGCCGGCTCTTCCTTGACTCTCGGCGATTTTAATGGCGACGGCATCCTGGACATTGCCGTCGCGGATACTTCAGTGCACAAATAGCGGATGCCCGGCGAACGGCTCCGTGAACATTCTTTTCGGGAACGGCGACGGTTCGTTTGCGAAACCCTTTGGATTTCCCCGCCGGAGGAGGGCCGGAGTTCATTGTCACCACCGGGTTGGTTGCCCCCTCGCCCACGCTGGTAGGCCGTGCGGGCATAGCAGTGGCCAATTTTCTCGACAATACCGTGTCGATTTTCTCGCCGCAGGGATCGCAAGGCGGTGGCGGGAATCCCTTGCCAGTCATCTCTTCCATTTCTCCGACGGGCGCGGTTGAGGGCAGCGGTTCGTTCACGCTCACTGTGAACAGAAACGGTTTTTTTCTTCGAGTTCCACGATCAGTTTTGGTGGCCAGGCGGTGAAGCGACCATTTTTGTGAGCGCTTCGCAATTGACAGCGGCCATCCCGGCATCCGCGATTGCAACGCCCGGTCCGGAATTGGTTCTTGTATCGACGCCCGCGCCGGATGGAGGGGTTGCGGAGTCAAGTTTCGCCGTGGTTCTTCCTCCGCCGGCGATTTCCGGAATTATTCCATCCATCGCGGTCGCGGGCTCGCCGGGTTTCACGCTGACGATCAACGGCGCGAATTTCGTGAACGGTTCGACGGTGAACTTCAATAACGTCTCGAGGCCCGCTGCGTTCGTCAACTCGGCGCAGATCACCGCTTCGATTTTGCCCGCGGACGTGTTGAACGCCGGGCCAATCACCATCTCGGTGACTAACCCAATTGGTGTCGGCAACAGCGGCGGAGGAACATCTTCCTCTGAAACCTTGACGGTGGTCCCGGCAAATTCGCAGCCGACCGTCGGCGCTCTTTCGCCTGCCAGCGCTTTTGCGGGTGGACAGGCATTTACGCTGACGATTAGTGGGACCGGATTTTTACCTTCATCGGTTGTGACGTTTGGCTCGAAGACCGTGAACTCAGCCTATCAAAGTCCCAGCAAGTTGCAGGCTACTATCCCAATGAGAGTGCGATTGCGGTTGCGGGGACGCCGCTCGTAACCGTGGCCAATTCCGGCGGAAATCCGTCCGTGGCAGTGTCGTTTGCCGTCAATAATCCCGTCCCGGCAGCCACAAGCATTCTCGCCATGAAGCCGTACCCGCGGGGAACGCGGCGCTCACTCAACGTTACGGGCACGAATTTTGTGCAAGGTTCCACCGTTCAAGTGAATGGTTCTTCGCGCACGACTACATTCGTGAGCCCGACCTCTCTCTTACCGCAGCACTGCTCGCGAGTGACTGCTCAAGCAGCGGGACATTAAACATCACGGTGAACGAATGCGATCCCCGGTGGCGGAACCACAGAAGTACACTGAGCTTTCTGTTGTGGCGGGCTTCAATGTGAGCGCGACAACTCAGACCGCTACCGTTCAAGCCGGCAATCCGGCCAACTTTTAGCCTGATGCTTGATCCTGGGGAGAAACCCTACGCTCAACGCGGCGGTCACATTTTCCGCGTCGCAGCTTCCTCCAGGCGCGAACCCAACTTTTACGCCAACGATTGTCCCCGCGGGGGGCGCCGGCACGAACGTGATGCTCGCGATCGCGACGACGCCGCATTCGTCTAGTTCGTTTGTGGAACGTCCACGCGGCGAATGGCCGCATGGGACTTTGCTGCTGGGAGTGGGGCTGGCCATGGGGATGATTTGGTTTGCATTTGGGGTGCTGCGCGGCTCCGTGCGGCGTTTCGCGCCACGCTTCGTGATCTTATTGTTATTCGTCGTCGCAGCGGGCCTTACGGCCTGCGGGATGAGCGGAGGAAGTGGAGGCTGGCCCGGGCCACAGGTCAACACAAGTACAGGAACTACTGCGGGAATCTACGATGATAACTGTGAACGCGATGTCGGGAAATGCAACAGTCCCCACTACCGTCACGCTGACGGTTAAGTGATAATCGTCAATGTGATTTTTCTTGGGCTCATGGAGTACGCGGAGGACTTTGGCGGGATTGGTCGTCCTTGTTTGATCCGACCTGCGTCAAACGTTTGCGCGCGTCTGGTGCTGTTGGAGCGATCCTAGTCGCCTCGCTAGCTGGAAGCGCGGCAGTCCGCGCGCAGGAGACGCCGCCAAATCCTCCTGCCGGCCGCGCCGGTAAGTGCCCGGGCAGGTCGTGCTGAACCGTTCTGGCCAGTGCGTCCAGCCGCCGCCCATGGTCCAATTGCAGGATTACAACGGGCCATTTCACAAGGTCATTGGCACGTTCACTCGAAAACTCGACCGCCAGTCGGTTCACGATCCCCATTACAGGCCGGTTCGTCCTTTGCTCGCTCGAAATCAAAGACAAATTCTTTTTGTTCCTTCACGATTCCGTCGATCCCGAAACGTTCCTCGCTGCCGGGTTCGACGCGGGGATTTCACAGGCGGAAAATGATGACCCGACTTTTGGCCAAGGAGGGAGGGATATGCCAAACGGCTGGGCGCGAGTTATACCGATGAAGTTCAATTCCGATTTTTCAAGGAGTTTGCCTATCCCACTATTTTTTCCGAAGATCCGCGGTACTACCGGATGGGCCAGGGCCCGGAAGGGCGGCGATTCATGCACGCCGTGACGCACGCCATCGTCGCGTACAACGACCATGGCAAGCCCATGTTTAACTATTCCGAATGGCTGGGAGAAGTCAGCGGGTATCGGTCAGCAATCTCTATCATCCCGGAACGCGGCGCGGCTTTGCGCCCGCGGCCCAAAATATTGCTTTCGACGTGGCCTTGGACATTGGATATGACGAGCTCCGGGAATTTTGGCCGGAGGTTGCGCGGAAACTCCGGCTACCCTTCCGGGATCAGAACGAGCCGCCGCCGAATGCGCTTCCTGCGGGGAGATAATGTTTGCGGGGAGACGCGCGTAATTCAGTGTGACTTTCAGCGAAGTGGGCAGGGTTTCGTGGCGCCGGCGATTTTTCTAATCATCACCCAACGCAAAAACGCCGGCGAACGCCGGCGCCACAGATTCAAGCTAGCTTGCCGACGTGAGCTTCGAGCAGGCTCCAGGCGCGCGCTCCTATCGTTTCTTTCCAATGGGCGTAATAGGATGCCAGCCGGGGCCGGAACGAGGAAGTGTCCGCCTCGTTGAAGGTCATGCCCTGAGTGGCGAGCTTGGTGCGAAATTCGGTGTTGAGGGCGCTCAGTTCTTCCCGCTGCAGGCGAACGAATTTGACGGCGTTGCGCTCGATGATCGCCTGCACGTCGGAAGGGAAGCGTTGCCATAGCTTCCAGTTCGCGAGCAGATTGAATCCGGACCAGCCGTGATTGGTCATGCTCACATACTTCTGCACTTCGTAAAGTTTCAAAAATTCCGCGACGGCCAGCGGGTTGGTCTGAGCCTCGGCCGTGCCATTTTTCAAGGTCTCGTACAGCTTGTTAAAATTGGCGACGACGGGCGAAGCGCCCATGGCTTTCCAGGCTTCCACGTAGATGGGAGCGTCGGGAGTGCGAATCTTCAGGCCTTGCAAATCCTCCACCGTGCGGATCGGCCGGGTCGAGCAGGTAATCTGGTGGAATCCGTTGTCGAAGCAGCCTTTTGGAACGGCGTAGATGCCTTTGGTTTTCATTTCCTCCCGCAAATAGTCGCCCAGATCGCCGTCCAGCGAGTCAAACACCTGGGCCGGTGTGCGAAAGGCGAAAAGAAGCCTTGCACGTTTGACGCCGGCACCAGATTTCCGATCGAGCCGCCATTCAGCGTGAAGAAATCCAATTCGCCGCTGACCACCATGTTGAGTGCGGCAGGATCTCCCCCCGCGATCTTGTTGTTGTCAGGAAAAGTCTGAACCTGGACGCGGCCGTTTGTTTCGGTTTTTACGGCGTCCCACATTTGCAGTAGCCATTTGTCCAGCGGGCTGCCGGCGGGCTGGTTGTGGAACTGGCGCAATTCAAATTCCGCAGCGCGCGCGCGGCGGCTGATAAGCAGCCCGCCGCCGGCGGCCATCAGGCCATGGGTGAATTTCCTGCGAGAGATTTCTGAAGCATGAATTTCTCCTGGCAGAGGTGGCTCGCTACAGCTGGAGCGTGTGCGGCAATTCGATTTTCGAAGCCTACGCCAGCGGCTAAAGCCGCATTAATTTTGCAAACGCAATGGCCCGCCTGAAGGCGGGCGCTACAAAGATGATACGGTCTTGCAAAAGTTGTGCGATTATCAGCGTGCTATTCCGGCTAACCCATCTGGCTCAAGGATCGTCCGAAATAAAAGCTGCGGGCGGTCTGGTCGTCCCATCCTACATTGCAGTGCGGGATCGACCATTTCTGAATTTTGGTGGGTTCGGTGACCGGCTTGCCCAGAGCGGGGCAGGACAGGCAGTAGGTGCCTTCGTGGGTCCCGATCCAGATCAGGTTGCGATCGAACTCGACAAAGACATTTTCCGTCGTGCCGCGCCACCAGGAATCATAGTTATTGATCTCGCCTTCGAGAGGAGGCACGAACCACGCGACTTCTTTCGGCTCGGTGGGGTTGGAAATATCGAAAACGCGGACGCCGGCATTGAACCAGGCAATCACGATGATCGCGGGATTGGACGTGCCGGGCGCGAGCCAGCATTGCGTGTTGTGCGAACCAAAACGTCCGCGCGCGAAGCAGAAGTCCGTGTAAGGAGCATCGGGAGGCGCCGCGGGGCGGGGGAAGAAGCCGATGATCTTCGGATTTTTCGGATCTTTCACGTCCATCATGTAGGGCGTGTGATAGTTCTCGCGGCAATCCGCTTCGAGCGCTTCGTGCACGGCGACGACTTTGTTCATAAGCCGGGGATGGGCCGCGTCCGCAATGACCGGATAGCACGTGTGGAACGGAATCGTTCCGAACGTGTCGAATTCATATTGCATGTGGCCATAGGGTTTGGGGTGCTTTATGTCGGACAAGTCCATGGCGTAAAAGCCGAATGCGCCAAATCCGCCGTAGCCGATCGTGCCGCCGTCTTCGACGCGCTTGGGCACGGTGATCGCGCCGTGATTTCCGGTCCAGGAGGTGTGGTCTCCGGCGAAGCGATATTTCTTGTATTCTTCTTCCTCGCCCAATTTTTGTCCGGGGACCCACCATCGGGAAACTTCCTGCACGTTTGCGGGATCGGACATGTCCACGATCATGAGCGCGTTGCTGTAGGGGCGCTGGTGATTTTCCAGGCGCAGCGTTTCATCCCATCCGCAATCGAGATAGGCGTACTTTCCGCCATCGTAAAAATTGTGGTGCGTGCCGTTGCCTTTCTCTCCGGTGTTGTATTCCTGGAGCAGATTGGGTTTGGTGGGATCGGTGATGTCGTAGTTGCGGATTCCGCGGAGCCCTTTGTAGGCGAGGACTTTGTCGCGCAATTCCTTGTCATACTGGCCGTGCGGATATTGAATATTCGCGCTGGTGAGCGGCTGCGCCGCGGTGCACATCATGATCCATTTCTTGAGCTTGGTGTTGTAGACGACCGCGCCGCCGCCTTGAATCACGCGCTTCTTATTCAACGCCACCGGATTCTTGGCTTCGCTGACGTCGATAAAATCTCCGCCGGCCGGCAACAATCGCTGCTTGCCCTTGGCCCACATGGCCATGAGCGGTTCTCCGCCGCTGATGGTTGCGCCGGGCAGGTGGGAGATAATTTCCATGTTGTGGATATATTGCTTCTTATCGAGAAACGTCAGCGAGCCGAGGGCAGGGGAATTTCCGGAGGTTCGTTGGAGGTATACAGTCCTTGCACCTGCGCGCGCGCGCCGATCGTGCCGGCAAGCCCGCGGCAGCCGCGCCAACCGCCGCGCCTGCGGCGCTCTTCAGAAGCGATCTCCGGCTGAAACTTTTCCCGTTCCTAAGAGATGTTCATCGTTGTATTTGGACGAGACGGAAGGCTTGCGGCTTTTCGACATGGCTCTCCTTCGCCCGGTTCGGATAGTAGTGGGGCGCAACCGACGTCTTCAAAAGGCTTGCGACGAAATCTTTACACCCAGATGCGCCCGCATGCCGCGCATCATACTCTAATATTTCTGGCGCAAAGTTGCCGGGCTTGATTGTGATTGTTAAAAATCGTTAATCTTTGTGTCTGACCTTTGTGCGATTCTCCCTGTCGTACAATTCAGGCTTTGCGCTAAAGTAGTGGTTTAGTCCGGCAGGGGCCTTGTTTGGCGCCTCGCGACCCAAGGAGCGAGATGAGCGTAACCGACACCAGTGCTTCCATTCATAACGCCGCTACTCCGATGGAGATGCTCTGCATCAATACGATCCGCACTCTTTCCATGGACGCCGTGCAGGCGGCCAATTCCGGGCATCCCGGCACGCCCATGGCGATGGCGCCGCTGGCCTACTGCTTGTGGCAGGAATTTCTGCGCTACGATCCGAGCGATCCGCTTTGGCCCAATCGCGACCGCTTCGTTCTCTCCGCGGGGCACGCTTCCATGCTGCTGTATTCGGTGCTGCATCTTGCGGGAGTGAAGGAGGCGGATAAGAACACTCTCGAGATTCTTAATGGCCCCGCCGTCCGGCTCGAGGACATCAAGAATTTCCGGCAACTCGGAAGCCGCTGCGCCGGCCATCCGGAATCGCACCTGACGACCGGCGTCGAAACGACGACGGGTCCGCTCGGCCAGGGCTACGCGAATAGCGTGGGGATGGCGCTTGCCGGGCGATGGCTCGCATCACGATATAATCAGCCCGGGTTTGAAGACATCTACAATTTCAACGTGTACGCGCTGGGCGGCGATGGCTGCATGATGGAGGGAATTTCCAGCGAAGCCGCTTCGCTCGCCGGGCACCTCAAGCTTTCCAATCTTTGCTGGATCTATGACAGCAACCGGATCACGATCGAGGGCGGCACGCCGCTGGCGTTTTCCGAAGACGTGGCCGCGCGATTCGCCGCCTACGGCTGGAACGTCACGCACGTTACTGACGCGAACGATCTGGACATGATTCGCGCCGGCTTCCGCACGTTCCTGCAGAACGAGCGACCGGCCGACGCTCATCATCGTGAACAGCCACATCGGCTGGGGCTCGCCGCACAAGCAGGACACCGCCGCCGCGCACGGCGAGGCGCTCGGCGAAGAGGAAGTCAAGCTGACCAAGCGGGTCTACGGCTGGCCCGAGGACGCGAAATTCCTGATTCCCGACGGCGTCTACGAACATTTCCAGAAGGGAATCGGCGTCCGGGGAAAACAGATCCGCGATCATTGGACCGCGCAATTCGGCGAGTATCGGGCGAAGTATCCCGAACTGGCCGACGAAATTTCGCGCATGGAGCATCGGCAGCTTCCCGAATGGATGGGACAAGGAATTGCCGTCCTTTCCAGCCGACGCGAAAGGGACTGGCCACGCGCGACTCCTCCGCAAAAGTCGAAAACGCGATTGCGAAAAATGTTCCGTGGCTGATCGGCGGTTCCGCCGATCTCGCGCCTTCGACCAAGACCTTGCTCACTTTCGAGGCCGCGACTGGATTTCAGGCCGGAAACTATTCGTTCCGGAATTTGCATTTCGGCATCCGCGAGCACGCCATGTCCGCGATCGATCAACGGCATGAGCCTGACCAAGGTGCGTCCCTTCGGCGCCACCTTTTTCGTGTTCACCGATTACATGCGCGGCGGCATGCGGCTGAGCGCGATCATGGGAATTCCGGTCATTTATGTTCTGACGCATGATTCGCTCGGCGTCGGCGAGGATGGGCCGACGCATCAGCCGATCGAGCATCTGGCGATCGCGCGCGCCACGCCCGGCCTGATCACGTTGCGCCCGGCGGACGCGAATGAAGTGATCGAGGCGTGGAAGGTGGTCATGCAGCTTGCAGCACGAGCCCGCGCTGCTGGTTTTGACGCGCCAGGCGCTGCCCACTCTGGACCGCGCGCGATTCGCTCCCGCCGCGGGGCTTGCGCGCGGCGCGTATGTGCTTGCCGAAAATGCCGGAGCGCGCCCCGATGTGCTGCTGCTGGCCACCGGCAGCGAAGTTTCGCTGTGCGTTGAGGCGTTCGAGCAGCTTTCGAAAGAGGGGATCCAGGCGCGCGTCATCAGCATGCCGTCGTGGGAACTTTTCGAAAAGCAGGATCAGGCGTATCGCGATTCCGTTTTGCCGCCCGCAGTGAAGGCGCGCGTTTCAGTGGAAATGGCCGCCACGTTTGGCTGGGAGCGCTACGTGGGCATTTCGGGCCGCAGCATCGGGATGCACAGTTTCGGCGCCTCCGCGCCGATCAAGGCGCTCCAGAAGCATTTCGGCTTCACCGTCGAGAACGTCGTCGCCGCGGCGAAAGAACAGATTCAAGCCGCGAAGCGATAGGGTTATGTAGCACACGCTTCAGCCTGTGGGTTTTAGTGCTTGCAAGCACTAAACCCCACAGGCTGAAGCGTGTGCTACTAAAAGCCCAGGGAGACTCCATGGACGCACCCGAACTTTGGAAACGCTACCGCCAATATTTCTGCCGCGTGGATTCGCTCGACCTCTCGCTGGATATCAGCCGCATGCATTTCGACGAAGCGTTTCTTGCGTCGATGGAACCCGCCATGCAAAAGGCATTCAAGGACATGGACGCCCTGGAAAGCGGCGCAATCGCCAATCCTGACGAAAAACGAATGGTAGGGCATTACTGGCTGCGCGCGCCGCAACTCGCGCCGACGAAAGAAATCGCTCTGGAAATCACCGGCACGGTGGAATCCATTCAAAAATTTGCCGCCGGCGTGCACGCGGGAAAAATCAAGCCGCCCAGGGCGGAACGATTCACGCAGGTGCTCGCGATCGGCATCGGCGGCTCGGCGCTCGGGCCCGATGTTCGTCGGCGACGCGCTCGGGGAACCCTCCTCCGACCGCATGAAAATGCACTTCATCGACAACACCGATCCCGACGGCATCGCGCGCATGCTGGAAACGCTGAAGGGGCTGCTTCCGGAGACGCTGGTCATCGTGACCAGCAAGAGCGGCGGCACTCCGGACACGCGCAACGGCATGGTGGTCGTCGCCGAAGCCTATCGCGCGCGCGAATTTGAATTTCGCGCGCCACGCTGTCGCGGTCACGATGGCCGGATCGCACTTGGACAAGCAAGCGGCTTCGGAAGGCTGGCTCGCGCGCATTCCCATGTTCGATTGGGTCGGCGGCCGGACCAGCGAACTTTCCGCGGTGGGCCTGCTTCCCGCGGCCTTGCAGGGGATCGACATTGTCCGCATGCTCGCCGGAGCGGCGGCCTGCGACGCCGCCACGCGCGTTCACGAAACGCGGCGCAATCCCGCCGCGCTGATGGCGTTGATGTGGTACGTGGCGACGGACGGAAAAGGGAAGAAGGACCTCGTCGTTCTTCCGTACAAGGATCGCTTGCTTCTCTTCAGCCGCTATTTGCAGCAACTGGTGATGGAATCGCTTGGCAAACAGCTCGATCTCGACGGCCGGCGCGTCGAGCAGGGAATCGCGGTCTACGGAAATAAAGGGTCCACCGACCAGCACGCCTTCGTGCAGCAATTGCGCGACGGCGTGAACAATTTCTTCGTCACGTTCGTGCGCGTCCTCGAGTCCGGCGGCTCGCCCGTGGAAGTCGAGCCCGGCGTGACGGCGGGCGATTATCTGCACGGCTTCCTGGTCGGCACGCGCGAAGCGCTGTACGGAAACGACCGCCAGTCCATGACGATCACGATTCGCCGAGTCGACGCGCGCACGATTGGCGCGCTGATCGCTTTGTTCGAGCGCGCGGTCGGCCTCTACGCCTCGCTGATCCACATCAACGCCTACCACCAGCCGGGCGTCGAAGCAGGGAAGAAAGCCGCGGCAGCCGTGCTCAGCCTCCAGGCCAAAGCGCATGCAGCGCTTTCAAGCACGCCGCAGACGGCCACGCAGATTGCCGCCGCCATCGGAGCCGCGGAATCCGCCGAAAGCGTCTATCTCATTCTCGAACATCTGGCCGCAAATGGACGCGCGAAGATGGCTCCCGCCCCCGATCCTGGCAACGCGACATTTGTTCGCGGCTGAATTCAACAGCGGAAAAGTGGGTTTCTTTTGCGATATTGATATCGCCTGGGAACGCCAATCTCCCGATTGGCGCCAAAGCCAACCGCCAATCGGGAGATTGGCGTTCCCAGGTTTCGACCGTCACGGCCATTTTAGGTGGTCATTTGAGCGACGGTGCGCGCGTCGTCGCCTTTTTCCTGCCGCCCGAGGCCGAAGGCCTGATGCAGCGCCTTCACGGCTTTTTCCATTCCGCCCGATTCCACGAGGAAGGAAATATTGTATTCGGACGAACCTTGCGCGATGGCGATGATGTTGATCGCTTCCTTGCCGAGCGTGCTGAAGACGCGGCCCGCGATGCCCGGCGTTCCGGCCATGTTCTCGCCGACCGCCGCGACGATCGCCACATTGCGATTCACTTTGATGTGTTCGAGGTCGTGCTGGTGCACGTCTTCGTACAGCGCATTCCGCAAGGCCTCTTCCGTGCGCGCCGCGTCGGCGGCCTGCACGACGAAACAGATGCTGTCTTGCGAGGACGACTGCGAAATCATCACGATATTCGCGTGCACCGACGCGCTCGCCGTGAAAATGCGCGCGGCGATGTCCGGCACGCCGATGATGCCGGGGCCGGCGATGGCAATCATGGCAACGTCGCGCGTCGCTGTAACGGCCTTCACGCCTTGCGGCGCGGGCCGCACGGAGTGCGTGATTTTGGTTCCGGCCAGCTGCGGCTGAAAACTGTTGCGAATCCACACGGGGATCGCGCTTTCGATCACCGGGCGCAGCGTCATCGGATGAAGGACCTTCGCACCGAAGAAAGCAAGTTCGCCCGCTTCGGCGTAGGAAACTTCGTCGAGCGTGGCCGCGTCGGGAACCATGCGCGGGTCCGCGGTCAACACGCCGTTCACGTCCGTCCAGATGATCACTTCGCTCGCGTCCAGCGCCGCGCCCAAAATCGTCGCGGAATAATCCGAGCCGCCGCGGCCGAGCGTTGTGGGAATGCCTTTCGCCGTCGCGGCAACGTAGCCGGTGACGACGGGAATGCCGTCAGCTTCGAGGAAGGGGAGGAGCGCCGCCTGCGTTTTCTTTCGCGTTGGACCGGCCAGAGGCCGCGCGCCGCCGTGAACTTCGTCGGTCACGATCAATTCGGTCGCGTCAAACGCCACGCCACGGAGCCCCATTTCGCGGAGCACAGCAGCGGCCATTCTCGCGGTGAGGCGTTCTCCCGTGCCTGCAATCACGTCGAGCGCTCGGGGCGAGAGTTCGCCCAGGAGCGCGCAGCCGCGGCAATAATTCGCGGCGCGTTCGATCAACGCGTCAATTTCGGAGAGCAGTTGCCGCCGGTTTTCGATGTCGGAAATCAGATTGCCAATGGCGTCGTGATGTTTTTCCTGAAGCGCTCTGGTAAGCGCTTCGGCCGCGGCTTCGTCGCCGGTCGCCGCTTTTCCGGCCGCCGCGATCAGTGTGTTCGTCACACCGGACATCGCGGAAACCACGACGACGACCGCGCGCTCTTTCGACGCTTCCGCTGCGATGGCCGCCGCGCTGCGGATGCGGGCGGCATCTCCGACCGACGTGCCGCCGAATTTCATCACCTGGATCGGACGGCTCATCTCACCCTCGCTTCCGCAGGGGCCGCATTTTCGCGCGCCGATTTTCCATGGAGCAAGCCGCGCGCTTGCAGCAATTCCAGATTCAGGATCGCCGCGCCGGCCGCGCCGCGAATCGTGTTGTGCCCGAGAACAACGAAACGGTAGTCGAACACGCTGTCCGGGAAAAGCCGCCCGACGGTGACGCTCATGCCGCCGCCCGCATCGCGGTCCATGCGCGGCTGCGGCCGGTCTTTTTCGTCGCGCACGAGGACGGGATGCTTGGGCGCGGTGTGCAATTTGAGTTTCTGGGGAACCGAGGTGTAGGACGCGAGCGCCTCGCGAACTTCCTCGATCGAGACGCGCTTGGCCAGCTTTACGCGCACGGCCACCATGTGTCCGTCCGCCACATTCACGCGATGGCATTGCGCGCTCACGGGGAACGGCGCGTTCTCGAAAGAATTATTCCCCAGGCGGCCGAGAATTTTTCGCGTTTCGCTTTCCATTTTTGGCTCTTCCCCGTCAATAAAGGGGAGCACGTTGTCGACAACGTCAAGCGAAGGCACGCCGGGATAGCCTGCGCCGGAGACGGCTTGGAGCGTGGTCGCGATCACGGCTTCGATGCCGAATTTCGCGTGCAACGGCGCGAGGGCCAGGGCCATGATGATCGTCGAGCAATTCGGATTCGTGACGATATAGCCGGTCGAGAAGCCGCGCTCACTTTTCTGGCGGTCCAGGACTTTTAAATGGTCGGCGTTGATTTCGGGAATCAGGAGGGGAACGTCTTCGTCCATCCGGAACGAAGATGCATTGCTGATGACGGGATACCCCGCGCGGGCAAAAGCTTCTTCCGAGGAGCGCGCCACATCCGAGGGCAAACTCGAAACGACCACGTCACAATCAAGCGGCGGCTGCGGCGGCTGCACGACCATCGCTTTCACGAAGGCCGGCATGTCGCCCACCAGCCGCCAGGTACAGGCCTCGCCATACGATTTCCCCTGCGAGCGATCCGACGCCGCGAGCGCCGTGATCTCGAATTCCGGGTGATGCTCGAGCATTTGAACAAAGCGCTGGCCGACCATTCCGGTCGCGCCCAGAATTCCGACTCGTACTCGATTATTCGACACCGCCCCTCCCGTAGAGATCATGATCTGGATGCTGCAGAGCAAGCTGCAAGACTTCTTCGCTGAGCTTGCTCGAAAACTCTTTGTCGCGCGCATCAACTTCTGCCGCGACGCCCGCGACGATTCCCACGACGAGCAGCGACGGCGAAGCTGCTGCCGGGCACTCCTGCAATTGCCCAACGGTCGTGGAGAGAATCGTTTCATCCTTTGTGGTCGCGCGCGAAATCACGACGCACGGAATTTCCGCGCCGATTCCGGCGGCCTGCAATTCCGCCGCAAGTTCGGCGTAGCGATTGCCCGGCATGTAGATCACGTAAGTCGTGTCCGCAGCCACGTGCCGCTCGTTGCGCAGTCCTGTCCCGCCTTCGCGATGCGCCGTAACGAACACGACGCGCGAGGCGTGCCGCCGGTCCGTGAGCGAAATTTGCGCTGAAGCCGCCGCGCCGAGCGCCGCGGTGACTCCCGGAATTACCTCGAATTCGATCCCCGCCGCGCGAAGCGCTTCCATTTCCTCGCCCGCGCGCCCAAACAACAGCGGGTCGCCGCTCTTCAGCCGTGCGACGATCTTCCCTTCGCGCGCGAGCTGCACCATCAGTGCATTAATCTCGGTCTGCGAAATTCCTTTCGCGCCGCAACGCTTTCCAACGTTCACCAGCTGCGCCGTTGGCGGAAGGACACGCAAAAGTTCCTGCGGCACGAGATCATCGTGCAGCACGACGGTCGCGGATTGCAGCACGCGCCACGCCTTGCGCGTCAGCAATTCCGGGTCGCCCGGTCCCGCGCCCACCAGATAAACTTTTTCCGCCATTGCGATGACTACTCCAATTTATGTTCTCAGTGGCGCGGGCTTCAGCCTGCGGGGTTCGGTCCTTGCAAGGTCTAACCCCCGCAGGCTGAAGCCCGCGCCACTCAATCTAATGCGGCTTCGGGTCCAGGCTCGCGTACTGATGCAGCAAGCGCTTACGCTGCTCCGGCGGCATCGGAATGCTTTGCAATTCCTCGCGAGTGCGGCCGAGCTGCGCCACCCACTCTTCCCACTCGGGACCGAATTGCTGTTCGAGTTCCTTGCGCAATCGCTGCGCGAGCGCCGGGCTCAGGCCACCCGTGGAAATCGCGATCTGCAATTCCCCGCGGCGCACGACGGCAGGGAAGTAGAAGTCGCAGCGCTCCGGCTCGTCCACCGCGTTGCAGAGCACGCCCCTGCTTCGGGCCTCCGCGTAAATTTCATCGTGCAGCGCGGGCGAACCCGTCGCCGCGATCACCAGGAACATGCCCGCGAAATCGGCCGGCCTGTATTCGCGCGCTTCCCATTCGATGCGGCCTTCGCGCGCCCACTCGCGCACGCGCGGAGTAGCCTTGGGCGCGACGACGCGCACGGACGCCTCCGTCGCGAGCAGGCTCTCGATCTTAGCCTCGCCCACGGATCCTGCGCCGACAACAAGGACTCGGCGGCCATCGAGCTTCACGAACATGGGAAACAAACTCATTGTCATTTCAACTCTTGCGCAACGTCTCCAGTAGCACAGACTTCAGTCTGTGGGGTTCCGTCAGCATGCCCTGGCTGATCGCGAAAGCCAGGATCGACAGACCGCACAAGGCCGAAATCTCGCTCAACGCCATAATTTTGCCAAGCTCCAATAAACACCCACAGACTGAAGTCTGTGCTACTCAGGAGCGTGCAGGCCGCACTCCTTTTTCGCGAAGCCTGACCAGCGCCCCGCGCGCGGATCTTCTCCGGGCTGGACCTGGCGCGTGCACTGGACGCATCCGATGCTTGGATAATTCTGCTCGTGAAGAGGGTTGTAGGGCACGTTGTGATTGCGAATGTATTCCCAAACGTTATCCCAGGTCCAGTCCGCCAGCGGATTGCATTTCACGAGGGCGAACGATTTGTCCCACTCGATTTTTTTCGCGTTCGCGCGCGTTGGCGCCTGATCGCGGCGGATTCCCGTCACCCAGGCGGTCAGTCCTGCAAGCTTGGCCTTGAGCGGCTCGACTTTGCGGAGCGAGCAGCACTGGTTCGGATCGATGGTCCAAAGTTTCGGCGCAAATTGCGCGGCTTGCTGTTCCGGCGTGTAGAGCGACTTCACGCGCTCGACGCGAATCCCGTATTTCTGCTCGATCTTGCCGATCAGCTCGTACGTTTCCGCGAAAAGAAAATCAGTGTCCAAAGTGAAGACACGAATGTCCGGGCGCACGCGGATCGCGATGTCGATGAGCGCGACATCCTCCGCGCCGAAACTCGATGCGACGGCCGCGCTCGGAGAAAACTCCGCGAAAGCCCAGCGCACGATTTCTTCCGCGCTCCAACTCTCCGCGCCGGCTTGCACGGCGTCGATTTTCTCTTGTGCCGCTGCGCTCACCATTCCCTCATCAAGAATTCTTCTTCCGGCCTTCCCCGAAATTTCCGCCCATAAACAAAAACGCCCGCGAGCTTTTGGCTTCGCGGGCCGCGTCTAAGAGCTGGAAGGATGTTTTCTACTGCGCTTGCGTATCCTTGGCTCCCAAGGGGGTCCGCGCCGCCCGGCAACACGTGGGCGTGCGCTTGGTAATCGTAATGCCCTTGAGAATCGGTTTCATCATTGCCATTACAGCTTAAATCAGCCGCCGAAATTGTCAAGCCAAAGTTCCCAGCCGGATAGCCAGATGATTCTCTCCGCGGCGCATCTGCTTCATCCGCAGGCATCTGCAGGGGCTCCACCGGCGATCGAGGGCACGACCAGGACGCGGTCTCCCTCGCGAAACTTGTAGCTGTTGCCGCCGAGGAAGCGGATGTCTTCCTCGTTTACGTAAATATTCACGAAGCGCCGGACCTGACCCGCGTCATCGCGCAAATGCTTGCTGATGGCAGGGAAACGCTGTTCGATTTCGCCGAGCAAATCCGGCAGCGTCTCCGAACTGCATTCGATCGTTTGCACGCCGTCGGTGAACCGCCGCAGCGCCGATGGAATTTCGACTGTAATTTTCATCTCGATGGTCTTTCCTGCCTTCTAATTTCCGACTTCCAACTTCTAATTTCCAGCCACGGCCACCATGCGGTCGTTGATGAACGCTTCAAAGACCGTCAGCCGCGGCTCGATCGCGGGCGTGAGCGTGTACTCCTGCGAAACCGCGTCAATCGTTTTCAGGCCGTTGCCGGTAATGCAGGCGACGGTCGTCTCGCTCGGATTGATGTACCCCTGCTCGAGCAACTTCTGCGTGACGCCGGTGGTCACGCCTCCGGCCGTCTCCGTGAAAATTCCTTCGGTTTCGGCGAGCAGTTGAATACCCTTGACGATTTCCGGATCGGAGATGTCTTCCGCCCAGCCGCCGCTTTCGCGGATCGCGCGCGCGGCGTAATAACCGTCCGCCGGATTTCCGATGGCGAGCGAACGCGCAATCGTCGCGGGCTTTTGCGGCTCGAACTGTTCCAGTTTGCGCTTGACGGCGTCCGAAATCGGCGAGCAGCCCGTTGCCTGCGCGCCGAAGAATTTCACTTTCTTTTCTTCGACGAGGCCCAGCGCGACCAGTTCGTTGAACGACTTGCGGATTTTCGTGATCAGCGAGCCTCCCGCCATCGGGCACACGATATTGTCAGGAAGACGCCAGCCGAGTTGCTCGGCGATTTCGTAGCCGACGGTCTTGGAGCCTTCGGCGTAGTAGGGCCGCAGATTCACATTCACGAATCCCCAGTGGAATTTCTCGGCGACCTGCGAGCATAGCCGGTTCACCTGGTCGTAGTTGCCAGCGATCCGCACAAGCTTCGCGCCGAAGACCTGTGTTCCGGTCACTTTCGCGGCCTCGAGGTCTGCGGGGATGAAAATCCACGCGTCGAAACCTTCGCGCGCGGCCTGCGCGGCCACGGCGTTGGCTAAATTGCCGGTCGAAGAGCAGCTCACCACCTGGAAACCGAACCGCCGCGCCGCAGCCAGCGCGGTCGCCACCACGCGGTCCTTGAAGGAGAGCGTGGGGAAGCAAACAGCGTCATTTTTCAGATAAAGATTTGTAGTGTTGAGCTTTTTGCCCAGGCGGCGCGCCTGCACGAGCGGCGTGAAGCCTGCCGGGATGGTGCCTTGATAATCCTCGGGGAGGGGGAGCAGGGCGCTGTAGCGCCAAAGGTTCGTGGGGCCGGCTTCGATGTTTTTGCGAGTAAAAATGGGGCGAATGGCGTCGAGATCGTAAACCACTTCGAGCGGCGAAAGGCACTCGTCGCAGAACGACCGCGCCTGATTGCCCCAGAGCTTCCCGCATTCACGGCACTTCAACTGATAATGTTCGGCCATTTGGCCTCCTGCGTTCGGCCCGCAAACGAATGAGATGGCGCAGCGGGCGAATCGGCTCCATGCTTTTGGCTGGTGAACTGCCGCAGGTTGGCGGCGCGAGAGGGGTTTCCTAAAAAACAAAACCCTCCGCGCCAAAGAGGGGGAGGGCTCAAAAACTCTTTCTGAGTGCTCGTCCGACTCTTTAGCAGTTTTTTACGTGGAGCAAGTTGCCTTAAATCGCCACGTGTCCAGCGAAGAAAGTATACGTAGGCGCTAAGTCTGTGTCAAGGCGTTTTTCCCGGATTCGCCTTGCCGGGTGATTCGCGTTCAGGTATTCTGAATGTCGTGAAATCCACGGTCCATCCTGCGAGCTACCAGGCCTGCTGTTGTTGTCGCGCAGCCAAGGCATAGGCTTTCTGCCAGGGTGGGCAATCCAGTCAATCTAAAGCTAGTTAGATAAGCTGAAGCATCGCGATCCCACCAACGGAGAACCTGGTTGGTGGGATTTTTGTTTTTAGGGCGAAAAGGAAGACGGTAGAAGCGGGCGGCAGGAATCAACAGCCATGGCGGACACATCAATGGAAACTGTGAAAGCTTCGACCACGAATGGCGGCGGCGAGCGGGCTGCGTCTTTGACGCCGCAGAAGATCAACTACCTCAGGGCGCTGGAGGCCGAGAGCATCCACATCCTTCGCGAGGCGGTGGCGGAGTTTGCGCGGCCGGTGATGCTGTATTCGATCGGGAAAGATTCGTCGGTGATGCTGCGGCTCGCGCAGAAGGCTTTCTTCCCGGGGAAAATTCCGTTTCCGCTGCTGCACATCGATACCAGCTACAAATTTCCGGAGATGGTCGAGTTTCGCGATCGCTACGCGCGGGAGATTGGCGCGGAACTGATCGTGCACAAAAACCAGGAAGCGCTCGATGCGGGCGCGAATCCGTTTGTGCTGGGAACGCAGAAATGCTGCGGCCTTTTGAAAACGAAATCGCTGCTGGATGCGCTGGCCGAGGGCGATTTCACGGCGGCCTTCGGAGGAGCGCGGCGCGATGAGGAAAAGTCGCGAGCCAAGGAGCGCGTTTATTCCTTCCGCGATTCGTTCGGGCAGTGGGACCCGAAAAATCAGCGGCCCGAGCTGTGGAACATTTTCAATTCGCGCATCAACAAGGGCGAAAGCATTCGCGTGTTTCCGCTGTCGAATTGGACCGAAGCGGACGTGTGGTTTTACATCTATCTCGAAAAAATTCCGATCGTGCCGCTGTATTTCGCGAAAGAGCACAACGTCGTCATTCGCGGCGGCTCGATCGTCGTGGCTTACGACAAGTGGGATCTCCTGCCGGGAGAGAAGACGCAGCGCATGGTCGTGCGCATGCGCTCGCTCGGGTGCGTGCCGTGCACGGGAGCGATTCGCTCGACGGCTGATAGTGTCCCGAAAATTATCGAGGAGATGATTTCGTTCCGCCGGTCGGAGCGCGAAAATCGCGTCATCGACCACGACGAGGAAGGCTCGATGGAAATCAAAAAGCGCGAGGGCTATTTTTAATGAGCGTCGCGGCAAACACTGAAGCCTGGGGCTTCGAGTCCTTCATGGAGCGGAACCTCGAGAAGGATTTACTCCGCTTCACGACGGCGGGAAGCGTGGACGACGGCAAATCGACGCTTATCGGCAGGCTACTGCACGATTCCAAATCCGTATTTGAAGATCAGATGGCCGCGGTAAAAAAGAGCCGCATCAATCGCTCGACAGGCGCGGTGGATTTCTCGCTGCTCACCGATGGCCTGCGCGCCGAGCGCGAGCAGGGCATCACCATCGACGTTGCCTACCGCTATTTTGAAACGCCTCGCCGGAAGTTCATCATCGCGGACACGCCCGGCCACGAACAGTACACGCGCAACATGGCCACCGGCGCTTCGACCGCGAACCTCGCGGTGATTCTGATCGATTCCACGAAAGGCGTTCTCGCGCAGACTCGGAGGCATACGTACATCGCGTCGCTGCTCGGAATCCCGAATGTCCTCGTGGCGATCAACAAGATGGACCTCGTGAATTACAGCGAGGAAGTTTTTCTCAAGCTGCAAAAGGATTTTGACGCGCTGGCAAAGCAGCTCGCCGTCTCGCACGTCGTGACCATCCCAATCAGCGCGCTCGCGGGCGATAACGTGGTCGAGCGCGGCGCGCACATGCCCTGGTACCACGGGCCGACGTTTCTCGAACACCTCGAAACCGTGCCGATCCGCATGGAAACGCCCTCGGACGCTGTGCGTTTTCCCGTGCAATACGTGATTCGCCCGGACGCGAGCTTTCGCGGCTTCGCGGGCCCGGTGGCCAGCGGAGTGATTCGTCCGGGCGATCCCGTCGTCTCTCTTCCGTCTGAACGCAAGAGCCGCGTGAAATCGATCGTCACGTTTGATGGCGACGCGCCCGAAGCGTTTCCGCCGATGTCGGTCACCGTGACGCTCGAGGACGAAATTGATCTGAGCCGCGGCGACATGCTCGTTTCGCCCGCGCATCCGCCGCGCGTGTCGCGCCACTTCGATGCCATGGTGGTATGGTTCAACGCCGAGCCCGCCGAGCCGGGAAAGAGCTACCTGCTCAAGCACACCTCGCGCACGGTCCGCGCCAAGGCGCTAAAAATCCACTACCGCGTCAACGTCAATACGCTGGCGCAGGAGCCGGTAAGCAGCCTGCAGATGAACGACATCGCCTACGTGGAGTTCGAAACCGTCAGCCCGCTCTTCTTCGATCCCTACACGCAGAACCGCATCACCGGCAGCTTCATCCTGATCGACCCGATTTCGAACGCAACGCTCGGCGCCGGAATGATTCGCGCCGATCTGGCGGACCAAACCGTCGCCGATGAAGTCTCCATCACACAGGAACGCGTGCCAGTGACCGCCACAGACCGCTACAAGCGTCACGGCCACTATCCTGGACTCATCCTCGTGGAAGACAATCCGCGACTCGCCACGCGCCTGGAGCGCGCGCTATTCGACGATCATTTCGAGGTGTTTCATGTGAGCGGCGAAGCTCTGCCCGTCTCCGCCCTGGAGAGCCAGTATGCTGCGTTCGAATCCGCCGGCCTCGTCGTGATCTATTCCTGCCCTGCTCTTGCTCCGGAAACGAAGCGTAAGTTGGGTGCCTTGGCGCCGGGCCGGTTCTTCGATCTTTCCGATTTGCAAATGTCTGAGGATGACCCCGATGCCGCGCGGAAAATTCTTTCACATCTCCAATCGCTTCGCTCGGTTGCTGGAGACGGAATTCGAAACAAAGTAGACTAGTTCGGATTTTGCGCTCCACCCTCCAACTGGAATTTGACCGTTTGCGCGAGGCAATGGTACCTTGGGACCGTCCTGGTAGAGGTGCGGAAGCAATGAGTAGCCGGGCCGAGGTTCCGAGGAGCTTCGGAGGCCCGCGTGAAAGGTGCAGCAGAATTTTCCGCCGAAGTCGCCGACGGCAGTCCCGCTGAGGCGGCTGGGGGGCTTGGCTAAGACCAGCCCACTGTCATCCCGCGGGTCGGGATGGAGCGCTATCGAGGAGCAAGGCGCCCCGTGTCCTGCTGCGCCCTGCTACTTTCCCTGCGCGCCGTTCCTTCCCGAGGATTACAATCGATCGAGTTCTTAGTAGCACAGACTTCAGTCTGTGGATTTTTCTAGAATTTATGGCACGTGTCCTGAATTGTTTGTTGATTTGCGAATTTAGAAATGCAAAATCCACAGGCTGAAGCCTGTGCCACTTAAGAAACAAACATGCATCCATTTGAAATGACGCGCGAGCTGGTCGACATCGAGTCGATCACGGAGAACGAGAAGCAGGTGGGAGAATACCTGCTGCACTATCTCTCCGGCCTGGCGGCGGGTTCCGACGGCAAGGCGGAAGCGATGGCGGTCACGCCGGAACGCTTCAATGTGTATGCCGAATGGGGTGCGCCTGCCGTCGTGCTTTCGACGCACATGGACACGGTGCCGCCGTTCTTCGCGTCGAGCGAAGATGAAGAAAATATTTACGGGCGCGGCGCGTGCGATGCCAAGGGAATTATCGCCGCGATGATTGCGGCCGCGGAAAAGCTGATTGAAAGCGGCGCGCGGAATTTCGGCCTGCTCTTTGTGGTGGGAGAAGAGCGAAACAGCGCGGGGGCGGAAGTGGCTTCGCGATCGCCGCGCGGCGCGCGCTACCTGATCAACGGCGAGCCGACCGAGAGCAAAGTTGCGCTCGGATCGAAAGGAATTTTGCGCTACGAAATCGTGGCCGCGGGGAAAATGGCTCATTCGGCTTATCCGGAACTCGGCGAATCCGCCATCGAAAAACTTCTCGATGCGCTCGAAGCGGTCCGGCGCATGCCGCTGCCCGACGATCCAGTGCTCGGAAAAACGACGCTGAATATCGGCACGATTTCCGGAGGCCGCGCGCCGAATATTATTCCGGACGCCGCGAAGGCGGAACTTGCGATCCGCTTGGTCAACGATGGACGCCAAGTCGATCAAGCATTGCGCGCCGCCATTGGAGACCGCGCGGAGGTTAAAGAAATCCTGACGCTGCCGGCGATGCATTTTGCCGCGCTCGACGGATTCCCGACATCCGTGGTTGCCTTCACGACCGATATTCCCGTGCTGGCGCCGGCGTGGGGCGAGCCGTTCCTGTTCGGGCCGGGCAGCATCCACGTGGCGCATACGACAAAAGAAAAAATTTCCAAGCGCGAGTTGCTCGCCGCCATCGATACTTATGCGCAGATGACGCGGACGCTCCTGGGCCGCGCCGAGGCGCATCATGCCTAAAAACCTGGCCATCGTCGGATACGGGAAGATGGGCCGGCTGATCGAACAGCTCGCTCCGGAGGCGGGATTTTCCGTCGGATTGAAGCTGGACATCGACACGAACGTGAACCAGGCGGGCATCACGCCTGAAAATTTCCGCGGCGTGGATGTGGCCATCGAGTTTTCAACGCCGCACACGGCGGTGGCGAATCTTGAGCGGCTCTGCGCCATCGGCGTTCCGACCATCGTGGGTACGACCGGGTGGTATGGCGAGCTGGAACGCGTGCGGGGTTTTGTCGATCAGAGCAGCGTGGGCGTGGTGTGGAGCCCGAACTACTCGATTGGGGTGAATGTTTTTCGCCGCGTGGTCGCCGAGACCGCGCGCCTGCTTGCCGGCCAACCGGAATACGGCGCCTGGGCGTGGGAAGTGCATCACACGGCGAAGAAAGACGCGCCTTCGGGGACGCTGCTTCAATTGATCGAAGAGATGCAGCGCGCGGGGTACACGCGGCGGATCGACGCGAGCTCGAACCGCGCGGGTGCGAATCCGGGGACGCACGAAATTGGGTTTGATTCGCCGGCGGACACCATCACACTGCGGCACACGGCGCGCAGCCGCGAAGGATTCGCGCGCGGGGCGCTGAAAGCCGCGCAGTGGGTGATCGGCAAACGCGGGCTGCACGAATTTGGAGAAGTGATTTTTGCGGACGACGCGAAAGCGATGCGCCGGCCGGCAAATTAACAAGAGGTGGCAACCATGTTTCGAGGGTTTGTGGGCTGTGGCACGGCGCTGGTCACTCCGTTCCAGAAAGATTTATCGCTCGACGAAGAGACGCTGCGGCGCCTGGTGCGCCGACAGATCGCTGCTGGGATTAATTTTCTCGTTCCTTGCGGAACGACGGGGGAAAGCCCCACGCTGTCGCACGAAGAGCACATGCGCGTCGTAGCGATCACGCTCGAAGAGGCCAAGGGCAAGGTGCCCGTCCTCGCGGGCGCGGGCGGCTACGATACGCGCCACGTAATCGAAATGGCGCGCGAAATCGAACGGATGGGCGCGGAAGGAATCCTGTCCGTGACGCCGTATTACAACAAGCCCACGCAGGAAGGGCTCTACCATCATTTCAAGGCCATCGCGGCTGCGGTTTCGCTCCCTATTATTTTGTACAACGTGCCGCCGCGCACGAATGTCAACATCGATCCTCCGACGCTGCGCCGCCTGTCCGAAATCGAAAACATCATCGGCGTGAAGGAAGCTTCCGGAAATATTTCCCAGATCACGCACGTGATTCAGCAAGTTCCGGAAGATTTTCTCGTGCTCTCAGGCGACGACGCATTGACATTGCCGCTCGCTGCCATGGGCGGGCGGGGAATCATTTCCGTGGCGTCCAACGAAATTCCGGCGGAAATGACGCGCCTCGCGCAGTTGTGCCTGGAAGGGAACTTTGCGGAAGCGCGCGCCATGCAGCGCAAGTGGCTGCCGCTGCTCGAAGCCAATTTCATCGAGACGAATCCGACTCCCGTGAAAGCGGCCATGGCCGAAATGGGGCTGCTCGAGCCCGTGTTCCGCCTGCCGCTTGTGCCGCCGCGCACGGAAAATCTCGCGAAGATTCGCACCGTGCTGGAATCGCTCGCGCTTCTCGAAAGGGTCCACGTTGCCAACCGCAGCTGACAAGCTCGAAAAGCAAATCGAAGCGTTGTTCGACGCGAAGCCCGCGCGCTACACCGAAGAGGATCATCAGCTTTTCCGCGCGTTCAAAGAAGAATTGAACGCGGGGCGCATCCGCTCCGCCGAGCCCGACGCTTCGCAGCCAACCGGCTGGCGGACCAACGCGTGGGTGAAAAAGGGAATCCTCGTGGGCTTCCGCATGGGCGCTGTCGTGGACATGTCGGTGGATTCCGCAAAGCAGCCTTTCTTTGATAAGGACACATATCCGGTGCGGCATTTTGCGGCGAACGATGGTGTGCGCATCGTGCCCGGAGGGTCGAGCATTCGCGACGGCTGCTACGTTGGCCGCGACGTCGTGTGCATGCCGCCGATGTTCGTCAATGCGGGCGCGTACGTCGGCGACGGCACTATGATTGATTCGCATGCGCTGGTCGGAAGTTGCGCGCAGGTCGGGCGCAGTTGCCACATCTCGGCTGCTTCGCAGATTGGCGGCGTCCTTGAACCCGTGGGGGCTCTGCCTGTAATTATCGAAGATGAAGTTCTCGTCGGCGGGAACTGCGGCGTCTATGAAGGAACGATCGTGAAGCGCCGCGCCGTGCTGGGCACCGGAACGATCCTCAATCGTTCGACGCCGGTGTACGACATCGTGCGCGGCAAAGTATACGCGGCGACGGAGACCGAGCCCCTGATCGTGCCCGAGGAAGCCGTGGTGGTCGCCGGTTCGCGCTCCATTTCGCGCGGCATGGGCAAGGATTGGGGAATCTCGCTGTACACGCCGGTGATCGTCAAATACCGCGACTCCAAAACCGACGCGAAAATTCAACTCGAAGATCTTCTGCGTTGAGCTGAATTTCCGTGGCGCCGGCGTCTCGTCGGTGTTTTTTCTGATTTCCCCAGGCACCAAATCGCCGGCGAGACGCCGGCGCTACTTGATTGCCAGGATTACTGTTGTAGGCGGCGGCACAGGAATGGTCGTCACTTTGCCGAAGCCGGCGGCCTTCAGCCAGGAGCGATATTCTCGCAGTGTGAAGATGTTTCCTTCCTCGGTTTGCAGGAGCATATTCAATCCGAAGAGCGCCGGCATCGCTGGGCCCGTGCGCGCGTCGTTCGGAACATATTCTCCGATGAGCAATTTTCCGCCGCGCCGCAATGCCGCATAGGATTTCCGCAGAAGCTCCTGGCCGTGTTTTTCCCCCTCCGAGTGGATGATGTGGCCGAGGATCACCAGGTCGTACGCATCGCGCCCGAAGTCCGCTTGTCGCAGGTCGCCCTCCAGATAATCGTAGCGGTCAGCGACGCCGAATTTCTGTGCGAATCCGCGCGTGATCGGGGTCACCTCCGGAAAATCCACGGTTGTTACTCGCGCCTCGGGAATGGCCCGAGCAAACGCCAGCGACCAGGCGCCGGAACCAGCAGCAACGTCTAGTATGTTATGAATCTTGCGGCGCTCCTTTTCTGGAAATCGCGAGACGGCCGCCGTGGATGCTTCAAAGTTCCCGGGGAAAATGCTGGCCACCAATTTCGGGAAAAACTCTTTGCCTTTTTCCGCGACGTTCACTGTTTCCGCGGGATGGCCGGTCCTCACCGCCTCCGTCAGATTTTTCCAGTTGTCCCACGTGAGCGAAAGGGCTTGAGCGAGCGCACCCACGTACGCTTTTCCCCCGGGCACCAGAAACGCGGCGGAAACGGGCTGGAGGCTGTAGCGGCTGCCGGCCTTGCGCAAATATCCAATCGCCGTAAGAGCATCGAGCAGGGAAGCCATTCCGCGCGGTGATGCTCCCGCCCCTGCGGCAATGTCTTTCACGGTTCGTTTCCCTGCGGCGATTTTGCCGAACACGTCCAAATCAACTGCAGCGACCAGCGCTCGGGCTCTCCATGCGCCGGTGATATCTTCCATGATCATAGCCGGCGAGAGCGGCGTCTTTCTTGTTTTCCGTGCCATGAGTCCCGTCTCCAGATAAATAAAATTTCCAGTTTACAGTTGTTAGATCGTGAAGTCACAACCAGACTATGTGTACCGGTCAGGGATAGTCAACGGGAATGCCGATTAGCTTCTGTAGTAACCGCCTCTTGAAAACGCCACGCCCGACTGAGCAAGACCGCTAAGGGATTCGCCGCCCCCGGAATACGGGAAATTCTAGGGGGAATTGCCTTTAAACTCTGATATAGTTGTTATGTTTTATATGGGAGTCGGGGGTTTTTCTTCACCTTCCGGGGTGTTGGGAATGTTGACCCCTCGTGACTTCATCCGGTCCTCACCATCGCCGTCAAGCGATCTGAATCCGGCCATTGATGCCGCGCGCTCTGCAGATTCCCACTCTTGGAAAGAGAGAAAATCATGAAGAACGTGTTTGTCGGGAACATGAATTTTCAGACGACGGAAGCGGAGCTGCGCGCCCTCTTTGAACCGTTCGGACAGGTCACTCGCGTTCACATCGCCATGGACCGGGAAACAGGACGCGCCCGCGGGTTCGCATTCGTCGAAATGCCCAACGATGCGGAAGCCACAAAGGCGATGTCAGAACTCGACGGCAAAGAAGTGGGCGGGCGCGCGTTGAAAGTCAATGAGGCGCGGCCCAAGGCCGCGTCCGGTGGCGGCGGACCGCGCGGAAGTGGCGGCAGCGGTGGCGGTGGGGGCTTTGACCGCGACCGCGACCGGGATCGCAACCGCGGCGGCAGCGGAGGCCGGGGCGGAAATTCCCGCCAGGGCGGCCGGTTCTCAACCGAGGATTATCGCGACAGTCCCCGGCAGCCACGCGAACCTCGCTGGTAAGGCGCAACACGTTCTTTCACAACCCTGGCGGTCCGCACGCGCTTCCACACAAGGAGATTAGTATGGCTACGTCGAAATCCACGTTTCAGAAGCGCCAAAAAGAAATGAAGAGGCAGGAAAAGCAGCGCATGAAGGCGGAACGCCGCGCGCAAAAAAAGTTGGTCGGCCGTCAAGATGCCGATTTCCCGATGGAACCCTTGACCGGCCCCGTCGTTGATCCCGATCTGGTTTTTCCGGACGCGGACGACGAGAGCTAGTCGGGCTGGGATTTTCGTGGCGCCGGCGTCCCGCCGGCGATTTTTTTAATCCTCAAGCAAATCAAAAACGCCGGTGCCCCCCGCTTCGGGACAAGCGAGACGCCGGCGCCACAAGTTGGTCAGAAATGGCTGGATTCGCTGCTGGAACCACCGGAGTCCGCAGGCCCCGAAGAAATTTTTCCCCACGCCGACCGCTTCCAGTTCTCCACGAAACGGTGTCCAACTCCCCAAGAGGGAAGCGGCATCAGCAAGCGTAACGAAAGTCCATTCAAATAGGGCTCGTACATTTCGCGCAATTCGATCAGCTTCTTGTCTCCCGACTCGCCGCACTTGCTGGATGCGCGGCATTCCACCAGAAGATTGCGCACCGCGGCCACTTCTTTCGGGGGGAGACGGTCTTGCGCCGGCCGGGACGCGGGCACTCTTAAGACCTCCGCCAAGTCCACAACGGCGTGGCGCGCAATCGCGAACGTCAATTGCGATTGCCATTTGGCCGTGCCCTCGCCGTAAGCAATGAGCAGCGCGGACACATCGAGCACGGCTGCAAAAGCGGCGAGCCAGGATTGATTGTCATGCTGCGAACGAAAATAGCAGAGCACCGGATAGGACAGGTGGCTCTCCATGAGTTGCGCCGCCCATATTTCCCAATCGCGCAGATACGGAGTCAAGACCTCGCTGTCCGCAAATTGCGAGTGCCGGCGCAGTAGCTCGGCGGCGGTGGGAGGCGATCCCGCGCGAGCGTCGAGAAGCGAGATATTCAACTCTCGCTGAGAAAACGCCCCGTAGAGCGTCGGAAGATACGAAATCATGAGGCCCAGAAAGCCGAAACCGGTCCCGCCCTCGGTGACCGTGATCGCCTTCGCCAGCGTGGTGCGCGGTGTCACGTCGCCCAATCCCAGCGTGAAGAAAGTCGTTCCGCTCAAGTAGAAATCGGTGCGAAACGTCGGCGTTTCCCCCGGCGCGTTTATGGCTGAACCAGCCGCCCAGTGCAACATCGAAAATCCGAGAATGAGCAAGAACGCCCAAGTCGCAAACAATCCCAGAAGCGAAAGCGGGCCGTAATAGCTGAGATGCGCGTCGCGCAACTTTTTCGAGCGGATCAAATGGTTGACCGCAGCCCAGAATTTCCACGTGACGCGGTAGAAAATCCTTACGAGGCGAAACGGGCGCGTTACACGCCGGGGCAGAATGATGGTTTCAAACGCCTCCCACAAAGTGGCGAAGAGAATAAAGAAGCCTGCGATAGCGATCAGAAGTTTCATCCACACTCCGTCGGCTTACAACACAATATCAGGAGTTGGCCGAGAGCAGAAATTCCTGCAGCTCGGAAAAACGGTTGGGAAAGGGAATGGATTTCTTTGTGCGATCCAGAAATGCCGCGAGGCGTTCGGGCATCTCCGGCCGGACGCCGATGGCGCGGGCGACGGTTTCGGCGAACTTGGCGGGATGCGCTGTGGCGAGCACGATTCCCTGCGCGGCCGGTTGATTTTGTTTTGCGAAGCTCTCCCAGCCCAGCACGCCGACGGCAGTGTGAGGATCGAGCACGTAGCCATGGCGCTTCTCTACATCGTGCATGGCGCGCAGTGTTTCCTCATCGTTGAAACTGCATCCCCAGATGTCGCGGCGAATAGCCTGGAGATCGTTGTCGTAAAGATCGACGATGCGCGCAAAGTTGCTTGGGTTCCCGACGTCCATGGCATTGGAAATCGTGTGGCGCGAGGCCCGCGGAATCAATTTGCCGGTGCGAAGGAATTCAGGCACGACGTCGTTGGCGTTGGTCGCGGCGATGAATTGCCCCACGCTCAGGCCGATCCGCTTGGCCAGCAGCCCGCCGGTCAAGTTGCCAAAATTGCCGCTGGGTACCGAAAACACAGGGAGAGATCCCGACAGCCCGAGTTGCGCGACGGCGGCGAAGTAATAAAAACTTTGCGGAATGAGCCGCGCAATGTTGATGGAATTTGCCGACGTGACTGTGAGCTTTTCCGCGATGGCGGGATCTACCAGCGCTTGCTTGGCCAGGCGCTGGCAGTCGTCGAACGAGCCGGACACTTCGAGCGCCGTGATGTTCTGACCGAGCGTGGTGAGTTGTTTTTCCTGCGCGTCGCTGACGCGTCCAGCGGGATACAGGATCACGACGCGGATGCCGGCGACTCCGAGAAACGCCTGCGCCACGGCGCTTCCAGTGTCGCCCGACGTCGCCACGATCACGGTGAGTTGTTTGCCCGATTCCGCGACGAAATATCCCATCAGGCGTGCCATGAAGCGCGCGCCAAAATCCTTGAACGCCAGCGTTGGCCCGTGGAATAGTTCGAGAACGTGCAGCCGTTCACTGAGGGTGACGAGCGGCACGGGGAAGTTGAACGCCTCCGTCACAATCTTCATCAGGATGTGCGTGGGAATTTCGTCGCCTGTGAACAACGCGCCTACGTCCTGCGCGATTTCATGGAACGTGAGCGACGGCAGGCTTTCCAGGAAATCCTTGTCCAGGTGGGGAATTTCGACGGGCATATACAGCCCGCCGTCGGGCGCCGATCCGCGCAGGACGGCGTCGCGCAAGGAAACCTGCGGACTGTGGTGGAGAGTGCTTCGGTATTTCATCACGCGGGCCGCGCCTGCCCTTCGAGCAGCTCGAGGAAACCGCGCGCGTCAGGATGGAGGTTCCGCAGACGCTCCATGGAAACAACGCGGTGCGCGTAGCGTTCGTACAATTTCTTTCGTCGCGCAATCAGTTGGGGGTAGCACCGCGCGATCGCATCGTGCGTGGATTCGCCGGGGCGCTGGCCAAACTGATCGCCCCAGAGGACGGGCTTCGGGTCGGACAAGTACCGCGCGATCAATACCTCTTCTTCCGCGGGAGAAGCCTCGAGGTAAACCACCGTGGTGAGATTTTCCATCCGGCGGCAGATTTCCTCGCCCGTGTACACGACGCTGCCCGTAGTGTCCAAAATGGTCCCTTCCTCGCCCGACTCCTGAATTTCATCCAACGCTTCGCCCATGGATTTTACTTCGCAATCCAGATATTTTTTTTCATGCTCGCGATAAGCCGGGTCGTCCGGCCAACCCATCCATGCCGCGACCCCGCCAATGCCGCGGTGCCTGCCTGCCGCAAGCTCGGCAGCAAGTTTTTTCTCGATCCGGTCGTCAATACTGATGACGCGAAATCCGGCGGCAGCCAGCTTCTGCGCCCAGTGTGACTTTCCCGCGCCGGACATTCCGATAAGGGATAGCTTGATCACATACCCTCGGTGGTATTTGCCGTTGCCAAGCGGATCGGCCCGGCCGCGCCTACGTTTTGGCGGCCAAGAACCGACTCCTCATCACGGAGGACAGCTTGATTTTTGTACTGGAGACCGCTCAAAGAGAATAGCGTCCCACGATGCGCCCTGCAAGTCCCGGGGTATTGGGGGTTATTTACTACACTCTCCTCTATATCGAGCATCCGGTGGGGCTCGCTGGCTATGTCGTTTTCGAGATGTGGGCCAGCGAATCTTGAATCACGTCGTAGACGAAATTGAGTTGGTCGGGTGTGATGACATAGGGCGGCAGGATATAGACGACATTGCCGAGAGGACGCAGAAGCGCGCCGCGGCTGAGGAAGTATTTGTACAGACGCGGGCGAAGAGAAGATAAATATCCCGCGTCGGGCACCTTCAGTTCGATGGCCGCGACGGTGCCGATGTGCCGGACGTCCGCTACGCTCGGATGAGCAGAAAACGCGGGCAGACGGGTTGCGTGCACTTTCCCAATTGCGGCTATCCTCTCGAAAACCGGTTCGCTCTCGAAAATTTGCAACGACGCATTTGCGGCGGCGCAGGCAATAGGATTGGCAGTGTAGGAGTGCCCGTGAAAGAACGCGCGCGCGCGATCTCCGCCCGTGAATGCGTCGTGAATGCGATCGGTCGCAAATGTTGCGGCGAGAGGTAGAAATCCTCCGGTGAGGCCTTTGGCGACGCACATTAGATCGGGAACTATTGCAGCTCTTTCGCAGGCGAACATTCGGCCTGTTCGCCCGAAACCGGTGAGAACTTCGTCCGCAATGAGCAGCACATTGTGGGCGGCGGTCAGGCGGCGGACTCCGGAAAGAAATTCCTCGGGATGAACGATCATTCCGCCCGCGCCCTGAAGCAGCGGCTCGACAATCACGACGGCGATTTCATCGCCCTGTTCGGAAAGCAGGCGCTCCAGCTTGTTCAGGCATTCGATCTGGCAGGTCGCACGCGTGAGGCCGACAGGGCAATGCGCGCAGGAGGCCGAATGGGTGCGCAGGACGGGAATTCGCAAGGAATCGAACGCCGCGGTGAAGGGCGAATCGTCGCTAACCGACATCGCGCCCACGGTATCGCCGTGATATGCGTTTTCGAGCGCGACGATTTTTTGTTTCCGAGGCTGCCCGGAATTCTTCCAATATTGCAGGGCCAGCTTCAGCGCGACTTCCACCGCGGTCGAGCCGTCATCCGAGAAAAAAACGTGGCGCAGCGGCGCGGGAACAACTTTGCCCAGGCGCGCGGCAAGTTCTTCGGCCGGCTCATGGGAAAATCCCGCGAACAGGACGTGTTCGAGCCGCGCGGCTTGTTTGGCAACGGCCTCCGCGATCGCCGGATGCGTGTGCCCGTGAATGTTGACCCACCAGGACGAAATCGCGTCCAGAATTTGACGTCCGTCCTGCGTCTCAATAAAAACACCTTTCCCGCTACGAATGGAAAGAGGAGGCGAGTCCACGCCTTCCTGCGTGAACGGATGCCAGAGATCGAGGTCGGAAGCGCTCATGATTTATTGGAATGCCTGATGATCGAAATATTTTTCATACACGTCCAGCAGCGCCGCACGATTTATTTCGTTGAGCATGGGGATATGGCCAATGACGCGAACATTGCCGTAATTCTCGATCGCGCAGCGATTCTCGATGTTCTTTTCGCCGATGAGCGCTACTCCGCATATCGGGAGGTTCGCTTCTCGCAACGCGGCAAGCGTTAGTAGCGTGTGATTGATCGTTCCGAGCGCCGTGCGCGCGGCCACGATGACTGGCAACCCAATCTGACGCATCAAGTCACGCATAAGCTCGTGCTCGTTGAGAGGCACCATCACTCCGCCTGCGCCCTCGACGATCCATTTCCGTCCTTTGGGCGCTGTGGGTAATTCAAACGCTTCGAGTGCGATCCGAACTCCCGCCTCGCGCGATGCTAAATGCGGCGAAACCGGCGGGTCAAATCGATATCGTTCCAAAGGGAGCCGTTCTTCTGAGGCTTCTGTCCAGGCGCGCACCGATTCGCGGTCGGTGCCATCGCTCGCACCCGTCTGCACAGGCTTCCAATAGACGGCGTCCAATGCGGCGACAAGAAGAGCGGAGAGAACGGTTTTTCCCACGTTCGTGTCCGTTCCGGTCACGAAATATCCAGTCATCGGGAAACGGAAACCGCGCGCGCGGTGGAATGTTCGCTGCGGGCATGAATCATAGCGGCAACCAGGTTGGTAAGAATTTCTTTGGAATGCCTTGCCGTCAGGGATAAACGAAGCCGCGCGGATCCCGCCGGAACCGTGGGCGGACGAATCGCGCGCACGCCAAATCCCCTTGTTCTGAGGAATTCGGCAAAATTGACGGCGGCATCATTCGGTCCGAGGATGACGGGCACGATTTGCGAATCGCTGCGGGCAGTGTCAAAGCCATTTCTTCGCAGTTCGTTCCTCAAGAAAGCGCCCAACTCAATCAGACAAGCGCGTTCGACCTCTGCTTCCTTGGCGAGATTCATTCCGGCGGAAACCTGCGAAGCGAAATACGGCGGCAGGGCTGTGTTGTAAACGAAAGTGCGCGCGCGATTGATCAAAAAACGGCGGAGATTCTGCGAGCCGCAGACAAATGCGCCGGCCGACGCGAGCGCTTTGCCGCAAGTGTGCACCGTTGCGAGAACTCGCGCGGAGAGCCCTGCTTCCGCCACGCAGCCGCTGCCGCGCGGTCCGCGCACGCCGGTCGCGTGCGCCTCATCCACGATCAGTTCCGCGCCATAGCGTTCAGCCAGAGCAGCAAGATCGGCGAGCGGTGCCCGGTCTCCCTCCATGCTGAAAATACTTTCGACGACGATCACGCGCGCTCCGGCTACAGACGCAGTGCGGTGAAGTTCGCCTTCCAAAAAATTCAGATCGAGATGCGGAAAAATCACGCGCCTGCATTTCGCCAGGCGTATTCCGTCGATCAGGCTGGCATGATTGGCGCTGTCCGAGAACACAACGTCCTCGGTGCGCAGAAGGGCGCTCAGCACTCCTATGTTTGCAGCGTATCCGGAGGTGAAGTACAAAGCCGCTTCAGCGCCAACCCATCGAGCAAACTCAAGCTCGAGCAGAGTCCACACTTCCTCGTGCCCCGACAATAAGCGAGAGCCAGTGGACGCGAGCCGGGACGCGGAGTTCACGCCTTCCAGAATGGCCTGCTTCATTCGAGGATCCGTGGCGAGGCCGAGGTAATCGTTGGAACTGAAATCGATGCCCTGAACAGCTTCCAGCTGGCGCAGCTCGCCGCGAGTTTCGAGATCGGAAAGCTCGGCGAGGATGCGCTTGTTCATGTCCACGGAAATATTCTTACCGCAGCGGCAGCGGTTCGAGGCCGAGCGAATGAAGCATCGCCGCATCGTCCTCGGGTTCGGGATTCGGCGTGGTCAGCAATTTTTCGCCGATGAAGAGCGAATTGGCGCCGGCCACAAAACACAGCGCGACCGCTTCGCGCGAAAGCGCCTTGCGCCCCGCGCTAAGCCGGACCATGGAAGCCGGCATCAAAATGCGCGCCGTCGCAATGGTGCGAACGAAGACGAGCGGATCGAGCGCGTCCAGGTGTTCCAGGGGAGTCCCGGCGACTCGCACCAGCGCATTGATGGGAACGCTTTCCGGATGCGGATCGAGCGTGGAAAGCTGGTGCAGCAAGCCGATGCGGTCGCCTTCCGATTCGCCGAGGCCGATGATTCCTCCGCAGCAAACGGTAACTCCCGCTTTGCGCACCGATGCGAGCGTGCGGAGGCGGTCATCGTAATTGCGCGTCGTGATAATCTGCCCATAAAATTCCGGCGAAGTATCGAGATTGTGGTTGTAAGCAGTCAGGCCCGCCTCGGCCAGGCGCCCCGCCTGCGAATCATCGAGCATCCCGAGCGAGCAGCAAACTTCCATGCCGAGCTTGGCCACGCGCCGCACCATTTCCAGAATATTTTCAAAATCCTCGCCCTCCTGCACTTGCCGCCACGCGGCGCCCATGCAGAATCGCGTTGCGCCTTCGCCTCGGGCGCGCTCGGCAAACTCGACGACGTCGTCCACGGGAAGCAGGCCGCCGCGCGAAACTTCCGTCGAATAGTGCGCGCTCTGCGGGCAGTACGAGCAATCTTCCGGGCACCCGCCGGTTTTCACGGAAAGCAGCCGGCAAAACTGGACGCGCGTGGGATCGTGGAATTCACGGTGCGCCCGCTGGGCCGAGAAAAGTAGGTCAGGCAGCGGCTGCCGGTAGATGCGGCGAATTTCTTCGCGCGTCCAATCATGACGCAAAGCCGTCTTGGCTGCCGAAACGCCTGCATCGTTTTGCGACAAGTGAACTCCTCCAGGACGGTAATCGTCGTGCGCTCTTCGGCGCGGTCATTGTCCCGCAAACGGCTTCGTACGGGCCCGCTCAGCCGGCAATGGGCCGCCGGGAAAAACATTCTAACGCACATTCGACGCGAATATCGACCTCGCACGGGCCATCCATGATTCAGATCGATTCCATCCGTGTGGGAAATCCGGTGACTGGTGACTCGTGACCGGTGAGTGCAGAAATCCCGTCTTTCTTCTCTGTGCCCTCTGTGGTCTGACCTCCGTGTACTCTGTATGGCGCTCTTAAAAACTATCCGACCTTCTCCACTCCCGCATTGCAAGCCTGCGAATGCTTCTTACGGCACGATACATTTCCACCGAGATGAAAAGATGGAAAAATATTCGGCGTGTAATAAAGAAATGAAGGAAAAATCAGAACGGCAAGTAGTTGTGGGAAATACTTACAGGCGTACTTGTTCTTTGCGATTCGTCTTCTTGGATCCGGGGTTCGAAGACGGGGAAGAGGACTCATTGGCGGTCGAATTCTTCTTGTGGCAGGAGATTGCCCACCAGCGATTTTGGAATTGCGGAAGCTCGCACATCTTCGTGCAATGTTTCATCCCGGTCTCGTACGCGCAATGGCAGTAGCACAGCGGCGTCGGGGGCCCTGAGCGCAGCGCCGTTGGAATCTGGTTCGCGAGAGCAGCAGCCGAAACAGCCCCCAGCAGGATTGCAGTGCGAATCGCTTGCCGGAATCCGTTTGAGCCGGATTTCATCCTTTCATTCTGAAACGGGTGGGATTAAAAACCGATAGCGCGGAGGGTGGGAAATTGTTGGTATTCAGGTTTTGAACGTACTGGTACTGAAGTGAACATCGAATGTTTTCATCTACTTGGCTATTGAATACGCACTGCGCCGAGGAGATTCGGCGCGGAAACAATTGCTGGCCTTAGGTCCAAGAAGGGGAACATCAACTCGATTGAGCGGCGGAGAGGTGGTGCTAGATCAATGCTTTCTGAGCCCTGGCGCACAAAGCATTCACCGACAGGGTTGCAAAAAGAGAACTGAATTAGGCTTGCAGCCAAAAAGGGGCAGACGCGATCACGCGTTGGTTGTCGTGGCTTCGGCCAAGTCGGCCAGCTCCAGTCGCAAGTTTCCCGCATTGGACGCATAACTAAGGGCGGGTTCGAGGTCGAGGATTCCCGCTCGGACCATGCGGTCAAGCTCACCGTCGAAGCATTGCATTCCTTCAGTCGAGCCATCTCGCATCGCATCGAGCAGAGATTTGCCCTCCGTTTCGCCCTTCTCCACATACTCGCGAGTCCGCATGGTCGACTTCAAAATCTCAATGGCCGCTATTCGCCCTGTCCCGTCCTTTTTCGGGATCAGCCGCTGCGAAACGATGTAGCGAAACGCTCTTGCCAGGCGTGAGCGTATCGCCTGTTGATCCGCAAGTGGAAATACACCAATGATCCGTTCAATCGTTTTGGACGCATCAACGGTATGCAGCGTGGAAAAAACCAGATGTCCCGTTTCCGCAGCTTCCAAGCCGATCTCAATCGTTTCCTTGTCGCGCATTTCCCCAACCAGGATCACTTTGGGAGCCTGCCGCAAGGCCGCTCGCAGCGCCAAAGCGAAGCTCGGCGTATCGCTATGGAGTTCGCGCTGATGAATCGTGGATTTCTTGTGCAGGTGCAGAAACTCGATCGGGTCTTCGATCGTGAGGATGTGATAGGCCTTCTCCTCATTGATTTTGTTCAGGATAGCTGCCAGCGTCGAGGACTTTCCAGAGCCAGTTGGGCCTGTCACGAGCACGATGCCATTGCGTAAATCCGCGATTTCGCCCAATTGCACCGGCAAATTGAGCGAATTGAAATCCGGCGTCGTCATCGGGATGACGCGCATGACGATCGCATATGTGCCGCGCTGCCGGAAGATGTTCACCCGAAAACGAGCAATTCCGGGCAGACTATAGGAAAGGTCGGTGGACCCTTCCTTCTCGAGCTTTCCGGCCACAAGTTCATTTTTTCCAATAAGATCGATGGCTATTCGACGCGTCGCATCCGGGAGCAGCTTACCCACCCCGGCGATGTTTACCTCTTTGAGCTGGCCGTTAAGTTCAATTTGAGGAGTGCGCCCCGGGGAGAAGATTAAGTCGCTCACCTGCTTGGAAACCTGGAGCATGGTGGCAACGATCGAAGCGGTCGAAACCTTAGCTGCTGGGGTAGCGCCTGAACCTGCATCGTGGCTCACGGTAGGGGGTTGCGGCGGCGCAGAAAGCGAATCCATAGGGTAGCTCCCGGATAAAAGGCTGAGTTTCTTGTAAGTCGCAGTCCTGTAGTGGATTACGAGCCTTCCCGGACGCCCCTATTTTCTCTTTTTAGGGTGGCGAGACCTGGAAAAAGCTCCTAGTTCCTTCTCGATTGCTCGAACCGATTCGGCCCCGAGTCCCACGAACTCGACGCCGATCCCTATACCAGGGAGGCAATAGCGCACTTCGCCACGAGTCTGAACTTCGACCTTCGACTGCGTCAAGCGAAATCGGAGGTTTACGACAGCTCCTTCCGGAAAATGTGTCGAAGTGTTCACGAACATCCCGTGCGGGCTGAGGTCGGGTGGGCGGATTGAAATCTCGTGTCCTCCGCCTTCGTAGCTTAGATGGAGCTCGCACAGATGCTGGATTCGTGGTTCGCGGCGAGCGGGCATGGTTGGAGCCTCGGTGCCTGCGCGCTTTGTCAAGAAAGGACCCTTTCCGCGACTTGCAGCGATGACCCGGCGTTAGAATCAGGCCCAACAGGCCCGCGCCGGGTTCCACAATAAGGGCAGAAGCGGTAAGCGGGTGGCAACTCGTATCCGCACCGTTCACATCCGGAGTTAGACAATGCTTCCATTGGGACGACGCGAACGACCTCTTCCAGCGTGGTCACGCCTGCCTGAATTTTTTCCAAGGCGTCATCCTGCATCCGGCGCATTCCGGCGGCACGAGCCGCCGTTCGAACGAGTTCAGGTTTATACCCGCCGCGCAGAACGGCGCGAATCGATTCGTCAACCGTCAGCAACTCATAGATCCCCACTCGGCCCTTGTACCCGGTGTGGTCGCAAGCGGTGCAGCCCTCCGGCCAGGCGATACGGTCCGGCGGCTGCATCCAGCCCGCCGCCGCGAGGCGCTCGCCGTAGTCCGGCGCGACTTGTTTGTAGCTATGGCAGGCGCAAAGCTTGCGAAGTAGCCGCTGGGCCAGGATTCCTGTCACCGAGGACGCGATCAAATATTCGGGGATCCCAAGATCGAGCAAGCGGGCCACGGCGGAAATACTATCGTTGGTATGCAGCGTGGACAGGACCATGTGCCCGGTCTGCGCGGCTTTCATGGCGATTTCAGCGGTTTCCAGATCGCGAATTTCCCCAACCATGATGACATTGGGGTCCTGCCGCAGGATCGAGCGCAGGCAACTCGCAAAGGTCAGTCCGGCACGAGTATTCACATGCACCTGGTTGATTCCCGGGAGAGCGTATTCCACGGGGTCTTCCACGGTAACGATATTCACAGCCGGCTTGCGCAAAAGATTCAGGGCGGAATACAGTGTCGTGCTCTTGCCCGAGCCCGTCGGCCCGGTCACCAACAACATTCCCTGAGGCTGAGCGATCAACTGGCGCATCCGGTCTGCTACGTCGGGAGGGAATCCCAGGTCGGCAAGACTCAATATCGGGGCCGAGGCCTCCAGCAGCCGCATGACAACTTTCTCTCCGTATTGTGTCGGCAGCGTCGACACGCGCATATCCACCCGTCGCTGGCCCACCGCGACCATGAAGCGGCCATCCTGCGGGGCCCGGCGCTCCCCAATGTCCATGTCGGAGAGAATCTTGATTCGCGACACCAGAGAGTTTTGAATGTTCCGCGCGACGGTTTCCAATTCGCGTAAAACTCCATCCACTCGGATCCGCACGACGGTCAGTGTGGCCTGCGGCTCAATATGGATGTCGCTGGCCTGTTTGGCCATGGCCATCTTGATGATTTCCGACACCAATTGGACTGCGGGCGTCCGTCTCTGATTGAGTTCCGCTTGAATTTCCTGAATGGCTTCCCGATTGGCCTGGCGGGAACTGGTCGAAATGAATTCCATTTCGATGCCGGGTTCCAGTGGGCCCTCGTACGCTGCTTGCCGGGCTGGCGCGGTGCTCACAATGTGGTCATAGCTCCGCACAATCGCGGATTGAATTTCGGCGCGAAATCCAAACCGCGGGGAGACGTCCTTGCCGCAAGAAAATCGCAGCTCATTGATCGTGGCTACGTTCTGCGGCTCCGCCATCACCACAATCAACCGGGATTGCTCCAGACGAACGGGAAGAATATCCAAACGAACCGCCATGGACTTGGGAATGGATTGAAGAACAGCGTCATCGCATTGAACCTTCGAGCAATCCAGATACGGTACTCGGGAAACCTCTTCCAGGGCTTTCACTAAGGTGTGCTTGTCTACCAGGCCGCGCTCCAGGATCAGTTCGCCCAGGCGAACTATTTTGCCTTCTTGCTCTTTGAATAATTGCTGAAGGTCTCCTGCGGATATGTGCCCACGGTCGTGCAGAATTTCCCCAAGCTTCTTACGCTTCATGCGCAATTCCTCGGCGAAATATGGGGCACGCGAAGTTCCAAATCGCAATGGATAGGCGCCGCTAAGTCTTACGCGTTCAGTGCGAAATATCAGTCATCTAAGGAAATTCCAATACGCCTTGTTTCAATATGGGATGAGGGTCGGGCTTGCCTGGCTCGCGCGCAACATCGGACTGGCGGGCGGGCGCGTAGATTACCCGCGAAGCCATGACCGAATCGGAAATGCGTAGTCATTCGAGATGGCAATTTCATCTTTCGATGGTTCGTTAAGCAAATGAAGGAGAATTTAATTGGAAAGAAAGGAATGATTCCCGAGGTGGGAGAGCACTCTCCCGAAACAGGATTTTCGGGACTGGTGAGGGCGAGAAAACGCGAGAGGCTTGGCCGGAAGATCAACAAAAATAAGACAATCTTGAGACGGGAGATACGCGGAGGACTGGCCCGCCGCGTGCACTATCAAAAAAACGTGGACGCATTCCGATAGACGACTTTCACAAGTCTGCGAGCGAGGGGGAAGGGGCTTGCTCAAGGACGAGTGCTGGTCGTTCCCACCTGCCTCTGAGAGGGAAGCTAGGATGGATGACCCCACGCCCCGGTCAAAAAAAGGCCGGGAAACGGAATGCGTCTTAGGGGGCTCTTGTTCCCAAGCAAGGGCCCCCATCTTTTTTAATTTCACCTTGGGGCCCGCGACTCACTCGGATCCAACACCGCACAGGCAATCCCCGCAGCCGCCTAAATCTGCGATACCGTTCCAACTGGTTCCACGCGCCGCAACACTGGTATTTTCGCTTGCCTGAGCACGTGCTCGACTTCCGTCTCTTTTAGCCGCGAAGCGTCGTACTCGAACGAAAGCCGGTTGGCTTGTTCGTCCACGCGAAAACGGCGCAATCCGTAGGTGTTGGCGAAGCTGGCGAGCGCCCGCAATTGCTCGGGCTGCAGCCGCGATTGCAATTCGTAGGTAATCTCCATGAGCGTCATTAGCGCATTATAGCAGCTGGACGAGGGGCTAGATACCTGCTCACTTTCCAAGAAATTCTAACGGGGTGATTGCCTGGTTTCTGTAGCGCCGGCTCCCGCCGGCTCTGCGTCAAACTCACGCACTCCAATCCTGCCGGCAAGATGCCGGCGCTACGAATGAGCTGCGCATTTGACATAGGGGGAGGGGGTATAGTAGAAAAGGGAGGGGAAAGGAAATAGGTGGAGATCTTATGTCAGCGAGAAATACTCAAATGATTCGGCGGGCGGCGACTTGCGGCTGCGGCGCGCACGAGAAGAGCAGGAAAGCCCTGGCCGTCGATCCGGAAATCAAGTCGTCGAACTTGAAACGGCTGCGCAGAATTGAAGGGCAGGTGCGCGGTTTGCAGCGCTTGGTGGAAGAAGACCGCTACTGCGCAGACATCCTCGTGCAGATTTCTTCGGCGCAAGAGGCACTTCGCTCCGTAGGGCGCGCCCTGATGAAGAATCATCTGCGCCATTGCGCCTCCGAGGCCATTCGCGACACGGCGCCGGGCCGCGCGGAAGCGATGTACGAAGAGTTGTTGAACTTGATGGACCTGCATTCGAGATAGGGAAGTTATGGAAACGCAAAATACTAACGCCGGCTCCATGGAAAAAGATCCCGTTTGCGGAATGACGGTGGACCCTTCGCGGGCGAAAGCCACGCACGAACATTCAGGGAAGACCTACTATTTTTGCTGCGCAGGCTGCAAAGCGAAATTCAGCGCCGACCCTGCAAAATACCTGAGGCCGAAGACCCTTGTCGGAATTGTACCGATGTCCACGCAACCGGTGCAGATAGCGCCTGCACCTGCCCCTGGCGCTCCACAACCGATTGTGAAAATTGCGGTGATCCCGCCCGCAGCGCGCAAAGTTGCCTCGAACGAATACACGTGCCCGATGGACCCCGAAGTACGCCAGCAAGGACCGGGGGACTGCCCGAAGTGCGGAATGGCACTGGAACCTCTCGTTGCTGCGCTTCCTGTGACCAAGACCGAATACACCTGCCCGATGCATCCGGAAATCGTGCGGGACGCGCCGGGGTCCTGCCCGATTTGTGGAATGGCGCTGGAGCCAAGAACGGTCAGCGTGGAGGAGGAGCAAAATCCCGAGCTTGCGAGTATGACCCGCAGATTCTGGGTCTCTGTGGCGCTCACGATTCCGATTCTGGTTGTGGCCATGGCGGATATCGTGCCTGGCCTTTCAGCGCTAATGCAGTTCGCTTCGCCAAAGGCTTGGCAGTGGCTCGAATTTATCCTCGCGACTCCGGTTGTTTTGTGGGGCGGCTGGCCGTTCTTTGTGCGCGGCGCGCGATCGCTCATCACTCGCAATTTGAACATGTTTACGCTGATCGGTTTGGGAACCGGCGTGGCGTACGGATTCAGCGTCGTGGGCGTGCTGTTTCCCGGAATTTTCCCGGCCTCCTTTCGCGGCGAAGGCGGCGAAGTTGCCGTGTATTTTGAAGCGGCCGCGGCCATCACGACGCTGGTGCTTCTCGGGCAAGTGATGGAATTGCGCGCGAGAAGCCGGACGGGCGCGGCGATCAAGGCGCTTCTTGGACTTGCGCCAAAGACTGCGCGATTGATTCGCGGCAATGGATCGGAAGTGGATGCCCCGCTCGACGAGGTGAAATCCGGCGACACTTTGCGTGTGCGTCCCGGCGAAAAAATCCCGGTGGACGGCGTCGTGCTGGAAGGCGCGAGCAGCGTCGATGAATCGATGATCAGCGGCGAGCCGATCCCCGTCGAAAAATTCAAAGGAACGCGCGTCACCGGAGCGACCGTGAACGGCACTGGTTCTCTCGTGATGCGCGCGGAGCGAGTCGGTTCGGAAACATTGCTGGCGCAAATCGTGCGAATGGTCGGCGAAGCGCAGCGCAGCCGCGCGCCGATTCAGAAGCTCGCCGATGTTGTTGCAGGATATTTCGTTCCAATCGTTGTAGGAATTTCCGCACTGACGTTCGTGGTCTGGGCGTTGTGGGGACCAAATCCCCGCCTGGCGCATGCCCTGGTCAACGCCGTCGCGGTGTTGATTATTGCGTGCCCGTGCGCGCTGGGACTGGCTACGCCGATGTCAATCATGGTGGCGATGGGCAGGGGCGCATCGCTCGGCGTGCTGTTCAAAAACGCCGAGGCCATCGAACTGATGCGCAAGGTGGACACGCTGGTCGTGGACAAGACCGGCACGCTCACCGAAGGCAAGCCGCAACTTATTTCGGTCGAGCCCGCCGAGGGTTTACTTGCGAGCGAACTGCTGCGGCTTGCGGCGACGCTCGAGCGCGGCAGCGAGCATCCGCTGGCTGCGGCGATCGTCAAGGGCGCGGAGGATCGCGGCGTCTCACTCGGAAGTTCAGCGGAGGCGTTTGAATCGCTCACGGGCCGGGGCGTTCGCGGGCGAGTCGAGGGCCGCTCCGTCGCGCTCGGAAATCAAAAGCTTCTCGAAGAACTGCATGCCGATGCCGGGACGCTTGCCGCGAAAGCAGAAGCCTTGCGTGCGGACGGGCAGACCGTGATGTTCGTGCTCGTGGACGGGAAAATCGCGGGGCTCGTCGCTGTCGCCGATCCCATCAAAGAAACGACTCCCGAAGCGATTCGTCAATTGCACGCAGACGGTATTCGCATCGTGATGCTGACTGGCGACAGCCGGACGACGGCCGAAGCCGTTGCCAGAAAACTCCAGATTGACGAAGTCGTGGCTGAAGTTTTGCCGCAAGCAAAGGCCAGCGTCGTGAAGCGGCTGCAAGGGGAAGGCCGTTTCGTCGCCATGGCCGGCGACGGAATCAACGACGCGCCTGCGCTGGCGCAGGCGCAAGTCGGAATCGCCATGGGCACAGGCACGGACGTCGCGATGGAGAGCGCCGGAGTCACGCTGATCAAGGGCGACCTCCGCGGCATCGTGCGCGCGCGCGCCTTGAGCTGCGCCACGATGAGCAACATCAAGCAGAATTTATTCTTCGCGTTTGTTTACAACTTGGTTGGCGTGCCGATCGCCGCAGGTATTCTGTATCCGTTTTTTGGTCTTTTGCTCAGCCCGATGATCGCCGCGGCGGCCATGAGCTTCAGCTCCGTTTCAGTGATTACGAACGCCCTGCGCCTGCGAGGGACCCGGCTGTCTGCGTAACTCTGAACGCACTTCTGGCTCGCTGGAATCGGCTTGAGGTTGAACTCGGGCCCGACTGCGGGCTGTAAAGGCGCACAGCCAAGAGTGGCTGTGCCACTTACATCGCAACCACAAACGTATTGCGCTTGATCAGCGACTGCATTTGATCGTTGGTGAGGGAAAGTTTCACGTCGAGGCGGTCTCCCGCAGGGACAATTTGCGCGCTGTCGAGGAGCGCGCCGAGGTCCGGGTTGGAGTTTCCGACTTGATATTTGCGGTACATGAGTCCGGCCTGGAGCAGGGCGGCAAACGTGTTGGCGTCGTCGGTGGAACCGCAGACAGCTTCAAATGTCGCGTCGACGCCGCTGCTTCCCTTGATGCTGATTGTCATCGCTTTAAGTTTGGAAGTGAGTTGCGCGGCGGCGGGGAATTGAGCAGCCTCCGGAACGAGTTGCTGCATGGCCAGGCGCGTGTACGCCGGATTGAGGACAGCCCAGACGGTTCCGCTGCCGTTGGCTGAATTGACGAGCGAAGAGAAGTCCGTATTCGCATAGAGGCCCTGGCCTTCTCCGAATCGCACGCCAATCATTTTTTCGAGTTGCTGTCGCTGGCCAAAGGCCGCGGTATTGGAATCGATGAAAAAGAAGAAGAGGTCGTTCGGTCCGCTGCCGCCGCCAAACGCGAAGAGCGAATACGTGCGAACCTTCACGATGGGCAGCTTCTTGGAAGTGAAATAGGCCTCAGCTGTCGAAGGTTGAAATTGGCCGAGTGCGACCCCCACAATCTGGTCCGTGCTCGGGACGGATCCGCTGCCGCCATCTGCCGTCGATTTGGTTGGTACGAGCGCCCAGGCGAGTTCCGTCACCTGAGAGTTCGGGTCGATGCCCGCCGATGCGAGGAACGTCTCGAACTCGCGGAATTTTGCCGGCAGCATTTGTTCCTTGAGCTGAGTGAACCAGGGAAATTGGCGCGCCTCCTTCAAGTCGGCATAGGCGAGCTCACCGGATTCCTTGGGGAACATGCTGAGGATGTCGGACCCGAGGGTGCCCGCGCGGGCTGTCCCCGGCAGCATGGATAAAATGGCGATCAGAGCGGCGATCCAAATGAATTTTCCGGTCTTCATCTTCTTCTTCCTCCTGCCAAGCTCCCAAAGGTTCGATTCGAGGTTCAATTCGACATTCGATTCCATGGGGGGAATCATTTTCCCGTGGTTACCGGCTTCCCTGACAATTTTGCTTCAATTTCGGACGTAGCGGTTTTTATTCTTGCAATCGTGCCTGCATCTCGTAACGAGGGGAGAAGCGCCTCAGCGCTTTCCAGCGCGCCGCGTGCGGCGGCGATCGCCGCTTGTTTCACCACAAGCCAGTCTAGCAGCATAGACGGCGCGGACATGGTTTCGAGTTGTACCAGCCGCTCATAAATGTCGGCGGCAGCAAGGGCCGCTACTAAATGGGCCTCGGCGGCGCGCTCGGGTCCGCGGCGTTCGTTAGCGGATCGAGATTCGGGCAGGGCCTCTCGCGAGGCGTCCAAAGCGCGCTCGGAAAGCTCTTGAACGGCCTCGCGCAATGTTTCCACCAGGGGTCGGAGCGTTGCCGTAGGCTCAGCCGAATTGGCTGGCAGGGGCGGCAGAATGCCAGCGACCGCGGCTAAACGATTCTCAAGCACTTGCGCGGGAGAGAAATTCTCAAGCAGCAGGTAGTCTTCGCTCGCAAGTTCGATGGCCTTGCGCGGAATGAGGCCGATGATCTCACTTCCCGCCACCCGGCAGCCGCGCCGTTCGGCTTCGCGCTTGACCATCTCGAACACGAGGTGCAGAGGCGTCTGCTCAAAGTCCGTCAAGTTGATGGAAACCTGGGCGAGCCCCCGCGTCTTCATCTCCACGCCAATGGCTTTGACGTGGCGCAGCCCTCCGCTCGAAGAGCGAATCGCGCGGGCGATTTCCCTGGCCACCGTGACGTCGCTCGTATTCAGGTAGATATTGTAAGCAATTAAAAGCTTCCGGACACCCACGGCGGTTGCGCCCGCCGTCGAGTGAAGGCGCGGCTCGCCGATGTCCGGCGAACGGTCGGGGTCGCGCAGAGCCTCTTCGCGCAAGCCTTCAAATTGCCCTTTGCGGACATTTTCCAGATTCACGCGCTCGGGTCGCGTCGCCGCGGCCTCGTAGAAATAAACCGGGATGCGGTAACGGTCCCAAAGTTCCTGGCCAACGCGCCGGGCGAGCTTGACACATTCTTCGACGGAAACACCCTCTAGGGGGACGAACGGGATCACGTCGGTCGCGCCGATGCGGGGATGCACTCCTGTTTGGCGCGTCATGTCGATGAGTTCCGCGGCTTTTCCCGCGCCGCGAATCACGGCTTCGGCAACGGCTTCCGGCTTGCCGGCCAGCGTGATCACGGAACGATTGTGGTCTGCATCGCCGGAGCGATCGAGGACCCACGCGCCCGCGACGCCGCTCATGGCGTCCACGATCGCGTCAACCTTTGCCAGGTCGCGCCCTTCGGAAAAATTTGGCACACATTCGATCAGACGATTCATGAGGTTCTGGGGATTTGCGCAGGATCGATTTCTTACGATGGGATTGTGACCTAGCGCGCGATCCGGCCTTTCCGTAGTGGAGTGCACATCGATGATACGAGATTTTCCACTAGGCTCACAATTGGAAGATCGCAGACTCAGCCTACTTGCCAACGGGATACGGCGGCGGGGGCCGCTTGATGAAGTTTCATTGCGCGTACAGAGAATCGTGCGGTAATGTTCTGGTTCGCCATGCCCTACGCGACACTCACGGAAAAGCTGCTGAACGTGGTCGACCGGATGCCCAATGAGCGGGCATTGTCGCTGCGCGTCAACGGCCGCTGGGAGCCAACCTCGTCAGCTGAATTCCTGCGGCGCATTGCCGGGCTTTCCAATGCGCTGGAGCAGCTCGGCGTCAAGACAGGCGATCGAGTCGGACTGTTCGCGCCCAACCGGCCGGAATGGCACGTTGCGGATTTCGCCATCCTAGGACTCGGCGCTGCGGATGTGCCGATCTACTTCAACGAATCACCCGACCGGATTGTTTACATCTTGAATCATTCCGGCGCCGAGGTAGTCATTGTGGCGGGAGAGATGCAAGCGCGGCGATTGCTGGAGTGCCGCAGCCGGCTCAAGTCGGTGAAGCACATCATCTGCGCCGCCGCGCCCCCCGATCTCGGCGAGGACATTCTCCGCTACGAAACCTTGGTGGCCGCGACCGGAGACGCTGCGATTGCCGAATACCGCCTCCGAGCCGCTCGCGTGACCTCCGACCAAGTTGCCACCATCATCTATACCTCTGGCACGACGGGCGAGCCGAAGGGCGTGATGCTCACGCACAATAATCTCAGCTCGAACGAACAAACTTCGGTCGAGCCTTATCACATGGTACCCGCCGATACGGCGGTCAGCTTTCTGCCACTCTCGCACGTGTATGAGCGGGTTACTTCGTACGCGTATTTGTTTCATGGGGTTTCTGTGGCTTACGTCGAGCGCATGGACGACTTGCCGCAGGCCCTCCTGGAAGTTCATCCCACACTCGCCGCCGCGGTCCCACGCGTTTTTGAAAAGCTGTATGCCAATGTCATGCAAAAGGGGCACGCGTCGACTGGATCGAAGCGCCGGATTTTCGACTGGGCTATGCGCGTGTCCAAGGAAGCGGTCCGCTGGAAAGCGTACGGCGAAGAGGCACCGTCCTGGCTGCATCTGCGTTGGAAAATTGCGGACCGCATCGTCTATTCCAAAATCCGCGAAGGAATCGGCGGCCGCTTCCGCGCATTCATTTCCGGCGGAGGACCGCTTGCCCGCGAACTTGCCGAATTCTTCTGGGCCGTGGGCGTGCCTGTCTATCAGGGATACGGCCTGACGGAAACTTCGCCGGTGGTGAGCGCGAATTATCCTGGCGCGAATAAAGTAGGCAGTGTAGGTCGGCCCATCGAGCATGTAAGCGTGCGGATCGCGGAGGACGGCGAGATTCTCGTGCAGGGGCCGTGCGTCATGAAAGGCTATTATTTGAAGCCTGAGGATACCAGCGCCGTGATTTCACCGGATGGCTGGCTGGCGACCGGCGACATCGGGCGCCTGGACGAAGAAGGCTACCTCTACGTGACCGACCGCAAGAAGGATTTGTTCAAGACGGCGGCGGGAAAATTCGTCGCGCCTCAACCCATTGAGAATTTGTTGAAGGTGAATCCGCTGATTCTGAACGCTGTGCTCGTGGGGGACGCGCATAAATTCATCGCGGCTCTGATCGTGCCGAATTTCGCGAACGTGGAGGCCGCCGCGCGCGTGCAGGGCCGGACGTTTGCGTCGCATGAACAAATCGCCGCCGATCCCTGGGTTCATGAACTGATCGGCAGGGAAGTGGCGCAGTTGAACGCGAAACTCGCGCAATACGAGACGATCAAGAGATTTGCGCTGCTCGATCATGATTTCACATTTGACGGCGGACAGTTGACGTACACGCTGAAGCTCAAGCGCCGCGTGATTGCGGAACGCTACTCGAAAATCATCGAAGAGCTGTATGCGGAGGCGCCGCAGGAACGTAGCGGGGTTTAGTAGCACAGGCTTCAGCCTGTGGGTTTTAGTCTATGCAAGGCCAAAACCCCACAGGCTGAAGCCTGTGCTACTTTGCCGGAGCGAGTTACAATCAATCGAGGAGATGGAAGATGAGCGATGAACTGGTGATTGCCGGGCGCGCGTTTCGATCACGCCTGATTGTAGGCACGGGAAAATACCGCAGCTTTCAGGAAATGACTCGAGCGCACGTGGCTTCCGGCGCGGACATGGTTACGGTGGCGGTGCGGCGCGTGAATTTGACCGACCGCACGAAGGAATCGTTGCTCGACTACATCGACCGCGAAAAGATTTTTATTCTGCCGAACACGGCCGGATGTTACTCGGCGGACGAAGCCGTTCGCACGGCGCGCCTGGGCCGGGAAGTGGGCCTGTCGAACTGGGTGAAGCTGGAAGTGATCGGTGACCAGCAGACGTTGTTCCCGGACACGGAGGAACTCGTTCGCGCGACACAGATCCTGGTGAAAGAAGGCTTCGTCGTGTTGCCCTATACGAATGATGACCTGGTGGTCGCGCGCAAGCTGATCGATGCGGGCGCCGCGGCAGTGATGCCGCTCGGCGCGCCGATCGGTTCCGGCATGGGGATTCAGAACCACGCGAACTTGCGCATCCTGCGCGAGCGCATCACCGAAGTGCCCATGATCGTGGACGCAGGCGTCGGCACGGCGTCGGACGCCGCCGTCGCAATGGAGTTGGGCGCGGACGGCGTCCTGATGAACACGGCGATTGCCGAGGCGCAAGACGCGGTCGTCATGGCCGAGGCGATGCGCGAAGCGGTGTCGGCGGGGCGCAAGGCGTTTCTTGCGGGACGCATGCCGAAAAAACTCTATGCTTCGGCATCGAGCCCGCTCTCTGGAGTGGTGCGCTAAGACTCATTTCATCCGACATAAAAGTGGCACAGGCTGAAGCCTGTGCCACTCAACCCGTACTACAACGTGCGAAACGCCAGATGCCAAATCGTGTCCACCAGCGTGTGCACGATGGCGGAAGTAAAGATGCTGTTCGTCTTGCGCCACACGCGGCCGTAAAAAACTCCCGCTATCGTCGCGAGGATGGCGTAGCGCCAGTTTGGGAAGACGCCATTGTTGGTGATGTGAGCGAGGCCGAAAACAACGGAGGCAGTGACCCATCCGCCAGTTTCGCTTGATAGTGTGCGAGAGAGAGAATTCTGCAGCAATCCACGAAACAATAATTCTTCGGGCCATGCGGTCAGAAGAAAAATAGAAATCGCATCGGCGGGCAAGGATTTCCAGTGAGCCTGCGCGGGATCGAATTTGATGAAGTGCAGTGCCGTGCCTAGCGGGATCACTATTAGGGCGAGCAATGCGAAGTGAAGCAGGACGGATAGAACCGCGTCGCGTCCCCAGACGATGTTGTAAGCCGACGCCGTCGAATTGGCGCACGAAGAGGAAAGTGGCCAGAGCTACGCTGATGGCGAGGAGCATCGTGTCCGCGTAGCCGATTGTCGGTCCGCCGAAAGGCCAGAGGACATTGAGCAATCGCAACTTTAACGGAAGAAAAATCGCGAGCATGGCGATGTAGTCCTGCCATGCGCCCGGTTTCGATGTGCCCGCGGAAATCGTGAGGAGGACGGGCGCCAAAGTGTAAGCAGCGGCAAGCGCGGCACGCCACCATGTGAAACTATTTGTCCCCGCCAGATAAATCAGGTATGCAAGAAATGGTACGACGGCAATCAGCACGCCGCGGTGCGAGCCGGCGCGGCGCGCAAATCGTTCGCCGAGATTTCCGGCGGCAAAGAGCAACTGAATCGCGAGGAAAAAGGCCAGGACGCACAGAGTGACGGCGTAGGCGCGCCCGCTGTATCCGTGCCATGCGCCGTAGACGGCAGTTCCAGCGACGGCTGCTGCCCACAAGGCGAGCGCGGTCCAAACCGATAGCTGGCGTTCCCCGGGCATGGCAGGATAGTGTATCGCACGGATTGATGACGCTGATGGCCGAGAAAACCACAAAACGAATTGCCTACATCGACTGGCTGAGGGGACTCGCGTGCCTCGTGATGTTCCAGACGCATTGCTACGATTCCTGGCTCGGCGGGGCCGCTCGTGACAGCGGATTCTTCAAGCTGTCGCAGCTTGGCGGCACGCTGCCCGCGCCACTTTTTCTTTTTCTTGCGGGCATCTCCTTCGCGCTGGTCACGGACAAACTTCGCCAGAAGGGTGTATCCGCGGATGAAATCGCTCGCACGACGATTCTGCGCGGCGGAGAAATATTTCTTCTCGGCCTGCTTTTCCGTCTCCAGGAATTTCTGCTCGGCCAGCCCGGGGCGCCGTGGACGGACCTGCTGCGCGTGGACGTGTTGAACGTGATCGGAGTGTCGCTCATGATGATGGGCGTCGCATGCCGGGTCGCCGCGGCCGGAGGCGCTGCGGACCCGCGACAGTTGCGGCGAGCGACGATCGTGACAGCGGTCATTTGCGCGGCTGCCATCGCGATCTTTACTCCGCCGCTGTGGACCAGTTGGCGTCCGCACTCGCTCGCATGGTGGCTCCAATCCTACATCAACGGCGTTCACACGTTTGACAAGCCGCAACCCTGGCTGTTCCCCATTTTTCCGTGGGCCGCGTTTGCGTTTGCAGGGTTGGCGGTTGGTTCGCTTTTGTTATCCGAATGGGCGCGAAAAAACGAAGCACGGGCGCTGGCGTTGGCCGGAATGAGCGGGACTGCGCTCATCGCGCTGGGATTGTGGCTTGATGCGCGTCCCGTGCACCTTTACGGCGTTTATGATTTCTGGCACACCAGCCCGAATTTCTTTTTGGTTCGCGTGGGAATCGTCATGATCATTCTCTTCCTGGCTTACGCATGGTGCCGTTGGGGAGCCGGGGAGTGGGGCTTTAGCCCGCTGATCGAAATGGGTAAGTGCTCGCTGCTGGTTTACTGGGTGCACATCGAATTCGTTTACGGCGGGCTTTCCATTGTGCCCAGGCATCGCGTGGGGATTGGGACGGCAACGCTTGGGTTGATTGTTATTTTTGTGGCGATGACAGTGCTCGCCTCGGTTCGCAACCGGTTTCCCAAGTGGAAGCCGCAAATGTTGGCGCTGATTCGCGGCGCGGCGCGGACATGAAAACCCGGTAGCACAGACTTCCGAGGCTGCGGAAAAACTCGGTTTTGGTGTCATTCTGAGCGAAGCGAAGAATCTCTCTTCGATTTAAGTCCAATGCACAGAGAGATTCTTCGCTTCGCTCAGAATGACAAACATACTTTTTTCCGCAGCCTCTTCAGTCTGTGAAATTGTCCTGCAAGAATTTCGACGAATGAAGGCCAAAAACTCTCAGACCGAAACTTGCGCTACTTGGAGGGTGACTTTGGTGAATCGGGGAGCTTAAAAATCATCTCTCCGGGACGCGCCAGGCCCATTTCTTCCCGCGCGATGCGTTCGATGGATTTGGGATCGGTCTTCAGTGAGTTGACTTGCTCGGTCAGCGACTTGTTTTCGTCGTTCATCTTGCCGATCTGCTCGCGGATCTGTTCGATTTCCATCTGCGTGCGGCGCATGGCAATGAACCCGTGCGGGCCGAAAACGTCGTGCACCAGCAGGGCGAAGAGCGCGAGGCCCAGAATTTGCCGCATGTGTCTCCGCAGATACGCGCCGGCATCGCTCGGGGAAATATTGCGAATTTGCTTCAGCGTCATCATGCCTTCGCTTCCTGCGTGGAGTCCATGACCCAGGCCTGCGTTTCGTTTGCGATTTTCGACGACTCTTCGAGCGTCGCGGCCTCGGTGTACACGCGCATCAGCGGCTCGGTGCCGGAAAGCCGCAGCAGGACCCACGATCCGTCGGCGAATTCCATTTTCACGCCGTCGGTGCGGTCCAGGCTCTTGACGCGCCGTCCCAGAAACGTGGGGAAGTCGGCTTTGAGCCGGCTCACCGCTTTCAATTTTACATCATCGGGCAAGTGAAGATTCGCGCGCTGCGGCCAGAATTCGCGGCCCACTCGCTTGAACAGCGCGCGCAACTGCTCCGCAAGAGAAGCACGCCGGACTGCGATCATTTCCGCGACGAGCAGGCATGCGAGGATACCGTCTTTTTCCGGCACGTGGCCGCGGATCGTCAAACCCGCGCTTTCTTCTCCGCCGATCGCGATCTTGTCCTGCTCGATCAATTTGCCGATGTACTTGAATCCCACGGGAGTCTGAATCACCGTCGTGCTGTGAAATTGGGCGACCGCGTCCATCAGGTGCGAAGTGGCCACGCTGCGCGCCGCGGGCATTTTCCACCCGCGCGTTTCGACGAGGTAATCGTATAGCAGGCCGAGGATGTGATTCGGCTGCATCCATGTCCCGTCGGAGTCGAGGATGCCGAAGCGGTCGGCGTCGCCGTCGGTGGCAAGTCCAACCGCCGCTTTTTTCGCGAGCACGGCTTCGCGCAAGGGCCGCAGATTTTCGTCGGAGACATCAGGCCCCGATCCGTCGAAGAGCACGTCCCGATCCGTGCGCAGAGCCTGCACATTGACGCCATGCGTCGAGAGGGCCCGATCCAGGTATCCGGCGCCGCATCCGTGAAGCGCATCGGTCACGACGCTCAATTTCGCGACGCCAAGCGATTTGAAATTCACCAGCTGGGCGATGCGATCGAGATAAAAATTTCGAGGATCTATTTTCTCAAATGGCTTGTCGTTCGGCTTGGCGGGGGCTCGTTCGCCGAGTTTGGCGGCGCGCGCTTCGATATCGTGCGTGACTTCGGGAAGCGCCGGTCCGCCGTCAGGGCCGGTGAATTTCAGGCCTTGATACTCGGCAGGATTGTGGCTGGCCGTGAAATTGATCGCTCCATCCACCTTGCGCCGCAGGATTTCGTGGGCGATCACCGGGGTCGGCGTGGGCCCGTCGCACAGCAACACGTTAATGCCGTACTCGCGGAGAATTTCCGCGGCGGTGCGTGTGAATTCCTCGGCAAAGAATCTCGTGTCGTGGCCGACAATCAATGTCGAGTTCGGTTTGCGGCTCCGCACGTGCTCCGCGATCGCCGCCGTGGCGAGTCGAACGTTCGCGAAAGTAAAATCTTCCGCGATGATCGCGCGCCAACCTGAAGTCCCAAATTTGATCGTCGCCGTCATTTCACGAATAAAATGTTTCCCGCCTCGGGCAGGTATTGTAGCCTGCCATGCAAGCAGGAGACATCAGGGAAATACCGGAGGCGAGAAAGAGTAACGGTCCGGGAGGATTCTTTGACTGACAAATATATGGTCCTAGTGACATGCGCGAGCGTTGCGGAAGCGAGGCGCATCGCGCGCGCCATCGTCGAAGAGCGCCTTGCCGCGTGCGTGAACATCCTGCCCGGAGCAGTCACTTCCATTTATCGCTGGAAGGGGAAAGTGGAGTCCGCGCGGGAACGGTTGTTGCTCATCAAGACGTCGCGAAAACGGCTGGCGAAGTTGCAGGCAGCCGTCGAGCGGCTCCACTCTTACGAAGTCCCCGAATTTATCGCGCTGCCGATTGCGGCGGGATCGCGCGCCTACCTCGCGTGGCTTGAGTAGAACAGGCTTCAGCCTGTTGGTTTTGATTAACTTAGGGCATCAGAAACCAACAGGCTGAAGCCTGTTCTACTTAAAAGCGAATCAGATCTTTCGCAGAGCTTGATCGAGATCGTTAATTAAATCTTCCACGTCTTCAATTCCGACGGAGATGCGTATCAGCCCGTCCGTGATGCCGATCCGCTGGCGTACTTCGGCTGGGACCGAGGAGTGCGTCATGGTTGCCGGATGAGAGATGAGCGTTTCCACTCCTCCCAGGCTTTCCGCAAGCGAGCACAGCTTCAAGTGATTGAGAACGGTGCGCGCATTTTCCATGGTGACGACGTCGAAGGAAATCATGGCGCCGAATCCGCGCTGCTGGCGCACGGCCACGTCATGGTGCGGATGAGAAGGCAGCCCGGGGTAGAGGACACGTTTCACGCGGGGATGGTCTTCAAGGAAGCGCGCGACGGCCCGGCCGTTGGCGTCGTGCTGCTTCATGCGCACAGCCAGGGTCTTGATTCCGCGCGACACCAGAAAGCAATCCATCGGCGCGAGTCCCGCACCAGTGGAGCGTTGCAGGAAGTAGATTTTCTCCGCGTCGGCGGGGCGCGTCAGAATGACCGAGCCGCCCACGGCGTCGCTGTGCCCGTTCAAATACTTCGTCATCGAGTGGACGACGATGTGCGCTCCCAACGCGATGGGCGATTGCAAGTAGGGGCTCAAGAAGGTGTTATCGACGACGAGGGTGGCGTTGCGTGCCGTGGAAATCCTGGCAATCGCGGCAATGTCGGTGACGCACATGGTGGGATTCGTGGGCGTCTCGACGTAAATCATCTTGGTGTTGGGCTTAATGGCTTTTTCCACCCGCTCAGCCGAGGAAGTATCCACGAAACTGAACTCCAGCCCCCATTGCACCAGGAACTGCGTCGTGAGGCGGATGACGCCTCCATAGACGGCCTCGGAGATGATGGCGTGATCGCCGGGCCTTAGGAGACGAAAAACGGAATCGATGCCGGCCATGCCGGACGTAAAGACATACGCCGCGCTGCCGCCTTCCAGCTTGGCCACGGTCCGCTCGAGAGCCCGGCGATTCGGGTGCGACGTCCTTGCATAGTCGTAACCCTTGTTCTTTCCGAGCTCTTCCTGGACGTAGGTCGAAGTCTGATAGATCGGCGCGACGATGGCGCCGGTCGACGGATCGGGCTCCTGGCCAACATGAATGGCATCGGTTGCGAATCCCATGAAGAAATCTCCTTGAGGTTGGCCGCGGTCGCTTGCCGTTGGCCAAAATTTTTTCCGTTCGGTGCGAATGTCTACGGGTTTTCGGCCAAGGGTCCTGACGCTCGAGGGTTGCGCCAAATGTTCCGCGGATCGAAATTAGCTCAGGACCGAGACGGAGTCAATGCGATGGGCTTGCGATGGACTTGCGGATTCCTGCAAAAAGGGCAAAAATGTGACATCCAATGCTCGCCTTAGCTCTTATCGCCGGGTGCCCACAATGAGGAGTGCGTCGAGCTCCGTAAAGATTTCGCTGCGCGTGGTTTCGTTCTTGATCCTGCTGACGACGATGGTTGCTCACGGCCAGGATAAGGATGCGGATGCAAAAGCGAAATCGGACGCCGCTTCGACGGACGTGCGGCTGACGATCGTCGTCACCGGGGGAGAGGATAAGAAGCCCATAGACAGCGCCAGCGTCTACGTCCGGTACGTTGAGGAGCACAAGCACGGCAAGGACAAGAAGATCGAGATGAATTTGAAGACGAACCAGTCCGGGGTATGCCACGTGCCGGTGATCCCGCCTGGAAAATTCGTGATCCAAGTGATTGCCGAGGGCTGGAAGACTTACGGTGAGTATTACGACATCAACCAGACGGAGCAGACGATCAACATCACGCTCGTGCGTCCTCCCAAATGGTATTGAAGCAGGAATCCTGCCGGCTACTCTTTCCTCTTCGATTTTTTAGGCGCGAGAATTTTTCTCAGTCCGGCATGTTCCGTCTAAAAATGAGTTTTGATATTTCAGATCCACTCGAATTTCTGAAAAAAAGTGCTTCATCTTTGTGCAAACAGCATCAAGCGTCGTGTTTAGCGCGGCCTACGCGCTTTTGATTCCCCTTTTCCACACACTTTTCAACAAAACTGTTGAAAACTTCTGGCGTGCGAGCCGAGCGGCGTTGCTTTGATTATTTCGAGCGCGGTGTTAGATTAGAAGCCCGGGGAACATCGCGCGGAATTTTGCAGATGGAAGAAAAACCATACAAAGGATTTGTGATCTGGCACCTGCTGTGGAGCAATCTGGGCGTGCGCCCGCTGCGCTCCGCCCTGAGCGTCGCTGCGCTCGCCCTGCAAGTGTTTCTCGTTCTGTTGATTGCGGGCCTGACGTCGGGCGCATTGACCGACTGGCGCACGCGCGCCGAAGGAGTGGGCGCCGACATCATCGTGCAGCCGCCCAACTCGTCCATTTTTTTTGCATTTTCAAGCGCCGTCATGTCCGAGTCCCTCTCGGAAAAGATTGCGAGCTTGCCGGGAGTCGACGAAGTGGCGCCGGTGTTCATTGTCGTCGATCAGAAAAATTTGGGAGTGGTCTACGGTATTGATTACGACCGGTTTGCCGGCCTCAGCAAGGGCTTCACGTTTCTATCGGGCGGTCCATTCCAGCAGCCGGACCAGGCCATCGCCGACGATCTCGCGGCGCGGTCTCGTAAGTTACGCGTGGGCCAAAGGGCGATTCTTCTCGGCCACGAATTCACCATCTCCGGCATCGTGCTCCACGGCAAGGGGGCGCGTTTCTTCATTCCGATAAAGACAGCGCAGGACATTGCGGGCGCGGAAGGCCGAGCCTCGATGTTTTATGTGCGCAGCAAGGGCGACACCGATGTCGCGCGCGCCGAACTCGTCAGGCTGCTTCCCACTTACAAAATTCGTTCGATGGCCGAATACAGCACCTTGATGAGTTCCTCCAACTTGCCGGAACTAAAGCCCTTTATTCGCTCGTTTGTCATGCTCGGGGTGGCCATCAGCTTTTTGGTGGTGCTCCTCACGATGCACACGATGGTGTTTGAGCGCACGCGGGACATCGGCGTTCTCAGAGCGCTCGGATCCTCCCGCCTGGAAATTTGCTGGATGATTTTGGGCGAGACTATGGTGATGGTTGCGCTGGGCGTGGTCTGCGGATTGCTTTGCACGTACAGCGTCGTCGCCATTTTGCACAGGACGTCGCCCACGCTTCAAATTGCCATCGAGGGCGGATGGATTGTCCGCGCAATCCTGCTGACGATTGGCGGAGCGATTGCCGGCGCGATGTATCCCGCCCTGCGCGCGGCGCAAAATGATCCGGTGGACGCGCTCGCCTATGAGTAATCTGAGCTTCTGACCATTCCCAAAACCACGTATCTCTTTTGCACAGGTGCGCAACCCGGCGCGCAAATTTAATTGCGCCCCTGCGATTGATTCTGATACAAGGGGGACCGGCCCACTTTTTGGAAACTTTTGCAAATGGAGATTCATCTCTACACGGAACCCGGCTGTGGTGCGTGTGTCGAGGCGAAGAGCTTCTTGCAGTCACGGGGGATCTCCTTTGAAGAGCGGGACGTTCGCGCCAACCCCGAATACCTGCGTATTCTTACGGACGATCTCGATAGTTGCACCTTGCCGACACTCGTGGCAGGCGATACGATTATTGCCGGCTTTGACCGGGAGGAATACCAGCGCCTGCCGGTAAAATCGTCGCGGAAAAAACTTCGGTGAACCGAGAATGCCGGTTTGCGGAAATCGGCCGATTGCTATTCAGGCCATGAATCGAATGCTGGAAAGGGGCAAACGTTTATGAAACTGAGACAGATGTTTGTGATGCTCGCCACGCTCGCCTTGGCGGTGCCGCTCGCGGCGCAGATGTTCGGACCCAGGACTCCCACGCTGAGCGGGATCTGGCACCCCGTGGTGGGAACCGGCGCGGCCTACGAGATTACGAAAGATGGGAAGAAAAACCAGATGGAAATCATCATCGTAGGGAAGGAAGATGTGGACGCCAAGCCGGCTTTCTGGCTGGAGATGGCCATGACGGATCAGCGCACTTCCCAACCCGTGTTTGTGAAGAGCCTTATGTCCGTGAGCGAAAACACGATAACTTCCACGCGCATGGTCATACAGATGGCCGGGCAGGACCCGATGGAAATGGACATGAACATGAATCCCATGGGCCGCGGGATGAAACAAACTACCCCCGTCACTATCGCCGATAAAGCGGAAATAGTTGGGACGGACACGATAACGGTTCCTGCCGGCACATTTTCCTGTACACATTATCGAATGAAGGATGGAACCGGGGATGCGTGGGTTTCCGACAAAGTGAGTCCGTGGGGCCTGGTGAAATCTCAGGACAAGGATACCTCGATGGTCCTGGCCAAAGTCATCACCGACGCAAAGGACCACATCACCGGCACGCCCAAGAAATTTGATCCGATGCAAATGATGCGCGGGATGGGCCAGCAGGGCCAGCAAGCCCAGTAGGGCGGTTGGCTTTAATAGATTCAGTCATCGTGAGTGCGTTCCGGGCGCCTTCTCCCTGATCGGAAATTCGGCGAAGCGCCCGGTTTCATTCATGACTCGCGGAGGCGCTATCCCTTCCGCTCCGGTACGAAAAAATGAGAAGGAGATTTGATGCCCCCTCTCGGCAGCAAATTCTATTCCGCCCGAATACAGGAGCGGCGTGACCTTTCCGGCGATCTTTGGGTGATTCGGGTCGATCCGGGCGGGGAATTCCCGTATCGAGCGGGACAGTACGCAACTCTAGGCGTCGTCACAGGCGAAAAACGCAACGAGCGCCCCTATTCGATTGTTTCCGCTCCCCATGAGAAATTCCTGGAGTTCTTCCTCGAACTCGTTCCGCACGGCCAGGTTACGCCCCTGCTTCACGGACTCCAAGTGGGCGAACAGATGACCTTGCGAAAAGCTGCCAAAGGGAATTTCACGCTCGACCTTTCCGGTGAACGCACCAACCATCTGCTGATCGGCACGGTCACGGGCGTCTCCCCTTTTGTCGGTTATGTGCGGGCTCTTCAACACGATTGGAAGGAAAAAGAAATTGCCGGCGGGCACAAACTTTTCATTCTCGAGGGCGCCAGCCGTTCCTGGGAGCTGGGATATTCCGACGAACTGGGAAGAGTAGCCCGTGAAGTTCCCTGGCTGACCTATGTTCCCACCGTCAGCCGGCCGTGGGAGGACAAGGAATGGCGCGGCGAAACAGGGCGCGTCGATGACTTGATCCGCAAATACACCGACATGTGGAATCTGGGGCCTGAAAATGCGAAGGTTTATCTCTGCGGCCACCCCGGCATGATTGAGAATGCGAATGGGATTGTAAAACGCCATGGCTGGCAAAAGGATTCGATCAAGGAGGAAGCGTTTTTCGTACCCCGCGACGAAACGGCAGGACCTGAAGATTCACGGAAAGCCGCAGCCAAGGGTTGAATCGCTCGTCGCGGATTACCAGCGTTCGTGCTTGAAATAGATGACTCCCAGGGCCGGCATTCGTATTTGAATGGAATAGGGATGGTTGTTCCACGGAATTGCCTCGGCGTGCACGCCGCCCAGATTGCCCACGTTGGTCCCGCCGTATTTCTCCGCGTCTGTGTTCATGATTTCGCGGTAAAAGCCCGGCTCGGGCACGCCCACGCGGTAGGTTTCTCGCTGAACCGGCGTAAAATTAGCGACCGCTACGATGAAATCGCCCGGGTCCCTCGCTCGCCGCAGGAAGGACAAGACGCTCGAATCCGCGTCGGTGCAATCGATCCATTCAAACCCGTGCCAGTCGAAATCCACCTGGTGAAGGGAAGGTTCATTCCGGTAGATCGCGTTCAGATCGGCCGTAAGAGTCTGAAGGCCGCGGTGAGTATCGTAGTCGAGCAAGTGCCATTCGAGACTGGTGTCCGGGTTCCATTCTCCCCGCTGGCCGAATTCGCCGCCCATGAACATCAGTTTCTTGCCGGGATGCGCGATCAGGTACCCGAAAAACAGGCGCATGTTGGCGAACTGCTGCCACAAGTCGCCGGGCATTTTGTTGATCAGCGAGGCCTTGCCGTGCACCACCTCGTCATGGGATAGAGGGAGCACGAAATTTTCCGTGAAGGCGTACAGCATCGAGAAGGTCATCCGGTTGTGGTGGTACTTCCGGTAGATCGGGTCCACGGAGAAATAACTCAGTGTGTCGTTCATCCAGCCCATATTCCATTTCAAACTGAAGCCCAAACCCCCCAGGTAAGTGGGGCGGGAAACCATCGGCCAGGAAGTGGACTCTTCCGCGATGGTCAGCACGCCGGGGTGGCGCGCATACACGACTTCGTTCAATCGTTTAATGAACGCGATGGCCGCGAGATTCTCGCGTCCGCCGAACTCATTGGGAATCCACTCGCCTTCGCGGCGCGAGTAGTCCAGATACAACATGGAAGCCACGGCGTCCACGCGCAAGCCGTCGATGTGATACTTGTCGATCCAGAAGAGCGCATTGGAAATCAGGAAATTCTGAACTTCATTGCGCCCGTAATTGAAAACGAGTGTGCCCCAGTCGGGATGGCGGCCCTGGCGCGGGTCCGCGTGCTCGTACAAATGAGTGCCGTCAAATTCGCCGAGCCCGTGGCCGTCGCTCGGAAAGTGGGCCGGAGTCCAGTCCAGGAAGACGCCGATCCCCGCCTGATGAAACCGGTCGACAAATGTCATGAAGTCATCGGGCGATCCGAACCGGCTGGTCGCGGCAAAATATCCGAGTGTTTGGTATCCCCATGAGCCGTCGAACGGGTGTTCCATCACCGGCATGAGTTCCACGTGCGTATAGCCCATCCGCTTCAAATAAGGAATGAGCTGATCGGCCAGCTCGCCGTAGGATAGCCAGCGGCTATTCTCTTCGACCTTACGCCGCCAGGAACCGAGATGAATCTCGTAGACGGAGATCGGCGAGGACAGCCAATCATTCCTCGATCGCCATTCGATCCAGCCCGAATCGTTCCATATATGGTGGTCCAGGCGCGCAACGATCGATCCGGTGTTGGGCCGAAGTTCCGAGCGGAACCCGTACGGGTCGCTCTTCAATAGGGGATGCCCCCCGGACATGGGCCGAATTTCGTATTTGTAGACGGCGCCCTCTCCGAGTTCGGGGACAAACAATTCCCATACGCCCGAGGGCCCGCGATTCCGCATCGCATGCGTGCGCCCGTCCCACTGGTTGAAATCCCCCACAACGCTCACGCGCATCGCGTTGGGAGCCCACACGCCGAACTGCACTCCCGCCACGCCGTCGACGACCACGGGATGCGCGCCCATCTTTTCGTATTTCTGGTAATGCGTCCCTTCGCCGATCAAATACAAATCGAAATCGGAAAGCAGCGGAGGGAATGCGTACCCGTCATGAATCTCTCGCGCCGGCTGGCCCTCTTCCGCGACTCTCCACCGATAGCTGTCCGCTGAAATCGGCAAGTGCGGATAGAGCGGCAAGACAGCCTCGAATAATCCTTCGGGACGTATGCGCTGGGCGGGAATTGAATCGTGGTGATCTTTCAAAATAATAGAGACTTGTGCCGCTCGCGGGAAAAAGCCGCGCACGACCACACGTTTTACTTCGCCTTCCTCCACGATATGCGGTCCAAGCAAGCGAAATGGATCGCGGTTCTCCGCGCTCAGCAGCAGCGCGATATCGCGCTCGAACTCGCTCACCGGCTCGGTTTCGGCAGGCAGTTCTCCCGATGATGGCCTTACGACACTCAATGCAATTTCCCCCCAGTAAGGACCTGGTCCAACCACGCATTCATTCTATCAGGCTACCGCCATAGCGGAAGGGTTCATTGGCGAATCTGGCCAAGACTGTCCCGGCCTCAAGGCGTGTTAAATGTGAGCAAAATGCTTCCTATCATGGGCATAGTTAGAAACTGTTGTTCACATTTTTTCAGGCCCCAAGTCTTGAAGCTAGCTAACATGTGTAGAATCAGTGCGGTAAATGGTTACCTTTATGGCACATCGCTTGCATTGTTTTTGTATGAATGCGCTCCCGATTGCTTGCCGCAGACCTTCCGGAGACCGCTCAAACGATGGACCCGGGGTCAACTATGAGAAGCCACAAGCGACTGCTCTACAGCTCAGCTAGAGTACTCATTATGTGCGCCATAGGTCTCTTCCTCAGCGGCGCGCCGGCGCGGGCGCAAGCATCGCTTTCCGGAACCTACAAGTGCGTGAGCGTCGAAATCGCTGGAAAGACGCACCATTGCTCGGCTCCTTCCATCGAAATGTATTCGGACGGGAGTTATCAGATCCTTGCCGAGCATGGCACATACGAAATTTTGAAAGGACACTGGCTGGTCCTTTCCGCCGCCAAGAACCACGGAAGGGCTCGCCTGGACGGCAACAAAATGATTATTTTTGAATTTCTCTCCGGCGGCAAAAAAAGCAAGATCACCTATCGCCGAAAATACCAGCGACCACCGGCCTGGGTCTCCGGCTAGGTCGAAGTCTCCGCGAAACAATTGCTCACAGAGATGATTCGGCCTTGGTTTATGTAGCGGCCGTCCGCCGAGGCGGACGGGCATCTGCTTGATTCTTGCGTGTCACAGTTCGACGCACTAAACGAGCAGTTGTTCGCCATCGAAACACTCCAGAGATTTACCCCACGCAGCCCCGAAACGGAACTTCCCTAATCGGCTCTCCTGTATAGGCTTACACGCATCTGTCTTGGCTCATCTTCCCGCCCTTTGGAATCCCAGTTGCCTTTATCCAAAGCGTGTGGCCAACGACATAGCAGTGAATCGTCAGGCCGAACGCGGGGAACAAGGGGGGGACATGTCAGTGACTATGTTACGAAGTACGGAAGTTGAAGAATCGGCCGAACAAAAATTGTGGCGCGCCGTGATCGCCACCACCGTGGAAGAATGGGTCAGCGGCCCGCTGCGCCGAAAGCGTGAAGCGGAACAGTTCTTGTTCAGTGACAATCAGGATTTTCAAACTGTTTGCTTTTCCGCGGGAATCAACCCCGCAAACTTACGAGGCCGCCTGGAAAAAATTCGCTCGCGCCAGATAGCTGAAGCACAGGAACGCGCATCGCGAAACTAATTCTCGCCGCAGCTGGAATTGTGCGCCTCGTTTGACGAACCACTCCGCTTCCGCTATCATGCAATCGCGGGGTGGAGCAGTCTGGTAGCTCGTCGGGCTCATAACCCGAAGGTCGTTGGTTCAAATCCAACCCCCGCAACCAATTCAAGATTCAAAGGCCGGACGCCAGACCGTCCGGCCATTTTCTTTTTAGGCTAGATGAGTCTGCCACTCGAGCTTTGGAGAGGACGACCGCCTAATCACGCCATGACGATCGACATCCACCCTCACGTGATCAGCACCGATACGGAGCACTATCCGAACGCGCCGCTCGGCGGTCACAAATCCGACTGGTCGCGCGAAAGACCCGTAAGCGTGGAACGGATGATTGCGGCGATGGATCAGGCGGGCATTGCGAAATCGGCTCTGGTACAGGCTTCCACTTGTTACGGCCACGATAATTCGTATATTGCCGACGCTGTCGCCGCCCACCCGAAGCGTTTCACGGGCGTTTTTTCGGTGGATGTTCTCGCACCGGACGCTCCAGAAAAGATCCGGCATTGGGTAGGCCGCAACCTAACCGGAATGCGTTTATTTACGGCAGGCAGCACGATGCCCAATCAGGCAGACTGGGTTGACGACCCGCGATCGTTCCCGGCTTGGGAGTGCGCGAGCGATTTCGGAATTCCCGTGTGCATGCAGATGACGGTGAAGGCGCTTCCGCAGCTCATCGGCATGCTGGAGCGCTTTCCGAAAGTTCGCGTGATTTTGGATCACTTGGCAAAACCAACCCTATCGGACGGACCTCCTTATACCGGCGCGATCGGTGTCTTTCGACTGGCCGATTACAAGAACCTTTACTTGAAACTGACTCCGCGCACAGTCGCGGAAGCCCAAAACGGCAAGGCCACTCACGCGACCTTCTTTCCATTACTCGTATCGAAATTCGGGGCTTCGCGGATCGCCTGGGGATCGAACTATCCGGCATCTGAAGGAACGCTCCCGGAATTACTCAAAGATTCCCAAACGGCATTGTCCATGCTGTCGCATGAAGATCGCGATTGGATTTTCGCCGGGACGGCGCTAACTCTTTATCCCGCGCTGGCCGGGAAGTAGAGGAAAATCGATGCCCGAATCACGGCTCCCGCCTACTCTGCAAACGCCAGCCGCAAAGCCGGACGGTACAGAGGCCAGCCAACTCTCCGCGTCCCCGCACGCGCGTCCCTGGTACAAACATCTCTCCATCCAGATCTTGCTTGCGATGGTGTTGGGCACAATCGTCGGCCACGCGTGGCCCGAACGCGCCGATTCGTGGAAGCCTCTGGGCGACCTCTTCATTAAACTCGTGCGAATGCTCGTGGCGCCGATCATATTCTGTACGGTCGTACACGGCATCGCCAGCGTCGGCGAAGCCAAGAAGGTCGGCCGCATTGCAGTTAAATCGCTGATTTATTTTGAGGTGGTGACGACGATCGCTCTCCTCCTGGCCTTGCTCCTCGTTAACGTCTGGGCGCCCGGCGCCGGTATGCACGTGGACTTGAAGGCTCTCGCCGATGTCGGCGTGAAGGCGCCTGCAAAGCCGCTCACCTTCGGCCAATTTTTATTGAGCCTGGTCCCTGCAAGCGCCGTGGGCGCATTCTCCGAAGGCGAAGTTATCCCAGTGTTGTTTTTCTCCCTGATGTTCGCCTTTGGATTGCTCGCCCTCGGCTCGAAAGGGAAGCCCCTCGTCGAAATCATTCACTCGATTACTCAGGTTTTGTTCAAGATGATCGCCTTTGTAATGTACGTCGCTCCGATCGGCGCGTTCGGAGCGATCGCATTTACAGTCGGCAAATTCGGATTGTCTTCGCTCTTGGCTCTGGGAAAACTGGTCTCGGAGTTCTATTTTTGCTGCTTGCTGTTTGTCGCGATCGTGTTGACCCCGATCGCTTACGCCGCCGGCGTAAATATTTTGCGATTGATCCGCTATTTCGCGGCCGAACTGCTGATCGTCGTCGGCACGAGTTCCGGTGAATCCGTGTTTCCAAGCGTAATGGCCAAACTGGAGCGGCTCGGGGTGGAGGAATCCGTTGTCGCGCTGGTGCTACCCACCGGTTACTCCTTCAATCACGACGGGACATGCCTGTATTGGGCCACGGTCTCGGTGTTTCTCGCTCAGGCCGTCGGAATTCATTTGTCCATTGGCCAGCAGTTGTCGCTCCTCGCGATCATGTTGTTTACGTCAAAAGGCGGCGCCGGCGTCGCCGGTTCGGCGATCGTCATTCTCGCCACGACGCTTTCGGCCACGGACGTGATTCCTGTCGCCAGCGTCGGACTGATTCTCGGAGTTCATAGTCTGTTGTCGTCCGCCTTTGTGCCGGTCAACGTTTTGGGAAACTCGCTCGCGACCATCGTGATTGGCCGCATGGAGCAGGCGGTCGATTTGCCGACTCTGCGATCAGAGCTGCAAAGCGGTCCGGAACAGACCGAGCAAGCGTCTGCACTTTAGGATTCACGTCATCGTTAGATACTCTGGGAGCTGCGTGCATTACGCCGCCACCTCTGGGATGAGTTCAAATCAAAAAGGGAGAAATAGGGCAGGCAGGTTCGGAGCATTGCGGTCCTCCGCAACCATATGGGCCGACCAAAACACTGCCGTTCCCAGCCCACGTGGACGTTTCTACTGTGAGGGTGGTAAGCTGTCGCCCCGCGGATTCACACCTGAGTCAGGCGGGAGCTCGCAAGAGCGAAGTTCTTCAGCGCCGGCAGGAACGTTAACGATGGCATCCGATCCAATCAGCGCTCAGCACGCGGCGGCAGCCGAGGCTGTCGTGTCGCAGCCCGTCTCCTTGCCACTCACCCGGGCTGCCATTTTTCTCGTCGTCACCATCAAGCCTCTCGACGAAAATCGCGCCGCGGTTCTTTCTATTTGCGCCGATCTATCCGCGCTTTTGCGCGCTGTCGGCTTTCGCGACCCCGACGCCACTCTCTCCTGCATCATGGGCTTCGGTTCCGGCGCCTGGGACCGTCTCTTCGGTTCACCGCGGCCCGCGGAGCTGCATCCCTTCCGCGAGATTCAGTCCGGCGCGCGCCACGCGGTTTCGACGCCCGGCGATTTGCTCTTCCACATCCGAGCCAAGCGCATGGATCTGTGCTTCGAACTCGCGACGCAAATCATGGCCCGCCTCGGAGGCGCCGTCTCCACGGCCGACGAAGTCCACGGTTTCCGCTACGTCGACAATCGCGATCTCCTCGGCTTTGTGGACGGCACCGAAAATCCTAGTGGCAGCGCGGCAACAGACGCCGTCTTCATCGGCGAAGAAGATCCGGCCTTCGCGGGTGGGAGCTACGTCATTGTCCAAAAATATCTTCACAATCTCGACGGGTGGAACAAGCTGCCCGTTGAAGTCCAAGAAAAAATCATCGGCCGCACGAAGCTCTCCGACATCGAACTCGACGATTCCGTCAAGCCCACCTGCGCGCACAACGCGCTCACCGTCATCGAAGAGAACGGCAAAGAAATCAAAATTCTGCGGGACAACATGCCCTTCGGCCGCCCCGGCCACGGTGAGTTCGGCACCTACTTTATCGGCTACAGCCGTTCGCCTCGCACTGTCGAGCAGATGCTTGAAAATATGTTCATCGGACGACCTCCCGGCAATTACGATCGCATACTCGACTTCAGCATCGCCGTTACTGGAAATCTTTTTTTCATCCCAACTGCCTCGTTCCTCGACAGTGTCACTCCGGACCAGTCCGCGTCCGCCGGGTCCTCCCACGCGCAGACGCCCACGACGGCCTCAGCGCCAGTTAAATCTTCCAGCTCTGTCGCGCCATCAGAAGATGGTTCGCTCGGCATTGGTTCCTTGAAAGGAGAAAATTCCCATGAATAACCTGCATCGCGAGCTGGCTCCGATTTCCGATGCCGCGTGGGTTCAAATCGAGGAAGAAACCTCGCGGACGTTCAAGCGCTATCTCGCCGGCCGCCGCGTCGTGGACGTTCACGGGCCGGCGGGTCCCGCTCTCTCCGCCGTCGGCACGGGCCACCAGCGCACGATCGCAGCTCCCGGAGAAGGCATGACGTCCCGCCAGCGCGAAGCCAAAGCACTCGTCGAGTTGCGTGTCCCATTCGATCTTGAGCGCCAGATGATTGACGACGTGGAACGCGGGGCCAATGACTCCGACTGGCAGCCCACGAAAGACGCCGCGCGCAAACTCGCTTTCGCCGAAGACCGTGCGATTTTCGATGGCTACGCCGCCGCCGGAATCGTCGGCGTCCGCCAGGGCACTAGCAATCCCCAAAAATCTCTCCCCGCCGATGTCCGCAAGTACCCGGAAGCCTTTGCGGAGGCCCTAAGTCAGTTGCGTCTGGTGGGCGTCAACGGCCCCTACTCCATCCTGCTCAGCGCCGACGCTTACACCGAGCTTGCCGAAACCAGCGATTACGGCTATCCGGTCCTCGAACACGTCAAGCGCCTCGTCGAAGGCAAAATCATTTGGGCGCCTGCCATTGACGGAGCCTTCGTGGTCACAACCCGCGGCGGTGACCTCGATCTTCAAGTTGGCCAGGACGCCTCCATCGGCTATCTGAGCCACACCGACGCGCACGTCCGCCTGTACTTGCAGGAAACCTTCACCTTCCTCTATCTCACACCCGAATCCTGTGTCGCCCTTAAGCCTTCCTCATCCTGACACGCGCTGCAGGACCGATCATGAACACGGCGAGCCGTTGCTTCGGAATTTCAAGTTCGCCATCGACGATCGCTTGGTACACGGTGAACCTAACATCGTCGGAGCTTAGTTCGGAATGCTAGGGTCAATAAATTCGGGACATTGCAGGCCGCCGCAACCAATTTCTGGAAATCGAAGGCCGGGTCCGGCCGCCCGGCCTTTTTCTTTTTCGGACAGATTACCGCCTGATGTTGCGAGGGTCAGCCGGCGAAACGAAGCCCCACCCTTGCGCCGCAAGAATAGGGCGCCCGCCGAACTGCTGTCGAACCTGAAGAGGCTTCCACTTGCGGAGGTTGCAGGTTCCGCTGAGCGCAGCTAGAGTAGGTGCGAGATCTGGAGCTGTACATGAAAAGGAGCGTCCCGGTGGAATCTGCCTCTGCATTAATCGACGAGAAGATCAAGGAACTCGGGGACTGGCGCGGGAAGACGCTCGCGAAAGTGCGCGATATCATACACGAGGCAGACCCTGAGATTGTCGAAGAGTGGAAGTGGGCCAAGCTGTCATCGCCGGGGACTCCCGTCTTTTCCCACGGCGGCATCGTCTGCACGGGAGAGACGTACAAGAACGTCGTCAAGATGACGTTTGCCAAGGGAGCTGCGTTGAGGGACCCTTCAGGCCTATTCAACTCCAGCCTCGACGGCAATGTCAGGCGCGCCATCGACATCCACGAAGACGACAAGGTCAATGAGGCGGCCTTGAGGGATCTCATCCGCGCTGCAGTGGCGCTCAATCTCAAGGGCAAGAGCAAGCCGAAGCCCCGCCGATCGAGCAGCAAGCGGGCCCATTAGGTTCATTGCAGTTCGCGGCTCCAACCGAGGGCTATTTGACTCCGTTCGTAACAGGTTCGGCGACCTCCTTCTTGTATTCCTCCATCTCCTCGGGCGCGCAGAGGATCTCTTGCATGTCGAAATCGGCCGGCAGCAGGTGAAAAATCAACTTGTCCGCGGCCACCCAGGGCTTGGTGTAGAACTTCGGGTCGTCAATCGTTACCGTGAGCTCCAAAATCTCGCGGCTTGCCCGGTGAAACCGTTCCGTCACGCGCAACTGGTCGCTGTGCGGACGGCCAGCATTATCCAACCAGGTTTTATCATTCAGCCCAATTGTTTCGACCACAAACGTGTAATCGTCCTCCCAGTGGCCAACCGAATACCCGTAGTATCTGGGGACAGTTTCCTTGGGGAGTTGCCGCCCATCCGTCCAGATGGTGCGGAACACGTTGTAAAATTGATTCAACCAGAGGACGTAGTTCGGCGTCTGAACGATCGCCATCGTTTTTAAATTAAACAAATCCGAACGCGGGAACCCGACCGGGTTGCAAGAGTGCACCGGGTCGTTCACCAGCCCAATTTCAGCTTGCGCTTCTCCCTCTCCCGCCTTGTTGGCCATGCGCGCTGCCTTGCCCAAAGGCGTGTACGGCACATCCGGCAAATGCCGCGCATCATCCGGGAATTCCTTCGCACCTTTTGCCTGGGTGCCCCCCTCTGAAGATCCGTCCCATGTGCCGGATATGTCGCGGCGCGGCGCAGGTTCTGACGTTCTGCCGACGTATACGGACTTATTTTCCGGCAAGGGCGTATCCCACTTATCGTGGTGCAACCACCAGTCTTGCTTCTGAGTGTCTGATTGCTGCTTCGGAGGAGCGGATTGGGCTCGCGAATTGCGCGGGAACATCAAGAGGATCAAAGCTGCGACCAGCGGAATGGTCCAGACCACCGCTTGTTTATGCATTTTGGAAATCCCCCACGGATTTTAGCTGGAGGCAGCCACAGACACCCACACTACGCTGCCGCACATTCCTGAGCAAACCTGTCGAGCTGTTTGCTCTTCCCTCTGGGCGTTTCGCCTAAATGGTATTTCTAGTGGTCGCTTTCAAAACCGTGCCATCGCTCAGTGTGACCTGCCGGATGCGCCCGACGGGCGTGCCGTTCTTGCTTGGCATCACGTCAATCGTGATTTCGTCTCCGGCCTTCAATGCAGTGCTACTCCAACCAGTGCGGAGCATGTCCACCGGACCACTGGCTTCTGTAACCCAATGCTGCACTTCACCCTTGTCGTCTTTCACGTCAAACTTCAGAAGGCAATGGGGATTAGCCCAAAGCCATTGTGTGACGGTCCCCTTGAGAGTGACCGTTTTCTCGTAGTCGTACGACGCGTTTCCGTGGTGCGCGAACATCGGTGCGGAAACCGTGAAGACGCCAACCAGCAAAAACAATATTGAAAGAAACGTTTTTCTCACAGCATCCCTCCAGAACTTCCCTGGTTGATGGCAACTTAGCTTATGTCGCCTTCCGGTACAAGACGAAATGTAACACGATGTCCCGGGAACGGATAATCGAGAGATCTATCTGTATAGAGGCGCCAAATATTTTTTCAGCCGAATGGCTCCGTCGACGAAACCTGCTCATCCGGAATCCATTTCAGTCTTTGCGGTTTTCCCCGGCATCGGCGATGTAGAATAGATTCGAGAAAATCACTCATGCGCATTCTCCTGGTGGAAGACGATTTGCGAATCGCCAATTTCGTCGCCAAAGGTCTGCGCGAGCAGGCTTACGCCGTGGATGTGGCCGCGAGCGGCGAAGACGCGCTCTATCAGGCTTCCATCAACGCATACGATCTGGCCATTCTCGACGTCATGATTCCCGCGCCTGACGGCTTCGAGGTTTGCCGGCGTTTGCGACAGACGGGCTTGCGCTTTCCCATCCTGATGCTCACCGCGCGTGACGCGACCGACGACCGCGTCCGCGGCCTCGATTCGGGCGCCGACGATTATTTGATCAAGCCCTTCGAGGTTCGCGAGCTGCTGGCGCGGCTGCGCGCCCTCTTGCGGCGTTCGGGCGAATTGCGGCCCGATCGAATAACCGTCGAGGACCTCGTTTTGGATACCGCGGCGCAGACGGCGGCGCGCGGAGGCCGGCAAATTCGGCTGACCACGAAGGAGTATGCTCTGCTGGAATACCTGGCCCGCAACGCCGGCCGCATAGTGGGACGCGAGGAAATTTCCGAACATGTGTGGGATGAAACTTTCGACCCGTTCACCAATACGATCGAAGTTTATGTAAACCGGCTGCGGCGCAAAATCGATGAGCGGGCGGGCAAGCCGCTGATCCACACGCGGCGTGGCGCCGGATACACGCTCGGCGGGGCAAAGGAGAACAGCGCGGCGACGAGAGCGCCGGCGCAGCGGCCAATGCTGGAGGGGGGATCGAATCGCGCGAACACGATGAAACCGGCAGGAGAACCGCGCGCGGCAGGGAAGAAGCATGTTTGATTCAGTGCGCGTACGGCTCACGCTGTGGTATACGGGCGTGCTGGTCTTGGTTCTGCTCCCTCTCTCCGTTGGGGCGTACTGGCTCATCGTGCGTAACGTGGAGCGGCGTACATTCATCTCGCTGTCGGAAATTTCACAGGGTTTTTTCACCACGCTGCAATCGGAATACAAGAGCCAGCCCAAAGAAAGGGCCGGACCCGACGCGCTGCAAGCGGCCGCGATGGAGGCGGCAATCGCATTCCGCCTGCGCGATCATCGGTTCGCGGTGCTCGATTCCGCCGGTAACGTGCTGGCGGAAAACGAGGCGTTGCCCGCGACGCCGGAGCCGGCCGGAGCCGTTTCGCAGCCTGAAATTCCCGGCGAAGTTCTGCGCCAACTGATCGCGGGCACCGCTGGTGCGCCGCGCCGGTTGCAAGACCTCCTGCTGGGAGGGGAACATTTTCGGGCGCGCGTCCTGCAGGACAAAGTGGGCGGCTTGGCGATCAGCGTTGTGACCCTGCAATCGGTCGAAGCGGAGCGGTCGCTGCTTGCAGAGATTCGCAAAGCGCTGTTCCTGGTGATTCCGATTGCGCTGGTCATCGCCTGCGTCGGCGGCTATTTTCTGGCGCGCAAGAGCCTCGCCCCCGTGGTGGCCATGAGCGAAAAAGCGGCGCGCATGGGGGCGCAAAATCTGCACGAGCGCCTGCCGGTGCTGAATCCCCGCGATGAGCTCGGCTATCTCGCGAGCACGTTCAATGACCTGCTCGAACGGCTGACTCGATCCTTGGAGCAGCAACGGCGGTTCATGGCGGACGCTTCGCACGAGCTGCGCTCGCCGGTCTCGATTATTCGCGGCGAAGCGGAAGTCGCTCTCTCGCAGGCGCGTACGCCGGAGGAGTATCGGGGATCGCTGGCGATCGCGCTCGACGAAGCGCGCCGGCTCTCCCAGATTGTGGACGATCTCTTCACACTGGCTCGCGCCGATGCGGGACAATATCCGCTGCGGCCGCGTGATTTCTACCTCGAGGAACTGGCCGTGGAGTGCGTGCGCGCGGCGCGCAGCATGGCTGCGGCGCGCGGCATCACGCTCAGCTATGAGCCCGATGGCGAGTTGCCGATTCATGGTGACGAGGCGCTGGTGCGGCGTCTCACCATGAACCTGCTCGACAACGCCATCAAGTTCACACCGGAGGGCGGGAAGATTAACGTGGCCTGCCAGCGCGCGGGTAGCGAATATTCGCTCACCGTGCGCGATAGCGGGCCGGGCATCCCGGCCGAAGCGCAGGAGAAAATTTTCGAGCGATTCTTTCGCCTGGACCCGGCGCGCACGCAAGATCGGCGTGCGCTGGGGAACGCGGAAACGGCTGCGCCCGCGACAACCGGCGCTGGCCTAGGCCTGGCGATCGCGCGCTGGATCGCTGAAGCGCATCATGGCCGGCTCGTTCTTGCGCAATCGGATGCTTCCGGCAGCACGTTTGCGGCATTCCTGCCCGCCAATGGCGACGCCGCGGCAGAATCGACGGAAGCTACACATCCCAAGCGCGAATCCACGAGCTGAGCCCACAAGGGCATAGGGCCCGCCAAATCTGTCGCTTCCGATAGGCTTTTTGGGTACACTCCCTTCCTATCCATCGCTATTAATCGTACGTTTATCTTGGATTCCGCATTCTAGGCTCGGGAAATTCCGTCGAAGATCGAGTGGCTGATGACTAACCTGCGGATGGCTGGCTCACGGCTTTCCCGATAAGCGTAGGCGTTGTTCCGGAATCGAGGAGGTGGCTTGTGAAAGGTAAATTCTTAACGGCTTTTGTTCTGGTCCTTGCTATTTCAATTGTTTCGGTCCCGGTATTCGCACACCACGGCACCGCGGCATATGACATGACGAAGACAGTTACTCTCAAGGCTACGGTTACCCAATGGGTTTGGTCCAATCCCCACTGCGTAATCATGTTCGACGTAACAGATGACCGCGGCCAGGTGGTGCAATGGACTGCAGAGACAGAAAATCCCTCCTCCATGGTTCACCAGGGATGGACCAGACAATCCCTGAAGACCGGCGACCAAATTACCATCAGTGTGTTTCAGGCCAAGAATGGCAAGCCCATCGGGCGCATCGTAGAGGTATTGCTCGCCAACGGCCAAAAGTTGCCCGGACGTGGACTGCAAGGCCCCATCAAAGCGGAGGATTATCCCAAACAGTGAGGAATCGCTCAGGCCGATCTAATCTGATTGCCTCAGGCGTGCCTTTATCTCGATGTTGAATCCAAGCTTGAAATTTGGAGTATAGAAAGGGTTCCCGCTATGCGAAAGCGCCTTGTTGCTCTGGAGATCGTATTGGCAGCGTTGGCATTCTCACCGCTTATGCGCTGCGAGCCCATGCCGCCGCAATCTGGAGCGGCGAAGGGTCAGGAGGCAGCCCCTGCCGCCCCGTCTATTTCCGATTTCGACGGTTGGGGACGGCCGGTAACCGGCCCCCCGAAGGGCCAGAAGTCGGCCCCTGCTCCACGGCATGACATTTCTGGAATTTGGGAACCAGGTGAAAATCCGCTCCGTGTACTCGGCGTACTCGGAGCGAGTGCCATGCCGGAAGACGGCAAGCCGGAACATCAGCCGCCTTACACTGATTTGGGGCGGGAAATGTTGAACCGCACCAAGCCGAGTAGCGGAGCGAGAAGCGTTCTCCCCGCGGAAACAAATGATCCCGTATTTGCCTGTGAACCTCAGGGAATGCCCCGCGAAGACCTCTATGAATTCAGAACGACGCAAATCGTTCAGACGCCTGTCAGCGTGTTGATGCTGTACCAATTTAACCGGGTGTGGCGGGTCGTCTGGACGGACGGGCGAGAAGTCCCTCAAGATCCCGACCCGCGGTGGTACGGCTACTCGGTAGGAAAGTGGGTGGATGATTCCACGTTCGTCGTGCAAACCACGGGAACCGATGAGAGAACCTGGGTCGATCGAGCGGGCCGTCCGCACAGCGGCGATCTGCGCGTCGAGGAGCGTTTCCACCGCGTGGACCATGACCACTTGGAGTTGACGGTAACGATCGACGACCCGAAGATGTATACCAAACCCTGGGTAGCCGTTGACAAGTTACCTTTCTATTTGCAGCCGCCCACTTTCGACATTCGGGAGATGATTTGTTCGCCTTCGGAAAATTCGGCGTACAACAAGTTAGTCGGCGATACCGCCAGCGACAAAGACAGCAAGTAGAGCCGGCAGCGAAGATCGCCCTCCATTAAGCCATTCATTTGTTATTCGCCTACACCATCGACTCGATGCGCCGATCGGGGATGAACCAAATCATTGCAATCACAACGTAGAGCGCGATCGCAATCCATGGGCGCACGAAGGCCAGCGGAATTGCCAACACGTAAATCAATAGCGACACCTTGCTTTTCACATCACTGCCCACGGCGCGAGCCAGCTTTGAATTTGGGCCGTTGCATTTGATAATCGCCCGCTCGAGCAAAATGTAAGATATGGCGCACAAGACCAACACGACGCCATAGGCGGCAGTGGGCGAAGGGGCGAAATGCGCTTCGTCCATCCAGCGGATCACGAATGGCACGAGCGACATCCAGAACAGAAACAACAAATTGGCCCATAGCACCATCCCATTAATCCGTTCGGTCGCGTGGAGCATGTGGTGATGGTTATTCCAAAAAATGCCGACGTTGGCGAAGCTGAGCGCATAGGCGAGGAACACCGGCAGCCCGGACCGGAGCGCGGCAAAGTCGGCGCCCTGCGGCGCTCTTATGTCCAACACCATGATGGTGATGATGACGGCAATCACTCCATCCGTGAAAGCCTCGAGTCGTTGTTTGCTCAATTCTAGCCTCTATATTTTGGATCCGCGCCCAGCGAACCGCTGCCCGCCCAAAAAACGGGCGGCCTCTACAAAACCCACCACCCACAAGGCAAGACGGTTTTGTAGCGGCCGTTCCGTCCCGTGTTTTTCGGGACGGAACGGGCACCTTCATCGTCAATCCGAACGTTCATTTATGACCCACATGTTATGGGCACGAGTTCTGAGTCTTAGCTGCAGCTGCAATCTTGAAACAAGCCTGGTCAAAGTAAACTTGCTTGGCTGTTTGCTGGTACTTCAAGATGGTTTTCTTGCCGTTGGCGGTGGGCTCCGAAATATCAGTTCGCCGCTGGAACGAAATCGTTGGCGGGCCGCCTGCCAGGGCTTCTCGCAAGACGCGTCCCTTCAGTTCGCCTTTGCTGGTGATGACAAATCCAAGAATTTGCGCCAATGTGGGCGCGATGTCCGCGTTGCTGATTGGAGCTTGATCCACGAACTGCTTCTTGAAGTCCGGTCCGATCGCCGCCATGAAATTGAAAGTATTCCCTCGTCCGAAACTGCCGTGCATTCCCTGGCCTTGCTGCAACACATAATCCGCGATCTCTACTTCACTCATGATCGGTTCCTTGGGATCAGTGGAAAAGGTTTTAAAAGTGACGGCGATGGTTGGTGAAGGGGTTAAGGAAGAGCCGATCAGGCGAATCGCGCTTGAGGGCAAAGCGCCAGGCACATTTTTGTACTCGTCATTGACGAATAGCCCGTCCACATAATCCTGCCGCGCCAGGAAGGCGACGATCCTTCTCACGAGGTCGGAATCATGAGCAGGAAGATAGATTAGATCGGAGCCGCCGTTGGCGGCCACGACGACCTTCGCATCCGTTTCTTTCGCGATCCGGCCTGTCCCGCCGATCAATCCGTTGCCGCCAATCGGGTGCTGGCGCACGTTTGGGAGCTGTTGAGAAGCAGATGGATCCACTGGCTCGAAGATTTTCTTGCCTTCCGGGCCATCAATCTGGCTGTCGGGATCGAAGAGCGGAAGGCCCAATTCATGAGCAAGATCAATGGAGACAAACCCTACGGGCAGAAATCCAGTGTTGACCTCTTGCCGGCCCTGGGCATCCTTGTAAATCCACTTCGCGGCATAGCTCGTCGTCGCGTGGCCCGCGGTGTCGATCTCATGCTTGCTGATCGTCGCGAAGCCGTGATCCGCGGTCAAAAAAACATCCGTGTTCGCGGCGAGCTGGGGATCGCTGTTGATGTAGTCCAGGATTTGCTTCAGGTTGTTATCGGCATTTCGCAGCGCCGCTTTTGAAGTCGGCCCGTTGATGCCCGGGACGAGTTGGTTCAAACTGTCGCCCTGAAAGTGCTGCGTTCCGTCCGGATCGCGCGACCAGTAGAGCAGCGCGAACGGCTTTCCGCTTTTCATGAACATCGGCAAAATCACTTTGGATGTGGCGTCCGCAAAATATCCTTGCTGAACGGAGTTTGGTTCCTTGGTTCCAGGGGTTGTGTTGTTTCCTGTGGGTTGGTTACGGGCAGGCGTGGTCGTGGGGAGTCCCGCATTTACGAGAGCCGCAGAGACTTCTGGCGCAAGCGGCACGCCATCTGGAGTGCCTGTCCCATCATCGATGATGATTGTCTGAGGTATCGCGAATCCTCCATTGACAGGATTCAACTGGCTCACATCCTGGATCGCAGCGGGCCCCATTTTTCCCACGACGGCGGTGTTGAACCCGTGCTCGCGCGCCGCGGCAAGCAATGTTTCCTCGTTCAAATAGTTCCCGTTGAATTGGGCGTCCAGATCGCCAAGGACTCGATTATTTTCGACGTAAGGCGCGTAGCTTCCGGGCGGCCGGCCGAAGTTGCCATCCATGAACACCGGATGCCCAATATAAATCTGATTGCTGTAATCGCCGGTGTCCCCGAGATAGTGGCCCGTGGCGATGGCGGACGCATTGGCGGTAGTAAAGGTCGGAAAAAGCGAGTGGCTGTTTGCAAAGTTAACCCCATGATCGCGAATCCAATACATCGTCGGGGAATCGACAGCGTTGACGGACCCAGCTCGCAATCCATCAAAAACAAATATCAGAATATTGCGGGGGCGAACGCCGGCAGGCTTCTCCTGTCCGTTGATGATTGCAGAACGAACAGGCCATACGGCGAGGGCCGCGACGCACCATACCAATCTTTTTTTCATCCTGAGTCCTATCCAGCGTGGACGCAATCGCTATCGCACAAAAATCGAAGGCCTTCCAAACTTTGTGTCCATGGAAGCTCGGACATTCTGCTGCGGAGCGGATTTGTCTGCAAGAATTGTTTAGACAAGGGTGTCTAGAGGGCATTTTTATAAAGTTTTCGCAAGGCTGACCTGAGACAGGATCTTCAGAATCCATTGATCTAGACTCATTCTCAATCTTGACATAAGTGCCTTGTATTCAGTACTGTGCATGAAGTCTAATATTTGGAACGGAATCCGAAGTCACCGTCCATGCCGCGCCAAAATAATACAAGAATGCCAGTATGTACTTCGGTTTCCATATCCTATAGGCTCTTTCAGGTGTTCTTCGGAGCCCAGCCATTCCTATACGCCTTCTAGTTGCGGACGACCACGAAATTGTGCGCATGGGTGTGCGCGTCCTGTTTTCCGGCAGCGATCAGTGGGAGATCTGTGGAGAGGCGCAAGATGGCGCCGAGGCGATTGCAAAGGTGAGGGAACTATCCCCCGACGTTGTGATTCTTGACCTCACAATGCCCGTCATGGGCGGCTTTGACACGGCTAAACAAATCCGCCGACTCGCTCCCACGACCAGGATCATATTTTTCAGCATTCACGAAACGCCGACGACAGCGCGACTGGTTGGCGCGGATGCTTTCGTGTCGAAGGCCTCGGCTGCACAGGAACTGCCCCGGACGATTATTCAAGTTCTGGGACGTGACGAACCCCCTCAATCTCTCGCTCCCCATTACCTGGACTGATTCGCGCTTCTGCATTTGCCGCATTCGGAGAGGTAATTCAGGAATTGAGCTATAATCCCCGCCAGAATTTTGACCGAGTTTGGGCGCGAAGGTTTTTTCGCTAAGACGTTTTCACCGGAGATGGCCGCGTGAGGATGCCGCTCGGAAAATGTTTTTGCGAGATTGTGTGCAAGGATCTTCGCAAGCGACGCTCGCGCAGCAAGAAGGGTTTTAGCATACACTCAGATTTCCAGCTCAATTCGGAAGGAGCGTTTCGATATGGCCGGCACGAATTGGATCCGTAGTCTGCAAATGCTGCTCTTGGGCGCGATGCTGGGCGGACTCTTCGTTTCTTCGAGGGGGCACTCAACTGCCAGTGCGCAGCAAAATAGTCCGCAAGCAAATCCCGCGACGTTGCAGGCGGACGTGGCGCATCTGAAAGATCTTACGCCGCCGCACTCTCATCCCATGGTTGAAGTAGGAATGTTCGCCGCGAATCTCTGGTTTGCGGCAGAGAAGCGGAATTGGCCGTTAGCCGATTATTATTTGAACGAAACGCGCAACCGCATCCGATGGGAAGTGCACCTGAATCCCAGCCCAAAAGGCCCTGATGGCAATCCCGTGGATATGCAATCGATCTTCGACGGCATTGACAACGGCACGTTGCCAAAGGTGCACAAAGCGATCGAAATGAAGGACAGCAAACAATTCTCAGCGGCCTATAAAAACCTGCTCGAGGATTGCTACTCTTGCCACAAAGCGGCTGCCCGGCCGTATCTGCGCCCCATGGTCCCGGTTTCCGGCGCGCAACCTATCATCAACCTCGATCCCGCGGCTACCTGGCCGCAATAGGTGGACAATGCCCTATAGCTTTTCCAGGATTTTTGAAGAAGTCACCGGCCGAAAATTCGAGAATCGTCCCGTGTTCGATCCTCCCCGATTGACTCCACTGAGAAAGCCCATCGCCGAGTCCACGATTGGTCTCTTCGCCAGTTGCGGCGCCCAACTGCCTGAGGACCCGTTGATGGGTGAAACCGAGGACATTTCGTTTCGCCTGATTCCTTGTGACACGCCCATGTCGCGGCTTGTGGTTGCGCACAGAACGAAAGTTCGCAAGTGGGCCGTCGAAGATCTCAACGTGGCGTTTCCGCTGGAACGCATGAAGGAGCTGGAATCCGAGGGCGCGTTCAAGCGACTCGCGCATACCGCCGTGTCCATGGTTGGCTCGATCCAGCGCTACACGGAACTTGTCGAACAAACCGTCCCCGCGATCAAGCAGATTTACGACTCGCAAGGCGTTGACCTTGTATTTCTCTTCCCGTTCTGTCCGGCTTGCCATCGCGCCACGACCGTCATTGCCAGGGCGCTCGAGGCCCGTGGGCTTCCAACACTGAGCATGAGTGTGCTGTTTGAATCCGCCGAAGAAGCAAAGCCTCCGCGAACGTGTTTTCTGGATTTTCCGCTCGGCTGCCCGGCGGGAAAACCGCACGAAGCCGAACAGCAGCGCGAAATCCTGCGCAGCGCTCTCAAGCTGGCTCCCGATTTTGACGGCCAGCCGTGGCACATTAAATCCTTGCCGTTTCAGTGGTCGCCAGATGGAAGCCGCGCGTGGGAAGAGGAAGTCAGCGAACTATATCGAAACGGCGGCCTGAAGATCGTGATGGCGCATCGCGACGCGCATCACGAACGAGGCGAATCTTTGGTAGGACGCGAACGCGAGTTCGCCATCCGGTGTAACTGCTAACCAGCTTTTTTCCACTCCTTTTAGTGTGGCGAATACTGCTCCCAGGGGGTCTTGTGGCGCAGGCTTCCAGCCTGTGGGGGTTAGTCCCTGCAGGGACCAAACCCCACAGGCTGGAAGCCTGCGCCACTGGTACTGCAAAGTTTCATTCGGATTGCACGTAGCGTGTGACCGGGTGTACGTTAACGCCCGATGAAGACCAAAGTCTCCGATCACGCAATGGAAAAATGTGAGGCGCCGGTTTCAACCGGCGTAGCCAGGCGGAAATTCCTAGCCGATTTGGGTGCACTCGGTGCCGCTGCGCTTCTTCCGGAAACACTCCTACGGGCGCAGTCGCCAGCCGCCATTCCCGGGCGGCCATATCGAATTGACGTCCATAACCATTTTTCAGCGCCCGGATTTATTGCCGCCATAGCCTCGAGAAAAACGAACCAGCGCCCCCTGGAGCTATGGACGCCCAGCAAGGCAGTCGAGGATATGGACAACAGCGGCGTTGCGACCTCCATCGTTTCGACCAGCGAGCCGAGTGTCTGGTTCGGAGATAACGAAGCGGCGCGAAAGCTCGCGCGGGAATGCAACGATTACGGCGCGCGCCTCATGGCGGATCATCCCGGCCGCTTCGGCATGTTCTCCACCGTTCCTCTGCCCGACGTCGATGGCTGCCTCCGCGAGATCGAATACAGCCAGGACACGCTCAAGGCCGACGGCGTGTGCATGATGACGAGCTACCAGGGAAAATATCCCGGCGACCCTGCTTTCGAGCCGGTGATGAGCGAACTGAACCGGCGCAAGGCAATAGTTTTCCTTCATCCAGTGAAAGCGGAATGCTGCAAGGATTTGCAACCGGAGCTGGCTCCGGCCTTGATCGAGTTGGGGACTGACACCACGCGGGCGATCGCGAGCATTATCTTCGACGGCACCGCCGCGCGCTTTCCGGACATTCGATTCATCTTTTCCCACGGTGGCGGAACGATGCCGTACCTGATGACGCGATTCGGCGCGCTCGCGACGCGGCCTGACATCGCGCAACGGCTGCCGAATGGCCTGCTCCACGAAGTGCAAAAAATGTATTACGACACGGCGAGCATGTATGGCCCCTACCCATGGCCGACCATTCTGAAGCTCGTGCCTGTCTCCCACATCTTATTTGGCACCGATTTTCCGTTTATGAGCGCGGGGGCGGTTGCCAAAGGATTGAGCGAAGTGGGATTGAAAGCGAGCGACCTTCAAGCCATCGAACGGGAAAACCCCTTGCAATTGTTCCCGCGGTTCAAGAACGCGTGAGCGCAATCACAATCCTGCCGACAAACCTTTCAAACATCGCCGGGCGGGTGTATATTTCGCGGTACGAAATAAAAACTGGATATTTAGAATTGAGAATTGTGGCACAAACGGGGGTCCTTCCGTGAAAATTCGGTGGCTATCAATGGGCAAGCTGTTGCTGTACGCAATCGCGTTCGGCGTCTTCGTACTTCACGGACCAGCCGCGTTCGCTCAGGGCCAGGACCGAGCTCCGGAATATTTTCAGTCTGATATTCAGTATGGCGCGCAAATTTTCGCCGCGCAGTGCACCGCATGTCACGGCACGTCCGGCGATCTGATTCCCGGCGTCAACTTCCGCGCGGGCCAATTCAAGCGGGTCGTTTCCGACAACGATCTCCGCGCCACGATCACCAACGGCGTCCCCGGCACCGCGATGCAGCCCTTCGCGTTTGGCGCGTCCGAACTGACCGGCATCGTCTCCTATCTTCGCAACTTCAGCAGCTTCGATGCGCGCGGTTCGGTGATGGGCAACGCGGCTCGCGGCCAGGCGCTATTCGCTGGCGCGGGCAACTGCGCGAGCTGCCACGCTGTGAATGGCAAGGGTCCGCGCGTCGCTCCCGATCTGGGAGATATCGGCGCGCTCCGCACGGCCGAGCTCCTGCACCGTACGCTACTCGATCCTGCCGGCATGATGCTTCCGGCCAACCGGCCTGTCCGCGCGGTAACCAAGGACGGGAAAGTCATCAACGGCCGGCGCCTCAATGAAGACACGTACACCGTCCAACTCATCGACGAGCAGGAGCGCCTGGTTTCTCTCACGAAAGCCGACCTCCGCGAATTCACCGTCCTCAAGAACACGCCCATGCCTTCCTACAAAGATAAGCTCAGCGCGCAGGAATTGGCCGACTTGGAAGCCTACCTTCTTTCCCTGAAAGGTGTGAAATGACTCACTCACGGCGCACGTCATTCCTGCTACTTCTCGCTTTGCTGATTCCTTTCGCGCTCCGCGCCCAGGTAACGCCTGAGCGCCTGCTCCACGCGAACGATGAGCCGCAGAATTGGCTGACCTATTCCGGCAGTTATGCCAGCCAGCGCTACAGTCTCCTCAAACAAGTCGACCCTTCGAATGTCAAGAATCTCGAGCTAAAGTGGGTTTTTCAGGTGCAGTCGCTGCAGAAGTTTGAAACCACGCCCCTCGTCGTCGACGGCATCATGTACATCACGCAGTCGCCCAATGACGTCGTGGCAGTGGACGCGAAGACGGGCCGCGCTTTCTGGGTTTTCCACTACGCTAATTCTCCCGCCGCGCGGCCTTGCTGCGGCATTGTGAATCGAGGCGTCGCTATCCTGGGCGACACCCTCTTCATGGCCACCGTCGATGCGCACCTCGTCGCGATTGACGCTAAGGACGGCCACGCACTCTGGAATGTGAAGGTGGCCGAACCCACCGCAGGCTATGCCATGACGATGGCGCCGCTGGTGGTTAAAGATAAAGTGATCGTGGGCGTTGCCGGGGGGGAGTTCGGTGTGCGCGGTTTCATCTCTGCTTTTGAAGCTGGAACCGGCAAACAAGTCTGGCACTCCGACACAATTCCCGATCCCGATCAGCCCGGTCACGAGAGCTGGCAGGGAAACGATTGGGAACACGGCGGCAGCGCCGTCTGGATGACCGGTTCCTATGACCCCGATCTGAATTTAACTTACTGGGGCACCGGCAACCCCGGGCCGGACTTCAACGCGGTGCAGCGAGCCGGCGACAATCTCTACTCGGATTCCGTTCTCGCCCTTGACGCCGACACGGGAAAGATGAAATGGTACTTCCAATTCTCGCCGCACGATCCCTACGACTATGACTCGGTGCAAGTTCCTGTCCTGGCCAACGCGGATTGGAACGGGAGCCCGCGCAAGTTGATGCTCTGGGGCAATCGCAACGGCTTCTTCTACGTTTTGGACCGCAGTACGGGCAAGTTTCTCAATGGAAAACCATTCGTAAAGGTCAATTGGGCGAGCGGCCTCGACGCAAACGGCCGGCCGATCACGACGCCGCAGCCTCCGGGTGTGACGACGTATCCGGGTATCCAGGGCGGAACGAACTGGTATTCGCCTTCCTACAGCCCGCACACCGGGCTTTTCTATGTCTCCACGTGGGAAGATTACGGCACGATTTTCGCCGGCGTGAAGGCGGAATACAAGGAAGGCACTCGCTTCACCGGCGGCGCAAACACGACCCCTATTCCCGGGGCTGAGAACCCCGCGGGCGCCCGCCAGGGGCCCGTCAATACCTACACCGAAGCGTTGGCCACCGGCGGCGTCGTGGCTCTCGATCCGAAAACCGGCGAGAAGAAGTGGAAGTTCGCCATGCACGACGTCAACACCAGCGGAATTCTGACCACCGCTACGGACCTGCTCTTCGTCGGCGGCCGGGAAGGATATTTCCAGGCTCTGGATGCGCGTACCGGGGCGCTGCTTTGGAAGCAAAATTTGGGCGGCGAAATCATTGCCGGGCCGATCAGTTTCCAGGTTGACGGCAAGCAATACATCACCATCGCCTCCGGGAACAGCCTGTTCGCGTTCGCGCTGCGAGAGTAATCGGCTTTTAGTAGGACAGGCTTCAGCCTGTCTGCCGTTGCGAAAATACAAAATCAAAACCAGACAGGCTGAAGCCTGTCCTACCTGGTTCGATTCCGCTTACCGGCTTTTTGAGGAAGTATTTTCCGCCGCTGGGGACAACACGTCGGCGGGAATCGTTTTCTTTTTTCTGGATTTCGGGACAGACGGCTCTGCCGCGGGAGAATCCTGCATCGGCAGGTTGAAGCGGCGGATTCCGTCGAAGGAATGCAGAGCGGCGGCCACTGCGCCCGCCGTTGGTACCAAACCGATCTCGCCGGCTCCCTTTGCGCCGTATCCGCCTATTTCGTCGGGGACTTCAATCAGGATCACGTCAATTTTTGGTGTTTGCTTGGCTCCCAGGATGCCGCAATCGCGCAGGAGCAGGGAATCGGGCACGCCATTGGTGGAAGTGAAATTTTCGGAGAGCGCGTAGCCAAGACCCATGTGCACGCCGCCTTCAATCTGCCCCGCGCAAGCCTTCGGGTTGATGGCGTGCCCGACGTCGTGAGCCGCGACGACTCGCTCCATGCGGCCGTTGTCGTCGAGAATCACGAGCTGGCAGGCGTAGCTGAACGTCATGTGCGTCGTCGGATTTTTCAGCGCTTCCGGGGTGCCCGGGCGGGTCGTGAAGTCGCAAACGTATTCCCCCTGGTACTCGCGGCCCACCAGTTTTTCGAGTGGAAATTCTTTCAAGTCGGCGGCAAGCTTCTGCCCCGCTCGTTGCGCCGCGGCGCAACTGAGCGTGGTGGCGCGCGATGCCCACGCCTCTCCGCACTTGGCACCGAGTTCTCTATCCCAGCGCACGGTCATGATGTCCGGCGACAGCCCGGTTTCTTCGCATACCGCCTGCCGGACGGTCGTGAAAACACCCTGGCCCATTTCCGTATAGCCCGTCAAAACTTCAAGGCGCGGCCCTTCTAGCACGCGGATGGTCAGATAACCACTTTCGATGGCGCCATTCCCAATTCCGGTGCTCTTGATGCCGCAGGCCACGCCGGCGTATTTCGCATTCTTGTAAATCTCCTTCACGGCATCGAGTGCCACGCGCATTCCCCGGACACTCTCGCGCATGATCTGGCCGGTAGCGAAAGCGTCTCCCGGGTTCAGAATATTCCGTTCGCGGATGTCGTAGCCGTCGACGCCAACTCTTTCCGCGAGGATATCCATGACGCCTTCCATCGCGAATTGGGCCTGGTTGCTGCCGAATCCGCGCATGGCGCCGCGCGTGGGATTGTTCGTGAAGACGGCCCGGGAGTCGACGTCCACGTTCGGGACACGATAGACGCCGCAGGAATGGCACGCCGCCCGCAGCAGGCACTTGCCTCCCGTGCCTGCGTAGCCTCCCGTATCGCCAACAATACGCACCTTCACGGCGAGCAGGTGTCCGTCCGCGTCCGCGCCCACCTTATATTTCAGGACCATTGGGTGGCGCTTGACGTGGTGCTGCGTCGATTGCTTGCGCGTAAGTACTGTTTTTACCGGACGCTGCAGAAGGTAAGCCGCCAGCGCGGTTTGCGCCTGGATCGTGAGTTCTTCTTTTGCGCCAAAGGCGCCGCCGCTGGCGGCCAGCTCGACTTCCACTTTTTCGACGGGAAGCTTCAAAGCAGCGGCCACCTGATTCTGGTCGTACGTCGAGCCCTGGCTCTGCGAATAGAGCAGGATGCCTTCGCCTTTAGGGATTGCCAGGCAGGCCTCCGGCTCAAGGAACGCAGGCTCAACGGCCTGAGTGGACCATGTCTGTTCGATGATGTGGGCGGACTTAGCGAAGGCTGCTTCCACATCGCCGCGCGAAAACGCCGTCTTGTCGAGGAGATTCTCGTGCACCCACAAATTACCTTCGGGATGGACTTTCGGTGAGTCCGGTTTCATGGCCTCAAATGGGTCGGTGATTGGCTCGAGGACCGTATAATCCACTTTGACCTTGTCGGCGGCCTGGCGCGCGTGGAACACGGTATCCGCGACGACCATGGCGAGAAAATCTCCCACGCAGCACGTGATTTCTCCGACCGCCACGAAAATCGGCAAGTCGGGATAGTTGAGGCCGGTGCCGCGCTGTCCGGGAACATCGGCTGCGGTAAAAATTCTCACAACACCGGGCATGGCTTGCGCTTCCATTAGATCGATCGCGTTGACTTTGGCTCGCGGGTGCTCGCTGAGCACCATCCCGCCGTGCAACATGCCCGGAACGCTCATGTCGTCGACGAACGGCCGTTCACCGAGTGCCTGCTCGAAGCCGCGGTAGCGGGAAGGGGAGTCGCCGATTCCGAATCCATGTCCATTTCGCTTGCCGTTTCCATTCCCGTTTTTGCCGGTTGCAAACGTGGGGTTGCGGGTCAATCCGAAATCTTCACCGAAATAGGAATGGCGGCGGGGTTCCGTACGCGGCAGTTTTTTGCCGTTCTTCCAGGCTTCGCCGGCAGTTTGAATAGCGTCAAGAATTCGCGCATAACCTGTGCAGCGGCACAGATGCCCGACTAGCCCTTGCTTCACAGCCTCGCGATCATCCGTGCAGCCCTGCCGCAACATGGACGAAGCGCGAACCACGATGCCCGGGATACAGAAGCCGCACTGCACTCCGCCTTCGTGCACGAACGCTTCGCCCAACACTTCCCGCATATCTTCCGGGACGCCTTCGAGCGTCACCACATCGTGGCCTTCCATTTGTTCCGGTTTCCGCAGGCAAGACAGGGCCGGACGCCCGTCCACCAGAATGGCGCAGCAGCCGCACGTGCCCTCGGGCGCGCAACCATTCTTCGGGGAAACGATGCCGCATTCCTCGCGCAGAACTTCGAGGAAGTGCATCCCCGGTTCATAGGAGCACGTAGTGCGTTTCCCGTTCAGCGTAAAGCTGAGTTTCGGCATAGGTGCGGTCACAACTCCAAGCGAACAAGCTAGGCGACTGAATCAATTATACATTGCTTCCTCTTCGGAACAAACCGCTCCATTTCTACGCTATGTGCGAGTTTCCGCCAGGTGGCCTCAAACGACACCAGGTGCGCCTTCAGTTTTAATCCCAAGAGAGAAATATGGATAACTCCCGCCAGGCCAGCCGCGCGGCAGCGGGGTTTCAGTTTGTCGCGTGAGTTGGCGGGGAAGCAATCGAGGGCCCGAGCAGGGGCTCCGAAAATCGAATCGGAATTCCGAAATTAGAGCCCCCGAAACCCTTCAGGATTGCATACGTGACCCCGATGACTTTGCCCTGACGATTGAAAAGGGGCCCGCCGGAACCTCCAGAAGTGGTTTGCGCGTCGAAGACGATCTTGTCGGGGAGAATATCTCCGATGTGGCCCTGCGTAATGATCGGATGAATGAGATCGCGGTGCGCCAACTCCGCCAGGACTTGCGAGACGTCGCCGCCGCTGCGAGTCAATATCTGCTGAGCCGTACTTTCGTCGGTCCGTGCAAGGATGCCGGCAAGCCCCGTCGCATAGCCCATTAATACGACGGGCTCTCCAGTCACTGCGGCTCCCTTGCCTGAGTCAATCGAAAGGAACGGGCGCTTCAAGTCTTGAATGTCGATTCGCATAGTCGCCAGGTCCGTATCCTTCGAGATTTCCTGGATCTCTCCTGTGAACGCGCGGGGATCGCCCGGAAAGTAAGCATGAATGGAGGAAATTTCCGCCAAGAAACCCTGGCCCGCCATCTCATTCAGTTCGTCGTTATCCCACCAGGGTTCGGCAACGTGCCGGTTGGTGACGATACGTCCGGAATTACCCACCGGGAACCCCGTGCCGAATACGTCCAGCTTCACTTCGGGACCGTTGCCCCCGAGGGTGAGTATCGGATTGCCGTCGCTACCCTGCAGAGGCTCGCCTTGCTGGTTCATGCCGGCGTAGCGCAGTCGCTGGCCGCTCTGCTGATTCCGAAATGCGACCGAAATATGCAGCAGACAAATGCTCTGGACGTCGTCCCGTATCAACTTTTGGGCGGAATCGCCTTCCTGCTCAATTCGCTGAAGGCGGGCGTTGGTATCGTCCAACTGTTTTTGCAGCGTGGCGCCCTGGCCGGAACCGGCGGTGGCCATCTTGGCCCTCAGGTCTTGTGCTTGCTTTTGTAACTCGTCTTTCCCCAGGGGACCGAGGGCGGTTTCATCGGCGCCTTGTTCCGCGTGCAGCTTTCGGGCGTCGGCCATCAGGCTTTGCTGGCGCAGAATTCTGCCTTCGAGACGGACAATTGTGCTTGTCGTACTTTTGAGATCTTTCTGGGCGGTGCGAGCAAAAAGGAAATAGATCCCCGCCATCACTACGACCGTTGCAAAGACCGCGGCGAGTCCAATTTTCAGACGCTTATCCACCGAGTCCGCGTTGCTAACCATTCGCTCGGTGACGGCCAGCGCGTCAAACGCGGTGTGCGCGATCTGCTGCCCCTCGGTGGCGATACGCATCTGTTCCAGGAGCTGTTTGTCGGCTCGCAGGGCGCGCAATTGCACACGCGTGCGAGCCAGCAGCTCCGCCGCATCCCACGGGCGCGAGACGGCATCGTCGGCTCCGAGGTCCAGGCCCACGGCACGATTGTCTGCCCCGGACCCAACAAGGGCTATCACGCGAATTGTGGCAGTAAGGGCAGAGCCGCGAATCGTCGCCAGCGTTTCGCGTGCGCTCAACGTGCCTGAACAGCAAAAATCCGTGTCCAGCAAAAACAAATCTGCGCCGCTATGCTGCAGCGTATCGAGGCCCTCACGGGCCGTGGAAAAGGCAGAGACTTCGTAGCCTCCGCTTTCCATGATGGCGGTCAAGGAAGTGCGGCTGGTTTCGTCCGCTTCGACGATGACGATTCTTTCGCGAATGTTATCCATAAAAATGCCCGGCCCTCACCGATTACAGCTGAAATCTACTATGAGCGCAGGCGTTGAGCCAAGTCTTGACCGAAGTGCTTAGGGAACCCGGCCTTTATGCGTTGCTGAAAAGGACTGGGCTTGCGAAGGTGTTGTATACTCCCACCGAACGAAATTCCAATTAAATTTTTCTGGCAAGCGTTACGCACAGGGGGATAAGTCATGAAAACGAAGACGTGGACCGCCGCGCTGTCCGTATTGTTTGTGGCCGTTTTGGGTATTTGTTTCGGAGCGCGCGCGCAGAGCCGCCCCGCCGGTGCGCCTCCCCCATCCATTCACACATTTTCCACCGATGACATCGCCAGCACTGGCTTCTTCTATGTGGGTGGACAATATGTCGGCGCGGCCGGCAAGGAAGTCATGGACGGCGCCGAATACGTGGAAGTGATGGTGCCGAAAAAAATACGACACCCGTATCCGATCGTGTTTTTTCATGGCGCAGGGCAGACCGCGACGGATTGGTTGCAGACTCCGGACGGGCGGCCGGGCTGGGCGTATTATTTCATCAAGCAGGGATACACGGTTTACATGGTGGATTATCCGGCGCGCGGCCGATCTCCCTACAATCCCAATCCGGATGGCGACGGGGCGTTGACCACGCGCACCGCTCTCCAACTCGAGCAAGCTTTCACGGATATCGGCGCGCAAGGGAACTGGCCGCAGGCCAAAAAATTCACGCAATGGCCGGGAGATGGCCCGAACAAAGGCAAAATGGGCGATCCAATTTTTGACGACTTCGCAAAGACGCAGGTCCAATTCCTTCAGGGCGGGAAACAGGCCAAGCTGAACCTCGATGCCCACATCGCGCTGCTCGACAAGATCGGATCTCCCGTGATCGTGATCACGCACTCGCAGGGCGGAGAATTCGGCTGGCAAATTGCCGATGCCCGGCCGAAGCTTGTCAAAGCGATCATTACCGCGGAACCGGGCGGCCCGCCGATCAAGAACGTGGACATTTCCAAGATCGCCTACGGCGCGGCGAGCAGCTACGCCTGGGGCGTTACGTCGCTCCCTCTCCACTATGATCCGCCGGTCAGCGATCCCGCCGAATTGCAGCCCGTGCTGGAAGAGAAGGCCGACGACCCGGATACTGTCCCGTGTTACCTGCAGAAGGAGCCCGCGCACAAACTCGTTAACATGAAAGACATTCCGGTGCTGGACGTTTCCACGCAGGCGAGCTACCACCGCGTTTTTGATTCCTGCATTCCCAAGTGGCTCAATCAGGCGGGCGTGAAGACGCAATACGTGAAGCTCGAAGATGTCGGGCTCACCGGCAACGAACACGAACTGATGCTCGACAAAAACAGCGACGAGATCGCCAAGTATTTTGTGCAATGGCTCGATAAGAATGTGCGCTAAGCCGGATTTCTCACAATAAAGTTCAATGATGTGTTGTATTGCGCTTGATGCAATAGGCAAAGACTTCGGGATACGGGGTTAAGTGGCACAGGCTTCAGCCTGTGGGGTTTAGTCCTTGCAAAGCCAAACCCCCACAGGCTGAAGCCTGAGCCACCAAAAACGTCTACTGTTCTTTTCCGGCTTTTTTCAGCTCATTGAATGTGACGTTGTCTTCGCAGATCATTTCCGTCAGCTTCCAGTCCGGTTCGAGCACGTAGACTCGCTCGCCTTCCCACGTCTTGGTATACGCTTTTGGATCGTCGATGGTGATGTGAACGACCAGCGTGTCGTGCTTGGGCCGGGTGATGTGTTCGATGACGTGGAGCTGATTGGAATGCGGCAGGCCCGCGCGATCCAGCCATGTCTTTTCATTGAACCCAACCGAGTCGATCACCAGTGTGTCGCCTTCCCACCAGCCGACGGAATCTCCCATCCAGGTGGGGTCCAGATCCTTGGCATGTTCGTGGGGGCCGGTCGTATAGATTTGCCGGACGAAGTGATTGAATTCGAACAGCTGAACGACGCGGCCGGGAATTTGAAGAATCTCCATTGGGAAAGGGTGCACGTAAATTCGCGGCACGCCCGTTGGGAAACATCCTATTTCATTGCCTGTCGTTGGATTAACGGGATCGGTTGAATCCGCGACTGCTCGTTGGCCCCAGGAGGGCTTGGTCTGTTCGTATTGCGCTTTTCCCCAGGGCGTCATCTCTGGAATATCCCCCGTAAAGGAATATCCAGCATACTTGCGAGCGCTGGCCGGCATGTGTCCCTCCCAAACACCGGAAAAATCCGGCACGCCGTCCGCCGTACGGGGAAGTCCTGGCGCTTTTTCCATTTTGGCGTTTGTTTTCGGCGAGGTCTGCGCGCACAATCCGGACGAGAAGGTCAAAGCTGTGACAAGCGCAAAGATCTGGCCCACCCAATATTTCTTCATATCTGGAAATCCTCCTGCCGTTCGGATCGAATCAAGCCGTCCCGGAGCACCGGGCATCGCCGATCCCGGGAGGAGAGGCGATGCCGCTATGCGATTCGCAAGAGCCGTCCGGATCTACTACTGACCGGGCTCCGGAGGCGGGCCCAGAGGAATTACTTCGCCGTTCGCCCAGGAGATTTTCCGGAGATTCAGAACTTTCAGGCCGTTCTTGGAGGGGAGGCCGACAACGGTGATCTGGTCCCCCGGCTTTAGTTTCTTTCCGTTCCAGCCGTAATGAACCAAATGGTTCGGCGCGGTCATTTCCACGGACCATTCGGTGACGGCACCCTGGTCGTCTTTCACTTCCAGTGTGATGAGCGGGTGCGGCTGGATGAATAGGAATTCCTTCACGGTTCCCGTCATGGTGAGCGGATGGGCCACGTCGTAGGCCGCCGACCCGCCGTGGTGCGCAAGCGCAGGTCCGGAAAACGCAAACAGACATAGAGCGACGAAAACAGATGCGAGCAGCGCATTCCTCATGGATGAATTCCTCCCCGTTCCGTGGAATATCGCACTGTTCCAGTAGACGTGTCAATGAGAAGGGGCGTTACACGGAAAGGGGACTGTGTGCGATCCCTTAGCACGAATACGTAGACAAACTCATTATAAGATATAAATACTAATAAGTAATATAAGCGCGCACTGCCCGAAAGCCTGCGCTTGACAGTCGGTACACCCTGCCGTATCGTCTTAGCAAAACAGCTTCGTTGACTTGGGGCGAAATGGGAAATGCCGGCGGGGCGCCGATGGAAAATGCCTGAAACCAACACCCCTCCGAGCGCAGTCTTATTGCTCAAGACCCGGTATAGAAATTCGCGCGATGAATGGAGGCGAGAATATGGATTCCTTATTGAACGTAAGCCGGAGAGGCTTGGTCAAGTGGGGCCTGGCGGCAGCCGGACTTCCCATGCTCACGAAGGCCTTCCGTTCGAACGCGTATGCCCAGGACGCCAGCGCCGAAGGAGGGAAGAAGGGCGCGATCGGCGGCCGGGCGGAAGAAGAGCTCTACCCCGCGAAAGGATTGCAGGGAGGCGGGCAGCTCGAAATCCGCCTGACCCAGTCCATTTACACGAGCGATCCGGACGCGCTCGAAGTCGCCCAGCGCATGAAGCCGTTCAATCTGGATTCCTGGATCGTGGAGTGGACGCGAGTCGCGGAGAGAAACGAAGTGCTGGCCGATAAGTTCGCCGCAGAGGGCTATAAGGTGACGGCCAACGAATACTATCTCAAGGCGTCGGGCTTTTACCGGGAAGCGAGCTGGCCGCAGCCAGTCGACGAGCCTCGCATGATGACGACCTACAAGAAGATGCGAGACACCTTCGACAAGGCCTGGAAGATGACGCGGCCGCCCTTCGAGCGCGTGCAGGTCAACTACGAAGGGAAAATGCTGGACGGCTATTTCCGGAAGCCGAACGGCCCGGCGGGGAAGAAATTTCCCGTGGTGATTCCGTTCCAAGGCGCGGACACGATGGCGGAAGCTACGATCATGGGCGCGGGCGCCTATTTGTCCCGCGGCATGGCGTATCTGGCCGTCGATTTCCCGGGCCAGGGTGGCGCGATGCGGTTGCACGACCTGCACCTTCCGCCGGATACCGACCGGGTTGCGAAAGCCATGATCGATTATCTCGAGACGCGTCCGGATGTGGACGCTACCCGGGTCGGGATGCAGGGAATCAGCATGGGCGGATACGGCGTGCCGCGAGCCGCGAGCGGCGAGAAAAGAATCAAGGCCGCATTCATGAGCAGCGGGTCCTACGACTTGAGGTCCGATTTGTTCGAATACTATCCGCCGATTCAGGAGCGCGTGCGATGGATCATCGGAGCGAAGGATCTGGCCGACGCGAGGAAGAAACTTGGCGACTATAACCTCGCGGAGGGAAGAGCGGAAAAGATCGAAGCGCCCATGCTGATCGGCTTTAGCAAGGACGACCGGATCATGGACCCGGCCGGCGCCTTGCGGCTCTACGAGGCGGCCAAGAATTCCAAGCGCGACATGGTCGAGGGCACGGGCCACGTTCAGGCGGCCAATGCGGGCGGGCCAAGATTGTCGCGGCCGGTTGTGTTTCCGGATTGGGCGGCAAAGACGCTCGGGGCAGAATCGTAGCGATTGGTAGGACAGGCTTCAGCCTGTCTGGTTTCGATTTTCGTCAGGTCGAAAAAATGCGACAGGCTGAAGCCTGTCCTACTAAGTCTTCTTCACGACTTCTTCGATACTCGTACCAAAATCCTTGAGCATCACCATCGCTGCGTTTCGTCCGGGCGCTCCGGTTACGGAACCTCCTGGATAGGTGCAGGCGCCGGTTTGATACAAGCCGGGAATCGGCATCCGGTATTGCGCCCAGCCGGGCATCGGGCGCATGTTGCCTGACTGCGAGGGTTCCGACGAACCGGAATGAACGCTGCCGTGCCACATGTGAGGATTCCTGCGCTCGATGTCGAGCGGGCTGACCACAAACTTGGCGAGGATCTTGTCGTCGGTCAGGTTGGGCGCAAAACGGCGCAGGTATTTCAAATTGGCTTCGGCGACTTCTTCCTTGATCGCGTCCCAGTGGTTCGGGCCTTCTTTCAAATCGTAAGGCTGCAAGCCGATGACTTTGAGTGTGTGCATGCCAGCGGGGGCGCGAGAAGGATCGGCGACCGTGCTGCAGAAAATAGTCAGTGGCGGATCGTCGAGCCCGACGGTGGCATTCGGATAGTCAGACGCATACCGCAGCAGCCGCGCGGAAGATACCAGAATGGCCGATTCGCAAACCGCAAGCGTGCCGCCTTTGACGGGATACTTGGGCGGCTCCTTGGTTGCGTAATGCGCCACGATTTCGGAGATCTCGCCTTCCCACGTGTCCACGCCGTCGAGGAAGTCATGGCCCCACAAATCTTTCGGCGCCATGTCGACCAGCTGTTTGACGTGGATCGTGGACAGCACGGCTTTCTCGCCGCGATACGAACTGCCGTCGGCGCATTCGACGCCCACGCATTTGCCGCTCTCGACGATCAGGCGCGTGACCGCCTTGTTCGTGAGAACCACGCCGTTGTGCGCCTCGATGAATTTGGCGAGGGCCTGCGTCAAGATGCCCGATCCGCCCTTTGGAATGGGCCGGCTCGTGCGGATCGCGGAATAGGCGGTGCGGCCGGACATCGGATACTGCGGCGGCGACATGCTCGGCGGCGTGCCCATCATGAACGCGCGGCAGTGGTCGTCCTCAAAATTATCGCGGAGGATCTCCCATTGCGACATGGCCAGGCGGCGCTGCCATATTTTCCCTTGGGGATGTTCGGCCAGGCGTTCGGCGACCGATTTTCCAGGAAAACCGGGCGGCGTCAAACCGTTACCCTCGAAGACAGATCTTATCGCCTCATTTTCATCATGCATGCGCCGATAGGCCGCCGCATCTTTCTTGGAAAACTTTCCAAATTCCTCGCAGGTGCGGTCGAGATCGCGCCACTGCGTGATGTAGCTGCCGTCGGGGAAGGGCATGTGATAAATCGGATCCGCCTCAATGTACTCAATCCCGTAATCGCGAATCAGATGGAGTTCATCGTTGCGCATGATCGGGTTGGCTTGAATGCCGCCATGCGCGGTCGAGCAGGTATCATGCTTGAATCCGGGCAGCGTGATCTCTTCCGTTTTCACTCCGCCACCGACCTGAGGGCGAAACTCCAGGACGAGAACACGATAGCCCGCCTTGGCCAGGTAAGCGGCCGCGACCAAGCTGTTGTGCCCGGCGCCGGCTACGACGATATCGAATTTATCGGACGGGGCCGTTTGCGCCACCAGACTAAAGGGCGCAAACGCAAGTGGCGCGAGCGCTGCCGCGCCTTTCGTAAAAGTACGCCGTGTCATTTCGGTCA
>CAVYHH010000003.1:0-161277 GCA_963768275.1 uncultured Acidobacteriota bacterium
CGAGCAGCAGAGAAACGTCCGGCAGTCGCTGCTTCCTCGCTGGCAGCAAATGCCCCCGGCGCGGCGCCAGGCGATCCTGCAGCGCCTGCACTCGCTGCGCAACATGACCGAGACGGACCGTCAGGCCAAGCTCAACGACCCTGCATTCGTCGAGGGATTGAACCCCGAAGACCGCGAAATGCTGGGGCAACTCGCCCACCTGCACGTCGGCATGGCCCCTGACTCCCCGGGAATGCAGTCTGGACCAGCCAATCCATAGCAAAAATTCATAAAAAATCTGAATTTAACAGGCGAGTGAGCACTACGCCGGTGTCCCCCGTTACTCTTACGAAACATTTTCGCGGAAATATTTCAGAAAATGCGGTGCTAAACCTAGGCGGTTTTCCGCTTGCTAGCACTATCTGTAGTGGTTTTTCAGAAACACCCTACCAGCCTACAGTTTTTCCACAATGAATTTTCCGATCCCTACTGTTTTCCCTTGACAAGTTTTCGATCCTGACTAGAATCGTGGCACAAAGTGGGAGAGAGTGGTAGCAAGTGAAAGACAGTGGCGAAGTCGAAGGGGTTGTGAAGCGCTAAAGGGGACTACCTGTGAGGAGCGAACGCTCGACAAGTACTTTGGGCCGACGACTACATGCTAAGGGGAAACATACCGGCAAGAGTGGACGAGAAGGGCCGGCTGAAAATACCCGCGGCCTTTCTGGAAGAGCTCAAGGGATTTGGCGGGCAGTTCTACGTCACGAGCGAAACCGGTGATTACGCCCGGATCTTCCCAATGAAAATCTGGGAGGAATTGGAGAGCAAGCTGGCGAGGCTCTCTTCGCACAACCGTACCAAGCAGAAGTTCCTGACCTGGACGAATTATTACGGCCAAGCCGTGGAAGTCGATAGCCAGGGAAGGATCCTGATTCCACCGGTGCTGCGGGAAGCGGCTCAAATGAAAGGCGATGTGGACGTGATGGGGCACCTGACGTATCTGGAAGTTTGGAATCACGGCCGGTTGCTGGAGAACTTGAAGAAGAGCCCGATTACGGACGACGACCTGAAGATATTGGACGAACTGGGCATCTAGTTTGAACGTTGAGCACAAGCCAGTGCTCGTCGAAGAGACGATGGACTGGCTGGCAATCAAGCCCGGCGGGCTTTATGTCGATGCCACCGTCGGACTTGGGGGACACGCAATCGAAATTGCCCGGCGGCTCGGGGCCGGGGGACGGCTGGTCGGCCTGGATCGTGACACGCAGGCGCTGGAAATTGCGCGCAGCCGGCTGGCGGAGTTCGGGGAGAAAGTGACATTGGTGCACGCTAACTTTTCACAAATCGGCGAGGTGTTCGCGGAGCGAAGTCTTCCTCCCGCCGATGGCGTGCTGGCGGATCTGGGCGTATCGAGCATGCAACTGGATTTGGGCGAGCGCGGCTTTTCGTTTCGCGCGCGCGGCCCGCTCGACATGCGCATGGACCGCGAGACCGAAGAGACGGCTTCAGACATTGTGAACACGGCGGACGAGAAAGCACTCGCCGACCTGCTCTACCAATACGGGGAAGAGCGGGATTCACGCAGAATCGCCAGGACGATCGTTCGCGCGCGTCCCATACGGGACACCGAACACCTGGCAACGGTTGTGGCAGGGGCCCGAAACGCTAGGGGAAGGCAGAAGCTGCATCCCGCGACAAAAACGTTTCTGGCGCTGCGGATTGCGGTGAATCGAGAGATGGAGGAACTCGGGCAGTTTCTTTCTAGGGTTCCTGCCACACTATCTCAGGGCGGCCGGTGGGTGATGCTCAGCTATCACTCGCTGGAAGACCGCCAGGTCAAGCAGTGCTTTCAGCGGCTCGCGCACGAGGGAGCGCTGAAGATTCTCACCAAAAAAGTGATTCAAGCCTCGGACGCGGAGATCGCGGCGAATCCGCGGGCGCGCAGCGTGAAGATGCGCGCAGCCGAAAAGATCGATCCCAACCAGTCAGGGATGCCGCAAGAGGAAGAGTGGCTGCAATGACCGAGTTCTTCACCGTGAAACAAATTGATAATTCGCGGCTGGTGCGTTTCGTGGCTCCCCACCATTTGCGCGAATGCGCGCGGATCGTCTTGCTCGGCGGATTGATCGCCCTGGGCGCCTTCCTGTACGCGTGGCAGCACTTCGAGACGATCCAGCTGCGCTACGAACTTGAATCGCTGCGCAGCGAGCGCGCGCAGGCCACTGAACTCAACCAGGAACTCAAATTGGAAATTGCGGGATTGCGCGCGCCGGAACGCATCGACATCATCGCGCGGCGGCAACTGGGCTTGACCGCTCCCGTGCCCGGACAGGTGGCTCCGATGGATCTTCCGCCGAATGCGGTTGTGGCGGAGGCGCGCCCGGCAAACTCGCAGGCAGCGCAGCAATAGACTTCTAAGTGGCGCGGGCTTCAGCCTGCGAGGTTTGCGCCTTCCTGGTCCCAAAACCCGCAGGCTGAAGCCCGCGCCACTTGTCGCGAATTTATGGATCTTCGCAGTCCCCGGACCCGGATCATGATTGTAGCTGCCCTCGCGGCGATATGGACCGGGGCGGTGTTCGGGCGGCTGGCCTACCTGCAACTGTTCCGCTACAGCGAATATTATTCCCGCGCGCAACACCAGCAGCGTCTCATTGTCGATGTGGGCGCGAGCCGCGCCGAAATTTTTGATCGCAACATGAATCCGCTGGCGATGAGCGTGCCCGTGGAATCGGCCTTCGCCGTGCCCTCGGAAATTGCCGATCCCGATATGGTGGCGCGCTTGATCGGCAAAGTGTTGGACGTTCCCTCCGACGACATCGCCACGCGCATTGCCAGCTCACGTTCGTTTGCATGGATTGCGCGCAAACTTCCTCCCGAAAAAGCGAACCGCATTGCCGCGATGAATCTGCGCGGGATTTATTTTCAGCGGGAGGGCGGTCGGTTCTATCCGAAACGCGAACTCGCCGCGCACGTGCTCGGCTACGTGGACATCGATGAGAAAGGCCTGGGGGGAATCGAGTACTCGCTCGACGACACCATTCGCAGCAAGCCGGAAAAGATGTTGATTCTGGCTGACGCGCACCGCCGCTGGTACGACTCGAACGACAAAGCTCCGGAAACCGGCACGAGCGTCGTGCTCACGCTCGACGAAAAGATTCAGTACATCGCGGAAAAAGAATTGGCGCAGGCGATTCAAGAGACCCACGCGAAGTCCGGGACAGTCATCGTTGAAAATCCGAATTCCGGCGAACTGCTGGCCGTTGCGAATTGGCCGACGTTCAATCCCAATGCGGCGAAGGACAGCCTTCCCGATGCGCGCGTGGATCGCGCGGCGAGTGCGCTGTACGAACCGGGCTCCGTCTTCAAAATTGTGACGCTTTCCGCCGCCATCGATCAGGGCGTTACGAATCCTGACGATGTCGTCGATTGCCAGAACGGCGCGATCTATATCGCTGGCCACCGCATTCGCGATCACAAGGCGTACGGTCTGCTCACCGTTTCGCAGATTCTTGAATACTCGAGCGATGTCGGCGCGATCAAAGTCGGTTTGCGTCTGGGAGCGCCCAAATTTTATGACTACATTCGTGATTTCGGTTTTGGGCAACCCACCGGCGTCGATTTGCCGGGCGAAAGCCGCGGGAAACTGCGCCGCCTCGAAAACTGGACTCCGGTTTCGGTTGGCTCGATTTCCATGGGGCAGGAAGTTGGTGTGACGCCGTTGCAGATGATCACGGCGGTGTCAGCCATGGCGAATGGCGGGCTGATCGTCAGGCCGCACATTGTCCGCGAACAGCGCCATGGCAATCAGGTGATCGAAGCGCAGGAGCCGGAACCGCGCCGAGTGATCAAGGAAACGACGGCGGCGTCGATGCGGCTCATGCTCGAAGGCGTCGTGCTCGGCGGCACGGGCAAGAAGGCCAAGCTGGATGGCTACACTTCGGCGGGAAAAACCGGCACCGCGCAGAAATACGATCCGGAGACGGGGCGATATTCCACTCATGATTTGATCGCATCGTTCGTGGGATTTGCGCCGATCAATACGCCTGCGGTCACGGTCTACGTGCAGCTCGATTCGCCGGCTGGTGCGCATGAAGGCGGCCAAGTGGCCGCGCCCGTGTTCAAGCGAGTCACGCAGCAAGTGCTCGCGTATCTGGATGTGCCGCGCGATGTGCCTGTGTCCGCGGAAACACTCCGCGCGAGCCGCGCGCAGGCCGCGCATGAGAAGGATGAAAATTTGGCGGACGCGAGCGATTTCGATCCGGTGCAGGCGCCGATGGACGCCGCGGTGGATGATCCCGCTCCCGCGATTCCACATTTCACTCCTGTTGTCCCGGCGCCGACGGTGGAGATTGCGGAAGGCGACGGAGTGCTCGCGCCGCAACTCCTGGGAAAGACTGTGCGCGAAGTGACTGAAGAGTGCCTGAAAATGGGGCTGACTCCCGTTTTGGTCGGGACGGGCATCGCGACAGGACAATCTCCGGAGCCCGGCGAGACGATTCGCCGCGGGAGCCGGATCACAGTGCAATTTGCTCGCGACGCCTCGCTGTTATCAGCGTCGGCACGAGCAAAAGCGAAGTGAGAGTGAAGGCGGCAATTGTGGCGGAGAATGACGAAAGCGAAGCGCATATGACACTGGCGGGAACAGCACGCGCGACCATGCGCCTGGCAAAGCTGTTGCGAGGCGTCGATACGCGCGACGGCGGTGCGCACGGCGACCTGGAAATTTCGGAGCTTGCCTACGATAGCCGCTTGGTGAAACCCGGGACTCTGTTTGTTGCGATTCATGGGGAAAAAACAGACGGGAATAAATTTGTCTCCGATGCCGTGGGCCGCGGGGCGGTCGCCGTCATCAGCGAGCAGGAGAACTCAGGGACGCTTCCGGCGGAATTTCCATGGATACAAGTCGCGGATGCGCGCAAGGCGCTGGCCATTTCCGCAGCCAATTATTATGCGCGTCCCGCGGAAGTGCTGAAGCTCATCGGCGTGACGGGGACGAATGGAAAGACCACGACTTCCTATTTGGTGGATTCCATCCTGCGCGCGGCGGGCTGCGAAGTCGGGCTTTTGGGCACGATCAGCTACCGGCTGGTGCGAGAGTCTCGCCCTGCGCCGAACACTACGCCCGAATCGCTCGATCTTCAGAAGCACCTGGCCGAAATCGTTCGCGCGGGAGGCACGCACGCGGTGCTCGAAGCCAGTTCGCACGCGCTGGCGCTGGACCGCTTGTGGGGCTGCCCGTTCGCCGTCGCGATTTTCACCAATCTCACGCGCGATCATCTCGATTACCACAAAACTCTTGAGGACTACTTCGCGGCCAAGCGCCGCTTGTTTGAAGGCACGGGCGCGGCGGCTCCGGCCACAGGCGTGACGAACATCGACGATGAATATGGGCGAAGGCTTTCGGGGCTGGCTTCGCGGACTCTGACGTACGGCCTTGAACCCGGCGCGGACATTACAACGCGCAAGCCGGCGCTTTCCCCTTCCGGCATTGAGTTCACTGCGGAAACTCCCGCGGGGAAAATCGAGATTCGATCAAAGCTGGTCGGGCGGCCCAATGTGTACAACATTCTGGCCGCGATCGGTGCCGGAGTGGCACTCGCTCTTCCCAGAGAAGTCATCGCCACGGGCATCGCGCTGCTTTCGGCCGTGCCTGGCCGCTTCGAGCGTATCGAAATGGGACAGCCCTTCCTCGTCGTCGTGGATTACGCGCATACCGATGACGCGCTGCGCAACCTGCTTGCCACTGCAAAGGAACTGAATCCCGATGGGCGGATCATCACCCTATTTGGCTGCGGCGGGGATCGCGACCGCACCAAGCGTCCTCTTATGGGAGAGGCAGCAGGCCGCGCAAGCGAAATCGTTGTGCTGACTTCGGACAATCCGCGGAGCGAAGACCCGCTCCTGATCATCAATGACGTCATTGTGGGCGTGCAACGCACCAAGGCGAAACTGTTCGTTGAAGTAGACCGGCAAAAGGCGATTGAAGTGGCGCTGGACGAGGCGCGGACCGGCGATATCGTGCTGCTTGCAGGCAAAGGGCATGAGACGTATCAGGTTCTACGTGACCGGACGATTGAGTTTGACGATCGCGAGGTTGCGCGCGCGGTTTTGCGCCATCGCGGTTTTGGCGGCGATTGATCGTGGTTGGCTGTAGGGGCACGGTCCGCCGCGGCGGATGCCCCTACCGGTGAAAGATTTGATTGCAAGCTTGCGGCATTGAAAGTGCTCTCTATTCGTAAGGGACGCTGATCCAAGGGTGAACCCAGACCAGTGAAACCCAGCCCCTTGAGGACGCTATGCGGTGGACGGTTGAAGAAGTGGCTGGCGCTCTGGGTGTTACGCCGCCCGGAGGCGTCGACGCCGTGGCCCGGTTGGCCGGTGTCTCGATTAATTCTCGGACCCTGGCTTGCGGCGAGCTATTCGTCGCGATACACGGACCGCGTCACGATGGACACAATTTTGTCGTGGCGGCTCTGGATGCCGGCGCGCTGGCAGGCGTCGTGGCGGCGGACCGATTGTCCGGATTTGCCGAGCCGTACCGGTCGAAGCTGCTTGCGGTTCCGGACACGCTCGCCGCGCTCCAGGACCTCGCGCAAGCCGTACGAACCCGGTGGGGGCGGCGCCTGGCAGCGGTTACCGGGTCGGCTGGAAAAACCACAACGAAGGAAATTCTGGCGGCGCTGCTGGCCGCGCGGCTCCGCGTATTGAAGTCGGAAGGCAATCTGAACAACGAGTACGGGTTGCCGCTGCAATTGCTGCGGCTGGAGGAAGCGGACGAAGCCGCCGTCGTGGAATTGGGGATGTCCCATGCGGGCGAATTGAAGCGTTTGGCGGAAATTGCGCGTCCGGATGTGGGCGTCGTCACGCGCGTCGCGCCGGTGCATCTGGAATTTTTTGTTTCGTTGGAAGAAATTGCGCTGGCCAAACGCGAATTGATCGAGGGGCTGGTCGGCCGCGACAGCGTCGCCGTCCTGAACGCCGATGATCCGCTCGTGGCGCGCTTTGCGCAAGTTGCGCCGGGGCGCGTCGTGACGTTTGGCGTTGCCGGGCGCGCTGATTTTCGCGCGGAAAATATTCAGGACCGCGGCATGAACGGCAGCGAATTTGATTTTCTGGGCCCGGAGGGGCGCGCGCGGCTGAGCCTGCCTCTTGCCGGCCGCCACAATATTTCCAACGCGCTGGCTGCGCTTGCCGCGGCGAGTGTCTGGGGAGTGGGCGCGGCGGAGGCGAGGGAAATTTTTCCGAAATTGGAGGCCACCGGAATGCGCGGCCGCGTCCTGCAATACGACGCGGGATTTACCGTGATCAATGATTGCTACAACTCGAATCCGGTGGCTCTTGCTGCGATGGTCGATCTGGTCACAAGCACGCCCGCGGCTGGCCGTCACCTCCTCGCCGCCGGCGAAATGTTGGAGCTTGGTCCCTCTTCCGCCGAACTGCATCGAGAGGCGGGACGCGCGGCCGCGGCGACCGGAAAACTCGACTGGATCATCGGCGTGCAGGGCGACGCGGAAAATTTCGTTCGCGGCGCCGTCGAAGCCGGCCATCCGGCAGGGCAGTCAAAATTTTTCGCGTCGTCCGCGGAAGCAGGCGCGTTCGTTGGAAATTTGATCGAGCGCGGGGACATTCTGCTGGTGAAGGGTTCGCGCGGCGTGAAAATGGAACGCATCGTTGAAGCGCTCGATTCGCGTTTCGCGCGCGCAAATGCCGAACCGGCTGCTTCTGTTGCGAGCGGCGCGCCCAAGGAGCGTGCCTGAGATGCTGCTCTACCTTTTCTATCACGTGCTCCAGCCCTATTTTCACGCGCTCAACGTGTTTCGCTACATTACCGTCCGGACGGCGCTGGCCAGCCTGACGGCTCTGCTCATTACTCTGGTGCTTGGCCCCTGGGTGATCCGGCGTCTGCGCGACCTGCAAATCGGCCAGTTCATCCGGGAAGAAGGCCCGAAGAGCCACCAGGCCAAGGCCGGAACGCCGACGATGGGCGGCGTGCTGATCGTGGGCTCCACGGTCATTCCCACGTTGCTGTGGGGCGATCTGGAAAACGAATACGTGTGGCTCGCTGTTCTGACCATGCTCATTTTCGGGATCATCGGTTTCATCGACGATTACAGCAAAGTGATGAAGAAGAAAAACCTTGGATTGACCGGGAAGCGCAAATTTTCTCTGCAAATTGTAGCGAGTTGCGGCCTGGCCGTCATGCTGCTCTCGCTCACGGCGAGCGGCATCTACTCCACGCAACTGAGCGTTCCATTTTTCAAGAATTTTCATCCGGACCTGGTGATCCATTCGCTTCTTTCCACGCAATATTTTTGGTGGCTTTCTTATTTTCCATTTTTGATTTTTGTGGCGCTGGTCATCGTCGGATCGTCCAACGCCGTGAATCTCACGGACGGCCTGGACGGGCTCGCAATCGGGTGCGTGGTGGTCGCCGCGGGGGCGCTCACCGTTTTGACGTATGTGACCAGCTTCGCGCGATTCTCGGAGTATCTGGATATCCCGCACCTGCCCCAGGTGGGCGAGCTCACGATTTTTTGCGGCGCGCTCGTCGGATCGTCCCTCGGATTTCTTTGGTACAACGCGCATCCCGCCGAAGTGTTCATGGGCGACGTCGGATCGCTCGCGCTGGGCGGCTCGATCGGAATGGTGGCCGTCGCCATCAAGCAGGAGATCCTGCTGTTTTTTGTCGGCGGCGTTTTCGTATTGGAAGCACTTTCCGTCATCCTGCAGGTCTTGTCCTTCCGCTTGACGGGGAAGCGCATTTTTCGGATGTCTCCGCTTCACCATCATTTCGAGCTGGGCGGATGGAGCGAATCGAAAACGATCGTGCGGTTTTGGATCGTGGCATTGGTGTTTGCGCTGTTTTCGCTGACGACGCTCAAATTGAGGTAAGCGTTGAAACCGGTCATCGAACTCGGAGGAAAAAAAGTGCTGGTGGTAGGGCTGGCGCGCACGGGCATCGCCACGGCGCTGTTCTGCGCGGAGCGTGGAGCGCGCGTCACTGCAACCGAGTCCCGGCCCGAGGTGGAGATTGCGGAAATAGCTGCGAAATTGCGCGCCGCGGGCGTCACTCTCGAATTAGGCGGTCACCGTGCCGAAACTTTCGCTGAGCAGGATTTGATCGTACCGAGTCCCGGCGTGCCCCCGATGATGCCCGCGCTGGCTGCCGCCCGCGCGATCGGTGTTCCCGTGTGGAGCGAAATCGAACTGGCCTGGCGGTTCTTGCGCGGGCGGCTCATTTGCATCACAGGCTCGAACGGCAAGACCACGACCACTTCGCTCATCGGCCACATCCTGGAAACCGCGCGGTTGCCCGTGCAGATCGCGGGAAATATCGGCACGCCTCTGATTTCGCGCGTGGACCTTTCGAGCGACGCGAGTTTTACGGTGGTCGAGGCCAGCAGCTTCCAGCTCGAATCCATTTCCGCGTTCCGGCCGGATATTGGCGTGCTTCTCAACGTCACGCCGGATCACCTGGACCGACACGGATCGATTGAAGCCTATGGCCGCGCCAAAGCCCGCATATTTGAAAATCAAACGGCCGAGGACGCCGCCGTCATCAACGCGGACGATGCCATTGCTCCGCAATATGCGCCCTCCGGGCCGCGGGTATTTTATTTCAGCCGCGAGAAACGCGTCGCGAGCGGCTGCTACCTTCGCGGCGATGAAATTGTTTTTCGGTGCGACGGGACCGAAACCGTTCTCCTCCTGCGCAAGGACATTGGCCTGCGCGGCAGCCACAATATCGAAAACGTACTGGCAGCGGCCACAGCCGCGCGACTCGCCGGAGCCGAGCCGGTTGCGATTGCGGAGGGCGTTCGCACCTTCGCGGGCGTGGAGCACCGGATCGAATACGTGGCCACGATTTCCGGGGTGGAATATTTCAACGACTCGAAGGCCACCAACGTCGATGCCACGCTCAAGGCCCTCGACGCATTTCCGGGAAACGTGCTGGTGATTCTGGGCGGCAAGGATAAAGGCAGCGACTACAGGATTCTCCGCCAGGCACTGCGCAGCCACGCGCGCATGGCGCTGCTGATCGGCAGCGCGGCGGACAAAATCGAAGCGGAACTTGCCGGCGTCATCCCCGTGGAGCGCGCGGAGACGCTGGCTCGCGCCGTGGAAATCGCCTCGCGGACCGCGCGGCCGGGCGACATCGTCCTGCTGGCGCCTGCTTGCGCGAGCTTCGACCAGTTTGAAAATTTCGAGCAGCGCGGGCGCGTCTTCAAACAACTCGTCCGCGAACTTGAGAAAAAACACGCGGCATAAGGAGAGCGACTCGTCTCAAAAGTTGAGTTGTCATTCTGAGCGAAGCGAAGAATCTCTCTGCGGTTTGAATGCCAGAACGGAGAGATTCTTCGCTTCGCTCAGAATGACAAAATGAGAATGATTTTGCTCTCTTGAAACGCGACAAATTGAAAGGGCTCCGAGGATGCCACGGCAACTCCAAACCGACCGATGGATGTTCGGCTCGACGCTGGCCTTGTGCCTGATCGGCGCGCTCATGGTGTTCAGCGCTTCGGCGGTCACGGCGCGCGACGAATACGGCAACGGCTCGCACTTCCTGTTGCGCCAGCTTTTGTGGCTGGCACTGGGACTCGGCGGAATGATGGCCGTCATGAACTTGGATTATCGCAAGCTGCGCAGGCCGGAAGTGATTTTCACCGCACTGTTCGGCGTACTCGCGTTGCTGGCCGGGGTTTTCTTTCTTGATAAATCGCACGGGACGCATCGCTGGATTCAACTGGGCCCGGCAAACCTGCAGCCTTCCGAGCTCGCCAAGCTCGCCGTGATTTTTTATCTGGCGTGGTTTCTGGAACGGCGACGGCGCCCGGAGGGATTCGGCATGAACGACTGGAAGCGCACGATCCTCCCGGCGATCGGGCCCGTGCTTGTGCTGGTCGGATTGGTCGTGCTCGAGCCGGACCTGGGCACGGCGGTGGAAATATTCCTCATTGCGGTGGCGATGCTGTATGTCGCGGGGCTGAACGGGAAATACATTGTCGGAGCGGGCCTCGCCGCGATTCCGGTTATCTATTTGCTGATCGTGCGCGTGCCGTATCGCCTGGAGCGCGTCATCGCGTTCCTGAATCCCACGGCGGACCCGCAGGGCCGCGGCTTTCAGTTGTTGCAATCCCTGATCGCGGTCGGGTCGGGCGGTTTCACCGGCGTCGGTTTGATGGAGAGCAAGCAAAAATTATTTTATTTGCCCGAAGCGCATACCGATTTTATTTTCGCGGTTTTGTGCGAAGAGCTGGGATTTATTGGCGGAGCGATCGTGCTTTCCCTGTTTGCGATTTACGGCTGGCGCGGGATTCGTTCCGCGTTCAAGACCACGGACGAATTCGGCCGCTTCGCCGCGCTCGGGATCACGGTGATGATTCTGAGCCAGACGATGATTAATCTCGGCGTCGTGCTCGGCATGATGCCGACCAAAGGGATTCCGCTTCCGTTCATCAGCTATGGCGGGTCGAGCCTGCTGGTGATGCTGCTGGCCACCGGAGTTTTGCTGAATATCAGCCGGCAGGCGGATTAGCACGTGTTGTGGCGCCGGCGTCCCGCCGGCGATTTTGCGATGCGCCGAGGATGGACAAATCGCCGGGGAGACGCCGGCGCCACGAAAGGGTTGCGATCGCGATGATTCGGGGCAAAAAGGTTTGAAACTGCTGATCGCGGGAGGCGGAACGGGAGGCCACGTGTTTCCGGCTCTCGCCGTCGCCCGGGAATGGATGTCGCGGGAAGGAGAAAGAGAAGTCGTGTTCGTCGGAACGCAACGCGGGATTGAAGCGCGCCTGGTGCCCGAGGCTGGGTTTCCGCTCGAGACGATTCGCTCGGCGGGACTCAAAGGCATTGGCGGAATGAAACTCGCGCGCAACACCGCGAAGCTCGTCCCGGCGATGTGGGATTCGTTTTCGATTCTGCGCAGGCACCGGTTTGCAGCGGCGTTGGGAGTCGGAGGATATGCCGCCGGACCGATGATGCTCGCCGCGGTGCTTCGCGGATTGCCAACCGTCGTGTTCGAGCCGAACGCGGAGCCTGGATTCACCAATCGCGTGCTCGCGCGCATGGTGACGCGCATCGCCACGGCCTACGAAACGCCAACGAAGCTCTGGGGAAGCAAAGCTACCCTGACGGGAATTCCCGTGCGCGCGGAATTTTTCGCGATTCCTCCGCGCGCGCCTGTGGAACCGTTTCATCTCCTGATCACCGGAGGCAGCCAGGGCGCGCTCATCATCAACCGCACTCTGGTGGACTCCGCCGATTTGCTGGCCGCGCAACAAACACGCATCTCGATCGTTCACCAAACCGGGGAACGCGACTATAATGCTGTTCGCGTGGCCTATGCGCGGCGTGAAATCAACGCGGAGGTTCTGCCCTTCATCGGGAACATGGCAGAGAGATTTGCCCAGGCCGATCTGATCGTCTGCCGCGCGGGCGCCATCACGGCCGCGGAAGTCGCCGCCGCCGGACGCGCCGCCATCTTCATCCCCTTCGGCGCATCCACAGACAGCCACCAGTTGCGCAACGCCCAGGAAATGGAACGGGCCGGCGCGGCGCGACTCATCCCGGAGCCCCAGCTCACCGCGGAACGTCTTACGCAGGAAATTTTTAGTTTGCTCGACCGGCCCGGCGAGCTGCAATCGATGGCGGCGAATGCGCGGCGTCTCGCGAAGCCGCACGCGGTTCGGGAAATCGTGAACCTGATCGAAGGGGTGTCCCGCACATGAACGTGACGTTCCACAATTTCAAGCGCATTCATCTCGTCGGCATCGGCGGGATCGGAATGAGCGGAATCGCCGAGGTTTTGCTCACGCTTGGGTATTCGGTTTCCGGCTCGGATGCGAAATCCTCGCCGATCACCGAGCGGCTGATGAATATGGGCGCCGAAATTTTCGAGGGCCACCGGCCGGAGCAGGTGCAAGGCGCGCACGTCGTGGTAGTTTCCTCGGCGATTCGCGGCGACAACCCCGAAATCGTCGAGGCGCACCGGCTGAAAATTCCCGTCATTCCGCGCGCGGAAATGCTCGCCGAATTGATGCGTCTGAGATATGGAATCGCCATCGCCGGAGCGCACGGCAAAACCACGACAACCTCGATGACCGCGAGCGTTCTGGCTGCGGCCGGGCTCGATCCGACGTTTGTCGTCGGCGGCCGCGTGAACCATATCGGTTCGACGGCACGCCTGGGGCGCGGCGAATACATGGTCGTCGAAGCCGACGAGAGCGACCGCACGTTCCTGCTGCTCGCGCCCGTCGTCGCCGTGGTAACGACCATCGACCGCGAGCACCTGGACACGTACAAAACACTCGAGGAAATTCAGGAAATTTTCACGCAATTCGTCAATCGTGTGCCGTTCTATGGCGCCGCTGTTCTGTGCCTCGATGAACCGAACGTGCAGGCCATCATTCCGAATGTGAAGCGCCCGGTTATCACTTATGGCACTTCGAGCCAGGCCGATCTCGTGATCAGCGACATCGAGCTTCTGGGGCTCCAAAGTGAGTTTCGCCTGACCTATCGCGGCGACGACCTCGGGAAATTTCACTTGAACGGGCCTCCGGGAATCCACAATGTGCGCAATGCCGCTGCCGCCGCGGCCGTCGCGCTGTACTTGAATGTGCCTTCCGAGTTGATCCGCGTGGGACTCGAGGAATTCGCCGGAGTAGGGCGCCGGTTTGACATCAAAGGCGTCATCAATCACATCACCTTGATCGACGATTACGGCCACCATCCCGTCGAAATTCGCGCCACGCTGGAAGCCGCGCGCGGCTGCCATTTCGAGCGCCTCCTGGTTCTTTTCCAGCCGCACCGGTACACGCGCACCAAGCACCTGTGGGATGAATTTTGCCGCGCCTTCAATCAGGCCGACATGGTGGTGCTGATGGACATCTACGCCGCGGGCGAGCAGCCCATTCCCGGCATTACCGGGCAGGCTCTTGCGGAAGCTATTCGCGCCGCCGGCCACAAGAACGTCGTCTTTCACAGCTCCATGCAGGAGGGAATCGAGGAATTGCTCCGCGCCGCCAGGCCCGGAGACGCGATCCTCACGATCGGCGCGGGCAATGTGAGCCGCGCGCCGGGCGAGCTCGCGATTCTGTTGGGAGCGAGGGTGTCATTGCATCATGGGCATTAGGAGCATAAGTAGCGCAAGTAGCACAGACTTCAGTCTGTGGGTTTCCATCAGAGCTTGGGATCCGTGTGACAATTCGTCTCCATGCAAACGTCAACGCGACGAAGGATACATCCTGGGTCATCTCACGAAAACCCACAGACTGAAGTCTGTGCTACTAAAAACCGCGGAGAAACATGCGCATTAGCGATGCCAAATTGATTGCGGCCATCGGCGCACTGGGCGTCGAGTACAAGTGCGGCGTGTCACTCGCGGCGAAAACTTCTCTTGAGATTGGCGGCGCGTCCGACGTTTTGCTGATCCACAAGCACGAATCCCTGCCGGAGCTGATTCAGCTGCTGAAACAGTCTGGAGTGCCTCACCGGTTCCTTGGCGGAGGCAGCAACGTCCTCCTGCCCGACGGCGAACTCCCGTGGGTGATCCTGCAACTTGCGCGGCAAGATCCGGACGTGCGGTTTGAAGGCACTAGCGTATTCGTCGACTGCGCCGCTGACCTCGGGCGCACAGTCACCACATGCGCGAAGCACGATCTGGGCGGCATGGAAGGACTGATCGGCGTGCCTGGATCCATCGGGGGCGCGCTTCGGATGAACGCGGGGGCCTATGGCACGCAGATCGGAACGTTTGTCCGCGAGGTGCGGGTGTACCGGGCGGGAACAGGCCGGATCGAGACCCTCCGAGGGGCTGAAATAAATTTTGAATACCGGCACACATCTTTTGCTCCCGATGATATTATGCTCTCGGTGCGACTGGAACTTCCGTCCAAACCGTACAGCGAGATACTTCAAGGAATTCGCATCTGCAATGAGAAGCGGCGAGCCAGTCAGCCGCTCAATCAAAAAAGCGCGGGCTGTATTTTCAAGAATCCGCCGGGCGGGTCCGCCGGGCGCATGATCGACGAGCTTGGTCTGAAGGGCCACTCGGTCGGCGATGCCCGCGTCAGCGACCGCCACGCCAATTTTTTCATCAACGCCGGACATGCATCGGCAGCCGATATGCTCGCGCTGATTGCCGACGTTCGCGAGCGCGTGCGCGACCGCTACGGCGTGGAACTCGAGGAAGAAGTGATCGTGTGGAAGGACCGGTGAAGTCCCGGTGAGAAAACGATGAGCGCGGAACCAGATTATCTTCCCGCGGATGCGCTGGCTGAAGACGAGCCGAAGTATCTGCGCCGGCAGAAGCCGGTGGAGATACGCAAGCGCAAATTCAGCCGCAAGGCGTGGCCGCTGTACCGCCGCATCCTGGTGGGAGGGATCGCCGCGCTTGCCGTGGGGTTCGGGCTGTACGAAGGCGTGACCTACTTGCTGTATTCCCCCGGCGTTGCGCTGGTGAGCGCCAACCAGATTGAGGTTCGGGGCAACCGGTTCGTGCCGCCGGACGCGATCACGGAAAAGTTTTCGGCGGACCTGGGCCGCAGCGTGGTGCGCGTTCCGCTCACGGAGCGGCGCGAGGCGATCGAGTCGCTTGCGTGGGTGGAAGAGGCTCATGTCCAGCGCGTGATGCCCAACCGGATTCGCGTGGAGATCACCGAGCGCACGCCCGTCGCGTTTCTCCGCACGGGCAGCGACCTTTCCCTGGTGGATGCTCAGGGCGTGATCCTGGACCGGCCGGTCGAGGGGGAATTCAAGTTTCCGGTTGTGAGCGGGATTGGGGAAGTCACGCCCCGAGCGACACGCGAGCAGCACATGAATTTGTACGTGCAGTTCATGAAAGAGATTGAACGGACTCAGCCCGGCGCGGCCGATCATGTCAGCGAGGTGGATATTTCCGAAGCGTCCGATTTACGCGCGACGCTCACTGGAATGGGAACGGCGTCAAGCAGCGCTTCGCCGATTCTCGTGCACTTCGGCGATTCCGATTTCGGCAACCGGTATCATTTGCTCTCGGAAAATATCGACCAGTGGCGGGCTAGCGCCGGGAGCGTCGATTCGGTGGATTTGCGGTTCGCGCGGCAGGTTGTGGTGAACCCGGAATCGAAGACCATCGCGATGAACGTGAAGCAGAGCGCGCCAGTGAGCGTGCCGCAGCGCCTTCCCGTGAGCACGCCGCATCACGTGCCGCGCCACATCGCAGTTGCGCGGAAGAAGCGCTAACAGTGATTTGAAAATTATCGGCCGGGGCGCGCTCACAGCCCCGGCAGGCTTTGGTGAGAAGGAGCGGCGGGTTGACAAAAAAAGAAAAGTATCTGGTCGCGCTGGATGTGGGCAGCACGAAGACGTGCGCCATCATCAGCGAGTTAACCGAAACGGGCGCGAAGTTTGTGGCCATGGGTGCGGCGGAATCCAAGGGCCTGCGCAAGGGAGTCATCGCCAACATCGGCGCGGCGGCGACTTCGGTGCGGCGGGCGATTGAAGAGGCCGAGGGCGTTGCCGGAGTTCCCGTCGAGCGGGTCATCGCAGGCGTTGCGGGCAGCCACGTTCGCGGAGTGAATAGCCGCGGGGGCATCACGCTGGGGCACCGGGCGCGGGACATCAATCGCGACGACGTTCACCACGCCGTGGACGCGGCGCGCAACATCACGCTCCCCGAGGATCGCGTGGTGTTGCACGTCCTGCCGCAGGAATTTCTGCTCGACGCTCATGATAATATTCGCGATCCGCTCGGCATGATCGGCGGGCGCCTGGAAGTGAACGTACACCTGGTGACGTCCTCGGCTTCGGCCATGCAAAATTTGGTGATCGCAATCAACCAGGCGGGCGTGGAAGTCGCGGACACGGTTCTGGAGCCGCTGGCTTCGGCGGAATCCTGCCTCACGCAGGATGAACGCGAACTGGGCTGCTGCCTGCTCGATATCGGCGGCGGCACGACGGAACTGGTCGTCTTCGGCAACGGTATGCTGCGCCACGCAGCGGCCATTCCCGTGGGCGGCGATCATTTCACGAACGACCTTGCGGTCGGGCTGCGCACGCCGATTCCCGAGGCGGAAAAAATCAAGCGCGAGCACGGCTGCGCGTTCAAGGATCTGATTGTGGAGGACCAGGCGATCGAAATCGCCAGCGTGGGCGACCGTCCTCCGCGCACCGTGTTCACGCGGATGCTGAACGAAATTGTGGAACCGCGAGCGCAGGAATTGCTGTCGCTCGTTCGCGACGAATTGCAGCGCGGAGGTTTTACATCGCTGATTCCCGCCGGACTCGTATTGACCGGCGGAGGGGCGCATCTCCAGGGGCTCGTCGAACTGGCCGAGGGCATGTTCCATTTGCCCGCGCGCGTGGCCGTTCCCCGCGGCCTCGAAGGGATGCCCCTGATGCTTTCCCGGCCCGAGTACGCAACGGTTGTCGGCCTGCTTCTTTACGGCGCGCGAGCCCGGCGCCAGGCGCCCCTGAAGCCGGCCACGTTTGTAGGAAAAATCAAAAGCATGTTCGCCGGAGCGTGATGCGAAAAACTCCGGCTGGGCAGGGCCAATTTTTTGGTGGAGGAACCGAAATGGCGAAAGACGCGGGAATCCGGATTTCATTCAGCGAGGAAGTGCAACAGGGCGCGAAGATCAAGGTGATCGGCGTCGGCGGCGGCGGATGCAACGCCGTCAACCGCATGATCCGCGCCAAGGTCGAAGGCGTCGAGTTTATCGCGGCCAACACCGACTTGCAGGCGCTCAAGCTCTCGCAGGCGCCCGTCAAATTGCAGCTGGGCGGCAAGCTCACCAAGGGTCTCGGCGCGGGCGCGAATCCCGAGATCGGCCGCAAGGCGGCGCTCGAGGACACCGACAAAATCATCGAAGCGCTGGAAGGCTCGGACATGATTTTTCTCACCACGGGTCTCGGCGGCGGGACGGGAAGCGGCGCGGCGCCAGTGGTCGCTTCGCTCGCCAGCGAACTTGGCGCTCTCACCGTCGCGGTCGTCACCAAGCCGTTCTTGTTTGAGGGCAAGCGCCGGCAGCAGCAGGCCGAGCAGGCGCTCTCCGAGCTGATCGGCAGCGTCGACACCGTCATCGTCATTCCCAACGAGCGGCTGCTCGAAACCGTGGAAGCGGGAACGAGCTTCTTCGAGGCGTTTCGGATCGCCGATGACGTCCTGCGCCAGGCCGTGCAGGGCATCAGCGACATCATCACCATTCCCGGCATCGTCAACCGCGACTTCGCCGACGTTCGCACCATCATGCAGGGACAGGGATACGCCGTGATGGGGACGGCCGTGGCTTCGGGAGCGAACCGCTCGGTCGATGCCGCCACGCGCGCGATCAACAGCCCGCTGCTCGAGGACAATTCGATTCAGGGCGCGCAAGGCATTCTCATCAACATCTGCGGATCGTCCAGCCTCACGCTCAGCGAAGTCCACGAAGCTTCTTCCGTGATCGAAAAGGCCGCGCATGAGAACGCCAACATTATTTTCGGCGCTGTCCTGGACGAGAACATGAAGGAGCAGGTGAAGATCACCGTCATCGCCGCGGGATTCCGCGAGGCGGCGCGCCGGCAGCCGCATCAGAAACCCTCTTATCTGCCGAAGACCTGGAAGGCCGGGCGCGAGGAAGAAGTGGCCGTGGAGCCGCACGAGGTTCCGCAGGAGGCGCCGCGTCCCGCCGTCAATGAAGTCATTCACCAGGAGAATACGAAGGCTGCGGACGATCTCGACGTTCCCACGTTTCTGAGGCGCGCCGCCCAAAAAGCGTAGAGCCATTTTCAGGAAGTGTTTTCTACGGCGTCCCGGCATTGCCGGGACGCTGTTTCTTTTGGAGACATGCCTGCGGGAGCGATTCCTTCTCTGAAAAATTCCAGCAAGTTGAAGAAATGATTTTCGTAGCGCCGGCGTCTCGCCGGCTCTGCTCCCGCTTCTCGCGCTGAAAAACCGCCGGCAAGATGCCGGCGCTACCAAATAATTCTCTGCGGACGATTGACGCTCAATCAAAAGTGAGTGCACCGAAATGGGGCAACGGTAAAATTTGCCGCTGAGGTAGGTCGTAAGGGGCGGTTCTTGCCCACAGGATTGGGCGAAAAAGTTTGCGCAGAGTTCTTGCAGGTCGCAACGCATTTAGATTCGCTGGATTAGTAATTTCGTTTACGCCTGCAGCTTTGGCATGCCGCTTGCCCCATAAAGAGTGACGCTTTGTCGAATGTCCGGCTGGCTAAAGTGTCGTCAGGATTTGCCGATACAACACTTGAGCCCAGCTCGGACTACTGGTAAATCTGATTTGGTTCTTAAATTTTGCAAAGAGGTACAAAAATGTCCATCATTGGCATCCTTAGCAGCAATTTGTTTTCCGCGGGCGCGACTCAGAATACGCAGACCTCCCAGAATGCCCCGTCCACTTTCCAGCAAATCAAGACTGAATTTCAGCAATTGGGGCAGGATTTGCAATCCGGCAATCTGACGCAGGCGCAGTCCGATTTCGCCACATTGTCGCAAAATCTCTCGAACGTAAGTCAAAATACCGCCGCCGCGAATGCAGCCGCTACTACAGCTGCGACCACCAGCACCAACCCGGTGGTACAGGCTTTCGCCCAATTGGGGCAGGACCTGCAATCAGGGAATTTACAGGGGGCGCAGCAGGACTTCACCAACCTGCAACAGGACTTGTCGCAGGGCTCCAGTCAACAGGTCGAAGGCCATCACGGCCATCACCATCATCACGCGGAAAACTCGCAGTCTTCCTCCTCCTCTTCCCAGCAGAACAATCCGATCGATCCAGACATTCAGCGCGCTGGCGCAAGATTTGCAGGCGGGGAATCTTTCGGGAGCTCAGTCGGATTTTGCGGCGCTTCAGAATGACCTTCAACAAATCGGCGGTTTCGTCACGGCGGGATCGAACGGAGCCTCCAGCACGGCTGTGCCGTCGAGTACCGGCAGCCTGAATGTGACCGCCTGATCTCCGGCCGCGTCTCCCCGCAAATCACACCGATTCTGATTCGGCCATGCGGCGTGAGGTACACTCGAGCGCATGGCCGATTCCGTCCGGGTGCGGCAGGAAATTCTTGACGAAATGCTCGCGCACGCGCGGCGCGAGCCGCGGATCGAATGTTGCGGCTTGCTCGCGGGCCGCGACGGCGTGATCACCGAGATTTTTCCGGCGACGAATGCTCGTTCCAGCGCGACGGCCTACGAAATCGAGCCGCGCGAATTGTTCGAGCTGTTTCGGTACCTGCGCAAGAAAGAATTGACGCACATCGGCCAGTATCATTCGCATCTCTCCACCGAAAACATTCCTTCGCCAACGGACATCGAGCAAGCGGGCTATCCCGACCAGGCGTATTTCATCGTCTCTCCGCGGGCGGACGCGCCGAAGCCCGTCCGTGCATTTTCGATTCGCGACGGTGCCGTGCGGGAGATCGAAATCATCTCAACGGTTTCTTAGGCGGAATGGAAGAGCACGGATTTCAACACAGAGGGCACAGAGAGCAAGAGAAAAGAGAGAAAACCTGGACAGCAATCCGGAAGTTTTTTTGAGACAGGAATCTTTCTCTTCTTTTCTCTGTGACCTCTGTGTTCTCTGTGTTGAATGTTTTGGTTTTTATGCCGAGGATTTGACCGGCTCGCCGGCCACCACGGAGCGGTACACTTCCCGCACCTGCTCGGCCGAACGCTCCCACGAATACTTTTGGACGAGTTCGTAGCCGCGGCGCACCAGCGTTTCGCGCAGCACGTCTTCGGTGAGAATTTGGCGGATCCCGCGCGCAATTTCAAAAATATTTTCCGGATTCGCGAGCAGCGCGGCCTGCGAAAACACTTCCGGAAGCGAAGACACGCTCGAGGTCAGTACGGGAGCGCCGTGGGCCATGGCTTCGAGCGGGGGCAGCCCGAATCCTTCATACAGCGAAGGGAAAAGAAACGCGCTTGCGCGAGAATAAAAAACGCGCAGCACCGGATGCGGCACGAACCCCAGAAAGCGGACGTCCCCTTGGACGCGCGAGCGCAGGACGGCCCGCCGCAAGTCTGAATGCTCTTCCGCGGAGTCGCCGATCAGAAGCAATTTCAGGTTGGAATATACCGGGTGATCGCGCAGGTCTGCTTTAGCTACCGCGAACGCTTCGATCAGGCGCGGCAGATTCTTCTGCGGCTTGATGTTCCCTGCGTAAAGCACAAAAGGATCCGTCACCGCATGCCGTTCCAGGATGCGGTCGGCGCCCTCCGGCATCGGCTCGCGCACAAACCGCTCGTCGAGCGCGTTGTAGACGACCTCGATTTTTTCTTCCGGAACGTCGAAGACGCGCGAGAGATCCCGTTTGGACGAGTGCGACACGGCCATGATGCGGTCGGCTCGCGTCAGGGCGCGCCGCGCGAAAAACAATCGCCCGGCCTGGAACGTAGCCGAAATGCCGGGCGGCGGAGTGAGAATGTCCGTCAGGTCGTGAACCGTGATCACCAGTCGCGACGGCACGACGGCCGGCGCATAAAACCAGGGCATGTGCAGAAGATCGACGCCCCGCTTGTGCAGCAGGAAGGGCAAATGCATGTGCGTGTGGAAAGAGCCCGGCTCGGACGGATAGTCGAGCAGGGTGAAATTTTCAGGCAGGGGATCGAATTCCTTGAGATGCGATTGCTGCCCGATCAGTAAATATTCCGTGCCGTCGCCGGCGCGCGCAAATTGGTTGACGATGTTGCGGATGTAAGTGCCGATTCCGAAATCACCGGCGCGCCGGATATCGATCGCAACACGCATCGGTGCCGGCGCTCAGCGCGCGGAGCCGCGGCTCCCGGCCAGCGATGGAGCGATGTCCCAGCGCCGCGTGTACAGCGGGAATTGCACGGCGAACTCGGCGACCTCGGCGCGAATCCGCCGCTCGCGCTCGGCGTCGCCCAGATGCGTGAGCACCTCGGCGATCCACGCGGCGATGCGCGCCATGTCCGGCTCGAGCATCCCGCGCGTCGTGATGGCGGGAGTGCCCATGCGGATGCCGCCTCCCGTCATCGGCGGAGTGGGATCGAAGGGAATTGAATTCTTGTTCACGGTGATGCCCGCGCGATCCAGCGCCGGCTGCGCGTCCTTGCCGGTGATTCCGCGCGAATACAGATCGATCAGAAAAAGATGATTGTCCGTGCCGCCGCTGACGATGCGGAAGCCCGCCTTCGTGATTTCGGCGGCGAGCCGTTGCGCGTTCGAGACAATTTGTTTTGCGTACTCGCGGAATCCCGGCTCGGCCGCTTCCTTCAGGCACACCGCTTTCGCCGCGATGATGTGCATGAGCGGCCCGCCCTGCGTTCCTGGAAACGTGATGCGGTCGAGCTCCTTCGCGTATTGCGCCTTGCACATGACCAGGCCGCCGCGCGGTCCGCGCAGCGTCTTGTGCGTGGTCGTCGAAACGTAATCGGCGTGCGGCACCGGGCTCGGATGCATTCCCCCGGCGACGAGGCCGGCGATGTGCGCCATGTCCACGAAAAACAGCGCGCCGGCGTCTCGCGCAATTTTTGCCATGCGCGGAAAATCGATGATGCGCGAATACGCGCTCGCGCCCGCGACGATCATTTTCGGCTTGTGCTCTTGCGCCAGGCGGCCCAGTTCCTCGTAATCGATCGTCTCGGTTTCCTTGCTTACGCCGTAGGGAATAAATTTGTACATCTTGCCGGAAAAATTGAGCGGGTGCCCGTGCGTCAGGTGCCCGCCGTGGGCGAGATTCATGCCGAGGACCGTGTCCCCCAGCTGCAGCGCGGCCATGTAAACGGAAACGTTCGCCTGCGTGCCCGAATGGGATTGCACGTTGACGTGCTCGGCTCCAAACAGGGCTTTCGCGCGGTCGATCGCAAGCTGCTCGGCGCGGTCGGCGAATTCGCAGCCGCCGTAGTAGCGTTTGCCGGGATAGCCCTCGGCGTACTTGTTGGTGAGCACCGAGCCCATCGCTTCGAGCACCGCTTCGGAAACAAAATTTTCCGAGGGAATCAGCTCGAGGCCCGTGCCCTGGCGGCGTCCTTCCTCGCGCAGCACTTCGGCGATTTCCGGATCGACTTCCTGGAGCGGGCGGTTCATGTGCTGTGAAATTTTGGTGTCCATTTTATTTTGGCGGGCCCCACGCCCCTGAAACGCCGTCGGATTCAGATCTTGTAGCGCCCGCCTTCAGGCGGGCACTGTGGACGCAATCACATGCTCGCCTGAAGGCGAGCGCTACACCGCCCGGCATTGTCACATATGCTCTTCGGAGCCCACGCCCCTGTCATGTTTGGTGCTCGCGTACGCGATCCATTTCGCTAATTTTATCGATACGCCGCTGGTGGCGCCCGCCGGCAAACTGCGCTCCGAGAAATTCCTGCACGATGGCGATGGCTTCGTCCTCGCCCACGACTTTGCCGCCGAGCGCGATCACGTTCGCATCATTATGTTCGCGCGCCCGCCGAGCAGTGAGCGAATCATGCGCCAGCGCCGCGCGAATCCCTTCCACTTTATTCGCCGCAATGGAAACACCGATCCCCGTGGCGCAAACCACAACGCCGAGAGAATCGTTTCCCGCGGCAACGCGCTCCCCAACCGCCTTCGCGTAATCGGGATAGTCAACCGATTCTTCCGAATGCGTGCCAACATCTTCGACCGGGTATCCCGCGCCTTCCAGATATTTCTTGATCGTTTCCTTCGCGCGAAATCCCGCGTGGTCCGAACCCACTACAATCCGCGGTTTGGAGGAAGATTCTGCCAAGAGACTGTCCATAGTGATTCTATCGGAATCCGGCGGGGAATTCCAATTTACTCGCTTCTCGGCAGTCACCTAGATGGCTATCGAAAATATTATACAATGGGATTGACTTAAGATTATACAAAATGTATGCTAATGCGTATATGCCCGACAGCTATAAGACAAAGAGAGATGAAGAAGTTGAGGAAGCCCGCGAAGAGCTTGCGGACTTGTTCAAGCAGAGGGAAGAACTCGAGATTCGGATCGCGAAGCAACAACGTCGTGTCGCCGCCCTTGCCGCGCTAGTCGACGAGAGTGAAGAAAGCGATCAGATCTTGGAGCTAAATCTCGGAGGATTGACAGATGTCATCCGGAGCGCTCTCAGAGCTGGCGGTCCAAGGGGGCTCACCCCCATAGAGATCCGAACAAGACTGATTCAACTTTCCTTCCCAACAAATGAATACAAGAATTTCATGGCATCACTTCATTCAGTCCTAAAGCGTCTCGTTGATGCAGGCGAAGTCCGGATCGTGATCTTTGACAAACACGAAGGCCGCGATGGGTCCGTATATCAGTGGGTTGGGGGAATCAAGAATAAGCTCGAAAGTAGATTCAAGAATAGGTTCGAAGGCAGATTCAAACCACGGAAGGGAAGATTCGAAAGGGACTGAGTTCCTTCTTTAAGGGAGCGTACTCAGTACCCCGCCGTGAAAACATGACCCCAGGGGGGCGATTTTGAGCTATCCGGCTCCCTATTTGGAGAAGAAGGCATCCTCGATGACAACCCAAAGCAAGCGAATGGCGATTGCATCGGCTCGTGAAGCGGGATTTTCGGACGCCGAGATTCTGAAGAACATCCTCAGCAATGTCTACGGCAGCACCAAGCGCAGGGAATTAGTCGTCGAGTGGGGCGAACTGCTTGGCCTGGAGGCTAGCGAGGCGTTGCGCGTCGCGCACGCGGCCGGGCTGATCCCGAGCGCGCACCCGCCGCGGAAGGGCGAAAAGCCTCGTTGAACAGGTCGGGGAAGTAGCGGCGCACAAATCTCTCATCGGCAGCCGACTTCGACGCAAGTTTGCGGATGCTGGCCACCCGCTTTTTTCGCGGCATTTCCTTGAAGCGACGAGCAACGGCTTCGATCAGATGTTTTTCCGACATCGGTCTCACTCCGATCATCAGTATGCTGCTGAATTGAGTTCCTGACAAGTGTTGTGATTCAAACGTCGGTCAAATCAACACGCCTTTTTATCTTCGGCTACGTTGTCATTTCTTGATTCTCACCCATCGGTTTCACTTTGGTTCAGGAGGGCAGGCGCAAAATGAAACTTCTGGCTATTCCGGGCAAGGTGGCGTAAGAATGGCTGCTATAGGACGTCCCTTTCAGAAAGCGGCCCAGCTATCTGCCCGAAACCAGGAGGACCGAGATGAGTTCCGAACCCAATGTGATCGCACCGAAAAGAGGCGACCGCGTGGCTATGGCTCAGCAAGAGGGTGTGTATGAGGTTGCCGACATCAATTCGCTGATGCAGACGGCAAATCTGAAGACAACGGACGGGCAAGGGCACATCACGCGAAATGTGCCGTGGACGGCGCTGAAGCCCCTTGCCAGGAAGTAACGAGAAATAGCAAGAGGCGGCCGGAACGCCGACGGCGTCCCGGCTCATTGCATTCCTCAGAGACTATCTTCGAGGAACGAGCGAAGATTTCTCGACCTCGAGGGGTGTCGCAGCTTGCGCAGCGCTTTCGCCTCGATCTGGCGGATGCGCTCGCGCGTTACAGCGAAAGACTGTCCCACTTCTTCCAGCGTGTGCTCGGAACCATCTTCCAGGCCGAAACGCATCTTGATTACGCGCTCTTCGCGCGGCGTCAGCGTCTTCAGCAGGGACTCCGTTTGTTCCTGCAAGCTGATGCTGATGGCCGCGTCGGACGGAGAAACGGAAGACTTGTCCTCGATGAATTCGCCGAGGTGTGAATCTTCCTCTTCGCCGATGGGAGTCTCAAGCGAAATGGGCTGCTGCGCAATTTCCTTGGTTTTGCGCACCTTTTCGACGGGAACGCCCAGGCGATGGGCGATCTCTTCCGCGCGCGGCTCACGTCCGAGTTCCTGCACGAGCTGACGGCTGGTTCGGACCTGCTTGTTGATCGTCTCGATCATGTGCACGGGCACACGGATGGTTCGGGCCTGGTCCGCGATGGCGCGCGTGACGGCCTGGCGGATCCACCACGTCGCGTAGGTGGAAAATTTATAGCCGCGGCGCCATTCAAATTTGTCCGCGCCCTTCATCAAGCCGATGTTGCCTTCCTGAATCAGGTCCAGGAATTGCAATCCGCGATTGGTATATTTTTTCGCAATGGAAACGACGAGGCGAAGATTGGCCTCGACCATTTCCTTCTTGGCCTGGCTGGCTTCGGCTTCGCCGCGGAGCACCACCTGGAGCATGCGCTTGAGGTCAACCAGTCCCGTTTCGCTGGCGGCTTCAATTTCGCGCAGCTCGTTGCGGCGCGCGCGCAATTCCTTGCGCGCTTCCGCCGCATGATCGCCCTTGGAGGCGTCGGCCCTGCGTTCCAGCTTGACGATTTCGCGCTCGAGCGATTGCAACCGCTCGACCGTGTGGTGAATTTTGTCGATGAGCCGCTTCCGCTCGAGCGAGTGGAAGTCGATCGATCTGGCGTGCTGCGACATCTCCACGCGCGTCCTGGCCAGGCGATTGCGGTAGCGCAGGTAAAGCCGCTTGTTCGATTTCGGCGTGTTGGCAAGCTGCGCGGCCTGCTTGTGCGCGAGCGCGTACAGCTGCTCGATTTTCGCGATGATCCGGAGAATATCGCGAGTCTTGCTCTCGGTTTCTTCTTCGGTCAGCTCTTCCTGTTCAAATTGAATAATTTTCTTGATCGACAATGAGCCGGCGCGAAGTTCCTTCCCGGCGGCAATCAATTCCTTCAGAACGATGGGAGAGCGGGAAATCGTTTTCAGCACCATGAGGTGCCCGCGCTCCATGCGCTTGGCGATAGCCACTTCGTCCTGGCGCTTCAGCAGCGGAACAGTGCCCATTTCGCGCAGGTAGAGGCGGACCGGATCATTGTTCTTGTCCAGCATCCCCGGCGTGAGGTCCAGTTCGCCCTCTTCGGGGACCGCGCCGTGTTCGGCATCCACAGCGTCCGGGATGGCTTGCGCGGCATTTGCCGGAGCGATGTCCTCATCGGCCGCAACTCCAGCGTGCTCAAAGGTGGAGAGGTGATGTTCGCCCTCCTCCGGCTCCGGCGTTGCTTCGGCGGCAGGCAAAACACTCTCTTCCTCGTCGGGAAGCAGGTACCTGCGCTCCTTGCCGATGCCAATGATGCTTCGGACCTCTTCTCCCGCTTCTTGGTTATTCAGAGACAAGCAGTTATCCCCCTTGCGAATCAGCTCAATACGACCGTCCGACCCTACAGGTCAAACCCTGAAGCGCAGCAGTTTGATGTACACACGACTCAGTTCGATTCCCTAAGTATTAGAGTCAATTGGCGGTGCTAAGTCACGTGGCTGGGGGTTAATGGCACGACCCCCTATCTAACGCCCTTACTTTTCAGCACGTTACGGCGTGGTAGGACGCGGGGCGAGCCTGGGATCATCGATCCGCACCTTCACAGCGTAGGCCTACATCTTAAGACGGAATAGAACGAAAAACGTGTGCTCCAGAGGCTCTGCCAAAGCCACTGAACCCCCATCAGATCGTCAAGAGAATACAACTTCGCGAGGCATTATCTCACGATTTCGTGATTCGTGCACGTAAGATCGGTGCAATATTCATGAAAAAATCGGAAAAGTTGATGACCGGATCCTATCCCGTTTTCCGGGTGCCCCGAGTTCGAATTGGGAGCGCGATACCTTACCACAAATGCCTGGCGGAAGCCCCCGCAATTTGACTAGAACCTCGCCTTCCATCTATTGCAGAATGTCCAGTCATGCCGGTCGATCAGATCCTTCGAGGCCTCAAGCGCTTTCAAAAGAAGGTCTATCCGAAGCATCGTGAATTGTTCCAGAAGCTGGCGCTGCAGCAAAGGCCGGCGGCCCTCTTCATCACCTGCGCAGATTCGCGGATTGATCCCTGCCTGCTGACGCAAACCAAGCCGGGTCAATTGTTCTTGTGCCGGGTGATCGGAAACATTGTGCCGCGCTATCCGGAGTCGATTGGCGGGGTTTCCGCGACGATTGAATATGCCGTGGGGGTTCTGGGCGTGCCCGACGTGATCGTGTGCGGGCATACGGATTGCGGGGTGATGAAGGGCGTGCTCAATCCGGATGCGCTGAAACCTCTCGCGAACGTGAGCGCATGGCTCGAACATGCGCAGCCCGCGCGCAAGGCCGTTACCAAGCCCGAGTCTGATTTGAGCGACCCGGATTTTCTGCTTGCGCTCACAGAGCGTAACGTGGTCGAGCAACTCAAAAACCTGCATACGCACCCATCTGTTGCAGCGCGCCTGGAGCAAGGGAACCTGAAACTTCATGGCTGGGTGTATCACATTGGCAGAGGCATAGTGACCACGTACAGTCGACGCCGGGACAAGTTCATTCGCGTGCGTACGGTTAAGCCGAGGAGAAACTCAGAGTGAAAGTAATGTTGATTGCGAGAGCAATCCCGCCAAGTGAAAAAGTCTTATTTACCTGACCCCTTCTCGAATTTGTCAAATTCCGTCCGCACACTAGGGAATAACACGTCCCGTTGCACTTCTTTCAAGAACTCTTGCTTCCCGCCAAAGGCAATAACGTACCTTCTAAATGCATCTTGCAGAATTCCGGATACAACGGATGGAGGAGCCGAGATAGGAGTTGCGGTTCTGGCCGTGTTGATCTTTTGTTGATAGAAATAGCCTGCCTGATCTACGAGACACTTCGAACCCTGAAGGGCCACAATCAAACCATCATCGTCTTCAGGCGAGATCGACCAAGCGCCGCCCGGCTTATCCTCTTGGACCTTAATTAATCCGGAGATCAGGAAGTATTCAGATTCAGTGGTTTTGAAATGACCGTATACCCAAGCTGCCACATACCTTCCCTTAAGCTTTGCACATTTCTCCGGCAGCAGGGGCGGGATTTCCTCAAAGCGAACCTTCGCGGGATCATAAGTAACGCCGAATAGGGGATCGCCCATCAACGTAGGAGACTGGGCCACACTCTGCATGTTTAACAGAATTACCATAAAACCGATCGGAAGAAAGCGCATAGGCCCAACCTTTCCTTTTTCCTACTCCCGACCAGTGTAATCGCCTCCCCGATCCACCAAGCTTATTTTCACGGACTAACGTATTGAATGACAACACATCCGATGTCCTCTCTAGACTCAAATATTCCTTGTCGGAAACTTGCCCGCTTCACCTTTCGGAGTTGGTTGACACCTCTGGCACCCTCGGCTACGCTTCCTTTTCTTGATTCTCGCTAATTTGCAATACACTGTAGCCCGCCCCTTTAGCGGCGGGGTGTTCGCTGGAAATACGAAGGCATTCATGAAGGACCGGTGCGCATGGCGGATTTGAAGCTTCCTACTCGCTCTGAAGATTTTTCGGAATGGTACAACCAACTGGTGCTGCGGGCGGAGCTTGCGGATTACGCTCCGGTGCGCGGCTGCATGATTGTGCGGCCGTACGGCTGGGCGCTGTGGGAAAACATTACGGCGCAACTGGACCGGCGCTTCAAAGCCACTGGGCACGTGAACGCCGCGTTTCCGCTGCTCATTCCGCAGAGCTTCATCAGCAAGGAGCAGTCGCACGTCGCCGGGTTTTCGCCGGAGCTGGCCGTCGTCACGCATGGCGGCGGAGAAAAATTGGAAGAGCCGCTGGTGATTCGTCCGACTTCGGAGACGATCATCGGGCATGCCTACGCGAAATGGATTCAGTCATACCGCGATTTGCCCGTTTTGATCAATCAGTGGAACAGCGTGGTGCGCTGGGAGTTGCGCACGAAATTGTTTCTGCGCACGCTCGAATTTTTCTGGCAGGAAGGGCACACAGCGCACGCGACCCTCGAGGAAGCCGAAGCCGAAACGCGCCAGATGCTCGATATTTACACCGACTTTGCCGTGAACGAAGCGGCCATCCCCGTCATTCCGGGCAGAAAATCGCAGTCTGAGCGCTTCGCCGGAGCCGATGCCACCTATTCGATCGAAGCGATGATGGGCGACGGCAAGGCTTTGCAGGCTGGAACATCTCACAACCTGGGACAAAATTTCGCGAAAGCCTTTGAGATTCGCTACCTCGACCAGGCCGGCGCGCTGCAGTATTGCTGGACGACTTCGTGGGGGCTTTCCACGCGGTTCATCGGCGCTATCATCATGGTGCATGGCGACGATCAAGGATTGATTCTGCCGCCGAGGCTCGCGCCCTATCAAGTGGTGATTGTGCCCATCTTCAAGTCGGACGAAGAGAAGGCGCTCGTCTTCGAGGCCGCGAAAAAAATCCGCGAGCAACTGGTGAAGGCAAACATCCGCGTGAAAGTGGATGAGCGCGAGGGGCAAAGTCCCGGCTTCAAGTTCAATGACTGGGAAATGCGCGGCGTGCCGCTGCGCATGGAAATCGGGCCGAAGGATGTGGCCAAGGGCAGCGTGGTGCTGGCGCGCCGCGACCGGCCAGGCAAGGAAGGAAAGAGCTTCGTATCCCAGGACGGGATTGCGGAATCCGTCGAGCAGCAACTCGGCGCGATTCAGAAGGCGCTCTTCGAGCGCGCGCTGGCATTTCGCAACATGCACACCTTTGAGCCAAAGAATCTCGAAGAGTTCCGCACGGTAGTCGAACAGGGATTTGCACGTTCCTATTGGTGCGGCGACGCCAAGTGCGAAGAGCAAATTAAGGAAGAGACCAAGGCCACCCTGCGGTGTATCCCCTTGGAGCAGCCCGGTGGCGCAGGGGTCTGCATCCGCTGCGGAAAACCGGCAAACGAACTCGCCATCTTCGGGAAGGCTTACTAGGGCATTCCAGGGTTTTAATTTAAGAAGCAAATCATTTATTATCAATCTGTTGCAACAAGTGACTGTGCCGAAACCGGGCGCGGACTCACTCTCGACACCTCTCCGGTCGGATGCTAGCATTTTAAGATATGGAACTTTTCCCATGCCCGAGTTTGCGTGGAACGGGTGCGTCCCGATCGGGAGGCAGGCGTCTGTTTGCTCGCGCCGTTCCCGACAAGGGCGCTGAGGCGAAGCGTAGTCGTGAGAGAGGCGCGGGAAGCCTCAAAGCAATTGTATGGACAGTGATTCTGGTGGCGTTTGTTTATGCAGCCGTGATGCTGATCCCGGTCCTAATCAATGAATACGAATTTCAAGACAGTCTTCAGAACATTGCGCGGTATGCCAGCGTCAACCGCAAGAGTAATGAACAGGTCAAGCAGGCTGTATTGGAAGAGGCACAGAAAGAGGATTTGCCGATTCAAGCCGCAGACATAAAGGTCGAAGGGAGCGCGGGAAACGTCCACATCAACGTCGATTATTCCGTAACCGTGGACCTGAAAGTCTACCAGTGGACGCTGAACTTCCACCCGGATGCAACCAACCTTTCACTGTTTTAGCGAGCGAGGAGGAGTGGGGTTCTCGCTCGCGCTGGGCCCCAGCCAGTTGTCCGTGAGCCGCGCCCCCTGCCGGCGATTATTCCCCGCTCGATTGGCGAATTCGAAATCGATCGTTGTGGCGTGTAAACTTATTCCAGTGCGGCCCGAAGGCGCATCTAAGTAAGTAGGGTACTGAGGGCTATAGAGGGTTTTTCGCGGCGGAACGGAGAATTACCTTGCGTATTCGAATTGGCCGGGGTTTCGGGGGATCCCGGTTTGGGTTGGTCCTTCTTGGGACATTCATTTTTCTTCTCCTTGGCGTAGCCGGCATTGGGACGTACTACTGGATTTCCTTTGGCCGGATGATCGATCTGCGTCTTTCCGGGCACATTCAGCAAACGACAGCCAGGATTTATGCCGCGCCTCAGCGGATCTTTATGGGCGAATCGCTGAGCCTGGCGGATATGGCAAATCACCTCCAGCGCGCGGGTTACAGCGAGCTGGACGTTTCTGGGACGCCGGGCCGCTACATTTTGCATGGCAACGAAATCGAAATCCGCCCGTCCAGCGAATCGTATTTTGGAACAAAAAACCGGCTGGTCGTGGATTTTAACGGCGCCCAAATCCAGAAGATTCGCTCCATGGATAATGGCGCCGCGGTTGATTCCGCCGAGGTTGAGCCGGAACTCTTGACGGCGCTGTTTGACAGTTCCCGCGAGAAGCGCCGAGCCATCAGCTACAACGATATTCCAAAAATTTTGCGTGATGCCGTGCTTTCCGTGGAGGACCGGCGCTTTTTCGAGCATCCGGGATTCGATCCCATCCGGATTCTGGGAGCGGCCTGGGCCGACCTGCGGCACGGGGCGCGCGTTCAGGGCGGCAGCACGATCTCCATGCAAGTGGCGCGCAGTTTCTTTTTCAGCACGGACCGGACCTGGCGGCGCAAGGTTGCCGAAACGGTCGTAGCGCTGGAACTCGAGCACCGCTTCAACAAGCAGCAGATTTTCGAGCTCTACGCCAATGAAATTTATCTTGGAAACCGCGGCAGCTTCGCGATTCACGGGTTTGGCGAGGCTTCTCTTGCGTACTTCAACAAAGATCTCCGTGAAGTGACGCTTCCCGAAGCCGCGTTTCTTGCCGGAATCATCCACGCGCCGAATCGCTACTCGACCTCGGAGCGAAGGCCTGATCGCGCGATCGAGGCGCGGGACCGCGCGCTTCTGGCGATGACCGAGAATGGAGCGATTACCCCCGTGCAGGCGCTTGGCGCCAAGAAAACCCCGTTGCAAATCGTGGCCGGCGGGCTCGAAGGCAGCACGGCGCCGTATTTCGTGGACATGGTGAAAGACCACCTGCTCGACCAATTTTCCGAATCGGATCTTCTCTCCCAGAGTTTTCGGGTTTACACAACGCTCGATCCGGAACTGCAGCGCGCGGCCAGCGACGCAATAGACCTGGGAGCAAAGAGCATCGACCTCCAGCTTGCGAAACGTTACGCGCGGTGGAAAAAAGAGGGGCAGCCCGCGCCGCAGGCTCAGATCGCGATGGTTGTTCTGGACCCGCACTCCGGGGAAATCAAGGCGCTGATCGGCGGGCGCGATTACGGCGAAAGCCAGCTCAACCACATTCTCGCGCGGCGGCAGCCCGGCTCCGCATTCAAACCGTTCGTGTATGCGGCGGCTTTTGAAGGAGCGGTCGACGGCGTGAAGCCCATCGTCACTCCCGCGACGACGGTGATGGACGAGCCGACCACTTTCGATTTTGACGGCAAGGAATATACGCCCAACAACTACGGCGAAAAATTCCACGGCCAGGTCACGCTCCGGGAAGCGCTGACGTTTTCGCTGAATGTCGCGACCGTGAAAGTTGCCGAACTGGTGGGCTATACGCGGGTCACGGATATGGCGCATCAATTCGGGCTCGATCCATCGATTCAGCCGACGCCGTCGGTGGCGCTCGGGGCGTACGAAATGACCCCGCTCGAAGTTGCCACGGGGTACACGATTCTGGCCAATGAAGGCGTGCGCACGGAGCCGATGTTTATCCGCAACGTAGTGAACGCCGATGGAGAATCGCTGGAACAAAACTCGATCCGGTCGAGGCGGGCGCTCGATCCGCGCGTTGCTTATCTCGTGACCAGCATGCTCGAGGACGTCATCGACCACGGCACGGGCGCAACCGTTCGCGCTCGCGGATTCACCGCGCCAGCGGCGGGGAAAACCGGCACTTCGCGGGACGGATGGTTTGCGGGTTACACCTCGAATCTGCTGGCCATCGTGTGGGTGGGATTTGACGACAACCGCGACCTGGGCCTCTCCGGCGCGAATGCTCCGGCGCCGATCTGGGCGGATTTCATGAAGCGCGCGGTGACGTTGCCCGCATATCGCGATGTGAAGCCGTTTGATATGCCGGAAGGCGTCACGAAAGTCACGATTGATCCGGAATCTTTGATGCTCGCGACTCCGGAATGTCCGGTCACGCGCGAGGAAGTCTACATCCATGGCACGGAACCGACTGAGTTTTGCCCCTTGCATGGCGGGCACATGGCCAACGATTCGCCTCCGGGTTCCTGGCTATCGCATGTTTTTGGCGGAGACAAGGACAAGGGAACCGATTCCGCGAATCCGGCCGTGTCCGGACCCACAAGCGTCCGGCCTCCCTCGCCGCCCGCCTCTGCAGATAATCAACAGCCCGAGGACGAGAATAAAAAAGGCGTCTTGCGGCGGATTTTTGGTATCTTTGGAGGCAAGAAAGACGCCGACAAGCCACAGACAGGTTCACAAGATCAGCAACATTGATTCGGCGTCTTTCGGAGGGGTTCGCCATGAACATGAAATGGAAAACTCCTGATTGGATTTTCCTGGGCCTGTTCCTGTTTGCCGCAACATTTCCTTTGGGCGCGCAACAGCCCGCCCCTGCCGCGCTTAGCCCCAAACAAATGCAGGAGGAGCGCGCAAAAGTTCAAATGGCGGAAAAACGGTATGAGGCGGCCATTCAGTCGTATCAAGATTTATTGAAGGCCGATCCGAAGAACGCCATCTACATGAACATGATCGGCATCGCCTACCTGGACCTGTCCAATTACGATCAGGCGAAGAGGTACTTTGCCCGCGCGGCCAAGGCCGACAAAAAATATTCGAGCGCAGTGAACAACCTGGGGATGGTTTATTACCACCAAAAGAATTTCGGCGGGGCTATCCGTCAATACCAAAAAGCGGTTGCCATCGATCCGAACCAGGCGGGGACTCATTCCAACCTTGGATTTGCCTACTATAATTCGAACAAGTACCCCGAAGCCGCGGCGGAATTTCAAAAGGCGCTCGAACTTGACCCAAACATTTTCGAACGCAATGACCGGGTGGGGACCATGGTGCAGGACCGCTCGGTTAACAATCATGGCCTATTTTTCTTCACGATGGCCAAGGTATACGCGCAGAAGGGCGACGCCGCGCATTGCGCCGAATACCTCCGCAAATCCCTGGACGAAGGCTACAAGGACGTTGGCAAAGCCGCGACCGACCCCGCATTTAAAGATGTCATCAACGACCCTGTCGTGCAGGAAGTGATGGCGCGCGTAGCCCCCGCGGAGCAGAAGGGATCCGCGACGCACCCCGGCGCGTAAGTTTTCCGACACACGCGACATGCGCGAACCAGCGCTGCGCGGCCTCTGTTACAATGTGACTGCGATGCCCCCGCGAATTTTTCGATCCGTGCTTTTCGTTCTGGGTGCGGCTCTTTGTGGAGCCATGATGGCGGGCCGCGCACGTCCCGCGCAATCCAAGGGGGAGACTCGCCCTGTTTCCGCCGGACCCCACTCCGAAATACTTCTCGTCTTTCCTTTTGAGAACGAAAGCCGAATGGCCAATCTGGACTGGATGGGAGAAGGTCTCTCGGAGTTGACGGTGGAACGTCTCGAGGACCGGGGAGTCGATGTGCTTTCGCGGGAAGACCGGCTGGTGACACTGGAACGAATCGGCCTGCCCGATTCCGCGCGTTTTTCGCATGCCACACTCATAAAGATCGCGGGGGAAGCCGACGCCGACGCGGTGGTGTATGGACGCTTCCAATCCGACGGGAAGACGGCGACGCTGGAAGCCCGAGTGCTGCGGCTGAATCCACCGTCTCTTTCGCCGCCGCTCACGGAGACGAGCGGCATGCAAGAACTTCTCCGCGCGCATGCGCGCCTGACGTGGAAGATTATTTGCGCCATCGATCCGAAGCAGTGCCCGCAGCAGGGCGCAACGAGAGACGAATCGAGTTTCTCCGACCCGCCGGCGTCGCTGCGTGTGGACGCGCTTGAAAATTTCGTGCGCGGACTTACCGGATCGCAAGACGAGGAACGCCTCCGCTTGCTGCGCGAAGCGGCGCGGCTGGAGCCCGCCTGGGACCGCCCGGCGTTTGAACTCGGCCAGATTTATTTCAAACGGCGCGATTGCGACTCGGCGCTGGTGTGGTATTCGCGCGTGCCTCCCAATCGCCCGGACGGGCCCGAGGCAAGTTTTTCGACGGGAGTTTGCCATCTGGCGCGCAATGATGCGGGCCGCGCGGATGCCTCGTTTTCCGGATTGCTCGAACGCACGCGCAAACCCGGCGAGAAAGATTCGCTTCCGGAGCTGCCGGAAATGCACAATAACCTGGGCGTGGCGCGACTGCGGCTCGGGAAATGGAATGAGGCGGGGACGGAATTCGACCGCGCATCCGCGCTCGATCCGGAAGAAGCGGATTATTTGTTCAACATCGCCATTGTGAAAATTGTTGGAAAGCAGGCGGCCGCCGCGGTCGCTCCGCTGGAACACGCGAGGAAAATTGTTCCCGATGACAAGGGAGCGAAAGCGCTACTGATTGCAACATTGGAATCGCTCGGACGAAACCCGGAAGCGGCGGCGATTCGAGCCGAGGCTACGGACAACGCCGACAAGACGCCGCAGCCGAACCTGCAGGATGGCAATGGGCTGGCGCGGCTGGCGCGGGTTTCCAGGACTTTGGATCGCACGCTTCTGCGCCCTGGGGGCGAAGCTCCAGAAGGGCAGCCGGCGGCAGGGAAGGGACCTCGCAAGATCGACAGCGGGGGAGAGCATCCATGAAGGAATTTGGCAGTCGCCGCGCGGTGAGGATTCCTCCGGCGAGCTATGCCTGGATGTTGGCGATTGCAACGCTTGCGATGGCTCTGACCGGCGCGTTCACTTTGCGAGCGCAAGGCCAGGAAACGAAAATTTCTCCGGCGCCGGGAGGCCCGCCGCGAGTGCTCGAAATTCGCATCGGCGACGAAATCGAGCCGGTGATGGCGGAATACGTCGTTGGAGGCATCGAGGAAGCCGCCCGGATTCACGCGAGCCTCATCCTGATCACGATGGACACTCCTGGAGGGCTTTCGACCTCGATGGAGGACATCATCCATCACATCTTGGACTCGCCCGTGCCGGTGGCCATTTTCATTTCGCCCGTCGGATCGCGCGGCGCTTCCGCGGGATTTTTTATTTTGCTCTCGGCGGACGTCGCGGCCATGGCTCCGGGAACGCACACCGGGGCGGCCTCGCCGCTTCTGGCTATCGGTGGAGTTCCGCTGCAGGTGGATGAGACGCTAAAGAAAAAAATACTGAATGATGCGACTGCATTTTTGCGCAGTTACACGGCGAAACGCGGAAGAAATGTGGAGCTTGCGGAATCGGCCGTCGTCGACGGCAAGGCCTGGACGGAAACGGAAGCGCTCGACGGCAAGCTGATCGATCTGATTGCGAATTCGCCGGAAGATCTGTTGTCAAAATTGGATGGGCGCACGATCAAGCGATTTGACGGTTCTACGTTCCAGCTTGCTTTGCGCAATCCGCAGAGCGTTGTGTTCTCCATGTCGTTCCGCCAGCGATTTCTTTCGCGGATCGTGCAGCCCGATGCGTTTTTCATTCTTCTGATCGTGGGAGTGCTGGGGCTTTACACCGAATTCACGCATCCGGGAATGGTCGCGCCGGGAGTGATCGGCGGAATCGCTTTGGTGCTGGCGCTGTATGCGATGCAGATTTTGCCGGTGGCTCCCGCGGGCATTGTTTTGATTTTACTGGCGCTGGGGTTATTCATTCTGGAGGCGAAGTACACCAGCCACGGCGTGCTGGCGATTGGCGGCATCGTGGCCATGCTGCTGGGCGCGTTGATGCTGGTGCGTTCGCCGCTGACGCATGCGGGGGTGAGCCTGGGCGTTGCGTTTGGAGTGACGCTGCCGTTTGCGCTGATCACGATTCTGCTGATGCGCCTCGTGCTGCACTCGCGTTCGTGGAAGCCGTCGACGGGCCGCGAGCAACTGGTGGGCTCGCCGGGAGAAGTGACCGAGCCGCTCGTACGGCATACGGGCAGCGAGATGTTTCAGGGGATGGTGCGGCTGCACGGCGAATTGTGGCGCGCCGTGTCGCGGGAAGAAATTCCGGCCGGTGCGCATGTGCAGGTCACGCGCATCGAGGGGCTGACGCTGCACGTCGTTCTCCCTGGCCATCATGCGACGAACGCGTGAACGGCGGCTTCAGATAGAGTACGATACGCACGGCACGCATGAGTGGCGCAGGCTTCAGCCTGTGGGGGTTCGACCTAGCGAGGACCAAAGCCCACAGGCTAAAGCCTGCGCCACCGTGCCGGAAAATTACTGAGCCAGGGAATTCTTGGGGGCGAGAAAATGGATTTCTCACTGTACGGGCTCATGATCGCGGTGTTCATCTTCCTGATCTGGTTCTGGAATTCGCTGTACGTGATCAAGGAATGGGAGCGCGGCGTGGTGCTGCGCCTCGGGCGCATGCAGCCGGACGCGAAAGGCGCGGGATTGCGGCTCGTCTTCTGGCCGATCGAGACGCTGTACCGGATTTCGTTGCGCATCGAGACGCTGGACGTGCCTTCGCAGGACATCATCACGCGCGACAACGTATCCGTGAAGGTGAACGCGGTCGCGTATTTCCGCGTGGTGGACGCGAATCTCGCGCTGTCCCAGGTGCAGAATTATCTGTACGCGACGTCGCAGAAGGCGCAAACCACGCTGCGCAGCATCGTCGGCCAATTTGAACTTGACGAGATCCTCGCCGAGCGCGAAAAAGTAAATAGCAAACTGCAGGTGATCCTTGACCAGGATACCGAGCCCTGGGGTATTAAGGTAACGAAGGTCGAAGTCAAGCAGGTCGATATTCCGGAGCAGATGCAGCGCGCCATCGGCCGGCAAGCGGAGGCGGAACGCGAGCGGCGCGCCAAGGTCATTCACGCGGAGGGTGAAGCGCAGGCATCGGCGAAGCTGGCCGAGGCCGCAAAAGTGCTCGAAACGCAGCCCGCCGCGATTCAACTCCGTTACCTGCAGACGCTGACCGAAATCGGCGTCGAAAAAAATACCACGATCGTGTTCCCGCTCCCGATCGATATCATCAATGAGTGGGTCAAAGTACTCGGTTCAAAAACGTAGATGGCATCCCAAGAGAAAAAAAGCGGCGGCGATTTCGTGCTGGAAAGCAGGCACCTGGTCGGGCTGTTTCTGCTGCTCGTGGTCATTTTTGGAGTCGTCTTCACGCTTGGCTATTTGCTGGGACGGAGCCAGTACGATACCAAAGTTCGCGCCGCCGCCGGCGTGCCGATGGGATTCGATGCGCCCGCCGCTTCTTCGTCTGCGAAATCCAAAACCCGGCCGGAGTCCGAGGACGCGCAAGTTCCGAAGAAAAATTCCGACTGGGACTTTTATCATTCCGCCGATCCGCAAGCGGCCGCGGATCACTTGCAGCCACCTTTGAAATCCGTGAACGCCGCGGCGCCACCCGCAGTTGCGCCCAAGCCGGCTGCTGCTCCCTCGAAGCCCGCAAAATTGTCAAAACCCTCGAGTGGCACGGACGGTCCGCTGATTCCGAAAGGTTCAATCATGCTTCAGGTCGCGGCCGTACTCCATCAGGATGACGCGCTGGCGCTTGCGCAAGCCCTGCAGCAGAAAAAATTCCCCGCGTTCGTCATTCCGCCTGGCGCCGACAAGTTATTTCGCGTTCAAGTCGGTCCGTATCCGGACAACCAGTCCGCGACCAATGCGCGACAGCAACTCGAAGCCAAAGGATTCAAGTCCATCATCAAGCGCTGAACTTTTCCCGATTGAATTTGGAAGTTCGACTTCGGCAGTCGGCAAGGTTCCTAAGGAAGGGTTGATCAGGAGTTAGGCAAAAGTCTTTCTCCGGCGCCTCGGTAAGAAAACCCTCTCGGTATATACAACGCCTTAGCTTTCCTTGAGCTGCTCCCGTTTGCGCGATTGTTATCGGCTCGCCTGTTGCGTTCCGCCCATTCCTAACATAGGCTAGCCGGCATCTCCCTGAAGAAGCGGTTGGAATTCCGGCCCGGCGTTGGAGGGAAAAGGAGGAACGTCCATGCGTGGAAAAAACGGTAGCCTGTGTTTGACGGCGTCGCTGTGTTGCGCTGTCGTTGTTTGCGTAGCGACGAGTCTACTCATTTCATGGGCCGCGCCCGCAGCGGCGCCGCAAGATCGGGTCAACGCCGCCTATGCGGCGATGGGCGGGGACAAGTTGAAGACCCTCAGCCTGAAAGCCAGCCTGGAGCAATTCGATCCCGGCGAATCGTATTCCCTCTCCGACCCGACCAAGCCGGACACGGGCGTGTCAGACCTGGTCGAGAGCCGCGATCTCGTGCGCGGGTTCACGCGCAACGAATGGGTTCGCCCGATGCCGGGCGGCGAGGGCAAGCGGACTTACACGGAAATCATCACGCCGGTTGCCGGCTATGTAATCGGCAATGATGCGGCGGCCGGGCGCCTGCCCAAACGCACGACCAAGACTACGCCGCCCGAACACACCATGTCAGGCCGCCGCCTTACCATGAACTTGCGCGAACTCGAGCGGCCCTTAATTGTCATCGAAATGAAAAAGCATCCCGATCGCGTGTCCGAAATCGCCGACCAGAAAATTGCGGGCAAGACCTATCCCGCGCTGCAATATCGCGGCGACTATGGCACGTTCATCGTCATGTTCGATCCCGCCACGAATCTTCCCGCGCGCGTGCGCACTCTCGATTGGGACGGAATTGAAGGCGATTCCGTCTTCGACGCGGAGTATTCGGATTGGCGTGACGTGGAAGGCGCGAAAGTCTCGTTTCACGCCCTGTATACGCTGAACGGGATGAAGATTGTGGACCGGAAACTTTCCAGCGTGACGGCGAACCCGGCTCTGCCTCCGGCGGCCTTCGATATTCCGCAAGCCATGCTCGCGAGCGCGGCCAAGCCGGCGCCCGCCGACGTGACGCCGTTTCAATGGATCATCCGGCGCCAGTTCCTCGGTTTTTATTACGATTCCGACAAGATGTACACGGACGATGCCGACAGCCTGAGACTCGAAGACGTCGGCCCGAATATCAGCCAGACCCAGGGCGGCACGCACAATACGATCTTCATCGCGACGAACACGTATCTGATTGTGGTGGAAGCGCCGAACGACGACGGCCAGGCGATTCAATCCATCGACATGGCAAAGAAGAGATACCCGGGGAAACCGATCCGCTACCTGATTCTCACCCATCACCATGTCGATCACGTCAGCGGCATGCGCACGTATGCCGCCGAAGGAGCCACCATCGTAGTAGGCAAAGGCGATGGCGACTATATCCGCAAAGTGCTGGCGCGTCCGGAAACACTGAACCGCTTCGCGCCAAAGACGGCCTTCTCGCCCAAGGTGATCGAAGTCGACGGCAAGTGGAGCGTGAACGATGGCGGCCGCGAAGTGGATGCCTACGCCATCGAAAATCCCCATGCGGCGGGCTACGACATGGTGTACGTGCCCGATGCCAAGCTCGGGATCATAAGCGATCTGTACGTTCCAGGCGCGCCCGTGCCCTCCAATGCGATGGTGGCGGCGCTTGTGAAAGGCGTCGACAAATGGGGGATCAAGCCGGAGCGCTTTGCCGGCGGTCACGGCTCGACTGGACCATATGCGGATGTGGTGCAAGCGGCGCAAAAATTTCAGGCCGCAGCACACTGACACCGAGTCTCCGCAGCAACCAAATAGTCAGGGCGTTCCGCTTTGCACATTTCGACGAGAGAGCCGAAAGGTTTACTCGAGGCCGCCGTTCGAACGGATCGTTTGGCCGTTGATCCAGCCTCCGTCGGGTCCGGTCAGGAAAGCGACGACGTTGGCGATGTCCTCGGGAGTTCCTAGCCGCTCCAGAGGCGCCATGGCGACAAAGTCTTCGATCTCCTCTTCGCTCTTGCCGTCCAAGAAGAGATCGGTTGCGGTGGGTCCGGGAGCGACCGCGTTCACTGTGATATCCCTGCCGCGAAATTCAGTGGCGAGAGTTTTCGTGAGGGCGTCGACCGCCGCTTTCGACGCATTGAAGACCGCATAGATTGGCAAGCCGAAAGCGACGGCGGTACTGGACAAATTGACGATTCGTCCGCCACGGCGTAGCCGTTTGGCGGCCTGCTTGAGCGTGTTGAACGTGCCGCGGACGTTGACGGCGAACGTGCGCTCGAAGAGTTCGTTCTCCATCTCCACGATCCGTTTCCCCGGCATGATTCCGGCATTGTTCACCAACACATCGATTCCGCCAAACGTATGCTCGGCTTGATCGAAGAGCCGCGCGACATCCGTGGTTTTTGAGACGTCCGCCTGGACCGCAATGGCATGATTCCCGCATGTCTTGATCTCTCCCACTGCCTTCTCAGCCTCGCGCCGATGGTGGACGTAATTCACGACGACGGCGAAGCCGTCGCGAGCCAACCGGAGCGCGATGGCGCGTCCTATCCCCCGGGAAGCTCCTGTGACGATTGCAACTTTCTTCATGCAACTTCTCTCCTTAGCCGCCTTCCGGCGGACAAAACTGGATCTAATATTTCCCCTGGGCATCCTTCAAGAATTACGCTTGCCGGGGGCATTAGTCCAATGCATAATTTATATATTCATTATGCGTGTCACGCATTTACGGCAATCCGACCTGAATTTGCTCGTTGTCTTCGCCACCTTGGCGGAAGAGCGGACGATCACCGGCGCCGCATCCAGGCTGTTTCTGAGCCAGCCGGCGGTGAGCCGTGCGCTGCAACGGCTGCGATGGATGTTTAAGGATGACCTTTTCATTCGCGGGCCAGGTGGTTATCACTTGACCCCCAAAGGTCAGACCATCCGTCGCGAACTGGAAGTCACTCTTCCAAAGCTTGACCGACTTCTTGGCGGAGACGTATTTGACCCCGCGAGCGAAGAGGCAACCTTCCGCATCGCAGGGAGGGACCATGCGTTCTCGGTGCTTTGTCCTGTGTTTTGCCGGCAATTTGTTCCAGCCACAAGCAAGGTTTCGTTCGAATTCATTGCCGCGCACGACGGCAGTTTTAAGACGATGGAGCGAGGAAGGCTCGACCTGGTGCTCTGCACCGATGATGAAGTGATTCCGGCCCATTTCCAAAGCGAAGTCTTGTACAAAGAAGGAGTTGTCTGCGTCGTGGCGAAAGAGAATCCTCTGCCGCGAAAGCTGACGCTGAAGCGTTATCTGAATTCCTGGCACATCTCCGTGAAAATCAAGGCGAGCGAACCGACCATCGTCGAGAAAAGCCTTGCGTCCCACGGAGTGAAGCGGCGCAGCGCCATTCGTGTGCCTTACCTCTGGGCTGCGCTTCGCAGCGTTGCAGGAACAGAATTCATGGTGACTGTGCCAAGGCGCCTGGGGAGTGCGTTAGAAAGCGATCGCAGTCTGCGGATCCTGAAGCCCCCTCGGGAGTTGCGCCCCTTCAAGTACCTGATGGTATGGCACCGCCGCATGAACTCCGACGCGGCGCACGCCTGGCTGCGGCAAATTTTCAGAAAGGCCGGGCGAGCCGTATCGGATTAGCGATCGCGCGGCGGAAATGAATTTCGCGCCTTATGCTACAATGCCGCCTCCGAGACGGGAGAAGCGATGCAGATTTTCGAGAAGCTCAAGCCGCTGGCGCTGTTTTTGCTGCGCGTGGGAGTCGGAGGCATCTTTTTGTATGAGGGTTACCTGAAGCTGTTCGTTTCGCCGGCGAAATGGCTGGCGTGGTTTCCGCAGCACGGTTTCCCGTCCTACTTCGCTTACCTGGCCGGAGGCATGGAGTTTTTCGGCGGAATTCTGCTGATCGTGGGTCTTGTTACGCGGATAGCGGGGCTTTTCCTCGCGGTGGAAATGGGAATCGCGGTTTGGAAAGTGAACCTGCCACACTCCGGCATCCACAACGTGGACGGCTACGGGCTTCCATTGATGCTGGCGCTTGCGTCGTTCACGCTGGCGGCGGTCGGGGCAGGTTTGGTCTCCGTGGATGCCGCCACATTTGAACGAAGCGGGAAAGCTCGGTCCAAAAGCAGAGGCTAGGAACACTCTCACAAATTGGCAGCCACCAAAACTCGACAGCCCGGCAGGAGCTGAAGAGTCTGTGTGAGAATTCGGTGCTGGTTCATGTAGCGCCCGCCTTCAGGCGGGCATGTGCTTGGATCCAAAGTGCCCGCCTGAAGGCGGGCGCTACAAAACCGTGCCGATATTGAGTTCTCACGCAGAGGCACAACCTCTACACGAATCGCCTGCCGACAAATCGGTGGGGCTGAATACTTCGCAATTTCCCCTTTCCGATAGAGTGACTGCTCGGGACGCGTTGATGCGGATTCGTCAACACCCCTGCCTCCGCGTTACCGCGGAAGGATATAAACTAACAAGATGATCTCTGCTTCGTATAAACCGGGAAAGAAGTACATGGAGCTGGCTATCGCGGAGGCTAAGCGGGCCGGGGACCGAGGCGACTACCCCATTGGCGCAGTCATTACGCGGCTCACGGCCAAACGCGAGGTGGTTGTTGCCAGCGCGGGTAACCGGGTAAAAACCTCGGGATCGAGCATCAAGCACGTCGAGCTCGAAACTCTCAAATACGTATCCAGCGGATATGGCCGCTACCTTCCCGACTTCATTCTTTACTCCACGCACGAGCCCTGCGCCATGTGCGCCGGTGCCTGCGTGTGGTCCAGAATTGGCGCTGTCGTCTACGGTGTTTCCCAGGAAGACATCGACGCGTATGGACGCAAGCGCGGTACGGAAGATTACAAGTGGCGAGCCTGCCTGATCCCCTGCCGGCTCATCTTCAAGAAGGGCAATCACCGCATCCCGGTCATCGGTGGATTCCTCCGCGGAGAATGCCAAAAACTATTCAGTTACAGATCAACTTTGCGGCCCCTGAGTTGACGTAGAGGTTCGAGCACACCTTCCGATAATGATAAAAAGATTTGGCGGCGGTTGCCGCCCGCGTTCAGAATCAATCGGAACTAAACGGAGCAAAATTTCCTGTCGAGCTGCAGGGGATGAGGATGGGCTCAAGGCGCCAGAATGCGGATGGCACTCAATAGGTGACTGCCCAACCCACCACGGTCATCGTAAGGACCAGCAGCAGCAGGCCCAGGCTGACCACGCTCAGCGCCCTCCCATGGCCCAGCAGGTAGTCGCGCGATTCCGCGTTCATACACAGGAGCACCGCAACCACCAGGACCACGCCCCAAGCCAGTAGGGAAGGCACGCCCGGATATTTCCCAATCATCGACAGGAATTCCCCCGGCGGCTGACCTGCAGGAATCCACCAGGGCAGCATGGGAGCCAGCCCGGCCGCAAGCGAAAATGTAAGCAGCTTCCGCGTGAACCACCCCTTGACCTTCGGCCTTGCCGCCTTCCAGACGAAATAGTCCCACGCGAGCAATCCGAAAGCGATGGGTACCCAGCCGTAAATCGCTGCTTCATGGTCGAACCACAGCCACGCCCGGAACACGAAGTGTGAGTGCCGTCCTCCGGTCAGACGCGGAAGCAGCAGCAGTCCCACCAGGCCATTGCAAAGCACTGCCACCGTCAAAGTCACGAGGCTCATCAGCTGAAACCAGTGCCGCATCGCCGCCGTATTGCAGCGCGTGCACACGGATTGTTTGGGCAGGAAGCTCAGGCCGCAACATTCGCAGAACACGTATTCCCTCCCACGGAGCTGGTATGGGCGTATCGTGCTCCATCAGGCTACCTCGAACGCTTTCTTAAGAACTACTGGTCTGAGGTTCAGTGAAATGTCAGTCCAGTTTCACCCGTCCCTCCGGCCAACTCCTTTGTCGGTATGCGGGGAACTCCTTAAGCCTTAAGAAAAAACACAGCCACATTCCGATAAGACGACTTCAGGGGACTTGGCCGGTTCGCTTTCGGATGCCGCATCTCGGCCATTTGACCTTCTTCATGATCGCCCATACAGTACGCGTTCCGAGGGCGCACACAAATGGGTCGTCAAATACACCTCAGCGTGCCGCCCAAACCGTAGATGAATTCCGTGGCTGCTATCGCTTGGCTTCGACTGTGTGGCCGCGCCCGTCGCGTACTTCATTTCCTTTGAAGGCAGGATTCTTATCGGGACGCTTTGATGCGTCAGGTTTCTCGCCGCGTTTGGGATTCGGGCCCTTGTAGCCGTGCTGGGGATCGAGGTGATTGTCCACGGAGCCGTGGAATTTGTCAGGGCCGTTGAACCATGGACCCACGCCCACGAAGGCGCCGTTGGTAAACCATTCCGGGCCATAGTAGCCGTAAGGAGCGCAAGTGTAGGGAGTAGAATCATAGTAGCCGTACGGGCAGTCTGGGGCAGGTGCGACATCGCAGGATTGAGCGCCTACCGCGGGGGCTTTTGCCGTTAAGCAAATACCCGCCGCAATCACCAGTGCAACAAAAATGATGAGCCGCTTCATGATAGTTCCTCCATCCCTCGAACAGGTCACCTTCCGGTTGGTCTTGTAGGCCGCAACGACACGCCCCTAAAGCTCAGGTACGAAAAATCTACCAGAAATCCTTGCAAAGTGCGAGCGTCACGCCAACTACCGATAACACCTCTCAACCAAATCAGTTATTCCGACTGATAAACGGGGCCAGCCCAACCGGTCGATGCAACGCCATATATCCAGTTGAACCGACAATTCTTCTCATCGAGAATCAATCTGTGCGACAGGACTCAATCAGAACCTAAACAGCGCTTTTGTTTTGTTTAAATTGATGCCCGCGAACGAAATCAGCCTCCTAGACCCCTACGAGAGGACTTTGGGCAAGTGTTGCATCGACCCATTGAGACCGCCGGATTTATCAGGAGTTGGAAGCGAATAAGTCGTCCGATGGGACCCTTTATTCGAAACGCTGGCCGTCGATATAAAGTTCATCAGGGGGCCAGGTTAGTATGTGATAGGTGACCTTTAGCGATTGGTTCAGTCCGAGTTCATCATCCTCGAATACCTGAGCATGGTCTGAGTTCTTCTGGAAATATTCTTGTAAGAGCCCCCGTGAACGTTCGGCGTCGGAGTATCTATATCGCTGGGGGGCCTGTAAAGGTAACTTTGGGAAACTATTTTGGTTCTGCGGTATGCTGCCCGTCGACGTAAGCCCAAAACCATCAATCGAAACGTCGCTGACCATAAGCCCGTTGGTTCGGGCATGTATTGACACGCCTCGGCCACTCCCGTTTCCATTCCTTACGGCGTAATTCAACTCTGAGAAGATGTTCAGATTCCTAAGATATTGTTCGTCAAAACGGATCGCTAATTCCGAAAAACATTCGCCGTCTCGCGTATGAGTTGACTTTAAAATGAGATTCAAAGGAGTGAGATCGTCGACGTCAAGCAGGCTGAAATACGTTATCCTAGGACCATCCTTGCAATCCGTGAGCAGGGGCTGAACCGGACCATCCGGCCCTTCCCAAATCTTGTACGTCAACGACGCAGTTCTGGTGCGATAGTCGAGATCAATCCTCTTTGAAACCCCAACCATGATTCCCTTGGATCTGAAAAAGTTCCCAATTCGACTCTCGTTCCCACCTTCGTCACGGTAGTCGTAGATACCGCCAATCCGAGGGAAAAGGTTGTTCGAATCCGTGTAATCTCGAAACTCACTTTCCAGTTCCTTCCGGATTCCATAATCAATTTTTGTCAGCTTCAAGGAAGGCGAATCTAGAACAAATATCACAAGCTTTGAAACTACACTCGACGGTTCAAACTTGATTTTGCCTGATTTGAAATACCCGTGGCCTAGTATCTCTTTCAGGCATTTTTCCCCTCGTGCCGCATCATACGATTGCTTCCCATCTAGCTCTCCGACGCAGTGGTACCACTGCATAACGGGCGGAACTGACCCATGAGTCTCAACATCTACAGAGGTAGCCATCTTGTCTTGGCTGTAAGAGCACACTCCAAGTAGGCTTAGCCCCATGAGGGTTAACGGGACTAACAGGTCCCTTGTGCGGGCGCTCATCCGAATCCATCAACCGAGAGATCTAAAAACGAGTCAAGTATATTGCGGTCTACAGGAAATCGAAAGGGGCCACAGGAGCCGCAGCCCATCAGGCGTATCACTTTTCCTTGCTCTGGAACCTCACCGGATGGAGATCGACTAGCTCAAGTCCTTCCATGAGAAGGCCGGTTAGTGTCAAGCCGGTTTTTCTTTTTCTTATCAGGGGTTTTTGCCGTTTAAGCCGGTCCGCCTCTGTCGCCATCCTTCCATCCGCACTCTTTGGTGAGCGATTGTTTCGCTCGGTGCAAGTTGGGCGTCCTTCATTCAGTAGGTGCTGCTACCTGAGAATCGACCTTGGCTCTCATCTCTGAGAGTTGGGCCAGGACTTGGGCGCAGTCACCTGAACTCGGCGGTGAGCTCGGCTCTTTCGTTTCAACCTCTAGGCCACGGCGCGTACCCCTTGGTGGTTGTTGTTGCGCAGTGGTTCATACGCTTCTCCGCTCACCCACAACTTGTGCAGCAGGACCGACAACTTGCGTGCGACGGCAACCACCGCTCGCTTCTTGGCATTTTTTCCTCCGCGCTCGGCCAGCTTCCATCCCCAACGCCGCAGATCGCTGTCCTGTCCAAAAGGCCCGAGAATGTAATGCGCGCCTTGCACCATCAGCGTTCTCAGATAACGGTCGCCTTCCTTGCTGATGTGCAGTTGCGGCTCGCTCTTGCCGGAGTTCCTGCGCCCGGGACGCAGTCCCAGAAAACATCCCACATCGCGGCTGTGACGAAATCGGCGTGGATCGTCCAGCGTCAACACGTAGGTCAACGCAATCAGCGTCCCCACACCCTTCACTTGTTTCAGCCGCGCCACTTCAGGGTGAACTTCCTTGGCGATCTGTTCGATCCGCTGATCGTATTCCTTGATGCGCTCGTTGAGCGATTCGATCTCTCGCAACAGCGGATCCAGCGCCTCACGCAATTCCTGGCTCAACCCCTCGGAGCTGTCTCGATTCATTTGCTCCGTGCCGCATTTCTTCAGCCGCTCGCCATAGGATTTCGTCAACCCGCGCGCCGCATTCACTAGAGCCGTGCGCGAACTGACCAGCGCCGCTCGTGCGCGAATCACTGTCAGTTGAATTTGCGCCTGCGCACTGCGATGCCGCACTGGACCCAATAAGCCGGGATCGATCCGTGCGAGCCGCGCCAGCGTCCGCGCGTCGAGCTGATCATCCTTGCGACTGCTCTCGCCAATCAGCCGCACGTTGCGCGCATGCGCTACGATCACTTCGTGATCCATCCGTGCCAACTGCCGGCTCACCCACGGCGAGTGCGTTCCCGTTTCCAGTGCGATCCGGCAGCGCGGCATCTTACCGAACGCCTGGCGGATTCCGTTCGGTGTGGTCGGCACACTGCGTTCCAAAATCACATTCCCCATCTCATCCAAAACGCAGTAACAGCTGCTTCGATCTCCCAAGTCCAACCCGATGGTCAGTGCGGGCTGTTTGAAAATTTTGTTTCCGTTTTTCACCACAGTGCTATTCTTTCGCATAAGCCGGTCTCCTTTCCATTGCGCCTTGAGCGCGTCAATCGTTGGGAGCATATCGCATCCCGTCGGAGACCGGCCTTCTCATCCCATCTGTGAACCGGGATTATCGTAATATGGGAATCCGTGCCGTAGGCCGAAAAAGCCACATTCCGATAGCGGGACTTCACAGGGCTTGGTCATTTCCACATATGAGCACTTTGTTGACTTTGAGCTACTTCTGCCTTAGCTTGTGCGGGTCGCGGCGCACCGAGTGCTATACTCCATCGATCGTCTCATCTGGCAATAGAAAGGATCAATCTTATGCTTATGCCTCGTCTCAGGAAGACCCTTACGCGGGCACTCTGCGGATCAGTTGCAATTGGTCTAACCGTGCCATTGTTCTCACTGCTAGCTGTCTCGGCCAGCTTCGCACAGGCCCCGGCCCTGCCCGCAGTCCAGGCGACAGCCAAGAGCCCGAACTTCAAAGACGGGAAGGTGGTACTCGAGGAGCGCCGCGTCCGGGCGTATTCGTACCTTGGGGGCGATGAAAATATCATCCGGCAAACGCTCCAGCGGATCGTGAGGCAAGAAGGCGACGCTGCCGGAGGGTGGGTCTATGAATGGAGCGTGCTCGGCAAGTACTACGAGAACCGCGGCGACACGCTTCTCGAGACCGGACAGCGACGTCCGGCCCTCGACGCCTACATGACCTCGAACGTCTACTACGCGCTCGCCTGGTTCCCGAGGATTAACTCGGAACAGGAGGCGAAGGCCTATGGCGCACAACTGCGGGTGTACCAGAAGGGTGGCAAGCTGTTCGAAGTGCCGCTGGAGTTGGTGAAAGCTCCGTACAAGGACGGTTTTATCACGACCTATCTGCACAAGCCGTCCGGCATCGAGAGGCCGCCGCTCGTCATCTGGTACGGGGGCGTCGACCAGTATAAGGCGAACCACTGGCGCCCCATCCAGGACATGCTCGCCAAGGGCTTTGCCGTCGCCACGCTCGACCTGCCCGCCTTCGGCGAGAGCAGGCAGTGGCCCCCGGATACCAAGGCGGAGGCCAATTTCGCCGTTCTCGACACGTACATGAAGCGAGAGGACATCGACACCAAGCGGATCAGCTTCTTCGGGCAAAGCTATGGCGGGGCCGCCTCGTTGCGCGCGGCGCTGCGAAACGATCCGCGCGTGAAGGCCATCGTGGCTATGTGCGCGGGGCTACACTTGGGCGAGAAAAACTCGTTGGCACCCGAGGCAAAACCAGGAGACAAGCTGATTAACGGACCTTTGCTCGTGGCCAACGGCACGCGCGATGCCGGCAACCCCGTCCCGGACCTGGTGTCGACCTACCAGTCGGCGAAGGAGGGCGATCTGTGGCTGCTCGGCCGCGGCGAACATTGCGCCGTGGAGTACTGGCCAGTCATGATCCCGCAAATGGCCGACTGGCTGAAAGAGAAGATCAATAAGTGACGACTTGAGTCTTCTAGATTAACTGCGTCGCATTCATATGGGCCAACTAGATTGATAGGCCGTGCCAAATCCTTCCATGAGAAGGCCGGTTAGTGTCAAGACGGTTTTGTAGTTGCCTTTGGTCGTCGAGTGGTCTTGCTTAGAACCGAGCCGCCTCTGTCGCCATCCTTCCATCCGCACTCTTTGGTGAGCGATCTTCGCTCGGTGCAAGTTGGGTGTTCTCGTTTCAGTAGGTGCTGCTACCTGAGAATCGACCTCTTCTCCCACCGATTCGGTGAGAGTTGGGCCCCAGGATTTAGTCGCAGTCACCTGGGCTCGGCGGTTGAGCTCGGCTGTCGGGATCGCAACTCTCTAGGCCACTTCCCGCATCGCTTTCTGGCTATTGCGCGGTGGTTCGTACACCTCTCCGCCTACCCACAACCGATGCAGCAGTACCGCCAGCTTTCGAGCCACGGCCACAACCGCTCGCTTCTTGGCATTTTTTCCTCCTCGCTCCGCAAGCTTGCGCCCCCATCTCCGCAGATCAATGTCTTCTCCAAAAGGTCCCAGAATGTAATGCGCTCCCTGCACCATCATCGTCCGCAGATACCGGTCTCCTTCTTTGCTGATGCCCTTCTGGGGTTCGCTCTGGCCAGAGTTCCTGCGTCCAGGTCGTAACCCCAGAAAACAGCCGACCTGGCGACTCTTCGGAAACCGATACGAGTCCTCGATCGTCAGGACATACGTCAGTGCGATCTGTGTTCCCACACCCTTCACCTGCTTGAGCAAGGACACTTCCGGGTACACTTGCTTGGCGATTTTCTCCATCCGTTCGTCGTATTCCTTGACGCGCTCGTTCAGCGATTCGATTTCTTTCAACAGCGGTACCAGAACCTCGCGCAACTCCGCGCTCAATCCCTCGGCCAGCTTCTCGCTCACCTGATCCGGCCTTCTCATCCCATCTGAAAAACGCGCTTGCCGGTAAATGACCGACATGTGTTAAAACCAGCCTTACAGGAACAAGAAAGGAGCGGAAAATGAATCGTCGATTTGCACTGCTATTGGTGATTACCGCGGCGCTTGGAGTTGGGGCGCTTCACGTTCTTGCGCAACAGTCGGCCAACTCGAGGCAGGATGGGCAGGCCAACCCCTCGGCCGATCCCGATGCCGACCGCAGCAATGCCGGAACCGCGCAGTTCCCGCTCGCAGCGCCCGCCGGCAAGGACTCCGGCGCGGTCACCAAAGCGCCGGCGGGGGCCGTCAATGGGGGAACAGTCGACGAGAAGACCTGGAAATACGGCCACCGATTCGATCCGCCGCCGAATGCAAAGATCTGGAACCCGGTAAAGCTCAAGATGATGCGCGGCGAGAAGGTGACCGGCGGAACGGTCTCGGCAGCCTCCGATCCGTCCACCTACTGTGCCATGGCGAATGCGGGTTATGACTTCATCTGGACGGAAATGCAGCACAGCCCGCGCGAGTGGGAGAATGTGGCCAAAATGTGGCAGGCCTGCCCGCATGCGAAAGCGGTGCCCGGAGTTCGCGTCGCCTATGCAAATGAGCGTGAAATTCAGCATGCCATGGATGAGGGCGCGCTCGTCGTGGTGATTCCCACCGTTCGAACGTTCGAGGAAGGCGTCGCCGGGAGAGACTGGACTTATTTCCCGCCGCTCGGCAAGCGCAGCCAGGGAGCCGGACAGGCGTATTCCGCCGCGTTCTGGGGCAACGTTCCGGGCGGTTATCGCAATACCATCAATCAAAACGTGGTGCTGATCGAGATGATCGAGACCGTCGGCGGCGCGGCGCAGGCCCGCGAGATCGCGGGCATTCCAGGGGTAGACGCGTTATTTGCAGCCAGCTCGGACCTCGGCAATTTTTCCGGGTACAAACAGGGCGATCCCGATTACGAGCGCCTGATCAACGTGGTGCATGACGCCGCGCTCGCCGCCGGCAAGCGCCTGTGCGGCCCGTTCGCGTGGCTCGATCGCCCCGACTTCACCTGCTTCCAGAACGGCAGCGAAACGGCGGCGATCGAAAGGGGCGTGGCCACAGAGCTTGGATCTCTGAAAGACACGCAAGGCAAACCTGAAGTCGGACCGTACGCCAAGTGATGTAGACTCTCTCTCTCACCGTGGCACAAGAAGTCGGGCACGTGACTCCCACAAGGCGCAAAAGCCACATTTCGAGAAGGCGACTTCTCAGATGGGATGAGAAGGCCGGTCTCCGACGGGATGCGATATGCTCCCAACGATTGACGCGCTCAAGGCGCAATGGAAAGGAGACCGGCTTATGCGAAAGAATAGCACTGTGGTGAAAAACGGAAACAAAATTTTCAAACAGCCCGCACTGACCATCGGGTTGGACTTGGGAGATCGAAGCAGCTGTTACTGCGTTTTGGATGAGATGGGGAATGTGATTTTGGAACGCAGTGTGCCGACCACACCGAACGGAATCCGCCAGGCGTTCGGTAAGATGCCGCGCTGCCGGATCGCACTGGAAACGGGAACGCACTCGCCGTGGGTGAGCCGGCAGTTGGCACGGATGGATCACGAAGTGATCGTAGCGCATGCGCGCAACGTGCGGCTGATTGGCGAGAGCAGTCGCAAGGATGATCAGCTCGACGCGCGGACGCTGGCGCGGCTCGCACGGATCGATCCCGGCTTATTGGGTCCAGTGCGGCATCGCAGTGCGCAGGCGCAAATTCAACTGACAGTGATTCGCGCACGAGCGGCGCTGGTCAGTTCGCGCACGGCTCTAGTGAATGCGGCGCGCGGGTTGACGAAATCCTATGGCGAGCGGCTGAAGAAATGCGGCACGGAGCAAATGAATCGAGACAGCTCCGAGGGGTTGAGCCAGGAATTGCGTGAGGCGCTGGATCCGCTGTTGCGAGAGATCGAATCGCTCAACGAGCGCATCAAGGAATACGATCAGCGGATCGAACAGATCGCCAAGGAAGTTCACCCTGAAGTGGCGCGGCTGAAACAAGTGAAGGGTGTGGGGACGCTGATTGCGTTGACCTACGTGTTGACGCTGGACGATCCACGCCGATTTCGTCACAGCCGCGATGTGGGATGTTTTCTGGGACTGCGTCCCGGGCGCAGGAACTCCGGCAAGAGCGAGCCGCAACTGCACATCAGCAAGGAAGGCGACCGTTATCTGAGAACGCTGATGGTGCAAGGCGCGCATTACATTCTCGGGCCTTTTGGACAGGACAGCGATCTGCGGCGTTGGGGATGGAAGCTGGCCGAGCGCGGAGGAAAAAATGCCAAGAAGCGAGCGGTGGTTGCCGTCGCACGCAAGTTGTCGGTCCTGCTGCACAAGTTGTGGGTGAGCGGAGAAGCGTATGAACCACTGCGCAACAACAACCACCAAGGGGTACGCGCCGTGGCCTAGAGGTTGAAACGAAAGAGCCGAGCTCACCGCCGAGTTCAGGTGACTGCGCCCAAGTCCTGGCCCAACTCTCAGAGATGAGAGCCAAGGTCGATTCTCAGGTAGCAGCACCTACTGAATGAAGGACGCCCAACTTGCACCGAGCGAAACAATCGCTCACCAAAGAGTGCGGATGGAAGGATGGCGACAGAGGCGGACCGGCTTAAACGGCAAAAACCCCTGATAAGAAAAAGAAAAACCGGCTTGACACTAACCGGCCTTCTCATGGAAGGACTTTGCGCGAATAGTGTTGGAGCTGTTTGACGAATCGGCTGATCGCATGTATCTGCGAAACCGCTTGTGCATGTATGTACTGTCGGCCCACCAACCACCGAAAACCAAGATACAAACGGGTATCGTGATTTCGATGACGAGGATTCCAAGATCATTCAAAATCGAAAATCCTCTCTGGTGATTTAAAAAATAAACCCATTCGGACTGTTTAGACGCGCATGCGAGGAGAACGGCCAGGCAAGACACCACGATTACGTAGTTTGCAGGGGAGAGTTTACGAGATGCGCTCCGCCATACAAGCATTCCGTACGCTGCCACGATGGCCCCTATCACAATTTCGGCACAGAAGAATGCATCGTCCATTTTGAACGGCTGGAGAGTAAAAATACCTCCCGGCGAGTCGAGGCCGAACCAGGTAAGACCCTGTGAGAAGAACAAAACACTAGTTCCTAGTAGTTTTTTCCCTTGCTCAGCCTGATAGTAGTTTGTTGTCATTTTGCCAAGTCCGCGATTTCTTCCAGACCAAACTGGAAGCCTCCTGTATCCATCCAGGGGCGTGCAGACAATTGTGACTCCTAAATTGAAGGATCAGCTATAGCGCGGAAGTACTGCTATAGCGGAAGCCACAACTCGTCCCAACGGGCATCACCCACCGTAAGACTGCAAGGCTCGACTCCCGAGAAACGATTTTCAGGACTTGGGAAACGCTTGCCCGAACTAGCTTAAAGCTAAAAAAGGAACCCTCACTGCCAGTGACCGGAGTTGTGATCGCGAGTACAGCCTGCCTTTATCCGATTAGCACGGCAATCGCGCAATGGATTACGATGGTGGAGAGGAGACCAGCGAAGCGTGAGTCTGAAATTGCCAGTCGGTAGGTTTGAAGCCTATTTATTCGATTGCGACGGCACAATCGTAGATTCGATGCCTCTTCATTATATTGCCTGGAAGAATGCGCTTGCGGAATGGAATTGCACATTTGACGAGCAGCTTTTCTATGCCTGGGGCGGTACTCCGACAGCGGAGATCGTTTCTTTGCTTAACAAAAGGCAGCGCCTGAGCATGCCGATCGAAGGTGTGGCCTCTCGCAAGGAGGATCTTTATCTCGAACTGCTTTCGCAACTGAAGGCAATACCTGAAGTTGTGGAGCATATTGAGGCGCAGTATGGGCGGATTCCCTTTGCCGTAGTTTCGGGGAACACCCGTGAGTCCGTATCGGCTTCCCTTCTCTCAGTCAAGCTCTTTGATAAATTTGACGTGCTGGTATGTGCTGGAGACTACAGGAGGGGCAAACCTGACTCTGAATCTTATCTGCTTGCCGCCGCCAAACTCGGAGTCGCGCCCGAAACCTGTCTGGTTTTTGAAGATGCAGACATGGGCATTCAGGCAGCCGACGCTGCGGGCATGGCCTCCGTGAAAATTCCTCCGCCCTGGGAAAGGGGCGCCTGACCTAACTGGAATGCACCAAGTCTTGATAAGTTCGTCTTCTCGGAATGTGCCCGCAGAGCTTACTCCCACCTTTGCTCACGCTTTACCCCCTTTGCACAGTTTGCAAAACCGATGACCGCAGTTTTGACAGACCTGCGTGAACTTACGTGTCCGCTTTCCGCATTTGCAGCATTTCAATTGGGTCACTTTTTGCCCACGCGATGTTCAGCCCTTTATCGAAAAAGGCAATACTGGAGCTGGTGAATTGATACGTGATACCGATCCGATTCTCATTCGGGCGGTACCTCCGCACTCACTTTACACCCGCAATGGAAGCCAAGTCCCGTGAAGTCGCCTTCTCGGAATCTGGTTTTTGGGCTGATTCCCAGTTACCGAGAACCCCGTTTTCGGAATGTGGCCTGTTGCCAGGCGCTGCGGCTCAGACCTTGAGCAAGCGCTCCGCATTGCCATGCGAAATCTTGGCTCTGTCTTCCGCGCTGACTGGCAGAGCGTCCAAGAAGGCTCGTCCCGCGGCGTTCGAGTCGTATGGATAGTCCACAGAAAAGAGAGTCCGGTCGGCGCCGGCGACTTGCAAGGCGCAAAGGAATGGAGGCAGTGAGAAACATCCGCTCGTAGTGATGTAGAAGTGCTCGTGAAAATATTCGGCAACGCCGCGCTTGAGGTGCGCCGCACTCTGGGCCAGGAAAGCATCGGCGCGAACAATGTAGAACGGCAGCGCTTCCCCCATGTGCCCGACAATGATCTTGAGCTTGGGAAAACGGTCGAACACACCGGAAACGATCAGGCGCAGGCAGTGCATCCCGGTCTCCGCGTGCCACCCCCAGCCGGCGGTGGAAAGGACAAATCCCGTATTGGCGGGCAATCCGCCGAAATACGCTATCCTCACTTCCTCCGGCGGCGGCGCGGGGTGCAGGTAAACCGGAACGTCCAGTGCCTGCGCCGTTTCAAAGAGGGGCGCAAAGCGCGGATGGTCGAGAAACAGGCCGTTGGTGGTTCCGTTGACGAGAGCGCCTTTGAATCCCAATTGCCGGACGCACCGTTCGAATTCGAGGGCCGCCTTCTCCGGCTCTTGCAGCGCGAGAGTGGCGAAGGCGGCAAAGCGATCCGGGTGGGCCTGCACGGCGGCTGCAAGCTTGTCGTTCGTGTCGCGCGCCAAGGCGATGGCGATAGCAGGATCGAGCCTGTCCAGGCTCCCAGATAGTGACAGCACTTGCACATCAATCCCCGCCGCATCCATATCGGCGATCCGGTCTTTTCCAACGTCGAACAATTTGTCTCGTTGGGCCAGCCACATATCCATCACAGGATTGCCTGGCCACACTTTTGCCATGGCTTCCAAGAACTCAGGCGTCGAAATGTGCTCTTCCAGCGTAATCGTTCGCATCGCTCGATCAGGCTCCTGCTGCAATCCGTTGATGGATCCGCCGCCCGCATTATGCATTAGGTTCCGGCCCGCCGCGCTTTTCTTCGCATGCGTGCATTCGCGAGTGCCCGCATCGCCATCCGAACCGAAAATTTCCTAGTGCGGGTCCAGAACGCCAAGTCCCGAAGAACGGAATTATGGAATGTGGCCCACTTTACATCGAGGTGGAATTCCCATATTCCGATAAGAAGCCTTCTCATCCCAACTGACAAACTGGCCTATCGGAATTTAGTCAGTTCCCAAGTCACAAGGCAAGGTGTTGTGGATCACAGCGTTTCTTCGGCAGATTTGGCACAGTGCAGCCTGTGAGTCACAGGACTCGGAGGAGGTCATATGAACGTTCTTGTTGCGGCATTTGACGTCGCGCTCTTCATGGTTGCTGTCGTCGTCCTCGGCCTGGAGGCGCCTTACTGGGGCTACCGCGTGATCCAGGGAATTCGAGTTTATTCCAAGTTTCGCGGGACCAGGCTGGTGACTTGCCCAGAGACCCACAAGCCCGCAGTGGTTGAAGTGGCTGCCAGGTCTATGGGCATGCAGGCGATTCTGGACGAGCCTCGCCTGCGGCTCAGTTCATGCTCGCGCTGGCCAATGTGCCGAGACTGCGGACAAGACTGCTTGAGGCAGATCGAAGACCGTCCAACGGAAGTTAGGATGTCCACCGCCTGGAGGGCTTCGTAATCGCCGCCCGCACTATGCAATAGGTTCCAGCCTGCCGCGGTCGTCCTCGCAGGTTCTAGTGGAGATGTGACCGCATGACCACCCGAACCGAAAATTTCCTGGAGCGTCTTCAGAACGCCAACTCGCGAAGAACGGGACTACCGGAAGACGGCCTAGTTGACATCCTGGTGAGATTCCCACATTCCGATAAGACGACCTCCGCAGCGTCCCACCGTGCTGCTAACTGAAGTACTTGTCAGCCAGCGAGCGCATGATTTCACGCCAAGCGAGTTCCTTTTGCTTTCCGGCCATTTTGAAAACCGGCTTGAACCGGCTGCGTTGATCACCGGAGAGAGTTTTTTCAAATCTCTTGCCCTCATCGGTCAAATGGATTCGTCTTACCCGGCGGTCTTCGGGGGCGGACGTCAAGGTAACCATTTTTTTTCGCAGCAGGGTCCGCAAAGGCGCATTGACCGCTTGCTTCGAAGTGCCCAAAATGCGGAGAAGCTCGCCAACGCTCATGCCGGGATTGCGCCGGACGAAGAACAAGATGCGGTGGTGGACTCGAGACAGGCCGCGCGAGTTCAGCATCCGGTCCGGCCGCGCCACGACGGCCCGAAAGGCAAAATGCAGCAGCTCCAGGGCCTCATCGAGATCTCGCTCGGCTAATAGGTCAACCATATTGACATACCCTTTCGACGCTGCTATATTATGTCAATGCTGTTGACCTATTGTAGCAGCGAGGGGAATGCGGCGCAAATTCGTTTTGCGAAGAGGGCTATCGGGCCGATCGACCCGAAAGAGAGGATGGCGGACATGTTGACCGTAGAACAGGCGCGTGAGTTTGCACATCAGTGGATCTCGGCCTGGAATCTCCACGATCTGGACTCCATCGTCGCGCATTATTCCGACGATATCGTTTTTTCCTCCCCCTTCGTGGAGAAACTCGGCGCCGGCGTTTCCGGATCGGTGCGCGGACGCGCGGCATTGTTGAAATACTTTACCGCGGCGCTCGGCAAGTTTCCCTCCTTGCGCTTCCACCTGCGCGCCGTTCTGGTGGGCGTCGACACCGTGACGATCCTGTACGATAGCGTGAATGGTTTGCTGGCCGCGGAAACAATGGCTCTAGATGAGGCCGGCCGGATTACACGCGTGTGGGCGCAATACGACAGACTTGATTGAAATGAGTTGGCATCCAATAGGCCTCGTTTGGTATCCCACGAGTGGGTGAGTTTTAAGTTGAAAAATATTCTAGGGCCGCATATGGGGGCTAGATTCCTATTCCCAGGGGAGAAGATTGTGAAACGCAATCTCGCTCTGCATGCCGCTTTACTGCGTTCCATTTTTGTAGCACTATCCGAGCAAACCGGCCTTTCCCCTGCTATTCGGACCCCTGGCAAATCGCGCCGGACGCTGGGACAGGCGAAACACGAACAATCCATGTGCGGTCAAGAGAAGCAGACGCTAAGGCAAGTATTCAGCCACATCCCGCTGCATAGTGGCTGCGTCAACAGAGCAGAGGCAGCGAATCAACGATCGACTAAAAATCAAACACAAAGGAGATAAGAATAGTATGGGTACCGCACCTCAACCTGCATTGGACATGAACAAACTGAACGCTTTTATCGGGCAGTTCGTCGGCGATCTTGGGGCAGCCGTTCACACGGGAATGGTCGTACTTGGAGAAAGGCTCGGATTGTACAAGGCGCTCGCCGCCGGGGCGATGAGTTCCGCCGAACTCGCTGCCAAGACTCAAACGGACGAACGCTACGTGCGGGAGTGGCTGGCTTCACAAGCAGCGGGCGGCTACATCACCTACGATGAGAAGACCAACAAGTTCGGACTGTCTGAAGAGCAGGCCTTCACACTTGCAAATGAAGACAGCCCAGCGTACCTCCCCGGGGCCTTCGAACTCGCCTTGGGATCGCTGGCAGCGATTCCACGGATAGCCGAGTCCTTCCGCACCGGGAATGGAATGGGCTGGCATGAGCATGACGACGGCGTCTTTCACGGGTGCGAGAAGTTCTTCCGTCCAGGTTATGCCGCCAATCTCGTAAGCTCGTGGATTCCCGCGCTCCATGGAGTGCAGCAGAAGCTGGAGGCTGGAGCGCGAGTGGCCGACGTGGGCTGCGGGATAGGCGCTTCCACAATATTGATGGCGAAAGCATTTCCGAAATCCAAGTTTTTCGGATTCGACTACCACGAGAAATCGATCGAAGCGGCCCGTGAAGCCGCCAAGCGTGCAGGCGTCGCCGACCGCGTCACTTTCGAGGTGGCTAAGGCCAAGGAGTTCCCTGGAAAGGACTACGACTTCGTGGCCGTTTTCGACTGTTTGCACGATATGGGCGATCCGGCCGGGGCTGCCGCGCACGTCAGGAAGTCTCTCGGCAAAGACGGCACCTGGATGATCGTCGAACCCTTCGCGAACGATAATTTGAAGGACAACCTGAACCCTGTGGGCCGGGTTTACTACGGCTTCTCAACGCTGCTGTGCACGCCGTGTTCGCGGTCCCAGGAAGTGGGACTGTGCCTCGGCGCGCAAGCCGGAGAGGCACGCATCCGGCAAGTGGTGACTTCGGCCGGGTTCACCCGTTTCCGGCGAGCGGCGGAAACGCCATTCAACATCGTTTACGAAGCCCGTCCTTGAGCTGTTGAGTCTAACCGGTCGCGGGTTACAACCTTTTCGGAATGTGGCCCGCGAGCCGGATTAGCCAACTCCCCACATTACCTAAAAGATTTCTCGGGACTCTCTACGCCGTCTTAAGAGTCCCGAAATCTCGACCGGTTGAAGTCTGCCGCTGACTCCACTCGCCATTTACTCCTCATCTAGCCGCTCTGAAACGTAAGCTGGCACACACGTCAACCGGCAATACAAAAAGGGCCGGATCGCTCAGGCCCTTTTGGCTTCTTGTTACCTAACGCGAAGCGATCACTTTGGTGTCACATGGATCAGGGCGCCGGGATTGGCGTCTTCCAGCATCCACAGCGAGCCATCGGGGGCTTCTTCGATATCGCGGATGCGGTGACCCACCTCCCAGCGTTCGGCGGCCTTGGCGCCGCCATGGCCGTCAAAGACGATGCGGACGAGCGACATGGTCACCAGGCCGCTGACGAACCCGCTGCCGTTCCATTGCGGGAAGGTCTGGGTGCCCGTGTAGAACATCAGATTGCCCGGCGCGATCACCGGCACCCAATAGAGCGCCGGCAGCGCAAAGTCGGGCTGCGTGTTGGGCTTTGGAATGGGCACGCCGTTATAGTTGTCACCAAAGGACACGACAGGCCAGCCATAATTCTTGCCCTTCTCGATCAGGTTCAGCTTGTCGCCGCCCTTCGGACCGTGCTCGACCTCCCACAATTCGCCGCTAGGCGAAAACGCCATGCCATAGGGCGTGCGGTGTCCGCTGGTCCAGGTTTCAGCCGGTGTCAGGTTCGGGCCGGGAAACGTATAGGTGCTCACCACCGGCGCGGTTTTGGCGGCTTCGGTGTCCTTCGGCGGATCGATCAGGGGAATGGTGGCAGCGCCGGTCTGGCCGAAGTTGGGATTGCCGGGGGCGGGTTTACCGTCGAGCGTCAGGCGCAGGATTTTGCCTTCAGGCTGGTTTGGATCCTGGGCGGGGGTGAACCGCTGGCGGTCGCCAACCGTGAGGAACAGATACTGGCCATCGGGCGAGAAGGCGATCTGCGCGCCTTCCTGTCCGCCCTTGCCCTTGGGCATCTGGTGCCACAGCACCTCGAAATTTTCCAGTTTAGCCGATGGTGTCGGTAACGGTCAGCTTGGCGCGGCCCAGTGCCAGGCCGCCGCCATAGTCACCCGGTTCGGCATAGGTGAGATAAATACTCTGGTCGGTGGCGTAATGGGGCGAGAGGAAGACGCCCAGCATTCCGTTCTGACCCTGCCAATAGACTGGAGGCGTATTCGTCACCATCGCAATCTTCTGTCCCTGTGGTGACACCAGCCAAATGGGCCCGACCTTTTCGGTGATCAGCATGCGGCCATCGGGCAGGAAGGCAATCCGCCAAGGCAATTCAAATGTGTTCACCGTGGTCATGTTAAAGGGCACGCTGGCTTCGGGCTTCTGGTCCCCCACATTGACCTGGGCCCAAGCCCCCGCCGACGACAGGATGATAAGCAACGCCACTCTCGCCAATTTCATCGTTATTTCTCCTTGCTTCCCAAGCGCCAGACCTTAAGCGATCCGGCGCGCCCCGCACATCCTACTACTACCTTGGGGGTCGTGCCAAATAAGTGCACAATGAAAAGCTTCAGGTGCGTGGAGAGTCCTTAAAAAAGCGGAGCGCGTCGAGTTTAAAAGAAATGCGGTCAACTTCATCTTTCTGGCTAGGGCCGAGGGTTGTTGCCCCCTAATGGATTGCTCGCACACTGCACCAAGATTAGGAGTCGAGCTTCAGAGTTGCCCAAGTCCCGAGAAACGGGATGATCGACAGGTGAGAATTGGAACTGTTACTCGGAACACGGAAAGAAATTTCTATTTCCTAGAAGAAGCGCGGGCGCGCTTCCAGCTCCTGGCCGTCCGGCAGGATCACTTTCTCAAAGCGCATGGTGGGCGAGCCGTCCTTATTGCGATTGCCGACGATTGTTACCTGATCGCCGGGTTTGAGCGTGTCCTTGGTCCAGCCGTGATTCGCCAGCCGGTTCGGGCCGGGACCTTCCGCCACCCATTTCACGGTGTTGCCGTGCTCGTCGGTGACGGTGAAAGTGATTTGCGCGTGTGGATTGACCCAATCGAACTGCGTGATGGTGGCTTTGAAGGTGGTGTCGTTGCCGCGGTCGTACATCGACATTGAGTGGTGGGCAAACACCGGCCCGGAAATCAGCAGGGAAGTGGCAAGAACCACGAGGAGCGAAACGATCCTGGTTTTCACCGTGGCACCTCTCGACATTCAAATCTTGACCGCGCGTGGCGGATATTCCACTCGCATAAATTATACGCTCTGACGCTGCGCGAAGTTTCAACAAAATCCAAGCCGGTGACGTCCCTCACGGTTGCGTCGCGGCATCCGTGAGGGTCCGCTTAAACTTCGGCACGATCAAATCTTCGAGAGATTTTAGAAGATTTCCCGGTTGTTGCATGTGATTTTCACAGGTTTGGCGTCCCGCGAGCGATTCGTCACTGGCCGATCTGTATACTGTCCTGATAATACTGGATGTAGCGGCCCAGAATGATCACGGCGAACCACAGGATCAAAGAACTCGCCGCGATGAGCTTGGCTGAGAGCGGCGCATCTTCGCCGGGTCCCAGGCCCTTGACTCCGCCGAAAACGCCGGTCAGATAGAACGCCGCCGCATTCACTCCCAGCAGAAGGATGGCGAGCATCTTGACCCAGAAAGCATAGTCCAGCGTGTAAAACTCCGGCATGCCGATGAACGCCAAGAGGCCTGTCACGAGGTTGATTCCGAATCCCGCGAGCGCCCAGGGCACCAGGCGGTGCAGCGGCTCGAGTGGCAATTGCCTCGCGAATCCCATGATGCGGAGATCGAGAGCGCCCACGGTCCCGATCAGCAGCACGAGCCCCAGGAAGTGCAGATCCATCAGGAAGGCCCACCACCACTTGTTGTACGTCATGGCCTCGGTAAACTTCCAGGGCGTCGGCTCAAAGAGGTGCACGATCATCCCCACGGTTCCCTCGGTCGGCGCCGCTTCCTGGCTGGCGCGAACCTCCGTATGGCTGATTTCCCCGCCGGTGTTCCCGGTTCTCACCATGAGTCCCACAGCCACCGATGAAAAAATCAGCACGGCCGCCAAATTCCAGCGCGCCATGCGCGCCCGGCGATGGGTCTGCCACAGCCCGGCCAGCGCGAATGCCCCTGTGGCTTCCAGGAACCACAAAGCCAGCATCGCCGCGCCCTCGTGCCGCTGCACAAAGGCGTCGGATATACCCGGCTTATCCTTAAGCATCAGTTGCGCGCCCTTGCCACTCGCAAAAGCCGGGATGGCAATCAGAGCCATGGCCGCGAAAACGATCAGGCTGCCTCGCCGTAGAGATTCGTTCTTCCCAAAAAAAGAAATGAGAAAGAGGCCGAAGCCGATGATGCTGCCGATCACCGGGAAATGATTCAACAGGAGGTGTATGTGCACGAAGTTCATAACGGTTCCATATCAGCGCCCGGGATTGGCGAACTCCGCGGATACTTTGCGTGCACCGTACCCCCTGCCCCCTCGCAAGTCAACGCGAAACCGCAAACCTTTGGCTGCAGGCGCGGTTTTCAACTTGACAAATTAGAGGGCGGGGTATAACACGCACAGGTACTCGGCGGTGCCTGAGTACATCTTTGCCTAATCGCTATCTATCGGTTCTCGGTGCCTGCGCCACACTCGGCGTTGCCGTTGCCACGCTGCTGTTGATGCCCGTGTCAGGTCAACAGGCTGCGACGCCGCAGCAAACTGCGGCGAGCCAGCTTGGCCAGAGTCCCAGCCAACACGACTTGGACATCGGAAAGTTTCCTCCGTACAAACCGGCGCGCCTGCCCGACGGCCATCCGGACCTGAATGGCTACTGGCAGTCGATGGTCACCGCCGATTGGGATTTGCAAGACCATGAAGCGCAGCCCGGACCCAAGCCAGAAATAAACGGCGTGTATGGCGCAGGGCCCGCGGGACAAAGCATCGTCGAGGGCGGTGAAATTCCTTACCGCCCGGAAGCGCTGGCGAAAAAGAAAAAGAATTTTGAAACGCGCGCGATGGTGGATGTCAGCAACGATAAGACCTGGCACAACCTGGGCGATCCGGAAATGAAATGCTACATGCCGGGAGTGCCGCGGGCGAGTTACATGCCGTATCCGTTCCGCATCGTGCAGAGCGCCGGCGCGACGTATCCCTACATGCTCATCTCCTACGAATACGCCAGCGCCACGCGCATTATCCGCATGAACTCGAAGGAGGAGGCTCCTATCCCAGCGTGGATGGGCTGGTCGCGGGGCCGATGGGAGGGCGATACCCTGGTCGTCGACATCACCGGGTTTCGAGAGGAGACGTGGTTCGATCGCGCGGGAGACTATCACAGCGATGAGCTTCACGTGGTGGAACGCTACACGCCGGTGAGCCCCTACCACTTGATGTATGAAGCGACGATCGAGGACCCCAAGGTCTTCACCCGGCCCTGGAAGATTCGCTTTCCTCTGTATCGCCACATGGAACAGGATTTTCAGCTTTTGGAATTCAAGTGCCAGCCGTTTACGGAAGAGATGCTATACGGGCGCTTCGTCAAGCGGCCCGCTTCGTGAACCGCGGCAAGGGAGGCGTCTCATGACACATCGGTCCGTCGTGACCCTCAGCATCCCGGCGATGGTGATTGCTTTCGGATCTCTGTCGCTGCTCATGAGCCAGGCCCCGCAGACGGCCGGCAAGGCCGCAACGGAGCCGCAGAAGAAGGCCGCGACTCCACCGGCGGCTGCGTCCGGCGCGCCCTCCGCGAAAGCCAACGGGTTCCGTACTCCGTGGGGCGATCCCGATCTCCAAGGTGTGTGGAACGACGCGACCGGCACGCCGCTCCAGCGTCCGACCGGAGTCGCAGACAAAGGCGTCCTAAGCGGGGAGGAAGCCGAAGAGTTTCAGGAACAAATTGCCAATAGATTGAGCCGCGATCGCCGCGACGGCGGCACGGAAGTCGACGTCAACCGCGCCTATAACGAACACTGGATGGATTCCCGGCGGCTCAAGACGACCGCGGACCATCGCACCTCGCTCATCGTGGACCCGCCCGACGGAAGGATTCCTGCGCTCGTGCCTATTTCGGCCGAGCGTCAAAAGGAACGCGACGAGCGCGCCGCGGCCCTGGCCCGCTTCAACGCCGGCATGCCGAACACATACCTGGATTTCGAATTGCCGATACGCTGCGTCGTTCGAACCGATATGCCGCCCTACATGCCGATCATTTACAATAATGACTTTCAGATCGTGCAGAGTCCCGGCTACGTGGTCATCGCTCCGGAAATGATCCACAGCGCCCGCATCATCCCGCTCGACGCGCGCCCGCACATCGGCAAAAACCTTCGCGAGTGGCTGGGTGATTCGCGCGGCCATTGGGAGGGCAATACGCTGGTCATCGAGACCACCAATTTCAAGCATGAAACAAATATCTTCCAGGATGCCGATCCGGCGACCTTCCGCCTCACCGAGCGCTTCACCCGCGTGGACTCCAAGACGATCAATTACGAATACACCGTGGAGGACCCGCACACCTGGACCCGGCCATGGACTGTGCGAATTCCCTGGACTCGCATTGATCCCGGCGAGCAGATGTATGAGTATGCATGCTACGAAGATAATTACGACGTAAGCCATTTTCTGGGCGGCGCCCGCGACCGCGAAAGGCGAGGCGAGGTGGCTCAGCCGATTCCGCATCTGCCGTCCGTTCAGTAGGGGAGACAAAGTCCGCGCACTATATCCGCTAGCACGGGAGGACTGGAATGAAATTGATTGGAAGGAAGTCGAGTGTTGGCGCCGTCGTCGCGGCCGCCTTGATGCTGCCTGGGATTGGAATGATCGCGCCGGCGTCCGCGCACCACGCCTTCGCGGCGGAATATGACGCCAAGAAGCACGTGATTCTGAAAGGCACCGTCACGAAGATGGAGTGGATCAACCCCCATGCGTGGATCCACATCGACGTGAAGAAGCCCGACGGCACGACGGAAGAGTGGATGATCGAGTTCGGCACGCCGAACACTCTTCTGCGGCGCGGCTTCACCCGCGATTCCCTGAAGCCCGGTACGGAAATTACAGTGGACGGTTATCAGGCCAAGGACAGCGCCTTGCGTGCGAATGGCCGCGACGTCACGCTGCCGGACGGGAAAAAGCTCTTTGCCGGTTCGCCAGTGGCCGACGCTCCCTATAAAGATCCGGGCAAGTAACCCGGCGATTCGCCGCTCTGCGGATCTCGATATTTCCTTTCGGCGTGTCTGGGGACACCTCACGGGACTGGGCGGCTTGTGTTTTCCCGCGAATAAAGGAAAGGTCAGGGCACCCTATTGGCCGTACCCCTGTTCTTGCGTTCTCTGGAAGAAACCAGTTTCAGCACGTGGCTCCGCGAATCGAACTCCATTTTTGCGTTCTATTTCGTTCTCCTCTTTCACACCTTCGGCCTCGCCTTGCTCGTCGGCGCGAATACCGTCGTGGACTTGCGCATCCTCGGCGTCGCCGCCAGCCTGCCGCTCGCGCCGCTGAAACGCTTCTTCTCCATCATGTGGCTGGGATTCACGCTGAACGTGATCACCGGCATTTTGCTGGTGATCGCCTACCCCACGAAGGCACTCACGAACCCGGTCTTTTACCTAAAGCTGGCGCTCATCGCGCTCGCCGTGATCGTGATGCAGAAAACCTACACGCAGGTTTTCGGCGACGCCGGTCTAAGTGAAGCGTTGATGGAGGCCAAAGGCAGGGCGCTGGCGAAATGGTCCCTCGTTTTGTGGATCGCTGCCATCACTGCGGGGCGCTTGCTGGCCTACACTTATAGTTACCTGCTCTACAGCCACGTTCCCACCGCGCGCTGACTCCCCGCCGCTTTAGTAGTTCGGAATCCATACCGCCGCTGTGGCCACCGACACCCACAGCGTGATTTCCATCAGGCCGGCGAGCTTGGCCACCGAAGGCGTTTCCGGCGTCAGGCCCCAGGTGCGCGACTTTCGTTGCACGAATATGTGCCAGGCCAAAGCCAGCGGCAACAGCACACCCAGCTTCAGGCGGAACGCCGGATTGTCGATGTACCCCACCGCTGCCGTGGCGAAAAGTGTAAATCCACCGAGGACCGCGATTCCCAAGCCGATCCAGTTCCACGCGAACAGAGCGTCCGACAATTGCGCGGCCGTCTGAAATCTCTTCCCCGCGCCGAGCAGCCGGAAATCGAGCGCCAGCGTCGTCCCGAGCCAAAGGGAGAGGCCCGTAAAGTGGGTCCACTGGATGAAGGGATACGCGTACCGCGCCGTGACCAGCCACACCACCAGCCGAATGTTTTGCAGTTGATCACAAATGCCGACGAGCCAAGTGTGCATGAGCAGGAACCACTAGACCGGTATGAACGCAGGGACTTCAAGCCCTGCGAGGATCGCTCCTATCCACAGGGCCAGCGAAACGAACGCCAGCCATTTCGCGGCAGCGGGCACAGACGGGGCAAGGCCCCAGACGAGCGATTTCCGCTGCACGATCACGCCAAAAATAAATGCCAGCAACACGATTCCCATCTTGATGCGAAAAACCGCCGTGGGATAAAACGTCGTGGCCTGCCCAGCGAACATGATGAGCCCCGACACGATCACCATACCCAGCCCGGTCCACGCAAAGGGAAAGAGCTGCCCGGCGAGCGGCGCAAGCTTCTGGTTCCGCGCGGCTGCGCCGAGAATGCGCAGGTCAACGACCGCTGTGGTTCCGACCAACAGGAAAAAGCCGATGTAATGGACCAGCCAGACCAGGGAGATCAGGACCGCCGAATTGGTGATGGTGACAATCCAAGGGATTTGCTCGAGCCATTCACAAAGGCGCGGCATCAATGGCAGCCTATTTGGAACCGCATGATGGACGCAAGACCCGGCGCTCGATATTTCGTCTTGGCGTAAGGGAGAATTTCGTCAAAGCTAAAATGAAGATTTTTCTGGGGAATCGATACAAACTCTGCGGCATTGAGACGGACAAGCATGGCAAACCTCGAATTCCGGATACCTGCCGATGAGGCGAGTCCTCACGAACCCACTAAGGCACCGGGTCACGATAGAAAAACAAAGATCAGGGGACCACTCGATTGTAACGACTTCTTCCATATCCAATCAACTTTCTTCCCCCAATTCTGCACAGCTCGGTCAGTCCGGATATGTGGGAACTGCTTTGCCATGTCTTCGAAGACACCACCGGACCTTGAATATTGAGAGTACTGCCGGAGTCTGTTACGTTGTCCTCATGGCGATCCTACCCCCGGATGAACTGGACATGCGGAATCGTCGGCGCAGCAAACGTGTCCAGCACAAGACTTCGGTCATGGTTCGATTCCAGGACGCCAACATGCAATCCATCTCAGAAAAAACACACACCATAGTTGTGAACGACCATGGAGCGTTGATACTTCTCGCAGCTACAGTAAAGACCCAGCAAATTATCCGCCTTGAGCACCTGGGCTTAGGCGAGGAACTCCTCTGCCGAGTCGCCAGTCTGGGCCCAACCTTGATGGGCAAGACGCAGGTCGCAGTCGAATTTATTATCCCGAAGCCGGGATTTTGGGGCCCCCTCCCAAAATCTAAGACTTCGGAATTGAGCCGCAGTCTGAAAAAGTGACGCATCGAGGGCTGGAAACCATCTCCGTACGATTTCTCTTTACAATAATGATATGGTAAACTTTGAGACGTGGATATAACTCCCGAAACTTTCGTCGCCGAATTTTCTGTTCCCATACTGCTCACACTCCTGGTTGGCGTCCAGTTGCTGGTTGGGGCGACCGGCAAGTTTTGGGATACGGCGGAAGACCTTTCGTACTTGCCGGCAGGCACAAGACTCAAATACTTTGTCATCGCCACAGCCGTCATCTGGTCGGTTTCTCTCCTTATGCTCGCCCGCGAAGGTGGGAATGAGAATGCCGCCCCACGGGTTATTCGGAGTGGCGCCGCCGGTCCTAATCCGGAACCAGCACCGCCCCCGCAATATAAGGTTCACGGACACGTAAATGATTTCGCCGGGATTCTGAATTCCCAGGTGCGGTCAGAACTCAATCAGATTGGCAATCAACTGGAGAGAAAAAGGAAAACGCAGATCGCATTTGTGACGGTTACCTCGCTAAATGATGTTCCGATTGATGATGTTGTGTCTCAGTTGACGAACAGCTGGGGTGTGGGACGCAAGGACAGCGATCGCGGGATTCTTGTTCTGATTTCCCTGCAAGAGAGGCGATATCGGATTACCGTCAGCCCGGGCCTTTCATGGGATCTGCCCCACGCGGAGGCGGATCGCCTTGGTCAGGAAATGGCACCCATGTTGGAAAAAGGAAATTACGGAGACGCCTTGCTGCACGTGGCCACGCGAATTCGACAGGAACTTCAAATCAATTAAAAGCAAGAGTTTCGGACCTGCAGGGAGTAAAGCGACGCAAGGATTCTTTTGTTAATTTCCGGCCTTCAGCTTCACTTCCGCCGTATCGCCCTTTAGTTCCAGCGTCGTGCCAAAGGGCTTTGACAAGTCTGCCAGGCGCTGGAGAATATAGCCCGCTCTCGCACCCGTCACCGGCGTGGGCAAGCCGCGCGTCCGGAGGAACTGGTTGTTGGTGCGCTGGTCGTGAATATCGGGCTGGCCCTCGCCCACGTTGTTCAAGGCGATCGGCCGGAACGAAATCGATTCCAGGTTCTTCCCCTGAAATTGGACGTACGCGACCGCGCTCTCCCAATTCATCGGTTCGTCGATGTAGGTTAGCGTCGGCGGCAGGTTGTAAATGAAATTGCCCAGATCGTAGAAGATGGGCCGGCCGTGATAAATCTCCACGCCGTGCAGCAGAGGCGCACCATGCATCACGATGATGTCCGCGCCCGCATCCACCTCCGCATGCGTCCACTTCTTTAGCCAATCGTTCGGGGCGAGCCGCTCCTCCATCCCTTCGGTGAAAATCGTCGAGAAGGAGTGATTCGCGAAGACGTGATTATGCTGGTACACGATCACGAGGTCTGCGTGCTGGCGTGCCTCGCGAATGCTTTGAAGGATGCGCTGCGAATCTTCCTGATTCGGCGTGTTCCCGGGCGCGCCGGGCAGATCGTCCGTCGCCTCATTTTCTATTTCGCCGGCTTCGACGCGAAGCTCATTCACGCCCGGCCTGCTGGCCGTGGCGCTTCCTCCCGGCGCAATCAGGCCGGACGCGCTCGCGATCAGGGCAATCGTGCCCTTCGGCGTGTGCAGATAACCCGGCGCAACGGCCTCGGCCACGTTGTTTCCAGTTCCGGCGTGAACGATCTTCCGGCTGTCCGCCTCACGGAGCGTGTTCTGAATGCCCGTCACTTTCAGATCGAATGCATGGTTGCCGGACAAGGCCAACAAGTTAAAACCGAAAGTCCTCAGCGCATCGAGCGCTTCAGGCGGCGTGATAAATCCCCGCCCCTCCTGCGCGGTCTCGCCTTTTTCTGCGATCGCGGCTTCCAGGTTGGTGAATATCACATCGCCCTTCAGCAGTCCCTGGATCACCGGCACCGCCGCCGGTACGGACTCGCGGATATCCGACCGGATCATCGACTGCCCCGCCAAGGTGATCGTGATGGGAGCCGACTGCGGCCACACGGCAGCGCCCGTCGCGCACACGATTGCGAACAGAATCGCGAAGCACGTTCCTCTCGCCAACAACCGGCCCGCCTTCCTCATTGTCGCCATTTGCGTTCCCCTCGCAGTTTGTATGAATGCTCGATGTATTCGTGACTCTGCCTGATTTCCACTCTTCAACCTGAACTCCGTCATTTTGCTTCTCATCTGAAGGAAACGCCATTAAGAACTATTTTTTCCTCGCAGTGTAAGTCTTGGAAAAGTTGTTGCGGGCGTTGGTGACCGTGAAGGTGCCGTTGGTCTGTGCCGACACTTTGATCCAGTACGCCGTCCCATTGTGCTGGGGCGGCGGAGGCGCTCCCGGACCCGGCGCGGGAGCGGCGATCGGAGTGATCGGCATGCTGGCCGGCTGGTCATCAATCGTATTCGCGATAAACATTCCGGGAACGGTGTACTCCTGCCCGCTCAGGAGCGAGAAATGCATCTGCCAGAGATCCTCGAGGCCTGGAGAGGAGTGAATCGTCTGCATGGATTCCGGTTCGCCGCCTTTGCGGGTCCCATTGTTCATAATGCCGACGCGCGGGTGAAGCGCGTGCACGACAACTATCGAATTCGAGCTCGCCTGTCCGTGGTGCAAACCCAAAAAGAGATCGACCGTGCCAATGGGATTATTCGGGCACATCAGCTCGAATTCCTTGTTCTTGGTCAAATCACCCAAATGAATCGTGCGAAATTTCCCGAACGTAATGAGGCTCGCGACGGAATGCGGGTCTTCGGCATTATTTTCTCCCGGTTTGAACTCGGAACAATATGGATTCGGCTTGCCCGCTCCCGGGAGCGGCGTCTTGAGGACCTGCCCGGCGGACGCCACAATGCGCCAATCGAGGCCAGCCACCGGAATCTTGTCGCCGGGCTTCACGACCGTGTGTGTGGCCTTGGCGATTAGCGCCGGGTATGTCTTCTGCAAAAATTCATCGGCAGCAGGGCCGGGCTGAACGTTCGGGCCATGATCGATGAACTGCTTGATCGGGATGCGGGCGGCCAGTTCCGCGAGGCCGCCAAAATGATCGCCATGCCAGTGAGTAATGATCAGGTGATCGATCTGCGTAACGCCGGCGTCTTTCAAAGCGGCCATGATGCGTTCGGCGTCGCGAACAGCGCCGGGGGCCACATTCCCCGTATCGATGAGGACCGACTCGCCCGAGGGAGTCACAAAGAGGACCGAATTGCCGCCCTCGACATCGATAACATAGATGTCCAATGTCGTTCTCGGCGCCCGCGTCTGAGCAACCAAAGACGCCGCGGAAACAGCGAAGGCCAGCAGAAGAATCGCGATCTTATTGCGCATGAGAGCACTCCGTGAGTTTTTGCCCGGAATTTTCGATTGAGCTTTCTGGCTGACGCATCGTACGCTTCTCCCGCCTTTGACACAACTGACTTACCAACAGAGCAAGCCCCAGCGAGATCAGCCGTGTTCCTACGGTTCGTTCTTCCCGACTGACGCGACCAGTTTCCCGAGCCGAGTCTCGATAAAATAGCGCTACGCTTAAATCAGCGCCCGCGAAAGACTTTGGGGTTTGAGACTCTGGCGAATAGACTGCGAGCTAATGTTGCCAAGACCCATTGTGACCGCCCCGTTTCGCAGGACTTGGCACTTGGCAACAGACCTTACCGGCCATCTGTCAACCAATAGTCGCTATCTTTCAACCAGATGTAAGATACCTTTCCATCGCGTATGCCAAACTCCGTGACCTGAAGATCCCGCGGACCGTAAATGACGACCTTGTCCGCAACCTGTGGTTGATTGTCCCCAACTCGATACCCAGCAATTAAGCCTTTCATTGCAAATCCAGGGCTTTTTACGCCCAGCTTTTTCTCGGCGGAAGGTTTCCCATACGCCTTCCGGACATCCTCTTCTGAACTGCTCAATCCGATGCCCTCTGGTGTTTTCCAAGCGCGAAGAGTGTTTGTCGTGAGTTTCTTGGGCATATGCGAGCAATTCGGAAAGTCAGTAAGCAACAAGTCATCGAGACTGGATTGGGAAATCGATTCAACATCTGTCGAAACATGCAGGAATGCGTGCGCATCATGTGATTGAAAGCACTCTATTGCGGACGGCGAGTGTTCATCTGGAGGCAAACCGAGGTGCCGCAACAAACTATTGACCGATAGTTCGCCGTACGTGCAATAAGGACCCAGACAGTCGGGTCCAAGAAAGGCGTCGCTTTCCAATTCGATCCAAGACACCTTTCCGTCGCGTACGCGAAATCGAGCAGCGTGGATAACCCCGTTCAATCGTCCCTTATAGATGAGCATCCTTTTCCCCATCTGGCGTTGACCATCTTCGAGCTCTAAATCGACGACGCCAGAAGGATTTCCATAGGCCCTCGCAATATCCTTCTCGAAACTGCCCAAGCCAATTCCCTCGGAAGTTTTCCAGTTGTGTATGTTTTGCGTCGTCAGCTTCTCATCTTTTTCGGTCCACGTTCCCAAATTCGCAAAATCCCGCAGATCGATGGACGCCAATAGGCCACCGCTATCGCTAATGATTAGGAACGCTTGTCCATCTTGCGTTCGATAACCATATGTACCTCCGGCGCTGGACGGTCCGCCCAACTGCTGCGCCAAACCCTCAAACGAAATGTTGCGATCCATGCAGACGGGTCCGAGGCATTTAGGCCCCGAATAGGTCTGGGCTTTTGCGCCAATAGGCCCTCGTGCCATCGCGAAAAGGATCACGAGAATTATGGTTGGACTTAAGATTTTCATGGACGTGTCGTGTCCTCGCGTTTAACGAGAGCATTAATAATCGGACGTCATAATATTAGCAGTGACCGTAGCAACTCAGGGCTGCAGTTCGGCGTTGTGTATCCAATTGGAGATGGTGACTTAATCTGGATTTCTCACAAACTCTTGAATGGAGTTCTTAATAAACCTCTTATAGACAGGCCGAAGAACCTCGAACGGTCTCGGTGGAACAGGCTTCAGCCTGTGGGCTTTGCGCAAACCTCACAGGCTGAAGCCTGTTCCACTGAAAACATTTACACACGGCCTTCCCACGTCCCTGTCGTAGAAAAAAGTGATTCTCGTTCCTCGCGTCGTGAGAAACTCGGGCTAGTTCACTCCCAAGTCCTGGTAATCCCGTTTATCAGGCCCCGACATGCGACCGGACTGTCCCACTGCGCCATTTTTTCCCAGTTTTCACGACTGCAGGACGATCTGCGGCGTTCACGGGATTCCGCGAGCTTCGGGTTAGCGCCAGCCGAGCTCCGGGGCGACGTATTTCAGGACGCTTTCGATCACGTGCGCGTTGTAGTCCACTCCGAGCGTGCTCGGGATTGTCATAAGCAAGGTATCCGCGGCGGCAATCGCCTCGTCCGCGGCGAGTTCCTTGACCAGCACATCGGGTTCACTGGCATAGGAGCGGCCAAAGACGGCGCGCGTGTTCGCGTCGATGAAGCCGATCTGATCGCGGTCGTGTTTCTCCTGCCCAAAATAGGCGAAGTCGAGGTCGTCCACCAGCGGAAAGATGCTTCGGCTGACCGACACGCGCGGGGTGCGGCTGTGTCCGGCCTTTTTCCAGGCGTCGCGAAATGCCTCGATCTGCTTGCGCTGCTGGATGTGCAGCGGTTCGCCGCTCTCATCGTCCTTGAGCGTTGAACTCTGAAGATTCATGCCGAGTTTCGCGGCCCAGCGTGCGGTGGCGCTCGAGCCGGAGCCCCACCAGATGCGATCGCGCAGGCCTGCCGAATATGGCTCGACGCGCAGCAATCCGGGCGGATTCGGAAACATGGGCCGCGGGTTGGGCTTGGCGAAGCCCTCGCCCTTCAGCAGGTCGAGGAACTCCTCACCATGGCGTCGTCCCATGTCCGCATCGCTCTCGCCTTTCGCCGGCGTGTAGCCGAAGTGGCGCCAGCCGTCGATCACCTGTTCCGGCGAGCCGCGACTGATGCCCAGCTGCAGTCGGCTGCTGGCGATCAGGTCGGCTGCCCCGGCGTCTTCGGCCATGTAGGGTGGGTTTTCGTAGCGCATGTCGATCACGGCCGTGCCGATCTCGATTGTGCGCGTGCGCGCACCAACGGCGGCAAGCAGCGGGAACGGCGAACTGAGCTGGCGCGCGAAGTGGTGAACGCGAAAGAATGCGCCATCAGCGCCCAGCTTTTCCGCGGCGACAGCAAGCTCGACTGACTGAAGCAAGGCGTCGGCCGCCGAGCGTACCTGCGAGCCGGGGGAATCAGTCCAATGCCCGAACGAGAGAAAGCCGATTTTTTTCGACATGTTTCATACCTTGCCCCGACTATTACCGCTCTCCAACCGTACTCATTGTCTCGCAGCGTGGCGCCTTGTGTAATTTCGGACCGGAGAGATTCTTCCATTGTGCGCAGGCTTTGCCGTGACGAATGCTACCACGCTTGTCTCAGCTCCCGTGGAGTCGCGTTCTCGGTAACTGGCTTTTGCCAAATTCCCAGTTACCGGTAATCCTGTTTCTCAGATGGGATGAGAAGGCCGGTCTCCGACGGGATGCGATATGCTCCCAACGATTGACGCGCTCAAGGCGCAATGGAAAGGAGACCGGCTTATGCGAAAGAATAGCACTGTGGTGAAAAACGGAAACAAAATTTTCAAACAGCCCGCACTGACCATCGGGTTGGACTTGGGAGATCGAAGCAGCTGTTACTGCGTTTTGGATGAGATGGGGAATGTGATTTTGGAACGCAGTGTGCCGACCACACCGAACGGAATCCGCCAGGCGTTCGGTAAGATGCCGCGCTGCCGGATCGCACTGGAAACGGGAACGCACTCGCCGTGGGTGAGCCGGCAGTTGGCACGGATGGATCACGAAGTGATCGTAGCGCATGCGCGCAACGTGCGGCTGATTGGCGAGAGCAGTCGCAAGGATGATCAGCTCGACGCGCGGACGCTGGCGCGGCTCGCACGGATCGATCCCGGCTTATTGGGTCCAGTGCGGCATCGCAGTGCGCAGGCGCAAATTCAACTGACAGTGATTCGCGCACGAGCGGCGCTGGTCAGTTCGCGCACGGCTCTAGTGAATGCGGCGCGCGGGTTGACGAAATCCTATGGCGAGCGGCTGAAGAAATGCGGCACGGAGCAAATGAATCGAGACAGCTCCGAGGGGTTGAGCCAGGAATTGCGTGAGGCGCTGGATCCGCTGTTGCGAGAGATCGAATCGCTCAACGAGCGCATCAAGGAATACGATCAGCGGATCGAACAGATCGCCAAGGAAGTTCACCCTGAAGTGGCGCGGCTGAAACAAGTGAAGGGTGTGGGGACGCTGATTGCGTTGACCTACGTGTTGACGCTGGACGATCCACGCCGATTTCGTCACAGCCGCGATGTGGGATGTTTTCTGGGACTGCGTCCCGGGCGCAGGAACTCCGGCAAGAGCGAGCCGCAACTGCACATCAGCAAGGAAGGCGACCGTTATCTGAGAACGCTGATGGTGCAAGGCGCGCATTACATTCTCGGGCCTTTTGGACAGGACAGCGATCTGCGGCGTTGGGGATGGAAGCTGGCCGAGCGCGGAGGAAAAAATGCCAAGAAGCGAGCGGTGGTTGCCGTCGCACGCAAGTTGTCGGTCCTGCTGCACAAGTTGTGGGTGAGCGGAGAAGCGTATGAACCACTGCGCAACAACAACCACCAAGGGGTACGCGCCGTGGCCTAGAGGTTGAAACGAAAGAGCCGAGCTCACCGCCGAGTTCAGGTGACTGCGCCCAAGTCCTGGCCCAACTCTCAGAGATGAGAGCCAAGGTCGATTCTCAGGTAGCAGCACCTACTGAATGAAGGACGCCCAACTTGCACCGAGCGAAACAATCGCTCACCAAAGAGTGCGGATGGAAGGATGGCGACAGAGGCGGACCGGCTTAAACGGCAAAAACCCCTGATAAGAAAAAGAAAAACCGGCTTGACACTAACCGGCCTTCTCATGGAAGGACTTGAGCGACTGGGAAACTCGTCCTTGAGACGATCGCGCGGCATGCAACCAGATCAACCGCAACCGCCAGAATTTGCCGACAGCATATTTTCAGGAAGTGGGCGATACTGCCCATAGAAATTTAGGATTGCGAGCGTTCTGTCGGCGTTCCTTCTGACGGTGGAATCTGTCGCTTTGGCACCCATCGCTCTTACGTAGCGAATGGCCGTCGCCAGCGTGATGACAGGTTCTTGAGAGCTTTCGCGGATTCTCCAGGTGGGTGGCCCTAGAACTGCCTTCACCGTTCCGTCGGGCGCGATATTCCAGTGCTTGTCGAGCAGTTGAAGGCTAAACCCGAAACGATAATCTCCATAGCACGCGCTAGCACCTCCTTCCATCAGTCGCAATTCAGGGTAATCCGTGAGCCGCAGTGAAGAATCGAGATGGCCGAGTGAATTCGTGAGGATCTCGGCGTCCGCCTTATCTTCTATATCGGTCGATCTGACTCCAACGATATCAACAATGTCCATGCTGTCCAATCGCGGCTTGGGAGTTTCGGCGAAAAACTCCGCTAGTTCAGCCCAGCCACCTTGTGTCAAGCTTTTGCCTCTCGATTCCAAATCCACGAATCGCTTGGCAACGCTCTGCGAGGACTCCGGGTTGGAGTGTGCGACTGGCTCAGGTGGAGGGGTACCAGCCGCTATGCTCGCGAGCGTCGCGAGGGTTTGGGCGGCGTTGTATCTTGTCAGTGGGTCCTGCGAACTGTCACGCATTCGAGTCACATACCGAATCGCGGTATCCACGCTAATGTAACGCATCGGGGTTAAGCGCATACTCCATGGGAGGCTTTTTCCTTTCTCTTGCTCTCCCGTTGTTTTCCAACCCATGGTTTCGGAAGTGGGATAAACATCGAGATACATCGTCTCTTTCCCAGGTTTGCCCCAGGCAGGCCGGTGTCGCCCTAAGGTCCATGGCCCCCATCTGAAATGTAGGAAAGAATCGACGTTGCCCCACTCGAAATAGTCCACTCGTACGGGGTAATCCACGTACCCGTTCGGGCCGTGGTCTTCACGCGGGTCACTGACTACGTAGCGCTCCAGGACAATCACGTCCGAGAGCGGGTCAGGTGTCCCATCATCGGACTGAAACTCTGAAAAGAGATCGTTCGATTCAACTGGATACCCAAGACCAAGCCACCTGCCCTCCGCGTCCATCTTGCAGTATTGCGTGACAATATTTTGGACTTCGTCGGCGGTTTCTTGCGGGGGTATCTGCCATTGAGCGTGGAGAGTGACGACCGTAAGACAAAGCTCGGCCCCTACCAGGACTGCGATTCCCACACGAGTCACTCTGCCCTCCCGGAAGCGCGAATTGTTACTATGCTGCCATTACTGCTTCCATTTAGATACCGTATCGATTTGCATTTGTTCTGGATTCTAAACAACGTCTAAGCAGGTGAAGTGCGACGTTGATAGGCCAAGTCCTTCCATGAGAAGGCCGGTTAGTGTCAAGCCGGTTTTTCTTTTTCTTATCAGGGGTTTTTGCCGTTTAAGCCGGTCCGCCTCTGTCGCCATCCTTCCATCCGCACTCTTTGGTGAGCGATTGTTTCGCTCGGTGCAAGTTGGGCGTCCTTCATTCAGTAGGTGCTGCTACCTGAGAATCGACCTTGGCTCTCATCTCTGAGAGTTGGGCCAGGACTTGGGCGCAGTCACCTGAACTCGGCGGTGAGCTCGGCTCTTTCGTTTCAACCTCTAGGCCACGGCGCGTACCCCTTGGTGGTTGTTGTTGCGCAGTGGTTCATACGCTTCTCCGCTCACCCACAACTTGTGCAGCAGGACCGACAACTTGCGTGCGACGGCAACCACCGCTCGCTTCTTGGCATTTTTTCCTCCGCGCTCGGCCAGCTTCCATCCCCAACGCCGCAGATCGCTGTCCTGTCCAAAAGGCCCGAGAATGTAATGCGCGCCTTGCACCATCAGCGTTCTCAGATAACGGTCGCCTTCCTTGCTGATGTGCAGTTGCGGCTCGCTCTTGCCGGAGTTCCTGCGCCCGGGACGCAGTCCCAGAAAACATCCCACATCGCGGCTGTGACGAAATCGGCGTGGATCGTCCAGCGTCAACACGTAGGTCAACGCAATCAGCGTCCCCACACCCTTCACTTGTTTCAGCCGCGCCACTTCAGGGTGAACTTCCTTGGCGATCTGTTCGATCCGCTGATCGTATTCCTTGATGCGCTCGTTGAGCGATTCGATCTCTCGCAACAGCGGATCCAGCGCCTCACGCAATTCCTGGCTCAACCCCTCGGAGCTGTCTCGATTCATTTGCTCCGTGCCGCATTTCTTCAGCCGCTCGCCATAGGATTTCGTCAACCCGCGCGCCGCATTCACTAGAGCCGTGCGCGAACTGACCAGCGCCGCTCGTGCGCGAATCACTGTCAGTTGAATTTGCGCCTGCGCACTGCGATGCCGCACTGGACCCAATAAGCCGGGATCGATCCGTGCGAGCCGCGCCAGCGTCCGCGCGTCGAGCTGATCATCCTTGCGACTGCTCTCGCCAATCAGCCGCACGTTGCGCGCATGCGCTACGATCACTTCGTGATCCATCCGTGCCAACTGCCGGCTCACCCACGGCGAGTGCGTTCCCGTTTCCAGTGCGATCCGGCAGCGCGGCATCTTACCGAACGCCTGGCGGATTCCGTTCGGTGTGGTCGGCACACTGCGTTCCAAAATCACATTCCCCATCTCATCCAAAACGCAGTAACAGCTGCTTCGATCTCCCAAGTCCAACCCGATGGTCAGTGCGGGCTGTTTGAAAATTTTGTTTCCGTTTTTCACCACAGTGCTATTCTTTCGCATAAGCCGGTCTCCTTTCCATTGCGCCTTGAGCGCGTCAATCGTTGGGAGCATATCGCATCCCGTCGGAGACCGGCCTTCTCATCCCATCTGAGAAGTCCGCTTATCGTCATCTGGGATTTGCCGGATTCCCAACATCGGAGAATTCCGTTTGTCAGGGCATGACAGGATTTCTGTCAATTATTTCGGCGGGTAAGCGTGATTTCGCTGTCACCTTTTACAACGTGCTACTATGGCCGCGCTGGAGGTCCCTTGGGTATACATGGGTGCCCATCTGGGAGATCAAAATGGAGTTGAGAGGGGTCGTCAATGAGCGGTGTACAAGTCGAACAAAAGAGCTATGAAATGCCCCCGCGAGAGGGGATCAGCATCGCGCATTTTCTCACCGTCGCCGACGTCGAGCGATCAGCTCGCTACTACGAAAAGGTCTTCGGCGCTCGTATTCTGAGCCTGGGTGACGGCAACGCGCCTGCGTACCTTCAGCTTGCGAATATCTGGATGATTCTGAACGTTGGGGGCGGGCCGACTCCGGATAAGCCGGCGGTAACGCTCAGCGTCCCCGACCCGAATCACATCAACAGCTTTATGAATTTCCGCGTTGCGGATATTCAAGCGTGCTATGAATTGTGGAAAAGTCGAGGAGCGGAGTTCATCACGGAGCCGATCCCCAAGTACGGCGAGACGCGCTGCTACATCCGCGATCCTGACGGTTATATTATCGAGGTCGGACAAAGCACCTCCCTCACGTACGGTTAACGCTTGGCGTGGATAGGATGCCGACGCTGGGCCTCGTCGTCGCGCTTCTGGATTGAGTTCACTCGGAGCGTCGGAGGGCCGCGATCAAGACCGGTAGAGTTCCGCGAGGAACTTGATGTCGGGGGCACGCGCGGTTCAAAGCTCCTGGTACGGGTCCGAGAAGCCGGCTTAGCGTCATCTGGGATTCGTCGGATTCCCAACATCGAAGAATTCCGTTTGTCAGGAATTGGACTCACCTTCTATCTTCTCGTGAGCACAACATGCGTCGCGTGCTCCGTGGCCTCGTGCTCCGTCACAGAAAATCCCATCGCGCGCAGGTCAAGACCGGTAAGCAGTGCTTCGCCTTGACCGAGGGCAACAGGTGCAAGAGCAAAATGGAGGGAATCGATTAGCCCAGCCTGCAGATACTGCCGCACGGTGGAAACACCGCCTCCGATCTTGACGTCCTTGCCACCCGCCGCTTGTTTCGCGAGCCGCAGCGCTTCTTCGATTCCGCCGGTGACAAAGTAAAAGGTCGTCCCGCCTTCCATCACGAGCGGCTCACGCTCGTAGTGCGTCAGAACGAAAGTCGGTGCATGGTATGGCGGATTGGTACCCCACCAGTCCTTCCACGAGTCGTCCTGCCACGGGCCACGGACCGGACCAAACATGTTCCGACCAAGGATGAAGGCGCCAAAGTTTTCCATTGCCCGCTGTGCGAACACGTCGTCCACATCGACAGATCCGCATTCCTGCCCGTGCATGGCACAGAATGTCTTGGTATGGAAAAACCACTGAAAGATCTCCGGGCCGCGCTTGCCCAGCGGATCGTCCAGGCTCTGGTCTATCCCTGCGCTAAAACCGTCCAACGAAAGACCGAATCCCGCGACACGAACCCTTGGCATGTGTGTTCTTCTCCTCAAAGACTTTGTGTTGCTCTGGCCTGAAGTTCCATCAGCATCAGCTTGCCCAACCCGAACATGGGTATGCCGGCCCCGCTTATCGGAATGTGGCTTTTCGGCCCATACTGGCTTCGCACCGTCCCATTGCGCGGCAACTCGGAAAAACCAATTTTCGAGAACGTCGTTTACTAGCAGCAGTAACTGCGGGGAGTTACTTTAAGGGCGCGGCCCCAAGCAACGAAAACGCTACGGGCGCCTGCATCAAGGTAAAAAACCGGGAGAAAATGTCTTCTCCCGGCCTGCGAATGTTCTTCGCTACTCTACTTGGTCCAGGCCGCGCGAACCGGCTGGCCGATCAGCAACGCAGGGTCAGCGCCCTTTCGCGGGACGAGTTTCTGAGGACGGCCGCCCCACACTTCTGCGGTGTAGAGATTGCCGTCCTGGTCCACTCCGAACTGGTGCGTTCCCCACAGTCCGCCCGCCTCGGGAGTCATCGTGCCCCACGTGTACAGCAGCTTTCCGTTCAAGTCGTATTTGTAGAACTTGAAGTTGCCGTGGCCGTCCGACATCCAGAGATGTTGGTCCGCGGTCATGAAGATGTGATACGTCGCGGTGGGTCCGTCGCCGAGGTACCACTGATTTAGGAATTTTCCATTCTCGTCGAAGATCTGAATGCGCCGGTTGCTGCGGTCGTTGATGTAGAGCCGGCGCTGGTTGTCGATCGCGATGCCGTGCACGGTATTGAAGTAGTTCGGCCGCTTCTCATGGCCGCCGGCCTCGCCCCTCTCGCCCCAGGCCATCAAGAACTTGCCGTTCTTGTCGAATTTCACGACGCGCGTTTCCTCGTACCCGTCGGTGACGAAGAAGGTGCCGTCCGGCAACCACGCGATGTCGGTCTGACGGCCGAAGGTTTCGCTCGGCGGACCGGTTTTCTGGATGTACGACGGGCGCGCGGTGTTGCCGGTCATCTTTGCGTTTCGCTCGGTCGTTGTGTTTAACGTGCCGATCGTCTGGAGAAGTTTCTTGCCGTCGTTGCTGAATATGCGGATGACTTCGTGGCCGTCGTCGATGGCCCACACGCGCTTTTCCGGGTCATAGGGACTGATCAGAATCTTGTGAACGCGGCCCTGAGACAGCACGTTCGGATTGTCCGGCTTGAATAGCGAATCCCACTGCGTCCACGCCTCTTTCACATTCCCCTCGGTGTCGTAAACTGTGATGATGTGTTTCCACCGATAGTCCTTCCCATCCACGCCCATGTAATCGTCGGAGGCTTCGCCCGGGCTGGCGTAGGGACCCACGGACGCGTTCCGCGTGTACATCCCGCGCCCAGGGACTTCCACGTGCGCCGTCAATCCGAAAGCGGTCTGGAGCTCGACGTACGCTTTCTTGGCGTTGGTCAAGTCGGGCAACTCGCCTCGCATCACGACGAAAATGCGTTCCGGGTTCTGGACGAACACGCCTTGGACCGCGCCCCACGTCCAGCCCTTCTCCTCCGGAAACAAAGTGGACAAGGGTTTGGGCCAGTTCGGGTCGACTCGATACGGGCCGTCCACAAGTTCGTCGCTCGGGTTTGCTGGATCGACCCACTGACCCGCCGCTTTTTGCTGTGCCGCGCTCACCTTCTCAGTACTCGAGAAGTTTATCAACGTCATGACGCCAATCGCGGCGCAGACAATCGCTCCGACAACTATCGCTCGACCCGTCCATTTCATTGGGGTTCCTCCTCAGTTTTGCCTTTCGCGCTTCCTGCCCCAGTTGCGCGATATTAGCCGAAACGGGCGCGACGCCGGGAACGCCAATCTCCCGATTGGTGGCTTGCGTTACGCCAATCGGGAGATTGGCGTTCCCAGGTTTCCATTTTGACTTCCGGCCCCGCCGATAACGTACACCCAAATGGGCAATCGTCGAATCAGATTTTTCCTTCGGGGCCAGAAACGTCCTATAATCCAGGTTGTGAGGAGCATTCCTATGCCAACACGTTTGTTTTTGAGTTTTGCATTCGCGTTCTCGATCCTGGCGTATGGCGCGAGCGCCGCGCCGGGCCAGCCAATCCCTCCCCCGAAGGTTGACGCGCCGCTCGCGTCGGCGGCCGGAAGAGACACGGCCGTTTTCGCCGGCGGTTGTTTCTGGGGCACTCAAGCCGTGTTTGAACGGGTGAAGGGAGTCCTCAAGACCACCGTGGGGTATGCCGGTGGTTCGGCGGCGACCGCGACGTACGATCAGGTAGTCACCGAAACGACGGGACATGCCGAATCGGTGGAGGTCGTCTACGATCCGTCTCGGATTACGTATGGCCAGTTGCTTCGCATCTTCTTTTCCGTGGCCCACGATCCAACCGAACTCAACCGGCAGGGACCGGATGTCGGCACTTCGTACCGTTCGGCCATCTTTTATTCCAACGACGAGCAGAAGCGTCTTGCCGCCGCGTACATCGCGCAGCTCGACGCCGCGAAAGTTTTTCCGAAGCATATCGTGACGGAAGTCACGCCGCTCAAGGCCTTCTATCGCGGCGAAGATTATCACCAGGATTATGCGCTGAAGAATCCCAACAGCTCTTACATCCAGATTTGCGACCTGCCCAAGATCAGTGCGTTGAAACAGCAGTTCCCCGAGTTGTTTGTAGATTACAAGGGGAAATAGGCGCGGACGGCTGCCCGCCCCAAAAACGGGCGGCCTCTACAAAACCAACAACAACGCAGGGCGGTTTTGTAGAGGCCGTTCCGTCCCTTTCACGGTGAGCGTACACGGTGAACCGTGTATTTCGGGACGGAACGGGCATTTTCGCAATCAAACTGACACACACCCACGCGTTGCCGAAGCTCGTTTCTCCAGCGCCATTCCTACGCGGTTCTGGAGGCCGCCTGCTCTTGCGGCTCCGCCCAGCGCAGCGCTTCAGAGCGGTCGCGGAACACACGGATTCCGTATTCGCCCTGCGCTTCACGCATCATTTTGAACATGCTGGCAAATCCGAACTGCTCGTCCGTCGTCACCAGCACTGCGCGCCGGGAATGAGCCGAGAAGATCGTCGCGGCCGCCACCGATCGCACTTCCTCCGGACTGAAATCGATCCCGGTAGCAGCCGTGCAATCCACGATCTGAGAACACTCCGGGTCGAAGTCGGGATCGCCTAGAAGCCGCCGCTGATGAGCCAATAAATCTGCTGCCGTCACCAGGCCGGATGCAGTACTAAAAACCAAACGTCGCGCTTTGTCAATGTGATATGAGGCTGGCACTGTTTGTCCTCCTCTCGGGGTGTGCCCTGCGTGGACGCAGGAGGGGACCGTCTTCACCGGAATTTCGAATTGGGCCTAACTTACGCGCATCCTACTCTTCTCTTGCCTTCGATACAATAAATTTGCGACAAGAGCAAGCCCAGCGATATATTTTCGCGGGTCGAGCGCCCGGTGTAGGATCACACCAGGTTCCACATCGCATCGGAATCTCAGGTACTTCAAAAATTGTTGGAGGTTACTCCATGCAAATGAAACCTAGTCGTTTTCTGACGAGACTATTTCTATGCGCGGCCTTCGTGGCCTGTGCCGCAACGATCTGGTTCTCAGTTCCTACATCGCTTTTGTTCGCCAAACCGGCCGACAACACCGCGGCGGCCTACGTTACGACTGCTGAGATTGACGCTGCCCTGCGGCAAATGCCGCCAACCAGCACGACTTTTGACAAACCCATCAAGACAGTCGACACGGGGGCGTACAAAGTTACGATCGTGATCCTCCGGCGAATACCGGGAAAAACTCCCGACAGTTCCCTCTTGCACGACAGGGTGACCGAGGTCTACCAAATCCTAACGGGTGCCGGGATGTTTGAGACTGGAGGGACGCTGGTAGATGGGAAGCCTGTGGACCTCACCTCGGAAGCCGCCGGCCCCAGCGTCAGAGGCACGATTCAAGGTGGCGAGAGCCGCCGGATGGGACCGGGCGACGTAGTCGTGATTCCACCGGGCGTGCCGCATCGGTTCAGCTCGCTCGAGGGAATGATTACATATCTGGTGACTCGGATCGAGGCGCCCCGTCCCTAAGAGAAGCCATCTGGAATGGCAAAGAGTCTCCATCGAGAGAGACGGTCGCATCTGGGCCCTGCAGTCAGATTTTCCGAGTCTGGAAGCCACGGTCCGATAGGTCTGTCTGTTAGGACCTGGCCGCATGGAAATGAGATTGGCTTCCTCGCTCTCGATCTACAGCACAAGTTGTATGATTTGCTTTGGTTATGCCGTAGATGGCTCGGAGGTTAGTGCATTGTTTTTCCAGTATGACAACGGTTGGATCGCTTACGGCCTTGTTTTGGCCGTAGTCATTGGAATGGCTATCGGCACTGTCGCCGGGTCCATTGCGTCCTTCGTATTGAGGCTTGGTATTCGGGGAGTTCAGTGGGATGCGCTTCTCGGCTCGATAGGCTACGTAACGGCAACTCAGATACCGTGGCCGCGAAGTGTCACCAATCACGATGTTGGCACAACGATTGTGACTGTGGCCTTAGCCGCGATGCTTCCCATTTTGCGCGAACTATATCGCTCCAGAGAGAAAGTCGCGATCAAATCCGCAGGATAGCCAAAAATATAGTTCGGCGGAAACCGGCTTCGGGCCACATTCCGATATTCCCTGCCAGCTCAATCGGTCAACTGGTTATCACCGACTGTCCCACGATATTCGATTGGTTGTACCAAGGTGAACTGCGATAATGCCGGCCAGTGAGAGAAATTGTGAAATCCAACCTTCGCGAAGTTTTGGGCGACACACACATTGCAGCCGTTGCGATTGTGCTTCTTCTTACTTGGTCGTTAAGTTCGGGAGTTCGTGCTGTGGGGAGGCCACTTCTCACTGTAGTTAGTTTTTTCGCCCAGATGGTGGCGATTCGACTTAATCCCTCTGTTTATGATGTTGGCGATCTAAGTTTGGGCTACCGGCTCTCGCAAATCCGTACGATAACAGATTTTCTCGATGCTGTTATTAGCCTCAGCGCGGCATGGGTTTTGTCGCGCTGGGTGTATAAAGCTGCACCGCTTCGCAGCTTGAGTGAATGCTACATCAGGATCAGAAGGAGAAATCATGGTTGATCGCCTCAAACGAATTCTCGTGGAGAGTTTTGTCGGTGTTATCGCTCTCGGATACTTACTCGCTGAAGTTGTGCTGTACTTTGTAAGTGTGTTTACTTCACCCCTTTCAACATGGGCGGCGCATAATCTATATCCAGCGATTGTGCCGCGCACCGCCCCTTCCTCAGGTTCATACCTACGAGCTGCAGCGTCCCCAGCCGTCGGATTCGTCTTGCTCCTATTAGTCTGGTATCTACTGCTGCGTTGGTTGTATTTCACACCCCTCAAGAAAGAAGAGGCTGATCGCGCCACATCTTGATAAGTCTTATCGGATTGTGGCTTTTTTCCTTCACTGCCTTGGGCCACGGTCCGACTATTTGTTTGTCAGGACCCATCCGGCTCAAGTAGAACTGAGGGCGCCTTTGAGACCGCTTTCAATAGACTGCAACGGGGATTGAGGTTGTAGAGGTCTACTTTGCTGAGTCTCTTGACTTGAGGCTCGCGCGGTTCTACTCTCTGCGCCGAAGGGTTAGGAGCGCCTTCCCACTATGACTTCAACCACCATGAGAAAATATTTCCTCGGGCGAAAGAACGCGTGGCTTCTGCTCGGATTGCTGGCCGCGGCACTGCCCCTGGCGGCTGCGACGGCCCGGATCTACGTCGCGAACCGGGGCGGAACAACTATCGATGTGATCGACACCGCGACCAACAAAGTCGTGGAAGTGATCAAAGGCATCGAGTCGCCCGAAGTGATCCGATTCTCTCCCGACGGTAGCCGGCTCTACATCACCAGCAGGAGCGAGGACGTCCTCGACGTCCGGGATCGCAAGAGCGGGAAGACGATCAAGAAGGTGCCGCTCAGCGGCTGGGCCAACGATGCGGGAGTCACGAGCGATGGAAAGCTGATCGTGATCTGCATCCGCAATACCGGCACGGAGGCGGTGGATGCCGGGGCGCTCGACATTATTGACTCCAAATCCCTGGAGAAGGTCAAAAGCATTCCTGTGAGAAGAGGGCTGCACGACGTGGCGCTGACCGGGGACGGCAAGTTCGCGGCCGCCGGCTCTCCGGGTGGACAGTTCATAACCGTTTTCGATCTCCAAAAGATGGAAGTCGCCTGGGAAGTTCAGTATGACCAGGGAGTGCTCCCGGTAATTATCGAGAGTAACCCCGACGGCTCGGGCCACCGGATTTTTGCCAACCTGAATCGAACGAACGGATTCTCAGTCGTCGATTTTGCGACGCACAAAGAAGTGGCCAGAATCAAGAATCCCGACGAACCCTCCGGATTCCCTCCTGGGTGCGAAGGTATCAGCCACGGCATCAACATCTCGCCGGACAATAAAACTCTCTGGACCAACAGCCGGCCGGCCAACGCCGTTTTCGTCTACTCGCTCCCCGACCTCAAGCTGATGGGACATGTCTCCTTGCCTGATACCGAGGTTCCGGGAAAGAACCCAAGAGGCGGCGGACCCGCCTGGATCACCTTCACTCCGGACAGCAAGACGGTCTACGTTTCCACCTGCGGGACCAAGTCGATCACCGCGATCGATGTGCAGGCAATCAAAGAGGTGACTCGCATTCCTGTCCACGAAATGCCCGACCGGATCAGCACGTTGGTCCTGCGTTGAAGATGTGATTCGGACCTTTGCACGAGACGCGGAACTTCTGGCCGCAACACAGACTTTGAGCTGGTAAATGTGAGGTGATTATGATTTCAAGGGTTCTGCCAAAAATAATCTTCGCTGGTTTCCTGGCAGCCGCTGCCGTCTTGTTATACGTGTTCGTTCCCCGTGTTACGGCACAGACCTCCGGCGGCCCCGACGCGCAAGGGCCGCAGCTTGATTACGCGTATTTCAAATCGAATATCGAGCCTATCTTCCTGAAAAAGCGGTCGGACGAACACGCCCGCTGCTACGTTTGCCATCAAGTCATGCGTCACGGCGGCGGACCTCTCAGCCTGGACATGCTCCCACAAGGGGCCAGCTTCTGGACCGAGGAGCAATCTCGCCATAACTTCGAGACCGTCTCGAAACTGGTGGTTCCCGGCAAGCCGGAATTGAGCCTCTTTCTGCGAATGCCTCTGGCCCCGGAAGCGGGCGGCCTCGCCGACACTCACCAGGGAGGCAGGCAATTTGCCTCCGAAGACGACCCGGACTGGAAGAACATGAAGGCGTGGGTGATGGGACAAAAAGCGGGAGGTTCCTCCGCACCGTAGCCAAAGGGACCTCTTATCGAGATGTAGCTTTGCAATGATGACGGGGAGGCCTGATTCCGAAAGTTTTGAGGAATCCGAAACCATGCGAAAGCAGTGGATCCTCGCTGTTCTACTCATGAGCGTAGTATCGTTGGTTTCAGGTTCGCTATTCGCTCAGGATGAAACGCCGCCGAATCCGCCCCAGCCGGGTGCCGCTGCTCCGCGGCAGATGCGCGGCCCTGCGCCTCCCGTCCCCGGTCCTCCCCACGATCCCCACGATTTGACTGGAGTGTGGAACGGGCGCCGCGGCTACGGCGGCAGTACCTTCGGCAGGCAAGCCCCTGAAATGACGGAGTGGGGGCAGCAGCAATTTAAGCTGGCCAAAGCTTCCAACAACGGCGAGTACAACCTCAAGGAGACGAACGATCCGATCCTCACCAAGTGTTTGCCTCCGGGCACGCCTCGCATCTATCTGCAGCCGGTTCCGATGCAGGTGATTCAGACTCCAAAAGCAGTCCTATTCATCTACGAGTACGACCATATCGTGCGCTACGTTTTCACCGACGGGCGCAAGCATCCCGACGACATCACGCCCACCTACATGGGCCATTCCATCGGCCGTTGGGACGGCGATATTTTCGTTGTGGACACGGTGGGCTTTAACGAAAAGACGTGGCTCGACCGCGTCGGACACGCCCACAGCGATCAGCTGCACGTGATCGAGCGTTTTCACCGGATCGATCAGAATAATCTGGAACTCGACATCACCATGGAAGACGCCAAAGCGCTGGCCAAACCGTGGGATGTGCACTTTGGATTTTCGCTGCATGCGGACTGGGACATCCTGGAACAGGCCTGCACCGACAACGCCTCGTTCGTGGACTTCGAGAAATAGCGAATCCCATTTTTTGTTTTTGAGTCCGAAACAAAAGGCCGAACGCTGAGAGCGGTCTCGTATTCACTTCGGTGGGAGCGATCCAAGGTATGCGGAGATTGCAATAATGTCATCCTCGGAAAGGTTCGCAACCACTTTCTTCATCGGCGCCACGGCAGCGCCGTCGCTCGATCCATTCTGAATGCAGATGAGTTGCCGGGCGAGATAGACCGGCTGCAGACCAGCAAGTCTTGGTACTTCACCGAGCCCCCTCAAGTCGTCCCCGTGACAGCCCGCGCATTGAATCGTCTTCCCAGACGCGCCAGTCTTCACCAGCGCCTCTCCCCTAGCAATGCTGCCGGGAGGAACGTAAGCCAGAAATGGAGAGTGCGGATCGCGATCCGCTGTTCGGACCGGATCGACCGGTGTTTCGATGATGCGATGGCCGATTGGCTCAGTGCCGCCGGCAGGGTCCAGAAGTCGATGGCGCGCCGCGGAACTGACGTAGGTCTTGGGCGGCGTGGCGGTTTCGATGACTTTCACCCAGGGGATCGGCTTGATTGCCGCGTAGTATTCAGCGGATTGCCGCACATCTTCATCGGACACGACTTTCGCTATCGGGCCCATACGATCGTCGTCCTTCCGGGCTCCAGTCTTGAAATAGCTCATCTGACGCACGATGTACTCGGCAGGGAGGCCGGCAATATCGGCGGATTCAGGATGCCCTTGTCCCGACATGAGGTGGCAGGTGCCGCACGCCATCTTGGCAACTCCGCTTTCATCCTTTACGATCGGCGGAGCGGGACCGTGCTCATCGGGAAACCAATCGGGCGGATTTCCGCTGCTGGCGACTTGACCGGGGTCATACACTTTGGCGCTGCCCGGCACGCTCACTGGGCCTGTCGCCTTCACGGTGGGCGGCTGCACCTTGTCCGGAATGTTGTAGGCCCACGAAGGAAGACCGTTGGGAACCGACTGCGGCACTTGCGCGGCAGCGGGCAAGGACGTCAGGGATACGAGAGCCAGAATCCTGATCCAGTAGCTCATAAACTTAGGTCCAAATCTGCGCAAACGAATATACACCCGGATGTCAAATTCTGAAAAAGGCGGCGCTTCATCGAGAGTCTCGGAAATCTAGAATTGGTCCTCCGCGTCTTTAAACCGGACTCTCAAATGGGAATTCTATTCTTTAAGTACTTTTTGTTCTGCCGGAAAATGTTACTTGACATAAATTTATATTTATAGCAAATTGCGGGGGATTCGATACTCCGTACGAAGCCCCGTACGAACCCCCGGCCACAGCTTAAAACTGTGGATGTAAATCGAAGCCGTTTCTCAAGAAATGGACGACATCCTCGAAGACTTGGAGGGTCGGCCTATCTGAGCATTCCCAGCCAGCCCATTCTCGGCAGTACAGCATTTGCCAGGAAAGGAAAACAGCAATGTGGTCACGCCCAAACCTGACGGACAGATCTTGCGGTCAACGAAAAACAATACCTCGGTTTTGCCTGCTCGCGGTTCTCGCGCTGTTTTGCACGGGATGCGGTGTTACTGGCGGGTCCAATCAGACTTCGCCTACGTCGCCGGCCCCGCCGTCGTCCACGGCTCCCTTCGGGCACGTTTTCCTGGTCGCCCTGGAGAATGCGAATTACACGGACGCGATTGGCAGTTCTTCGATGCCCTACCTGAATAGACTGGCAAATAAGTACGGCCTTGCAACGCAATACTATGCGGACACTCACCCGTCGATCGGCAACTATTTAATGCTGACCACCGGACAAATCCTGACAAACGACGATTCACAAACTCCCCTGACCTTCCCTGTCTCCGTGGACAACGCAGTCCGGGAACTGATCGCGTCGGGAAAAAGCTGGAAGCAGTATGCCGAGTCCATTCCGTCGGTCGGCTATATCGGTGGCGACTCCTCCTGTTGCGGCGGGCAATTCTACACGCGCCATGCCCCGCTGCCGTTCATGACTGACGCGCAGATGGCGAGCCAGCTTGCGAATATCGTGCCTTTCGCACAGCTCGCAACCGACCTCGCTAACAACACTATGCCCGACTATGGTTTCATTACTCCGAACGGATGTGACGATGCACACGATTGCGGCCTGGACGTGGCGGACAGTTGGATGAAGACGAATATCGATCCGCTGATCAGGAACTCGCAATTCCAAAAAGACGGATTGCTCGTAATTGTCTTCGATGAATCGGGGAACGACAATACACATGGCGGAGGCAACGTTGCCGCCGTCATCATCAGCCCGTTCGCGAAGAGTGGCTATCAGTCCACTACACTCTATCAGCACGAAAGCGTTCTTCGCCTGATGCTCGAAGGACTGGGCGTGAAAACGCTGCCCGGAGCGGCCGCCAGTGCGCCGAAGATGTGGGAGTTCTTCACCTTCACCCCGCCGTCTTAGAAGCCGGAAATGCGGCATTGCGTCCTCTTATCGTGACTCGGAGGTGGAAACGCTGAACCTTTCTATCAATGGCGCCGTGTTGGCGCTCCATACAATCACGGTTCCACAAGGTCACGACCAGACGAAACCGGTGTACAATCACGGCCGTCTCGGCGTCAAAACAGAAATTCCGGCTAAATCGGAAATCCGGCATGAAAGCGCCGGAATCGCCATTCCGTTTCTTACCGGGGGAAGGAACTTCATGGAACCGAAAGTCGCGATGATGTTTGGAACGACGTTTTTCATTTTCATTGCGGTGATCTACGTCTACATGGCTCTGGCGCTCATGACCATCGCCACCAAGACGAATACCCCGAACGGTTGGCTCGCCTGGATTCCGATCGCCAACATCTTCCTGATGTTCAATATCGCCGGGAAACCCGCCTGGTGGTTCATCCTGTTTCTGATCCCGCTGGTCAACATCGTGATCGCGATCATCGTCTGGATGGCCATCGCTGAGGCGCGGCACAAACCGAACTGGTGGGGCATATTGATGATCGTGCCCGTCGTTAACCTCATCGTCCCCGGCTATCTTGCCTGGTCCGATTGAGTCCTCTCGCCTTCAGGATTGGTTGGCTTTTGACCGTTTCTGTGGGTCCTGCGGAGCGAATTAGATCGCGGCCGCGACGTCGCGATGAATTTCGAGCAGCTTTTTCAGCGACTGGTCGGCCGGGCGCCGGCCGAGGCCGCATTCCGTAGACACTCCTGTAGGTCCGGAATAATGCCGCTTGAAGGCCGCCAGCCGCTTCAAGCTTCCTTCCACTCCATCGGTGTAATGTACGAGGCCCGCGTAGACGGTGCCATCCCCGAATCGGAGATTCTTGAGCGGCGCAAAATAGGCGTCGTCGCTTCGATGACGCGGGACAGACATTTGCACGTGATTGATTGGACGCGGCGAAACTTCCTGCGCCCGGTTGGCCATCGAAACGCTGGTCGACAGGTCGACGGGGTCTTTGAAATGCTTGTGGTGGAGATCGCCATAACACAAGTGCATACCGACGATAACCGCTTTGGGGATCGGTGCATTCAGCTCGCGGACGTAGCGTAGGAAGCGGTCCATGGGATCGCCATTGGGTTTGAACTGCATCGGAGCGGCATCCGGCAGGTGGTCGCCATGTTCCAGTGCGACGGTTTCCCAGTTGATGTCCCACTGAATCACCAGATCATTGTGTGGAATGATTTCACACAGGCGCATGACATCGCGCTGCATGACATCCAGGTAGGCATCCACCATCAGGTCCATATTCCGGGCGCTGTCAGTGAAGAGCCGGCAGGCATCGTCGGGAAACGGGAGGGACTGCTGAAAACGCACGCCGCGTGGGATCACCCCCTCGTCGCGCAAGCGGCAAAACACCTGGTAAGACGCGGCCGCCACATCCGGATAACCCAGCGTCTCAATGCGCGAGAGTTTCTTCACCCCTGGCTTTGGGCCGTACCATTGCAAAGTGTCGTAGTCCTTAGGAAGAAAGGCGGGCAACCCGCCCCCGGCTGGAACGACAGCCCTGATCTCTTCCAAGTCGGGATGCTTCGCCCAAGTGTTTACAAGCACGAAATAAATCCAGAAGCGACGCACCCCAAATTCTCCGTCGGTGAAGCCTATGGCCAGATCCCCGAGGATCGGGGCCAGGGTACGAAATACTTCCTCGGCACTTTTTCCGGGAACTCCGCCTACCAACATGACAGGTCTGGCAGCTCCAGACATGGATTCGCGCCTCGATTCTCGACGTGCGAAAATACCACGACAGTTTTTAAATTACGCAGAGGCCGGCCCGACTGTCGCGCATAATACTCCTGAAGCCAAAAACTCGCCAGCCATTCGCTGATTTGCCTGCGAGCGCCGGAAATGATCTACTACGCTCAGTTTCCCCATGGGTGTCCGGCCATGCCTGACATTGAAGTTCCGGTCTTGATTGTTGGCGGCAGCCTGGTAGGCCTTTCCACGGCGCTGCTTCTTGGCCACCACGGGATACGTGCGCTCGCTGTCGAGCATCATCGTGGCACCGCGATTCATCCTCGAGCCGCGCAGATCAGCCAACGTACGATGGAGGTATTTCGCACCGTCGGCGTCGAGCAGATCGTCCGGGAAAAGTCGGACGAGCAGTTCGTCCAGGATGGCGCGATTCTCGCCGTCGAGTCGCTGGCGGGCGCGGAAATCGAACGCTACATTGCCAACCTGAACGCCGGCGTTACCGACATCAGCCCCTGCAAGCGCTGCTTCATCTCGCAAAGTCTGCTCGAGCCGCTGTTGAAATCCCGCGCGCAGGAACTCGGCGCGGAACTGCTCTTTGGGACGGAGATGATTTCCTTCGAGCAGCACGCTGACTGTGTGACGGCCGTCGTCCGGAACCGCGACACGGAAAAGACCAATACCGTGCGAGCGCGTTACATGGTGGCGGCCGATGGCGCGCGCAGCGGCGTCCGCGAGCGGCTGGGAATCCACATGGCGGGCCACGGCACTTTTTCAAAAAGCATCACGATCTATTTTCGCGCCAATGTCGAGCCGTTACTGCGGGACCGGAATTTGACTGTCATTTACGTGTTCAATCCCGTGTTGCGCGGTTTCTTCCGAATTGAAAAGCCGTTCCAGTCCGGCTTCCTCGCTGTCAACATCGCCAACGATTCCGGCCAACCGGTGACGGACGTATCCACGGGCTTGACGGAGCAGCGCAGCCTGGAATTTGTTCGCGCAGGTCTCGGCAGGGACGATATCCCCATCACGATCGAAAACGTGATGCATTGGGATTCCGCCGCCGATGTAGCCGACCAATTCCAAGCGGGCCGCGTCCTGATTGCAGGAGACGCCGCGCACATCATGACGCCAAACGGCGGCTTCGGCGGCAATACGGGCGTGCAGGACGCCCACAACCTTGCCTGGAAACTTGCCCTGGTGCTGAAAGGCCTCGCGAATCCGGAACTGCTTTCCACGTACGAGCCCGAGCGGCGTCCGGCGTCGGCCTTCACCGTTGAGCAGGCTTACACACGCTACGTGGTGCGCGTCGCGCCAGACCTTCCGGCAGATCCGCATCAGCCCCTGGCCAACGACTTGAACATCGAAATGGGGTATATCTATCATTCATCCGCTGTGCTTCCCGAGGATGCGAACGACGCCCGCGTCCATGAGAACCCTCGGGAATCCAAAGGGCGTCCGGGAACGCGCGCCCCGCACGTTTGGCTCGCACAGGACGGCCGGCAAATATCCACACTGGACTTTTTCGGCAGGAACTTCGCTCTGCTTGGAGGCGCCGAATCGAATGCGTGGTGCGAGTGCGGCGAGGAGGCATCGAAGCAACTGAGAATCGATCTCGATGTTCATCGCGTGGGTGCGAGTAGGCTAGCAGATCCGACCGGTGAGTTCTTGTCGGGCTTTGGAATCGATTCGACAGGTGCGGTCCTCGTGCGGCCCGATGGCTTTGTCGCGTGGCGCGCGAAGACCAGCGAAGGCGCGTCGGCTGCGAAAATGGAAAGCGCACTCTCGACCATATTGTCGAGATAGCCTGGCATCTGTCCGCTAACCCGGCTTCACCAGTGCGATTTCCTGGCTCAGGATGTGTTTGCTTTTCTCCGGGCAAACTAAATTTCTCGCGAATGCGCCACGGCTATGCTCCGACGGCTTAACGTTTGACAGTGACACTGGGCCGTCCATTACAATCTCGACGCGTGACAGGAAAAAGGGGAAACATATGCATCATCTGCTTCGTGCACAGGACATCCAGCTCGTGCCCGCCTATGTGGGGAATAGCAAGTCGTTTAACCGATGTTCCCTGGTCGATGGATCTTCCGGTTCGGTGCACATGGGTCTGGGGTTGTGCACCCTCAAAGCGGGCGGCGTGATTAATACGCATCTGCACTCATTCGAAGAGAGCTTCTACGTTCTCGAGGGACAGCCCACGCTCATCCTGGACGGCGACGCCTATCCTCTTGTGCCCGGCGCGTGCGGCCTCGTTCCGGTCGGTGTGCCACACGCGTGGCTGGGGCCCGCGAAGGGCAGCGCGAAGTGGATTGATATGCTGGCCCCGCAGCCGCGCGTGAAGGGTGCACCTGACGACACGTTTTTCACGGGCCCGCCCGCGCAGTTCGAGAAGAAACAGCTCGACATCCGCGACCCGCGCTCCCGGCACCTGTTTCGAATGCTTGAGAGCGATATTGTGCTCGACGAGCTCAAGGCCGGCTCGCGCGTCAGCGCTCCAACGGTGTCCGCAAGCATGTCGACCGCGCTTCTCGCCTACAGCGGAATTGCGCTCAAAATGCTCGTGGATCAGCGTCTGGACGCGCAGCTTTCAACAATGTTCATGGTCGAATACCAGCCCGGCGGCGTCGCACACCTGCACGACCATCCTCTGGAGGAGTCGTACGTAATTCTTTCTGGCAGTGTCGAAGCAGTTGCCGATGACGCCCGGTACACGCTTCAGGTAGGCGATGTGTTCTGGACTGGCGTAGGGTGCGTACACGCATTTTATAATACAAGCAAAGGCACCGTGCGCTGGCTGGAGACCCAGTCTCCTCAGCTTCCGCCGAGGTACGGGTACCGATTCAACCGTGACTGGGAGTACCTAAAGGATAAGCTCGCAACGCCTTCCTCAGCGCGAAAAAATAGGCGCTGATCCGACTGGCTGGCGTTACTGGAAGGGATCGGCTGATAGAAAACCGTGCAAATGGGTGATGGACGTGAATCTCTCAACGGACTGGAGGCGGTATGTCTGATCAAGGCAGTGCTGTAATAGTGGGGGGAACTTCGGGTCTCGGACGACAGGTCGCTCAGGTGCTCGCGGCTCGCGGTGACGACGTCGTGATCACCGGCCGCGACAAGGCGAAGGCCGAGGCCGTCGCCGCGCAAATCGGCGGCCGGATCCGGGGCCTCGCATTGGATCTCGCCAATCCGAATGAGATTGCCGGCCGCCTCGCGCAGATCGGCCAAGTGAAAAGCCTGGTCATCGCGGCGATCGAACGAGATGACAACAGCGTGCGCAAATTCGATATTGCCCGCGCCACGCGGCTGATGACGCTTAAGCTCGTGGGCTACGCCGAGGTCATTCATGCGCTTGTGACACGCTTCGAGCCGGGAGCTTCGATCGTCTTATTCGGCGGGCAGGCCAAGGAACGGCCCTATCCCGGTTCGACCACCGTCTCCACGGTGAATGGGGGCATAGCCACCATGGTGCACACACTCGCTGTGGAGCTTGCACCGATTCGCGTGAACGCGATTCATCCGGGGATCGTCGGGGACAGTCCAGCCTGGAGCGGAAAACCGCCCGAAGTCCTCGATCGAGTGAGAGTTCGCACGCCGACCGGACGACTAGCGACTATGGCGGACATCGCCGGCGCCGTGATCTTTCTCTTGGAAAACCAGGCGGTAAATGGCGTCAACCTGAATGTTGACGGCGGCTGGTTGCTTCTCTAAACGGTTGAAACTCGGCACGTAAAACAACCATTCGGATCGGCAGCGCACCGTTATAGCGGCGCCATTCTGTGGGTGGGACTGCGCCGCCTGCGCGATGCACCAATCAAAAGTTATCTAGCTTGTCGAATTATGCCTGAGAAGTCCCTAATCAGAATGTGCCTTCTTGCCCCAAACAGGACTTGTACAAAAGTGAATGGCGAACTCGTTGCTGTCGTCTTCATTTCCATAGAGTTGATGTCGAGGGGACAGCATCTAGCTTAATGCATCGAAACTATTGGTAGGCACTCCAATGACGGGTCTGGTCAATCACCTGTAAGCGATCGTTGGCTCCTAGACGCCGCATGATGTTATGAATGTGGTTCTTTACAGTTTGTTCGGAAATGTTCAGGTGGGATCCGATTTCCTTATTCGTCAATCCTCGAGAAATCAGAGGAATAACCTGCTGTTGTCGCCGAGTCAGCCCAAGCTCAAGCTTCATTCGTGCGCTTGGAATGGCGGTCGATTGCCGCGAAAATGCTCGAAATAAATAAAAGCACAACTGTTGAGGACAGATGGCTTGCCCTTGGGCGACCGCCAGTACGCCGGCCATAATCTCGGCAGCAGAAGCATCTCTTAGCATGTAACCCAGGGCTCCAACTCGCACACTTTCCAGAAATACTTCTGGATCGCAATCCATATCAATCAGAACGACCTTGATGTTTGGAACTTGACCGACAATTTCGGATATGTATGCGAAGTTCGGCAATCGGGCGGTAATTGGATCCAGAATCAGAATGTCGGCCCTCGATTCAGCAACGGAAGGAGTAGTATCAGGGGTGCAGGGAGAGGCGCCACACACATTGAAATTTCCGCTCTTATTGAGTAGCCGGGCCAGCGACTCGCGCAACAAGCGATTTTCCGCAACCAGGAACACTGAAGCTTTATGATTCAGCACGCTGCCTCCGGGTTCGTCAACAACGCATGGCACGTTGATTCGAAGATTCCCACGGGTGTGCCAGCCGAATATGAGCGCGTTCCGACGATGAGGATGCCGGCCCTTATACTCAGGATGCGACCGAGTGTTTCGGCCAGAAACCGATTCCCAGACAACGGGAACAATAGAATTGGGATATGCGTTGTCATTACTGATCTACTTGTTTCAATGCCCGTGTTCTGCTTGCCCGACGGCTTTAGAGAAGTGGCATGTTTATCGGAGCCACTGCTCGTGCGGACCTGTCAATTCTGACAGTATGACAATCAATATAACTAGATTCAAAAGCCGAGGGCGGTGGTTGTTCCGGAGGGTGGTCGATATTGTGCTGTATTTTCGCCAAGTTCCGAGTGAACTTGCCCAAGTAGAACGATCCGCAAGACTTGCATCGCATGCCTGCCACCGTAGAGAGGTCGTTGGTCATAGCCCTGTAATTTTGATTGAATGTCCGCTCTGTTCAATAAGGCGGATACGGTAATCACGATAGGTATAACAATGTAAGGCCCGGCTCCAAAAGCCCAAAACAGGTCGCAATCGGGACCGAAAAGCCTGCCGGTCACCTCGCGCAATACTTGGAGTGACGCTCACAAAGGGGCCAAATCCCGATAAGCCTTGTCGGAATGTGGCTTTTTGGCTTCGGGCAGCTTGAGATTTGATTATTTTGTTCTGCCTAGCGTTGATCGCGAGGGATAGTACCCTGCCGCCACCACCGGTGCTGCCTGCTTGAATGATTGTCTTCCGTTAGGGTCCGCAATGGGAGGATAATCATTTCGATTAACTCATTCCAAGGCGAGGAGATGATGATGGAAACCAAGCGAGTCTTGCTTATCGCAGGTGGCGCTCTTGCTGCCATCCTTCTTCAAACCGTGTCCCCTCGACTTCACGCGGAGCCTCAGACGGCATCCGCGTTGAGCGGGCAGGTCACCTCCGCCGAGGAAGGCCCGATGGAAGGTGTGGTAGTCAGCGCGAAGAAGGGGGGCTCGACAATCAGCATCAGCGTTGTTACCAACGCCGCGGGTCGTTTTGCTTTCCCGGTTGCGAGACTCGAACCCGGACACTACGCATTGACCGCACGCGCGGCCGGCTATGAGCTGGACGGAGCCAGAGCCGTGGATGTCGCCTCAGGCCAGGAAGCCAAGGCTGAGATCAAGCTCAAAAAAATGAAGAACTTGTCCGGCCATCTCACCAATGCCGAATGGTTGATCAGCATGCCCGGCACGGACGATCAGAAGCGCTTCCTGCTGAATTGTACCGGCTGCCACACGCTTGAGCGCATCATGAAGTCGACGCATGACGCCGACGAATTCCTGGAAGTCTTCAAGCGGATGAGTCTCTACTATCCCGGCAGCACTCCGCTGAAGCCGCAACGTCTCACTGGAACTGCAAGCCGCGATGTGGAACGCGGCGGCAACGGCAGGAAGACCGCGGAATGGCTCGCCAGCGTCAACCTGAGCCAGGAGCCGGCCTGGACTTTTCCTCTGAAGACCCAGCCTCGACTCACTGGCAAGTCCACGCATGTGATCATCACCGAATACGATTTGCCAAATCACTTGATTCAGCCGCACGACGTGATGCTCGATCGCGCCGGCAACGTCTGGTACTCCGACTTCGGTCAGATGTTCCTCGGCAAGATGGATCCGAAGACCGGCGAGGTGATGCAATATCCGATCCCGGTAGTCAAGCCGGGATGGCCGGAAGGCACGCTCGACCTGGAGTTCGACACCGACGACAATCCCTGGGTCGGCGTGATGTACCAGAGCGCGATCGCGAAGTTCGACAGGAAGACCGAGAAATTCCGATTCTGGAGCACGCCGAAGGAATGGGATACTGACGGCGGCCAGCTCGGCCATATCGCAATCGAAGGCACTCCTGCCGACAATAAGGTGTGGATCAAGAACTCGGATGGCAGCAACATCTACCGGCTCGATCTGATTTCCAACAAGATGGAGAACCTTGGCAACTTCAAGGATCCGCAGACCGGCAAACGCGTCGGGCCCTACGGCATCCACTCGGACCTGCAGAACAATCTCTATTTGCTCGATTTTTCAGCCGGGAATATCGTCAAGATCGATGCCAAGACGAAGAATGCGACCGTCTACCGGACTCCGACCCCGGACTCCCGCCCGCGGCGCGGCCGCGTCGATCCAGAAGGCCGGTTGTGGTTTGCCGAATATCAGGGCAACGCGATCGGCATGCTCGATCCCAAAACCGAGCGCATCACCGAATGGAAGGTGCCCACGGCGTGGAGCGCTCCGTATGACGCGGTGGCCGACCGCAACGGTGAGGCCTGGACCGGGTCCATGCTAACCGACCGTGTGGCGCGTCTTGATATCAAGAGCGGCCAGTATACGGAATACATGCTGCCGCGCCCGACCAACATCCGCCGTGTCTATGTCGACGATGCGAAGAACCCCGGCACGCTTTGGATCGGCAGCAACCACGGCGCATCGATTGTCAAGGTCGAACCGCTCGACTAGAGTTCGTTCCGATTTGCGCGTTTGGTTTTGGATGCCTCCGGCGCACTTGGCTTGATCCATCGGGCCTCTTCCGACAATTTTCACAATCAGAAGGACGGTTGAAATCTTTCTTTTGTCAAATATGCCTCAAGGCCTGCCAGTTTTGCTTCCACCAGTTAATTGCGAAACGCAGAGTAACCCTCATACGCGCTCATATCGTTCATCTCCGCTCAGTCGACACCAGCATCATTCGAACAACGGGGCATGAAGTCTTATCGGATCAACCGATTAGATGGCGTTGCGTCGACCCATTGAGCTCGCACCGCTTATCGGGAATTCGTGTCGGCAGCGATTGAAATCGTAGCCTTACATGAAGCCGGCTCTGGTTCTTGTCTCATTTGGACAGGGACATAGGAGCAGGCGAAAGTACAAGTAACAACTGGCTGGGAGGCCAGTTGAATCTCCGCGAACGCTGAGAGACGATTAGTGAAAGATAGCGAGAATCTGAAGATTGAATTGCAACGGCCTTGATCCACTCTGAATGCCCCAGTGGGAGGGTTCGATGTCATCAAATCAGGTCGCATACGCACAAAAACGGCGCAGCTCACGCATTGAAAAAGCCTTACCGCTGGCGGTGCAGGGCGTAGATGCCCTCCGTGCACCCTACCGGGAGGAAGTTACAACGGCCACAATTAGTTGTCATGGCTGCACCTACCAAATGAAACATGAGGTTCTTCCAGGTGAAATCGTGATCCTGGATATGGGGCAGCGTACGAAAGGCTATTCGGAAAGCTCCAATCGAGCGCGAGTGAAGTGGATTCAAAAGCTCAACACCTCCACGGATCCGGCGTACGACGTCGCGGTGGAATTTGAAATCGCCGGCAATATCTGGGGCCTCCCATCGCCGCCAGAGGATTGGTTTCCCGCGCAGGGGAGCAAAGCGGCAGAGGCTAATTCCGGACGAGAACTTCGGCTGGTAACGCGCACCGAACCGCAAACAATGCAGAACCGGAACGGGGGAGCAACCTCGAGTCCCGTTTTGAAGAAAAGTGACGCGGCCGCTTCCCTGTCCCCTTGGTTTTCTGACCTTATGGGCGGGTTAAGCAATCAGATTCAATCCACGGTCTCTGAAATCGCGGCGGTGACCCTCACGAATGAAAGGAACCGTTACCTGGACGAATTTCGCGCCCAGCTACAGATCGAAGCGGCTGGAACGATTGAGCGCGTGATCGCGACCTCGAAAGATGAACTGGCCCGGCGGGCGTTGAAAGCATTGACCGAGGCGTCGGAGAACACGGTCCGAACGAACCACGAGCGCTTGATCGGGGCTATCGAGCAAGATCTGGATAACGCCAGGCAGCGCATGCTGGTTCATGGGAATGAACTGAACCATCGCGCCGACAGCATGGCGGCCTGCACGATTGAGAAGCTGGAACGCTCGCTCGAAACCTCGCATACCGAAGCGGCAGCCCGCTTCGTATCGCGGCTGCGAGAACAGGTCGCGCCTGTGCTGAATGAAGCAAGAGCGGATCTTCAGAAGCTGGTGACATCCCAGACTGTTTTTAAGGAAGAATCGCAAGCGATTTACGCGCGGGTCACGAACGAACTCGAAAGCGGCGCCAACGCAAAATTGCTGCAGGCTCACGGCGAACTGGACAAAAGCTCCGCTGCGGTGTTGAACGAGTGCAACGAAAAGTTGCGCGAGCTTTCGCGAATTTTCGAGAGCACTGCGCAAGATACGATACGGATACTGATCGCGTCGGCCACGGGCGATGCCAAAAAGAATCTGGAAGAGCGCGCCGCGGACATTTCCAACGATTTCACCGGTAAACTGGAAGGCCATATTCGTAACTATCTCGAATTCATCGGCGAATCGATCGCTGAATTTCCAAAGAAAACTCCGGCCTCATAAATCAACTCACATGGATCTGGACTTCCACCCCATGGACTCGGTTCGTTGCACAGCCGGGCGCGGCTGTTTGGGTTTTCTCTCCCAGCGGTTTTCATCGTGTCGTCGCGACGAAGCCAGTCCGTTCTGAGACCGACAAGCAAAACAGTTGTCCGGTGCCAACCATGGTTCTATCGGAGGCTCACGGCCTATCGCTTTTTCGGGTTGTCCGAGAGGGCCCAGGGTCGCCTGGGAGACTGTGTGCCCGAGGCACGCAGCGCCTAACTTATCAGTGCAGACACACTCTCGGACCCGAGTGTCTAAAGAACCGACCGACCACCTCCCGGAAAGCTCCCTGGGAATAGAGCGGACTCCAGAGACACTCAAGCTGTTTGTGGTTTCAGATGTTGGTCGTCGAAACGGCCTCCTTTCTTCCAAACGATCAAGGTGATCGCTGCAATTTTGCGCGCCAGCGTCAGGCGCGCCATCTCCGGCCTCATCCCCTTGGCAACCAGAGCCGCGTCCTCTTACGGAACTAATCTCTTTACCGTCTCAGCCGATGTTAGAGAAGATTACCAGCGGCACTGGCCTGTAGGCACAGTATCGGCCAGTCCGATGCGCAGGCGGTGTCCTAGCCATGGTTCGTACACCGACGAGACTGCCAATCCTGGCTCCGTACCCGCGCAGATGAACGAATTTGCAATCATCGAATACCCGAATTTATGAGCGGCGCAAATATTCACGAACTCGATCTGATCGCATACGGCATCACCGTCAAGACCGTGCATCACAATCCTTCTCCAGCGCAGCTCTACGAACACGCCATTCGTTACGAGGCAGGTTCTTCCATTGCTGATTCCGGCGCTCTCGTTGCCTATTCCGGCGAGAAGACTGGACGCTCGCCGCAAGATAAGCGGATCGTTAAACATCCTGATTCCGACAAGGATGTGTGGTGGGGACCGGTGAACGTTCCGATCGACGAACACGTATTCCGTATCAACCGGGAGCGCGCGACCGACTATCTCAATATCTGCGAACGGATTTACGCCATCGACGCGTTTGCCGGCTGGCATCCCCGAAATCGGCTGAAGGTTCGCATCATCTGCTCGCGCCCATACCATGCTTTGTTCATGCAAACGATGCTCATCCGGCCGTCGAGCGAGGAATTGGCCGAGTTTGGCGAGCCGGATTACGTGATCTTTAATGCTGGCCGTTTCCCAGCCAATCGACTCTCGGTCGGCATGACTTCCAAGACCTCCATCGCCCTTTCCTTTGCGGAACGGCAGATGGTAATCCTCGGAACCGAATATGCGGGGGAAATGAAGAAAGGGGTCTTCACGATCATGAATTATCTCATGCCAAAACGCGGCCTTCTGTCGATGCACTGCTCGGCCACGGCGGATGCTCAAGGTCCGCAATCGTCGGTCCTTTTTGGCCTTTCCGGGACCGGCAAGACCACGCTCTCCGCCGATCCCAAGCGCCGCCTCATTGGCGATGACGAGCATGTGTGGGGCGACGATGGCATTTTCAACATCGAAGGCGGCTGCTACGCGAAGGCCATTGACCTGACGCCAGAAAGCGAGCCGGACATCTTTCACGCACTCCGCTTCGGTAGCGTGCTCGAGAACGTCGTATTGGACGACGAATCGCACCGTGTCGATTTTCACGACACGAGCATCACGCAAAACACGCGTGGCGCTTATCCCATCGAATTCATTAAGAATTCCAAGGTGCCGTGTATGGCAGGACATCCGACCGATATCATCTTTCTGACCTGTGACGCGTTCGGTGTATTGCCTCCCGTCTCGAAGCTCACGCAGGAACAAGCCATGTATCACTTCATCTCTGGCTACACCGCGAAGGTTGCAGGGACCGAGATGGGAGTGACGGAACCGTCGGCAACTTTCAGCGCCTGCTTTGGCGCGCCGTTTCTTGTATGGCATCCGGCCAAGTATGCCGAATTACTCGCGGAAAAAATCGAGGAACACAAGGTCAACGTGTGGCTGATCAACACGGGATGGAGTGGCGGCAGTTACGGTGCCGGCGCGCGCATCAAGCTGAAATTCACCCGCGCAATCATCGACGCGATCCATGCTGGCATACTGGCCAGTGCTCCGACGCAACCCGATCCAATTTTCGGAATTCACGTCGTAACGGAAGTGCCAAGACGTGCCAGCCGAAATACTCATACCCGAAAGGACATGGGCCGACAAGTCAGAGTTTGCCAGCACCTCCCGAAAGTTGGCCGGACTATTCATTGCCAACTTCAAGAAATATGAATCCGGGAGCGCGCCGGAAGTGAAAGCCGCCGGGCCGGAAGCATAGTCCGATCACCGAGGATGTATGACCCCAACCATACATGCGATTGGCATCGCCAACGGAGGTGGAGACTGCCCTGGCCTGAACGCCGTCATTCGCGGCGCGGTACGTGCAGCCATCCTTGGACATGGTTGGGGCGTTGTGGGCATCCTTGACGGCTTCGACGGACTGATTTGGCCGGAGCGGTCTGTACCTCTGACGGTCGAGTCGATCGCGGGGATCCTGCCCCGCGGCGGCACGATTCTGGGGAGCCGGAGCCGGGGAGATCCGTTTCACCATTCAACCGATGAGGGTAGCAAAGTAACGACCGATGATTTCCTGACATGTCGCAGGACCATGGATAAACTGCGGCTTGACGCACTGATCGTGATCGGTGGCGACGGTACGCTAACGATAGCGCGGGATCTTGGACGGATGGGCATCCCGATTGTGGGTGTGCCCAAGACGATCGACAACGATCTTTCCGCCACGGAAGTTACCTTCGGTTTTGACACGGCGCTGCATGTCGCCACCGACGCCATCGACCGCCTGCACACCACGGCGGAATCGCATGGCCGTGTAATGGTGATCGAAGTCATGGGACGCAATGCGGGGTGGATCGCGCTGCATTCCGGAATCGCCGGTGGGGCCGACGTTATTCTGATTCCGGAAATACCGTTCACGATTGAAATTGTTTGCGAAAAATTGCGCGAACGTGCCGCGACGGGAAAAAGATTCTCCCTGGTGGTCGTGGCGGAAGGCGTGAAACTGCCTCCCAATGATCCTTTCGGCAAACCCTTTCCTAAGCCGCGCCCTGGCCAGGTTGGCATTCTGATCGGCGATGCGATTCACGAAACACTGAAACAGGATGTGCGCATTACCGTGCTGGGACACATTCAGCGTGGAGGATCGCCCAGTCCTTTCGACCGTATCCTGGCCACGCGATTCGGAGTGGAAGCCGTGGAGCTGGCGGCGCGCGGGAATTTCGGGCGCATGGTATGCCTTCGCGGCGGTGAGATTGAATCGGTTCCGCTCGACGATGCCGTGAACGAGGTGCGCCTGGTCGATCCCAAAGGGAGCATGGTGCGCGCCGCGAGATCCGTGGGCATCACTTTCGGAGATCAGGATTAAAAGTGTAGTGGTGTCAATTGCTGTTGAGAGTTTGTGGCGGCCACGCTAGATTGGGCCGAGGAATCGCGCAAAGTCTCGACATCCACGACTATCGCCAATTCCAGCACGATCATCTGGCGCACGGGTTGAGTACCAAGTCCTGAGAAGTCGTGCCCCTCAACCGGTCGATGCAACACCATCTAATCAGCTGATCTGTCAATGCTTCCCGTCGAGAATCGATCTGTACGACATCACTCAATCAAAACCTAAACGGGGCTTTTGTCTTGTTTGAGTTGACCCCCGCGAACGAAATCAGCCTCCTAGACCCCTCCGAGAGGACTTTGGGCAAGTGTTGCACTGAGCCATTGAGACCACCCCGTTTATCAGGCCCATCCGGTCCAGGTGGGGGATTACTTCCGGTTAGCCCGTCGACCGGGACCTATCTGCTTTCTGATCGAGTGACTAAGCTAGATCAGTCATTTGCCGCTACAGATGCTCCGCGCCAAGAGAACCTGTGCTAGGATTCATTCGAACTGCGGATTCATACTGGCGCTTGGAGTTGCGTAGACCGGCCATGATTATGTTCAAGGAGGACGCCTACTATGGGTTTAACCAGACGCACCATACTGGCAGCGGGCGCCGCGGCAGCGGCAACGGCCGCCTTGCCGCGCGCATTTGCTCAGCAGGAGAGCAAAGGAGGAACGGGTAGGTTCTACGAAAAAGGCTCCGTTCGTATCTACTATGAGGAGGCCGGGGCCGGTTTCCCGTTGATGCTGCTTCCCGGCGGGGGATTGAACTCCACGATAGCATTCTTCTCCGGCAACTCGCCCTTCAATGCCATTGAGGAGTTCAAGGGACAGTATCGCTGCATCACAGCGGACCTGCGCAACGCTCCCAGCGGCCAGTCCACCGGCCCTGTCGAGGTCGACCGGCCGTGGGAGTCCTACGCCGACGACCATCTCGGTCTGATGGATCACCTGGGCATCGACAAGTTCCTGGTGATGGGCTTCTGCATCGGCGGCCCTTTCATCTGGAGTCTCTTGAAGCGCGCCCCCGATCGTGTTGCCGCGGCCGTAGTGGCGCAGCCCGTAGGGTGGCGTCCGGAGATGCGCGACCGCAAGTACCCGGGCGCATTTTGGACGACCTGGGGTCCGATGATTAACGCTAAGCGGCCTGAGATTTCGTTGCAGACGGCCGACCAATTTGTGACCAGGATGTTTGAAACCAATCCCGACTTCGTCTTCACCGTGACACGCGATTTCGTCCGTAGTTGCCAAAACCCGGTGCTGATCATGCCGGACGATGTCCCGCCGCACCCTTACGCCCCCGCCATGGAGTGCGCGACGCTCGCCCCGAAATCCGAAGTGAGCATCTTCCCTTGGAAAGAGCCCAAAGAGCGGATTCCGCTGGCAGTGCGCCAAATCCATTCCTTCCTCAAGGCGCATCAGTCTGCCTAGACCGCGGTGTCTTTACGACAGGGCCGGGGCGAAACCGTGAGAGGTTCGAGGTGGCGTCAGTATTCTCACATGCGGTAGCTGCTCTTGGCATTGGAGCCTGCTTCTACACCCCTCGCATTCCAAAGCGAGTCTGGGCGATTGGCGCACTTTGTTCTGTTGTTCCCGATCTTGATGTAATTGGATTCCATTATGGCATCCATTACGGTGACTTTTGGGGTCATCGAGGGTTTACGCACTCGCTTATCTTCGCCGCACTTGTAGCCGCCGTTGCCTTACTTGTAGCGTTTCGCCGTGGTCTGCCCAGCATCAGTAGATTCTCTTTGTGGATGTATTTCTTTCTCGCCACCGCAAGTCATGGTTTTCTAGATGCCATGACCGACGGCGGTCTTGGGGTCGCCTTCTTTTCTCCATTTGATAATCGCCGGTATTTTCTTCCCTGGACTCCCATTCGAGTATCGCCCATTGGCATCGAGCGCTTTTTTACGGCTCGCGGCCTTGCCGTTCTCCAGACTGAATTGCTTTGGATTTGGCTTCCTGCAGGGCTACTGGCAATCTCGGCCTGGATGATACGCCGAGGTGACTTTGCCGCATCTGATGTTTAACGCTTCCGGCCAGATTCCTATAATCCCATTACCGGAACCTAATCGGCTCAATCATGGGTAGGGGTTGGCTTCCGAGTACGGTGTCACTCGGGCAAGAGCGGAAGACTATGTCCGTTTAAATTAAGACCGGCGCCGTTGCAATTCGCCGAGATCAGCTCTGGCAAGCGCGGTCCGAACAGCGAAATCTTATTTCTTGCTTTGATGCGTGGCCATCGCCGGCACCCAGGCGGGCGTACCCTGTTCCCACTTATCGCTGGTGATGGGCCGCTGGTTTGACCCGTCTGCATTCATCACGAAGAGCTCCGCATAGGGCTGCGGGCTCCCGTCATAGAGCGGAGTCTCATCGCGAAAACCCAAGCGCGCGCTGCTGAACACAATATATTTGCCGTCGGGCGACCACGCACAGTGAGCATCGTTTCCGGGGGCGTGCGTCAATTGCTGTAAGTCGGTGCCGTCCGGCCGGATGGTGAAAATTTCGTAGGAGTTTGTGCCGCCGGTATCGCGCGTGAAGCCGATGCGATCGCCCAGCGGCGACCACGTGGGGAAGTTGTCTTGCCCCGACGTGAGCGTGGTGCTCTTGCCGTCTTCCACGTTCAGGATTTGGATGCTCCGGTCATCTTTTTTCCACACGCGATACACGATGTGCTTGCCGTCCGGCGACCAGCTCGGGAAGCCGCTATTGAGGGGGCCGCTCGTGAGTTCACGCTTTTCGGAGCCGTCCGCGCGGATCATGATCAGTTGCGAGGGCTTGGTTTCGCGGTCGTTGAATACTGCTCCATATCCAAAAACAACCCATTGCCCATCCGGCGACCACGCCGGCGAGAAGGCTCCTCCCCCGTCTTGCTGGAAGAGCTGCTTGCGGTTCGTGCCGTCCAGATCGCTCACGTACACTGCGATCTTATCGAAGGGGGTGATTCTGAGGGCGCCGACATCCCCGAAAGGGCTGTTGGCCAACTTCCCGGTGCTCGAAATCGACGGGAATTCGCCCGTGTATCGGAGTTCGAATGTCTGATCCTTGGCGTAGAGCGGCTGGTTCTGCTTCGAATCGTAGGCGAACTTTTCATAGACCAATTGCTTGCCGTCGGGCGACCACGCGGGATTGCGTATCACTCCCGGAGCCGGCGCGTCCGCTCCATGCTCTCCCGTGGTGAACGCCAATTCTCCCTTTTGTCCGGGTCCCTTAACGAGGTAGCCGATTCGATCCGCGCTCAAGAACTGCGGCGATACTTTCAGGCCGGGACCGGAGGTGCGCTCCGACCGGGCGCCCGTGGCCACGTCCACGGAGATGATCTGCGAGGTAGCGCTCCCAAACAGGCGCGCTGCAAATGTATATTCGTCGTCCATGTCGTAGAAGACGAGTTGCTTGCCGTCGGCCGACCATTTCGGCGAACCTGCCATTTCACCTTCCGGCGTAAGTTTGCGCAGACCCTCGCCATTCGGCTGAATCACATAGATGCTTGCCTCTTGAATGTGCTCGAATCCAGGCAGGGGGAATTTGTGCCTTCTGAAGTCCGTTCCCCGGTCGGAGGAAAAAGCGATCCATTTGCCGTCGGGCGACCATGAGGGCCTGTAAAAGCCGTCCATTTTCCCCGCGGCCGCTTGCAGAGCCGGCACGCCCGTAAGATTGCGCGCCTTTCGTGTTTTGATATCCAGGATCCAAATGTTGCACGTTCCGGCGCCGCGCGTGGAGACGAAGGCCAGTTGATTGTCGTCCGGCGAAAGCGACGCTTGATCGTCAAATCCATCGTCGTCCGTTAGCCGCTCCAGTCCGGAACCGTCCGGGTGGATTCGGTAAATATTCGCGGAGCCGTTGCGCTCGGATGTGAATACGATCCATTTGCCATCGGCGGAAAACATCGCGTCGTAGTCCATGTTGCCACCGGAGTTGAGCTTGCGCTCGCCGCTTCCGTCCCCGCTGGCAACGAACAAATCTCCGCCGGAAGGTCCGATGCGGTTCGTCAAAATGGTGTTCTTGGTAGACGCCGGCTGCGCCGAGGCAAGTGCCAGGGCCCCAAGCAACAGAAAAAACGCGCTGAGCGTTATTCCGATCTTCGTCATGGAGAACCCTCCCTCTGATTCGCGCATCGTACGCTGCTACTCCCCTCGACACAACGAAATTGCTACGAGAGCGGGCCATGCGGGATCAGCGAGGGTCCGGCGGCTGGTTCTTCCCGTTTGACTAGCCCCGTCTCCCTTGCGTCATAAACACCAGCTTTAGGGAAAAGATCTAGATCAGATCGTGTTGCATCGGCCGGTTGAGCTTGAAGCCGTTTCCGAAAATCTGGAACATCGATAACTGAACTTCGACCCTGGCTGCGTTTTCCCGGTGTGCGGCGGATGTACTGACGGTCTACAATGCCGTGGCCATGAGCTTGTCGAAAACTGTCCGGCTGCTGCTCGCGCTCGCTTCGGGCGTTGCGCTGGCGCTGGCCTACCCTTCTTTTAATATCCCACTTCTGGGATGGATCGCTCCGGCGCTGCTGATCGTCGCCGTGCTGGGCGAGGGGCCGCGATTCGCATTCCTGCTGGGATGGCTGCAGGGCGCGGCGTACAACGGGCTGAGTGTGCCGTGGTTTTACACCGTGATGCGGCACTACGGGCCGCTTCCCGTCATGCAGGCGGGAGCCGTGTTCGCGCTGGTCATCGTCGCGACGTCCCTTTTCCATGCGGCATTTGCGGCGGCAGTCGCGTGGGCCGGCAGATTCAGCAGCGCCCGCGCCTGCCTGGCCGCGCCTTTCCTGTGGGTGTCCATGGAATTCGCCATGACGCACCTTCCCGCCATCGGTTTTCCATGGAATCTGCTAGGGTACGTGGCGGCGGGAAATCTGGTGTTTGTCCAACTGACGGCGATCACCGGAATTTTTGGCCTTTCGCTGGTGGTCGCGTCCTACAACGCTTTAGCGGCTTGGGTAGTTCTGCAAATGTCCCTGCGCAAGCAGGCCGGCAAGACGATGTGGATCGCCGCCAATGCCGTGCTGTTCGTGATTGCATTCGCGGGCCCTCGCTTTGTTCCGCAAGCTCGCGCCGATCACGTTGCCCATTTGGTGCAAACGAATTTTCCCGTGGCGCTCAATTATCCGTCCAATTGGATGCAGGTCCACGCGGGGGAAATGGACGAGCTCGAACGCCTCAGCATTGACGCCGCGCAAAAAGTACCCGGCCCGGTGATATGGCCGGAAGTCCCGGCTCCATTTTCGCTGCAGGACGCAAATTTTCAGGCTCGCGCCGCACGGATCGCGCGCGGCGCAGGGAACGGCTTCCTAGTCGGCGTGATCGATTTTAAGCCGATGGGCAATGGCCAGAGTGGCGCGAACAACAGCGCCGCGCTGCTTGGCCCGGACGGCGCGCTCGATTTCATGTACGACAAGATCCATCTCGTGCCCTTCAGCGAATACGTGCCGTGGAGGAAGTGGTTTTTTTTCGCGCAGGGCTTGACGGGGCTTATCGGCGATTTTCAGCACGGCTCGCAATATAAAGTCGGAAAAATTTCCGGTGGCCCCTTCAGCGTCTACATTTGCTACGAGGCGATTTTCCCGAATGAAGTCCGCCGCTTCACGCTGGCCGGCGCGCAACTCTTTATCAACATTTCGGACGATGGCTGGTTCGGCGGGTCGGGCGCGCCGGGACAGCATTTGGCGATGGCGCGCGTGCGGGCGGTGGAGAACCGGCGTTGGCTGCTGCGCGACACGAACGATGGAATCACGGTTTCCGTCGATCCGTACGGGCGGATTGTGGCGCGGCTGCCGGAGCATGTTCGCGGACAACTGGACGCCCCCTATGCGTTTCGCGAGGACTTGACGCCGTATGCGCGCTGGGGCGACTGGCTGCCGTGGCTGTGCGTTCTCATCGCGCTCGTGTTACTGTGGATTGTTGCTCGCGGCACGTTCGCGCGCAAAACTTCTTAATTCAGCGAGACACCACATCATGATGATCGAAGATTTACAGCGGCAACAGGAAGAACTTCGCAAGCGCATCGAACTCGTGCGGAGCTATCTTTGACGTCGCTCGCAGCCGCGAAACCGTAGCCTCCCTGGAAAAGAAAATCGCGCAGCCGGATTTCTGGCAGGACCAGGAACAAGCCCAGAAAGTTATGCAGCAGCGCAAGGCGGCGGAGGCGGTTCTCGCCTCGGACGCGAAGCTGGAGACCATGGCCAGCGATATCGACACCTATTTTCATCTGGCCGAGGAAGAAAAAGATTCCGCGCAACGCGATTCGCTCCTGAAGGAAACCGAGCGCGAGATGACCGCTGCCGACGCCTATGTTTCGGAATTAGAGACCGTCACGCTGCTCTCCGGCGAGAACGACCGCCTCAACGCCATCATGACCATCAAGCCCGGCGCGGGGGGGATGGAATCGCAGGATTGGGCGGAAATGCTGCTGCGCATGTATCTCCGCTGGGCGGAGCAAAAAGGATTTACCGCGACCGTCATGGACCTGACGCCAGGCGAAGGCGCCGGATTGAAATCCGCGACGGTGCGCGTCGAAGGCGAGAACGCTTTCGGTTTCTTATCCACCGAGAGCGGCGTGCATCGCTTGATTCGGATTTCGCCGTTCGATCAAGCCGCGCGGCGCCACACGTCATTCGCCTCGGTGTTCGTCATCCCCGAAATTGACGATCGTATTGACATCGTCGTGAAGCCCGAGGAAGTGCGTGTGGACACTTTTCGCGCGGGCGGCGCGGGCGGCCAAAACGTGAACAAGGTGGAAACGGCGGTGCGCATCACGCATTTGGCGACGGGCATCGTCGTGCAATGCCAGAACGAGCGCAGCCAGCACAAGAACCGCGAACTGGCCATGAAATGGCTGCGCTCGCGGCTGTACGAAGCGGAAATCGAAAAGCGCCAGGCGGAAACGCGCAAGCTGGACGACACCAAGAGGGACATCAGCTTCGGCAGTCAGATCCGGACGTACACGCTCCAGCCCTACCGCCTTATAAAAGATCACCGCACGAAATTTGAAATGGGCGACGTCGATCGTGTGCTGAACGGCGACCTCGATCCGTTTATTCGCACTTTTCTAATGGCGCGGCGAAAAGGGACGTTGGGGAGCGCTGCCGAGGCTTCAGATGATTCGTAGCTCGCTCGGCTGAAGCCCGGGAACGCCAATCTCCCGATTGGCGCGGCGGGCGGTTTGCACCACGCCAATCGGGAGATTGGCGTTCCCGGCGCATTCCAACCTCACATTCTTGCAATTTAGCGTTGACCCGTGACGTTTGGCCCCAATTCGTTGACAGGGTTGGGGTCGCATGTTAGCGTCGATTCGGACAAAAATGGACTTCCGCGCATAAGGTGTGCCCGTTTTTCCTTGCGCATTTTTTAGAAGGGGTGCTGGCTTGAGCGACAAGAATCGTAGATTTCTGTTTACCTCGGAATCGGTGACCGAGGGCCACCCGGACAAGATTGCCGACCAGAGTATCCGACGCCGTCCTGGACGCGGTGCTTACGGAAGACCCGGCCGGACGCGTGGCGTGCGAAACGCTCGTGACCACCGGGCTCGTCATGGTCGCGGGCGAAATTACGACCAAGGCGGTCCTGGACTATTCCGAAATCGCTCGCAACGTAGTACGCGACGTTGGCTACACGCGCGCCAAGTACGGCTTTGACGCGGAAACCTGCGCCGTGATTTCTTCGCTCAAGCGCCAGTCCCCGGATATCGCCATGGGCGTGGACACTGGAGGAGCGGGCGATCAGGGCCTGATGTTCGGTTTCGCCTGCGATGAGACGGAAGAGTTGATGCCGTTGCCGATTACGCTGGCCCACAAACTGGTGCAGCGCCTTTCCGAGGTTCGCCGGCAGGGCATCGTCGACTTTTTCCGGCCGGACGGCAAATCGCAGGTGACGGTCGAATATCACGGTGACCGCCCGGTGCGAGTGGATACCGTCGTCATCTCGACGCAGCACAGCGAATCCGTTTCCAACGTGGACCTGCAAAATGCCGTGCGCGATGAAGTGATCCACAAAGTGGTTCCTGAATCGCTGATGGACAAGAACACGAAATTCCACATCAATCCGACCGGACGCTTCGTCGTGGGCGGGCCGATGGGCGATGCGGGCCTGACGGGCCGCAAGATTATTGTCGACACCTACGGCGGATACAGCCGGCACGGCGGCGGCGCGTTTTCGGGCAAGGACCCGTCGAAAGTCGATCGCTCGGCATGCTACATGGCGCGGCACGTGGCAAAGAATCTAGTGGCTGCGGGAATTGCGCGCAAAATTGAAGTGCAGCTTGCCTATGCGATCGGCGTCGCGGATCCCGTTTCCGTCATGGCGGAAACGTTTCGGCACCGGCGCGATTCCGGATGAGAAGATTACCGACCTGATCCGCAGCACGTTCAAGCTCACGCCGCGCGGGATTATCGAATCGCTCAATCTGCGACGGCCCATTTACCGGGCGACTGCCTCGTTTGGGCATTTTGGGCGCTCGGGGCCGGGCTTTACTTGGGAATTGACGGACAAAGCGGGGTCGATTCGCAGCCAGGCTGGGCTTGGCGCCAAGGAAGTTGCCGTTCGCCGCTAACGGGCAAAACGAATTCATGCCGGTTGAATTTGGGGCAACTTTGCGGTTTGGCTTGTGGCGCTCGTCCGCCGCGGCGGACGAGCATCTGCCTGAGTTCAAAGCGCCCGTCCGCCACGGCGGACGGGCGCTACAAATTGAAAGACAGGAGAAATTCGCGTGACAAAGACGGTGCAGAGCACGGCGGGCGATGTTCGGGATATGAGCCTCGCGGAGCAGGGCAAGCGAAAAATCGAATGGGCCAACCAGCAAATGCCCGTTCTTCAGTTGATCCGCAAGCGATTCATTAAGGAGCAGCCGCTGAAGGGCGTGCGCCTTTCCTTGTGCTTGCACGTGACCAGCGAAACGGCAAACCTGGCCATCACGCTGCGCGATGGCGGCGCCGATCTGGTTTTGTGCGCCTCGAATCCGCTCTCGACGCAAGATGAAGTGGCGGCGTCGCTCATCAAGGATTTCTCGATTCCGACGTATGCGATCAAGGGCGAAGACAACGCCACCTATTACGCGCATCTGAACGCCTGCATCGATCACAAGCCGCAGATCACGATGGACGACGGCGCGGACCTGGTGACCTTGCTCCTTACCAAGCACAAACATCTCGTTGCGGACGTCATCGGCGGCACCGAAGAGACCACCACCGGCGTGATCCGCCTGCGCGCCATGGCCAAAGACGGCACGCTGAAGTATCCCGTGATCGCCGTGAATGACGCGGAGACCAAGCATTTCTTCGACAACCGCTACGGCACGGGACAATCCACGATTGACGGCATCATTCGCTCGACGAATCTGCTGATCGCCGGCCTCAAAGTGGTTGTTGCGGGATACGGCTGGTGCGGCAAGGGCGTCGCGATGCGCGCCAAGGGCCTGGGCGCCGACGTGATCGTCACCGAGATAAACGCGGTGCGCGCCATCGAAGCCGTGATGGACGGTTTCCGCGTGATGCCCATGGCAGACGCCGCGAAGCTCGGCGATATTTTTGTCACTGTGACGGGAAACAAGTCGGTCCTGACCCACGATTCCTTCGAGCGCATGAAGGATGGAGCGGTGATCTGCAATTCCGGCCACTTCAACGTCGAGATCGATATTCCGGCGCTCGAGAAAATGTCCATCGGGAAACGCGTCGCGCGCCCGTTTGTCGAGGAATACTCGACCAAGGATGGCCGCCGGATTTATCTGCTGGGCGAAGGGCGCCTCATCAACCTGGCCGCCGCGGAGGGCCACCCGGCCGCCGTGATGGATATGAGCTTTGCCAACCAGGCGCTTTCCGCCGAATACATGATGAAGCACGCGTCGGAATTGAAACCGCAAGTGTACGTCGTGCCCGAGGCCATCGACCGCGACATTGCGAAGCTAAAGCTCGAATCAATGGGCGTGAAGATGGACAAGCTCACGCCCGAGCAGGAGCTGTATCTCGCGTCGTGGTCGGAAGGCACTTAAGATTTTTCTCTGGGCCCCGGAGGGCCGGGCTTAAGCCCGGCCGTAATGTTCCTTTTTGCCTGCGGCTTTAGCCGCTGAAGTTGGGATAGCTCAGTATCAAATCCATGATGCGGGACTTCGCCAACTGGGCGCTTGATACCGCGAAAGTGCGCGGCGCAACTTACGCCGATGCGCGCGTCATGGATATCCGCCTCCGCGATCTCTCCACAAAAAACGGCCAGGTCGGCACGCTCGCCGAATCGGAATCCTGCGGCATCGGCATTCGCGTGATCGCTCAGGGATCGTGGGGCTTTGCTTCCACCGATCGCCTGACGCGAGAGGGAATCGCCGCCTGCGCCGCCGAAGCCGTGGCCATCGCGAAAGCGTCGGCGCTCGCCAAGAAGCATGACGTGGAGATGGTGCCCGTTGATGCCTACCAGGACACCTGGCAGAATCCCTTCGTCAAAGACCCGTTCCAAATTCCCATCGAGCGGCAACTGGATTTGCTGCTGGCGGCCGACCGCGAAATGACGCGCGTCAAGGGCGTGACGGTGGCGGAAACTTCGATGAATTTTCGCCGCATCGAGCAATTTTTTGCTTCGTCGCTCGGTTCAGCCATTCATCAGATCAAAATGCAGTCGGGCGCGGGAATAGTGGCGACGGCCTTTGCCGGGAACGAAATTCAGAAGCGCTCGTATCCCAACAGCTTCGGCGGCCAGCACATGCTGGCGGGCTACGAACTCGTGGAATCGCTTGATCTTGTCGGCAATGCGCTGCGCGTCGCCGTGGAGGCCGTCGCGCTGCATTCGGCGGCGCAATCGCCTGAGGGCGCGAAAACGATTATTCTCGACAGCTCGCAGCTCGGCCTGCAGATTCACGAATCCATCGGCCATCCGATCGAACTGGACCGCGTGCTCGGCATGGAAGCCAATTTCGCGGGCATGAGTTTCCTGACGACGGAGAAGCTGGGCAAATTGCGGTATGGTTCCGACATCGTCAATGTAGTAGCGGACGCACGGCTCGAGCACGGGCCGGGCCTGGGCACATTCGGCTACGACGACGAAGGCGTTCCCGCGCAGTGCACGCCGATCATCTCTGACGGACTCTTCACTGGCTATCTGTCCAATCGCGAGACCGCTGTTTCCATCGGCCTGAAGCGCTCCGGCGGAACGATGCGCACGGAATCGTGGAACCGCCTGCCGATCATTCGCATGACCAACATCAGCATTCTTCCCGGAACGTGGCGCTACAAGGACCTGATCGCCGATACGGATGATGCCATTTTGATGGAGACGAATCGCTCCTGGTCCATCGACGACCGCCGCTATCATTTCCAGTTTTCCACGGAAATTGGCTGGGAGATCAAAGGCGGCAAGAAAACGCGGATGCTGAAAAATCCCAGCTACAGCGGGATCACCACGGAATTCTGGAACAGCTGCGACGCGATTTGTTCGCGCGAACATTGGACTTTGTGGGGCACGCCCAATTGCGGCAAGGGCCAGCCCATGCAGACAATGGGCACGGGCCACGGCGCCTCGCCCGCGCGCTTCCGGAACATTAAGGTAGGCGCCGCGTTCGCGAAATCATGAGTGCAGCTTGGCCTTGATCTATGTAGCGCCCGCCTTCAGGCGGGCAAGTGCCGGCAAAGTTAGCCTCATGGGACAAGCTTTGTGGGTCGGACCTTCAGGTCCGACATTATCGGTGACCGAGGAAGGGCTTTTAAGCCCTGGAGTTTCAGGGGCTAAAGCCCCAAGTGCTGCCGATTCTTTATGTCGGAGCTAAAGCTCCGACCCACAAGCCGAGTTGACTGTTTAATTTGTGCTTTTTATTGAAGGATTTGTGGCTCAGAAAAACAAACAATCCGCAAAGAAAGGTCGAACTGCCGCGCGACGCAAATCCGGAGCGGCTGTGGCCGGCTTGCATCTGCTTTCCGACGCGGACATGCGGCGCATTGCCGAGCGAGTCTTCAAATTCAGCGACGCGGACGAAACCGAAGTCGAAATCGGCATGATCTCTGACGCGCTCACGCGCTTCGCCAACAACACGATTCATCAAAACGTCGCGGAGCAAGTGCTCGCCGTTTCGGTGCGGACCGTGCTCGACGGCCGCACGGCGCGCGCCACCACCAACAAGACCGACGACGATTCGCTGCGGCGCGTGGTTGAAACCGCGAAGTCGCTGGCGCGCAGCCAGCCGCGCAATCCCGATCTCTTGCCGATGCCCGGCCCGCAAAAATACACGAAGACCGCGCGTTATTTTGAGAATACCGCCCACGCGACGCCGGCCGACCGCGCCCGCGCCGTAGTGCGCGTCGCGGAAATGGCCGAGAAAAACAAGCAAACGGCCGCCGGCATTTTTTCGACGGGCGTTACGCAATCGGCGATTGCCAACACGAAGGGCCTCTTCGCCTCGCATCGCCAGACGCGCGCCGAATTCTCGATCACCATTCTCGAATCCGATTCTTCCGGCTGGGCCAAGGCTAATTCGCCCGACCTCGATCGAATCGATCCCACGGCATTGGCTCGCAGCGCGAGCGAAAAATCAGCCGCCTCGCGCAAGCCCGGCGAGGCCGCGCCGGGCCGCTGGACGGTGATTCTTGAACCCTCGGCCGTGCTCGATCTCGTCGGATTTCTCTTCTACGATTTTGCGGGCACGGCGATGTTGGACCAGCGCTCCTGTTTCAACAAGCGCATGGGCAAAAAAGTCCTGGGGGAAAACATCACCCTGCACGATGACGCGTATCACCCGCTACAGTCCGGCGCGCCCTTCGACGGCGAAGGAATTCCTCGCCAGGAAATTCTGCTCGTGGACAAAGGCGTCCCAAGCAATCTGGTGTACTCGCGCGCCACCGCCAAAAAAATGAAAGCCAAGCCCACCGGCCACGGTTTTTCCTTGCCCAACGATATGGGCGAGGCGCCGATGAATTTAGTTTTTGGCGGCGGCAAGGCTTCGGTGGACGAAATGGTGCACTCGACAGAGCGCGGCATCCTGGTCACGCGCCTCTGGTACATCCGCGACGTCGATCCCTACGAAAAAGTGCTCACCGGCATGACGCGCGACGGGACGTTCCTGGTTCAAGACGGCAAAGTCGCTGGCGGAGTTCGAAATTTCCGTTTCAATCAGGGCATTTTGGAGATGCTTTCGAACGTCGAGATGATGGGCCCGGCTGTGCGCGCCGCCGGGGAAGAATCATTCGAAATGGTGGTCCCGCCGATGAAGGTGCGTAATTTCCATTTTTCCGAGGTAACAAAGTTCTAGCGCTGTTATTTGTCGTGCCCTTTCACGGCCTTCTGCTCCAGCGATTCTCCTCCGTGCAGCAAGCGGTCCTCGCAGGCGATAAATTCCTCGAGGGTCCAATCCGGGTGGTACCTGTAAATCGTGCGTCCCGTCCAGGGCTTTGTGAATGCTTTTGGGTCGTCGAACGTCCAGTCGATCTGCAACCGGTCATGACTCACGCGCCGCACGCGCCATACTGCGTGCAAGGCATCACTGTGGGGATGGCCTGCCCGATCGAGCCAGGTGATGTCTTTTAGACCGATCGTGTCGACCACGAGGGTATCCCCATCCCACTTGCCAACCGATTGGCCCATGTAGGACGGATCCGGATCCTCGGGAAGTTTTCGTCCATCCGTCCAGATGTGGCTCACGGCGTAATCTTTTTCGAACAGGATGAGCACTCGGTCATGGACCTGAACGATCTCGAAAGGAAAAACTTCCGTCATGAGGCGGGGCATTCCGGTCGGAAAACAACTCGCTATGGTCGGGTCCAGGTCAACTCGTCCATTGGTAATGCTTGGTTGCCCTGGGTCATCGTTCTTGTTCGCCTTCCACTTCAACTCTGCCCAGGGCTGGAACGAAGGGTCCTCTTTCGGGTTGAAGGTCGGGCCCATCTCCGTAATATTTGCCCAAACTCCGGTCAGGTCCGGTGCGTGGACAGCAGCCTGGTCCTTTTTTGTTCCTGTTTGTCCAGCGGTCTGAGCGAACAGTACAGGCGAGAAAGCGATCACCATCAGAATCACAATGATAGGTTTCATCGATCGATTTCGCATGCGGAGACTCTCCCTTCCATTGCGATCAGAGTAGTAACGGCACGGCGGGTAGGGGGCTCCCACGGCTGAAAGGAGCCACTCCTCAATTTTGTATGGCAGGAGTAAGCACTCGGCCGTCGGCGAAAGTAATCTTGCTAAAATTAATGTAGTTGCCGCCGCCTTTGACGCGGTGGCCAACCAGAGTGATCTCGTCCCCGACCTTCACGGTAGTCTTGCTCCAGCCCTGTCGGGACAACGTGTTCGGGCTATTCGTTTCAGCAATCCATTTTTCGACGGCTCCATTCTCGCCTGTAACGTCGAGATGGATCAGCGCGTGGGGATTGACCCACTCGAATTCCGTTACGGTCCCCTTCACGGTGGCCGTGGACGTCACGTCGTAATTCGACCTGCCGTGATGCGCGGACACTGGGCCAGAAAATAAGAGAAGACCAGCGGCCCCGAGGAACATAGCCAGCAGCAAATTTTTCATTTGAGTACCCTCTGGAATTTCAACCCTAGCCTTGTGCAGAACCATATGCCAGCCGACCGTTGGTGTCAATCTCAACTCGCCAAGGTGGCAGCTTGCGAAAACCGGACAGCCAAGAGTGGCTGGCCTACTGTCTCATCCGAACGCCTCGTTCCTCCGTAGCATCTAAGTAGTGATACAGTCGAGTAAAGCCACATGGACCGCCGCAGATTTATTTCGATTGCCGGAGGCGCTGGGCTGGGGTTGCTGCTGCCCTATGCCTTGTACCGTTCGCTTGCGTATGGATTTGGCGCTTCGCAAGTCAACGTGAGGGCCTACGAGAAGTTTGGTCCGGAGGCGGCCCTGCGCGCCATCGCGCCGGTGGATCAGTTCTACGTCACGTCGTCGCACGGCGAGCCTGCGGTGGACGTGAACAAGTGGTCGCTGACGATCAATGGCCTCGTCGCGGATCCGCTGCACTTCGATTATGACGACATTCGAAAGCTTGCACCGTACGAGACGACGCTCACGCTGGAATGTATTTCGAATGAAATTGCGGGCGGACTGATCGATACGGCCGACTGGCGCGGGACGCTGCTGCGCCCCTTGCTGGAACGCGCCGGGCTGAAGCCGAATGCGAAGTACGCGATCCTGTACGCCGCGGAAGGATACACGACCGGGCACACGATCGAGCGATTGATGCGCGGCGCGAATTTTCTGGCCTATGACATGGACGGCGAGCCGCTGACGCGCATCCACGGTTTTCCGCTGCGCGTGCTCATGCCCGGCATTTACGGGATGAAGACGCCGAAATGGCTTACGCGCATCGAGCTTGTCGATAAAAGCCACCTCGGCTACTGGGAATGGATGGGATGGTCGGACACGGGCGAGCGGCAATTGCAATCCGTGATCGACGATCCGCACGACGCGCAACAGATCGCGGGACAAAGTTTTGTCGTGACGGGATGGGCGGTCACGAATGCAGTGGGAGTTGCGAAAGTGGAAATTTCGACGGACGGCGGGGCCACCTGGAATCCCTGCCAGATTTTCAGCAATCCGATGCCGTCGCAAGTATGGGCGTTCTGGCGCTACGTGTGGGCCAATCCCCAGAGCGGCAAACACGAAATTCAAGTGCGCGCCACCGATGCGAACGGCAAGTTGCAGACATCTTCCCGTTCAGGCGAATGGCCTGACGGCGCGACGGGGTATCACTCCGTGACGGTCAATGTGGCGTGAGGGGGCGTGAGTTGTGATTCGTGAATCGTGATTTGTGAATCGTGACTTGCTTTAGGTCGCAAGCCGTCGCAGCGATTCGGGGTTTGCTGACGCGGGCAACACGCTTACTTCCGTCAGTCTGATCTTCACGAATTACAAATCACGCTTTACGAATCACGGATTGACGAACGTCAGGCTGTTTACTGCTTTTTCGATTACGTTTTCCTGGACCTGGATCAAGTCCGAATCCGCGTAGGTCATTCCCAGCAGGGTGAATGCATCATTTCCCTTTAATAGCGTCAAGAGTGTGACGGACCAATCGCGGCCGTCGGCGGTTCCGCGCGAGCGCTGCTCGACGGCGGGAAAACCGGCGACGGACACGTGGCGGCTCGAAATCACGCGGTAATTTTCGTACACGTCGCTGAGGGCTTTTCCCGTCGTGGCGGCGTGCGCGTCGAGAGAATCCTTCGCATGCTCGCGGCCGATCACCATCAGCGTCGTTTGATCGCTCGTTCCTAGCGCCGCGACGGCGTCGGGCAGGGCCTTGCGCGCCGCCGGGATCAATTCCCAACTCGGCGGCTTGTACATCTGGAATCCGTAGGTGAGGTTCACGTACTGGTTGCCGCGAATTTCGTCGCGAATCACAAGCGGTTCCGGGGCGGGCGGCGGCGCTGGGGGCGCTACGGGCGGCGCAGGCGCCGCGGCGGCAACGCTCTTTATCTTCGGTGCGGCAATCTCCGTCTTCGCGGCAGCACTGGCGCCGGCATTGACAGGAGCGCGCAGCGGCGCAAGCGCGTTTGCTTCCGGCGAGGCGCTCGCAGGGGCGGCGGGCTCCTTCGCGACCACCGGAACTACGCTTGGAGTTTCAGCGGCAGACGGCGCGGCGGGCGCGTTCGCCTTGGGCTTTGGCTCGGAGTCCTTCTTTGTGGCGACGATGCTGATGTCCGCGACCTTGTCCTTTTGGATGAGAGCGAATCCGTACGAGGTTTCGACGCGGAACGAATCGTTTTCAAATCCCACGATGGTGCCGATGATCTTGGTGCCGTCTTTCAGGCGAATCTCGTCGGCTCGAGCCGCGCCTGCGCTGAATAGCAATGAGAGGAGGGCCAGACCGAGGATTAACCTGCTACGCATGATTGTTAGTATGGCAAAGGCCGGAATCGATCGGCAAGCCTCGGGCGCGGGGAAGTTTCCGGTACGTCACCGGCCGCCGGAAAATTTCAGATTTGAAATTTCAGATCTCAGATTTCAGAGCACTAATTGCAGGAGGTTTCGTAGTTTCGGCTGGCCGCCAAATTTTAGATTGTTTGCAATCTGGAATTCATACTCACAACTCTTAACTCTCAACTCTCTTGCGAATCGAGCGAAGTCACCTTCATGGTCTAGTACGCGGTCCATACTCCTGCGGCGAACTTCTTCACTGTGGCAAATCCAAGTTTCTCGTAGAGGCGCACGGCGCGCTCGTTGCCCGAAGTCACCGTGAGCGAAACCGTCGTAAAGTGGCGCACGCGCAGCGCCTGCAGGGACGCTTCCATCAGGCGGCGGCCAAGCCCGCGTCCCTGGTAGCCGGGCATGGCGCAGATTTGCGTCGTGTGGCCGACGCCCTCAGAGACGCGCGAATTCAGAATCACGCCGACCAGGTGGTTTTCGTGCGGAGCGCGCAACACAAAGGAAGCCTCGGGCTGGAATTGTCCGCAGCCGGGCAGGATGATGATGTTTTTCAGAAAACGCAGGGCGCCGGATTCGCTGCGATATTGATCGTTAATTTCGCCGTCAACATGATTCGCATAGGCGAGTTGGATGAGCCGCGCGCAAGGCTCGAAATAACGGTGATCCCACCGCTCGAGGATCAGCCCCGCGCCGGGCCCTTCGCGAATGAGTCCAGGGATGATGTCGAGCGCCTCTCCCGCATTCGAAGCGAGCGGCGCGATCATGAACTGCCTCATGTACAGGCGAAAGCCGTACTCGGTCAGGACAGGGTCGAGTTGATATCCGAATGGGATCAACTGCGCCTCCACGCGTTCGAGCTTCGGGATGCCGCTGAGCGTGGTCAGCGTGTCGGTGAGAAGCCGCTGGCTCAATTCCTGCTGCGAAAAGCGAGGAGAGACGAATAGCCCGCCGACCAATCCCTTGTGATCTTCGAGGACGTAGAAGGCGTATCCAACAGGGCGCCCGTTTTCCAGGATCGCGGAGCCGGTGAGGGAGCGCGCGTCGATGAACTTCTTGATCAGCTCCGTGGAGGCGCGGTAATCCCAGCGCAGCTCTTCCCGCCACTGCTGCGCCTCTTCGGCAAGCAATGGTTCGAGCTGCCAGGAGGACAACTGCCGCAGATCGACAATCTGCATGGAACCGGGACCCAGCCTTTGGCTCGCAGCGTGCACACTCATTTTTACCATATTATTCAATCAGGCAGCCGCTTGTACTTCGGAAACATCCGTCGGATCGGTTGTCCGCGACACGCCGCCATCTGTGCTACCATTCGCGTGCCGAGCGAAACCTATACCGTCCCCAGCGGATCGGCCGGCTGGGCGGGACTTCGCTGCACGGCCACGAATCCGAGCGCATGGGTTTTCTTTCCGAACTTCGACATCCGACGACATGGTACTCCCAGCTCGCCATAGCCATTCTGGCACTGGCACTTTTTGCGCTGCTGGCCACAGGGGCTGTTTCAGGTTACTTGGTTTACCGGATGATTTCGCCCGCGCGTAGCCACTCTGAGATCGACTTGCAGAATTTCCCCGGCCATCCCGAAACGCTCAATTTCACGGTGAGTGGGGAGGGACCGCGCGACGGCTGGTTTTTCCCCGGATTGAAAACCGCGCCCACCATTGTTTTGTGCCCGGCTTACGAATCCAGCCGCGGAGAACTTCTCACGCTGGCTTCGGCGTTGCAGGACCAGCAATACAACGTGCTGGCGTTCGATTTTTCGGCTCACGGAACGGCGGGAGGGCGCTCCACGCTGGGATTGCAGGAGGTCGCGGAGCTGCGGGCCGCCATGAATGCGGTTGCCAACCGCGGCGACGTGGACGCGAACCGGTTCGGCTTGTGGGGCGTGAATCTGGGGGCTTACGTGGCGCTCGCGGAAGCAACGGGCGACCGCCGCGTGCGGGCCATTGCCGCGGAATCTCCCTACGGCCACCCGAAGGATATGGTCGCGCTGCAAGTCAGGCGCTCCGGCCTTGGTTCGCTTCCCCTTGTCACCAGAATGTCGCAGATGATTTTTGGATGGGTCAATTCGAAATTCCGGGATGTGCCGCCTTTGAATACCCAAGTCGGAAAACTTTCGGGCGTCGCCCAGCTCTATCTCGAATCGCCTGACGATCCTGTGCTTTCCGCTTCGACCTCCGAGCTCTTCCGGATTTCTTCGCCTCCGCACGAGCTTGTCGTTCTGCAGCACGGAAACTACGGCGGGATGCTGGACGATGAAAAACGCAGTTACGAAAACCGTATCGTGAGTTTCTTCCTCGTGAATTTGCCGCCGGCAAGTTTCTAATTTCTTCCATTCCAGATTGCCGCGTGCGATTCCAAGAGAGGAGAGCGGATCGCCGACTCGGAAGCCTTTTCTCTACGGCGATCCGCTCTATTATTGAAGGGAGAAACCCGGGTGTCAGGAGCTTCTCCTGCACAAGGGGGGCGAACGAAGCGGATTTCTTCGGCTCGTCCTAATTCGTTGGTGCCGTCGGTGCCGTCGGTCGGCGTTATCGTGCCGAACCAGCCGTAAGTTTCCATGACTGGACCGGAAGTGAAAAATAGTGTATTGGCCGGGCCGGCTGAGCCGTCGCCGGCCGGCACGACCGCCGAGCTGTTCCGTCTATCCTCACCCTTGCACGAACTCGTCGCCCTGCCGCACGGAAATTACGGTGGCATGCTGGACGACGAAAACCTTGCCTGCACCATTGCTGCTGCAACGACGCCCGAACATAAGACTACAGCGGGCCGATAATGTAACGCCTAATTCTGGCCGCCGTCGCCATCGTGATCGTGATCGTGGTCATGATCATGAGGATCGAAGACGATGGATGCAAAGGTACCGGCCAATTCCGAAGTGCCAATCCCCTGGCCGACCGTGACGTACAACGTGTTTGTTGGTCCACTGCTCGTGTTGCCAGCGCCAAAGGCGACTCCCCAGAGATTGTTGAGAACAATCCGTCTCCCGTGCTCCCGTATCGTACCCACAAAATCCCCGGTTTTAGGATTGAACGCATTGATGGTGCCTTCGACGGAGTTGTTGGAAACCAGCAGAGTATTGCTCAACGGCCCAAAATTGCTGGGAGCGAGGGCAACGCCCCAGGCCTGATTTAGCGGAAGTCCCTGGATCAGCGTCCCGATCAAGGTACCATCCTCCTTGAATTGGTCGACAAACCCGCCGGCACCGATGTTCGGTACGGCGTATGTGACGTAAACTATGCCATTTATGTCCTGGACGCCAAACACGGAGAAGGTTATTGGGATCGACGGATCCCCAAACGATTTCACGAAGGTAAAGGTGTTGTCGAACATATCGATATGATTGTTCGTGGCGTCCGCCGCGTAGAGGAAGTTCCCCGAGGCGTTGCCGCTGACGGCCAGGCCCGTGTACGAGGCTTTGTTGGCCGAGTTGTCAAACACGATGATCGATTGATTGCTGTTGACGCCCGGTGCCCAGGCGCTGATCGTGCCGTCCAACGCCGCAAAAATGAAATGCGAGCTCTGGCCCTGAACCAGGAACTCCGTCTTCGACGGGGTGGCAACGATTCCCGTCGGTGTGCCGGGGCCGTTTAGGCCTGTCGGCGAGGACGGTCCGTTCCCTTGGGTGGGAATCAAGACCTTGATTCCTTGTATGTTTCCGCTTTGGTCATAGACGGTCGACCAGCCGGTGTCGTTGTCACTAATCCACCAAGGGCTGGTGGCGGTCCGGGTTAATCCCCAAGCATTGGCCAGCAGCGGATCGATGTTCGGAGCTTGGCCGACTTGATTGGAAACCAGGTTGGTGAGGTGATATTGGGCGTTGGCCGGAGCCGAAGCCATGAGAAAAACTAAACCGAAGCAGAAAACAAGCAGCGACTTGAACAACCTTACAACAGAATTCATATCTTTACCTCGCAATCTAGATATCGAAATTCAGGCTCCAGCGCGGGGAACGGATTGAGGGCTGTCGCCGGTTTTCGAGTTTTTGCGGGAGATGAGTTAGCAGAGTGCGCCGCAGGTGTTGTCACGGCGCTGTCGGAGATTTGTAAAATAGTTGTACATTCCCGAGGTGGATATCCAGATGTTGATTTAATTTCTTGTTTACTCAATGGAGAATGTTTCGAGAATAGGGCATTACATCCGGTGGTAAACCACGAACTTTCGCGATTCATCCAGGTAAAATTCGTACCCGGAGTGAAGCATGCCACCAGGCAACAAACGCCCTGCCAATATCCATTCCGGGTCGGGTGACCCGGGCGTCCATTCGGGCAGATCGCGATTCAAGTAAAAATTCATTCCGTACACGGAGGCTCTGGGAAGGTGGTCAACAGCGACGTTTTCGCCTGTGGGATCTGTCTTGAGAATCTTTGCGGCGAGCGGTCGAGCGGAAAATTGGCTGTCCAATCCAGGCAAGAGAGAAAAATTAGCGATTTCGACGGTCACGATTGCAAAGAGCGCGACGAACAACAGTGCTTCCCTCGGGCGGGACTTGAGGACGAGCGTCACAACAACTATTCCAAACAGAAAAACCACAAATTCTGTCGGGACGTATCCTGGCGGCATTTTATTCACGCCGTGAATAATGGAGGCGGCTAATGGAATCGCCGCCAGCAAAAGCGAGCCTCCTGTCCACCCCAGCACCCGGAGCACGCTTTTTGTCTTAAGCGCCATCGCACTTGAAACCCATTGAGCGAGCAATAGGAAAAGTGGAGGGATGGCCGGCAGGATATATCCGGGGAGCTTCGATTGAGAAAGGCTGAAGAAAAGGATTGGAAATAAGGCCCAGCAGGCAAAAAAAATGTCGATGGATTTGAACGCTGCTCTGTTTTTGAGGCGAGAGAACGCGTCGAAAAGAGCCGCGCCCAGAAAGAGAATCCAGGGAAATACGGCAAGTAAGAGGATATATCCAAAATACCAAAACGGCTGGCGGTGCTCGAAAACGGGCGTCAAGTACCGCTCGAAATTGTGCTGCCAGATAAAAACGCGGAGGAAATCCGGATTGCGCAACGCGCAGAGGACGTACCAGGGCAGCGCCGTTGCACAAAACACAATAATGACTAGAGGATGCAGAAAGCGAAATGGCGCGCGCCACTGGCGGCAGAGTGCGGCCCACACCAGTGTCGCGCCCCCAGCGAGGATAATGGCCGCTGGGCCTTTCGCCAGCACGGCGGCGCCGAGGAAAAATCCGAACGCGACGCGCAGAATGGGACCTGGGCGGGGCTTCTGCAGCATCTCGCAAGCGACCGCCATTGCGGCGGTCAAGAGGCCGGTGAACAGCATGTCCGGACCCGCCGCGCGCGAGAAGCCGATCATCGCGACCGACGCGGGCAGCATCAGGAGCGAGTACCATGCCGCGCCCAGGCCGTAGGAACGCAGCGCCGCCCACTTGATGGCGGCCACGGCTAGCAGTGCTGCCAGAGCGGACGGCAGCCGGGCGGCGAATTCGCCGACGCCGAAAATGCGCATCGCGATTCCGGTGAGCCAGTAATACAGCACAGGTTTTTCGAACCATGGCGTTCCCCAAAGACGCGGCGTAACCCAATCGTGCGTATCAGCCATGGCGCGGGCGATCGCGGCGTAGCGCGGCTCGTCGGGGCCAACGAGGCCAAGCGCGCCCAATCCGCTGAACAGGCACACATAGAGGAGGATAAGAATAAGCGGAATACCCCAGAGCGGAACCTGAAAGTCGCCTTCTTCGGCGGCGCGCGAACGGATTGGAGGCGTAGAATTCAAGCGGTTGAGTCTAGCATCCGAGCCCGTTGTTTTCAGCACCAAGACGCGAGAGGCCATTCGGTAGGACGGGCTTTAGCCTATCTCGTGTGAATTCTTGGTTTGGCGCGGAACAGCAGACAGGCTGAAGCCTGTCCTACTATAATCCACGGGTGCGAGAACGCCTGGAATATGCAGCGGTGTGGCTGTTGCTGAAGACGATCGGCGCGATGCCGCGTCCTCTGGCAAGATTTTTTGGCGCACGCACGGCGGCGATTCTGTTTTGGATGCGGCCGGGCATGCGAAACGCCGCGGCGGAAAATTTGAAGCTGGCATTTCCTGCCTGGAGCAAGAAACAGCGCCGCGCCGCCATTCGCGGCATGGTGAGACAGCTCGGATGGATGGCGGCGGAATTCGCCCGCTTTCCGCGCTACACGAAAAATAACATCGAGCGCACCGTGCTGCTCGACGGCTTCGAGAATTTCGCGACGGCCCAGGCGCAAGGCAACGGAGTTCTTTTTCTGACGGGGCATATGAGCGCTTGGGAACTGGCTCCCTACGCGCAGGCGCTCTTCGGAAATCCGCTACATTTTTTGGTCCGGCCCATCGACAATCCGCGCGTGGACGCGCTCATCACGAAGTATCGATGCATGAGCGGAAATCTGCCGATCGACAAAAATCAGTCGGCGCGCGCTGTTTTGAAAGTTTTGGCGGCGAATGGCACGGTCGGGATTTTGGCCGACCACAACACGGCGCTGACCGAGGGTGTGTTCGTCGATTTTTTCGGCATTCCGGCTTGCACGACGGCCGGCTTGGCGCGTTTCGCGCTGCATACGGGCGCCGCGGTCGTGCCGGGGTTTCTCCATTGGGACCAAGCTCATCGGAAATACCGGCTCTGCTTTGAGCCTCAGGTCGAACTGGTCCGCACGGGTGACGATGCCGCGGACATTCGCGAAAACACGCAACGGTTCACGCGCGTGATCGAAAATTACGTGCGGCAGCATCCGGAACAATGGCTGTGGGTGCATCGCCGATGGAAGACGCGGCCACCCGGCGACCCGCCGATTTACAAATAGTCAGGCTTGCCAGGTGGAAGAGGCCAAGGCTCGACGTCTCGATGCTGTAGGAAGGGGAAACCGTTCATGACACGAACGATGAAAGAACTGGCAGCTTTCCTGGGCTGCGCGCTGGAAGGTGACGGCGCGGCGCGGGTATCCGGCGTGGCATCGGCAGGATCGGCCCGCGCCGAAGATCTAATCTATGTGGATTCGCCGCGCCACCTGGATCGGGCCGCCGCATCCGCAGCGAGGTGCGTGGTCCTTGCCCCCGGCATTTCCATGCCGGGAAAAATTTTGCTCCGTGCTGCGAACCCCAAGCTGACATTCGCGCGCGCCGCCGAGTGGCTTCTTCCCCCGGCTCCCATCGCCAGGGAAATTCATCCCACAGCCTTGATTGCACCGTCGGCTCAACTCGCTCCTGGTGTGGGTGTGGGACCCTACGCTGTCATCGAGGAGGATGTGCGGATCGGAGCGGGCACCGAGATTGGGGCTTTCTGTTTCCTTGGCCGGGGCGCGCGGATTGGGGAGGGATGCCGCCTCTACCCCCGCGTGACTTTATATGCCGGCGCGCGGCTCGCCAGCCGCGTGATCCTGCATTCCGGCGCCGTGATCGGTTCGGATGGCTTTGGCTATGTGGCCGAAAACGGGAAGCGCCGGAAATTTCCACAGGTGGGCGAAGTCGAAATTCACGAAGATGTGGAAATCGGCGCGAATGCCACGATTGATCGCGGATCCCTGGATCGTACGGAAATCAGGGCTGGCACGAAACTGGACAACCTCGTCCATGTCGCGCATAACGTAAGCATCGGGGAAAATACAGTAATAGCGGCGCAGACAGGGATTTCGGGCTCCAGCGTAATTGGAAAGAATGTAGCCGTCGGGGGTCAAGTCGGAATTGCCGATCACTGCGAGATCGAAGACGACGCCGTGGTTGGGGCACAAGCAGGAATCCCTTCCGGCAAAATTGTGCGAAGCGGCCAAATCGTCTGGGGCACGCCCGCAAGGCCGCTGGATAAATTCAAGAAGCAATTCGCCTGGTTTAGCCGCCTGCCTGAGCTAGCCGAACGGGTCAAGAGGCTTGAGACCCATATCCTCGCAAAGGAAGAATGACTGGCATGGACTATTGAAACCAAAGGGGCTATCCTGTGTATGCACAAGAATTGCAATCCCTGTTGACCCCCATCCAAAGACCGAAGATAATACGAATGGGGATTCCAGGTACTGGTGCTTGGGGACCGGGCTGGTAGATCTGATCGGGACAGTCCGAAGTATCCCAAGCCACATCTTTAACGAACTGAGGGCGTACGGTTTGGTGTATTCACAAGAACCCTCTCCAATAAAACTGCATCAAAGATTTTGTGAGGTTTGGGCATAAGCGATGGCTCTAGGAACACGCGTCCAATTTGAGCAGTCCGGCGCCTCTCGCTCCACGGGTGTCCTCGCGGTATTGTCGGATCGCCTCTCCGACACGATCGACCGCGGAGTGAATTATCTCCTTTCCTTGCAGGCGTCTGAAGGCTACTGGATGGGGGAGCTCGAGGCCGACACAACCCTCGAATCCGATTATATTTTTTACCTGCAAGTCATCAACAAGGCCAACCCGGAACGGATTGCCAAGCTTGCGAATTATGTCCGCCGACGGCAATTGGACGATGGCGGCTGGAATATTTATTTCGGCGGGCCCTCCGAGCTGAATGCCACGATCAAGGCTTACGTCGCGTTGCGGCTGGCGGGGGACGCACCCGAATGCGATCACCTGCAACGGGCAGCCCGGCGCGTGCATGAACTTGGGGGCCTCGAATCGGCGAATTCCTATACACGGCTTTATTTGGCTCTGGTGGGGGCGGTCGGTTGGAATATGGTTCCGGCGATCCCTCCGGAACTGATGCTGCTGCCGAATTGGTTCGCGATCAACATTTACGAGATGTCGTCCTGGACGCGCGGAATTGTAATTCCTCTGACGATCTTATATGCGCATAAGCCGCTCTTCAACGTTCCCGGCGGAGTGTGTGTTGACGAGCTGTATCGCGATCCCTCACGAAAAGCCGTTGCACTGAGCTGGAGCAGGGAACTGTTTAGCTGGCGAAACTTCTTCCTCGCCCTGGATCGCGGCTTGAAATTGTACGAACGCGTGCCGTGGAAACCCTTGCGGCAGCGCGCTCTGCGGCAGGCGAGGGAATGGATGTTCGAGCACCTCGAGCGCAGCGAAGGGCTGGCCGCGATTTATCCGGCCATGATGAACGCCATTTTTGCGCTGGTTGCACTCGGGCATTCACCGGACGACCCGCTCACCGCGCGGGAAATCGACGAGTTTTCGCGGTTTGAGATCGAGGAAGGCGACACGATCCGCGTGGCGCCGTGCGTTTCGCCTGTTTGGGATACTGCTATTGCGATGGTGGCCCTTGAGGAAGCGGGATTGCCGCCAGATCATCCGGCACTCATTGAGGCGGCGAGTTGGCTGCTCAAGAATCAAATTAGCGGGTCTGGCGACTGGATGTTGAAAACTCCCGGCGTGATGCCGGGGGGATGGGCGTTTGAGTTCCGCAATGATTTCTATCCGGACGTCGATGACACGGCGTTCGTGCTGATGGCCCTTCAGCGCGTGGATTATCCCGACAAGGGCCGCATGGAAGCGGCTGTCCGCCGCGGGCTTACTTGGCTGCTCGCGATGCAGAACAAAGACGGCGGCTGGGGCGCGTTCGACCACAACAACGACCGCCAATTCCTGTGCCAGATTCCGTTCGCCGATCACAACGCGATGATCGATCCGTCCACGGCGGACGTGACCGCGCGCGTCGTGGAGTGTCTCGGCCGTTACGGGTGGCCTGCGACGCATCCAGTGATCGAACGGGCCGTAAGATTTTTGCTGAAGGATCAGACGGGCGAAGGGCCGTGGTTCGGACGTTGGGGCGTGAATTACGTATATGGAACCAGCGGCGTGCTTCGCGCGCTCGAAACCGTCGCCCTGACCGCGCGGGACTACTGCCAGCGCGCGGTGGGATGGCTTCGCTCGGTGCAAAATTCCGACGGCGGCTTTGGCGAATCCATCGCTTCCTACTACGACCCCTCGCTCAAGGGCAAAGGCTCCAGCACCGCGTCGCAGACCGCGTGGGGGCTGATCGGATTGCTGGCGGCAACGGAAGTGGAAGATCCCGCGATCGCGCGCGCCGTGAATCACCTGGTGGAGCAGCAGCAAGCCGACGGTTCCTGGGCCGAGAAGGAATTTACGGGCACGGGATTTCCCTGCGTGTTTTATCTGAAATATCATTTGTACCGGAATTATTTTCCTCTGTACGCGCTGGCGCGTTACCGGAACGTGGCGACCAGGATCACGCAGTTCTGCGGATTGATCGTGCGGCCGCAGGAATTTGACAGGCAGAAGGCTTAGGAGAGTGAATTGAGATATCCCCTGAAGATGACCGCGAATCTCGCGAAGTACGTGGCCGGCCAGCGATTTCGCGGCACCAAGAAATTTCCGATGGTGATGATGCTCGAGCCGCTGCACGCCTGCAACCTCACGTGCACGGGCTGCGGGCGCATCCGCGAGTACAAATCGACGATCAACGAGATCATGCCGGTCGAGCAATGCCTGGCGGCATCGGACGAGTGCGGAGCGCCCATCGTCTCGATATGCGGCGGCGAGCCCATGATTTATCCGGAGATTGGAAAGCTCGCGAAAGGAATTCTGGATCGCGGGCGCCACATTATTCTTTGCACGAACGGCATGTTCATCCGGAAACGGCTGCACGAATTCAAACCGGTTTCGAGCTTTTTCTTCAACGTGCACCTGGACGGGCTCGAGAGAACGCACGATCTTTGCGTCGAGCGCGACGGCGTGTTTCGCGAGGCCATCGAGGGAATCAAGGCCGCCAAGGCCGCGGGCTTCCTGGTCTGCTCCAATACCACGATCTATAAAGAAACGGACCTCAATGAGATTGCCGACCTCTACTCTTATCTGGACACGCTGGGAGTGGACGGATACATGCTTGCGCCGGCCTATGGATATTCTGCGGTTCAGACCACGGATATTTTCATGACGCGCGAAGACATTCGCGCCAAATTCAGCGCGGCCGTGTCTCTCCTGGACAAATACAATCTGATGGTCTCGCCCATCTACCTCGATTTCCTGCGTGGGGCGCGGGAACTGGAATGCACGGCCTGGGGCACGCCGACGTACAACCCGCGCGGATGGAAAGGTCCCTGCTACGTCATCACGGACAATCACTACGCGACGTACCGCGAGATGATCGACCAGACTCCCTGGGAAAATTACGGTCCCGGAAACGACCCGCGCTGCGCCAACTGCATGATGCACGTGGGATTTGAAACGACTCCCGTGCTGGGCGCAAAACGCCAGTTGGGCGACACCTGGACCATGCTGAAATGGCAATTTGGCGGACACATGGGCGGCAATCCCGATCGGAATGCTCCCAAAGAACCGCCAACGAATGGGCACACCGGTGGAGGTTCCACATTGATGCCTCCGCCTCCGGCCAACACGGATTTGATATCCTCGGACGGCAGATTGCGAGTGTTATGAAAACGCTGGTCACCGGCGCGACAGGCTTTCTTGGGAGCCACGTCGCCCGCGCACTGGCAGGACGCGGGGAGAATGTGCGGGTGCTGGTGCGCCCGTCCAGCGATCTCCGCGCGCTCGAAGGGCTCGACGCGGATCGCTTCACAGGGGATTTGAGGGATCGCGTGTCTCTGGACCGCGCAATGGACGGCGTGCAGCGCGTTTTTCACGTCGCCGCGGATTACCGGCTTTGGGCGCGCGATCCACGGGAAATCCACGAATCGAATGTAAATGGGACGCAAAACTTGCTCGACGCCGCGCGGCGCGCGGGCGTCGAGAAATTCGTCTATACGAGCACGGTCGCGACCATCGCTGTTCCGCGCGAGGGCGCTTTGCCGAACGAGGAGACGCAGTCGTCCGTAAACGAAATGATCGGGCACTATAAGCGCTCAAAATTTAAGGCCGAAGAATGCGCCCTGCGCGCCGCTGAGGCTGGTCTGCCTGTAGTGATCGTCAATCCGACCACTCCCGTGGGGCCCGGCGATTGGAAGCCCACACCGACGGGGAAAATCATCGTCGATTTCCTGAATGGACGCATGCCCGGCTACGTGGATACGGGATTGAACTTTGTTCCTGTCGAGGATTGCGCCCGGGGGCACTTGCTGGCCGCTGAGCGCGGCCGCGTCGGGGAGCGCTACATTCTGGGCGGCCGCAATCTAACGCTCAAACAAATGTTGGACATTCTTTCTTCCACGAGCGGGAGACCCTCGCCCCGATGGAAATTTCCCTATGTTTTGGCCTATGCTGCTGGATGGGTGGATACGGGCGTCTCGCGCCTCCTGGGACGCGAGCCGCAGATTCCACTGGAAGGCGTGCGTATGGCGCGGCACAAGATGTTTGTGGATGCGTCGAAAGCCGAGCGTGAGCTTGGCTTTGCGCCCGGGCCAATTGAGGCCGCACTGGAGCGCGCGGTCGCCTGGTACGAATCGAACGGTTACGTCGCCGCGGGACGTGCGCCGGCTGTTGCGGGCGCGCGTGCGGCTTGAATGAGTGCCGGAGTTCATGAAAATATTGGTCACATTCGCGGTGCGATCGGAATTTGCGCCGTGGCAGCGTCGCAGGAATTTTATGCGCCTGCCCGGAGAATGGCCCGTGTTTGAAGCGGCGTTCAGCGGCGCGCAAGTCCGGGCAATTCTGACTGGCATGGGGCAGGACTACGCGCTGCACGCTGCCAAGAGGGCTTTCGGCTACAGACCTGATATCTGCATTTCGACCGGCCTCGCGGGATCTCTGCGGAGCGGACATCGCCCGGGAGACATCCTGGCCGCGCGATTGGTCAGCGAAGTAGGAGAACCGGTCGCCGTAGCGAGCCATCGCGAATTGCTTTCAACCGCGGTGGATTGCGGGGCGCGGCAGATTGAGCGCATGGCGACATCGAGGACGCTCGTTGCGCGCGCCGAAGAGAAGCGGAAACTGGGGAGCCAGGCGGAAGCGGTGGATATGGAGAGCTACACGATCCTTGCGGAGGCGGCGCGATGCGGCGTGCCGGCGGTCGCGATTCGGGCCATCGGCGACACGGCGGACTTCGATATGCCCTACGACTTCGAGAGCGCGCGCGACGCCCAAGGCCAGATTCGCGTGATGGGTATTGTCTCGCAGGTTTTGCGGAGGCCCGCCGGTTTGCCGGATCTGTTGAAATTGGGCCGTGATTCTAAATTTGCGTCCAAGCGCCTTGCCGATTTCCTGGACGCGTTTGCGGGAACCATAGCCGACCGTTTGGTTCCCATCGAGCAGGAATCGGTGGCCGCGCTATGAGCCAGTCGGGAATCATTCTCGAGCCTTCGCGAGCGGCGCATGTAGTGCCATCCACGATGCGCGCGGCGGTGTATCGCGGCAAGGGAAAAGTGGTTGTGGAAACCGTCCCTGTGCCGGCGATTGGAGCAGGAGAAGTATTGATTCGGGTTGCGGCGTGCGGAATTTGCGGCACGGACCTGAAAAAAATCGAGCATGGATTCGTCGCCGCCCCTCAGATCTTCGGGCACGAAGTTTCCGGAACTGTCGTAGCGGTCGGCTCGGGCGTTACCAAGTGGAAGCTGGGCGACCGCGTCATGAGCTTTCATCACGTTCCGTGCGGGACATGTTTCTATTGCGAGCGTCGGTTGTTTTCGCAGTGTCCGGGCTACAAGAAAGTCGGCCTTACGGCGGGATTCGATCCCAACGGCGGCGGATTCGCCCAGTACGTGCGCGCCCTGCCGTGGGTTGCCGAGCGCGGCATGGTGGCCGTACCGGACGAGATCAGTTTTGACGAAGCCTCGTTCATCGAACCCGTGAACACGTGCATTAAGGCGGTGGAAAAGGCACGCGTGGCCGCGGGTGAGACGGCGGTGGTCATGGGACTCGGGCCGATCGGGCTGCTTCTGGCGATGCTCTCGAAGCTGGAGGGCGCGACCGTGATTGGCAGCGATCCCATGCCGGAGCGCCGCGCCAAGAGCTTGTCCCTCGGCGTTGATCTGGCCGTGGACCCGCGCGAAGGACGTCTAGCCGAAGAAATCAGATCGTGCACGCAAGGGCGCGGCGCGGATGTGGTGCTGGTCGCTGTGCCTATTCCGGCAGCATTAACGGACGCGTTAAACCTCGCAAGACCAGGTGGGCGCGTGCTATTGTTTGCTCAGAATGATCCGCTGATGAAGATCGAGTTTCCAGCGGCCGCAGTCGGAGTTGACGAAAAGGAAATTTTGGGCAGCTACAGCGCCGCCATTGACAGGGCAGGCGACGCCGCGCGGCTGATTTTTACGCACAAGTTACCGGTGAAGCAATTGATATCACATCATTTTTCATTGGAAGATATGGATAGGGCGCTGCAGCTGGCGGCCCATCCGGTCGGCGATTCTCTAAAAGTGGTGATTCATCCTTGATTAGAAGCGAACAGAACGGTCGAAAAAACGGTCACATGACCGCTGCCATTTTATATGGAAGCGAGAATCTAAGGATCGAGAGCGTGGATATCCCCAGGCTCGCGGCCGATGAGGCGCTGATCCGCGTCAAAGTCGCCTTGACCTGCGGGACGGATTTGAAGGTCTGGAAGAGGGGATACCACGCGCGCATGATTACCCCGCCCGCGGTTTTCGGGCACGAACTCTCCGGCATCGTCGAAACGCTGGGCTCCGATGTCAATGGCGGCTTGAAAGTCGGCGCGCGCGTCGTGCCTTCGAATTCGGCGCCTTGCAACGTCTGCCTGTTTTGCCGCAAGGGGCAGAGCAATCTTTGCGAGGACTTGCTGTTCAACAACGGCGCCTACGCGGAATACATCCGCATCCCGGGACGAATCGTCCGGCAGAACATGCTGGTGATCCCGGAACACGTTTCGTTTCAGGACGCGGCGATGGTCGAGCCGCTGGCTTGCGTGCTTCGCGGAATTCATGAAACCGGCATTCAGCCGGGTGACACGACCGTCGTTATCGGTTGCGGGCCGATCGGATTGAAATTTATCCGTGTTTTGTCGGGCCGCGGCGTGAAAGTGATTGCCCTCGGCAAGCGGCCGAACCAGATTCGCGCTGCGGAACGCTTCGGCGCGCGCGCGGCGTTCATCGCGCCGGACCTTAGTGATCCGGCGAAGGCCGTCCGGGAACTGACCGAAGGCGGACGCGGCGCCGACTCCGTGATCGAAGCCGTGGGAACGGCGCAGACGTGGGAATGGGCGCTGCAGATGGTGCGGCGAGGCGGCACCGTCAACCTGTTTGGAGGCTGCCCGCGGGGCACCCAGGTATCCGTGGACCCGAACTCGCTCCACTATTCGGAGATCACCATCAAGTCCACCTTCCATCACACGCCGCGGTTTATCCGGGACGCGCTCGAAACCGTGTCGCGAGGCGAAATCCGCTCGAACGATTTCGTGAACGCGGAAATTCCGCTCACCGAACTTCCGAAAATGTTCGAGCACATGAAGCATCGCAATGGCGAAATGAAAGTCGCGGTGATTCCGTAAGTAGCACAGGCTTCAGCCTGTGGGTTTCAGTCCTGGCAAGGTCGAACCCCCACAGGCTGAAGCCTGTGCCACAAATTCTCCAGCAAGATGCAAATACCCGCTGAACTCGAAATAGGACGAGGACTGCCGCCGTCCGGATGCACGGTCGCGGAGGCCGAGCGCTACACGTGCCGGCTCGCCACGCATCACTACGAAAATTTCAACGTCGTTTCCTGGCTGCTTCCTCGCCGGCTGCACCAGCATTTTTACAATCTGTATGCGTACTGCCGCTGGGCCGACGATCTCGGAGATGAAATTTCCGATCCGGATAAAGCCCTGGCATTGCTCAACGAGTGGGACCTGGAATTGCGCGATTGCTACGCGGGAGAAACTTCGCACCCCGTTTTTATCGCGCTGCGCGAAACCATTGTTGCGCTCGACATTCCCATGGAGCCGTTTTCCGATTTGCTCATCGCGTTTCGCCACGACCAGACCGCGCGCCGGTACGAGACCTGGGACGATGTTTTCGCTTACTGCCGTTATTCGGCCAATCCCGTGGGGCGCCTCGTCCTCTATCTGTGCGGGTATCGCGATGCGGAGCGACAGCGGCTTTCCGATGCGACCTGCACGGCGCTGCAGCTCGCGAATTTCTGGCAGGACGTCACGCGCGACCTCGAGAAGGGCCGCATCTACATTCCGCTGGAGTTGCTCGCCGCGCACAGCCTCACGGAAGACGATATCGTGAAGCGCCGGTTCGACGCGCGATACGTTTCGCTGATGAAGGAACTCATTGCCCGGACGCGGCAACTATTCTTGGAAGGAATGCCGCTCGCCCGCAGCGTTGATCCTGCCCTGCGAGTGGACATCGAAATGTTCAGCCGCGGCGGGCTTGCCGTGCTCGATGCCATCGAAGCCATCGGATACAACACGCTCGAGCACCGACCCTCGATCCCGAAATCGAAGCAGTTTTCCTTGCTGGTGCGCGCTCTCGTCCTGCGACTGTTTTCATTCACACAGCCTTCGGCACCTGATGCTCCCGCGACTCCCGTGCGGCTGGCAGTCGTCGAGGGCGGATGCCTTCCGTCAAATATTGGGAAAAAGCCGATCGGAATCGCGAGCGAGGTTGTCCAATCTTATATGGAATGCCGGCGCATCGCGCGCGCATCGGCCAGCAATTTTTATTACGCGTTTTTCATGCTGCCGCAAGCCAAGCGCGACGCGCTGTGCGCGCTGTACGCCTTCATGCGCCTCGTCGATGACGTTTCGGACACGGTCGGCAGCGCAGCGGACAAACAGCGGGGCCTTTCGCGCTGGCGCGCCGCGCTGGACGCAGCGGCCGCAGGCGACGTTTCGAGCCACCCGATCCTTCCTGCGTTCGCCGACACGATCGAGCGTTTCCATATTCCTCCGCGCTACTTCCATGATTTGATTTCCGGTGCGGAAATGGATTTGACCGTGGGCGAGTACGCCACGTTCGACCGGCTGCGTGAATACTGCTACCGCGTGGCCGGGACCGTGGGCCTTACGTGCCTGCATGTGTTTGGATTTGACGACCCGCACGCGCCGGATCTGGCGGAAAAGCTGGGCATCGCCTTTCAACTAACCAATATTCTCCGCGACGTCCGCAGCGACCACGAAATGGGACGCGTGTATTTGCCGCTCGAGGATCTCGAGCAGTTTGGCGTTCGGCCTGAGTCTCTGGCGCGCGGGCCCCTCACGCCGGAAATGCGCGGCCTGCTCGAATTTGAGGCGGCGCGCGCCTGGAATTATTACCGCGAGGGCGTCGAACTCATCCCGCTCGTGCATGCGGATGCGCGCGCCGCGCTCTGGGCGCTGGCGCGAATTTACAGCAGCCTGCTGCGCCGCATCGAAGCGCGCGGGTATGATGTTTTCTCCGAACGTGTGCGGCTGAGCACTCCCGAAAAAACCGGGATCCTGTTGCGCGCTCGGCTGGGCTGGTACTCCCAAAAAAATGTCCTCGAAGAGCGTGATCGTGATCGGCGGCGGCCTGGCGGGACTTTCCTCGGCCGTCGCGCTGGCTGAAGCCGGCTTCCGCGTGCGTTTGCTCGAAAAGCGGCCCCATCTGGGCGGCCGTGCGGCGTCTTACGTGTTGCCCGGCGGGGAACACGTCGACAACTGCCAGCACGTTACGCTCGGATGCTGCACCAACCTCGAGGATTTCTACCGCCGCGTCGGCGCTGCGGATCAGATTCGATTTTTTGAACGGCTGCTGTTTGCCGCGCCCGATGGGAAGCGCGGCGCGATCGCATCCGTGGCACTGCCGCCGCCGTTGCATATGGCCCCGTCGTTCGCGCTTTTTCCGCTGCTCGGTTGGGCGGACAAAAGCGCCATCGCGCAGGCGCTGCTCGCCATAGCGCGCAGCGGAGGGCAGCCTGCGGATCTTTCAACAGACGTCGCGGGCGAAAACGTCACGATGCTCGCGTGGCTGCAAAAACATCGCCAAACCGCGCGTGCGATTCGCCGCTTCTGGGAAATCATCCTGGTCAGCGCGCTCGATGAAGAACTCGATCGCATCGACGCTCGCTACGGAATCGACGTGTTCTGGAAGGCGTTTCTGTCCACGCGCGGCGGCTATCGCGTCGGCATTCCGCGCGTTCCTCTGGGCGAGTTGTACGAAGGCTGCCGCAAGGCGCTTGCCGCACAGGGCGGGGAAGTTCAGTTGCGCGCCGGGGTGCGGGGGTTTCTCGTTGTGGATGGCCGCGTCGAAGGATTGGAAAGGGAAGACGGCTCGGTCGAGACGGCGGACTATTATCTCGCCGCGGTGCCGCAGGACGTTCTGCCGGAATTGTTGCCCGCGGAAATTGTGGAGCGCGAGCCCTTGTTCTTGAATCTTCGCAATTTGCGAACTTCGCCGATTACCGGAGTGCATCTCTGGTTCGATCGAACCGTGATGAGCGAGCCGTTTCTCACGCTGCTGGACAGCACGACGCAGTGGGTGTTCAACAAGACGCAGCTCTATGGCGGCGATGCGAAAGATGGCGGGCAATATTTGCAGCTGGTCATCAGCGCGTCGTACAGCCTGGCTTCGCGCTCGCGGCAGGAAATTATTGCGCTCTGCCTCGAGGAACTGCGCGACGTGCTTCCCAAAATTCGCGAGGCCACGCTCGTGAAGGGAACTGTGGTTAAGGAAATGTCCGCGACGTTTTCGCCGGCGCCCGGTTCGGACCGGTGGCGTCCCGCGCAGAAAAGTCCCCTCTCAGGATTATTTCTCGCAGGGGACTGGACATTGACCGGCTGGCCGTCCACAATGGAAGGAGCCGTCCGCTCCGGTTACCTGGCCGCCGAAGCAATTCTCTCCGATGCCGGAATGCCACGGAAATTATTGCAGCCGGATTTGCGCGCGGAAGGATTCGCTCGCCTGTGGGCCCGCGGATCGTGAGCAACAGCCCGAGAACGGTTTTGACCTGCAATCAACCATTTTTTAGGAGTCTTAAGATTTTTGACAGATTCGCTTAATATTCGACTGGCATTTTCTGATTCAGAGTATGATTGAGTTCCCCCCCGGAGGTTTTCCTTGGACCGGAAGTATAAACACAGGGGCTACCAGAGCACCGACGAGCCCCAAAAAAAAGAAAAACGTCAGCACCACGAAGGCCACCCACGTCAGGAACAGATCGGACCGCGAACACCGCGCATGGTGGGCACGATTACACGCGCGCGCTGTTCCAATTGCGGCACTGTGCTTCAACAGGGCTTCGATCCGAAAGGGAAGTGCCCGCGTTGCGGTTTCGAGCTGCATTGCTGCAAGCAGTGCGCTTACTTTGACACTGCCGCGCGCTTTGAATGCATGAAGCCCGTTCCCGAACGGATTGCGCGGAAAGACCAGGTCAACGACTGCACGTTCTACGAATTTCGCACGACGATTGAAAAGGATACCGCGCCGTCGGCTCCTCCGTCGGGCCCCTCGGCTTCGCCGGAACGCGCGGCACGGCCTCTCGACGCCCGCCAGGCGTTTGAAAACCTCTTCAAGAAGTAGCCGCGAAGTTTCGACTCCATCTCTGTTGGGAAGCTTCAGGTGTCTTCAGGGAACCGACAATTTGCAACCGCATTGGCGAATTGTTATTCTGAAATTGCCCATGCGCTTCGGGATCGAGCCGCGAATCGCAACCCCCTTCCAAATTCTGCCCGGAAAGGTCCTCCCATGAAACTGACGATTCGCAACGCTCATGAAGAATGGCGCGAGCCCGTCGAAAAAGAAACGCAACGGCAAGCGGCGAAGCTGGACAAGCTGCTGAAGCGGTACGCCCCGGACCTGGTGTTGTTGCACGCGGATATCGAGAAGCAAGCGCGAAAGGAAAACTACACTTTCTCCATCAATCTCTCGCTTCCCACGGGCACGCTGCATGCCTCGGGAGAAGGGTCCGACGTCCTCGCCAGCGTGAAAGCGGCATTCGCCGAGATCTGCTCGCAGTGCAAGAAACACCAGGCCCTGCTGCGCAAGGACTATGAGTGGAAACGAAAACGCCCGCGCGCGCGAATCCCGGCCTAGCCCGAGTATCTCACCAAGCGTTCAGAATGATGGCGTCGCATGCCAGAATGAGGATGGCGCGTTGTAACGCCAGCGCGACGAAAAACCTGTGTTCCTTCTCGAATCAGATGAATCGTGGCGGCGGTTTCGTATTACTCACTGTGCCCGTCAAGGCACTTTGTGATAGCTTTCGCCAAGCGACTATATTGCTGTTGGTTGAAAACACATGTGAGCTGCCTCTCGCTGCATGCGAGAGTGGGCTACAAGAATATGGTCAGTTTGAGCCCGTGACTTAGCGCGCTGAGGAGTGAGCGCTGCCGATTGTGAATAAAAGCACTGCGTAGCCCGCTCCTGAAAGGACAAACTCGTGTCAATCATGAATGAATGCTGCGTCACACCTCCGTTGAGTTCCTGTCTGCGCCGCCATTGGGCAGATTGGACCGTACTGCTGAAAGTTCTGATGCTTGCGGTGGTGATGATGCTTGCCGCCGGCCAAGCACAGGCCGTGAACGAAGACGGCTCCATCGACGGCCTCAAGGCAAAATTCGTGGACGTCAACGGGATCAGGACGCGCTACTACGAAATGGGAACCGGCGAGCCCATGGTATTGATTCATGCGGAGGAAGGCTTCTCGGGCCACGCCAGCGCGAATTACTTCGCGAAAAATATCCCCGGCCTGGCCAAGCACTTTCACGTTTTCGCGCTGGACCGGCTGGGCTCCGGCCTGACGGATAATCCCAAGACGGACAAGGACTACAACATCCACGCCGAAATGGACCACATCGTCCAGTTCATTCAAACTCTGAAACTGGGCAGGGTCAACCTGGTCGGCCATTCGCATGGCGGCGGGATGGCGCTCTTCATCGCCGTCGAGCATCCGGACATCATCAGAACGCTGACTATTATGGATAGCATCACGGCCGCGCCTCTCGGACCGGGCGTCCCGCCCAGCGAGAACCCTGTGCTCAAGTGCCCGAAGGAACCGGAAATGGCTTTCTGGAAGTGCAGGCTTCAGGCTCTGTCCTACAAGCCGGAAGCGAATTGGGACCAGGAGTTCTGGGACGCGGCGGTTTATATGAACGATCTGCCAAAATCGAAAGAGGCCGAGGAGAAGATCAAGGCGGGCGCCGGCGAGCGTTCAGGAACAACTCCCGTGGATTCGCCATTCAACATCTATAAGAGAGATTTGCTCGCGCGCATCCAGAATCAACCGGACGTCCTCCCGTTTCCGGTGCTGATTATCTGGGGGCACGACGAACACTCGGTCCCATTGGCGCGAGGCCTCGCGCTCTACGACTTGATCGCGGTACAAAATCCGAAGGTACGAATGATCATCGTAAACAAGGCCGATCATTTCGATTTCCGGCTATACCCGGACGAGTATAACGACCATATCGTGGACTTTATTGATTACTTCGAGCACCAACGCGCTGAATCACCGGCAAAGTCGGTGCAAGCAAGATAGTCTTTCAGAACCGGCGGCGGGAAACGGCTCGTTTCGAATTTCGAAATCGAGCGGCCGGATTTGTGAGAGTACGCCAACGTCGAACTCACGAGCCTCGGTGCGGCTTAATTGATGGCGAAGCAGTAGAACAAGCCCGCGCCGCCCGTGCTCACCAGATTGTCCTGGCTGCACCCTTTGCTCGCATGCGCGGAATTCCAGGACCTGTTTCCGGCGCCGGTGCGGTCGGAATGTCCCACTTGAGCGCTGCCTGTGCCGTTGCTGGTCCAGTTGTTGCAAGTGTGGTCCTGGTTGTCGGTATAGGCCCGGCCGTCCGTCTGCGAGCCGGTCAACATGTCGTGAGTGTTCGGCGTGTCCCCCACGCCATTCATCACCTGGCCCTTTTCATTCAGCGCCGACTGCTTAAAGAGATTGCTGCCGAGACGCGCGAGTTCCAGCGTGTCTCCATGTAAATCGGCTTGCTCTTTGGCGATTTGTTGTCCGCGCGCGTTGTACCACGGCCCCGTCCCGATTCGATCGCGCGCGTTGATCGCCGGCTGGCCGCCCTTGGCCTGCGTGCTGAGGTATGCGCGCCAGGTGTGGTTCCCAGCACCGGCCGCGGTAGCGAGCATCAGGCAATGCGCATCGGCTCCAGCCAAACCGCCGAGATTGGCGCCGTCGCCGATACCAACGCTCGTGACGAAGAAAGTCATCGGATGCCGCTGAGCGCCGCCTTGCTGCTCGCCGTCCTGTGCCAACGCCAGAAATGAAACTAGCAGCAAAGCCACCATAACCAGCATAACTTTCCATAGATTCTTGGTCATTTGTCTCTCCTCGTCTTAGGCCAATCGGCCGCCGTTTTCGGCAGGCAACATGGCGATCCGTAGGGCAACAAGAAAGCAGCCGATCCGTGAAACGCTATAAAATCTACTAGGACAGCGATTCAATTTGGTGCGAAGCAGTAAAATCTTCCCGCGCCATGAGTGGCCAGCAAAGCCTTCTGACTGCAACCCCTGGTGGGGTGCGATGAATTCCAGTTTCCATTGCTGCCCCCGTTGCGATCGGAAAAACCGATTTCAGCTTCTTCCCACGAGTTGGTGCCGAACGCCACGCCATCGGTGTTACTCGTCCAGTTGTTGCAAGTGTGGTCCGCGGTGTCTGTGAAAGCGCGGCCATCCGGCTGCGAGCCCGTCAGCATCTCGTGCTCGTTGCAACCCGGTCCTGGACATTTCGGGTTTTCGCTCAAGCCGGGAACAATCTCGCCCTTCTCTGTGAGCGCGGTCATCTTGTTGAGGTTGCTGCCGAGACGCGCGAGTTCGATTGTGTCGCCGTGCAAATCGGCGAGATCGTGAGCGATCATATCTCCCTTCGCGTTGTACCACGGGCCTTGCTCAATCCGGTCGCGCGCATTGACGGCCGGCTGGCCATTCTTCGCCTGCGTGCTGAGGTACGCGTGCCAAGTGTGGTTGCCTGCGCCCACCGCGGTGGCAAGCGCCTGGCATTGCGCGTCGGCGCCGGCCAATCCACCGAGGTTCGCCCCTTTGCCCAGGCCCACGCTGGTGACGAAGAACGTCATCGGATGTTGCGGCGATACATTTTGCTGGGCGAGCGCGAGGTACGCCCCGGGAAGAATCGCCAGGACAAATGCGGCAATCGCGTATCGAGTCCTATTCATCTGTGTCTCCTTGGGGCGGCAGGGAATAACCCCCCAATACGACGGGGACGGCGCCAAACCGCGAAATCGTTCGTACGTCGCATGAGCCGGGCAAGACTCTCGCAATTATTTGGATCGGGCAGTCAGCACGCCATTTTTTCAAAGACTCTAGATGCGCGGGAGTATCATTCAGTTTCAAACATGTCAAGGGATTTCGCTTGACTTTCATTCGCTTGCAAAGATAAATCTCCATTCGCAATTTCATCTTGAACGCGACGGAGTCTCAAAATCGAAGATTGCGGAAACCTGCGACGGCTGCAATCTGGGCTTATGAAATCGACCTCACACCCCCGCGCCGGGAAATTCCATGACTCTACTGAAACCAGCCCTGCGATCGGCGCGTCATATTGTGAGCGGACTGGCGTGGACGCAGTCTCGGGAGCAATCAAAGAAATTTTCTTACAGTTCTCGCGCCGGTGCCGGTTTTCCCTGTGTGTCGAGAAAATCTTACCGAGCTAATAGGAAGCGAAGCGCAAATAGGTGCAGAGGTCGGCAAATAGAGCGGCAGAAAAATACTGAGCTTTACATTTCTTTTCGGGAATCGTTTCCTAAGCCGCCTGACGATCAGGCAACTCCAGAGAGGAGTACTGAAATGCGTTATTGGAAGAATTGGATGACTGCATGTGCCTTGATTGTCGGACTCTGCTTGAGCTTGATGCTGAGTATTGCCCCGGCCCTACAGGCGCAGGATTCTCCTCGCTACAAGCTGGACGGCAATTGGCCCAAACCGCTGCCCGTGAACTGGACCATTATGGGCGTCACGGGGATGTTCGTGGACAAGAACGACAACATCTGGGTCCTGAATCGCCCGCGCGACTTGGATAAGACCATGAATTTTGCCACGCTGATTCCGCCCACCGCGGAATGCTGCGTGCCGCCGCCCGCGGTGCTGGAATTCAATGTCGAGGGCGACCTCCTGCGGTCCTGGGGCGGCCCCAACTATGCGCCGGGCTGGCCTGCTTCGGAACACACTATTCTTGTGGATAAACAGGGAAACGTTTGGCTCGCGGGCGCCAGGTCCGGAGACACTCTGCTCAAATTCACGGCGGATGGAAAGTTCATCTCTGATTTTGGCCATCGCGGCCCCGCCGTGGAGCAGCAAGATCAGCAGAAGCAGGACAATCAACAAACGAGTCTTCTCTTGCGCGGAGTCGCCGCAGCGGAACTGGATGAGGCCGCCCATGAGATCTACATCGCCGATGGGTATTTGAATAAACGGATGATCGTGTACGATTCCGATACCGGGGCGTACAAGCGCGGCTGGGGAGCCTACGGCGTTCCTTTGGATCAAATCAGTAACGATTCTTTGCCGCCGCGCGTTCCCGGTGATGCGCCGATCAAGCAATTCCGCGAGCCGGTCCACTGCGTGCACATTTCTAATGACGGGCTGGTTTACGTCTGCGACCGCGGCGGCGACAGGATTCAAGTCTTCACGAAGCAGGGCAAATTCTTGAAAGAATTTCCGGTGGCCAATAATAGCGGCAACAATACGGCGGGCTCCATTAACTTTTCCCCCGACCCGCAACAAAAATATCTCTACATCGCTGATATGATGAACAGCGTCGTGTGGATCCTCAACCGTAACGATGGCTCCGTGGCGGGCAGGATTGGGCACGCCGGGCATCTGCCGGGCCAGTTCCACGGCTTGCACGTTGCCACCGCGGACTCGCAAGGAAACATCTACACGGGTGAGGTCACGACGGGCGAAAGGATTCAGAAGTTTGTACCGGCAAAGTAATTCAGGTAGTTGTTAGGCCGATCTGAATGCACAAGGGGAGGCATAGGATGACACGCAAGCTGACAGTAATTCTGGGCGCTGCTGTAGTTCTTCTTCTAGTTGCTGGTCCAATGTTCGCGCACCACGGAGCGGCCGCATACGATACATCGCAAAACACGACTCTCAAGGGAACGGTCGTGGAGTTTGATTTTATCAATCCCCATTGCCAGCTCTTTATCAACGTGACCGACGAGAGCGGCGCGGTCGTGAAATGGGACGGCGAATTCACCAATCCCGGCACTCTGCACAGGCGTGGGTGGACCAAGGATATGTTCAAGCCGGGCGATCAAATTACGATGATTGGGAATCGCGCCAAGAACGGGGCCAACGTCATCCGCGTGATGAAGCTGCAAATGGCCGACGGCAAAGAGATCACCGCACTCGGCGGCGATGATAACTGAAAATTGACACGTGGCAGCGGCCTCATTCCATCGACGCCGCGACAAAATCAGATTTGCGGATTTCTGAACCGCTGAGGGCCTTCATGCGCAAATACCGGATGTGTGTAATCCTGGCAGTGCCAATTCTGTTCGCCTCTTTTTCCATTGCGCTCGCTCAAATGGCTGGGAAATCAGCGTCCACGGAGGCTCCCAAAAAGGCGCCGGCCGACCTTTCTGGCATGTGGCTGGTACATCCATCCGCAAGTGCCGCCGCGTATTCCAGTTTTGCCTTTGCCAAAGAGGTTCCTCCCATGACCGCTTGGGGGGAGGAAAAATATAAAGCGGCCAAGCCGGTCTTCGGCCCCAATAAAACAACGCCGAAGCTTTCCAACGATCCGGTGTACGGCTGTTTTCCGCCCGGCCTGCCCAGGATTTATCTCCATCCCAAGCCGATCGAAATCGTGCAGTTGCCGGACGAAGTGATCATGATGTTCGAGTACGACCGCATCGTTCGACACATTTATATTGATGGGCGCGCGCATGACGAGTTTCTGGATCCTCCGCTCTGGATGGGCGACTCCATCGGCAAGTGGGAGGGCGATACCCTGGTCATCGACGTGATCGGTTTCAATGACAAGACTTGGCTGGATCGAGCCGGCCATCCGCATAGCGAAGCGCTGCACGTCACCGAGCGGATACGGCGCGTCAGCCACGACACCCTCAGCGATGAAATTACGATTGAGGATCCAAAGGCGTACACCAAGCCCTGGACGGTACAAACGGGCTTCCAATTGCAGCCGGGCCTGAGTCTTGACTGGGAAGGCGTGTGCGAGCAGGAAAAACTCGTAGACCGCCAATAAGACCGGAGTTGCTGATTTGCGAAAATACTTAACATATTCGGTTCTATTGGCAGCGGCACTGGTGTTTCCGTCCGTGATGTTTGGCCAAATGGGTGAGGAGCCAAAACCGGCGCCATCGCAAATGGCGGGAGAACAGAAGCCAAACCCGGTCCACGATTTGTCCGGCACTTGGGGAGCCCGCCCGCCCGTCGGCGAAGCTCGGAAAAGCGTTTATGGCAATGATGATGGGGGCTGGTGGAATTACGCGCTTCGAGGAGAAGACCTTTCCATGACTCCCTGGGCGGTGGCGAAATTCGAAGCTAACAAGCCCTCCTTCGGCCCGTACAGGAAGGAAGATTCGAACGATCTGGCCTACGGCTGTTTCCCGCCGGGGGTGCCTCGAGTCTATGCCGCCATCGCCGCCGGGATGCAGATCATTCAGCAGCCCGGCCGAACGCTCATGCTCTTTGGGCAGAATGTGCGCCAAATCTACACAGATGGACGGCAGCATCCCAAGGACCTGCATCCGCTGTGGATGGGCCATTCGATTGGAAGTTGGGAGGGAGACACGTTCGTCGTCGACACCGTCGGTATCGATGACCGAACCTGGATTGACCGGATGGGGCATCCACATAGCGATGCGCTGCACTTCGTGGAGCGTTTCCGCCGCGTGGCCTACAATACGCTGGAACTGGAGATGACGATCGACGATCCGAAGGCCTACGCGGCGCCCTGGATGGCGAAGAAAGTTTTCCAGTTGCGGCCGCCGAGCGCGCGCGCCGGCGGAGGAGCCTGCGAGGATATTTTCATCAACGAGGCGTTTGGACTGAAGCCGATGTTACCCTCGAGGGATTGATTTTACTGACTGCTTAGTTTGTCTAGTGTACCACAATGGAGCTTCGAATGCGTCGCTTACTCTTTTCGCTGATGATCCTGCTGGCCACGCTCGCACTCTCTTTCGCTGCCCTCGCTCAATCGGACGAACCGTCCGATGCAACCCAGCAGGGACCGGGAAAGGGCCAGAACGCAATTCCAGTTAAGAGTCTGTCTGGAACTTGGGCGTTACGAGCGCCGCGAGGCGTGCCTTGGTACAACTATGCCTTGATCGGGGAGGAACCTCCCATGACTCCTTGGGCAGAAGAGAAATTCAAAGCCAACAAGCCCTCGTTCGGCCCGCACCCAGTGGAACAATCGAATGATCCCGCTTACAGCTGCCTCCCGAACGGCGTTCCCCGCATTTATGCAGCCGTTCAGGCGGCGTTCCAAATCGTCGAGTTGCCGGACCGCATGCTGATGTTCATCGGTCGCAGCATACGCCAAATCTACACCGACGGGCGTCCGCACCCTGCGGATCTTCAGCCCACGTGGATGGGGCACTCGGTCGGCAAGTGGGATGGCGATACATTCGTCATCGATACAGTCGGTATCAGCGATATCAATTGGCTCGATCGCATGGGCCACCCGCACAGCGACAAGCTGCACCTCATCGAGCGTTTCCGGCGCGTGGACGACAAGACCCTGCAGCTCAACCTCACGATCGACGACCCGATCGCCTACACTAAGACCTGGGATGCGACGCCTAGAACGTTCCGCATCAGGCCGGACGCCCGCGCGGGGGAAGCGATTTGCGAGGACATGTTTGAAAACGAAGCCTTTGGACTCCACCCCGTTTTGCCCTCCATGCAGTGAACGCTCCACTTGGAGCGCGACGCATCTTTCTGCATTCCATGCTGGCGAAACACCCGAATTTTCCACTCGCCACGAGATTCAAAAAAGAAATACATTGACATCCAGCTCAAACAGGTGCTAAACACGCGCTCATAGAGGGTGTATCCACAGGCCAGATTTTCAACCGATGTTTAAAAAGGGGTGGCATATGAACCTTTCCGTGCTCTGCGTGTCATGGCGTGGAAGTATTGCGAATGCTGCAAAAGTTTTGGCTTCAATGGTCGGGGTATTGCTGATCTCCGCTTCGCTGTACGCGCAATCCAATCAAGGCCGCATCCTGGGCACCGTTCGAGACCAATCGGGCGGCTCGATTGCGGGCGCCACAGTGACCGTAACGGATACGCTTAAAGGCGTGAACCGAACTTTGACCACCGACGAGGCCGGCGAGTACGCTGCGCCGAATCTCGACCCGAGCACGTACAGGGTTCGAGTCGAATTCAAGGGGTTTAAGACGTACACGCGCGAAGGCATGAACATCGGCGTGGGTCAAGAAGCCAAGATCGACATCACCATGCAGCCTGGTGAGCAAGCCCAGACGGTTACCGTAACCGAAGAGATCCCGCTGGTGGAAACCACCTCGGCTACCCTGACCGGCAATATCGAAACTCAGAAGATCTCTGACCTCCCGCTGAATGGCCGCAACTTCGTAAACTTGCTCACGCTGCGCCCTGGATTCGTCAATCAACCGGGCGGCGGCGGAGGCAATCAGTCCAGCATGGGCCTGCGGCCCGGCGATTCCATGTTCATGCTGGACGGCTTGAACTTGTATGAATGGGGCCAGGGCCAGCAGCTCCTCAATGGCTATGCTCCTGCGGGCGATGCGGCCACCCTTCTGCCCATCGACGCCATCCAGGAATTCAACATCCAGCAGAATCCCAAGGCGGAAGTAGGCTGGAAGCCCGGAGTCGCCATCAACGTCGGGCTGAAATCCGGCACCAACTCCCTGCACGGCACGGCCTACGCCTTTGGCCGCGACGGTTCGTGGGACGCTCTGAACTTCTTCAATCCACCGGGCCAGGCGGCGCCGGGGCTGGGGTTCGAACAATACGGCGCCACAGCTGGAGGACCCGTTCTGAAAGACAAGCTGTTTTGGTATGTTGGCTATGAAGCCCAGTTGCTGAACTTGCAAGGTACCGCCGCGGTCTTCGCGCCCGTGGATGCTACCCTCGGCGGTGATTTCGCCAATAGCATGGTAGATGCCTGCAACGCGATTGGCCGGGCAAACGTGGCCCCGCTCAGCGCCACCTTGGCGGGCCTCCCTTCCGGCAGTTGCACGCCCACGCAGGTCTCCAGTTCCGTCGAGAACGTGTTTCCGTACAACCCTGGGACCCAGTTCTGCGGCACCACTTCAAAAACAGGTCGTTCCTAGCGGTTTGGAGGGTACGTCGGACGTGAACGGTACATATAACGGCTTGGCCAAGGTTGACTATCACCCCAACGATAAGAGCACATTGAGCGGCATGTTTTTCATCGGCGATGGCTCAGGCACCTGGGATGACAACCCATCGGCAATCGCTTCGGCATTCTACGAGTCTCTATTTCCCGTGAACGCTCGAGTGGGCTCGGGAAGCTGGACCTATGTTCCAAACTCCTCGATTGTCAACGAAGCCAAGGTGGGTTACACGCACTACCGGTTGCCGTTTTTCTCGGTCGACCATAATGCGAATCCGACTGCCCCGTGGGGCCTCTCGAACGGAATCCCGACGGGCTTCGACATGAACACGGGCGTAACCAACCCTCTCTTTTACGGGTTCCCGAAGGTCAGCGTTTCGGGATTCACGATCCTTGGAGGCAACTGGCCCAAGTTCGTCGGGCCAAACCAAAATCTAGAGTTTCTCGACCACATCTCCTATCTGAAAGGCAAACACGCCTTCAAGTTTGGCGGCGAGTACACCTACGTGGAAACCAATTCGGGCGCAACCAGCAACGCCAAGGGGAGAGTTAACTTCAAAAGCGGCGGTACCGGTACCGCATTTAACACTAATACAGACGTCTGCGCCCCGGCCCCCAGCTGCACTGCGCTTGAAAATTTCCTCCTTAGGAGACACAGGGTCAGGGTCCTCCATCTTCGTGGGCAATCCAATTCGAGATGTCCACACCAATCACATGGCCGCTTTCATCCAGGACGACTACCGGGCGACCTCGAGGCTCACCATCAACATCGGCGTGCGCTATGAGCTCGGCACAGTTTGGGCGGATGCCAACAACCAGTTGGGCAATTTCGATCCCAACTCCCCGACCGGCTTTGTGCAGGTTGGCGACGGGATCACTGCGCCCTACAACCCCGATCACCGCGATTGGTCGCCTCGGGCGGGTTTCGCTTGGGATGTCTTCGGCAACCAGAAGACGGTGATCCGTGCGGGGGTCGGTATGTTGTATGAGTTCGTGCCCTCTTCCGCGTTTTTGAATTCCGGCGGCAATGCCGTTGGGCTCGGCAAGGTTCCGACGGGGGCCGCGATTTGCACGAATGGCAACTGCGTGGCGGGCACCGGCAACATTGCAGCCGCCACGATCAACCCCCTCACAACCGGTATGACCACTGGGTGGCAGAGTAACACGCTCCCCACTCCGGCGATCCCGGGACGGCCATATTTTCCGGCGTTGTCGCCTGCGGGGACGTGAAGAAGATACCGCTCAATACTTACCCTTCCACGATCACCCTTTTTTGCCCTTAACGGCACTAAGCCAGCGCCTTGCTCCACGGCCTCCTACGACCGCAATCTACGCGTTCCCTATGTGGAAACTTGGAACATGGACATTCAGCACAGCTTCACGAATAATCTCTCCCTGGATATCGCTTACCTCGGCAACCACGGAGTGAAGATTTATGGGACGAGAGACATCAACGCGCCAGCCGTGGGCTCTGGGTATTCGGCCGCCGGACTAGCTGCTTGTGCCCTCTGACCCAACGACTGCGCCACGACCTGCCCGACCAATCTGAAGTGGGACCCTACAGCGCGAAGTTCCCATACATTTCCTACATCGACCACCTATCGAACCAGGATAGGTCTCACTACAACGCCTTGCAGATCAGCCTAACGCAGCGGACGTCCCATGGCTTGTCTTTCACCGCTTCTTACACCTACAGCCACGGTTTGGACGATGTTTCTCAAAATTTCGGGAGCTCGGTCCCGCTCAACAACTCGTTCCCTGATCTGAATTACGGGAACAGCGATTACGACATCCGGAATCGGTTCACCTTGGAGATGCACTACGCACTCCCCGGCATCAAGTCGCCGGCACAGCTCCTGCAAGGGTGGGCGATCAACTCCATCGTAACCATCCAACCCGGGACCCCCTGGTCTGTTCAGGATTCGGCTAATGACTTCAGCGGAACCAATGAGGTTAACAACCCCAACCCGTGGGGGAAGCTTGGGACTTCTTCGGCAATACCAATGACTTCAAGGCCACGCCTGCCGGAATCCCATTTTTCCGCGTGGAACGCCGGACCCGGGTGACCCTCTCGGTCCTACCGACCCGTGCATCAGCAACGCAACGTGCATGGCGAAAGCGGCAAGCTATGGGTCAGCTGGTCTCCGCCTCGCGTTCAAGCCGGTTGCTACGCAGCGGGCAACTCCGTCCTGATCCCGCCCCCTTCGGGCAATACGGGACCGTTGGAAAGAACATTTTCCGCAACCCGAACTATCGTGCCTGGGACTTTTCGGTCACCAAGGACATTAAAATAAAGGAACGGTTTACCGCTCAGTTCCGCGCGGAGTTATTCAACGTCCTCAACCATCCCCTCTTCGGGCAGGTGGATGCAGGGCACTTGGTCAACAACGATCCGTCCGCGGGCGTCCTTGGCCTAGCCAACGAAACCCCGGACCAAGCTGCCGGCAACCCGGTCCTCGGCTCGGGTGCCAACCGCGACGTCCAACTGGGCTTGAAGTTAATATTCTAAGCTCTGCGGAATCGTCAGAACGGGTCCTCAGTTGTATAAGTACCACCGGAGAGGCGGGCGCTTACCACGCCCGCCTCTTTTGGCTTTACGCCTCGCAAAGCTCAATCAAGTCGACATCTACCGGTGCCGTAACAGCCGCCGCACGCTAGCCTAAGTCAACGCCCCGAGTTTCGAGATCCATCGATTGTCGCGCCCCCTGAGAGGGCGAAGGCATGCCAAACCGTTCATACAAAAGTCTTTAGGTATTGTCTGTGAAATGCTTACACGCTCTTTACTGCTTTTAGGTTACCTTACTCTTGCAGATAGGCTTGCAGAAGATCCAGCCGTCCTGCGGACCAGAGGTGCGAAATGAGCATGGGGCATATTTTGGTGGTGGACGACGAGCCGCAGATTCGGCGCGTGATGCGCACGACCCTGGTCGCACAGGGCTACGAAGTTTCAGACGCTCGTACGGGGGATGAGGCGTTGGACCTCATCCGTTCGGAAAAGTACGATCTCGTGCTTCTCGATGTCAATATGCCCGGCATTTCCGGCGTGCAAACGTGCCGTGAGATTCGCCTTGCGTCCGACCTCCCCATTATCATGGTTACGGTGCGCGGCGCGGAGCGTGACAAAGTCCAGGCGCTCGACGCCGGCGCCGACGGGTATTTGACCAAGCCGTTCAGCGTGTCCGAATTGATGGCGCGAATCCGCGCTCTGCTTAGGCGAACGAGTTTTCCCGCGGGAATGGAAGACAAGCAATTAAAACTGGGCGATATCGAAATCGATTTTGAGGCCCGGAGAATCGTCGCGGATGGCAAGCAAATCCGGCTGACGACGAAAGAGTTCGACCTGCTCTTTTATCTTGCCGCGCACGCAAACAAAACAATTACTCACCGGGAACTGCTGCAGGAAGTCTGGGGCCCCGACTACGGAGGCGAGCAGGAATATCTTCGCGTGTTCGTGAACCGGTTGCGGAAAAAGATCGAAGCGTCCCCGAGTTCTCCCAAATATTTATTGACGGAACCGTGGGTCGGATACCGATTGGAATTGCCGGAGCAGGCCCGCCAGGCCCAAGCGACTTAGAGTTTAGAGAGAAATTACAAGGATCGGCGGGAGCTTCACTGTGCGCCCTTCGTCACCGGCTGGATTGGCAAGCTGAAGGTGAAGACCGATCCACGGCCTACTTCGCTGGCGACCCCGATGGTTCCTCCGTGGGCTTCGACAATTGCCTTGGCAACGGCAAGGCCCATCCCAGTCCCGGGGACCCGGTGCCGCTGGCTTTTGCCCCGGTAGAACTTGGAAAAAATTTGATCGATTTCCGATTTCTCTATTCCTGGTCCCAAATCCGCGACGTGAAAAATGACAAATCCATTTTTTTCCTCGGTGGTGATCGTGATGGGCTCTCCCGGTGAGGAGTACAGGTCCGCATTTCGGAGGAGATGGCCGAGGACCTTTCTGGCCCAGAATAAATCGCAATACACTCGCGCGTCCTGCGGCCGCACTTCGGTTCGGATCGGACGCGACTTCTGGACGCTCTCGCAATCTTCCAGCGCCGCGGTGATCAGTTCGCTTACGAAATGCGGCGCCGGTTGAAGCTTGGCCTCGCCGGCGTCCAGCTGAGCCATTTCGATCGCCTGGCCAATCACCCGATTGATCCGGTCGCATTCCTCATCGATGACGACCAGAAGTTCCCCTCGCTGCCGCTTATTGAATTCCAGATCTTCTAGGAGGCTAGTGGCCGCCGCCTTAATCGACGTGAGCGGAGTCTTGAAATCATGAGCAAGGGCGTCGAGCAAGACCGACTTGAGCCGTTCATTCTCTCGCGCTGCCTCGGTCTTGCTCAGAAGTTCGATCGCCTGCACCCTGTCGATCGCGACCGCAATAAGTGTGGCGATCGCTTCAAGCGTTCGCGGCGATATCGTTGAGCCAGCGATGCCAATGCTGCCAATGCATTGCGCGCCGAGACGCACAGGGCTACAGAATAGACCCTTTACTAGGTCGACCTCGAAGGCACCGCGTGCTTGAACCCCTTTTAGCCAAGCGTCCTCCACTTCCACAATGCCAGTCGCTGAACGATGGACGGTTTTGCCCGCCAAGAGGTAAAACGCCACAGACCGGACTTGGAATAGCTCAACAATTTGAAAGGGGATTTCGTTCATCAGCTCGAGTCGGTTCCGTGCTCCCAAAAGACGCTGGCTGAAATCATAGAGTCGGGTGACTTCATTACGCTGCCGTTTGGCTTCCTCCGCCTGGCGGCGCGCTCGCGTGGATAGATCGCTCCCAATTACCGCGGTAATGAGAAAGGAAAGGAGAGCGACCCAATCCTGAGGATCGTTAATATTGAATGTGCCGACGGGCGGTAAGAAGAAGTAATCGACGCACATCGCTGAGATGAGAGACATAAAAACGGAAATTCCGAGGCCCCACACGGCAGAAGCAACGAGCACCGCGAGCAGGTAAGTCAAGACGATGGTCGTCAACCTGATGTAAAGGAACTCATGCCGGTAAACGATCGTAATGAGACCAACCGCCGCGATACTCGCGATGCACCCGCCCGCCTGAAGGGACAGTTGTCTTGACACCGCTTCATATTAGCCCAAGGTTTTTTGCAGTCGGAACAATTTATTGGGGGAAATGGACCGTCAATTTATGTTTATGTGATCTAGATTTCTTATTTATGCATTGTTTACCGTGTTGCTGGGACATTCTGCAAGACCGTCATGTATTGCCGAGGAGTAAAGGGCGAGGGATCCCTGTAATTATTCAAAAGAGATTCCTCCCTTTGCTCACAGGAATCTGCCAAAGCCCTCCTTAACTGATGCGTTGCTCTCTCAGGAGAACTCATCTCACTGACGTGTATAGAAATTTTATTTCCAACGCATATACGCCTATTAACTTCGCCCATATGGTTTGTTTATGTGTTGTTGACCATTTGCGTCCTACCCTAAATGCGACATCTTCCATGTGCGGGCAAACGAGGTTTCTATCTCTTGAAAACGTGGAAGTTGATTTTGGCTATCGGGTCTTCAATGAAGCCTAAGCCCGGCATATTTGGAAGGTGAAAACAAAATGAAATTGTCTCTGAGCGTTGAAACAGAAATGAGTTGGCGATCAGAGGCGGAGGCAAATTGGCTTCGAGTCTCCCATACACGCGCTTCATTCCGAGAATGGGAATGAAACCGAACGAAGGCCGTGTCCTGGTCGTGGATGACGACCCGCAGATTCGTCGCGTCATGCACACGACGCTGGATGCAAAGGGCTATGAAGTCGACGAAGCCGGATCGGGCGAACAAGCCCTGGAGCTGGCCCGTACCGAGAAGTACGATTTGATAATCCTAGATATTAATCTGCCGGGGATATCGGGCGTGGAGACTTGCCGGGAAGTCCACGCGATGTCTTCTACGCCAATCATCATGTTGACCGTCCGTGAGGCCGGTGAGGACAAGATCGAAGCGCTGGATGCCGGGGCTTGCGACTACGTAACCAAGCCGTTTGCCATGGGAGAGCTTTTGGCCCGTATTCGGGCTGTATTGAGGAGAACGCCTTCCCTGGAAATTTCCGGAGTGACCCGCCTGAAATTGGATGATGTCGAAATCAATTTTGAGTCGCGACGAGTCATCGTCGCCGGCAAACCCATTCGACTAACTTCCAAGGAATTCGATCTGCTCCTCTATCTTGCCACGCACCGCAACAGGACGATCCCTCACCGGGAACTTCTGCGGGAAGTTTGGGGCTCCGAGCATGTGGACGAAAGAAAATACCTGCGCGTCTTCATTAACCGGTTGAGGAAGAAGATAGAGGCTTCCCCACGAGAGCCTAAATTTTTGTTAACGGAACCATTTGTCGGGTACCGCCTCCAGACACCCGAATAATTCCTTTCGATTGTGTCTACAATTCTTTATCTGTTTACCCGATTCGTACGCATTGTTTATGCCTCGTTGACTCCGGATTGTTTACATTCGTTTACGTGAACGATGAACGCATCTGCGAAGAGAGTTTTGATCATTGCCACAATGGTTTGGCTCTGGCTCAAACCAAGCGGCACGATCGAAATGATTCTAGTGGATCAGTTCGTCGGATTTTCACAAGGGGAAGCGACTACAAAGGAGCCACCATGAAAAAAGTAGCGATTTACGCAGGGCTTTTCGCTGTTCTCGCCAGCCCGTTCGCGGCGTTGGCGGCGCCGGCGGCCCAATCGTCCACGAGGTCTAATTCAGACAATGTGACCATCACCGGAAAAGTGAGCTGTTCGAGATTCGGCGGTGGCACGGTAACTCCGCGCAAAGGGATGAGCGTTGCCCAGACCATCCAGTATTGCGCTAACTTCATGGGCGGCCAGTACACCATTGTCTCCGGAAACAAGATCTACCGCCTGACAGGGGACAAGAATGTGCTGGCGAAAATGTCCGGTCAAGACGTGACCGTCGCCGGGCGTCTGAACACGGACGAACCGACCGCCTCATACGCGCTGATGGGCACGGTAGAAGCGACCTCCGTCGCTCCTGCCAAGAACTAAGCGTCATGAAACAAAGCTCAGAGCGTTTCAGCCGGGACGTTCTCCAAGAAGAGAACGCACTGCCGAAACGCCTGATGACGGTCCCGCAAGAATAGCTGGCAGTCTGGCATCACTTCCGCTTCTTCTCCGCAGTGCTTCTCGCCCCAGTCCTTCCGCCCCAGGTAGCATCTGTCCTCGCGACTCGTGAAATGCAACCAGCCATATGGAATACAAATCTTTCACGCCGCTGTTTATCACCGTTTATCTGAATAGCGCAGATCGTTTATGCGTTCCTTATTATCCTCAAACTAATCTGGATTCGTGAACGTTAAGAAGGAAGAGGGCTCGCAACCGCTCATACCTCATTGGATTTCAATGGGGAACAGGTTGCGGACCTTCACAAAACGCAGGCGGGGCGGGACGAAATGTACCGCGGCGCATTGCGGCGCGAAAGGAAATCGTTCGATGGATATCAATTCGTTTATGTCTGGCAATCAAAGTTTCAATCAATCCCTTTATGCGCCGTTGACGCGCGACCCCCTAGTTTGCAGACCAGCAGTTAATTTTATGAGGAAGGTGTATATGAAACGAAGACCGATTTTGAGGGGAATATTATCGGCCGGGGTGAGGTTCAGTTTTCCCTGCTCTTGTTCAGTGTCCCATTGCGGGCGCAGACAGGGGTGCCTTCACAACCGGGCATGTCTTCTGGAACGCCTTTTGGGTCGGGTTCAGCCGATAGTAATTTTAGTACCTTTGATAGCGAGGCGAAGCCGGAAACACACGTCCTTAGCGCGGACCATGCTCCCGGTGACGTTTACGGGGTCGCGCGGTATCCGAGCGGCTTGCCCATGGCTGGTGCAAGGATTGTCATTCTCAACGCGGATGTGGACGTGGAGCGCTCCACTGTCAGCGCCGAAGATGGCAGCTATACCTTCAAGAGTCTCAAGCCGGGCCACTATCAAATGAGCGCAAGGATTGACGGGTACGCCTCGACAGGAATTATCGAGGTCGACGTAATTCCGGGAAAGAGAGTCAATTCTGATATCTCGCTCAAATCAGACCGGAGCGCGTCAATACTCAGAAACTCGGAAACGGGTACCGGACCTACAACGGCGACTATCGCGCAGAGCCGGGAGCCTGCGCGTGGCCGATCCTCAACCCACTGCTGAAGGGGGTTCCGAGGGAACCGTCCGAACGGCGGAGGCAACTAGCGCTGCAACCTCCAGCGAAACACCCAAGACTGCCGAAACCCCCTCCAGCCAACCAATCCCCGCTGCGGTCGCGGACGCATTGGCCGCCATGCGAAGCGCATCGACGAGCTTGAGTCGGAATTGAAGGGTCGTGTGGCAACGGACCAACCGGCGGCGGCAGCGGCAGTCGCTCCAAAACCTGACACGCCTCCAGCACCGATGGTTCCAGAGGCTCTCCAGGCGCCCGAAGAAACGAGCGGAGTGGAAACTTTACTCCATTCGCGACGCAGACTACGGATGGATGAACGGCACGAGCCGGGCGACGACGCCGATCGTCGCACAAAATACTTCACTCCGGAAATCAGGTACGTCAATTACTTGGATCGGTTTCAACCATCCGAGCGATCCCACATGGGAGGCTCGACCGAGGGGTTCCGCTCCAGCGAATTTCAGTTCGAGCAATTGAGCTTCGGCGGCGACTTCGGATGACGTTCGCGGCCGAATCATTTGATGTACGGTATGTTCGCCACCACGACGCCCCGCAACGATGCCAGCCCTCGAGAGGCCCATGGGACTCGCGGCGCCTACAGATACATTTCGGAAGCCTAGGGCGGATACCATTTCAACGTCACCCATGGGCTGAACATCGATGCAGGAATTTTCGTGTCCTACATCGGCCTGTTCAGCTACTACAACTTTAGACAACTGGACCTACCAGCCATCCTACGTGTCCTCGAACACGCCATGGTTTTTCAATGGCTTGCGTATCCAGTGGTTCCCCACAGAGAAGCTCAAAATTGAACCATGGATCATCAATGGCTGGCAGTCCTATAACAGGTTCAATGCCCGCCTAGACTGGGAGGCCAGATCCTGTGGCGTCCGACGCCGTGGCTCGCGTTTGTGTTCAACAACTACGGCATGGGGACGGAAATCTCTGTCTCCCAGCAACATCGCGTATACACACGGATGACAGCGTCCAGCTCCGGGAATACAACCATCCGGACAGCACTGGCCTTTCCAAGATCGCGATGTCCTTCACCGGCGACCTCGGCTGCCAATATGGTCCTGGCGTGACTTGCTACCATAATGGGCCCGGCGGCCCCAAAGACTCCTTTGCTGGCTGGATGCTCTATAACCGCTTCTGGTTCGACAAGGACAAATACGCCATTACGCTCGGTGGCGGTCGGATGGCCTGAACGCTGGCCGTTATCTTACCTTGCTGCCGCCAATCAACGGCGCGGACGCAATTTCCGGAAGTTCTCTACCATTCACGACGGCAAACCCTGGGCAGGCAGCCACGATGTGGGACAGCACCGTTACACTCCACTGGATGCCCAAAACATGGATCACTTG
>CAVYHH010000004.1:0-20663 GCA_963768275.1 uncultured Acidobacteriota bacterium
GTTTTGCGCTCCTCTATTTCCAAAACTTAAGGTTGGACCGAAAATCAATCTCCTCTGAGCCGTAGGGTGACGATCCTTTTCGTTTCTTGCACTTAGTGAATGGTTCTCCCATCTTTTAATTCTTGTCTACTGGTCAGAAAGAGTCCTCCTAATTTTGAGTCATGCTCATCTTTAACGGATGGCACATGAATTGCCCCTACCTCGGAAAGAATTGGCCATTTTCATCATTCGGAGCCATCAGGAGGAACGCTTGATCGAACAATTGGATTGCCATCTTGATCGCGCTCAAGACAAGGCAGTATGTTTGACAGCTATCAATGGTGGCGAAAGTTTGGATGAAATGTTTGGAGACTGCATGCCCCTGCTGTTCAGAGTGGCGGATTGCGTCCTTCACAATTGCCATGACTCGGAAGACGCTTTGCAGGACGGATTGCTTTCCGCCCTTCGTCACATTGACCAATTCAAAGGGAACTCTCAATTCTCGACTTGGCTGTTTTCCATCATCCGTAACTCCGCGCTGGCAAAACTGCGCAAGCGGCGCGCCCATCAAATCCTTTCCATTGATGATCAGTTTTCGGAAGACGACAGTGAGATTGCTGCGTGGGAAATTCCTGCTGATCCGAGGCCGGACCCGGAACGAGCGTGCGCACAGGCGGAGTTGTCTTACCTTTTCGCCCGGATTCTCGAAGGTTTGCCCCCAAACTACCGCGCGATCATTCGGCTCTGCGACTTCGAAGGTTTCTCAGGAAAGGAAGCCGCGCAGCGTCTGGGCCTGACCGTCTCAGCCTTGAAAGCGCAACATCATCGCGCCCGCCTTGCCGTTCGGGAATCCATGGGCCCACGCATTGCAAAGAAAGGCGGCTAGCACCGTGCCTCCCCCAGGACTCTCGGACGAGCCGAACGGAGATCAAAAGGCCTTGATTGAAGCGCTCATGCAGGCGTTGAGCGCCTTTGTCGACCGCCTCAACAAGGACAAAGAACTGGTCGAATTCGACGTGGAACAAAAGCACTGAAGAAATTTGGTTTGGAAAAGTTTTCGCAAGCAGGTGGTCTGCTCTATTCTCTTTTCTATTCATCCACTTGGGAGTTACGCCTAGGGCAGAGGACATCTCCCGCTCATTGCAAACCCTCGTGAGTGCTCCCGAGCTCAATCAAACAAATTAAACCGGATGATGCACCACAGCGTGGAGATTCCGTCGCGCCAGGTGATTTTCTTGCCTTCCGCGTAGGTGCGGCCGGCGTACGATATGGAGACCTCGTAGATCCGCCAGTTGCCCTTGGAGATTTTGGCGGTGATTTCCGGCTCGAATCCGAAGCGGTCCGATTTGAGTTTGATATTCTGCAGGACTTCCCGGCGGAAGACTTTGTAGCAAGTCTCCATGTCCGTGAGTTTCAAGTTAGTGAAGATGTCGGACAGCAGCGTCAGAAACTTGTTGCCGGCGTAATGCCAAAAATAGTGGACACGCTGCGGGCCGCCCAGGAATCGCGAGCCGTAGACCACGTCGGCTTTGTCCTCGAAGATCGGTTCGAGCAGTTTTCCGTAATCCTTTGGGTCGTACTCGAGATCGGCGTCCTGCACCAGAACGATGTCTCCCGTGGCCGCCTCGAATCCACGCCGCAACGCGGCTCCCTTGCCGGCGTTTTGGGGCTGAAAGAGGAAGCGGATATTTTCGAGCGACAAGCGGGCTCTGCCGTTCTGCACGGCGACTTCGCGCTTGCCTTCCGATTGCGCCTTGTCAAAATCCTCCAGCAGGCCGCGCGTGCCGTCGGTGGATTTGTCGTCGACGAGGATGATCTCCTTCTCGATCGGCGAGGCCTGCACCCGCAGCAGCACCTCTTCGATGAACGCGCGCTCGTTATAGACCGGGATTACGACGGATACCTTCATTCGGATTCACGCGACTCCATCAGGAATTTGGGTAGGACAGGCTTCAGCCTGTCAGCTTCTATTTTCGTACTCGCCGCCGCGGAGACAGGCTGAAGCCTGTCCTACGTTACGAACCCATGATCGATTACGGATGCAAAGAACGCAAACGAAGAATTGGATGCATGGCCGCTCTCCGGATATGGCTGCTCCCTGACATTTGCTCAGGACTTGCGAGCCCGGGGATAGCGTCCCAGCATCGCGTTCCACCGGATCAACAATAATTCAAGGAACATCCGGATTCCGTCCGCGGCCACGTTCACTTTCGTTGCGGAGTCATGCGACCAGCGCACGGGAACCTCCGCCACGCGCAGCCCATTGCGCTTGGCCAGAAACAGGATCTCAGGGTCGAAGCCGAAACGTTCCACGCGCTGCTGCTCGAAAATACTCCGCGCGCGTTCCATGCGAAACGCTTTGAACCCGCATTGCGTGTCGGAAAATTCAATTCCCATGATCCACCGCACCAGGCGATTGAAGAAAATCCCGGCCTGCTCGCGGATCACGGATTGATGAACTTCGATAAGGGTTCGATCCAGCGCGCGGGAGCCGATGGCGGCGTCATATCCTTGCTCACGCATGACAGCAAGCAGCTTGTCGGCTTCCTCTATGGGTGTCGACAGATCCGCATCGGTGAACAGCGCGATTGCCCCTTGCGCCTCGATCATGCCGTGGCGCACGCTGAAGCCCTTTCCCCGGTTCTCCCCGTTCGAGACCAGGCGCAGCCCGGGATATTTTTGCCGGCAGGCGATCACGATTTCGATGGTCCGGTCGGAAGATCCATCATCGACAATGATTACCTCGGCCCGATAGGGCCGGGCTTGCAAATAGGCAAAGATGCATTCGAGGGTTTTTGGAAGGCGAAGCTCCTCGTTATATGCCGGGATAACGATGGAAAGGTCCAGGGTCGGCGAATTCATTTGCGATGGAGCCGCGTGAATCGCGCGGCATACGGAACGCCTCCCAGTGGCGGGATTATATCGTCTGAAAAAGGATTCGTCTATGAAGTGTCAGGAGCGCGCGCCGGCGGCGGACTCGAAAAATGCGTGAACCAAACCGCCCGGAGCCGGACAACCGGAACGCGCGAATGCGAAGGGAAGAATCGATTTTGCAGATTCAATGTCAAATCAGGATTTCCGGACGAACGAAAGCAGGCCACCCTTTTGGCGGAGTTGCGACTGCCTCGTGAAAAAGGAACGAAAGAACTATTGCGTGGAGGGTTCCGTGCGAATTATTTCGTAGCGCTCGATGACCGCGGCAATGCCGACTCGAGAGGAGCCATTTTCCGGTCTCTTGTCGACCCGAACCACTTTGCCCATCGCGCGAATGAAAACTTCGGAACCGCGGGTCACTTCGGCGGGTAGCGTGAGCGTAATGTCCAGCTCGGCTCCCGCACCCAGATCCTGATCGATCGTAAAGTAAACGCCGCGTGTGGAAATGTCGCGCGTCTTTCCGCTGCGCGAGGATATCTCTTTTTCAATTGGCACCCGGATAATGACCGGCAAAGACAGGTCATATCGACGAGCAGTTCGACGCTCTGTCATCTTCTTCTTCCCCCGGACCCCTTTTTCAGCCCACTTCACCCACCCCGACTAAGAAAAAGGAGCAATTGAAGTTCCAAAGTGGTGGAACATTTTACGTCACGACTTAGCTCCTACCGACGATCAAAGCAGAAACGAGTCTGTATGCCTCGATCTAAAGCCGTTAGGCCCCTCTGAAATATCGATTATTGCTCGTAAACCGCAGCCCCGACGTTGTGTGAATGCTGGACAAGCCCCCATTTCACTAGTAATAAATACCGCATTGGAAATGAGAAGTTCCACTTTTATACCGAGCTGCATTAACTTTCTCATTTCGATTCCACACCCCTGAACGAATCGCGTTACGGGCATTACTGGAAAATTCACCGCCTTCTATGACCAATCCGTTGCAGGTACTAGCCCCACTAGCCATGCTTGCCTGCCGGCGCAAGATCAGATGGTGCGGACCCTGAACTGGGAGTTCCTCCTCCACTATCTTTCTTGCTGCTCGCACGCGCTGGGCGCCCGGTATCAAGTCCGAACTGGCGAATCTTGTAGAGCAGCGCTTTGTAACTGATGCCCAGCATCTTGGCCGCATCCTTGCGGCACCAATGAGTTTTTTCGAGAGCATCCGCGATCGCTTCCATCTCGGCTTCATCCTTCAAACTGCGCACCAGCGCTTTCAAGCCCTGTTCGCGCGCCGGCGCAGCTTCTTCTCTGGGAGAAATTCGCTGGCGCGTGGCGGACATTTCCAGCAGTTCGCGGAAGCTGCCCTCATCGTCTTCCAAAATGACGTATCGTTTCACGAAATTTTCGAGTTCGCGAAGATTTCCCGGCCAGGGATAACGCACGGCGGCTTCCAGCAAATGCTGGGAAGGAACCATGGGTTCCTTGTGGAATTTTTCGCTGTATTTCTGAAGGAAATGGCGGAAGAGCAGCGGGATTTCCGAGGCCCTCTCGCGCAGCGGAGGAACATTGATCGAGAGCACGTTGAGGCGATAGTACAAGTCTTCCCGGAGGCGCCCCGATTTCATCGCCTCCTGAATCTCCACGTTGGTGGCGGCGAGGACGCGCACATCCACGTCGATCAATTGGCGTCCGCCCAGACGCGAAAACTGGTGGTCCTGAAGGACGTGCAGGAGCTTGGCCTGCAAATGGGGGCTCATTTCCGCGATTTCGTCGAGGAAGATGGTGCCCTTGGTGGCCTGCTCAAACTTGCCCGGTTTGGAGCGCACCGCGCCGGTGAAGGCGCCCTGTTCAAAGCCGAACAATTCGGATTCCAGCAATTCGCCGGGGAGCGCGGCGCAATTCACTTTAATGAAGGCCTGGTTGCGGCGCGTCGAGCGCATGTGAATCATGCGCGCGACAACTTCCTTGCCGACTCCGCTTTCCCCGTAAATGAACACGGGTACGTCCACAGGAGCGATTTGAAGGATCTGCTGGCGGATTCGGACCATCTGGGGGCTGGCGGCGAGGAAGCACAGGTCTTCCGTGATCGTGTCGCAGTATTCCCGCAACGCTTTGTTTTCCGCGCGCAACTGCTGCTTTTGCCGGCACTTCAGCATGGCCACGTCGAGCTCGGCTTTTTCAAACGGCTTGGTCAGGTAATCTTGCGCGCCCAGGCGAATGGCCTCGACGACGGTGCCCACTTCGTTGGAACAGGAAAGCATGACCACGTTGAGGGTCCGGTCAATCTGCATTAACTGCTTCAAGGTCTCGAGACCATTCAATTCGGGCATGAGAACGTCCAGGATGATGAAGTCCGGCCGTTCGCCGTTTTCGATCTTCTTAATCGCTTCCGTTCCCGACGTCACTGCTTCGACCTGATACCCGTCCACTTCGAGCAGCGTGCCCAGATACTTTCGTATGCTGGGCTCGTCGTCCACTACCAGGATTCTTTCCTTATCAGCCATTTGCCCCACCTTCGTCTTGCCAGAATTCCGCTATACGTTGTCTATCGGCAGCAGGAACGTAAAGGTACAGCCCCGCCGCGGTTCGCTCTCCACCCAAATTTTGCCGCGATGCGCTTGCACCAGCCGCTTGGCAATCGCCAGCCCCAGACCCATCCCCGACGAGGTGCGGTCTACGCGCACAAAATCCTCGAAAATTTCCTGGTGATGCTCGGAAGCGATCCCGGGACCGGAATCCGAGACGGAGACCTTGATGCAATTGGGATGTTGAGCGCGCTCGCGCCGGCGATCCTGCGTCTGTACTTCCTCGGCGGACCGCCGTTCCCAGAAGTGCAGCTCCGCGCGGAACGTGACGTTTCCGCCCGCGGGCGTGTGCTTCAGTGAATTGTCCAGCAGATTGGCCACGGTCTGCTGCACTTTCTGGTAATCGAATTTGAAAATCGGGATGTCGGTATTCAGAATCGTGTCGAGCCGGACGTGCTTGCGCACAAACGCCTCGTGCCAGCGCGTTGCCAATTCGCTCAGGCAATCTCGCAGATCGTTTTCGCGCAGATGCAGGACCAGCTTGCCGCTCTCCAGCGCCGAATAATTCAGGAACATCGAAACCAGGCGAACCAGGCGCTCGCAACTTTCTTTCGATTCCTGGAGGATGTCGCGCTGCTTGTCGGTCAATTTGCCGAGGGAACCTGATAGCAGTAAATCGTAGTAGCCCTTGATTACGGCGAGGGGCGTCTTCAATTCGTGCGCGGCCGACGCCAGGAACACGGTCTTCTGACGGTTGACTTCCTGAAGCCGCAAGTACGCGGCGAGCAGATTTCGGTAAGTGATCTCGCGTTCCTGCAGCAATTCCTGCACGGTGTGCTGCGTGGCAGTGGTCTGGCCCGTGTCGGCGCGCTTTTCCACGTCTTCGATCCGAACGACCAGCCAGTCCGTTTCCGGAAGCCACTGGATGCGCGCGCGGGCCGCGCCGCCGCAGCAATCGAACTTCGAATCGATAGGATGTTCTCCGCCCTCGATGCGGTTGGCAATCACGTTGGGATTGATGACCAGCAAGTCGGAAAACAAATTGAAATGCGAGTCGATCGAAAAGCCGTGAGAGGCAAGGCACTGTCTCCCGCGCGAGTTGGCCTGCAGAATCCGTCCAGTCCGGTCGGAAATCAGAATGGGCTGTTCCAACAAGTCGATAAGACTTGCGATCACGCTCGCCGGGATCGGCTCGTTTGCTGGCAGCTCGATGACAGGACCGCGTCTCAACTGGCTCTCCTCGGGACACTTGTCCGCTTTGTGGAAAGCGGAGAATTCCATTTGATTCACTTCGGCTTGTTAGCGGGAAACCAACCGGATACTGTCAAAACCCGACTGCGGTGTCAATGGTAAATGGGTTCTATTTTGCACAATTGTAGTAAACCTCTCGCCACCTGTGCGTGGACAGGTTGTGGTAAAGGAATTCCACGGGCCGGGAGGCAGGTGCAACCGACTGTATATAAATGACTTGTGAGCACGCTATTTTTGGCTAATTGCTGGCAATGGATGTGCTCCTCAAATCAGGGTACTAGTTCAAAAGTACTAGACTTTTAAGGAGGGAAATTACTTTCCCAAATTATTTTATGACAAAGAGCGAGTATGCGCTTAACCCCCGCTGAGCGCCGGCGTTCTCAGCGGATTCACGTACAAATTCCAATGTTCGTCCGAGGTACGGACGCCGCCGGATTGGAATTTCTCGACCTCACGAAGACGCTCGATATTAGCGCCACGGGTGCGTACCTTGCGACGGCTCGGGCCATACGGAACAATCAAGTCATAAACCTGACGATCCCGGCTCCGTCGTCACCTTCCGCGACGCTGCCTCCCGAAACTCCTCCCATTCAGGCGCGTGTGCGCCGCCATCGCGCCGGGGACGGGTTCTATTTGGTAGGCGTGGAGTTTTTGAAGGCGCTGGATTAGGGTCGGAAAATACTCCAAAGTGAAACTAAGGTAACGGAAAATCCCCAAAGAGTATGAAAACATTTGCACCTTGCCCCCTGGTGTGCCCAGTCGCTATGATCTAGCAAGGGCCGGGAAGTTCTTACTCTCTCTGGCTCAATGATTTACAAGTAATAGACTAATCGAGCTTGTGCGCGGCCTATGGCCGTTCCCGTGCACATGCTTCTACGCACCGATCTCCACGCCCGTCCCGCGTTGAGGTACTCTGGAATTTAAACGGTAATCTTGATGGCGCAAACTGGTGACCCCAACCCACCACGTTGGTCCGCCGAGGAGTCTTTCCTCGAGCTACTGACGGACACGCTCGAAACACTGGACCGCTCCAGCCGCGGGCAATTCTTGCAGCGGTTCTTCCGCTCGATTGCGCAGATTGAAATCACGGAAACGCAGAGCCTCGATCTGTGGGATCAGGTGCTGGCGCGCAAACGTGAACTTTCCGAGAGTATCGGCAAGAGAGTCCCGTTGCAGGCTGCCCTGGTGGATGTGCTGGCAACCGCGGGCCTTTTGCGTTTGCCGATTCTGATGGAGTACGAGGAACTGCGTAAGCTTCAAATCAATGCCGCGACGGATCCGTTGACGAGCCTTTATAACCGGCGCTTTTTCGACGACTACTTTGAGAAAGAACTCAACCGGTCAATCCGCTATACGCACAAGCTCGCGCTCGTTGTTTTCGACTTGCATCGCTTCAAGGAAGTGAATGACAAGTTCGGCCATCCGCAGGGGGATGCGCTACTGCAGATGGCGGCGGCCACGCTGCGAAAATCCTTGCGTACTTCAGACTATGCGTTCCGGATCGGCGGAGATGAGTTCGCGATCTTGCTTCCCCAATCCGACACGGAGCAGGCGGCCACGCTGAGCCGCCGCTTGCGCGCCGCCTACGCCACTTCCATCGAGCCTCTGAATCTTGGAGTTCCCCTGGCGCTCGATTATGGTCTTGCCGTCTATCCCGAAGACGGCGAGCTGCAGGAAGTTCTGATCCGCGTGGCCGATGAAAGGCTTTATCAGCTCAAGAACGGAACGCGCGTCCCGGAGCCTGCGCCGGCGGTAACAACGAGCCCACGCCCGGCAGTCCCGGAACCAAAGCAAAATGTTGCGCCTCCTCCGACGCCTGTCGTTGAACCATCTCCAATTAGCGAACCAAGAAAACCGGGCACGGAACGGCGCCGGTGGGAGCGTGTATCACTTGCGAATACGCGTGCCTACGCGCTTATCGGGGAGGGAGTCGAACGCACGGCCCGCGTGGTGGATTTGGGTTATGGCGGGGTCGCTGTGGAGACTTCACGTCCGGAAGAATTTAATGACGCCTTTCACGCCGTTCTGCACGTGCCCATTCTGCCTCCCGTTCGCGTCAGCTTGCGCCGCATTTATCAAAAGCAGGGAAGCTCCGGCGCGACGCGCATCGGATGTTCCTTCGTGACCTGAACGAAGCAGGAACCCGGTCGCCAAATTCATTCAGCGATCTTTTGTTTCAAGGTGCGGGATCGAAACAGAAGCGCCTGTTGAATGCGGGCCAGTCCTAATCCCCACCGTAACTCCGCCTGTTGCGCCGAGCTGCCTTCCGCCACCAGACGAATGCTCAGGCAATATCCGCGCCGGTTTTCGGCTGTGAATTCGCAGGAAGATGTCCGCAGCGTCGCCCGGGCCGTGTCTGTCGTGTCGCGTTCGAGGAGTTCCTTCAAGCCGGAACTGAGATCCACGTAATGTCTCCGCTCCCAATTGAGAGTAGGCTCCGCAAACACGATGGTGACCTGCGACGCAAATTCATACGCAGGGCCGGCGGACACGGCGGCCGGCAAATCCGATTTCGTGCTAGCGCTTGCCGTGGCGAATATCGATTCCTCGCTGTTGACGGAGTCCAGGAAATTCCGCAGCGGCAGATATTGCCGCGCCGCGGCAATTTCTTCGATCCCCTGGGGATTGGCACGTAGGTCCAAATAAGTTTTTCTCCGGCGGGAACACCGGAGCCGGCGACTGGTCTTCGGCCTCCTCCACAATCTCGACCCGCATGGGCGAAACCCTCTCTTTCCCGGGCATTGGACGGACGCTGGCAAAATCGAGCGCTATTCGAGGTTCTGGTGCAGGCGCTCGTCGTAAGGGCTTCCGAGCATGGGATCGATCTGCTGGCGAAACTGGCGTGTGTGCGCGGCGGCCACGTGCTCGTCGAAGGCTTTCTGGTTCTGCCAGACTTCGACGATGGAGATGTGATTGCCGCGAGAGATTTCCGAGCCCGCTTCGACTCGGACGAGGCCCGGATCCTTGCGGGTATCCACAACGTATTGCTGCACCAACTTTGTTCCGTCGGCCGCCTTCGGGGGAATGATATCGACGTGCGTCACGACGTAAATCCTGTCGTGCGTCGCCTGGGCCTGCGCCAGGGCGTGAGTCGCAAGGCCGCAGGATGCCAGCATTACTATAACCAGCAGACAAAGCAACGGCCTGCGCATGGAATTCACTTTTGATTGGATCTGCATTTTCTCCACCTCCCGGCGAGTTGGGTGTTCCATCGGTGAATCGTTCGCGCCCTGATGAGCATCCAAACGAATTCCCAGCATGCATGTATATCATGTTGGCAGGGCTCGGCGAATCACGTATGATAGAAAATTGTCCGCTGACCTAGCGACGCGACTGTAGCCCCGGCGCATGACCGGGAGCCGCGCAGACCGGCCAGCCGGCGGGAGACCTTCCATGAAACCGAACATTCATCCGGACTACCACCCGGTAACCGTGCATTGCGCCTGCGGGCACACGTTCCCCACGCGATCGACGATGAAGGGCGAATTCCTGCGCGTCGAAATCTGCTCGAATTGTCACCCGTTCTTCACGGGCAAGCAGAAGCTGGTCGATACGGCCGGGCGCGTCGAGCGGTTCACCAAGAAATACGAGAAGGCCGCCGAAGTGCAACAGGCCATCAAAGACGCCAACAAGAAGAAGCGATAATATTTCTCACACTTGCGCCTTCAGAGCTTGGGGAAAGCCTCCACATTGTCATTCCGAGCGGAGCGAGGAATCTCTCCTTCTTTGGGCATAAGACCAAGAGAGATTCCTCGCTTCGCTCAGAATGACATTTTCTTGGAATTCTTTGACGATCAATTCATCCGCGCGCGGCTATTCGTATTTTGCGCGGCGGTGTAGAATGTCGCGCGAGACATGGCCGCTCAACCGATGACTTCTCCGCAGCCGGATCGCGTGCCGTTTGAAGCCGCTGCGCCGCGCATCACGCTGCGCAATCACTTCGCTCATCCGTACGATTCGGCCATCGCTGCGGCGCGCACCTGCTACGCGCCGCGCCTCATCGGGCCGGAAGAAGTCACCGACAAGCAGCGCCTTCAGATCGGGGCGTCCACGTTTTACGGCGGCCATCACACGGTCTACCAGCACGCGCACTTTGAATTTGGCCTCGAAAACGTCAGCCGGCAATTCGTCTGGTCGTTTCTTCACGCGCATCCGTTCTACAACTCCGAGCAGCAAAGCCAGCGGTACGTGCGCCTGGATCACGCGCTTGCCTATCTGCCGCTGCCAATACCCGGGTTCGGCCCGGCCGAACGCACGATTTACGAAGATGCGATTGCGCGCGCGTGGGGTTATTACCAGGAGCTGACCGCGCTGTTGCGCGGCGATGCGCGGGAGATTCTCAGCGACATTTGGCACATCGGCCCCATGTCTCACGCCAAGCGCGTGCAAAAGGTGGACCGGCAAGCGGAGAAACGCGCGATCGAAGTCGCGCGCTACGTCCTGCCCGTGGCGGCGGCGACGACGATGGTGCACACGCTTTCCGGCATTGTCCTGCATCGGTTGTGGCGGATGGCCGCGGCGTCGGATACGCCGGCTGAGGCGCGCGCGGTAGTTGGGGAGATGGTCGCGCGAGTGCGCGAGATCGACCCGCAGTTCTTTGACCGCTTCGACAATGCGCCGATGGAGCAGGAAGAAATGCCGGAGTGGTCGCACGCCAATTCCGCTGGCGCATCTACGGCGCACGGCGAAGAGTTCGCGCGGGAATTCGACACCCGACTTGCCGGGCGCGTTTCGCTGCTCACTGATTATTCGCCGCACGCGCCACGCGTCGTCGCGGACGCCTATCGCGCCGTACTGGGCCTTACCGAAAGCGCGTGTTCCGACGAAGAGGCGATCGACCGGCTGCTCAATCCGGCGCGCAACGCGTATCGCCTGGAAACGCTCAACATCGGCGTGCACGCGCCGATCCTGCGCGCTTTGCAGCACGCAAATTTCACGTTCGCGAAAAAAATCAGCCACACCGCCGACAGCCAGGACCAGCGCCACCGCATGGTCCCCGGCTCGCGCCCGCTGCTGATGCTTACTGACACGCGCTCGCCGGATTTCGTGGTCCCCATGCTGATCGCCGGGAATGCGCGGGCCCGCGAAGTCTACGAACGCGCCATGGCCGACGCCTGGGCCGCGAAAAACGAATTGCTCGACCGCGGCGCGCCACGCGAAATCGCGCTGTACTTGTTGCCCAACGCGAAAGCCATTCGCCTCGTCGAAACCGGCTCGCTTCTGCACCTGCTGCACAAATGGACGATGCGCACCTGCTTCAACGCGCAGGAGGAGATTTATCAGGCCTCGATGGAAGAGGTCGAGCAGGTCCGCGCGGCGCTTCCTTCGCTTGGAAAATACCTCGGGCCGCCGTGCTACATCCGCGCCGGAATCGCCACGCCGATCTGCACCGAAGGCTCGCACTTCTGCGGCGTGAAAGTCTGGCAGGATTTTCCAAAAATCGAGCGGCGAATTTGATTGCCGCGCGTCTAAAACCCCGTCTGAGACATTAATGACGCGCCGTGGCAGCCTCGTCTATTACCTCGCCTCGTGGATCTGCGGCGGATTGTTTCTTACGGTCGCGATGTACTTGCAGGAACGCGCCTCGCCGGAAGGAATGGGGATCGGTCCCTCCGGCGCGGGCGCAACGATTATTACAACGTATTTCCTGGTGCTGGTATTTTGCGCGTTTCTGTCGGTAGTGTTCGCCTTTTTCTTGCGGCTCTCGATGCAGTGGCTGCGCGCCGAAAGGCTCTGGCAGTGGGCGCTGGCAGGCGTCATTCTCTCTTTGCCGATGACTTGGGGAGTGCGTTGGGCGTCTCGCGCGACGGATGCTGTGGGACTGCAAGGTGCAGGACGCCAAATCGCCGTTTTACTTTTTCTCGGCGTGCGTGGCATCGCCGAACGCCATGCTTTGCTTGGCTTGCCTGTTGCTGCACTAACCGCGACAGTTCTCTTCCTCATTCATCGCGCGTTCGCTGAAAAAGCGGATTCATAGTTCCGCTTATATTTGTGGGTCGCGGCTTCAGCCGCGACATAAGGGTCTAGATTCAAGACGGCTTTAGCAGCTGACAGTTCGATCGAGGAGTCAGCGGCAAAAGCCGATTTGATGAGCGGGGTTTATGTCACGGCTGAAGCCGTGACCCACAAAACATTACGCACTGCATCGTTTGTCGGAAGACCGAATGCACGACTCACGATTCACAAATCATGAATCACGCTAACTCCGCCAGCGCAGCGTCACCGGCCCATCGAGCGGATGCGCCATGGGCGCGCCCGTCTGCTGGGACGCGAGATACGCGGCCTTCAGCTGAAAATACCAGCGCGCTTGCCGGTCGGCGTCGTCGATCAGCATCATGCGCGGCTGCACTTTCAGGCCCGGCTGCTGCCGCTCGATCACGTCTTGATCCTGCGCGATGAAACGTTTTCCAAAGAATTTCAGAAACGGCGTCACCGGAAACCAGCGGAACAGATTCCACGCCGCGACAAAATCCAGGCGGCACACGTCGCGCCGGATCGGCGTGACCGTCGTGCGGTTGGTGAACCAGTGCGCGCCGCAGCGCACTTGCTCGGTGCGCATATTCGGCAACACAAAATCGATCTGCGTCGTGACTGCCTCGCCGTAAAAGCGCAGCAACTTGTATGGGCCGCTGTTGGCCGAAGGCGCGTGCGAGCTCATGCGGAAGCCGCCCGGAATCGGCTCGAATGTTTTCTGTTTTTCACGAATGCTGCGGCGGCTGCGCCACCACCACGATTGATGCACGAACGGGCCATGCGCCGGGTCCATCAAGCCGACGATGCCCGTATCCATGCTGCAGGTGAGGTCGGCAGTGAGGTGCGCGATGCGGTAGCGCTCGCTGAATTTCGGCAGCTCGGGGACGGGCGCGATCGTCGTACGATCCACGGCACGGCCTTCGGGATTCGCCAGATACACCCAGACGTAGCCGTCGCGCTCTTCGCACGGAAAACTGCCCGCATAGATGCGGTCGCACTGCAGCTTGGAATCGGCAGTGATCGAGGGAATCTCGCGGCACTGTCCCGTATGTGCGTCAAAGCGCCAGCCGTGATATGTGCACTCGACCGTCTGCCCGTCGCACGAGCCCGCCGAAAGCGGAAACGCGCGGTGCGGGCAAACGTCGCGCAGCGCGAACGCTTTTCCCGCGGCATCGCGCCCCAACACGAGCGGAATTTCCAGCCGCATCGAAGTCACAAGCGCGCGACCGCGCAATTCGTCGCTGCGCAGCGCCGGATACCAAAAGCCCCAGAGTAGTTCGCCGTCGATGCTTGAAGCGGTCACGCCCGGTATGGAAAGAGGTTGGCTCATTTTCATGCGAAATCGCATGCCTATGATATACCGATCACACTTCTTCACAACGTCGCATAGCTGTAGTGTCAGATAGAAATTCCGTCATTCCAGGCGGCCGACTACTTGGGTCTCTGATGGTACGATTGGTAGGCCAATGAGGCGGTTTTCTTGTGTCTAAGATGGTCCCACTAGAAAGGGAGAATGCAGTGAAAATTGTTAAATTCGACCCGAATCTCCCTACACTGGCTCTCGGTCCAATGCGCCCGAAGAAATTAACCAACCGGGAAATCGGAAGCCGATTTAGATTTCGTAGTCCGGATGGTAGGGACATTACACCTGAGGAATGGCTCAGGACGTGGGCTGCCCTGTATCCAACGAGTAAGTACGGTGCCGAACACGACAAACTTATCATGGAACATGAGCCACTTTCAGCCGCATACATTGTGCGAATCGGTAGGTGGAAAGACGCCGCAGAAACGAACAGTAAGTGGAAGCTGAATGTTGCATCCGTGGCCTTTCAAATCTGGATGGAGGCCGCTTCAGAACTGCCAGGATGCCCGCACGAGAGTCCAGTAGACGCTTTCTTGCAGGACTGGTCCGAAAGAAAGTACGTCAATAATTATGAAAGCGGAGCACGCGAGATGCGCTTTGGGCTGTCCCGGGCGACCACATTGCTCTATTTCATCAGCGGAGGGTGTTTTCCTATTTTCGACTCCCGGGTGAGAAAAGCGATGAATCGCTTGCTCAGCTCCCCCATTCCAAATGAAGTTCGCTGGTATGTGGATTCATACTGCCCCCTCTTCCAAGAAATTACTGCACTTTGTGCTGCCGAAAACGGTCGAATGGTAGACAAGGCCCTTTTCTCATATGGTGGTAGAATCGGCCAAGTCGAAGATTGACGCACGAACGGGTGCGTTCTCAATTGCTTTTCACGCGATTTAAGATTATCCTGATTTAGTCAAGAAAATGTTCACCGCGTTCTATTAGCCGCAACCTCTACTTGATCCCGCCACGAGGGGTCGCCGCACGAATCTGTTCTCTCGAAGCAAAGCTCTAACTCCGATTGGAATTCCATTTGACAGGGGCAAGCCATGGCAGGGTTAACGCTGTACGAAAAACTCGATCAGATCGAGAACCGCTACGTCGAAATGACCGCGGAGCTTTCTTCGCCGGAAATTTTGAACGATTCGGCCAATTACCAGAAGCTCGCGCGCCGGCATGCGGAGCTTTCCGAGATGGTCGAAAAATACCGCGAATGGAAGCAGCTCGACAAGGGTCTTGCCGAAGCCAGGCAAATGGCCCTCGAAGCGGACGACGCGGAGATGAAGCTGCTCGCGCAGGAGGAAGAGAAGCAGCTCACCGAGCGCAAGGAAGCGGTCGAGCGCGAGCTGAAATTCCTGCTGCTGCCGAAAGACCCGAACGACGAGAAAAACGTGATCGTGGAAATCCGCGCGGGCACGGGCGGCGACGAAGCGGCTTTGTTTGCGGGGGAATTGTTCCGCATGTATTCGCGCTATGCGGAATCGCAGAAGTGGAAAGTGGAAATCCTGGAGAGTTCGCCGAGCTCGCTGGGCGGCCTGAAGCAAGTGGTCGCGTCGATTCAAGGACAAAAAGTTTACTCGAAGCTGAAGTTTGAGAGCGGCGTGCACCGTGTGCAGCGCGTCCCGGCAACCGAGCAGCAGGGGCGCATCCATACCTCGGCGGCGACCGTCGCGGTGCTGCCCGAGGCCGACGAAATTGACATCAAGATCGAAGCGAAAGACCTGCGAATCGACACGTTCTGCTCCTCGGGGCCGGGAGGGCAGTCGGTGAACACGACGTATTCGGCCGTGCGCATCACGCACATTCCGTCGGGCATGGTTGTCTCGCAGCAGGACGAAAAATCGCAGATCAAGAATCGCGCGAAGGCCATGCGAGTGTTGCGCGCGCGCCTCTACGAAATGGAGCAGGCCAAGCAGCACGAAGCCATCGCCGCCGAGCGCCTCGGGCAGATCAAGACCGGCGACCGCTCCGAAAAAATCCGCACCTACAATTTTCCGCAAAATCGCGTGACCGACCATCGCATTGGCCTGACGCTGCACCAGCTCACGGAAGTCATGGATGGAAAACTCGGCCCGTTCGTCGACGCTCTGATGACGCACTATGAGGCCGAACGCCTGAAGCAGGAGTTGGTCGAGGCCTAAAAGTAGCACACGCTTCAGCCTGTGGGTTTTTGTTGCAGCAAGATCGATCGTGCCCCGACCAAACCCCACAGGCTGAAGCCTGTGCCACTGAGGATGCCTCCGCAAGGTGACTCGGTGCACACGAGAACCTACTCCAGTTTTTGCATAGATGAGAAAAATGACGCCCCAACAGTCACCAATCACCAGTCACCAGTCACTCCTCACCGCGCTTCGCGACGGTATCGCGCAGCTTGAGAACGAGCACGTGCCTTCCGCCGCGCTGGCTGCGGAATTGCTGCTGATGCACACGCTCGGGCGAGACCGGGCATGGATTTACGCGCATCCGGAACACGAACTCGATGCGACAGCGCGCGAAAAATATTTTTCCCTGGTCGCTCGGCGCGCGAGCGGAGTCCCCACGCAGCACCTCACCGGCCATCAGGAATTCTGGGGCCTGGATTTCGAAGTCACGCCCGACGTTCTGATTCCGCGGCCTGAAACCGAGCATGTAATTGAAGTTGCCCTTGAACGCTTGGGGGTGAGTTCAGAAGCAGGCTCACCGCGTCGCAATGAAGGACTTCGTATCGCGGACGTGGGCACCGGCTCTGGCTGCATCGCCATCGCGCTGGCGCACGAATTGCTCGCCGCACAGATCATCGCCACTGACATTTCCGCCGCCGCGCTCGAAGTCGCTCGACGCAACGCCGCGCGCCACGGCGTCGCCTCACGCGTCGATTTCATTGAGTGCAACTTGATGGATGCGCTCCACCTCCAGTCACCAGCCACCAGTCACCAGTCACCGCACCTCGATCTCATCGCCAGCAATCCGCCCTACATTGGCCGCCAGGAAATGGCGACGCTGCCGCGCGATGTTCGCGAGCATGAGTCCGCCGTCGCACTTTTCGGCGGCGAAGCCGGAACGGAAATCTACGCGCCACTGATCGCGCAAGCGGCAAAGTTGCTCAAACCTGCCGGCATCCTCGTGCTGGAACTCGGACATGATTCCGCGGAACACGTCTCGCGCCTGCTCGACGCTCCTGAATGGACAAGCGTGGATATTACGAACGATCTTGCGGGAATTTCACGCGTTGCATCCGCGAAGCGCCATTCCAATTGATCCCTATCATTGAGTTAGCAGTGTTTTTCCGCACCCTTGACTTCCTCCACTTCCTTTACTTCCTCTGCTTCCTATTTTTCTGCGCTAGTATGTTGCGCGGACGGAGAAAACATGAATGAGACGAAAAATCCCTGGAGTGTGCTCTCGCGCGCGACGGTTTACGAAAACGAATGGATTCGCGTGGATCACCACGAAGTTTTGGGTCCTGCGGGTGCGCCGGGCGTGTACGGGACGGTTCATTTCAAGAATCGAGCGACTGGAGTTGTCCCGATCGACGAAAACGGGAATGTCATCCTCGTGGGGCAGTACCGGTTTCCGCTCCGCGCCTATAGCTGGGAAATTCCCGAAGGTGGCGGCGCGCATTCCGTCTCGGCTTTGGCATCGGCGCAGCGGGAACTCCGCGAGGAATGCGGTCTTGCCGCCGGGTGTTGGAAAGAAATTCTGGGCATGGACCTTTCCAACAGTGTTTCCGATGAACGCGCCACGGCATTTCTGGCGTGGGAACTATCCGAAGCACCCTCGCAACCGGATGAGACCGAAATGTTGCAGGTTGCGCGCGTGCCCTTCTGGGATGCGATTGATCGCGTCAAGCGAGGCGAGATCCGCGACGCGATCAGCGTCGCGGCTCTCGTTCGTGTTGCTTTGATGGCGCTGCAGGAAGAATTGCCTGAACAAATTGCAAAAGCGACTGGCCGGCGAGAAGGGCGTTAAACTCCGAACGCTCGTTGCCCCCAACTGCCATCTTGCGGAAGACTTAACCTTTTCTGAGTTCGTACACGGAAGGGAATATTTTCTTTTTGGATTCCGCGGGCGCGGATGGTCATGAGCCGTTTTCTCAAGCGTATCGGATCCATTCCCGCGGAGGAACAGACCGCTTTAAAATCTTTCTTGTCTTCAAAGAGAAATTGCTCTGCTTTGCGGCTGAAACTCAGCGGACCGCACATCCATTCTTCCAGAGTTTTCGTGATCACGGCGCGCCAAAGTCTCTCCTCCGCCGTTCCTTGATCTTGAATATGCAAGATGGAACTTTTAAACATGGTCTTGGCCCCCAGTTCAAATTTTTGTTCAGCTGAGTGCGGTAGTGTGTGCAGGTAAAGGACCACACTTCGGTCAAAACCAAATGGAAACGGGGGACTAACGAAGCTTTTACGACGATTTGTGGCGCATTGTTCGGAACACATAGCTTGTCCCCCTGTAAAACATTGCTTCTTTGGTCACCAAGATTCCTTTGAGTGGAGTTGTCGCGGCGGACGACGAGATATATCGAGCCGCGCATGGCGCAAGAATTTGGGAATTTTTGCGCTCTTGATATACAAATTACAATTCCGTTACAAATGAAATCCGAGGCTCTCCCTCAAGGTTTGCAAGAATTCGCATGCCTTAGTCATAGCAGGGCTTACACAAGGCATTTTCTTCGCTCTATATTCGCCTTAGTGTATAGTAGCGCCCAGCATCCATGCCAAAGTTCGCCACTTTCCGGGCCAAGCGCGACTCCGGCGCGGAATCCTCGTCCTCCACTTCCTCTACCTCCTCGCCCTCCTTAACTTCCATCCTCCACGTCGATATGGACGCATTTTTCGTTTCCGTCGAACTGCTCGACCGGCCCGAGCTGCGCGGCAAGCCTGTGGTCGTCGGCGGGCAACCGGATAAGCGCGGCATCGTTTCCACGGCAAGCTACGAAGCGCGAAAGTATGGGATCCATTCGGCGATGCCGCTGCGGACGGCCGGGCGGCTGTGCCCGCACGCCGTATTTCTCGAGCCGCGGCACCATCTCTACTCCGAGTGGAGCGACCGCGTCGCGGCGATCCTCGGAAAATATTCTCCGGTCGTGGAAATGGCTTCGGTGGACGAGGCATACCTCGACCTTGCCGGGACGGAGCGCCTGCACGGCCCGGCGCTTGCGGCAGCGGATGCGTTGCTCCGCGAAATTACGACGACAACCGGACTGCCTTGTTCCGCGGGCCTTGCGCGAACGCGGCTCGTCGCCAAAGTGGCGAGCGATCAGGCCAAGCCGCGGGGTTTGGTTTGGGTTCCCGCGGAAAGCGAGGAAGCGTTTCTCGCGCCGCTGGATGTGCGGCGCATCCCCGGAATCGGCAAAGTTACCGAAGCGGCTCTCAGATCCGCGGGCATCGAAAAGGTCGGACAGCTTGCCGCCACGGCGCGCGAAAAACTCGAACAAAATTTCGGCCGGTGGGGCACGGCGCTCTACCGCAAAGCGCGCGGCGGCGACACCTACGAATTTTTCGTGGATGCCGAGCCGAAATCCATTTCGCACAACCAGACGTTTTCGGAAGACACGCAGGACCGCGCCAAATTGGACGCGACGCTCAGTTACCTCACCCAAAAAGCAATGAAGCGGCTGCGCGAAGCGGGGCTCAGCGCGACAACGATCACTTTGACCATTCGATATCAGGGATTCGAGACCATCACGCGCGCCCGCACGCTGCGCGAGCCCACGCATCTCGATCCCATCGTGTTTGAAACGATGAAGAAATTATTCGAGCGCCACTGCGATCGCTCCCGGAAAGTAAGACTCCTCGGCGTGGCGCTCTCTTCGTTCACCCACGGCGGCGAGCAACTCGACCTGCTCGACGCCTCGCGCCGCGAAAAACTCGAGCGCCTGGCCAAAACCACCGACGCCCTTCGCGACCGCTTCGGGTTCACCAAGATTCAATTCGGCGGCTCAATGACAAAAATGCCCACGGAAAAGGACGAGTGACAGAACACTCTCAGAGCGGGTGGCCTACTCAAAGAAGGCGCCCGCGAACTCAGTCAACAGCCGCAGTCGGCTCTCTAATTGTTCTGCCCATTCAGGCGTTGCAGGAACGTTTACTGGCGGAACACCTTCTGCAGTGGCGCCGGGTTGCCCTTTTCGGGCGAGCCCTGCCCATTTGCGCATACCGTCAACATAGGTGTCGAAAACCTCCTTTGGTGAACGACAATCTTCCAGTGGCAGGTAAGCGGGCGGGATGTCCCCCACGATAATCCACATCCAGGGGTCGACGTCAGGGCGCTGAGTCGAAATATTGAATAAGAAGATTGCGATAATCTTCCCGATACCGCCGCCGAAGTACGAGTCTTCGATTGCGTCACACCAAGAGAACGACAGAGCGTAAGACTTGGCTTCTCCCAACATCTGACGCAACAAAGCAGTTTCCTCGTCATCTTCGCCTGCCATCTGTTCGACAGGCGCGATATGAGGGACAGAGGAAATCCTTTTATTTTCTGAGTCCGGCACTCCGGGCATTCGCGTTCTCCAGCAACCGTCAGTGTGGATAATAGACAAGAATGATCCCGGGCGGAAGTGGGCATCCGCGCCCTGGGTATCGAATTTAGCCTTGTCGATTGCGACGACAGGCGCATAATTGCTCATGACTCCGCGCCAATTGGCTGAACAGATCTGCGCCACCCTGCGCCATCATGGGCATCAGGCGTACCTCGTGGGCGGGTGTGTGCGGGACCTGGAGTTGCAG
>CAVYHH010000005.1:0-66221 GCA_963768275.1 uncultured Acidobacteriota bacterium
CCCTGAGCGCCGTCACCCACGCCAATGTAAAGATTTCCGTAATCGCTGCTGCCCGGTTTGGCGAGAGGATCGAAAATCGTATCGTCCATGGGGTGATTGCGATCGTATCCCGCGCGCAAGATTTCGCGCGCGGTGCCATCGAATGTGGCGTTGCGGATATTGGTATCGGTCCATTCCACCAGAACGGACTCGAGATGGACGGGCCCCGCCGGCGGATTCACCGGGTCGGTCGTCGTGTATCCCGAGAGATTCAAACTGGCGAGCTGCGTGTTGACCGGCGCGGCGGTCCCGGGCAATTCGGGATTCTCCGTGTGCACGGTATAGAATTTTCCATTTTTTGCGTAGGCCGGATCAAAGGTGATCGAAACAATTCCCGTGGCGTTGCCCTTGTCGGAAGCGAATTTCGGGAAAACATCCGTGAACTTGATGTAGGGCGTAAATTTCTTTGTTTTCGTGTCGAGGATGTAGAGCGTGCCACTCTGATCGTTGACGAAGGTCCGGGAGGAGGCGAGCGGGGCGTTAGCCGGCTCCGCTCTCATGGATGAGACGCGGCCGAGTTGCAGCTTGTAATCGATTGCAGCCGTGTTCGCGCCAGAGTGCGTCGCGTTGGAGAGCGGCGGATTCGCGTAGTCCTCGAGCATGACCGTTGTCCCGTTCTTGCCGACCTGGGATTGCGTTGGATACTGCGCAAATGCAGCGGGCGCGGCTGCGAGGCAACAGGCCACCAATCCGAATCCAAGATGAATTTTCGCCCACCGCGTGAAAAGCTTTTGGGTACTCGACATTGTGAATGGCTCCTTTTTCATTGATCCGCAGCAAGAACGTTCAGTCTGAGGACGCGCAGTCGCGCGATCAAGCGCGGCCGGACCCCTTACGTTAAACCATATGTCTTCAGGCGCGTGGCTGCTCCGAGTCAGGTTCGCATTCTAACACCTGACCCTCGATCGGGCTTTTCATTTTTCTGTTCGCCCTGTTGCAAGTCCGCGCGTTTGTGGGACTGCCACGAATTTCATCCCCGCGCCTCAAAGATTCCTTCTTTACCTCTCCTCATTTCAGCGATGGAATCGATTCATGAACTATAATTCATATTGTTTATTAATCTGAGTTAATATAGGTCGCTAGCGGCGGTTAACGAATCGGGGTCGGAATCGATGGTGACTCCCGCAACGATTCCTCGAGCGCCTGCCAGCTTGTAATCGAGAGGTTCTACAACTATGCCTCGCGTCATCGCCTCTAGGCTAATCGTCCTCAGTCTAATCGCCCATACTGTTCTTGTTCTTACATTGCATCCAGTGGAAGCATTTGCGCAGGGGGAAACGACGAGCGCGATCGTCGGACAGGTGAGCGATGCCAGCGGCGCGGCGGTGCCGGGCGCCACGGTGACGATCCGCAACGCGGAGACCGGGCTGCAGCGAATTGCCGCAACCGATGACTCGGGCCGATTCAACTTCACGCAACTGAAACCAGGCGCTTACACGGTACGGGTGGAAGCGCAAGGCTTCGACCCGCAGCAGAATGACGCTGTGACCGCTGGTCTTGGTCAGAAGCAGACTGTCGATTTCATCCTCAAGGTCGCCCAAGCAAGGGAAAGCATTGAAGTCAGCGGCGAAGCTGTGATTCTCAGCCCGGAGAATGCGAATACAGCAACGAGTCTCAGCGCGCCCGCACTGGAGAACCTTCCGAATCCGGGCGGCGATTTGACGTATCCTCTCCAGTTTGCCACCGGGGCGCTCATCAATACGGCGGGCAGCGGAAATGATTTCGTCGGCGGCACGAATGGATACGGCAACGTGGAGTTCAATGGGCTGCCCGCTCTCTCGAACGGCTATATCGTCGACGGATTGGAGACGAATGATCCGCTGACCAATCTGAACAGCGGACTCTCGACCAACCTCGTTCTGGGACTCAATTCGATTTCGGAAGTGACGGTCAACACGCTCTCGTACGCCGTCGACCAGGGACGGTATGGAGCTTCGCAAGTCAACTACGTCACAAAGTCCGGGTCCAACCAGTTCCATGGAAACTTGTATGAGTTGTGGAATGGCTCGAAGCTCGACGCGGCCGATTATTTCACGAACGCCACGCCGGGAAATCACAAACCGGGCTCGACCGTGAACCACTTCGGAGGCAGCGTCGGCGGGCCGATCGTGCACGACAAGCTGTTTTTCTTTTTCGATAGCGAGTGGGTCCGGATTGCGCTGCCCATCGTCACGGCCGCCACCGTTCCCACGGCTTCATATCAAACTTACGTTTTGCAGCATGTCCCTTCGAGCGAGACCCCTTTCTACGCGAATATGTTTTCGCTCTACGGAAATATCAACGGAACACCGCAAGCGGTCCTCGGCTGTCCACTCGGTTTGGGCGGGAGCAGCAACGACGGGAACGGCTGCGCGAATCGCCAGAGCGTTTCGCATTCGAGCGACGATCATGAACAAGTCCAGACCGTTCGCATCGATTTCAACATCAATGAGAAAAACACGACCTGGTATCGCTTTCAAGCCGATACTGGCGTGCAAGCTGCCTATACGGATCCCATCAACCCTCTCTTCAACTCTGTTTCCCCTCAACCGCTTTACTCTTTTGCAGCCGGATATACACATGTGTTTTCGCAAAATCTTGTGAATTATTTCAATCCGGCATTTTCCTGGTATGCAAGTCTGTTCGGACCAAGCGATTTTCAGAAGACGCTCGCCGCTTTTCCGATCGTCCTGCAAGGCTCCGGCGCGAATCCATTCACAACGGTTGGAGGACTGGACAACACGTGGGTTCAAGGCAGACGCGCGTCCCGGTTCTTTATCAACGACAATCTTGCCTGGACTCATGGGGCGCACGAGCTGCGATTTGGAACGAATACTCGAATCCTGCGGCTGAATGATTATGATTTCGGGGAGGGCGGCGTCCCGACCGTGACCTATTCCACGCTTCAGCAATATATCGGCGGAGTCGCGTCCACGGCATCAGAAACTTTCCCAACTTCCGCCAATGAACCCTTCCACTTCCTGAATCTCGATCTGTATGCCCAGGACTCGTGGAAAGTAACCAAGAAGCTGACCTGGACTTTCGGCATTCGTGACACGCTCAATTCCAATCCGCTCAATCCGCACGATCAAATTGCACGCCTTCAAGGATCTTTCGATTCCATCTCCCACAATGTAAATCAGCCGCTCAATGCCGCGATTCAGACCGGGCTGGGCAATGTGTTTTCCTCAACGCCTCTGGCGATCCTGCAACCGAGAACGGCGATTGCATGGCAGTTTGAACCCAAGACTGTGCTGCGTGCCGGCTTCGGAATTTTTAGTGACATTTTGCCTGGGAGCATCGCCGACATAGTCGGCGTCAACCCGCCTTATGTGAAAACTTTTCAGGGCGGCCTTCTCGGAACTATCGGCGGCACAGCCATTGCGCCGGGAGTTCCTGGCAGCGCCGTCGACGCAACCGTGGCCGCCAATCAGACATTCAGTTCGGGATTTGCGCAGGGCCAGCTTTCGTGCGCATCCGCGCAGGCGAACCCCGCAACCTGTCTTCCTCCGATCGCCCTCACGGCGGTGCCCAGCGGAGAACTTCATGCGCCATACTTCATGGAGTGGAGTCTCGGTTTGGAGCATGAGCTGGGGACCACGGGGAGCGTCAAGGCGCAGTACGTCGGCACGCGGGCAGTCAACCAGCCCTACTTGACGCAGGTGAATGGCTATCAAACGGTCTGTCAGGGATGCTTTGCTCCGTTTCCGTATGCGCGACCTACCGATCCGCGATTCGGAGCGGTGACACAATTTTCCACCGGCGCGAACAGCCACTATGACGGCCTGCAGTTGACGGCGATGAAGCGGATCGCACACGGCTTGATGGGACAAATCAACTATACCTGGAGCCGCTGCATGGACACGGTGTCCAACGGCGGTTTCCTGCAATTTTCCTCGGGAGGAATTCTCTCGCCTCTCCCGGGAGAACTGGAGCGGAATTATGGCCCTTGCGATTATGACATCCGTGGCAATCTCAACGCGCAATACGTCTATCAATTGCCGTCGAAAATTCGAAACCAAACTCTCGGCTTTGCGCTGAACGGCTGGCAGGTTTCGGGAACCGTGTTTTGGCACAGCGGGCTTCCCTTCTCCGTTCTGAGCACCGCCTACTCAGCAAATGGAAATGGCATTGTGAACGGCAGCGGGCCACAATTCGCGAGCGTTGTTCCCGGCGTGCCGCTCTACGAACACAATCCAATTCCAGGCGTCACGCAGCCGGGAACGGTTCAGTGGCTCAATCCCAATGCATTTGTCTCACCCGTTGACCCGAGTACGGGTGCTTGCTACGGAGGCGACACCGCGGAGAGTTGCCAATTCGGCAATCTGGGGCGCAACGCGCTACGGGGTCCGGATTTCGCGTGGAGCGATTTTTACCTCACAAAGTGGTTTCCTGTGACGGAACGTGTGAAGCTGCGGTTCGACGCTCAGTTTTTTAATGTATTCAACCATCCAAATTTTGCGCTTCCCAGCATGGTCTTGGCCGGCATTCCGGGGAAACCTTCTACGCAAAGTGGGTTTGGCGCCATCACATACGCCACCTCTCCACCCACAGGATTACTCGGCGTTGGTTTGGGCGGTGATAGCACGCCGCGAATGATCGCGTTTCAAATGCGTATAGAGTTCTGAGGCTTTTGGATCGATGAGATTATTTGAAGTCGACGCTCCGGTGAAGCTTCATTAAGGAAACGGATGAGCACTCAACGGCACCCCCGGAGTTTCGATGATCGTTTCCATTTGAAATTGCCATCGACGCCCTTCCTCGCTTGTTAGTATCCTTGCTGGAGGAGGTGGGCCATTTCATTGACGAGTCTCATTCTCCTCACGCTTCTATCCGGAACCTCCGTTCAAACTTCTCCAAACGCAGCGGTCAAGGCCAGCGGACACACTTACCAATTGTTTTGCGCGCAAGAGGGCGAATTGATCGTGGCGTCAGAAACGGGACTTTGCCAGAAGACGGAAGCCGGCGGAGTGCAGCGTTTCGAGATTCGCAACGAGGGCGGGGAAATTCAGTTTTTTCAGGACGCGCCTGGCGGCAATCCATTCAGCTATGTGGGGATCTTCTCGATTGCCAATGCGGGCAGAGAGATTTTTGATGTGGATATCTCGCACGACGAAATTCAGGGCGGCGGACTGAAACCCGCGCACGTGATCTATTACTTTGATCCGACTCCGAATGGCTTAGTCCCGTTCCGCCCGGCCCTGGTGGACGTGGATGGCTTTGCCCATCTGAGCACCGGCATCGCGCTCTCACGGACCTTCAGTGCGGGCTTCTTTCAGTTTTCGGTATTGCTTGATTTTAACGTGGCCAATCATCGCATCGAGATCATGCCGGATCAGATCGCGTTTTCCGCCTTTGCTCCTTCCGGCCGGGAGAAATCAGGGCCTTCCCGGGCATCGGGCGAAATCAAAATGTACAGCAATCATGATAGCGGCTCTCCCAAAACGGATTTCAAGATTGCGCCAGGCCACTTGGTGACTTGGTGGCAGTCGCTCGATGTCGTCGAGAAGCCGGCCTCAGGCCAGGTCGTAACGATCCTCGCGGCCTGGGCGCCAGCATCCTTGCGACCCGCAGACAACGCCCCGGAGGGGGTGCAGATGGTCTACTACGACTGGAACAATCTCTGGCTCCAAATTCAGGTGGATGACCACACGGGCTGGATAAAAGGGACCAGCAGTTTTCGCACGATTGGTTTGGAGATGGCGAACGCGCAGCGTTAGAGACGATTCGGCGACTCGCCCGGGGCGCGCGTCAGGCCAGCGACGCAGTGCTACGCTTTTCGAGATCCATCCTCTCCTTTGTGCCACCACTTCCGCGATTTGCCCCAAATGATGTATCGTGGCGCCTATTGACACATCTTTGGAGTGCCGTCATTTCAAAATTATTCTTGCGCGCAGCGACATATGCGACGTTGCTATGCCTGGGCTGCTCTATCACTACTTTCGCCCAGGGCGCTGCGCCCGACGAGGGCGCTTCTGCCACGCCCACGAAAACGTTTTTTGAGGCTCGCACCGGAGAAAGCCTCAATTCGCCGCACATCGGAATCATCCACTATCTTGAGTTCTTCCAAATTCGGAAAAAGTGGATCTATCCCGACATCGGTTACGTGGACTTTGCGCACGGCAACTATCGGGAGTTTTTCATCGGCGGCGGACGCACGCTCATTGACAATAAGATCGCGACGTGGGATCAAGAGTTGCTCTACGTCCAGGCCACCGGCCCGGCCGCCGCGAGCGCGCGCTATCTGCAGCCCTGGTCGATGCTCCGTGTTCGTTTCACTCCGAAGTTCACGAGCGAAACGGTTTATTTTGCTTATTTTCCGCTAAACGATTCCGCCCATATTCACCACGTCCTTGAGAGGGCCAAGTTTGAATATGCGCTGAAAAAGCACTGGAAAATAGGCGCGGGGTACGCAGGTGTAAAGTTTTCGGGTGTGCCGTTAGTGAATAAGCCGCTTCTCACGACGACGATTTCAACGAAAGCGGGCGCATTCGAGTTTTGGCTCCAAAAAATACCGGGCGGCGAGCAAATCGAGTTCCGGTACGCCTTGATCCATACATCGCGTTAACTCTTGCGCCTCTCCCGCTGGGCCGCAACAATCACGAATCCGCTTCGCTGTGCAACCATGGGGCGAGTGAATGGACGCGCAAGATAAAATCGATCGTGCTGGATGGTTTGAAGGATCTTCAGCGAACAGCTCGCCTCCCACAGGTGATCTCCGCCACCCCTGGCGCCTGGTTCTGCTGGGTGCGCCGGGAGTGGGGAAAGGCACGCAAGGCGAACTCCTCTGCCAGCGCCTGGAAATTTGCCATATTTCCACCGGCGATCTTTTTCGTGCCGCCGGGAGCCGGAAGGGAGTCGACAACACTCCGGCCATGGCGGAGGCAATGAAGTGCATACGCCATGGCGACCTCGTTCCCGATTCCACCGTATGGGAATTGGTTCGGGAACAAAGTGATTCCCTCCGCTCCCGCAAGGGCTTTTTACTGGACGGATTTCCCCGCACGCTGGCTCAAGCGGAGCGGCTAAAGCTGTTCATGGACAATGAGAAACTCTCCCTCACCGCAGTTGTGGACTACGAGATGCCCCAGGCCGAAATCACCATGCGTCTCAGTGGGCGCCGGATCTGCGCTCAGTGCAAATCGGTTTTCCATATCTCTTGGCGGCCTCCCAAAACTGAAGGCGTCTGCGACGATTGTGGAGGCCGGTTGTACCGGAGGGAAGATGATCATGCCGCGTCGATCGCCATTCGCCTGGAAGCCTACAAACGAAGCACCGCGCCTCTGATCCAGTTCTACAAGGATCTCGGGCTCCTGACACCAGTGAATGCCGTCGGATCTGCCGACGAGGTTTTTGCCCGCACGATGGCCGCGTTGCAAGCGCGGGCGTAACTTATCAAGCAGTCGGATCAACGCTGCTACGGTGAACTAGCTTCCGCCAAATATTTCCTCGAAGGAATGGACCACGCGGTGCGCGCTCGCAACCGGCTCTGTGGATTGCGCCCGGACACAGAGCGCCGTTTGCATCCCGGCGTCGCGGGCTGCATCCAGTTCTTTCGCAACGTCGGATATGAAGAGAATGTTTGGCGCCTCCAGCGCGAGCGTTTCGGCAATCCGCAGGTAGCTTCCCGGCGCGTTCTTGGGGCCGGTGGTGGTGTCAAAGTAGGCGCGGAGGTAGCCGGTCAAATCTCCTGCGGCTGTGCTGCCAAAAAGTAGCTTCTGCGCAAGCACGCTGCCGGAGGAAAAAATGCAGATGCTTCTTCCCTGGCGCGACCAGCGTGCCAAGGCCGGCGGCACATCGGGATACACTTCGCCATGCAAGTCTCCCGTGCGATAACCTTCTTGCCAGATTTTTCCTTGAAGCGATTTCAGGGCGGAGCACTTGCTGTCGCGGTTTATTAGCCAGACGCCGTAAGCAGCCGCCGACGCTAGCTCGGCCCCGGGCGAGTCATCCACCCAACGGGGCGGGTTGAGTTTTTCGGCAGAGTCGGCCCGATGCTGCATGCGCAAGGCATCAATGTCCTCGCGAATGCTCGGCTCATTTCCGTGTTCCAGCAGAAATTGCTTTAATCTCCGGCGGGCGTATGGAAACAGAGTCCGGAAGACGAAATCGATGGGTGTGGTCGTGCCTTCAATGTCCAGAAGGATGGCTTGAATTGAGTTTCCGCCGGGCGGCGCCGCCAACGCTAGCTGACCGCCGGGGGAGCAGGAATGTAGGTGGGTCCGAAGCAAACCGGCTCGTAACCGCGATCGGCGCCGCTCCCGGTGTAGTGCGGCGTCCAACCGGCAGGATCCTGGAATAGGCGAATCGCGCGGATGCAGCGGTCGGAGCACAGGTCGAACCAGTGATGAGTTCCCAGAGGCACTCGAATCAAGTCCCCCGCTCCCACCTCGATCGCGACCACCGGCCCCTGTTTGGGATGAACGTGGAACACTCCCCTGCCCGCAAGGATGAAGCGAACTTCATCCTCATCGTGCCAATGTTCGGTGTTGAATCTTGTCAGCATGGCGTCAAGACCGGGCGTCTTCGGATTGACGTCGATTACGTCCGCGGTGACGTACCCGCCGCGCGCCTTTAGCTCTTCAATCTTTGGCGCGTAAGCCGCAAGGATTTCCTCGGCGGTGGCGCCGGGCGCCAGCGATACGCTCGGCTCCCAACGTTCGTACTCGATGCCCATTTTGGCGAGGTAACTCGTGATTTCCCCAACTTCGCTCAGTGAACGCTTCTCGTCTGGAATCCTAAGAAGAGCCATGTGGATGCACTCCTTGCCCGCATTTACGCGAATTGATGCAGAACACCGCCCATTATACTCCGTTTCGGGACCGCCCCAATATTTCCAGGAGAAACTCCAGGACTTCTATATGGCGCTTGGCTTCGGCCAGGTCCTTCCCCCAAGTGTAAAGTCCATGGCGGCGAAGCAGGAAACCGTGAACGGCGGGGTCGCGTTTCAGCAGAGACTGGACATGCTCAGCCAGTTGAGAGATGTCCTGGGAATTCTCGAGGATCGGAAGGATTTCCCGATGTTCGTGCGTGTGGATGTCGCGCAGGCCCTTGAGCATCTCGAATCCTTCGAGCGTCACGGCGCCATCGGCGGAGAAAACGTCGGAGAGCAGCGTGCTCCACAGCGAATGCGTGTGCAATACCGCGCCCGCCCCGCGAGTGCGCACGATGGCGAGATGGAGTCCTGTCTCCGCCGAGGGCTGCCCGGTCCCGCGGACCACGCGAGCCGCTTCGTCAATTTCCAGGAACTGTTCCGAGTCGAGCGCGCCTTTATCCAATCCCGTGGGCGTGATCGCCAGGCGCAGTGGACGCTCGCTCACGACCGCGCTGAAATTTCCGCTCGTTCCGAACACCCATCCACGTTGATAGAAACTCCTTCCGATCTCCGCAAGGGAAGCAGACAAATTTTGAAAGCGAGCGCCCGATTCACCCCGGCGGGAGGGTCGAGAGGCATTGCTTGTAGAGCGTTTCCTGACAGCGGACATGGATCGGATTATCGCACGCTCGGCCTGTCAACGGAATTTTCGCGACCGCGGGCTCATGACAGCGGCGATCTCCCTTAAATTATCTTCGCGCGGCGAAGCCACCTGTAGTATCAAGTGCGCCTGCACGCCGTCCTTCCGCGCGGGCAGATGGAGACGAAAAAACATGACGACAGGCTATCGCTGGTTCCGGGCGGGGGACCTGAACGGCTTCTTCGCGCTGATGTTCGACAACGTCGCGAATCTGGTGATTCTTGCCAGCATTCTGACCGGCGCATTCGGTTTCCCATCGTCGATCGTTTTGTACCGCATGGTTCCCGGCACCGCCATGGGCGTGCTTGCCGGCGATCTCTTCTACGCGTGGATGGCGGGCCGCCTGGCCAAAGAGACCGGCCGCGACGATGTGACGGCGATGCCGCTCGGTCTGAACGCTCCCAGCATCTTCGGAATGTCATTCGGTGTTTTGGGTCCCGCATATCTTGTGACCCACGATGCGTATCTGGCATGGAAAATGGGCATGGCCGTGACGGTTCTTGTGGGAGTGTTCAAGATCGCGCTTTCGTTCTTCGGCAATGCGGTTCGGCGGGCCTTGCCGCGGGCTGCGCTGTTGGGCTCCATCGGCGGAGCGGGCCTGGCTCTCATCGCCCTTTTGCCGATGCTGAAAATGTATGCCGACCCGATTCCGGGATTGCTGGCCTTCGGCGTCATCCTGGTTTCGCTGGTGGGCAGCGTGAAGATACCCGGGAAAGTGCCGGGAGCGCTTGCATCCGCGCTGGTTGGCATCGCCGCTTTTCATCTTCTCCGAGCCGTTCACATCATGAGTCCCCTCGTCGCGGTGCAGACGACTAGTTCCGCGGCGTTCCATTTAGCTTTCCCGTGGCCGACCGTGGCGTTCCTCGGCGGCCTTTCGCTCGCATGGGTCTACTTGCCGATCATTTTGCCTTTCTCTCTAGCGACTGTGGTGGGAGGAATCGACAATACTGAAAGTGCCGCAGCCGCGGGAGACGCGTATGACACGCGAGCCATCTTGCTTACCGAAGGCTTCTGCACTTTGCTGGCAGGCCTCTGCGGAGGGGTCGTGGAGAGCACGCCCTACATCGGACATCCCGCTTACAAAGCGATGGGCGCGGGCTCAGGCTACGTGATTTTGACCGGCTTGTTCATAGGACTCGGCGGCATCCTCGGCTATCTGCCGTTCTTCGTGGCGTGGATTCCGGCGGCAGCGATTGCGCCGATCCTTGTCTACATTGGCCTCGAAGTCATTTCCCAAGCTTTCTTAGCGACGCCGGCGCGCCACGGCTTGGCGGTTGCGGTTTCGCTTCTGCCTTCTCTCGCGTTTCTGATTGCGCTCGAAGTGACCGCGGCGCTGGGAGCCGTGGGCGCGCACGTAACGCAGTTGACCGGCGACGTTGGCGAAACAGTCCGCACGGTAATCCTGCTGGGCAACGGTTTCATCATTTCGGCGTTGATTTGGGGAGCGGCCACGGCCGAGCTTATCGATCGCCGTTTCGGACGCAGCGCATGGTGCCTGGTCGTAGGCGCGTTAGCTTGTCTGTTCGGGGTGATCCACTCACCTGCGGCGGAGGGGACGTTTGTCCTGCCCTGGCGCGCGGGCTCGCCGCTGCCCTGGCACTTCGCGTTCGGCTACTTCGGCGCGGCGGCGGTGGTCTTCATCTCGAAATTTTTCCCGGACGGGAATCCAGCTGCGGAAGTCTGAACGCTTTTTTATTTCATTCACAAAAGCGCTTACGTTTCGCTGGGCGCTGCGCGATGCGCGCGATTGGTAGCACAGACTTCAGTCTGTGGCCTTTTTGGTGGCCTTCATGGACCGCACTAGCCAAGATCAAACGGAACCCCACAGACTGAAGTCTGTGCTACCAAAGGCTTCACTCGGCGGAAAGCACGGCGGGTTTTTGCGTCAGCAGCGCCACGAGCGCGGCGGGATCGGTGACGGGCGGGCGGCACGTGGTGCCCACGCAGACCAGCGCTTGCGCAACGTCGGCGCGAAGGTGCGGAAGCGTTTCGGCTAACGCGGGCGCAAGAGCGTCTGGGGACGCCATGCGCTCGGGCGTGGCTCGAAGAACCGCCTTGCCGAACCGGTAGACGGAATTTGCGGCTTTTTCGAGCGCGGCGGCCTGCGGATCATCGCTGCGCCCTGTTATAACCACCTCGAACGGCCCGCGAGCATGCAGCAGGGCGGCAAGCCCGTAGCTCGCGGCGTGAATCCCAAATTGCGGCGCGATGGCGGCGAACGCTTCGAGCGTCGCTTCCGCGCACGCTCGGTGACGCGCGTCTCCGGTGTATCCGTGCAGACGGTCGAGCAGAATGGCCGCCGATGAATTTGCGCCGGGCGTTGGCGAATCCTGCAGCGGCTTGCGGCGCACTTCGAGCCCGCCCATTGGCGGCGCGCCTGAAGCGCGATCGAAAAAGCCTCCGCCTTCCGCATCAAAATATTCGGCGATGGCGAAATCTGTGGCGCGCCGAGCTGCGTCGAAATATTTCGGATCGAGTGTCGCCTCATAGGCATCGAGCAGCGCGATCCCCGCAAAAATCTGATCGTCGAGCGACCCGTCGAGGCGCGCGCCTCCCATGCGATGCGCAAATCCGCGCGCGTCGCTCCAGGCTTCGCCGAGCATGCGATCGAGCGTCTTCAGCGCGAACGCGCGGCACGCGGCGCCCTTCTCTCCGCCGAGCACTGCCGCAGCATCGAGATATGCCGAGACATACATCGCGTTCCACGCCACGTAGAGAGTCGTGTCCACAAACGGAGCGGGCCGCGCCGCGCGCGCCGCCAGCAGTTTTCCCTTCGCGCGCGCCAGGATCTGCAGGACGGCGGCCATGTCCATGCCGCCGCCAATCGTCCGTCGTCACTTCGGCAATGGACCGCGCGATCCACAGAACATTTTTCGCCGGGTTGTGATGCATCTCGCCGTGCGGTTCGACGTCATATCGAAGCTCAACGATGCGCGACTCTTCTGGCGTGAGGACCGCGCGCACTTCGTCCAGCGTCCAGGTAAAATAATCGCCGTCGTCGTCGAGCGTCTGGTCGGCGTCCTGGCTCGCGTAGAAGCCGCCGCGCAACTGGTCCGAGAGCACCGCGTTCGTCCAATCGATGATGCCTTCGGCTATTTCGCGAAAAAACGGCTCGCGCGCGACCTGGTAGCCGTGCAGAAAATTGTTCAGCAATTCCGAATTGTCGTACGACATTTTCTCGAAATGCGGCACGCACCAGCGCTCGTCCACCGAATAGCGATGGAACCCGCCGGCCATCTGGTCATACACGCCGCCGGAGCCCATTTTCTCGAGCGTGAACGCGGCCACTTCCAGCATCCGCGCGCCGCCGCCTGCCTGGTGGCATTCGAGCAGCAGATCGAGCGCCGCAGGATGCGGAAATTTCGGCGCGCGGCCAAATCCTCCGTTGCGCGAATCGAATAAATTCAAGATGGACTCGGCCTGATCCTCCGCCACGCGCGAATCGAACACTCCTCGCCCGCCCGCGAATGTTTCCGCATTCGCCACCGCTTCGGCAAGACGGGACGCGGCCTCTTCCACTTCCGCGCGCCGATTGTGAAATCCCGCGGCGACCGCTTCGAGAATGCGGCGGAAACCGGGGCGGCCCATGGCGTCTTCCGGAGGAAAATAGGTGCCGCCGAAAAAAGGGCGCCCGTCAGGCAACAAGAAATCCGGTGAGCGGCCAGCCGCCTTGCCCGGAGAGGGTGCTGATGGCGGCCTGGTAGCGCGCGTCCACGTCGGGCCGCTCGTCGCGGTCCACTTTGACGGGAATGAAAAGCTGATTGATGATCGCGGCCAGCTGCGGATTCTCGTAGCTTTCGCGGTCGATCACGTGGCACCAGTGGCACCAGACGGCGCCGATGTCGAGGAGGATGGGCTTGTCCTCGGCGCGCGCGCGGGCAAAAGCTTCCTCGCCCCACTCGTACCAATCCACCGACTGGTGCACGGCGGAACGGAGGTATGGGCTTGCAGCTCGGGCGAGGCGGCCTTCGGATTTTTCGTTCACGCTATTCCTTCCCGGACGCTCGACACGCGGCCGCGCAAAGATTGTTTTTCGTTATTGGATCGGATGCTGCGGGCCGGTGTCTTCAGGATCGATTGGCTTGCGTCCAGAAAAACCTTCATCCTGGCGGTGGTAAAAACGGATGCGGTCTTCGCCGAGCCGCCAGCACAGGTAGACTTCTTCCTCTTTGATCACGGAGGGAAAATCCACGAGGCCCGTATCCAGGTCTTTCACGATGCAGCCCGTCGCCTGAATCCGGTCGAGAGCGTCCTTGACCTTGGCGACGACTCGGTTCAGATCGGCGCGCATCCGGGCTGCGACATCGTAGTCGATCGTGATGCCGCCCATGATCTGGATCCGGTTGGCGATGGCGCTCAAACTCTCTTCCAGGTCCGACATCAGCCGGCGACCTTCCATCGCGTCAATCAGAAGCGGCTCGACCTGGCGCCGGGCGTGCTCCGCCTCCGAGAGACTGAATAATTTCGGTTCGTGTTCTTCCGGATCCATGGTTTTTGTCTGTGAAAGCCCTGGGACTCTCGCTCCGATTGTCCCACCGCATCCTGACTCATTTGGATGCAAGCCTGCCTAGTGCGGTTCCATTGTCATTCATTGCGCGGCGCATTTCCAGTGGAGACGCTGTGGTAGCACAGGCTTCAGCCTGTGGGTTTCCGCCACCGCACCGGGACGAAACCCCACAGGCTGAAGCCTGTGCTACAAAAAGCATGATCCCGAAATGTGGTAGAGTTTTGCCCCAATGCGCATCTTCGTTCTGGGCACTGGAGCGACCGGCTCTTATCTCGCACACCTGCTTACGAGGCAGGGGCACCAAGTCACCTGCGGCGACCGCGACCTGGACCGCGCTCGCCGCTTTCTTGGCAAGAAGAGCACGATTCCGCTGGTTCAGGTCAATGCGCGGAACCTTTGGGGCATCGTGCGCGCCGCGAGGGGATCGCAATTGCTCGTGAACGCGAGCGCCTCCGTTTTCAATGAGATTGTCCTCCGAGCCGCCTTGCGCATCCGCGCGCATTACATCGACCTGAGCGCGCACCTCACGCGCAATCCGTTCAAGGCCGAGCAACTTCGTTTCGATGAGCGCTTCCAGAAGAAGAATCGCGTCGCCGTCATTACGACCGGAGCCGCGCCAGGATTGACGAATCTGCTGGTGGCTCGCGCCGCCGGGATGATGGACTCGGTGGACGCGGTCTACATTCGGCTGTACGAGAGCATCGAAAGCGATGATCCTATCTCACAGTGGTCAGCCGAAGTCTCCTTCGATGAGGCCATTTCCCTTCCCCGCATCGTGCGCAACGGCCGCTTCCGGTATGGCAAACGTTTCGGCGAACCGGAGAAATTCCGTTTCCTGCCGCCAATCGGCGAGACAACTGTCGTCCTCGCGGCGCAGGATGAAGTCGGGACCGTTCCCTATTTTCTAAAGTTGAAGGACATGGACGTAAAGATCGGCGGCAACGAAATCGACCGCCTGCGGCGCTGGTACCGGCAGGGAAAACTTTCTAAGTCGCGGGGACTGGTCGCTTCGCGATTCCCGAAAACGCCGAGTCCCCGTCAGGTGGCGCGCATGATCCGCCAGGGCAAGCTGCAAAACGCCAGGTTTGCCGCCGTCGTGGTCGTGCGCGGTATGAAGCAGGATCGACCCATAGAAGTGCGCTACGACGCGATCTTCCCTTCACTCTATCAAATCCGCCAGCGTGGCCTGGCGCTCTCGCCCATTTCTTACGCCACGGCTCACATGGCCTCGCTGTTCATCAAGCATTTTCCACGCGACTCGGCCGGAGTTTTTCCGCCAGGTGCAATCCCGCTGGAGAACCGGCAAGCGATTTTCAGGGATTTGAAATCGCGGGGTATCCTCGTGACTTCCAAGACCACCAAGAAAAAACCAATTGAGGATGAAGAAGAATTTTAGGGCGGATTCCCGCGGAAACAACGACAAATTTTGGGAACAGCTTTGCTTTGTGCGGGATTCGCTCTGAGCGTTCAATTCTCGGTGGATTCGCCAGGCACTGCGCCGACTGCCAAGCGGCTCCCGACCTGCGCATTCTCCTCGCGGTTCAACTTGTGGGGCGGCGTAGCAATGATCGGAAGAATGAGCGCTACTGTCATCGTTATGGCAATAAAATGGAGAGCCTGCGTGTAGTTTCCGTTCTCCTGCCGCAAATAGGCAAAGATGTAAGGTCCCGCGGCGGCGGCGAATGCCCACGGCAGCATCATCAGGCCGAAAATGGAGCCGACTTCGCGCGGCCCGAAATAGTCGGCCGCAAACGCCGGAGTGATGCCATAGGCGCCCCCATAACACATCGCCACGACGAAGGTGGCGAGGGTCAGCATTGGCAAGGAATCGATGGAGTTGTAACTCCAGAAGAGGCCCACTTCGACGAGATACATCAAAAAGAATGCGATTCTTCGCGAGGTCAGATCCGAGACCCACGACCAAAAGATACGCCCGACCCCGTTGAAAATGGCCACGATGCCGACGAGAAACGCCGCCGTTTCCGCGCTGGCTTTTCCCATTTCCTGAAGGATAGGCGAGGCTTGGCTGATGATCGACAATCCTGACATCGTGTTGACCGACATCAGTATGCAGATAATCCACCATTGCCGCGTACCGAGCGCCTGCCTCAGCGTGTAATCGCGATCGGAGCGTTGCGAAACTTGAGTGGCGGTCGGAGTCCAGCCCTCGGGCTTCCAGCCATCCGGCGGATTTTGCATGAAGGAACCCGCCGCAATGGCGACGATTCCGTATGCGATCCCGAGGTAGGCAAACGTGGGCATGAGTCCCACATGCCTCATCAACCATCCGGCGGCCGGCGCGGAAAACAACGACCCTATGCCGAATCCGGCCACGGCCAGCCCGGTCATAAATCCCCGGCGCTCGGGGAACCACTTCACCAAAACCGCGATGGGAACCACGTAGCCCATCCCGAGTCCGACGCCCCCGATCACGCCATAAGTCAGATAGAGCCACCAGAGCCTGTGAGCGGAAAAAGTGGCGAGAAAAACCCCTCCGCCCCAAAGAAGGCCCGCCGTCATGGCCACAACTCTCGGATGGCGGCGCTTCATCCACAGTCCGCCGATGAACGACGAAACCCCCAGGAAAAACCAGCTGATCAGGAACGTGGAAGTGACCTCGGAAATGCTCCAGCCAAACTCCTTGGAAAGAGGAATGCGGAAGACGCTCCAGGCATAGGCCGAGCCCAAGGCCATCTGCAGGAAAAAGCCCGCTACGGCGATCCACCAACGATTCAGGCCCGCCATCATTCCTCCATCAGGGATTCCGGTTGCCGCCGGCAAAGTGGCAGTTCTCGTTCCGTTGCCGAGCAATCTCGCACTATTGGGAGAGTTTGGCAACCCCCGCTTGCATACACCATTCCTCCCAGGCTCGCCCCTGACTAAGAGGCTGGGAGTGCAGTTCGCCCGACTTGTCCACTTCGCCCGGGGAAAGGTAAGTAACCTCTTTCCCCATGGACATGGCCTTGATGAGGACCTCCGCGTTCAGGCGCAAATAGAAAGTTGTAAACACGGCATCCCGCAGGGATTTTCCGGCGATCACGCTTCCGTGGCCGCGCATCAGCGCCGCTCTGCCTTGGCCCACCGCGCGCGCCAGGGAATCTCCCATTTCGTTGGTGGTAACCAGGAGATCGGTGTCGCCGAATTCGTCGCGGATGTCCCAGACCGGCACGTGGTGGCCGATGACCGATGCGGAATGCAGGGCTGGACGCATGGCAGTCTTCGTTACGGCGAGCGGCAGTAGCTCGTGCGCGTGATTGTGGCAAATCGCCAGGACATCCGGCCGCGACTTATAGATGCACCCGTGAATGAATCGCTCCTTGTACGGGCTCATTCCACGCAAATCGACCGGCGAGCTGTCGAGGTTGAATTCCAGAATGTCTTTCTTGGTGACCAGGCTTGGCGCACGCGACCGCGACATGAAGAACCGTTGCGGATTCTCCGGATTGCGCACGGTGACGTGCCCGAAGGAATCGACGAGACGCAGATGCGAAACGATGCGGTTCGCAATCACGAGTTCCGAAATTGCCGCGCTGGCATCCATCGCAGGATTCCTCCGGACGTAAAGTAGCACAGACTTCAGTCTGTGGGTTTCCGCAAATTAATCAGAAATTGCAGCGACGAGCAAGAACAGAATTCCGCAGACGAAAGCCGAGCGGCTCGGTATCTGCAAGGATTAATGGAAACCCACAGACTGAAGTCTGTGCTACTTAAGCCGCTAGTGGCACCCGCACGAATGAGGCGTGCAGCCGCAACCGCTGGACGCGGAAGTCGCACTGGACGAGGCAGTTCCATTCGCGGATTTTCCCGCGCTGAATACGGAGAGTTGGAGGGTGTGGTGTTTGCTTGCACACTTCGGACATTCGATTTCCTGTCGTGAAGACATCACGATACGCTCGTAGCGCGCCTGGCAATCGTTGCAGAGATATTCGTAGATGGGCATTTTCATTCACTCCAAACTTATCTCAGGTTACAGCAAATCGAGGAATTCCTCCACGGTGATCTCGGCTTGGCGGAGTATGCTTCGCAAAATGGGCTTGGGCAAGTCGAACCGATCGTGCCGAGGTACAGTCACTCGAAGGTGAGGTTTGCCCGGATGACGCAGTTGGGCATGGCTCCCCGTTTGATGGTGAATCACAAACCCGGCGCGCAAAAGCGCGCGCAACACTTTTCGAGGCTTCAAAACAGGAAGGTCCGGCGCCATCTATGCGGAGAGAGCTACTCGCAGCGTACCTTTGTGCGCGAGCCGTTCGTTCGGAATGGGCTCTCCCAATTTCCGCAGCCCTTCGATATGGCATTCAATCGCATCTCGTGCCATCTCCTGGGCCTCTGCCAAGGTACGCCCATACGTAACGAGCCCTGGCAAGACTGGAACCGTCACCTGAAATCCAGTTTTGGATTCAGGATTTTTCCGTGGCGCGGCACCCCGCTTCGCTTTTTTCCCGCGGGTCACGTTGCCTACATCGCCCTGATCCACAGGCAGGTAAATCACGGTAAATGCGAAATCTTGCGGTTCCAGTTTCTTTCTCTTTGCCCCATTGATGCGAATTTGGCGCGCCATAGCCTTAGTCTAGCCCTCTGGTAGCTATGGGTCAAAACAAAGAACACGGATTCATAGGCCAAAAAGCAACTGCCTCCGGAGAACCGGAGGCAGTTGGATAGTTTTGAGATTGTAGAAAACTAGTCGCCGGCAACTTGCTCGGCTACCTGGGGCTTTGCCGCCGTGCCGTTCCCGTTTCCCTTGGCGTTGCTGATAGTCACAGGAGCGACAGACGGAGTCGCCTTCTTGATATCAGTGATCGAGCCGATTTGCACGACTTCCTGCGGCGTCTGCTTCAGCACGAGTTCTTCGTAGATCTTGCGGACGCGGGCTTCTTCCTTCAGGAAATCGGCGCGGCGCCGCGCACGATTTTCCTCGGCCGCGGTGTTGGGCACTTCGTGGTCGACCTGGCGGACGCGCGCGGCATCCTGGGCGTCGATCACGAGCGAGTGCTCGTAGGTTTCGAGGCTCACGGCCTTGCCCTTGGCGTAGATATCGTGCTTGCCGTGTTCCTTGTACCACTGGGCGACGGTCGCGTTTTTGTACATGTTCTCGATGATCTTGCGCCAGCCGATGCCCGTGTTATACGCGCAGAAGGAAATCTCGCCCTGCTGCGTCGCATACGGGATGATGCACATTTCGGTGCGGCGGAAATCGTAATTGAACAGGTCCTGGAACCACATGCCGGCGATCATCAGGAAATTCCAGGGGTCGGTGCGCCGTTTCTTCGCGTCCTCAAAGGTGCGCTCCGGGCCCGCCGTGCCGTATTTCTGGCGCTGGTTCGGAGTCAATCCCCACGACTTGTCCATCTTCCTGAGCAAATCGATCAGGCGGAAGGTGGAGGGTGCGCCGTAGGGGTTGTAATTTTTGAGCATTGCCAGAGCGAACGTCAAATTGGAAAAAGTCTTGCCGCGAGCGGCGTCGGTGACCTTCTTGATGTCCTCGACAAGCTGCGGCACGTTGAGGAACTTCGGCACAGGCGCCCATTCCTTCGTATCTTTGTTGATCAATACGCCGGTCCCCACCCCGCAGTTCGGATGGCAGCCGCAGCTCACCGTACCCCACGCCGCGTCGGGCCCATGCGAAAGATCGGCAAATGCGGAGAATGTGCTGATCAGCGAAATTGGGAACCAATCGCGAGTCGGCTCAATCTTGCCCACTTGGGCGCTTACGTCCTGCGCCAGATGCGACAGCGTATAACGCTGCTTCATGCGGCGCTCGGGAGTGATTTCCTCGTCGCGGCCGGTGAACGAAACGGGCTGGAACGCCACGAACGAGATTTTATTCGGATTCTGCATGGCAAATTTGACGATGGCGCCCACCTGGTCGTTGTTCAGGTTGTTGACGATGGTCGTGACCAGAATGATCTCGATGCCCGCAGCGTGCATGTTGTCGATGGCCCGGAGTTTCACGTCGAACAGGTTGCCCACCTGGCGGTGGCTGTTGGCGTCGTTGCCGATGCCGTCGAATTGCAGGTACGCGTAGCGCAAGCCGGCTTCAAATGCCTGCTTGCAGTATTCCTTGCTCTTGGCGAATTCGATGCCGTTGGTCGCCGCCTGCACGCTGTTGTAGCCAATCTTGCGCGCGTGGCGGATGGCGTCGAAGAATCGCGGGTGCATCGTCGGCTCGCCGCCGGAGAACTGCACGGACATTTGCCGGCGCGGTTTGATCTTCAGCGCGTTGTCCAGGATCTCCTGAATTTCATCCCAGGAGAGCTCGTGGACGTAGCCCACCTGATTGGCGTCCATGAAGCAGGGATCGCACATCATGTTGCAGCGGTTGGTGAGGTCCACCGTGAGCACGGAGCCGCGCCCGTACCGGACGGTGCTGGAACCGTGTTTGTGCAGGTCCTCGTCGTTATGCGCCGGGATGTCCCGGCCAGGGAAATTCTGCTCGATCCAGTTCAGGAATTTCGCGTCGATGGCCATCATGTCTTCATAACGGCCATGAATGGGGCATTCCTTGACCATCCAGACTTGCCCATCGCGCTCGATGATCTGCGCCTTGATCTCGCCGACCTTTTCGTGCATCAGGTCGCGCCAGTCCTTCTTGCCCTCGAAGATCGCGTCGCGGGCGTCCTTGACGCAGCCCGGGCAAAGCGAATCGGTTTGCCGCGGCCAGCCGAGCGTGGGCTTGGACTTCTCCCACGATTTCAGCAGCGGCTTATCGGACCATTTAGGCGTGAAATTCGGATTAGGATTGTACTTGTTAAAAATTTGGATCGTATCGAAGGTCACGCCCGCTGTCTTGCAAAGGACATAGTCCATTGCCTTCCATGCACGTGTACCCAAAGTTTGAGCCATCTTTCCAGTCCTCCACAGTTGCGATTCGAAAACGAAGCATTCAAAACCGAACGGGAGCCCTCAGTAGAAGAAAACGGCCCCTGATGCCTGAATAGCCTACCAACGACGCCCCCTTGGCGTCTAGGTAAACCTTTCCCACTGTGTACTTTGCATGGTAACCCTTGGAAACGTCCACAGGGTTGTGCCAAAAGGGGCATTTAGAGGGCTGAATGGCAATTCAGCGCAGCCAATGGGAACAGTCCGAAACCGCAGTTTTGTCTGTGCTCCCGAATGTGAACTCATCGCCAAATAATGGCCTTGTCGTTCCCCTTATTTTCAGTAGGAGAAAAGCCCTCGTCAGTACTTGGAAAGGAGAATCGCACACATTGGTTGTCTTAGGCACTTGTCCAGGATCATGGAGTTTTCGTCTAGGGTGGCTAGGGATCCTGCTGGGGGGCATTCTAGCCATCGAAAGGGGTGAGGTGTGCTCCTCAGGTGGGCGGCTGGCACCCGCCACACTTGCGTGATCTGGGCCCTTTATTCCCAACCGACTGCTCCCGAATCCAAGATCGTCGGGCTTCCCCGCTCAGCCTTCCGGATCCGAGCCTAGTAAGGGGTCAATCCCGTGACCAGTACGAAGGCCTACCGCTAGTGAGTTCAAGTTGTAGTTGAAGCTATGGATTGCAATCTCTCACAAATCATTGTAAACACGGTCCATAACTGGATCCTGCACTTCCAATCCGTTCCTGAGGGATCGTCTCAAAAAAGCAATTTGGGTAGAAATTTCCCCAGTACTCATGTACCCGCAGATTGGCTCCATCTGCCTATCGCCAAAAAACCAGCCTGGGTCCAGACTGTTCTCATACACCCATTTGAATAAGTCTTAGGAGGCTTACTTATATGAAGCATTGGTGGTGCGCTGGATGTGAGGCAGAGGTTGGACTGGACAGGCACGGCCGGTGTGGGAGCTGCGGATCAGAAGCCGTGGACTTAGTCTCCAGCGAGAACGAGTTAAACCATCCAGTTTCAGCGGCAGCCACGGATTCGAACCCAGTTCGGGCCTGCGCCTGGGCTGAATTGGGAGACTAGACAGGAATTCTTCGAGGTTAACTAACGCAAGGAAAGGAGGCTAAAACCCCGGAACAGCCGGGGGAGACGCTCAGTAGAACCGGGGAAAAGGAGACACACACATGCGGACCCAGCTACGCGTTATAGCTTTAGTAGTCGTAGCGAGCCTGCTCTGGATGACCCCAGTATTTGCGGTATCCCAAGGGGCCAAGGTGCAAGGAAAGGCAAAGAAGCTAAGAACTCAATACATTGGAACAGCTTCCTGGTACGGAGAGCAACGACAAGGGCGGAAAATGGCTAACGGCCAACCATTTGATCGCCACAAGTTAACGGCCGCGAGTTGGTATTTTCCACTTGGAACGAAGGTCCGAGTGGTGAACGTGAAAAATGGAGAATCCGTGGTTGTGACGATTACAGATCGAGGTCCAAATCTTCGCCTTCACCGGATCGTCGATCTCTCTGAAGCTGCTGCGGAACGCCTGGGTTACGTGGGGCAAGGCCTGGCCCCCGTATTTCTTTACCCAGTGCCGTCTTTTGAGACGAAGGCCGCAGGTTTCAATTCCGGGCTGACCCGGACACCTGCCAGCCCAGGCCCCGGCGAACTCGAGGCTAAAGCCATCGCCGTGCCAATGTGACCTTTGGCATCCGCCTAAGAGCGCCAGGCAATTCCTCGGCGTAGGCGGCACAATCCAAACAATTCCCCTGGCGCCCTGCCAGGGCCTGCCGGCAGCGTAGTGGCTGGAGTGAAGAAAGACTCCAGCCACGAACTCGGAGAAGTGCGCGAGATCGTGTTTGTTTGCTCGCCGCGTCCAGGAGCTCGCGGATGGCCTGCGTCCGGCAATTTAGCGACGCTTGGCAGCAGGGCGTGCATCCAGTAAAGATCGTCGTATACTGGACGGATCGAATTTGGGGAGCACGCCATGATCCGCCACATCAAGAGCGGCCAATCCGACGAAGCCAAAGCCGAGAACAGCGCGCAAGTTCGCAAGACCGTGGAGGCGATCCTTGCGGATATTGCCGAGCGCGGTGAAGCGGCTGTGCGCGAGTACTCGGAGAAATTCGACAAGTGGTCGCCCGCATCCTTCCGCCTCTCCGAAAGCGAAATTGCCGAATGCATTCGCGCGTTGCCGCAGCTGGTCGTCGACGACATTCGATTCGCGCAGGAACAGATCCGCAATTTTGCTCTGAAGCAGCGGGCCGCTCTGCAGGACTTGGAAGTGGAAACGATTCCCGGCGTGGTGCTGGGCCACAAGAATATTCCGGTGAACAGCGTCGGATGCTACGTTCCGGGCGGGCGGTATCCAATGGTCGCGTCCGCGCACATGAGCGTGGTGACGGCCAAGGCCGCGGGCGTGAAGCGCATCATCGCGAGCGCGCCTCCCACCGGGGGCAAGCCGCACGCGGCCACGGTCGCGGCCATGCACTTTGGCGGAGCGGACGAAATTTACGCGTTCGGCGGTGTGCAGGCCGTCGCCGCCATGGCCCTCGGGACCGAAACGATCGCGCCCGTGGACATGCTCGTCGGGCCGGGGAACGCGTACGTTGCGGAAGCGAAGCGCCAGTTGTTCGGGCGCGTTGGTATCGACTTGCTGGCGGGGCCGACTGAAACCCTCATTCTCGCGGACGACAGCTGCGACGCGGAAATGGCCGCCGTTGATTTGATCGGACAGGCGGAGCATGGGCCGAGCAGTCCCGCCGTTCTGGTCACCAATTCCGCAAAGCTTGCGGCGGAAGTTCCGGCCGCGATTGAAAAACTATTCTCCTGGCTGCCCACCGCGGAGATCGCGCGGCAAGCCTGGCAGAATTGCGGCGAGATTATCGTGTGCGACACGCTCGACGAAATGGTGCAGGAGGCGGATCGAATCGCCTCCGAACATGTGCAGGTGCTGACGCGCGATCCGGATTATTTCCTGAAGCGCATGACCAATTTCGGCGCGCTGTTTCTGGGGCATCGCACGAATGTCGCGTTCGGCGACAAAGTGATCGGCACGAATCACACTCTGCCGACGATGAAAGCGGCGCGCTATACGGGCGGCCTGTGGGTCGGCAAATTCATCAAGACTTGCACGTACCAGAGCGTGCTCACGGACGAGGCTGCCGCACTGGTGGGCGAATATTGCTCGCGCCTGTGCGCGCTCGAAGGCTTTGCCGCGCATAAGGAGCAGGCGGACCTGCGCGTGCGCCGCTACGGCATGAAAAAGGTGGTGGCTTAGCCGATGGCAACCCCACGCAAGAAAGTCCATCCCCAGTCGAATCGCCGTGAGAAGGAGCCTACGGCAGCTGGACATTCCCAGTTAGCTCATTCTAAATCACTTAACGGCGACCATGCTGTGGCCGTGGTGACCGGCGGCGCGGGGAGCATGGGCACGATCATCTGCGGCGCGCTCGCGCGCGAAGGCATGCGCGTGGTGGTCGGCTACAACCGCTCCGGCGAGAAGGCCAGATCGCTAGCCGCCAGCTTGCCGGGAGGCGGACACGCGGCGCTTGCTTCGCCTGTGACGGATAGCGCTGCGCTAGCCATGTTTGCGGCGGAGATTGGCAGCCGCTACGGCTTCTGCGATGTCCTCGTGAATTGCGCGGGCGTAACGCGCTTTGTGCCGCACGGCGATTTGGACGCGCTCGATGACGCCTTGATCGAAAACATACTTTCCACGAACGTGCGCGGCCCGTTCGCGACCGTGCGCGCGCTGCGCCCCCTGCTCGAAAAAAGCAAGTACCCTGGCGGCGCGGTGATCGTGAACATTTCCTCGATCGCCGGGCTGACCGCGATGGGCAGCAACGTGATTTATTGCGCGTCGAAAGCGGCTGTCGACAATATGACCAAGTCGCTTGCGCGCGCTCTCGCGCCGAAAATTCGCGTGGTCTCGGTCGCGCCCGGCGTGGTCGACAACGCCTTCATCCGTTCGATGGACCCAAAGTGGCTCGAAGAACAGGTGGGGCGCACCCCGCTCAAGCGTCTTGCCGCTCCCGACGAAGTGGCCTCCGCCGTGATTGCCGCGATCAAGCACCTCACCTTCGCCACTGGCGCCATCATTCCCGTGGATGGCGGGCGGCCGCTGAGCTAAGTAGGACGGGCTTCAGCCTGTCTGGTTTTGCCTTTTTATCTTGTCAGGATCAGACGGAAAACCGACAGGCTGAAGCCTGTCCTACCTAATCCCAAGGCAAACCTACGTAATTTTCCGCGAGGCTGGTCATGGCGGCGCGGGAACTGGTTACGTAGTCGAGCTCGGCGAGCTGGCGGCGCTGGTCGAAGGCGTTGTCCGTGTCGAAGCGGTGGAGCATGGACGTCATCCACCAGGAGAAGCGCTGGGCTTTCCAGACGCGGCGCAGGCACGTCTCGGAATAGCGCTCGAGGAGTTGAGTTTTTCCGGTCTTGTAAAATTCCGCGAACGCCTGCGCCATGATGCGAACATCCGCCACGGCGAGATTGAGGCCTTTGGCGCCGGTTGGCGGGACGATGTGCGCGGCGTCGCCGGCCAGAAACATCTTGCCGTACTGCATGGGCTCGACGACGTAGCTTCTCATACTCGCGATGTTCTTCTGAAAGATGCGGCCCTCATTCAGCTTCCAGCCGCCATCCGCCTCCGTCCTCCTCCGAAGTTCGCTCCAGATGCGGTCGTCGGACCAGGCTTCGATATCTTCGTCGTGCGGCACCTGGAGATAGAGCCGGCTGATCTGGCGAGTGCGCATCGTCAACAAAGCAAAACCGCGCTCGTGGTAGCAGTAGACCAATTCGTCGTTTGACGGCGGCGCCTCGGCCAGGATGCCGAGCCACCCAAACGGGTAGACGCGCTCGAATTCTGTCAGCACGCCTGCTGGGAGGCTGGGGCGGCAGATGCCATGGAAACCGTCGCAGCCGGCGATGTAGTCGCAATACAGGATTTCTTCCTTGCCCGCGGCGTGAAAACGAATGGACGGGCTGGAGCCGTCATAACCGTGCACGCTGACGTCCTCGACATCGAAAAGAATCGGCAGACCCGCTGCGAGCCGCGCGGCAACCAAATCCTTGATGACCTCCTGCTGCGCGTAAATCGTAACCGTCTTGCCTCCGGTGAGATCGTTGAAGTCGATGCGATGGCTGCCGCGGTGAAATCGAAGCACGATGCCGTGATGAGTGAGGCATTCGCGCTGGAGACGCTCGCCGACGCCCGTTTCGATGAGCAGGTCGACCGTGCCCTGTTCGAGCAAGCCCGCGCGGACGCGCTCTTCGATGTATTTCCTGCTGCGCGTTTCGATGACGATGGATTCGATTCCCTGCAGGTGGAGCAGGTGGGCGAGCACCAGTCCCGCCGGACCCGCACCGACAATGCCGATTTGCGTGCGCACCGTTTTCCCTCTCGCGGCCCCAGTAGCACAGCCAATCCTGGCTGTGCGGTTTTCTCGATTTCAGCTCGCCCACGTTCTCACGACGATCGCAAAACCCGCACAGCCAAGAGTGGCTGTGCTACTAAAACCGAAGGCCCTGCGCAGTGTAGACACACAAGACACAGCTTGTCCACGGCGAGGTCAAGGCAAATGAAAATTTTGCGAAAGATTGCGCGAAACTGCGCGGCATCACTCGTTTGAGATGGGGCGAAGGACAGCGACGGCGAAATGCGCCAGCAGCGGCGCGCCCTCGTCCAGCTGCAACCAGCGCACGCCGCAATGGTCTTTCAGATACTTGCCGACGCGCGCTTCGTTGATGCCGAGATGTTCGGCGAGTTTTTCTTTCAGGTTCGAGCCTTCGCGGCTGCCGCGCCCGCTGCGGAGCATGTTCCCGATCCCTACGCGCAGGGTCTGGCACGCTTCGGCGTAATAGTAGGTGGTCTGGTCCGTGTCCGTAATCAGGAAAACGCCTGGACCGGCGGGCGCTTCTTCGGCTTGCTCGAGCGAATGGATCGAGCACGCCAAAAGGCGCCGAAGCTGAGACTCGAGCTGCGCCATGCGCGAGGAAAGCGCGGGATCGCCCGAACGAACGCGGGCCGACAAGGAAGAACCGGCAGGGGCCGGCTCGTAGCCGCGCGCGGGTTCCGGTTCGCGCACTCGAGATTCCGCAATCTCCGCGGATGCCGCGGGGCGAGCGGCTGGAAACATTCGCGGCTCAACGACGCGGTCAAACATGGACGGTGGAGCGGGTGGCGCAGGCGGCGCTGCAGACGCGGGAGCAGCGGTGCGCACGCCCTTGTGACGGCCGCGGCCGCCCCGGCGCCCGCGACGCCTGCGGCGGCGGTCCTCCGGGCCAGTCTCGGAAGTTTGCGCTGCTGCTGAGGCCGTGGCTGCGGCCGGCGGCTGTTCAAAAACGGATTCCTGCTCGCCCTCGTTCATCTCTTGCCCGGTTTCGTTGGGCTGTTCTTCAGAAAATTCTGCAATGATGGGCTCCAATCGGCTCACTGGTTCTGTAGTGGTTTCGCTGACGGCTACGCCCGGGGTTGCGGCGGGCGTCGCGGGAATCGGCGCGCCCAGGCGGACAAGGCCTTCTTCCGCTTTTAGTTTCCATTGCGGGCGGCGGAAACGCTCGGCGGCGGTGGTGAACCAGCGGACGGCTTCCTCGGTCGTGCCCGCTTTCTCAAAAAGCTGGGCAAGCTCGAACGCCACCATGGCGTCGTGCGTGCGTTCATACAATGCGGATAGCTGGCCGGGAGGATCCGCGCTGGTTCTCGCTTTGCGGATGCGTGCCTGAATTTGTCGCCAATCGCTCACTGGGCCGTATTGTAACAGCCGCACGCACGCGGGGCCATAGGGACTCGCGGAAAAGCTACGGGCGCGTTCCGTCTTGAGTAGCACAGGCTTCAGCCTGTGGGGGTTCGTCAATGCTCCCAGGCCACCAGCGAAAACCAAAATCGACGTGCCTGACGAAATCGACATGCGAGCCAAGATCAAGTGGAACCCCACAGACTGAAGTCTGTGCTACTGAATCCGTCCTATGCGCTTGCCTTGTTGAGAAACTCGACAGACTCGTGGTCCAGTGCGAGATCGACAGAAGAAACTAAATCCTTCAGCTGATCCAGATTCGTCGCGCTCACAATGGGCGCCGTAATGCTGGGGCGCGCCAGCAGCCACGCGAGAGAAATCCCGGCGGGCGTGGCATTGTATTTTTTTGCGACCTGATCGAGCGCGCCGAGAATCTTGAAGCCGCGTTCGTTGAGGTGCTTCGCTACGTTGCGGGCGCGGGCCTTCCCCGCCACATCTTTTTCCGAACGGTACTTGCCGGTGAGAAAACCGCCGGCCAGCGGAAAATAATTGATGACGCCGAGTCCTTCTTTTTCGCAAACGGGTTCGAGGCTGCTCTCGTATTCCGTGCGTTCGATTAGGCTGTAATTCGGCTGAAGAGTTTGATACGCAGGCAGGCCGGATTTCCTGCTCGTTTCAAGCGCCGCAGAAAGTCTATCCGCCTTGTGATTGGAGGCTCCGATAGCCCTGACTTTTCCTTGCCGGATGAGTTCCGCGTAGGCGCCCAGAGTTTCTTCCAGCGGCGTGTCCGGGTCGTCGACGTGCGACTGGTACAGATCGATGTAATCCGTTTGCAGGCGGCGCAGCGAATCTTCCGCGGAGCGCAGGATATGGGATTTCGACAGGCCTTTTTTCCCGTCACCCATGTCCATGCCGACCTTGGTCGCCACGATAATTTTATTTCGATTTCCGCTACGCTTCATCCATTCGCCGATAATTATTTCCGACTCGCCGCCCGTGTGGCCGGGTACCCATTTGGAATACACGTCCGCGGTATCGACGGAATTGAATCCGGCCGCTGCGAATGCGTCGAGCAGTTTGAACGACGTGGCTTGGTCCACCGTCCAGCCGAAGATATTTCCTCCAAAAACGAGGGGAGAGATCTCCAGTCCAGTCTTGCCCAGCTTGCGCTTTTTCATTCTGAACCTTTCTTACGTGATGCGCGTTTCTTGCCACGTGTTGGATGAAATGACGAAACGGAATGGTACACGACTCGCTAGTAGGACGGGCTTCAGCCTGTCTTCTTTTGACTTCTGCCATTGCAAAAATCAAAACAAGACAGGCTGAAGCCTGTCCTACTAAAATCGATCCATGACGAACGCTGATCCCGCGGCGCGGACTATCGAACTCGCGCGCGCGGCGGGATTCGACCTCTGCGGCATCGCTCCGGTGGCGGAGTTTCCCGAGCTTGCGCATCTGGAGGAGTGGCTCGCGCGCGGCCACGCCGGGGAAATGCGCTACCTGCAGGATGCGCGGCGGCGTTCGCCTGCGCAAGCGATGCCAGGCGCGCGCAGCGTGATCGTGTGCGCGCTCAATTACAACACGGCGCTTCCCTCTTCGACAGATGCGCCCGCGCCACCCAGCCTGCGCTCAGGTCCTCGCGGCTGGATCTCCCGCTATGCATGGGGCGACGACTATCATAATGTCCTTGGCGAAAAACTCGAAACGCTGATCGAGCATTTGCGCCGCGAATTCCCGGAACCCTTTGACGCGCGTGCCTATGTGGATACCGGCCCGATCGTCGAACGCGTCGCCGCAAAATATGCGGGGCTCGGCTGGCTCGCCAAGAACACTTGCCTCATCAATGAAGAGCTGGGATCGTGGCTATTCCTCGGCGTGATCGTGACAACGCTCGATCTCGCCGCGGCGATGGGCGCCGCGGAAACGCCGGCGCCGGATTTGTGCGGGAACTGCAGCCTGTGCATCGACGCCTGCCCCACGGGCGCCATCGTCGAGCCGTATGTTTTGGACGCGCGGCGCTGCATTTCCTATCTGACGATCGAGCTGCGCGGCGCGATTCCGCAGGAATTGCGCGAGCCCATCGGGCGGCACGTCTTCGGCTGCGACATTTGCCAGGACGTTTGCCCGTGGAATCGCCGCGCGCCGGTGACGGCGCTGCCGAATTTTCAGCCTCGCCGACAAGAAGAACACTCACTATTTTCGCCGGAGTTGGAATGGCTGATCTCGCTCACGGAAGAAAATTTCCGCGCGGTTTTTCGCGGGAGTCCTGTGAAACGAACAAAGTGGCGCGGGCTTTTGAGGAATGCGTGCATCGCGATTGGAAATTCCGGCCTGCGCGCGGGCGAGCCGCGCTACGCGGAAATCTGCGCGCGGCTTTCGGAATTGGCCGCGTCGGGGGACGCCATCCTTGCGGAGCACGCGCAATGGGCGCTTGGCCGGCTCGGCTTCACATCTAAGCCGATGCCCGCCTGAAGGCGGGCGCTACATAGACCGGGACACACCAGCTCATTGGCCGCTCGGGTTGTGCCGCCCGGTGGTCGGAGTTAGAATGCATTTGCCCAGTGACACTGAGCTATCATCCAAGTCTAGTGAGGAGGTATCCATGTCACAGCAGGCTGCAACGTCACAAAAGGAGGGTCCTTTGGCCCACGTTCTTCCACCGCTCCCCTACGCTTCCGACGCGCTGGAGCCCTACATCGATAAGATGACGATGGAAATTCATCACGACAAACACCACAACGCATATGTCACGAACTTGAATAAGGCGCTCGAGGGGCAGGCCGATCTTCAGGCATTGTCGATCGATCAGCTTCTCAAGAGCCTTGACCGAGTCCCCGAAAATATTCGCACGGCCGTCCGCAACAACGGCGGCGGCCACTGGAACCACTCGATGTTCTGGAAACTGATGAAGAAGGGCGGAGGCGGCGAACCCACGGGCGCGCTGGCGGATGCGATCAAATCTTCCTTCAGCTCTTTTGCCGATTTCAAGACGAAATTCGCGGCGGCCGGAGTGGGCCGGTTCGGCTCGGGCTGGGCCTGGCTTGTCGTCAAGCCCGGCAAGCTGGAAATTGAATCCACACCCAACCAGGACAATCCGCTGATGGCCGGCGGAAAGGCGATCCTCGGCCTGGACGTTTGGGAGCACGCTTACTATCTGAAATATCAAAACCGCCGCCCGGATTACATCGAGGCGTGGTGGAACGTCGTCAACTGGGACGAAGTCGCGAGCCATTACTCGGCTGCGAAATAATCGTTCCAGCAGGAGATTCCGCCGGCGCTTTGCCCGGCGTCTCTCATCGGCGTAATTTTCAGAATGTTCAGGAAAATCAACGGCCCATCCGGATCGATCTCCGAATGGGCCGTTTTCTTTTCTCGGAAGCGGAGTAACGGTTATGTGGCAAACCGCTCGCGCGTAAACATCGGCAACAGGCGATTGCGCGTGCGGTGAGCTTCTCGCGGCGGAGCAGGAGATTTTTCGGGCGCGCTGGCCGCCGGCGATTCTTCCGGCGTGCCTTGTTGCGCGCGAACCGGAAAGCCGAACAAAGTTTCCGGGGAAATCTGTCCGGCTGAAGTAAGAGCAGGCATGCGGCCGAGCGAAGCTTCGCGGCTCAGGGCCACGCGATCGGTGACGCCGAACTTTGCCAGAAGCGAAGAAACGTGGAATTTCACCGTTCGTTCGGCAACGTTCAGTTTTGCGGCGATTTCCTTGTTCGCGAGGCTCTGAAGGATGCAATCCAGAACTTCCTGCTCGCGGCGGCTTACCTTTACTCCTGCTCCCAGTGCGCGGCCCGCGGCCAGAAGTTCCTGAGCGCGCTCCGCCGCGGCATCCAGGAGCGAAACTTTGGGAACAACCATCAGTTCGTAATCTTCGGGGGCCTGGCCTCGCACGAGGCAATGGACGGCGAGCAAACCCGCAATTTTTTCGACAGGCATGCTGCCATCGGGACCTGATTCGACGCGGAACCGCACCGCACCTGAGGAACGTTCGCACAAAACAAAACTTTGTGGGAAAAAGGGTGAATGTTGATTTTGCGCTTCAGCGGACTGCTTTCGTCGGCGTATCAGGGTTAGCCTCACAGTTTTCAGTCCAAGCTGGGGATAAGGACCAATTTTATTTTTTATAAATTAAAAGTAATTCAGCTTGGGCAATCTCCAGAGCTTGGCTGCACATTCCGAGCTTGGACACCGGCAGACCGGGATAGGAGTTGATTCCGAGGACGAATTTGCGCCCCTGGCATCTTCTCGGAAAAATACAAGCCATGCCTCTTGGCATGACCTTCTTAACGCAAGATTCAAAATGACACAGACACTGTGCAAGACGCCTACCATCCGGCATGTGAATTTCTGTTCACACATATGGAAGGACTTGGCCTGCCTTCCACTACAGGGTTCACCCGACTCTCGGTAGAGATTTCCATGTACCAGAAAAAATTTCATAACGGAACCGATGAAATCTCCGTGGGGGCGCAGCTTGGCATACAATGCCCAAACGGTTACCTCCATGAAAAAGGGGGCCTTATGGCCTATTCGATCGGATGGCCGGCAGGTTCATTCTTGATCGCGTTCTGGAAGCTGGACGTAGCGTTCGCCGCCAGCCCGGCGAGTATTGAACAGATCGCATTGCGATGGATGCACATCGTGGCCGCAATTATTTGGCTGGGATTCCTGTTCTTTTTCGTTCTGGCAGTCGCTCCCACTCTGAAAGCGCTCGATCCCGCGATCCGCGCAAAAGTATTTCCGGAAATCGCTTCCCGGGGGCTGTGGTGGCTGCGGTGGAGCTCCGTGGTCGCGTGGCTGGCGGGATTCCGCTACTTCATGATCCTGGCCAAGACCGACGCGGTCAACACCGGGCGGCCCCATGCGTGGGGAGTGTGGATCGGAATTTGGCTGGCGTGCTGGCTCGCGGCGTTTGCCATTGAGATGGCGCTGCTGCGCGCGGGAGGCCCGCTGGGAAATTCGTACGTGGCGGGTGCGCTGGTATTTTTTGTTATGGCGGCTGTTTCCTGGCTGGTCGTTTCACTTTTGGCGCAACCAGGAGCGGGCAACCGCACGCTGTGCATTTCGATCGGAGGCGGTCTGGGAACGATCCTGTTCCTGAACGTGTGGGGGATTGCCTGGCGCTGCCAGAAGCGATTGATCGCGTCGACTCGCGCGGCAGCGGAGCAAGGGACGCCCATGCCGCCCGAAGCGGCGAATCTCGCACGCCTGGCCACGCTCACCATGCAAATTAATTTCTGGCTGAGTTTTCCGATGGTGTTTTTCATGGCCGCATCGGCACACTTTCCATTTTTGTCAGGCGGCTGAATATCTCGCGGTTAGAATTTCTGTCCTCCTTAGGCGTCTCTGTGTTCTCGTTTTTCTCAGCGTCCTCTGTGTTGAGCGCCTTTCCGGAAAAAGATGAAACACAGAGAACACAGAGAAAAACGAGAACACGGAGAGTCCTGCGTCAGATCAGCGCATGAGGATGCGCGTTTGTCCGGGCGACAGAAGTTCGTAGCGTATGCCGCGCCAGCGGATTTGCCGGCTGAACATGGCAACGACTGTGTTCCACAAAGCTAAGAACGGGGCGACCGCGGCAAGGAAAGTCCAGATCCACCCGTCCGCCAGCAACTTCGTCTTCCAATCCGGAAGGAGTTCCATGATCGCGGCGAGGCGGAGCACTCCGCGACCCATGGAGAGCACCGGCGGGGCAACCGCCAGCATCAGCAACTGAATGGCTGGGGCTCCCGAGACCAGATTGCTGATAAATAATCCGACGCCCAGCAGGACAGCGGCGCAGTAGAACGCGTGGGCGAAGCCGCCCAGGACCCACAATCTCGATTCGTACACGCGGAGGATGATGATCTGCCGGTTGGTAAATTCGAGGAGGCCGGCCGCGTTGCAGTCGAACATCGTGGGGACCATGCACTCCGGCGCGAACAGGATGGGCAGTCCGGACTGGCGCAGCGCCCGGGTGAGCGAAAGATCGTCGCTCACCGAACCGTTCCAGAATTCCATCACGTTGCACTGCTCGAAGCGTTCGCGGCGAATCGCCGTGCCGCCTCCCCAGCAGAAATTTCGGTGGTGTTCGCCGAGATACGTCGCGGCGGGCGCATTCCAGGCCGACGCCAGCGCGCTCCAGAGCCCGCCGGTCTGCGGGAAAAACCAGCGGAACGCCGTCACCGCGCCGAGATTGGAATCCGCCAGCGGCGCCACCAGCCGCGCGAGCCAGCTTCGGCCGGGACGCCCGTCGGAATCCGCGAAAACGAAAACGTCGAACCCTTCCGTGGCCTTCAGAATCGCCGCGCGGAGATTGTTTACTTTCTCTCCGCAACCGTTCGGCCGTCCTGCAATCACGACGTGAACTTTGTGCTTGCTGGCGGCGGTGATGCGCTCGATGATTTTGCGCGCAGGATCATCCGCGCTGGCCATCGCGAAGAAAATCTCGTAATCGGAGTAATCAAATGAAGCCAGCGCCGAGATGTTTTGTTCGAGCCCCGGCTCGGCGCCTTTCACGGGGCAAAACAGCGCCACGCGCGGCGCGTAGAAGCCGGAATGGCCGCCGGCCCGCCGCTGCGCCAGACGAAGCCAGCCCAGGCCGTCCCAAAGACTGTACAGGCCCTGCAAAATCTGTTCGAGGACGAGCACGTAGAACAGTGTGAGCATCGCCTGCCCCGTTAGCGTGCGCAATCAAGAGGTGCAGGCCGGAGCATACCAGATAAATTTCCCCGCGAGGCTGATGGATGCGCCAGTTACTATCGCTATGGAGCCAATCCGTACACAAGGAGAAAATGCCATGCCCGTACGCGTGGAGACCATGATGGTGACTACGTCCCAGGAATTGCCCGGCTACCGCATCGTCCGGAATTTCGGCATCGTGCGCGGCATCATCGTTCGCTCGCGCAGCCTGCTCGGTTCCATTGGAGCGGGATTGCAGACCATCATCGGGGGAAATATCACCATCCTCACCGAGCTTTGCGAGAACACCCGCGAGGAGGCGTACGAATTGATGATGCAGCACGCCGCCGAACACGGCGCCAACGCGGTCATCGCGATGCGCTACGACGCCACGGAAATCATGCAGGGCGTCACGGAAGTGCTGGCCTACGGCACCGCTGTGCAAGTGGAGCGAATTTCGTAGCCGTCAGTAGGACAGGCTTCAGCCTGTCGGGTTTCAGTTTGCAAACATGTCCCGCGGAAGACAGGCTGAAGCCTGTCCTACCCAAGCGTTTTCCGGAGAAGCTTTCTAGCCAGCAGTCCCACGCCGCTGTGGAATTTTCGCGCCGCGCGCCGCGCTTGCTCCAGCATGGACGGATCGAGCAGCAAAGCAACGCGCGCAACGAAGGGAGCTTCCTCTTCCGGCGTCTTCCCGCGCTTGCGAGCCTTCGCCACCATCTCCCGCCGCGCGCTGAACTCCGAGTACAACGCAAGATCGCGCCGAAACTGCCGGCGATCTTCTCCGTTCCAATTCTGCGCGCGCGCAAGAGCGGCCATCAGTTCGCGGGAAAAAGCTTCGATCGCTTCCCTCTCTTCGCTTTTTAGTTTGCTCTGCTGTTTCTTGCCGAAAAAAGCAGGCAATGCTTCGTGTACTTCGACAATCATGGCCAGCAAAATCTCGCGCCCCATGGTGTCGGCCAGTTCCCGGTCGCGCGCGGGCCCTCCCAGAATTCCGCGGCGGTCATGCTCGGCCACATAGGCGGCCACGAAACGATCGACGATGCGGTCATGCACGAGCGCCACGAGCATGTTGTTCGCGAGCGCGCTTCCGTAGATCGGAAACAATTTGCGTGCGCGTGCCATGGGCAAATCTTAGCAGCACGCGAGAAGGGAGTGGATCTTTGATTGTTCAAGTGGCGCAGGCTTCCAGCCTGCGGGTTTTGGTGCTTGCAAGGATTAAACCCCACAGTTTGGACAGGCTGCGGAAAAAGTCATCGAGGGATCGGTTCTTGTAGCACAGCCACTCTTGGCTGTGTGGTTTTTGCAGTACATAACAAAGGCACACAGCCAAGAGTGGCTGTGCTACAAAAAAAGCCCGGCTCAAAACGAGAGCCGGGCTTTTTCCTTAGGTTTTGGTCGATTAGTGTACTGGAGGCACCAGAGGCCCAGGTCCGACCGGCGGCAACTGGCCCTTCTTCAGCGCTGGCGCAACCGGAACGGGCTTCGAGAGCGCGATTTCGAGGGCCTCGTCAACCGTGTGCACGAAGTGAATCTGCATTCCCTCGAGCATGTGCGGTTGCAGGTCCTCCTTCACGTTCGGCTCGTTCTCCGCGGGCAAAATCACCTCGCGGATTCCCGCGCGTTTCGCTCCCAGCACTTTTTCCTTGATCCCGCCGACCGGCAGAACAATGCCGGAGAGCGAAATCTCGCCCGTCATCGCCACCCGCGGGCGGATGGGCCGGCCGGAGAGCAAGCTCACCAGCGCGTTGACCATCGCCACGCCGGCCGAAGGTCCGTCTTTCGGCACCGCGCCCGACGGCACGTGGATGTGAATGTCCTGCTTCCGGAAGAAGTCGGGATCGATGTCGTAGCGTTCGGCGTTGGCGCGTACCCACGTGAGCGCTGCTGTCATCGACTCCTGCATCACTTCGCCCAGATGCCCGGTCATGGTGAACTGCTTTCCGCCTCGCATGCGGCTTGCCTCGATGAAGACAATGTCGCCGCCCGAAGGCGTCCAGACGAGTCCCACTGAAACGCCGGGCGTCTTGACGCGTTCCTCGACTTCCCTTTCGGCACGATACTTCGGCACGCCCAGCGCTTCGTGCACCACCTCGGGCGTCACCACGAGCTTTTCGGTCTTGCCCTCGGCAATGCGCCGCGCCTGCTTGCGGATCAACGTGGCGATTTCGCGTTCCAGATTCCGCACGCCGGCTTCGCGCGTGTAGCTGTGAATAATCTCGCGCAAACCGTCGTCGGTGAATTCGATCTGTTCGCCCACTTTGAGCCCGTGCTCGTCCGCCTGTTTGGGAACCAGATATTTGTTGGCGATCTGGATCTTCTCGATTTCGATGTAGCCGGCGAGCTCGATGATTTCCATACGATCTCGCAGCGGCTCCGGAACCGGATCGATCATGTTCGCCGTGGCGATGAACATCACCTTGGACAAATCAAACGGCACATCCAGATAGTGATCGCGGAACGTTCCGTTCTGCTCCGGATCGAGCACCTCCATCAGCGCCGCCGAGGGATCGCCCCGGAAATCGCGCCCGAGCTTGTCCACTTCGTCCAGCATGAAGACTGGATCGTTGGTTTCGGCGCGGCGGATTCCCTGGATGATTTGTCCGGGCAACGCGCCGATGTACGTCCGGCGGTGGCCGCGAATTTCCGCTTCATCGTGCATCCCGCCCATCGAGATGCGCACGAATTTGCGGCCCAGCGCCCGCGCAATCGATTTCCCGAGCGAAGTTTTCCCCACTCCTGGCGGCCCGAGGAAGCACAGGATCGGGCCCTTCATGCCGGGCTTGAGTTTCTTCACGGCCAGGTAATCGAGAATTCGTTCTTTCACTTTTTCCAGGTCGTAGTGGTCCTCGTCCAGGATGGCCTGGCCCTTCGGAATGTCGATCTCCTCGAGCCCGGAGGATTTTGCCCAGGGCAGTGAAATCATCCATTCCAAATAGGTGCGCGCGACCATATACTCGGCGGAAGCCGGAGTCATCTTCGCGAGCCGTTTCAGTTCACGGTCGCACTCCTTGCGCGCCTCAGCGGACATTCCGGATTTCTCGAGCTTTTCGCGCAGCTCGTCAATCTCGGCCTGGCCGTCGTCGGATTCGCCAAGTTCCTTGTGAATCGCCTTGAGCTGCTCGCGCAACAAGTACTCGCGCTGGCTCTGGCTGACTTGCTCCTGCACTTGCTCCTGAATCTTGTTGCGAAGCTCCAGGACTTCCAGCTCCTTGGAGAGTTCGCGAATCAGGGTTTCGAGGCGCCGCCGCACATCGGCCGTCTCCAATAGTTCCTGGCGCAGCAATGTCGGAAGAGAGGGCAAGTTCGCGGCGATGAAATCCGCCAGACGAACCGGGTCTTCGATGTTGAGCGCCGCGGTCTGTAAGTCATCCGAGAGTTGCGGGGAGCGGGCCACGACGTCGCGGAACAGTTCGCGGGCGTTGCGCTCGAGCGCCGCCAATTCCGCGTCCTGATCGCCGACGAGATCCGGCTGGATTTCAACGCGAGCCGTCAGAAATGGGCGGAAGCTGACCAGTTCCACCACACGAATCCGTTGCAGCCCCTCCAGGAACACAACTACGTTCCCGTTGGGCATCCTCACTAGTTTGTGGATTTTTGCGGCTGTGCCAACCAGGTGCAGGTCCGCCGCGGCCGGCTCTTCGACTCGGGGATCGTGTTGCGCCACAATTCCAAGCAGCTTTTCGTCGCCATGCAGGGAGTTCAACAGAGCCAACGACCCCTCGCGCCCGACGGTCAAGGGCTGAACGCCCCCAGGAAACAGTACCGTATCCCGAACGGGCAGAATCGGAAGCTCTTTCGGAATTGGAATCGACTTGTCGCTCATTAGGTCCCCCTTAAATTCCTGACACAAACAGCGTCAATCTTACTCGACACTTAACTTAGATGCGGGACGAACCCAAAAGATACCACAAAGAAACACGATGATTAGCAACAACCTTTAGTGTATGCCACTAAAGAATCAGAAGTTGGCGCACAAACGAAATGATCCTAGGTAAGGCAATAAAAATAAAACCCTTAATAGCAGCGTTGCCCGGAATCCACATTCGCGTCCCCCAGTTCCTTGGTGTATAGCTCACATCGGCAAGAATACAAACCTCGTGAGCCCGCTGGAATCTGGTGTTAGCCCTGCTTTAAGCTGAGCGGTTAAGGTGAGGCGTTTAGCTCGCCTGACCTAATTTTACCCCTCTCGCTCAGGGCTGGCTGATCGATCGCGCAAATTGGAGGGCGCTTTCTCGGTCATGGAGCCGCCCTTCGAGCTGGGCTTCCTCAACGGCCAGCAGGATTTCCCTGAATCGGGGTCCCGGTATCAGGCCCATGCCCTTGAGATCATCGCCTGTGACCAGCTTAGGGGGATACACTTTTTCGGGGGGAGTTTCCACAAGAAACCGCTGGACGAAGGTATAGGCCTCGAGGCTGCCATGACTGGCCAGGCAGTCCAGTCGATGCAGTTCCAAGTGCTCTTCAAATCGTGGGAGGCGGACGAATCGCTTGAGCGTGGCGATGCGCATTTGGTGGACGTCCTTGAAGCGCAGATGATTTGCCACCAGCGATTCGATCTGCTCGGTATCCTCATTCGAGAAGCGCAGATTGCGGCAGATGTGTTCGGCCATGCGCGCGCCGACCTCCACGTGGCCGTCGAAGCGGATACGAGTCCCCGGCCCGGTTGCAGGGGCAAAGGTTGGCGGCTTGCCCACATCGTGCAGGAGGACTCCCCAGGCCAGCGTGGGGGAACAATTCGGCTGAAGTTTTTCGAGCATCATGCGCGTGTGAATCCAGACATCGCCTTCGGGATGAAACTGCGGCGGCTGCTCGACGCCCTTCATCCGAACAATGTCCGGAAGCACGACGGCGAGCAGTCCCGTTTCATCGAGCAGCTCGAACCCGCGGCGCGCGGCGCCTTCGGTGAGAAGCTTCGTCAGTTCATCGCGAATGCGCTCCAGAGAAACTTCCAGCACTTGGGGAGCTAGACTTATTGCCGCCGCCATCGTGTCCGGCTCGATCGCGAAGCCGAATCGCGCGGCAAACCGCACGGCCCGCATCATGCGCAATTTATCTTCCGCGAACCGTAGCCGCGGGTCGCCAATCGCGCGCACGATGCCCGCGCGCAAATCGGCGCGCCCTCCGACGTAATCGAGGATTTCCCCGGTCGCCGGGTTCATCAGCAATCCATTGATCGTGAAGTCGCGCCGCCGGACATCTTCCTGCGGAAAGTGCGAGTAGACGACGTGGTCCGGATGTCGGCCGTCGGAGTAGCCAATGTCGGAGCGGAACGTCGCCACTTCGACCTGCACTCCATCCTCGACCACCAGAATCACGCCAAATTTCGCGCCCATCGAGAGGCTGTTCGGAAAAAGTTCCTGCACGCGCTCCGGACGCGCGTCCGTGCAAACGTCGTAGTCCGCAGGCTCGCGCTGCCAACTCCAGGTCCCGCACACACCCGCCCACGAGGTACGCCTGATGCCCATGATGGCGCAGGGTGGCGCAGATCTGTTCAGCCAATTGGCGCGGAGTCATGAGCAATTATGCGCCTGTCGTACGCAATCGAACAAGGCTAAATTACGATACCCAGGGCGCGGATGGCCCACTTCCGGCCGGGATCATTCGTTGGGTCGTATTATCCACACTGACGGTCACTGGAGAACGCGAATGCCCGGAGTGCCGGACTCAGAAAATAAAAGGATTTCCTCTGTCCCTCATATCGCGCCTGTCGAACAGATGGCAGGCGAAGATGACGACGGAAACTCGACTTTGTATGCGTCACTGATGTTGGAGAGAAGCCAAGTCTTACGCTCTGTCGTTACTCTTGGTGTGACGCAATCGAAGACTCGTACTTCGGCGGCGGTATCGGGAAGATTATCGACAAATCTTCTTATTCAGTATTTCCGGGTGAAGCTTCTCAGCGCCCTGACGTCGACCCCTGGATGTGGATTATCGATGGGCGGACATCCCGCCCGCTTACCTGCCACTGGACAGTTGTCGTTCAACCAAAGGAGGTTTTCGACAACCTATGTTGACGGTATGCGCGAAACTCCAAGTAGGCACGCTGCTTACGATCTAACCTAACGCCGAATCTGGACCGATACGATTGAAGTTCGGCACTACAAAGGGTCAAACCGACATAGTTTTGTTGAGCAGAGAGTCGCGTTGAAAAGGCCAACGCGTCGCCACTGGCTAGACAGGTGTTCCGCCAGTAAACGTTCCTGCAACGCCTGAATGGGCAGAACAATTAGAGAGCCGACTGCGGCTGTTGACTGAGTTTCGCGGGCGCCTTCTTTGAGTAGGCCACCCGCATCTGAGAGTGTTCTGTCACTCGTCCTTTTCCGTGGGCATTTTTGTCATTGAGCCGCCGAATTGAATCTTGGTGAACCCGAAGCGGTCGCGAAGGGCGTCGGTGGTTTTGGCCAGGCGCTCGAGTTTTTCGCGGCGCGAGGCGTCGAGCAGGTCGAGTTGCTCGCCGCCGTGGGTGAACGAAGAGAGCGCCACGCCGAGGAGTCTTACTTTCCGGGAGCGATCGCAGTGGCGCTCGAATAATTTCTTCATCGTTTCAAACACGATGGGATCGAGATGCGTGGGCTCGCGCAGCGTGCGGGCGCGCGTGATGGTCTCGAATCCCTGATATCGAATGGTCAAAGTGATCGTTGTCGCGCTGAGCCCCGCTTCGCGCAGCCGCTTCATTGCTTTTTGGGTGAGGTAACTGAGCGTCGCGTCCAATTTGGCGCGGTCCTGCGTGTCTTCCGAAAACGTCTGGTTGTGCGAAATGGATTTCGGCTCGGCATCCACGAAAAATTCGTAGGTGTCGCCGCCGCGCGCTTTGCGGTAGAGCGCCGTGCCCCACCGGCCGAAATTTTGTTCGAGTTTTTCGCGCGCCGTGGCGGCAAGCTGTCCGACCTTTTCGATGCCCGCGGATCTGAGAGCCGCTTCGGTAACTTTGCCGATTCCGGGGATGCGCCGCACATCCAGCGGCGCGAGAAACGCTTCCTCGCTTTCCGCGGGAACCCAAACCAAACCCCGCGGCTTGGCCTGATCGCTCGCCACTTTGGCGACGAGCCGCGTTCGCGCAAGGCCCGCGGAACAAGGCAGTCCGGTTGTCGTCGTAATTTCGCGGAGCAACGCATCCGCTGCCGCAAGCGCCGGGCCGTGCAGGCGCTCCGTCCCGGCAAGGTCGAGGTATGCCTCGTCCACCGAAGCCATTTCCACGACCGGAGAATATTTTCCGAGGATCGCCGCGACGCGGTCGCTCCACTCGGAGTAGAGATGGTGCCGCGGCTCGAGAAATACGGCGTGCGGGCACAGCCGCCCGGCCGTCCGCAGCGGCATCGCCGAATGGATCCCATACTTTCGCGCTTCGTAGCTTGCCGTGGAAACGATGCCGCGCTTATCCGGTTGCCCGCCGACGACCACAGGCTTGCCGCGCAGCTCGGGCCGGTCGAGCAGTTCGACGGAAACGAAAAATGCGTCCATATCGACGTGGAGGATGGAAGTTAAGGAGGGCGAGGAGGTAGAGGAAGTGGAGGACGAGGATTCCGCGCCGGAGTCGCGCTTGGCCCGGAAAGTGGCGAGCTTCGGCATGGATGCTCGCCGCTACTATACACTAAGGCGAATATAGAGCGAAGAAAATGCCGTCCGTAAGCCCTGCTATGACTAAGGCATGCGAATTCTTGTAAACCTTGAGGGAGAGCCTCGGATTTCATTTGTAACGGAATTGTAATTTGTATATCAACAGCGCAAAAATTCCCAAATTCTTGCGCCATGCGCGGCTCGATATATCTCGTCGTCCGCCGCGACAACTCCACTCAAAGGAATCTTGAGTGACCAAAGAAGCAATGTTTGACAGCGGGGACAAGCTATGTGTTCCGAACAATCCGCCACAAATCGTCGTAAAAGCTTCGTTAGTCCCCCGTTTCCATTTGGTTTTGACCGGGGTGTGGTCCTTTACCTGCACACACTACCGCACTCAGCTGAACAAAAATTTGAACTGGGGGCCAAGACCATGTTTAAAAGTTCCATCTTGCATATTCAAGATCAAGGAACGGCGGAGGAGAGACTTTGGCGCGCCGTGATCACGAAAACTCTGGAAGAATGGATGTGCGGTCCGCTGAGTTTCAGCCGCAAAGCAGAGCAATTTCTCTTTGAAGACAAGAAAGATTTTAAAGCGGTCTGTTCCTCCGCGGGAATGGATCCGATACGCTTGAGAAAACGGCTCATGACCATCCGCGCCCGCGGAATCCAAAAAGAAAATATTCCCTTCCGTGTACGAACTCAGAAAAGGTTAAGTCTTCCGCAAGATGGCAGTTGGGGGCAACGAGCGTTCGGAGTTTAACGCCCCTCTCGCCGGCCAGTCGCTTTTGCAATTTGTTCAGGCAATTCTTCCTGCAGCGCCATCAAAGCAACACGAACGAGAGCCGCGACGCTGATCGCGTCGCGGATCTCGCCTCGCTTGACGCGATCAATCGCATCCCAGAAGGGCACGCGCGCAACCTGCAGCATTTCGGTTTCATCCGGTTGCGAGGGCGCTTCGGAAAGTTCCCACGCCAGAAATGCCGTGCGCGTTCATCGGAAACACTGTTGGAAAGGTCCATGCCCAGAATTTCTTTCCAACACCCGGCGGCAAGACCGCATTCCTCGCGGAGTTCCCGCTGCGCCGATTCCAGAGCCGAGACGGAATGCGCCCCGCCACCTTCGGGAATTTCCCAGCTATAGGCGCGGAGCGGGAACCGGTACTGCCCCACCAGGATGACATTCCCGTTTTCGTCGATCGGGACGACGCCAGTCGCTAGATTCTTGAAATGAACCGTCCCGTACACGCCCGGCCCGCCCGCAGGACCCAAAACTTCGTGGTGATCCACGCGAATCCATTCATTTTCGTAAACCGTCGCCCGCGAGAGCACACTCCAGGGATTTTTCGTCTCGTCCATGTTTTCTCCGTCCGCGCAACATACTAGCGCAGAAGAATAGGAAGCAGAGGAAGTAAAGGAAGTGGAGGAAGTCAAGGATGCGGAAAAACACTGCTGACTCATTGATAGGGATCAATTGGAATGACGCTTCGCGGATGCAACGCGTGAAATTCCCGCAAGATCGTTCGTAATAGCCACGCTTGTCCATTCAGGAGCGTCGAGCAGGCGCGAGACGTGTTCCGCGGAATCGTGGCCGAGTTCCAGCACGAGAATGCCGGCAGGTTTGAGCAACTTTGCCGCTTGCGCGATCAGCGGCGCGTAGATTTCCGTTCCGGTTTCGCCGCCGAAAAGCGCGACTTCCGGCTCATGCTCGCGGACTTCGCGCGGCAGCGTCGCGGTTTCCTGGCGGCCGATGTAGGGCGGATTGCTGGCGATGAGATCGAAGGAGCGGTGACTGGTGATCTGGTGGCTCGTGACTCGTGAGTGGAGCGCATCCAGCAAGTTGCACTCAATGAAATCGATCGCGTGAGGCGACGCCGTGGCGCGCGGCGTTGCGGCGCGCGACTTCGAGCGCGGCGGCGGAAATGTCCGTGGCGATGATCTGTGCGGCGGGCAATTCGTGCGCCAGCGCGATGGCGATGCAGCCGGAGCCGGTGCCCACGTCCGCGATGCGAAATTCTTCATTGCGGCGCGGTGAGCCTGCTTCTGAACTCACCCCCAAGCGTTCGAGGGCAACTTCGATCACATGTTCGGTTTCAGGCCGCGGAATCAGAACGTCGGGCGTGACTTCGAAATCCAGGCCCCAGAATTCCTGATGGCCGGTGAGGTGCTGCGTCGGGACGCCGCTCGCGCGCCGCGCGATCAGGGAAAAATATTGTTCGCGCGCTGTCGCATCGAGTTCGTGTTCCGGATGCGCGTAAATCCATGCGCGGTCTCGCCCGAGCGTGTGCATCAGCAGCAATTCCGCGGCCAGCGCGGCGGAAGGCACGTGCTCGCGTTCGAGCTGCGCGATGCCGTCGCGGAGCGCGGTGAAGCGAGTGACTGGTGACTGGTGATTGGTGACTGGTGGGGCGTCATATTGCAAATTCATCCAAATGGATTTGCTCGTGTGCAGCCAGGCACTTGAGAAGGCATCCACAGTGGCACAGGCTTCAGCCTGTGGGGTTTGGTCGGGGCACGATCGATCTTGCTGCAACAAAAACCCACAGGCTGAAGCGTGTGCCACTTTTACGCCTCGACCAATTCCTGCTTCAGGCGTTCGGCCTCGAAGTGCGTCACCAGCGCGTCGACGAACGGGCCGAGTTTGCCGTCCATCACTTCGGTGAGCTGGTGCAGCGTCAGGCCGATGCGATGGTCGGTGACGCGATTTTGCGGAAAATTGTAGGTGCGGATTTTTTCGGAGCGGTCGCCGGTCTTGATCTGCCCGAGCCGCTCGGCGGCGATGGCTTCGTGCTGCTTGGCCTGCTCCATTTCGTAGAGGCGCGCGCGCAACACGCGCATGGCCTTCGCGCGATTCTTGATCTGCGATTTTTCGTCCTGCTGCGAAACGACCAGGCCCGACGGAATGTGCGTGATGCGCACGGCCGAATACGTCGTGTTCACCGACTGCCCGCCCGGCCCCGAGGAGCAGAACGTGTCGATGCGCAGGTCCTTCGCTTCGATCTTGATGTCGATTTCGTCGGCCTCGGGCAGCACCGCGACCGTCGCCGCCGAGGTGTGAATGCGCCCCTGCTGCTCGGTGGCCGGGACGCGCTGCACGCGGTGCACGCCGCTCTCATACTTCAGCTTCGAGTAAACTTTTTGTCCTTGAATCGACGCGACCACTTGCTTCAGGCCGCCCAGCGAGCTCGGCGAACTCTCCAGGATTTCCACTTTCCACTTCTGCGATTCCGCGTAGCGCGAATACATGCGGAACAGTTCGCCCGCAAACAGCGCCGCTTCGTCGCCGCCCGTGCCCGCGCGGATTTCGACGATCACGTTTTTCTCGTCGTTCGGGTCTTTCGGCAGCAGCAGGAATTTCAGTTCGCGCTCGACCGTTTCCTTGCGCTCGGCGAGCTGCTTCTCTTCCTCCTCGCGCGAGCTGCTTCATCTCCGGGTCGTCGGCTTCGAGGGCCATTTGCTTGGCCTCGGCGAGGCCCTTGTCGATCTGCTTCCACTCGCGGTATTTTTCGACCATCTCGGAAAGCTCCGCATGCCGCCGCGCGAGCTTCTGGTAATTCGCCGAATCGTTCAGAATTTCCGGCGAAGAAAGCTCCGCGGTCATTTCGACGTAGCGGTGTTCAATCTGATCGAGCTTTTCGTACAGCGTTAACCCTGCCATGGCTTGCCACCTGTCAAATAAAGATTCCAATCGGAGTAGACTGTGCTTCGAGAGAACAAATTCGTGCGGCGACCCCGCGTGGCGGGATCCAGGAGAGGTTGCGGCTAATAGAATGCGGAGAACATTTCTTTTAGTAAGATAGCTCGAAATCGCTGCGAAATCAAATCGACGCGGGTGAGGAATCACGGAATCCGAAAGCACCCAGATCGGCGCCTCCAGATTCCACTATATGTCCGATAGCTTTCGCCATTTGTGATCGTAGACCACGAACGTCAACTTTTTAATCTTCCCGTTCTTTTGGGGAGCCTCAATCTCCAGATCGTTGCCGCTGAGCGTTCCGTGATATTCAGGCTGTGCAACAAATATTCGCCTTTGATGCACCATTGTCCGTTGTTCTTGGCACGGCATCCGCATTGTCGGAGAACACGATTACGTTCAGATAGAACTCGGATGGGGTATCGAGCTGGTCTTCATAGGAAGAGCCAGTCCGGGAGAGCGAGTCCTCCGGTCGAATTTTTCCGATTCCTTCGCTCACGTTGACCCGTACCTCGACTTTCGGTTTCCCTGGGAGAGCCAGCGGCGCAAGAGCAATTGCAAGGCCAGAAACGACAGCAGGAATGCCAGGGGGCGCTTTTGTTTTCATACATGCCTCCTGAGGTTCGGTTTCATCAGCGCTCGAATATATGTCCGAAATGGACCGTTTCCCCGGTGGGATCATACACTTACCCTTCAAGGCTGACATCAAGAAATTTCCTACGTATTCTCTGATACGAAATATTCCATTCGAGATACATCCTATTCCCTAAAAGCGGCCTTCACCGGTGTGGATCTGGCCCCCGATTTAGGCCCTGCGACATTGCCGGCACGGGCGATCGGTATATCATAGGCGTGCGCAATTCGCACGGACAATGAACCAACCTCTCTCCATCCCCGGCGTGACCGCGTCGAGCATCGACGGCGAAATGCTGTGGGGCTTCTGGTATCCCGCGCTGCGCAGCGACGAAATTCGCGGGCGCGCGCTGGTGACTTCGACGCGGCTGGAAGTTCCGCTCGTCTCGGGCGCGACGCCGCGGGAAAAGCGTTCGCGCTGCGCGACGTTTGCCCGCACCGCGCGTTTCCGCTTTCGGCGGGCCCGTGCGACGGGCAGACGGTCGAGTGCACCTACCACGGCTGGCGATTTGACGCGCACACCGGCCAGTGCCGCGAAATTCCCTCGATCACGGCGGATTCCAAGCTGCAGTGCGACCGCATCTACGCGGGCAGTTTTCCGTGCGAGGAGCGCGACGGCTACGTCTGGGTGTATCTCGCGAATCCCGAGGGGCGCGCCGTGGATCGCGCCCATGACGGAAACCGATCGCGCCCGTCCCGGAGCTGCCGAAATTCAGCGAGCGCTACCGCATCGCGCATCTCACCGCCGACCTCACCTGCAGCATGGACACGGCATCGTCGGCCTGATGGACCCGGCGCACGGGCCGTTCGTGCATCAATCGTGGTGGTGGCGCAGCCGCCGCAGCATCCGCGAAAAGCAGAAAACATTCGAGCCGATTCCGCAACGGCTTCCGCATGAGCTCGCACGCGCCTTCGGCCAACAGCGGGCCGTACAAGCTGCTGCGCTTTTACGGCGACGAAGTCACGACGCAGATCGATTTTGTGCTGCCGAATATGCGCACCGAGCAAGTGCGCTGCGGCGAATACTGGTTCACCAATCGCACCACGGTCACGCCGATCCGGCGCGACCTGTGCCGCCTGGATTTCGTCGCGGCGTGGAATCTGTTCCGTGGTTTCCGGTGACGCCGTTTCTGCAATTTTTCGGCAAGCGTTTCATCGCGCAGGATCAGCGACGTGATCGAGCGGCAGCAGCCCGGCCTGAAAGTGCAGCCGCGCATGATGCTGATCGACGACGCCGACCGCCAGGCGCGCTGGTATTTTCAGTTGAAGGCGGCGTATCTCGCGTCGCAGCAGACGGGCGCGCCCATGGCGCATCCGCTCGACGGGCCCGGTGACGCTGCGCTGGCGGAGCTAATAGTAGCACAGACTTCAGTCTGTGGGTTTCCATCTGAGCTTGGCTAACTCGTCCGACCTGGCAGATTCAACGAAGACTCACAGGCTGAAGTCTGTGCTACTTCGCGCCGCATCAAGATTCGGCTTTTTGTGCGAACGCGCGATGAATCAGGAACAGAACTGCAGCGGTGAGCGCCGCCACGGGCAAGCCCAGCAGCGCATGATGTTCGGCGATCCCGCGCACGCCGAGAAAAAGCAAGACCGCGATCTGGCGCCCGCGCCTTGCAGTCCCGCGGCATCCGTTGCGCGCGACGCCCAGCGCACTCCCCAAGTCATCGGCAAAGAGAGAACGATGCCCGCCAGCACCCACTGCCAGAGCCTTTCCGCGTGCAGCCAATCCATGAAACGCCGCAACAGAAACGCGAACACCACCGACAGAAACGCGCAAAATACCAGCACCAGAAAATACGTCGTAATGATCGCGGCGCCCGCGCCGGAGGGCCCGATCCCCATTCCTTCCGGCGAAGCGCGTTCCTGCAAAAACATCGCGACCGTCAGAAACAATCCGCCGCAAATCCACGAGGCGAGGTAATAGACGAGGCTGCCGCGGCGCGTCATCAATGTCTCAGACGGCGTTTTAGACGCGCGGCAATCAAATTCGCCGCTCGATTTTTGGAAATTCCTGCCAGACTTTCACGCCGCAGAAGTGCGAGCCTTCCGTGCAGATCGGCGTGGCGATTCCGGCGCGGATGTAGCACGGCGGCCCGAGATACCGTCCGAGCGCCGGAAGCGCCGCGCGGACCTGCTCGACCTCTTCCATCGAGGCCTGGTAAATCTCCTCCTGCGCGTTGAAGCAGGTGCGCATGGTCCACTTGTGCAGCAGGTGCAGCAGCGAGCCGGACTCGACCAGGCGAATGGCCTTCGCGTTGGGCAGCAGGTACAGCGCGATTTCGCGCGGCGCGCCGCGATCGAGCAGTTCGTTTTTCGCCGCCCAGGCGTCGGCCATCGCGCGCTCGTAGACTTCGCGGGCGCGCGCGTTTCCCGCGATCAGCATGGGCGTGATGAAATCGGGCGAGCGCGTGTCGGTCAGCGTCAGCAGCGGGCGCGAGCCGGGCACCATGCGGTGGCGCTGGTCCTGGCTGTCGGCGGTGTGGCTGATTTTTTTCGCGAACGTGAAATTCGCGTGCTGCAGCGCGCGCATGATCGGCGCGTGCACGCCGATGTTGAGCGTTTCCAGGCGATAGGGGTTGCGCGCCGGATTGAGCAGCCGGTCGAGCGCCTCGTCGTCGGGGCAGGCGCTTTCGGTGAGGCCGAGCACGGCGCGATACGCGTCGGCGACGACGCGCGGCGCGTGCGGCGAATAATCGGTCAGCAGCGAGACGCGCCCGCGCAAGCCGCGCGTCGAATTCCCGCGCGAACGCTTCGCCGTCGCAGCCGCAGATGCGCCGCGGAATTGGCGTGCGACCACTCCGGCATTTCCTCCTGCTCCATCGGCGCGTTGTCGAAGCGGTCGAAAAACTGCGGATCGATTTCGCGCACGCGCGCGACCATCTCGCCGATCACCGCGCGCGCCTCGGCCGGCGTATCCGACGCCGCGGCCATGCGCCACAGCCGATGCAGCACGATGCCGGAAAGCGTGTGCACCATCGTCGTCGCCGCGGCCACGGGCAGGACGTAGCGCGCGACTTCGATCGCGCGCTTCTCCGCTTGCCGGTCCACTTTTTGCACGCGCTTGGCGTGCGACATGGGGCCGATGTGCCAGATGTCGCCGAGAATTTCCCGCGCGTCGCCTCGCAGCAGCGCGGTCAGTTCGCGGTAATAGCCCCAGGCGCGCGCCACGGCGCCTTCGTAAATCGCGCGCTCGGCCGGGCCGAATCCCGGCGTTTCGCGGCGGCAAATAGGCCAGCGCGTGATCCAGGCGCACGTAGCGCTGGCTCTGCTGCTCGGAGTTGTAGAACGGATGCGCGTGCAGGAACGACCAGACAAATTGCCGGCTGACGTTTTCCAGGCCAAATTCAAAGTGCGCGTGCTGGTAGACGGTGTGGTGGCCGCCGTAAAACGTGGACGCCCCGATCTGCAGGCGCTGCTTGTCGGTGATTTCTTCCGGCCCGATGATCCGCGGCGCGTAGCAGGTGCGCGCCGCGGCGATGGCCGAATCGTAGGGATGAGCGAAGTGATTGCGCAGCGTGACGCGCGGCGCGGCGGCTTCAAACTGCACGCGATCCGGCTGCGGAGAAGTCATCGGTTGAGCGGCCATGTCTCGCGCGGCATTCTACACCGCCGCGCAAAATACGAATAGCCGCGCGCGAATGAATTGATCGTCGAAGAATTCCGAGAAAATGTCATTCTGAGCGAAGCGAGGAATCTCTCTTGGTTCTATGCCCAAAGAAGGAGAGATTCCTCGCTCCGCTCGGAATGACAATGCTGGGGGCTTCCGCAAGCTCTGAAGGCGCAAGTGTGAGATATATTATCGCTTCTTCTTGTTGGCGTCTTTGATGGCCTGCTGCACTTCGGCGGCCTTTTCGTATTTCTTGGTGAAGCGCTCGACGCGGCCGGCCGTATCCACCAGCTTCTGCTTGCCGGTAAAGAACGGGTGGCAATTCGAGCAGATTTCGACGCGCAGGAACTCGCCCTTCATCGTCGATCGCGTGGGGAACGTGTGCCCGCAGGCGCAATGCACGGTTACAGGATGGTAGTCCGGATGAATGTTCGGTTTCATGGAAGGTCTCCCGCCGGCTGGCCGGTCTGCGCGGCTCCCGGTCATGTGCCGGGGCTACAGTCGCGTCGCTTGGTCAGCGGACAATTTTCTATCATACGTGATTCGCCGAGCCCTGCCAACATGATATACATGCATGCTGGGAATTCGTTTGGATGCTCATCAGGGCGCGAACGATTCACCGATGGAACAACCAACTCGCCGGGAGGTGGAGAAAATGCAGATCCAATCAAAAGTGAATTCCATGCGCAGGCCGTTGCTTTGTCTGCTGGTTATAGTAATGCTGGCGTCCTGCGGCCTTGCGGCTCACGCCCTGGCGCAGGGGCAGGCGACGCACGACAGGATTTACGTCGTGACGCACGTCGATATCATTCCCCCGAAGGCGGCCGACGGAACAAAGTTGGTGCAGCAATACGTTGTGGATACCCGCAAGGATCCGGGCCTCGTCCGAGTCGAAGCGGGCTCGGAAATCTCTCGCGGCAATCACATCTCCATCGTCGAAGTCTGGCAGAACCAGAAAGCCTTCGACGAGCACGTGGCCGCCGCGCACACACGCCAGTTCCGCCAGCAGATCGATCCCATGCTCGGAAGCCCTTACGACGAGCGCCTGCACCAGAGCCTCGAATAGCGCTCGATTTTGCCAGCGTCCGTCCAATGCCCGGGAAAGAGAGGGTTTCGCCCATGCGGGTCGAGATTGTGGAGGAGGCCGAAGACCAGTCGCCGGCTCCGGTGTTCCCGCCGGAGAAAAACTATTCTGGACCTGCGTGCGAATCCCCAGGGGATCGAAGAAATTGCCGCGGCGCGGCAATATCTGCCGCTGCGGAATTTCCTGGACTCCGTCAACAGCGAGGAATCGATATTCGCCACGGCAAGCGCTAGCCACGAAATCGGATTTGCCGGCCGCCGTGTCCGCCGGCCCTGCGTATGAATTTGCGTCGCAGGTCACCATCGTGTTTGCGGAGCCTACTCTCAATTGGGAGCGGAGACATTACGTGGATCTCGGTTCCGGCTTGAAGGAACTCCTCGAACGCGACACGGCAGACACGGCCCGGGCGACGCTGCGGACATCTTCCTGCGAATTCACAGCCGAAAACCGGCGCGGATATTGCCTGAGCATTCGTCTGGTGGCGGAAGGCAGCTCGGCGCAACAGGCGGAGTTGCGGTGGGGATTGGGACTGGCCCGCATTCAACAGGCGCTTCTGTTTCGATCCCGCACCTTGAAACAAAAGATCGCTGAATGAATTTGGCGACCGGGTTCCTGCTTCGTTCAGGTCACGAAGGAACATCCGATGCGCGTCGCGCCGGAGCTTCCCTGCTTTTGATAAATGCGGCGCAAGCTGACGCGAACGGGAGGCAGAATGGGCACGTGCAGAACGGCGTGAAAGGCGTCGTTGAATTCTTCCGGACGTGAAGTTTCCACAGCGACCCCGCCATAACCCAAATCCACCACGCGGGCCGTGCGTTCGACTCCCTCCCCGATAAGCGCGTAGGCACGCGTATTCGCAAGTGAAACACGCTCCCACCGCCGCCGTTCCGTGCCCGGTTTTCTTGGTTCGCTAATTGGAGATGGTTCAACGACAGGCGTCGGAGGAGGCGCAACATTCTGCTTTTGCTTTGGTTCCGGGACTGCCGGGCGTGGGCTCGTTGTTAGCCGCCGCCGGCGCAGGCTCCGGGACGCGCGTTCCGTTCTTGAGCTGATAAAGCCTTTCATCGGCCACGCGGATCAGAACTTCCTGCAGCTCGCCGTCTTCGGGATAGACGGCAAGACCATAATCGAGCGCCAGGGGAACTCCAAGATTCAGAGGCTCGATGGAAGTGGCGTAGGCGGCGCGCAAGCGGCGGCTCAGCGTGGCCGCCTGCTCCGTGTCGGATTGGGGAAGCAAGATCGCGAACTCATCTCCGCCGATCCGGAACGCATAGTCTGAAGTACGCAAGGATTTTCGCAGCGTGGCCGCCGCCATCTGCAGTAGCGCATCCCCCTGCGGATGGCCGAACTTGTCATTCACTTCCTTGAAGCGATGCAAGTCGAAAACAACGAGCGCGAGCTTGTGCGTATAGCGGATTGACCGGTTGAGTTCTTTCTCAAAGTAGTCGTCGAAAAAGCGCCGGTTATAAAGGCTCGTCAACGGATCCGTCGCGGCATTGATTTGAAGCTTACGCAGTTCCTCGTACTCCATCAGAATCGGCAAACGCAAAAGGCCCGCGGACGCCAGCACATCCACCAGGGCAGCCTGCAACGGCGACTCTCTTGCCGATACTCTCGGAAAGTTCACGTTTGCGCGCCAGCGCCTGATCCCACAGATCGAGGCTCTGCGTTTCCGTGATTTCAATCTGCGCAATCGAGCGGAAGAACCGCTGCAGGAATTGCCCGCGGCTGGAGCGGTCCAGTGTTTCGAGCGTGTCCGTCAGTAGCTCGAGGAAAGACTCCTCGGCGGACCAACGTGGTGGGTTGGGGTCACCAGTTTGCGCCATCAAGATTACCGTTTAAATTCCAGAGTACCTCAACGCGGGACGGGCGTGGAGATCGAGTGCGTAGAAGCATGTGCACGGGAACGGCCATAGGCCGCGCACAAGCTCGATTAATCTATTACTTGTAAATCATTGAGCCAGAGAGAGTAAGAACTTCCCGGCCCTTGCTAGATCATAGCGACTGGGCACACCAGGGGGCAAGGTGCAAATGTTTTCATACTCTTTGGGGATTTTCCGTTACCTTAGTTTCACTTTGGAGTATTTTCCGACCCTAATCCAGCGCCTTCAAAAACTCCACGCCTACCAAATAGAACCCGTCCCCGGCGCGATGGCGGCGCACACGCGCCTGAATGGGAGGAGTTTCGGGAGGCAGCGTCGCGGAAGGTGACGACGGAGCCGGGATCGTCAGGTTTATGACTTGATTGTTCCGTATGGCCCGAGCCGTCGCAAGGTACGCACCCGTGGCGCTAATATCGAGCGTCTTCGTGAGGTCGAGAAATTCCAATCCGGCGGCGTCCGTACCTCGGACGAACATTGGAATTTGTACGTGAATCCGCTGAGAACGCCGGCGCTCAGCGGGGGTTAAGCGCATACTCGCTCTTTGTCATAAAATAATTTTGGGAAAGTAATTTCCCTCCTTAAAAGTCTAGTACTTTTGAACTAGTACCCTGATTTGAGGAGCACATCCATTGCCAGCAATTAGCCAAAAATAGCGTGCTCACAAGTCATTTATATACAGTCGGTTGCACCTGCCTCCCGGCCCGTGGAATTCCTTTACCACAACCTGTCCACGCACAGGTGGCGAGAGGTTTACTACAATTGTGCAAAATAGAACCCATTTACCATTGACACCGCAGTCGGGTTTTGACAGTATCCGGTTGGTTTCCCGCTAACAAGCCGAAGTGAATCAAATGGAATTCTCCGCTTTCCACAAAGCGGACAAGTGTCCCGAGGAGAGCCAGTTGAGACGCGGTCCTGTCATCGAGCTGCCAGCAAACGAGCCGATCCCGGCGAGCGTGATCGCAAGTCTTATCGACTTGTTGGAACAGCCCATTCTGATTTCCGACCGGACTGGACGGATTCTGCAGGCCAACTCGCGCGGGAGACAGTGCCTTGCCTCTCACGGCTTTTCGATCGACTCGCATTTCAATTTGTTTTCCGACTTGCTGGTCATCAATCCCAACGTGATTGCCAACCGCATCGAGGGCGGAGAACATCCTATCGATTCGAAGTTCGATTGCTGCGGCGGCGCGGCCCGCGCGCGCATCCAGTGGCTTCCGGAAACGGACTGGCTGGTCGTTCGGATCGAAGACGTGGAAAAGCGCGCCGACACGGGCCAGACCACTGCCACGCAGCACACCGTGCAGGAATTGCTGCAGGAACGCGAGATCACTTACCGAAATCTGCTCGCCGCGTACTTGCGGCTTCAGGAAGTCAACCGTCAGAAGACCGTGTTCCTGGCGTCGGCCGCGCACGAATTGAAGACGCCCCTCGCCGTAATCAAGGGCTACTACGATTTACTGCTATCAGGTTCCCTCGGCAAATTGACCGACAAGCAGCGGGACATCCTCCAGGAATCGAAAGAAAGTTGCGAGCGCCTGGTTCGCCTGGTTTCGATGTTCCTGAATTATTCGGCGCTGGAGAGCGGCAAGCTGGTCCTGCATCTGCGCGAAAACGATCTGCGAGATTGCCTGAGCGAATTGGCAACGCGCTGGCACGAGGCGTTTGTGCGCAAGCACGTCCGGCTCGACACGATTCTGAATACCGACATCCCGATTTTCAAATTCGATTACCAGAAAGTGCAGCAGACCGTGGCCAATCTGCTGGACAATTCACTGAAGCACACGCCCGCGGGCGGAAACGTCACGTTCCGCGCGGAGCTGCACTTCTGGGAACGGCGGTCCGCCGAGGAAGTACAGACGCAGGATCGCCGGCGCGAGCGCGCTCAACATCCCAATTGCATCAAGGTCTCCGTCTCGGATTCCGGTCCCGGGATCGCTTCCGAGCATCACCAGGAAATTTTCGAGGATTTTGTGCGCGTAGACCGCACCTCGTCGGGGATGGGTCTGGGGCTGGCGATTGCCAAGCGGCTGGTGCAAGCGCATCGCGGCAAAATTTGGGTGGAGAGCGAACCGCGGCGGGGCTGTACCTTTACGTTCCTGCTGCCGATAGACAACGTATAGCGGAATTCTGGCAAGACGAAGGTGGGGCAAATGGCTGATAAGGAAAGAATCCTGGTAGTGGACGACGAGCCCAGCATACGAAAGTATCTGGGCACGCTGCTCGAAGTGGACGGGTATCAGGTCGAAGCAGTGACGTCGGGAACGGAAGCGATTAAGAAGATCGAAAACGGCGAACGGCCGGACTTCATCATCCTGGACGTTCTCATGCCCGAATTGAATGGTCTCGAGACCTTGAAGCAGTTAATGCAGATTGACCGGACCCTCAACGTGGTCATGCTTTCCTGTTCCAACGAAGTGGGCACCGTCGTCGAGGCCATTCGCCTGGGCGCGCAAGATTACCTGACCAAGCCGTTTGAAAAAGCCGAGCTCGACGTGGCCATGCTGAAGTGCCGGCAAAAGCAGCAGTTGCGCGCGGAAAATAAAGCGTTGCGCGAATACTGCGACACGATCACGGAAGACCTGTGCTTCCTCGCCGCCAGCCCCCAGATGGTCCGAATCCGCCAGCAGATCCTTCAAATCGCTCCTGTGGACGTACCCGTGTTCATTTACGGGGAAAGCGGAGTCGGCAAGGAAGTTGTCGCGCGCATGATTCACATGCGCTCGACGCGCCGCAACCAGGCCTTCATTAAAGTGAATTGCGCCGCGCTCCCCGGCGAATTGCTGGAATCCGAATTGTTCGGCTTTGAACAGGGCGCCTTCACCGGCGCGGTGCGCTCCAAACCGGGCAAGTTTGAGCAGGCCACCAAGGGCACCATCTTCCTCGACGAAATCGCGGAAATGAGCCCCCATTTGCAGGCCAAGCTCCTGCACGTCCTTCAGGACCACCAGTTTTCGCGTCTGGGCGGACGCCAATTGATCGACGTGGATGTGCGCGTCCTCGCCGCCACCAACGTGGAGATTCAGGAGGCGATGAAATCGGGGCGCCTCCGGGAAGACTTGTACTATCGCCTCAACGTGCTCTCGATCAATGTTCCTCCGCTGCGCGAGAGGGCCTCGGAAATCCCGCTGCTCTTCCGCCATTTCCTTCAGAAATACAGCGAAAAATTCCACAAGGAACCCATGGTTCCTTCCCAGCATTTGCTGGAAGCCGCCGTGCGTTATCCCTGGCCGGGAAATCTTCGCGAACTCGAAAATTTCGTGAAACGATACGTCATTTTGGAAGACGATGAAGGCAGCTTCCGCGAACTGCTGGAAATGTCCGCCACGCGCCAGCGAATTTCTCCAAGAGAAGAAGCTGCGCCGGCGCGCGAACAGGGCTTGAAAGCGCTGGTGCGCAGTTTGAAGGATGAAGCCGAGATGGAAGCGATCGCGGATGCTCTCGAAAAAACTCATTGGTGCCGCAAGGATGCGGCCAAGATGCTGGGCATCAGTTACAAAGCGCTGCTCTACAAGATTCGCCAGTTCGGACTTGATACCGGGCGCCCAGCGCGTGCGAGCAGCAAGAAAGATAGTGGAGGAGGAACTCCCAGTTCAGGGTCCGCACCATCTGATCTTGCGCCGGCAGGCAAGCATGGCTAGTGGGGCTAGTACCTGCAACGGATTGGTCATAGAAGGCGGTGAATTTTCCAGTAATGCCCGTAACGCGATTCGTTCAGGGGTGTGGAATCGAAATGAGAAAGTTAATGCAGCTCGGTATAAAAGTGGAACTTCTCATTTCCAATGCGGTATTTATTACTAGTGAAATGGGGGCTTGTCCAGCATTCACACAACGTCGGGGCTGCGGTTTACGAGCAATAATCGATATTTCAGAGGGGCCTAACGGCTTTAGATCGAGGCATACAGACTCGTTTCTGCTTTGATCGTCGGTAGGAGCTAAGTCGTGACGTAAAATGTTCCACCACTTTGGAACTTCAATTGCTCCTTTTTCTTAGTCGGGGTGGGTGAAGTGGGCTGAAAAAGGGGTCCGGGGGAAGAAGAAGATGACAGAGCGTCGAACTGCTCGTCGATATGACCTGTCTTTGCCGGTCATTATCCGGGTGCCAATTGAAAAAGAGATATCCTCGCGCAGCGGAAAGACGCGCGACATTTCCACACGCGGCGTTTACTTTACGATCGATCAGGATCTGGGTGCGGGAGCCGAGCTGGACATTACGCTCACGCTACCCGCCGAAGTGACCCGCGGTTCCGAAGTTTTCATTCGCGCGATGGGCAAAGTGGTTCGGGTCGACAAGAGACCGGAAAATGGCTCCTCTCGAGTCGGCATTGCCGCGGTCATCGAGCGCTACGAAATAATTCGCACGGAACCCTCCACGCAATAAGTTCTTTCGTTCCTTTTTCACGAGGCAGTCGCAACTCCGCCAAAAGGGTGGCCTGCTTTCGTTCGTCCGGAAATCCTGATTTGACATTGAATCTGCAAAATCGATTCTTCCCTTCGCATTCGCGCGTTCCGGTTGTCCGGCTCCGGGCGGTTTGGTTCACGCATTTTTCGAGTCCGCCGCCGGCGCGCGCTCCTGACACTTCATAGACGAATCCTTTTTCAGACGATATAATCCCGCCACTGGGAGGCGTTCCGTATGCCGCGCGATTCACGCGGCTCCATCGCAAATGAATTCGCCGACCCTGGACCTTTCCATCGTTATCCCGGCATATAACGAGGAGCTTCGCCTTCCAAAAACCCTCGAATGCATCTTTGCCTATTTGCAAGCCCGGCCCTATCGGGCCGAGGTAATCATTGTCGATGATGGATCTTCCGACCGGACCATCGAAATCGTGATCGCCTGCCGGCAAAAATATCCCGGGCTGCGCCTGGTCTCGAACGGGGAGAACCGGGGAAAGGGCTTCAGCGTGCGCCACGGCATGATCGAGGCGCAAGGGGCAATCGCGCTGTTCACCGATGCGGATCTGTCGACACCCATAGAGGAAGCCGACAAGCTGCTTGCTGTCATGCGTGAGCAAGGATATGACGCCGCCATCGGCTCCCGCGCGCTGGATCGAACCCTTATCGAAGTTCATCAATCCGTGATCCGCGAGCAGGCCGGGATTTTCTTCAATCGCCTGGTGCGGTGGATCATGGGAATTGAATTTTCCGACACGCAATGCGGGTTCAAAGCGTTTCGCATGGAACGCGCGCGGAGTATTTTCGAGCAGCAGCGCGTGGAACGTTTCGGCTTCGACCCTGAGATCCTGTTTCTGGCCAAGCGCAATGGGCTGCGCGTGGCGGAGGTTCCCGTGCGCTGGTCGCATGACTCCGCAACGAAAGTGAACGTGGCCGCGGACGGAATCCGGATGTTCCTGGAATTATTGTTGATCCGGTGGAACGCGATGCTGGGACGCTATCCCCGGGCTCGCAAGTCCTGAGCAAATGTCAGGGAGCAGCCATATCCGGAGAGCGGCCATGCATCCAATTCTTCGTTTGCGTTCTTTGCATCCGTAATCGATCATGGGTTCGTAACGTAGGACAGGCTTCAGCCTGTCTCCGCGGCGGCGAGTACGAAAATAGAAGCTGACAGGCTGAAGCCTGTCCTACCCAAATTCCTGATGGAGTCGCGTGAATCCGAATGAAGGTATCCGTCGTAATCCCGGTCTATAACGAGCGCGCGTTCATCGAAGAGGTGCTGCTGCGGGTGCAGGCCTCGCCGATCGAGAAGGAGATCATCCTCGTCGACGACAAATCCACCGACGGCACGCGCGGCCTGCTGGAGGATTTTGACAAGGCGCAATCGGAAGGCAAGCGCGAAGTCGCCGTGCAGAACGGCAGAGCCCGCTTGTCGCTCGAAAATATCCGCTTCCTCTTTCAGCCCCAAAACGCCGGCAAGGGAGCCGCGTTGCGGCGTGGATTCGAGGCGGCCACGGGAGACATCGTTCTGGTGCAGGACGCCGATCTCGAGTACGACCCAAAGGATTACGGAAAACTGCTCGAACCGATCTTCGAGGACAAAGCCGACGTGGTCTACGGCTCGCGATTCCTGGGCGGCCCGCAGCGTGTCCACTATTTTTGGCATTACGCCGGCAACAAGTTTCTGACGCTGCTGTCCGACATCTTCACTAACTTGAAACTCACGGACATGGAGACTTGCTACAAAGTCTTCCGCCGGGAAGTCCTGCAGAATATCAAACTCAAATCGGACCGCTTCGGATTCGAGCCGGAAATCACCGCCAAAATCTCCAAGGGCAACTGGCGGATCTACGAGGTCTCCATATCGTACGCCGGCCGCACCTACGCGGAAGGCAAGAAAATCACCTGGCGCGACGGAATCTCCACGCTGTGGTGCATCATCCGGTTTAATTTGTTTGATTGAGCTCGGGAGCACTCACGAGGGTTTGCAATGAGCGGGAGATGTCCTCTGCCCTAGGCGTAACTCCCAAGTGGATGAATAGAAAAGAGAATAGAGCAGACCACCTGCTTGCGAAAACTTTTCCAAACCAAATTTCTTCAGTGCTTTTGTTCCACGTCGAATTCGACCAGTTCTTTGTCCTTGTTGAGGCGGTCGACAAAGGCGCTCAACGCCTGCATGAGCGCTTCAATCAAGGCCTTTTGATCTCCGTTCGGCTCGTCCGAGAGTCCTGGGGGAGGCACGGTGCTAGCCGCCTTTCTTTGCAATGCGTGGGCCCATGGATTCCCGAACGGCAAGGCGGGCGCGATGATGTTGCGCTTTCAAGGCTGAGACGGTCAGGCCCAGACGCTGCGCGGCTTCCTTTCCTGAGAAACCTTCGAAGTCGCAGAGCCGAATGATCGCGCGGTAGTTTGGGGGCAAACCTTCGAGAATCCGGGCGAAAAGGTAAGACAACTCCGCCTGTGCGCACGCTCGTTCCGGGTCCGGCCTCGGATCAGCAGGAATTTCCCACGCAGCAATCTCACTGTCGTCTTCCGAAAACTGATCATCAATGGAAAGGATTTGATGGGCGCGCCGCTTGCGCAGTTTTGCCAGCGCGGAGTTACGGATGATGGAAAACAGCCAAGTCGAGAATTGAGAGTTCCCTTTGAATTGGTCAATGTGACGAAGGGCGGAAAGCAATCCGTCCTGCAAAGCGTCTTCCGAGTCATGGCAATTGTGAAGGACGCAATCCGCCACTCTGAACAGCAGGGGCATGCAGTCTCCAAACATTTCATCCAAACTTTCGCCACCATTGATAGCTGTCAAACATACTGCCTTGTCTTGAGCGCGATCAAGATGGCAATCCAATTGTTCGATCAAGCGTTCCTCCTGATGGCTCCGAATGATGAAAATGGCCAATTCTTTCCGAGGTAGGGGCAATTCATGTGCCATCCGTTAAAGATGAGCATGACTCAAAATTAGGAGGACTCTTTCTGACCAGTAGACAAGAATTAAAAGATGGGAGAACCATTCACTAAGTGCAAGAAACGAAAAGGATCGTCACCCTACGGCTCAGAGGAGATTGATTTTCGGTCCAACCTTAAGTTTTGGAAATAGAGGAGCGCAAAACTCAATTCTTGGCGGCAGATTTCTGGTTGAAGCGTTCGCTTTCATCACATTCTCCGTTCGGTTTCAGCACACATTCGATGGAATGACTCTGTCGCAACTAAAGCATTAGATATCCAAGTTCATCGAAATTAAAGAAATGGCGGGTTCCGGTAATCTTGCTTTCATGGAACTTTGCTTGCTCTTATTCCAGTGGGCGAATCTAGTTGTGAAAACTCTTGCTCGTTAACTTGGCAACCGGTCGAAGGCGAGGGCAGGATGAATTGGAGCATGAGCTACCACACGTTTCGATCTTTGGTCTGGCTAGCGTATGCGACCGTCGTATTTCTGTTCATCGCCCTTAGACACCGTCCCCAGAAATAAGAGCCGGTCTTGCGTTTCAATCCTGCTCGTCCGGTGTTCCAGGCAATTGGAATTGGGGGATTTTCGCAACCAACAAACGCCCTAGTCCCCGGTGTGGCTCCAGAGGTGGCGCACTCTTCGATCCCCTGACAGGGCGCTACCTCTGGCCCCCTAAACGGCCTTACCATTGATGGGAACGCTGACTTTGAACCGACATACAACCGAGGCTCGTGAGATATCGACGGCTCTTGTCAATGGACCCACAATTCGTCGACACTGTTCGGTACGAAGAGGACAATCAAATGGGAGGCTGCCATGTTGACCAGACTTCCACTCCCAAGACTTAGTTTTCGGTGGCAAATCACATTGCTGGGCGCAGTCATCGTCGTTTTGTTTATAGCAGTTCTGATTGCGACACTCGGCGCCTTGCAGTACACCAAATCAGCGGTCCTGAACAACGAGAAACGGCACTTGTTCGGGGCGGCGAATGACCTCGCTCGAAATTATGTGGATAAGGCAAGATCCGCGAGCGAAGCCCGAGGGTTGTCCTCCGTGGACCTTAACTTGATTTCTTCACCGCAATCAACTTCGGAGATAAGCCAAGCTGCCTTGCAAAAAGTCGATGGGATTGGGGGTGGATTTTACCGAATCGATGGCGATCTTCTGCTCGGCTATACTCCGGCCGCTAGCCGCGGGAGTGAACAGCAGCCCGCCCCGACTGCGCCTCGCGAAGATATGCAGCCCACAATTCTCGAAACAGCCCGAAATGCAGCCAATACTCATATGCCCTCGGAAAAGGTTTTGACGGGAGGCAATGACATCTTCCTGATCGAGGCGGCGCCCATTGGCAACGAAAAATCCAATTGGGGCAGCGCGTGGACGGTTGAGCGCCTGCAGAGCCTTCCCGGCTCCAACCGGCTTCGGGCTTATCTCGTTACCGTGGTATTGGGCATAGCGGCCTTGCTGTGCGTGATTTTGACTCTTTTGGTGGTCCGGAATCTACAAGCGGGTGTCAGAAAGATTGAGAGCAGTCTCCAGGACTTGGAATGGGACCTGACCTCGCAAATCCCGCCAGGGTCTGACCCGGAGGAAATTCAGCGCATTGCACAAGCGATCAACCGCCTGGGAACGTCCTTAAGGGAGAATATTGACCGGGAGAAACAGATCGAGGACCGGTTGCGGCATGCGGAGCGCCTCGCCGCTCTGGGGCGCTTGGTTGCCGGTGTCGCGCACGAAGTTCGCAATCCGCTGGCCACAATCCGATTGCGCGTGCAGATGGCCCAGAGAGAAGCGCGGAATCCTCGCGTGGACGAATCGTGCGCGATCGCTCTCGAGGAAATCGAGCGATTGAACGGCATGGTCAATCGATTGTTAAATTTTTCCCGGCCCGTCCGTTTTCAACCCGAGCCGACCAACTTGAAACAATTGACCGAACAGAGACTAAATCGATTTCTAGAAAGCGCGCAAAAGAAAGGCATCCATATCATAACCAGCTATCCTGAGGATGGCGCGATGCTTCCAATCGACCAGAGCAAGATGGCGCAGGTATTTGACAATGTCATCCAGAATGCGATCGAAGCCATGACCGAATCGGGTGGAACTCTCTGGGTGAGTGTAACATCCATGGTGAAATCCGTATCTGGAACCGATAAAGTTCGCGTCGAATTCCGCGACACGGGAAACGGGATCAGTTCCAGCATGATCACTAGAATCTTTGACCCCTTCTTCACGACGAAGCCCTCCGGGACTGGACTTGGCCTCTCGATTTGCCACGAGTTTGTCCGCGCCCACGGAGGAGAAATTCAGGTCGAAAGCGCGGAAGGAGATGGCACCAGCGTGCGAATTATCCTTCCGGTCCGCGATGAGGTTGCGCAGACTATGCGCGCTTCCTAAAGCCAGTCATGAGCCAAACCATCCTCATCATCGACGACGAAGTCAACCTCCGAAAGACCCTCGCGGAGATTCTTGGCGGGAAGGGGCATGAAATCCTGGAAGCCGGAGACGGGTCGGAAGCCATCGATCTCCTTGGGACTGTCACCCCCGACTTGGTTTTCACCGACTGGAGAATGCCGAAAATGGGGGGCGAGGAGGTCCTCCGTCACATACGGAATGAACAGCGGCTGGCCGCGATTCCTGTCATCGTCATCACGGCGTTCGGCTCCAGTCATAACGCGATTGAAGCGGTTCGCCTCGGCGCGTACGATTTTGTGATGAAGCCCTTTGACCTTGAAGAAATCTCGTTGACTGTGGAACGGGCCCTCGCCCATTCCTCGCTCAACCGGGAGGTGATGGACCTTCGCGCTCGAATTGAACGGCAGAATACACTGGGAGCGGGGCGGCTCATTGGCTCCAGCGCCCGGATGCTGGATGCGTTCAAGATGATTGGAAAAGTTGCGGAGACGGATACCACGGTCCTGATCTGCGGAGAATCCGGAACCGGCAAGGAACTCGTGGCGGAGGCAATTCACAATTACAGCCGCAGAAAAGACAACGCCTTCGTGGTCGTCAATTGCGCCGCTCTACCGGAAAATTTATTGGAATCGGAATTGTTCGGCTACGAACGGGGAGCTTTTACAGGCGCCGCGGCGCGAAAAATCGGCCGATTCGAAGTGGCCGAAGGCGGGACCATCTTCCTGGATGAAATCGGCGAATTGTCTCAAAATCTCCAGGCGAAGCTCCTGCGAGTCTTGCAAGACCATAGCTTCGAACGATTGGGCGGCACCGAGACCAAGAGCGGGGACTTTCGTGTTTTGGCCGCAACGAATCGTGACCTGGATGCCACCGTGCGGGAGAGACTTTTTCGCGAAGATCTTTTTTATCGCCTCAATGTGGTCCGAATTACTGTGCCCCCCTTGCGGGAGCGCCGGGCGGATATCGTTCCCCTGGCTGAACATTTTTTGCGGTTGTATAGTGAAAATAATGGTCTCCCCGCAGTTGGTTTTTCCGAGGAAGCCATTCTTATGTTGCAAACATATTCGTATCCTGGAAATGTACGCGAGCTCGAAAACATGGTCGAGAGAGCTGTTTTAATGGCCCGAGGGCGGGTCATCATGCCCACTCATTTCCCTCAAAGGGCCGGTTCGTCGAATGCATCGGCACCCTGTTCGATGGAAGCTGACCTCCTATCGCTTCCGTTTCACAAAGCCGTCGGAGAACTTGAAAAAAAACTGATTGAAAACGCGCTGAGACTCGCCTCGGGAAACAAAACGGAAGCCGCAAATCGCCTGCAAATCAATCGCCGCCTCCTTTATCAGAAGATGGTCGAACACCAAATCAAAGAATAAGGTTTTTTGTCGGCGCCGACCTGTAAGAAATGAGATAGTGAAGGTAGGTGTATCGTTGTTGCCACAAACCCGGAGAATTACGCTATGGACCTGCTCGGCATCTAGAGGAAATTTAGCGCTTTTGTTCCGTGTCGGATTCGGCGTGGGAGTCGACGCGGGCTTCGGCCTGGTTGAGGCGGTCGACAAGGGTGTTCAGCGCCTGCAAGAGGGATTCGACCAAAGGCGGTTGGTCGCCGTTGATCTCGCCGTTAGTGGGGATCGCCAGAGCGGGCGCCGGCGGAGGCGTCTGTGCCAGTGGGTCGACAATGTGCAAATCGAAGTCTCGCGCCACTTCTTCCACGATCTCGGCGGGCACGGGATTCTTCTGGTCCACGAACGAACTCACCAGCGCGTGCTCGCAAAGCAGGTTCGTGACCCTGGGAATTCCGCGAGCATAACGATGGACCGCCGCCACCGCTTCCGGACTGAAAATATCGGGATTTTCCGCTCCCGCGATGCGCATGCGCTCCTGAATGTATCCCTGCGTCTCTTCAAGTGTGAGCTGGCGCGTCTTGGCGCGAAGCGTGATGCGCTGCCGGAGTTGCCGGAGCTGCGGCTGGTTGAGCTTTTGTTCGAGCTCGGGTTGGCCTGCGAGAACGATCTGCAAAAGTTTTTCGGTGGAAGTTTCGAGATTCGTTAGCAACCGGATTTCTTCGAGCATTTGCGGCGAAAGATTCTGCGCCTCATCGACGACCAGGACGGCGCGTTCCCCGGCCTGATACCGGTCGAGCAGCCACTGATTTAATTTCAGCAGCATCTGCCCTTTTTGGTTCGATTCGCACGGGATGCCGAAGTCAGCCATCATGAAATCGAGAAATTGCGAGACGCTCAAACGCGGGTTGAACACAAAGGCGGTGAAAACGCGCTCCTTGTGCAGCCATTCGAGCAGCTTGTTGATCAGCGTGGTCTTCCCTGTCCCGACTTCGCCGGTCAGCAGGATGAAGCCCTTGCGCGTCTCAATTCCGTAGGTCAAGCAGGCCAGCGCTTCCTGCGTGTTCGGCGTCAGGTAGAGATAGCGCGGGTCCGGATTGACGTTAAACGGATTCTCTTTGAGTCCGAAAAACTTCTTATACATTCAAGAACCTCGGGGACAGAATACCAACCACAATCGCTGAATTTCCCGCATTCCTACACATCGAATTTACAGCTGCCTAACCGGCCGGGCGTAGATGCCAGTTGATGGACAATCCAATTGTTTGTTGAAGCCCAGTTCCACCGCAACTGGCCACCAGGCAAGTAGCGGGATTGTTTTGTTCCGTGGCGCCATAATTGAAATTGACCTGCACGTGCTGACCGACCTGACGGCCAAGGTTCGCGCCGACGAACCAGTTGTCGAATTTCGTAGTCGCGACGTCCGCTTGGGGAAGACTGTCGTTCAATGCGTACCCGGCGTTGATGCCTCCCGTCAAGGAGCGCGTGAACTGATGGTGCGCTGAGCCGGAAAATGTATTGCTCGTCGCTCCCAGGAACACGCCTGATCCCCCGGTCAGCCCGCGCCCATAACTGAAGGCAAGGCCGCTCCGGCGCCGCTCGTAAGTCAGCGCGCTGTTGACCGACGCAAACAAGGTATGGAAATCACCGATCCCGCCGGCGCCGGTAAATTGAATTTCCTGCGGCCCCGCGGCGACCTGGAATGCCAGACGGCCGGTGATTTTTCTTCCGTAGGCCAATGCGCCCACATAGTCCTGCACGGAGTTCCCGTTCCCAATCGTGGAGGTCCCAGTCGAGGAAATCCCCGTGCCCGTGAAATTAATCCTTCCGTAGCTTGCGAGGATGGCGAAGGAATCCGACGGATCGAGCAGGTAATCGTAGCCCGCCTGCCCGTCCACCATGGTGCTGTTGAAATACCCGGTGGTGGCAAAATTCAGCAAGCCGTAGGAACCGGAGAAGGTAAACGCCGACCTCCGGCTGAAGGAATATTCCGCCTGGCCGAGAATCGAGTTCCGGTAGCGCATGACTTCGCCGGTGTTGATCGTTTCGGCTGGCTGGAACTGCTGTCCGAAGCTGTTCAGGGAAGTCCCCAACATGGAGGAAAATTGAGAAGTCAGTCCGGGTCCTCCCATGCCTTGGCTGGTAAACGCGGCGCCCGGAGTAGCCGTAAAATCATCGCGAAGAAGAACGTGCCACCGGGCCCATGCCGCCTCCTGAGTGACGGTCAGATCGTGATATTGATAGTGTGGAGAGATCTGGCCAAAAAAAGTTGATGCCGCGCCGTAGCCCAGGTTGAACGTTTCACCGCCGCTGTAGACCGTGGAAAAGTGATACTGGCTCCAGTTGCGATTGAAAATCAGACTTCCGCTGGCCACGGATACGCCCGTCAGCACCGTCTTGCCCCCCA
>CAVYHH010000006.1:0-80349 GCA_963768275.1 uncultured Acidobacteriota bacterium
GCATAAATACATTGACGGCGGCGCAGGCTGCTGATGCCTGTGGCCCCCATGCTGCAGCAGATGGCACGCTGGCCACGCAGGAATCCCGGCCCTACTACTCAAGGTTCCCCTACCTGGGTTACATCTACCAGGTAACGAATAGCGCGTATTCCAATTACAATAGTTTGCAGGTGGCCCTGACCAAACGGATGTCTCACGGCCTGTCCCTCAATGTGGGTTACACCTATGGTCATGGACTGGACAGCGGCTCACTGAATCGCTTCGGATTGAACCCCCAGAACAGCAATAATCTCGCGGGGGAATACGGCAGCAGCGATTTCGATGTTCGAAACCGATTCACTGCTACCGCCACCTACGACATTCCCGGAAAGAAAGGCTACGGGCAGCTTCTGGAAGGTTGGCAGATCAATACGATCGTGACCCTTGCTAGTGCTCAACCATGGCAAACTTTCGACCCCAACGACAATTTCAGCGGGACTGGCGAGAACGCGGACCGCTGGAACATCTTCGGCAGTCCCTCCGACTTCCCGTCTGGAAAGGATAGCTTTCCAGATTGCAATGTCACCACCAAGGGCGCTAGCTTCGGTCAGGGCACCGTGGCTTGTACGATCACGAATCCATACGGATTGCCTCAAACCTTAAACGCGGCACAGACGACCGCTGCGATTACCGGTTGTCTTGCCCACGCAGCCTCCTTGGCTACATTGAGTCAGGTGGGTGCTACGTCTCCACTAGCGGCAATTCGTTCATAACTCCTCCCGCGCTTGGAACCTTCGGCGACATGGGCCGGAATATCTTCCGGGACCAGGGTTTCAAGAATTGGGACATGTCTCTTTTCAAGAACTTCACGATCAAGGAGCGCTATAGCATTCAGGGACGCTGGGAAATCTTCAACATCCTAAATCATCCCATCGCCGCCAATCCGTCTGGCGCATCCAGCTTTGTCAATACTGGCAATTCCCCCAGTCCGAACACTGCGTTCGGCGCTTCCTTCTTGACGCCGGACTTCGCGGCCGGCAACCCGCTTATTGGCTCGGGAAGCCAGCGGGTAATGCAGATCGGACTGAAAATCACCTTCTAATCGGTTCGGCCGTGCGAGAGAGAATCCTCACTCGCACGGCCCACTCATTTCGAAAAACCAAACGTCATCTCCGTCTTCCGTTGGTGGAGCGTGTTAGAAACAATGGAGTTGGGCAGTTCAACTTGTGGTTTTGGTTGGAAGATTGGATCCTTACACAAAGTACTAGTAGTACTGCCAATTATGTTATAGATTCCTGTCCTCTTCATCATCCAAGAACTTGGTATGGTCAATGCCATGGAACGCGAACACCCTCGCCGGGCGCGGACTCTAGCAGATCTCAATACGCTATTGCCTACGGTGATCTTGGTGTCTCTGGTGGCGGTCGTCTGCTACCAAGCAGATAAATTAGTGTACTTCATCGGAATACCTCCTGATCACATTGCATCGTTTTGGCCCTCTACGGCGTTTTTAGTGGGGGTTTTGCTATTGGCGCCGCGGAAGATATGGACACTCCTAATCGCCGCTGGATTGGGAGGTATGGCCCTTGCTGATCTCAACAACGGAGTGCCGATCCGCTTCGAGATTTGGATCACCCTTGGCAATTTAGCCGAGACCCTTGTTGCGACATTGGGGATAAGCTTCCTTTTTGAGGGTGCGCCGGATCTATCCACCCTGAAGGCTTTGTCTAGATACATGGTGTTTGCTGTAATCCTTGTGCCTTTCGGTTCAGCACTTTTGGGCGCAATCGGTAGCGCGCCCGGCGGTTATGTGCTGCAGTGGAGGCTTTGGTTTTTTGCGGACGCACTGGCATTCCTAACCGTGCTCCCTGCAATATTGACTTGGGTCCGCGAGGAGCGGGAATGGTCGCGAAAGTCTCATAATTACCTGGAATTCGCCGCACAGATGACTTTGTTGGTTTTTTTTGGATATCTCACGTTCATGGGCACTGGGCGGGGGGAGCAACCAGCGCTGCTTTATTCTCTTGTACCGCTTTTACTGTGGGGCGGGTTGCGTTTGGGATTGAAGGGTGTGTCCACTTCTATGGTTGTAGTCGCCCTCCTATCCATTTGGGGAGCCTCTCATGGTCGTGGCCCCTTCGCGGAACAAGGGCCTCTCAACAGCGCCTTGTCGCTTCAGCTATTTCTGTTTTTCGCGGCGATCCCTTTTACGATTCTCGCGGTCGTTGTTGAGGAGCAGAAGCGAGCGCGGGAGGTGCTGCGCGATAGCGAAGAACGGTTTCGCATGGCGGCCCTGGCCGGAAAGATGTTCGCCTATGAGTGGGATGTTTCCACCGATAAGATCGTGCGCTCGGAAGGGGTCGCCCAGGTTCTTGGTGTAATTGAAGAGGCCTTCACTACAGGGCAGCAGATATTGACTATGGTTCCCCCCCAAGACCGGGAAAGGCTAATCGCTGCGGTCGCCAAGCTGAGTCCTGTGGAGCCCTCCCTTCAAATCAGTTATCGCATGGTACGTTCCGACGGCACTGTGATTTGGGTGGAAAGAAACAGCCGCGCTTACTTCGATGAGCAAGGCAGAATGAAGCGGATGGTAGGCATGGTGGCCGACATTACTACGCGCAAACTCGCGGAAGAACAGCTCGCCCAAGCCAACGATCGCCTTCGATTGGCAATGGAGGCCGCCAAATCAATAGGGTGGGATCGGGAAGTTAAGAGCGGGCGAGATACCTTGTTAGGCGATCTGGAGGGCATATTCGGAATCCCAGCAGAGGTTCATGACGGATGTGTTGAAGATTTCCATCGTTACTTACACCCGGATGACCGAGGGCGGGTCTTGGAGGTGATCAACGATGCCATGGAAAGCAAGAGGCCGTACGCGGCGGAGTTTCGCATCCTTCGCCAGGACGGTACGGTTCGCTGGGTGACAGCCAGAGGAAAATTTTACTACTCACCAGATGGTGAGCCCGAGCGCATGCTCGGCATGGCAGCAGACATTACGGAGCGCGAACTGGCGGAAAAGGGTCTTCGTGACAGCGAAGAGCGTTTGCGCTTGGCTGCTCAGGCGGGAAAAATGTACGCCTTTGATTGGGACGTGGCCACCGATGTGATCATACGATCTGAGGAGAGTATCCGTATCTTCGGTTCAATTGGAGTACCGATTGGCACTACCAAACAGCAATTGTTGGCCAGTGTTCATCCTGAAGACCGTGCAGCATTTATAACATCCAATACCGGGCGCACTCCAGAGAGCCCCGACAGCCAGATAACCTACCGCTTGTTGCGTCCCGATGGATCAGTACTCTGGATAGAGAGAGCCGGGCATGCCTTCTTTGACCAGCAGGGAAAAATGGTGCGGATGATAGGCATGGTAGCGGACATTTCTGAGCGCAAACGGGCGGAAGAGGAACTTCGCCAGAAAGAGATGGAACTCTCGGAAGCACAGCGTTTGGCGCAGATTGGAAGTTGGGAGTGGGATCCAAACACCGACACAGTCACTTGGTCACGGGAACTTTACCGGATCGCCGGCCGTGATCCCACAGTGCCAGCGCCTAATTACAAAGAGTGCCCTGGCCTGCTAAGTGCTGAAAGTTGGAAGCGACTGCAACGCGCTGCCGAAGCGACTCTGCGAGATGGAAGATCATACGAACTCGACCTGGAGATGGTCCGACCGGATGGCGCCACAAGATGGGTCACGGCCCGTGCCGAGGCGGTGAGAGATGCCACAGGCCGCATCGTCAGGTTACATGGCACAACTCAAGACATAACCGAGCGCAAACTCGCGGAAAAGAGCATGCGTGAAAGCGAAGAGCGTTTGCGCTTGGCTGCTCAAGTGGGAAAGATGTACGCCTTTGACTGGGATATGGCCACCGACGTGGTCATTCGGTCTGCGGAGAGCGCCCAAATCCTTGGTTTGACCGGCGAGCAGACTGCCTTTCCTCTCCAGCAAATATTGGCAAGTGTTCATTCTGAAGACCGAGCAGCGTTTATGAGTTCGATTGACGAGCTTACCCCGGAAAACCCGAACACGCGGATTAGCTTCCGCTTGTTGCGTCCCGATGGCTCAGTAGTTTGGTTGGAGAGAAGCGGGCACGCCTTCTTTGACAAGCAAGGCAGGATACAGCGGATGGTAGGCATGGTAGCGGATATTACCGAGCGGAAACTGGCGGAAGAGGCTCTCTCAAAAGTTGGCGGCAGGCTGATTGAAGCACACGAAGAGGAACGCTCCAGGATCGCAAGAGATCTTCATGACGATATTGGTCAACGGCTCGCATTGTTGGTAAACGACATACATGGATTAGAAAAAGATCTTCCGGATTCGGCCGTTGAAGTCCGTAAACGCATCCAGGAACAATTGAAGCGCATGCATGAGATCGCTTCCGACGTCCAGGCGATATCGCACCGCTTGCACTCCTCGAAGCTGCGATATCTGGGCATCGTGGGCGCGGCCAAAAGCTTCTGCCAAGAGCTGTCGGAGCAGCAGAAAGTGGAGATTGACTTTATCCACGCAGACATCCCAACTGGAGTGCCAGAGGAGATCTCACTTTGTCTCTTTCGGATTATGCAGGAAGCCCTGCAGAATGCGGTGAAGCATAGCGGAGTACGGCACTTCGAAGTCGACTTGCGCGGAGCTTCGGATGGAATTCATCTCACAGTGCGCGACGCGGGACTTGGATTCGACCCCGAAGCCGTGATGAACAATCAAGGACTGGGACTTATTAGCATGCAAGAGCGCGTCAATCTGGTGAATGGTACGCTATCGATCGACTCACGACCTGAGCTTGGCACCACAATCCGCGTTCGTGTCCCTCTCGTGTGGGAAAGCAGATCCATGAGTGCTTCAGGGTAAAGGGCTTCGAAATCGCTCATGGCTTGTAGGGCGTGTGGGACAGAAAACCAGATTCAATTTGGCGGGGAGATTAGCATTCATTCGTCAGCCCGAAATGCCAGGAAAAGCCCGCCGTGCCGGCATTCCTAATACTCCCAGTTTGTTCAGATTGTGACTCTACGGAAATCGCCCTTGAACAGGCTGAGTTGCTTCTACCAGGGGTTGGACCTGCGGCGTGAATTTGTCATTGAAAGGGAAGTTCATTGGGAACGAACGTAAGCGTCCGAACCTGGCCGTGTTGACAAGAAGCGGGGTTTGTTAAGCGGCGCTGGCGGAGGTCTTGGCGAATTCCGGCGCGACGTTCCACGGCAGTAGTTCCTCGATGCGGTTGATCGGATGGTCGGCGATGCGGGACAGCACATTGCGGAGATAGGCTTCGGGGTCGAGGCCGTTGAGTTTGGCGGTGCCGATCAGGCTGTAGATCGCGGCGGCGCGCTCGCCACCCGCATCGGAGCCGGCGAACAAGTAGTTTTTGCGGCCCAGAGCGACGGTGCGCAGGGAGCGTTCGGCGGCGTTGTTGTCGATCTCGATGCGGCCATCGTCGCAGTAGCGCAGCAACGCATCCCAGCGCGAGAGCGCGTAACGCACCGCCAGCGCCGTGTCGGATTTTCTCGAGAGTTTTCCTAACGTTTCTTCCAGCCATTGTTTCAGCGAGTCCAGCAACGGCCGCGCTGCGTGGTCTCGCGGACCTCGCGCCGCTCGTCCGCCGCGTGGCCGCGAATTTCTTTTTCGATCGCATACAGCGCGGCGATGCGTTCCATCGCTTCGGCAGCAACCGGGGAACTGATGCGCCAGGTGCAGATCGTAAAACTTTCTGCGCACATGCGCCCAGCATGCCGCTTCCTGAATGCGCCCGGTTTCGTACACCGCATCGAATCCCGCGTAACCATCCGCCTGCAGCGTGCCTGTGAAATTGCCGAGGTGCGCCTGCGGATGCTCGCCCTTGCGATCCGGCGAATAGGCGAACCACACCGCCGCTGGTGTTGCGTCTCCCGCAGGACGGTCGTCTCGCACATACGTCCACAGCCGTCCGGTTTTTGTTTTGCCATTTCCCGGCGCCAGCACCGGAACCGGCGTGTCGTCGGCGTGCAGCTTCGTCCGCGCTCAGCACGTGACGCCGCAGCGCTTCCACCAGCGGCGCAAGCAACTGGCTCGTGCCGCCCACCCAGTCCGCCAGCGTCGAGCGTTCCAGCTCCACCCCTTCCCGTGCGTAAATCTCCGACTGGCGATACAACGGCAAGATGATCGCAATATTTCGAGACCAGCACATGCGCCAGAAGTCCTGGTCCGGCAACGCCGCGCTCGATCGGACGGCTCGGCGCTGCGGCTTGCACGATCCGTTCGCAGCACGCGCAGGCCAGCTTCGGTCGAACCTGCCGGATCACTTTGAAACGTGCCGGCACGTACTCCAGAATTTCTGAAACGTCTTCGCCGAGATGCTTCAGCTCTCCGCCGCAGTCCGGGCAGGCTTCCTGCTTCGGCAGATACGTTCGCACTTCCCGCGGCAGGTGTTCCGGCAGCGGCCGCCGCACCGGTTTCACCGCGACGCTTGCAACGGGCGCGACCCCTGCCGGTGTGTGCGAGGCAGCTGTGTTCTCCGCTTGCGTCGCCTGCAGCTCGTCCAGCCGCAACTCCAGTTGCTCGATCTGACGATCCAGCTTCTCCGACTTACGCCCGAACTGCATCCGCCGCAGCTTGGCGATCAGCAGCTTCAAATGCTCGATCTCGTTGTCACGCGACAACAACTGTTCGTGCTGGGACAGGATCAGTGCTTTCAGTGCGGTGGGATCCAGCTGATTCAGGTCGGGGAGAGCGCGATGGCGCGGCAACCATCGCCGCGAATCTAGCAAACTTTTGTTACAGCAAAATAAAAATGCGCAAGAAAACTAAAATTATTTTGCTCACACCGCCATCTGCGGCGCGTAACTGCGCACCGGACGCCGCCAATCGATCCCTTCCAGCAACATCGACAACTGCGCTGGGGTGAGCGACACGGTGCCACTGGTGGCCTGCGGCCAGATGAATCGCCCGCGCTCCAGCCGCTTGGCGAACAAGCACAGCCCGTCCCCGTCCCACCACAGAACTTTGATCAGATCGCCGCGCTTGCCACGAAACACGAACACCTGCCCGGAAAACGGACTCTGCTCCAGCGCCGTCTGCACCATCCCGCTCAGCCCCACAAATCCGCGCCGCAGGTCCGTCACTCCCGCGACGATCCAGATCTGCGTCCCTGCCGCCAGGCCGATCATCCCAGCAAACACTCCAACACCACGCGCAATGATTCTGCGTCGATACTGCCGGTGATTCGAACTTGTCCCTTGGGGAGTTTGACCTGGATCATCCCTAACGCAGTTCGGCGTTCCGCTTCGCCACTCGACGCACAGCTTCTTGGGCCAGCGCTTCCGTCACATGAACCGGAAGCAAACTCACCGTCTCTTCGTTCCCCGGACCCAGCAACTTTTGCCGATACTGCCTGCGCCACTGAAACACTTGGTTGGCATTCACTCCATGCGCTCGCGCGACGCGTGCTACCGATCCTCCTGCTGCCAACGTTTGTTCGACGATCCGCCGTTTCTCCTCTACCGCCCACCGCCGTCTTTGCGGCCCTCTCGTACCCACAGCTCGCTCTGAAGTGTCCACATATTCCCCAAGTGGACACCATCGCAAGTGTCCACTTCGGGCATCATCCCCACTTACCCACACTTCGTCCAGACGGCACTAACCGTACGCTTACGAACGAACGGCTGAGTGTTCTGAACATATTCGCTCATAGATTTTGCTGTTCGGATGGCAGTCAATGGCATCCAAGATATACCCGCAAAGGATATCCACCGCATATATTTTGGCTATCTCGTCCCAAAGGTGTTCGAGCAGGATCGCCGCATCCGCCATACCCTGCGCATACAAGGTGGGTGCACACTCACCACAAGCTGAAACACGGAGATTCCCATTTTTTGACGCCCTGGCTGCGGCCACAATGAGGTCACCTGCGACTTTGAACAATCGAATTGGGTCTGGCAAATCGTTCACCATGAACGTCGAAAGTGTCTCGGCGACATCCAAAGCGATATAGCGTCCCTGCACTATGGCTTCGGCAACATCCACACCCTTTGCCAGCAATCTATGAAGCAGACTCTCCCGGTGTGACTCGGTTACGACAACGATAACCGCATTCCCGAGCTTCAGAGCGGCTTCGACAAAAGAAGCAAAGCCGGCTATGAGAGATACATCATCAGAATAGAATTGAACTTCGTGGTTGCGAGTGATTTCTTTTTCACCAGGTCCTGGCGCTAAAGGAGCCTCCTCGAAATAGAGGCGGTCGGAAGCTTGCGTCTCCTTAGCTTGCTTGAAATAGCGACCCGACAAACCGCTGCTGACAAACTGTTTTCCCTGAAGGACCGCTTGCACAGCAGCTAGTAGCTCGGTCCCAGCGTGTGCTTTTACAACATAGCCCAGCGCCCCCAAGCTGAGAGCTTCTTGCACCACATCGGCAGAAGATTCTTGGGTCAGAAAGAGTATCTTGGATTCAGGGGCGAGCTTGCGGATTTGTCGAGCGGCTTCGAGCCCATTCAACTTCGGGAGACCGATGTCCAGCAAGATCAGGTCCGGTCTCAATTCTTCGGCCTTCTGAACGGCTTCCGACCCATCCGACGCTTCGCAGATGACTTGCAATTCTGGATACGCTTGCAGCAGTAGACAGGCTTGGCGGCGCCAGCCTTCGTAATCATCAACTACGAGAATGCGGATGGATGACAGCAGGTGCTCTTCTCTCTTGTGCCTCAAAAGAATATAACGAGCCTTTGCAAAAACGCTAGCCCACCTCGAATCCCCATGTGCAAAAAGATGACGAGCAGATTAGCGTGGAAAGGTTGGAAGTTGTACAGAACTAGCGACATCGAATACGTTAAAGTTAATCTCCATAAATTCCTCTATCTAATCCGCGCACGAGACGCTCGGCGGAAATCTTGAATGCCTCACAGATACGCAACAAAGTCGATACGGTTATCGGACGGCCGGCTTCTATTTGCTGCCAATGGCGTACCGAAAAACCAAAGGAATTCATATCTTCTTGCGAGTGGCCGTGTTTTCTTCGCAGCTCGCGGACTCGATTCCCAAATGCAAGGAAAAACTTCTGCTGATTCACCACTATCGCAGGACCTGCCTGGCCTCACCCAAGAATGGTGGAGTTAAAAGTCGCGCTCTTCGTATTAGAACGTTTTTCCAAATATTATGTTTTGGAATATAGCTAACCTTTCAATTCAGGAGAAATATGGCGCTCCTATTTTCCGCTACGGATGAATGCAGCAGTTCCATGGTGTGGGTCATCCTCCCTTATTTTCTTTAGCTCCCTAAGCTCGGATCGGCAATATCCCAATAAGCGTTAAGGTAAGCACACCTCTGCCGTGCTCTGAAGGAGCCGAACTCAATTGCTTTCGCTGCTGCCATGCACGCAAGAGGATCGCACGGGAATGCTGGATATTCGTTGCTCTAGATCAACCTTGGGACGAGGTAGATTTCGCAATTTGCCTGCCGATGATCGATCAGCCCCCGCCAATCTTGACCAAGCGCAAAAGGCCGTAATTCTTGACTTTTGAGCGCGATTTCTTTAGTCCCAATTCCTTCCAATTGTTAAGGTGTTGTCGAGATGTCCAAAGATGAATTCCAAGCGACGCAAATTGGAGGCCGTGCCGATCGACCTGAACAGCTCTCTTCCAATGCTTCCAATATTTAATTTGGGGGAATCATTTTTCGACTTTTGTTCAGGTAGCGATAGTGTCCGGTAAATCGGATCTCTGGAAGCTAGCGGACAATTTCCGAGCCCCGTGAGAAGGATCCAGATGAATGATATTGGGTGAGTCCGCGGTCGTCATTACAGTTCTTTGGACGCACCTCGTGCGATGGGAGGCAATGACGAAGAATTGAAAAATCCATTTAACGCGCTGCCCACGAACGCGACTTTCAACTCTATAGGGGACCGACATAGTAACCAGGTCGGGAACGTGCCTTCAACTCAGGGTGACCCACCACTTCCACTCTAATCTTGTGGTACCCGCCCGGTTCAGGCCTTGCCAGGTCGTAGCTGAGTGTGTATTGCGCGCTCAACTCGTTGCCGATCTGATTGATCGCAACCTCGATGGAATTGTCGTCGAAGCTGGACTGGTAGGTCCCGCCCGTCATCGTGGCGGCCATCTTCAGCGGGTCCTTTGCTGTCCCCGTAGCGTGTTTAAGGCCCCAGAGAGCCCAAGATGCGAAGGGCAACACATTCATGTTGCCACCGTACTGTTGCATTCCCCACGGCGTCTGCGCCGTGCCGGGGAAGGCTGGCAAACCAAAAGTCCCCGGCGGCGTGGCCAAAGGTGCGGCGGCCTGTTTTTCTGGACCATGCCATTCCGCTGCAGTCAAAGAGAGACCAACCGGATAGACGGTAATATTGTCGAGCTGGAGCTGACGCAGTACTTGCCCAAGCTTTACTTCGCAACCTGTGTCGGAAGATTCTGCCAAAGTGATAATTACCTTGCGTTGAGAGGCCGGCCGGTTTCGCAAGGCGTTTGCTGCATCCGAAAGAGCGTCGTAGAGGCAGGCACCTGACGTACCTTCTTGAAGGGTATGAACGGTTTTTTCGATGGAATCATGGTCGCTAGTAAAGTCGAGGAGTTCGTCAACACCATCATTGTATCCGAACACAGCAGCTTCACCGGTTCCCCCCAGAATGGTTTGGGTAAAAAGGATCCCGGTGCGTCGGATGAGAGGCAGCAACCCTAGAATTCGCGAGCTGGTCTCAATGACAATGGCTGCCGAAATTGGCGCCTCGCCCACCTCTAAACTTTCGAGTTCTTGAATGACGCCGTTGTCGAAGACGCGAAAGTCATTCAAATTGAGATCTGAGACATATTCGCCTTTCGAATCGCGCACCACAACTGGAGTGTTGACAAGTTCCACCCTGACTCGGATGGAGGGTTTGTCGGGTCTGTTCTGGGCGTTCTGGGCCCCGATAGTAGTAATAGGCCCGAATGGAATTTCAAGGCATACGTGAGCGGCGGTTAAAATCACAACTCCTAATAAAGTGCGGACGGCCATCTTTTTCCAGGCGCGCATGGCTGTATTCCTCATTGACGGGTATCCCCTGAATGCTGACCGGGCGGCAGGTATCGTATTTCAATCCAAAAATCCTATTTCCAGGTGCCTCATGAACGGCGCTGGCTTCTTTTGCCAGCCGGGGCCCTTTCTCTCGAAAAAGTATTGTGTCTCATCCTGTTTGTGCTCATGTTCACTCGACACCACTGAGACCTCGCCGTGCGCGACCCGTATAAAGGCTACTTTGGAGGCTTCGGCGGGCAGTGAGCATCATAGGTTGCCTGCATCTGCCTTAGTTTGAGCACACCGAAAAGCACAGTAAGCGCCATAATGACAACCAGAAGCCCGGAAAATCTTTTTTCCATGCTGTAGACACCCTCGCGGTACGCGATGTAGCTGGCCAAGATCAAGCAGAGAATGGCGATATTTATGACCCAATTCAGCGATCTAGGCACGACAAAGTGCATTGTCCCGAAGCCGGCGAGTTGGTAGAGCATGAAAGGCAGGATCGCTACCGCTGGCAGAAGCTCGGAGGCACCCAATGTGACATCGACTGCGCCGAGCGCCTTGCTGTGCAGAAGCGTACTATGCGCCAGTTCATGGAAAAGAGCTGGCACTGAAGCCAGGAAAGGAACCACCCCGAGCAACTCGATCACCATCGACCCGCTCCAGGTGCCGATCCTGGAGGAATGATCGGCGCCCGCTCCCGTTGATTCGGAGCCAATAAACAGGCCACCGACAACCGCTGCTGCACTAGATAACATTAGCAGTTCTACCGTGACCCCGAAGCTCGCCGGTTCCCCCGTCTTGATTAGCAGCAGACCCAAGAAACCAGGGGTGTAGAACATCACGCGCACGAGGCGCGCCCAAACCCTCGCGTCGCGTTCCGGCGGCAGGATCGGGAGCGCAAGTCCGTCGGTTCCGATGGTTGGCCTAACTTTAGACATTCCAATATGCTCAATGTGCGAAAGACTTGCGCTCGCAAACGCCGCTGCGCTTACTATTGTTTGGTTGTTCCGCATCGGGCGCCGGATTTTCCAGCGCACCGAAAACTAGTGAAGCAATATGCCCAGCTTCCGGACTGTTCAATGCAAACGCTGCACGACATTGAAGACCATATCGCCCTGCGTGTTTTTGACCGGAACACGTAACGAGGACTAGGCCCTTCACAGTCCATTAACTCTTTGCGCTCTTCGCTTTCGTTTCAAGTGCCAGATCCTCACCTTCCTCCATCTTGTGTTTCTTGAACTCCTCAAGAAGACCTTCGTCTGTCAAATCAATGGGGTGCGAGTGTTCCCAGTCGTGCTTTACAATCTTTGATAAGCGTTTGACCACATGTTCGTCGTCCACCTCGATGGCCAGCTCTCTGCGGCTGTCAAAGCTTCCAGGCGCCAGATTGATTGATCCCACGATGGCGCGGGCGTGGTCGGCAAGGAGCATCTTGGCGTGCAGTTTAAGGTGTTTCAGTTTGTGAATCTTGATGCCCACATCCTCCATGGTGCGCATCCCCCCGACCTCTTCAATCAACTTTCCCTTTTTCAGCTTATGAGGAGGCCGGGCCATGATGTGAACTTTTACTCCACGGCGCGCCGCCCGGACCAATCGCTCAATAATGACCGGGTCCTGGTAGCGCTCGTTCTGCAAAAAGATGGAATCCTTCGCATTATCAATAAACTGAGCGATTCGCTCTCGCCCGTTGCCGCAGCACCAGATTAGGTGTGAACGCTCGTCTCCTTTAAAGGGCTTTCGGTGCCAGTCGGCTTCGAAGCATTCAATAATTTCGGCAACTTCATGAGCATGAGAAGTGACGATGGCGTAATCGCGTGTTTCAGTCAGATTCTTCGTGTCCAAATTCAGGGAATTCACAAAGGCCGTCGTATCATCCACCACCATTGACTTCTCGTGGGTGACGTCATACTCAGGGTTGCTGTCGATGACCTCGATGCCAGCAGCCGCGAGCTTCTTATGGGTTTCCTTGTTTTCCGATTCACCGTCACGGCGGGCAGGATTCAGCATGATCCGGACATTTACGCCGCGACGCTGGGCGTCAATCACGGCCTTAAGAAAAGATGGATCCGAGAAGAGAAACATCTTGATGCGCAGCGACTTTGTCGCGCCGTTGATGGCCTCCAGAATCGGTTTAGCTGAATCGTCCGGCATAACGATGAGGGAACGCGACACTTCCCCTCCTTGAAATGGTCCAAGATCGAGCCACTTGCTCACCGAAATCCTAGTTCCTATTTCGAGGGCGTTCCATTGTCAGAAATACCAGTCGGTCGCTTTATCCGGATCCTGCCGGAACCGCCAGTCAAAAGGATTCAACGTCGTCATTGGCCTTGAACTTTGATTCGTCCCAAAGTCACGGATTCGATATTTGCAACTGTAAGAACTGTCAGTACCGTAGCACGTGGTGAAAGCTGACAGTAGATAGTGAAAAATAAGTTTCCGGGAGCAAGGGGCTTCGCAACGCGATGGTTTCAGGGAACACTCTATGTCTTTTTCGTCTTACCCGTCACCGAAGGACATTTCAGTAAGTCACCCGCGACCGCGTCCACCAGCTTAATAGCGCCTGGTCCTCATCAGAATTCTGATGCCCCCAAGGCTCAAGATATGGAATCCATCATTGAAACCAGGGACAGCATCAACTTCTTAAGATGTTTTTCCCTGTGCGCTCCGCTCTTGCTTTGTTCAATCTTGCATGCACAAAACAAATGCGATGTTGAAGTCAAGCTTCTTCTATCCCCTACAGAGGATCAAGCGGCCGTCACAGCGCTCAACCTCAAAAAAGAGACTGCTGGTTTCGTTTATTTCTTCGATACGAACAATCTTGATCTGCTGTCGCAAGGGGTGATCGTGCGGTTGCGGCAAGGCATTGATAACGATCTAACCGTTAAGTTGCGGCCTTCTAAGGGAGAGAAATTCTCCGAATCGGCGAATGAACCGGATACCTTCAAATGCGAAATTGATTTTATTGAAGATGGAGAAAGTCCGGCCTATTCGATCAGTCGCAGATACACTGGAAACTCGATACCTCAGACGGGATACGACATCTCACGCCTGTTCAGTCCTGGGCAAAAGAAATTGTTAGAAGAGAGGAAGGCCTCCATTGATTGGAGTCGCGTTGAGCGAATGGTTGAAATAAGTGCAACCGTTTGGCAATCCAAAACTCAGCAGCACTTCAACAAACTCACGTTGGAACTTTGGGAATGGCCCGAGGGGAGAATTCTCGAACTCTCTACTAAGGTCGGCTCTAATGCTGGTCCGATGACCTCTGCAATGCTGCAGGATCTTGTAAGGTCGAAGGCATTGTCGATGAGCCACGACCAGCGCTCCAAGACAAGTACAGTTCTCGAAAGCATCACACACTACCCACCCCGCTAGCCTGCGAAGGAACGCTGGACTGCATTTGAGAAGTTTCAGCTTAAAAACCAGCCTGATAACGAAGAGGAAGGCGACTATGATGAGCAGCGCATCAAGGATTCTGCCTCCCAGGAATGGAATAGCAACAGTCCAAGAACAAGAATAGCGATCAACGCGCACATGCCCAGCACGAAGAGAGCGGCAAAAGTTACGAAGTCCCCAAAATTATGATCAAAATCCAACATCGAAATACCCAACCATTGAGGTTCAGTGGTCCCTCACCAACTTGCATAAATGTCGGCCACTTCCGATTTGCAGGTCAGATACCAGCGGGCAACCTCCGGCCGCTGTCCAGCAGGTGCCAGACAGTGACTCAGAGTTAATTCTGGAAGCGGAAGATGCTGGAAAATTCATACACTGCTAAAGTCGCCAGAAATGCGGCTTCCAAAGCAAGGCCAAGGATGATCATATTGCGGTTGTGCTGGCTCGATTTCTGAACTTTGCTCGCCGACGAGTGATGGATCTCGTACGTTGATGGGTCATTCAAGCTTTGCGAAAGGGTTACACCATTCATGGTTTCCTCATTCGTTCGACCGGCTGCTGGCACCAGCTCCATCAGATCCGCCCAGCCGGACGGAAAACTCGGCAGCCAGCTTCCTGTTCATAGCCTTGCACCCGCTAATAGAAACTCGTTCTGGCCGAGAAGACGTTTTATCGAGACCTGGCGAATATATGCGGGAAGGACTGAGACTGCCGCCTAAAGCTGATCGTTTAGTCCTTTGTTCATCAGAACCTTGACGTCTACACGGCGGTTCAGAGCTCGTCCCTGAGGATCCGAGACAGTTGAAGCCCGGTGCGTCGCCCCGTACCCAGCCGGCGCAAGGATCCGCCGCATCGGTATGTTTCCCGCTTCGCGCAGATAATCCGCTACCGTCTGCGCCCGGGCATCGGTGAGCTCTTGATTCAGCTCTTTGCTGCCGGTCATGGAAGCATAGCCTGCAACCTCAATCATGTATCCATTGGTTGATTTCGCGATTTGGGCGAGCTTGTTGAGGTCCGCTTTGGCCGCATCGTCCAGGGTAGATTTGTCCGAAGCATAGTAGATTCCAACCTCAGCCAGGACGGTGTAATCGTCCAGGTCCGACACACGCTTGTTTACTTGCGCGACGGCTGCTGCATCCATGACTCCGAGGGCGCCTGCGTCCGATGCAGCCGTGCCGGCTTGATTGGCCGAAGCCTGGGCTGCATTGGCCGAAGCCTGTGCGGCCTGGGCATCCGATACGCCCCGATTGGCTGTGACTAAAGCATTCTTGGCGGCTGCTTGATTGGCCATAATCTGCTGCTCCTCCGCTACTTCGATTGCGAAATCGTTGGGGCTGAACGTAATCTTGCTGGCGTCCACTTGCCCCTTTGCATTCCCGACGCCTTCCGCCTCAATACCCAGCCCCGGCACCATGGCAGTGACGTCCATGTCCGTGCGGCGGAACTTGAACGTGCCTTGCTTACGCTCGATTTTGGTGTCATCGGTGATGACGACGACAACACGCGTTCCGGTCTTTGCGTCCTTGACGTTGACGAGGTCGCCATTTCGCGATGCGATTGTGCCTTTAATCTTAGTTTTTTGGCCAGCCGCGATTTGTGCCGGATTCGGCGTGGAAGCATAAGCGAGCTTTCCAAGAAAAATAAGGCAGATCGCGTAGCACAACAGTTGTGCGCCAATTCGAACATTGAATTTCATTGGGACTACCTCCGTGGAACATCATTGATACCTTCCGATGAGACTGGGAATAACTGTCAAAAATGACAGGAGGAGACACTACTTGATGTTCGATTTAGAAAGCGAAAAGGCGCGATAGTTCTCTGATAGACGGGGTCAAGGTCCGATGAGTTTTCCCATGGGAATGAAGGATTGTCCACTGAGTCCGATTTAAGTGTCACGCAAGACTTCAGCAAAAAGAGCAGGGAAGTGAAATTGCAATTTCCTGTATACAATTTGCGGACAATTGAGGAATGTGGGGAAGGGAGATCATATCCGCACAACCGAGGAACTCACCGCGCGGCTCAAGATCCGCAAGACTGGGGTCTATGAGCACAGGCGTTTTTGCATCCAGAATTCCATTCTGCGCCTCCGCATGGGATGCAATTTTCGATTCGATTGGGTAAAGGTCGTGAAGTAACTTACTGGTGGGATTGATGATTGCCGCATGCGGAAAATTCGGAACTGAAAATCAGACGTACCGAGTTCGGAAGGTACCGAGTTACTTTTAATTATGATGACCATTCACACCATTTTGGAAGGCTAAAGGCGTGAGAGCCGCACTGTTACCACTGTTACCACTGTTACCAGATTGACCTTCCTTTTAGTGTCTGAGATGGTCTAGGATTGACTCGGCGTTACAGCAAGGCATCGGGGGAAGTGGTAACAAATAGTGGGATTTAGCGGTTTTTCAAGGGGTTCCTGCTAGTCGTGGAGTCCAATCCAGGCCTCCCAGCCAAACTTTTTATCCCTTTAAAACTATAGGATTAAGAGCGACCGCTAATGCGGCGCTTATATTTTTTGGCAGTTTTTGCCCATTTCCGTTCGCCTCGGTATCTACAAAAGAGGAGACGGCTATGGCGAACGTGAATTACACGGTGTTTTTCAGGGGAAACTGCACTAACAAGATGTATTCGGTTGGGCAATTGAAAGGTCGTCTGGGATCTTACGGGATCCGGTGGTATGAAGGGAAGCGGCAGCGTCCGAATATTATCGGGGAAGGATCGGAATTAGCACGCAGTATGTGGTTCCCGCCGTCATAGCGGAGGAATCGGCTTCCAATCTAAAGGGACAGTTGCTAGACGAAAAGCATTACACACTACTGTTAAACGAAACCGGGAGAGTACCGATCCCCGCGTGCCGCGCGATGATCCCGCCGTCCTTGGTCGTAATATTTAGCCAAACAAATAATATAATCTGTGAGATAATTTTATTTCCGTTGGGGGTGGAGGTGTCATGTCCCGAGTGTTTTATCTCGTCGCCGTGTTTTCGGTCGCGGCGATGGCCGCCGTGATGGCCGGGTGCGCGAGTTCTTCGTCGCCGAGTACACCGCCGGCGGTTTCGGTGAATCTGTCCCCTTCCTCCCCGCAGGCAATCGATCAGGGCCAGACCGTCGGGATCACCGCGTCCGTGATGAATGACACTGCCAGTAAAGGCGTAACTTGGAGCTTGACCGGCCCAGGATTTCTTAGCAATGCCACCGCGTCATCGGTTACGTATAGCTCCCCGACGGCCATTCTCACCAGCGGGCAGCAGGTGATCGTCAAGGCTACGTCCGGAGCGGACTCGACACAGAGCGCTTCCCTGCAAATTACGGTGGATCCCTACTTGCAGATTCCATCTCAGACGCTCCCAAGCGGATTGGTGGGCGCGTCCTATAGCCAAACGATTGCGCTCATTGGCGGCACGCCCCCCTTTCAGTGGAGTGTGTACAACGGGCCCATCATTACCGGATATATGGTAGGCGGAGCGGTGCCGGACGGCTTGAAGCTGGATCCGAGCACGGGGACCATCAGCGGCACGCCGACCGGCGGCGGAACGTGGTATTTCGAAGCCACGCTAACCGACGCGACCGGCGCGGCTGTGGTCAATGGCTTCCTGAGTATCCAGATCAACTCGAGCGCGGCGGGAGGGAATCCCGTCCCATTCTTGAACCAGACGCTTGTGCCAACCGCGGTCGCGCCCGGCAGCCCAGGATTCACGCTGAGCGTGAGCGGGTCAGGATTCGTTTCCGGCGCGACCGTTGACTTGAATGGCGCGCCACTGATTACCACATTTGTGGGCACCGACGATCTCACCGCAACGGTTCCGGCGGTCAATGTCGCCAGTGCGGAGACTGCCATCGTGACGGTTGTCAACCCCGCGCCCGGCGGCGGCCGCTCCAATGCAGCGCATTTCCAAGTGGGAGCACCGGAGGCGACAGTCAATTTCGCGAATGCAACGAATTCCCCGCTGCAGATTCCCGAGGCATCGGGGGTCATCGCGGGCGATCTCAACGAGGACGGCAAACCGGACCTCGCCGTTTCGGCAAACATTAAACTCTACGTGCTGCTTGGCAATGGCGATGGGACGTTCACAACGACGCCAGCCTCGCCGATGCATGTCCCAAGCCCGCCGTACGACGACTTCGGCACGCCCTATACCGGAACTCTGGCAGTGGGCGACTTCAACAACAGTGGTCACCTGGGATTAGCTGTTGCGGAGTTCCAGAACGAGGCCGCCGTTATCCTCTCGGGCAACGGGGATGGAACGTTCTCTCCCTCCTCTGCGGTTTTTGCCGACGCCGAAGGTCAGCCGATGTACGCCATAGCTGCGGCAGATTTCAATCGTGACGGCAACCTCGATCTTGCGATCGTGAATGATCTCTTGGGCGAGTCACCCGTCGAGCTGGGTTTCGGAGATGGCGCGTTCACCACGTCGGCCGCCCTGAACACCCTGCTTCTTCCCACGGCTGTTGCTGTGGGCGACTTCGACGGCGACGGAATGCTGGACGCCGTTGTTTCGAACGGCGGGTCGAAAGTGTACCCGGACTCGGGATTGGCGGTTTCGCTCGGCAGAGGCGATGGGACATTCACTTCCGGTCCCAATTCGACCGTTCCGCTGGGTAGCGATTTATCGGCGATCGTCGCGGCGGATTTCAACGGCGACGGCAAGCTCGATCTCGCAGTAACGGACTACGGTAGCAATACGGTGATGATCCTGCTCGGCAATGGCGATGGAACCTTTGGCCCGCCAACCACGATTCCCGTAGGGAACGAGCCGTATTCGATTGTGGCCGGCGATTTCAATAACGATGGGAAGATGGATCTCGTGGTCGCAAACTTTGGAGACAACACGATCACGCTTCTGCTGGGGAACGGCGACGGAACGTTCACCGAGGCGTTGGGCTCACCCTATCCCGCGGGAAATGGCCCTTACCAAATCACCGCGGCGGATTTCAACGGCGACGGCAAACTCGATCTCGCCGTGGCAAACCTGGGAGGAACGGTGTCGATTTTGCTCCAGCAGTAGTTCCAAGCGGGATTTCGTCAGGAGATGCGCCAGGAGCCGCGCAGTTCGGTTCTGCGACCAGCAGTGATAACCGCGCCGGACGGCGCATCGGCTAGCAGCTGCACGAGCAGAGGGACATCGAGGCTGGAGCGGGAATAGCCGTGAACCTCCGAGCCTTGCACCTACCTCGCGAAGCACGACGAGATGCGTCGTCGGATAATAGCGTTAGCGCGGCGCTAATTAGAAAAAGGCATTTACCTTGAGACGGATACCGCTAATACACGCTAAGTCCGGGGTACCGGGAGGTACCTCAGAGGCGATCCGAAACGAACGGAATTGAGGCAGAACCCAAGGTCTAAGTGAATATTTGGCTCCTCATCTACTTTCCAGGCCTCCCAGCCAAAATTGCCCGCAGCGCAGGATAAGGATCCCCTGCCATTCGTGACCGGGGTGTTCGCGTGGACGGTCGCGCTGCACAATCAAACAACCTCAATCCACTACAACTGTTTTCGGAGTTGAATTAGCGATCCGATCCTCTTCCGAGTAGATGACAAACCGCTGGCCGCGCAGGAAACCTACGAGCGTCAATCCGAGTTCACGCGCGAGTTGCACGGCGAGACTTGAAGGCGCCGATACCGATGCCAGCAGGGGGATGCCGGCGGCGAGCGCCTTCTGCACGATCTCGAAGCCGCCGCGGCCGCTGACGAGCAACACGTGTCCGCTGAGGGGCAAGCGGCCTTTCAGGAACGCCCACCCGATTACCTTGTCCACGGCGTTATGCCTGCCGATGTCCTCGCGCAAGACGATCAACTCACCGCTCGGGTCAAAAAGCGCTGCGGCGTGCAAGCCGCCCGTCCGGCCAAAGACGGCTTGCGCGGCGCGCAGCTTTTGCGGCAGTTGGCACAGAACTTCGGGATTGAACAGCGTTGTCACTTCGGGCCGGCGCAAGCCGCGCCGCCGGAGTTGCGCGATGGAGGCTTTTCCGCATACGCCGCAGGCCGAGCCAGCGGAAAATCTGCGGGCCGCACGGCCCGCCGAAAGGCGCACTTTGGGATCGAGCGTCACGCGCACGAGGTTGCGTTCGGGTTCGTCACCACTGGGAAGCCGCAACGCGACAAGGTGTTCTCGCCGGGAGATGATGCCTTCCGTGAAAAGAAAACCGGCCACGAGTTCCTCATCGTTTCCCGGCGTGCGAAGAGTGACGCCGAGGGAGGTTCTTCCTGCGCGCATCTCCAGCGGCTCCTCGGCGGCCAGATAGTCTTCGACACGCGTGGCCTCGCCATTCTCCCACTGGGTGACTTGGGTGACTTCGATGTTGCGGCTTTTATGAGTCACAAATAAGTGCTTCTTCCAACAACGCGATCAGCCACCGTGTTCTTAAATCTGACGAGTTTGAGTGCCGATTCACATCCGGTGCTGAACGCCACTCAGTCGGTCCCGGCTGCCACGGCGGGCACGCCAGTTGGTTCCTTCGACGGGCGCCGCGCGATGAGCGGGAGGACCAGCGACACGAGCATCACGATGGCGATGACTGTGATGGCCGGGCCGTAGCTGCCCGTGTTTTGCCGGACTCGGGCGATCATGATCGGAGAAGGAATCGCGGCCATTGCCCAGGCCAGCAAAATCCATCCATAAATCCCCCCCATATATTTTGATCCGAAGAAATCGGCCGTGAAGGAGGGCATCGTGCCGAAGCCGCCGCCGTAGCACAAACCGATCACACAGAACGCGGCGGTGAATAAAGTTAAATTCCGGATGTGGGGCAGCGCAAAAAAGATGGCCACCTGGATGAGATAGAGCAGGAAATAAACGCGGGCGCGGCCCAGAGAGTCCGAGACCCACGCCCAGAAGACCCGTCCCAGGCCGTTGCTGATCGAGATCAGGCCCACCATTCCGGCGGCCTGGAGCACGGACATGCCGCCGAGTTGCTGCGCCATCGGAGAAGCCTGGCTGATGATCATGATGCCTGCTGAAACATTGAGGAACAGGAGAAGGAAGAGAAGATAAAACTGCCACGTGCCCATCGCTTCACTGACGGAGAAATCGTACGTACTCGCCGCTTTGGCTACCGCGGTGCGCGGCTCCCAACCAGCGGGACGCCAACCCTGTGGAGGATTCGCGTAGAACTGCGCCGCAAGCACAACGATAATCAGATACACGATTCCGAGAGTCGAAAACGTCGCCGGAATACCGTGATGGATGATCTCCCAAGCCGCGAAGGGACTCATGATCAGCGCGCCAAAGCCGTACCCGCAAACGGCGACGCCGGTCATCAAACCGCGCCGGTCCGGGAACCATTTCACCAGCGTGGCCACCGGACAAATGTAACCCATGCCCATCCCGACTCCTGTGATGACGCCGTAGCCAAGATAGAGCTCATAGAGAGAATGGCGCGAGGCGGCAAATCCGGCAACCAGGTATCCGACGCCGTATAGGATGCCGGCTACGGTGGCTACTTTCCGCGGGCCTACGCGGTCCTGCCAGAGGCCGCCGATCACCGTGCCGAAGCCGAGAAACACAATCGCCAACGTGAAGTTCAGGGAGACGTCGGTAAGCTTCCAATGCTCGGCGCCGATGAGCGGCTTGACGAACACGCTCCACCCGTACACGGCCCCCAAGCAGACCTGCATGATCACTGCTGCCACTGCAATGCCCCACCGGTTGGGAAGTTGATCTGGCGCCATGGGCACCTCCTCTAGTCGAAGAAGTCTGCGTGCATGAGACCTTGGGCTCAAAAGAACTTTGCTCGCTGCGTCTCAATTCCGAGGGCCGGCGGCGCGACCGACTGGCGCTATGCGGTCATCCCTACGCCGTGGCGACTTTCGAGTCTGCGACGGCTTCCTGCCGGCTCAGGGAAATGATCTCTACAACTGCGTTGTAATCCGGCACGCCACTCGGATCGAGCCGGCCTGCCGGAACGACGACGTTTACTTCCGGCCAATGGCCCTCTATGCATCCCGGCTTGATGCGATCGATCTTCACGCGCCCGCGAAATTCGCCGCGATCATTGCGCAAAAGAATTGGGTCTCCGTTTCGCAGGCCAAGCCGCTCCGCATCTTCCTTCGCCATGATGATATCTTCCCGCTTGAGGCCTGTGAGGGGATCGGTGACATTGTAAATCATGCTGTTGAATTGCTTGCCGCGCCGGGTGGAGAGCTGGAATCGGTCCGCGGGAACTTTTTCTTCGGGGAGACCGATCGGCGAGAAGTGGCCTTTCCCATCCGGCGTTAAAAAGCGGTCCACGAGAAGGCGAGGCCCGCCATACTGGAAGTTGTCGCCCTTCTTACGCAGGCTCCCGATCCCCTTGTAGGTTGGGCAGACGCGATCGATTTCCTCACGAATGTCCTGAGTATCTTTCCAGGAGAAAATCCCGGCGGCACGCTCGGGGTCGGCCCGGCGCGCGACTTGGACGGGGATTTCCCACTCATCGCGCGTCTCGGGGATTCGAGGGCCGGGAATTTCCGGGGAATAAATGATGCGCCGCTCGGTGCTGGTTTCTGTTCCGCCGCCGCGCTGCTCATACCGAGTTCGCGATGGAAGCAGAACGACCGTATCCGCGGGGTCCACTAGCATGTTCGAACTGATCATAATGTCCTGATGGACGCGGAAACCGATGTTTGCCACCGAGCGCAGCACCCGGTCAGGCTCGGGAAGCGTGTCCACGAAGTTGCCGCCGCTCTGCCACAGCGCGTCAATCTCTCCGCGCTCAGCGGCCAGGATCATTTGCGTGGCGGAGATGCCTTTCCATGCGGGCGGCTCAAAGCCCCAGAACTCGGGTTGCGCAAACCGTTTGGCATTTTCCTCGGTGGCCGGCGCACCCATCACGTACGCGCCGGGCATGCCACCCATCTCCGCGCCGCCCTGCACGCCGCTGTGACCACGGACCGGCATCAAACCGGTATGCGGCCGGCCCACGTTTCCGCGCGCGAGTTGAAGATTCACAATCGAGCGAACATTGTCGCTTCCGTAGCTGTGCTGGGTAATCCCCATGCTCCAAACGATGATGGCGTGGCGGGCCTTGCCGAAGGCCTCGGCGAAGCGGTACATCTCCGCCTTGCTTTGCCCCGCGCTCCGTTCCAAGTCCTCCCAGGGGAGGCTGCGCGCCTTTGCTTCCGCGTCTTGCCAGCCGACCGTGCGGGCCGCGATAAACTCGCGGTCTACCCAATTGTTCTCGATGAGGTGTTTCAGCACGCCGTAGAAAAATGCGATGTCTCCGCCGATGTGGACCTGGAAATAGTCATCGGCCAGGCGCGTCCCAAACAGCGCGCTCTTGGTGACCGACGGCACCCAATAGCGATCCAGACCAGGCTCGAAGTAGGGATTAACCACGAAAATTTTTGTGCCCGCTTGCTTCGCATAATAAAGATATTTGGTGGCGACCGGCTGGTTGTTGGCAATGTTGCTGCCGACAAAGATGACCAGATCGCTTCCAATCCAATCCGAATACGAACAAGTCGTCGCCGCGCATCCGACGGTGGCGGTTAATGCCGCCGTGCTTGGCGCGTGGCAGATGCGCGCGCTGGTGTCCACGTGGTTGGTGCCGAAGAAGCGGGCCACTTTCTGGTGAGCATAGTAAGCCTCGTTGGTGAGCCCCCGGGAAGTGAGGTACCAGCCGAGGCGGTGCGGATCGACCGCGCGCAGCCTTGACGCCGTCAAGTCGATCGCTTCATCCCAGGAAATGCGGCGAAATCCGTTGTCGCCCTTTCGCCGCACCATCGGCACGGAGAGACGCCCCAGCTTGCGCAGCTTGCGGCCCGACATTCGTCGAAGCGAAGAAACATCCTCGAGCAACTGCCAATCCATCGGCGGCATGGTGTTCAACCGGAGCAACTCCAGGCGCACCATGCACAGATGAATGCTGTCCATGGTCCAGTCGTGAACGCCGGAGGTGCCGAGGGCGCAGCCGTCGCAACAGCCGTCGCGCAAAATTCGGTAGGCGTAAGCGAGATTGTCACGGTTTTCCCAGAGGGAGCCGAGCATGGTTCTGTAAGCGCGGGGATGCTGATGGTTCATCCCGAAAGGAACGATGCTGACCAACTGCCGGCGATTGTCCGTCTGTTCATTCCCCGTTTTCTTTGTCATGAAGAAGCTCTTATCGTGCGAATCCTATTCTCTTGACGGTCCCATTCTCGCGCTGCGCGCATCAAGCCATCCATTGCGACCTGAGCCTCCCCGGGACCTGCTGTTTGCGCCATTTCGGTTATCTTCCCGTTTCAGTTCGTAGAAGCTTGTTTGGCAGACGTATTCTTACTTCCTTTGCTATTGTAAAATCCAACCGAAGTCAAGTTAAACGCTGTTCACATTGGCGGCTGACGCCGATTGCCGCCCAGGCAGGAAAAGGTGATGTATCCTCGTGCTTCCAAACGATCTCCGATGAGAAGGCGATGAAAAGGAGAATGAAATGACGGTTCAGCCCCAAGTCAGCTTAGCGCCGCCCTTCACGCGCGAGACGGCCATCGAAAAGGTGCGTAAGGCCGAAGACGGCTGGAATTCGCGCGATCCCCAACGCGTTGCGTTGGCTTATACGGTCGATAGCCGGTGGCGCAACCGGTCCGAATTCATCAACGGCAGGGAGCAGATCCTTCAATTTCTCACGCGCAAATGGAACCGTGAGTTGGATTACCGCCTCATCAAGGAAATGTGGGCGTTCGACGGCGCACGGATTGCCGTGCGTTTTGCTTACGAGTGGCACGACGATTCCGGGCAGTGTTACCGCTCCTACGGGAACGAAAACTGGGAGTTCAATGCCGAGGGCATCATGCATCACCGGTACGCCAGCATCAACGACCTGCCGATTCGCCCGTCGGAGTTACTTTTTCATTGGCCGCTCGGCCGTCGGCCGAATGAACATCCGGGGCTTAGCGATCTGGGGTTGTAAGGAAACGCCCGGATTTGAAAATTCAAATTGGTCGGGAAATTTCTACTACTTCGGCCTTCTGAGGTGCGATGGACGCGCATCCTAAATCGGAAGCTTCGCTTCTCGTGAGGTTTCCGGGCTGAGAGTTGGCAGTAGGGGCACGACATGTCGTGCCCCTACTGCGATAGCCGGGACTTTTCGGGATTAATTGGAAGACGTCATCGTGCCCGGAGCCATTGCCATATCGTTCTTGATGACGGCGCCGCCCTTCATTACAAATTTCACGCGCTGCATTTCGGAAATATCCTGCAAGGGATCGCCGGAAACCGCGATCAAGTCGGCAAACTTGCCCTTCTCGATGGTGCCGAGTTTATCCGACATGCGAATGATTTCCGCGTTCACCGTCGTGGCCATGCGGAGCGTGTACACCGGGCTGGCGCCCCATTTCACGAAGATGGGGAACATTTCTCCCTGCACGCCGTGCGAGCAGTTGCACTCGGTGTTATAGACGCGGCCTGGAGGCGGCGCGGAGCCGCTGCCCCAGCCGAGGATCACTCCGGCGGCCAGCATTTTCTTCCAGGTCACCTCCACCAGGCGCCAGCGGCTGTACGGGGCCCACTCTTTCAGATCGCCGGGCTCATCCTGGCGGTGGTCGAGAATCGTGGTGGTGATGGGCAAATGCTTCTGCACGATTTCCCGGATGTCGTCATCGCTCGCGGCCGTCGCATGCTGGATGTTGTCGAGGCCGAGGTCGATCGCTTCCTTCAACCCTTCGCCTCCGTAAGTGTGCGAGGCGACCCACATTCCGCGCCGGTGCGCTTCGTCGATCACGGCGGCGAGCTCTTCTCGAGTGGGAAGCGGCTGGTTGAACATCTTGCCGTCTTTGTCGAAATAGAACGGGCCGGTCGTGTGAATCTTCACATGCTCGACGCCATATTTGGCGAGTTCACGCACCGCGCCGCGCATTTGATCGGCCCCATTCACTTCGATGTCCTGCTCCAACGGGGAGTTCATGAGCGGAAAGGGGGCATTGCCGGGCATGGTTATGTTGATGATCGGACCAGCGGTGATGATGCGCGGGCCCTTCACGAGCCCGGACTGGATGGCCTTCTTCAGTTCCACGTCGGCAAATCCGCCGCCGTGCGATCCCATGGCTACGAGCGTCGTATAGCCGGCGTTCAGGCTGGAGGTCGCGCTGAAGAGGGCGACCATCATCTGATGCTGCAATCCCCCCTGCGCATCCGTGAGGTGAACGTGTCCGTCAATCAAGCCGGGGAGCACGGTCGCATTGCTGAGGTCGATCACTTTTGCGCCCGCCGGAATTTTCACACGGTCGGCCGGACCGACGTCTGTAATTTTGTCGCCGGCGATCAGGACGACCTGATTGGCCAGATTCGTCCCGGACTTCGGGTCAAACATTTTGCCGGCGCGAACCGCGGTAACTTGTCCCTGCGCGGAGGCCACGACGGCCGCCGCCAGGATCAAGAGGGCAGTGCTGAACATACATTTCATTCGTTTCATGGAGCCTCCGTTACGATTCAAAATCCCTAGCCTTCATGCCGCGTGATTCATTATTTTCCATAAATCAACAGACGAAACGTTCCCGGGGTAGCCACCGGCTGCGGATTGGGCTGTTTTTCCGTAGCCGCCGGAGCCGGGCCAAAATCCGAAGTGGTGAGAAAGAGTTGATGGGTCTTGGGGTCCAGCCCCATGGTCTTGGCTCCAAATTCGGTTTTTACCGTCTCGACCACGGACAATTTGTCGGGTGAATCTTCGTGGAAGATGTGGAGCGTGCCCTCGCGTGTCGCGGCGGCCAGCGTATTGGTTGCAGCATCAAAAACGTTGGCGTCCACGCGGTCGCCGATCGGGAACGGTTCGCCGATCACTTTTCCCGTGTCGGCATTCATCATCACGAGCATCTTGGGATTTCGGCCGCCGACAAACAGACGCCGAGTCTTGCGGTCCATCGTGATCGAGGTGGGCGCCCCGGAGGGCGCGACAGGGAAGCGCGATTTGACGGTGAGGTCATTCGTGTCAATGGCGACAATCTCGTTTGTGGATTGCAGCGTGTCGTAAATCATTCCCTTGCCGTCGGCAATGGCTTGTTCCGGCGCGCCGCCCAGGGGGATGCTCTTGATCACTTCGCCCTTCACGGGATCGACGACCGTCGAAGTTTTGGAGCTTCCGTTAAACGCGAAGATGCGTTTCGACGCTGTGTCGTACAGGATCCAGTCGGCGTCGTCCTCGGCTTTAATCGTTTTGGTGACCTTGAGTGTTTTCAGATCGAACACGATGATGTTCCCCGCGTCGCCATCGGTGATGAATCCCTTGTTCAGCTCAGGGACGAGGGCGACTCCGTGAACGCGCTTCCAGTCCGCGGCCGTCACCGAGCCGATCTTGTCTCCGGTGTCGGCATTCACCACGTCGACTTCCGTGCCGTGCGTAAAGTACATGCGGCGCGCGGCAGCATCGGGAATTACGTAGTCGAAGTATTCCCTGGTGGCTCCGATTCCCGGAGCCGCGCCGTAGGTAACCTTCTTGAGCAAGTGATAGCCTGCCGCCGGTGAGCCGGCCAACGCGCAGGCCGCGGACAATACGATCGAAAACGCGAGCGCCAGCTTTGCGTAGCTTGAGACTTTCATGGAGTCCTCCTACAAAGTTTCGGGTTGGCGGCAGCCAGTCTTGCTCGAAGCTTGGGGAACTATACTTCAGGAGCCTGAAGAATTTCTGAAAGAAACAGATGCCCGTCCCGGCGCGGCCGGGACGGGCATCTGGGTTGGTTTCGAGAACTTGAAACTACCAGTTCACCTTGAGGGCAAGCTGGATCTCCCTTGAAGGTTGTTGTGGGTTCGCGTACTGGCTGATAAATCCGGAACCCGTTGCGACCGAACCATCGGGGTTGAGAATCCCAGCGTTCCCGTCGCCACTGTTAGGCTGGGGTGGCACGAAGTTGGCATGGTTGGCGATGTCAAAGAACTCCGCCCGGAACTGAATGTTAAACGCTTCCGTAATACGCGTGATCGGGAAGGTCTTGTGGACGGAGAAGTCCATGTTGACAAGGCGCGGACCGGTGATGCTGTTCCGGCCGATGTTGAACGGCGCCAGATTCAAGCAACCCGTATTGCCCGTCGGTGTGTTTGTACCGGCAGTTGGCGCGCACTGGAAATTCGTACCAACCAATGAATTCGCGAACGAAGTCGGCATGTACGGCTCCGTAAAGGCGGCTGGATTGATCCAATTTGGCTGTCCGAGTGTGCTTCCGGCGGTGCTGACTGCATTGGCTCCGGGGAGCTTAACCACGGGACCGAATTGGTCCGCGCCGCCGTTCCCGAGGCCCAACGGATCGCCCTGGTTGATCGGAGTCGTTGGAGTGCCGCTGTTGAAGGTGAAAATGCCACCCACTTCCCAATCCGCCAAGGCCTCCTTCATGGCCCCATTCCACGTTTTTGGCGTGGGGATGGTGTAAAGCGCGTTGATGCTGAGTGTATGCGCGACGTTGAAGTCGGATGGGCCATAGAACGCCTGGGGCAGGAACCACCAAGGCGAGTTAATTCCGTTTCCGAAGGTATCGCCGGCTATGGTTTGAGAGGTGTCGTCCAGCGACTTCGAGAACGTGTAGGCCACCTGGAACTGCAGGTTGTGACTGAACCTTTTCTCAAGGTTCACGTTCAGTCCGTTGTAGTGGGCGCTGCCGTTCCAATAGATATAACGGATCACCCCCAAGGCCGGGTTGAGTTGGTTGCTAAGCCCAAGACCGCCTGTCGGGGTGCCCCCGAACGTCCCTGGCGAGCAGGATTGGGTTGCCGCCCCAGCCGTGGGAAAGCCGCACGGAAACATGTATCCATACGGGGTCGTTATGTATTGAACTGGACTGCCGGGGGCACCAGCCATGTTGCCATCATCTCCGCGGGTGAGCAGGTGCAGCCCATGGGAGCCCACGTAACCGACGGTCAACGACATATCCGATGTGAGCTGGCGCTGGATGGTGAGCCCCCACTCATCTACGTAGGTTCGACGAGGCGAGCCCTCGACTGTTGATTCGGAGAGCTTGCTAGTTAATGAATTCGCCAGCGCCGCTCCTCCCCCTCCGGGTACGAATCCCCCATTGGGAAAAATCAGGGGAGAAGTATTCGTAGTATCGGTGACGCTCTTGAAAACGAGGAACGGCCCCGCCTGGTTTTGCTGCAAGAGGAAGTAGCCCGGGAAGGGGTCGACGTCATAGAGACCAAAGCTGCCGCGGACCGATGTCTTTCCATCCTTAAACGGATCCCAGGCAAAGCCGAGGCGTGGCGCAAAGTTTTTGGTCGTGGCATTGTTGTAATAAGTAGAGCTGACGCTGGCGCACGACGTACCGGGTGTTGGCGGAAGGTTATAGGGGGGAGCCGCCACGGAGAACGGGGAGCCGCACGTGGGAGCCGTAGCAGTAATGGTTGCCAGGTTCGTGATCCGGCCCTGACCATCCTTCAGGACGGTAGTTGGCTCGTACCGGAGACCGATATTGAGCGTCAGGTTGGATTTGAACTTCCAATCGTCCTGGACATACGCGCCGAACGAGGTTTGCCGAAATTCTCTCGGCTCGTCAATAATGTTCAGCAAGCCTCCCTCAAAGTGGCTGGGTAAGCCACTGAAGAAGTCAAAGGGGCCGCCGCTGCTGCCATTGACCCCGGCAAATATATAGCGCCCGCCGGGGTTCTGGAACGTGTGTTCGTTGTAGAGTATGCGCTCCGCGCCCCCGCCGAACTTGATGGTGTGGTTCCCGTGAGTCCAGATCGCGTCATCATAATACTGATACGAATTCCAAACGTGGAGATAGCGGGAACCCGAGTTGGTCCCTCCGAAAAAGTCGGTAATTCCGCCCTTGACCGACAAGCGCGGGGCGGTCTGCCCGGGTATGGCGTCCACCGTAGTGTTATCCGCCGACAGGGGGTTGATCGCTGTGGGAGTGAACGTATTATGAACATTGTCGCGGTTGAAACCGACGCGCGCGGCATTTACGAAATTGGAGCCGAACGTGTGGTTTTCTTCCAGGGCAATCGTCGTCCTGCTGGTGCTGGATACCGATCCAGTATCGTCGAAAGAGTCGGGTTGCGTGTAATTTGCCGGATCCCTGAGGAATGTTCCAAACAGGGAATCATTCTTCCCGAGCGTGTAATCCACGCGGATCGTCCCGAAGTTTTCGGGCGCCGACTGAACGCCTGCGAAAACAAACTTACCCTTATCTCCGGTCTGCACCCCGTTGGCGCGCGGCCAAAATGGGAGTAGTGCCGCCGAATAGGCGGTAACACAAACGTCACCGTTAGTAGGAGACAGCAGGGACGATCCAGCGGGGCACGAAGCAAGTGGCGTACAGGCCGGGTAGATGGCATTGCTACCGTAGCAGCCGTTAACGAATGGTCCGGTCGTAGCTGGATTAAAAAGGATGCCCGAGCGGGCATTGTCGGAGAATACAGTGTTTGACGACGGGATCCCTTTTGTCTGGCGCAGACCCTCGTAATCGGCAAACACGAAAAGCCTGTCCTTGATGATGGGTGCGCCCGCCGCTGCGCCAAACTGGTTGCGTCTGAACGGAGGTTTGCTCTTGTCTGACGCTCTGTCAAAACGATCGTTCGCGTCCAGGGCGCTGTTCCGCAGGAATTCGAACACGGTTCCGTGGAACTGGTTAGTGCCCGATCGCGTGATCGCGTTTACCACGCCGCCGGTCGCTCGCCCGTATTCGGCCGGGAAGCCACCGGTCAAAACCGAGAATTCCTGAATGGAGTCCACCCCCAGGACGACGCCAATCACGTTTCCGGGAGATGACATGGCGTAATCACCCACGGCGATTCCGTCAATCCGGTAATTGTTGAAAGTGGACCTCTGGCCGGAGACGGTAAGCTCTCCTCCGAAGCCGCGGTTCCCGCGGGCGGAGGTCGCAAAGGCCATCTGCGTCTCGATGGGCTTTACGCCAGGCTGCAGCACTGCTAGCGAAGTCCAGTCGCGCCCGTTCAGGGGCAACTCGCGCACGGTTTCTGATTCAACTTGACCGCTGACTGCGGACGAAGTGAGATCGATTTGCGGCGCCGCTTCGGTTACTTGCACGGTAGTCGACGTATTGCCGACCTTCAGCGCGAAATTCAGCTGTAATTGCTGACCGACGGCAAGCGCGAGGCCCGATTGCACGCTGGTAGAAAAACCGGCCGCGGAGACCTTGATTTCATAAACCCCCGCAACCAGGTTCGCAATCGTGTACAGCCCGGCAGAGTCCGACGTAGTGTCCCGGGTGACCGCCGTGGCGGTGTTGGTTGCCGAAACCGCCGCATTGGCGACAACGCCGCCCGATGGGTCGGTCACGGTCCCGGAGACCGTTGCTCCGGTGACCTGTGCGTGTGCGACAACGCCTGTCATTAAACTGAAGAGCAGTGTTACGAAGATTGCCAAACTTGTAGCCAGCTTGTTGGAACTTCCCACACCCATGCTGCGCCTCCTTGATGCCCCCTGACGGGTCATCGCCTTTAACATCGAATTGGACACCCCAACGGATTTCTGGATTAAATTGCTCCGAAACTTGCAGGCATTTAAGTCCCCGCGAAGCCGGAAGTCAAGCGTTTTCTTGTAAAAGCGAGGCCCTGGCGATTGAAACGGGACAGCTTCTGCATGCAAAAAGCGCGGGAACATTCCGACTGTGGCGCGTTGGTATATTCTGGGAATGCTGCCGAAATAGTAAGAATTCGCATCGCCTTCTTATGCTTTATTTATCAAATCACGCGTTTCTTCCGCAGGTTTTGAATCTTTTCGGCGGCATAGCCAAGCTTACCCAGCCACGCGTCCGTGTGCTCGGACAGCACCGGCGCCGGTCCCTGGGGCGACGCCTGGTCATCGGAAAAAAGAAAGCCGCCGCGGGTTACTTTCTGTTTTCCGGCGGATCCTTCAAACTCGGAGACGAAGTCGCGGCCCGAGAGATGCGCGTGGCCGAGGATCTCCGGAACGCTCAGGACACGTCCCGCGGGCACGCCAGCTTCGATGAGCGCCTGCTCCCATTCCGCGGCGCTGCGTTTCATCAGTTCCGGCGCGATTTCCTTGTTGATCGCAAGCCGGTTTCCCCGGCGAGTTTCACGGTCGGCAAAACGGTCGTCGGTCTTCAACTCGGGGCGTCCGATGACGTCGCACAATTTTTCATACTGAGCGTCTTCATTGGCGGCGATATTGAGCAACCCATTCGCGGTGCGAAATGCGCCGGAGGGCGCGGCCGTGAAGTTTTCATTGCCCATGGGGATGGGCTCCAAGCCCGCGTTGAGATAATTCGAGACCACCCAGCCCATCGAGGCTAGCGTGGATTCCAACATTGACACGTCGATCCGGCGGCCCCGGCCCGTGGTTTGCGCCCCGACGAGCGCCGCGCAGATGGCCATGGCCGCCGTGATGCCGCCCATGGTGTCGCAAATGGGATAGCCCACGCGCAACGGAGCGGTTTGCGCGTCTCCCGTCACGTTCATGACGCCCGAGATTCCCTGGATCACCTGATCGTAGGCGGGCCGCATCGCCAGCGGGCCATCCTGCCCAAAACCTGAAATCGCGCTATAGACGAGGCGGGGATTCACTTTGGCCAGCACTGGATAATCGAGGCCCAGCCGGGTCATAACGCCCGGGCGGAAATTTTCGATCACGACGTGTGAAATCGCCGCGAGCTTTTTGAAAATCTCTTTGCCTTCGGGCGATTTGAGGTTGATCGTTACGGATTGCTTGCCTGCGTTGACGGCTACGAACGAAATGCCCATCAACTCCTCGTTCATTTTCACATCCGCGCCCAGGCGCCGGGCGAGATCTCCGTTTTCCGGGTGCTCGATCTTGATGACCTCGGCTCCCAGCAGAACGAGCTGAAAGCTGCAGAACGGCCCGGCGAGGACGTTGGTTACGTCCAGCACGCGGACACCCTGGAGTGGAAGCGCCATATCTCCCTTAGTCCTCGGACAAATGTCAGCTCATTCTACGAAAAACATTTGCCTTGCTGTCATTCCGAGCGAAGCGAGGAATTTCTCATTTCTCGAGTCAAACCGAAAGAGAGATTCCTCGCTTCGCTCGGAATGACAGCGCGTGATTCATTGTCTGCGCGAATTTTAATTTATGCCGATACTTGCGGAGTCACGCCGCAGGCGCCTGCACGGCGCGCACGCAAGAGATGTCCTTGATAGGGCCGCGAAGAAAAGCGGCAGGCAAATTCGGCCGCATCCAGCAATTTCTCCAAATCAATTCCCGTGTCGAAGCCCATGCCTTCCAGAAAATCGACAAGATCCTCAGTCGCTAAATTCCCGCTTGCGCCTGGGCAATACGGGCAGCCGCCCAGGCCCGCGGTGGAAGCGTCAAATTCGCGAACTCCTGCTTCGAGTCCTGCGAGCGTATTGGCCAGGCCTCGGCCGTAGGTGTCGTGAAAATGGAGCACGAGATCCTTTCGGGTCATTTTCAATTCACCTAGCAGCCGGCCGACGGTTTCCTTGACTTGATTCGGGAAGGCCATGCCGTCGGTGTCGCAAATGGCGATGCGCCACGGCCCGATCTGTCGCGCGGCGCGAGCCGCATTCAGCACCGCCTGGCTCGAGATCCGTCCCTCAAAGGGACAATGGAAGCAGGTGGAAAAGCCCACGCGGAGGACCACGCCATCGCGTTCGGCCAGGCGGGTGGCTTGCTCCAAGAGCTGCAGGGATTCGGCCATGCTGCGATTCAGATTTTTCCGGTTAAACGTTTCGCTTGCGGCAATGACGAATTCCATATGGCGAATCCCCGCAGCCAGAGCCCGGTCGTATCCCTTCAAGTTGGGCACCAGAGCGGAAAACGTCACGCCGGTAAATTTGCCGAGTCCGGCCGCCACATCTTCTGCGTCCGCCATTTGCGGCACCCATTTGGGATGGACGAAACTGGTCGCCTGAATATCGGAAACGCCCGCGTCGATCAGCTTTTCGATAAGCGCGAGCTTGTCTTGCGTGGACACGAGTTTCGGTTCGTTCTGCAATCCGTCGCGGGCCGTTACGTCGACAACTTTTACTTTTTCACCCATGGCTGCGTTTCCTTCAGATTCACGATCGTAGCTCGTGAGGCTGACTTTTACTTTAGAATTAAGGCGGTCTTGTAGAGGCCGCCTTCAGGCGGGCACTTTAAATTCAAGCACATGCTCGTCCGCCTCGGCGGACGAGCGCTACAAGATACGTCTCCGAGTCGCTACGTCGAATCTTATTCTTCAATTGTACGGCCTGCATTCGCGGGGGTCCAGATAAGTTGACCATTTTCCCGCCATCCCTTAACCTGTATTTCTGCCTGCAGGCGAACTCGGAAGGGCGGAAATGCCATTGCAATGGATTTGGCTTAACTAGGATTGTGCGTGCCCCAAATAATTTTCTCCTAATCTAAAATATAAAGAATGGACTGAGACACGGATATGCCAGGAATCATCAAGGAAAGACTGTTTACTCCCGGACCGACGCCTCTCTTGCTGGAAGCGCAGCTTCGCGCGCTGACCATGACGCTGCATCACCGCACGGACGCCTTCCGGGCGCTGATGCGGGAAACGCTCGAAAACCTGCGGTATTACTTCCACACGCAGAATGACGTCATCATGTTCGCCAGTTCGGGCACGGGCGCGATGGAAGGCGCGGTGTCGAACCTGCTCTCTCCCGGCGAACGCGTGCTGATCGGGACGGCGGGAAAATTTGGCGAGCGCTGGGTTCAACTCGCAAAAGCTTACGGCATCGAAGCGGTTGTCGTGGAAGCGCCCTACGGGCACCCTGTTCCCATCGGCGAAATGAAGAAGCATCTCGAATCCGGCGGCCCGTTCCGCGCCGTACTCATTCAGGCGACCGAGAGTTCGACGGGTGTTCGCAACGACGTTGAAACGCTCGGCAAGGCTGTGGCCGCGCTGCCGGAATGCTGCTTTGTGGTGGACGCCATTACCGGCCTGGGGACTACGGACCTGCGCCCGGACGAGTGGGGAATCGACATCATGATCGGCGGGTCGCAGAAAGCCACGATGATTCCGCCGGGTCTCGCATTCGCCAGCATCAGCGATAAGGCTGCGCGGGCCATGGAAAAATCGAAACTTCCGCGCTACTACTTTGACTATGCGAAGGAGCGCAAGAGCCTGTCGAAGGGGGAATCGAGCTATACGCCTGCGACCTCGCTGGTCGTTTGCCTGCATGGGGCTTTGAATTACATCAAGGAACTTGGGCGCGAGAATCTCATCGCCAACGCCGCGCTACTCGCCGAGGCGACGCGCGAAGCGGCCGTCGAGATAGGCCTGACGAACTTTGCGGTGAGTTCTCCCGCGAATGCCGTGACCGCCATCAACGCCCCACCGGGGATCGAATCCACCAAAGTAGTCAAGGAAATGCGCGCGCGATTCGGCGTCATTCTTACCGATGGGCAGGGCACGATGAAGGGCCACATGTTCCGCATCGCGCATCTGGGTTATTACGATTTTCTCGATCTGGTGGCCGTGCTTGGAGCGCTCGAAATCGTGCTGCAGAAAGTCGGCCACAAAGTCGAGCTCGGCAGCGGAGTTCGCGCCGCGCAGAACGTTTATTTGCGGCATTCGTCATAGCGGAAAAGGTAGTAGGTGACAGGGTGTAGGGGTCAGGGTTTCACCAAATTCGTGGTCAATTTGCATTTCTCTGTGTTCTCGCAGTTCTCTGTGCCCTCTGTGTTGAAAGCCTTTGACTTGATGACGAGCAAAGACTTAACACAGAGGACACAGAGAACTGCGAGGGCGCGGAGAATCTTGAGAGCACAATGAAAATTCTGATTGCCGACAGCGTTGACGAAAGCGTGGTGGATATTCTGAAAGCGGATCCCTCCTGGAACGTCGTGAATCTCCCCAAGACGAAAGGGAAGGTCGAGGAAGAAATTCGCGACGCGGATGCCTTGCTCGTCCGCAGCGCGACGAAGGTGACGGCCGAGCTGATGGATAAAGCCAAGAGCCTTCGCGTCATCGGGCGCGCCGGAGTGGGCGTTGACAACGTCGATCTCGACGCCGCCACTCGCAAAGGCGTCCTTGTGATGAACACTCCCGGCGGAAACGCCATAAGCGTGGCTGAACACACCATGACCATGCTCCTCGCCATGGCGCATCCCGTGGCGCAGGCCGACGCTTCGATGAAGTCCGGCATGTGGGAGAAGAAGAAATTCACCGGCAGCGAACTGCGCGACAAGACGCTGGGACTCGTTGGCCTCGGCACAATCGGTACGGAAGTCGCGCGCCTCGCGCAGGCGCACAAGATGAAAGTCATCGCCTTCGATCCCTACGTGTCCACCGTGCTCGCCACCGAGCAGAATATCCGCCTCGTCCCGCTCGAGGAATTATTGAAGACCAGCGATTTTATCAGCCTGCATTCCTCGCTGACGCCCGAAACCAGGCATTTGATCAACGCCAAATCGCTCGCGCTGACCAAAAAAGGCGTGCGCATCGCAAATTGCGCGCGCGGTGAACTGGTGGACGAAGCGGCGCTGCTCGCGGCGCTCGAAAGCGGGCATGTGGCCGGAGCGGGGCTCGACGTCTTTGAGGCCGAGCCGCCCGGCGATCCGCGGCTCGTGCAGCATCCCAAAGTGATCGCGACGCCGCACATCGCGGGCTCAACCGAGGAAGCGCAGAAAGTGGTCGGCACGCGCATCGCGGAACAGTTACGCGATTACCTGACGACCGGCGCCGTCAAAAACGCCGTGAATATGCCGGCCATTTCTCCCGAAGAGTTCAAGAAGCTGGGGCCCTATCTTCAACTCGGGGAAAAACTGGGCACCTTCGTCGCGCAATTGACGGAGAAGCCGTTTTCGGAAGTCTCGATCAGCTACGACGGCGGCCTCGCCGACCTGAACACGCACCTCGTGAAAAACGCCGTGCTGAAGGGCGTCCTGGGCCAGATTCTGGCCGACCAAATTAATTTGATTAACGCCGGGAATTTCGCGAAGGCGCGCGGCATCGAGGTGGTCGAAGTGCGCAGCGCGCGCCGCGCCAAGTACACCAATTCCCTGGGCGTGGCTTTGCGCATCGACGGCGAAACGGTTTCCGTCCTCGGCATGATCGGTCTGAACGACGCGCTGCGCGTTCTCGGCGTGAATAACATCGACATCGACGCCCCGCTCACCGGCTTCCTCCTGCTCTTTCGCAACGAGGATGTCCCCGGCGTCATCGGCCGCGTCGGCACGCTTCTCGGCAAGCACAAGATCAACATCGCCAACTTCGCCCTTGGCCGCGTGCAGAATTCGGACGAAGCCATCGGCATCGTCAACGTGGACCAAAAAGTCCCGCCCGAAGTCCTCGGCGAACTCCGCGCGATCAGGGCCGTACGCCAGGCGCGGGTGATTGAGATTCACTGAGCGGCGTGAGACGCGGGGAAGTTAAATTCAAGAACCGCACCCTTGCAAGAACGGCAAGAGTGCGGTACCCGAAAAATAAAAGTCAAAGCCTGGCCCACCCGCCGGCACACGAAAAATCAAAGACAAAGTATGGCCCACCCGCCGGGTTTCTGTAAGGGGCGGGCTTTTGGTTTTCCACCCGAGTTCAAGAGACCTTACCAAATCGTCTTGATTTGCTTGCAATTCCGGATCGAGCGGTCCCTGGTTACCAAAGTAATTCCTTCAGCGAGTGCGGTTCCTCCGATTAGCCGGTCGCACGGGTCGCCGGGAAAGCTCGCCGGCAGCTGATTTGCCAGGCTTGCAATTCTTGGCGTAATCGGGCGGATGGCAGTTCGCGAAGTCAATTCCTTTACGAAGTCATCCACAGGTTCCCTAAGATTAAGGCGGGAGTGAGTCGCTAGCCAAGCCAATTCCCAAATAGTCATCGCAGAAATGGCGAGCCCTCCGCTTTGGACGGAGCTTCGGATCGCTTCTGTGGCTGCCGGTGACAATTTCGAGGGATCCCTCGCGAGCCAGATCAATGCGTGCGTATCGAGGAGAATCATCGGCATCTGCCTGCGAACCGGATATGTCCGACTAGTGCGCCGTAGCATCGATTTGCGTTGTGGAGGCGGATCATTTCTTGATCTTCTTGGTTTTAAAGATCTTCCAATCTTTCAAGGGGACCACTGGAGATTCGATATCGCCGATGATGTCGAATTTGTCGGCCATGAAACCGAAAATATCGTCGTTCTCCGGCTTTATAGGAACGACCTTCACGACGGGCTTTCCGCGTTTGGGTACAATGACCGGCTCGCCGGTCGCCTGGATGTCGTTCATGACTTTGAGGCATTGCGCTTTGAAGGTGCTGGCTCGCATCTGCTTCATGGTGTGTTCTCCAAGACTATGGTCATTTCAACATGACCACATCGCGAATGCCAGCGTTTGGCGCGGTTCCGCAACCAGGTCTGCAGCCTATGGATAATGCCGCGCTCGAATGCCAAAACCTTCAGACTGAAGTCTGTGCTACCTTTTCGGAGCGAGGAACTGCGCGATGACAGCCGAAGAACAGCGCCTGGAGGAATCCCACCAGCGCACCAAGCACTGGAAGCGCTGGGGGCCGTATCTCGCCGAGAGGCAGTGGGGAACGGTTCGCGAGGATTACAGTCCGGGCGGGACGGCGTGGGAATATTTTCCGCACGACATGGCACGCTCGCGCGCCTATCGCTGGGGGGAGGACGGCATCGGCGGGATCTGTGACCGCCATCAGCGTGTCTGCTTCGCGCTGGCGCTTTGGAATGGGCGCGATCATATTCTCAAGGAACGCTTGTTCGGGCTGACGGGCAACGAAGGCAATCATGGCGAGGACGTGAAAGAGTATTACTTCTACCTCGATTCGACGCCGACGCATTCCTACATGAAGTACCTGTACAAATATCCCCAGGCGGCTTTTCCGTATGACCAACTCGTAGAGGAAAATCGCAAGAGAGGAAAGCGCGAGCCGGAATATGAACTGATGGATACGGGCGTATTCAATGAAAACCGCTATTTCGACGTGTTCATGGAATACGCCAAGGCCGCGCCGGAAGATATTTTGATCAAGATCACAGCCTGGAATCGCGGCCCGGAAGAAGCGCAGCTCGATCTCTTGCCGACGCTTTGGTTTCGAAATATATGGTCCTTCGGGGAGAAGCACGGGCATCCACAACTTTCGCGCGTTCCGGATTTCATGGGCGCCGCGGTGGTTGCGGCAGAGGAGAGCCGCTACGGCAAGCGGTGGCTACTCGTCGAGGGCTCGCAGGAAATGCTCTTCACCGAGAATGAAACCAATTTCCAGCGTGTCTTCGGCTATCCGGATAAATCTCCGTACGTGAAAGATAGCTTCCACGAGTATGTGATTGGAGGCGTGAAGGAGGCCGTCAATCCAGCGCAAAAGGGGACGAAATGCGCCGCGCGATACCGTTCGAAGATCGCGCCGGGCGCCTCCGTGACGCTTCGCCTGAGGCTGACGAACGCGGAACCTAAGGATGGCGTTCCCAACCCATTTGACGCGGCATTCGAAAAAACGTTCGAACTGCGCCGCGGCGAAGCGGACCAATTTTACACGCGGCGCTTTCCGCAGGAGCGTTCGGAAGACGCGCACAGCATCATGCGCCAGGCGCTCGCTGGCATGCTCTGGTCCAAGCAGTGCTATCACTACGATGTGCGGACGTGGCTGGAGGGAGATCCCGGCCAGCCGCCCCCGCCGCCCGAACGCAAGAAGGGACGCAACCACGACTGGACGCACCTGTACAATGCGGACGTCATTTCGATGCCCGACAAATGGGAGTACCCGTGGTTTGCGGCGTGGGACCTGGCGTTTCACACGGTCGCGCTGTCGCTCGTCGATCCGGATTTCGCCAAGGAACAGCTCATTCTCCTGCTGCGGGAATGGTACATGCATCCGAACGGGCAGTTGCCTGCGTATGAATGGGCTTTTGGAGACGTGAATCCGCCGGTGCACGCCTGGGCGGCCTGGCGCGTGTACAAGATCGAAAAGCGAATCCGCGGGCGCGCCGACCGCGGCTTCCTCGAACGCGTGTTCCACAAACTTCTGCTGAATTTCACGTGGTGGGTGAATCGCAAGGATCCGGATGGAATGAACGTGTTTCAAGGCGGCTTCCTGGGCCTCGACAACATCGGCGTGTTCGACCGCTCGCAACCGCTGCCCACCGGAGGACATCTCGAGCAATCGGACGGCACGAGTTGGATGGGGATGTATTGCCTGAACATGCTGGCAATCGCGCTCGAACTCGCGCGCGAAGACCCGGCCTACGAAGACGTGGCCAGCAAATTTTTTGAGCATTTCGTTCACATCGCCGACGCCATTAACTCGCACATGGCCGAGGGATTGTCCCTCTGGGATGAAGAAGACGGGTTCTTCTACGACGCGGTTCACATGCCGAGTGGCGAACAACACTACTTGAAAGTGCGCTCGATGGTCGGGTTGATCCCGCTGTTTGCGGTGGAGACGCTGGAGCCGGAGCTGATCGCGCGCCTGCCGGGTTTTCAACGCCGTATGCAATGGTTTCTCGACAACATGCCGAGCTTTGCCGCGCGCGTGGACAGCAGCCAGACTTCGCCGAATGGGGTGCGCCGGCTGCTTTCGCTGGTGGACCGCAATCAACTCGTGCGGATCATCGGCTACATGGTCAACAAGGAAGAGTTCTATTCCCCGCACGGCATTCGCGCGCTGTCGAAATATCACGCGGCGCATCCGTATACGCTTTCGGTCAACGGCAACGAATATCGCGTGGACTACGAACCGGGGGAATCGCAGAGCGGCTTATTCGGAGGAAACTCGAACTGGCGCGGCCCCGTATGGTTCCCCGCGAATTTTCTGATGATCGAGTCGCTCCAGAAATTTCATCATTATTATGGAGACGATTTTCGAGTGGAGTGCCCGTCCGGTTCGGGCAAGCAAATGTCGCTTTGGGACGTAAGCGCGGAGCTTTCCCGGTCCCTGACGCATATTTTTCTGCGCGATGAAAATGGCCGCCGGCCGGTGTATGGGGGAAACGAAAAATTTCAGAATGATCCGTTGTGGCGCGATTTGATTTTGTTTTACGAATATTTTCATGGAGACACCGGAGTGGGATTGGGCGCGAGCCATCAAACGGGATGGACGGGCCTCGTTTCCAAGCTCCTTGAGCAAACGGGGGAGTAGGTTTCTCGTAGTGCTCGTCCGCCGCGGCGGACGAGCACGGTAGGTCCGGCACATGCCCACCTGAAGGTGGGCGCTACATGGTCTGTGCGATTGCCGAAAATTCGACTGAGGTCATCATGAACTTTCACGACAAGATCGTTCTCGTAACCGGCGGCACTGGGGGACTGGGCCGCGAAGTTACCATGGCGTTTCTCGAAGCGGGGGCGACGATTGTGGTTACCTACCAGGTGGCGGAAGAATTTGCCGCCGTCGTGGCCGCTGCGCAGAAAATCGGCGCGGCGCCTCCAGCGGGCGCGAGCGTGGACGTCACTGACGCGCAAGCCGTCGAAAAATTTATTGCCGAGACTGTGGCGAAGCACGGCCGCGTCGATATCCTCGTGAATACGGTGGGCGGATATGCGGGCGGGACGAATCTGTGGGAAGTGGATGATCGAACCTACGACAAGATGCTCCAGCTCAATCTCAAGGCGGGATTTGTCCTCGCGCGCGCCGTGGTGCCGCAAATGATCAAGCAAAATCGAGGATGGATCGTGAACATCGCGTCGAAGGCCGCTTTCGATCACGCCGCGGGAGGAGCGCTCTATGCCGCATCGAAGGCAGCGGCGCTGGCACTGATGGATTCGCTAGCGGCGGATGTGAAACCTCTCAACATCAATGTAAATACGGTTGTGCCGAGCATCATCGATACGGCGGCGAACAGGAAAGCGATGCCCGGCGCGGATTTTTCAAAATGGCCGAAGCCGGAAGAAATCGCGCGCGTCATTTTATTCTTGTGCTCGGAAGAGGCGCGGGTAATTCATGGGGCGGCTATTCCGGTGTATGGGAGGAGTTAAGTGGGACAGGCTTCAGCCTGTCTAGGTTTGATTGCCAAGCGTGAAGAATGGCAGACAGGCTGAAGCCCGCACTATTTAGGGATGCCCTTCGGCTGCTCGACGAGTTCTACCAGCACTTCTTGGTTGTTCCGCGCAGGCACCAGGAAGAAATTCACGCGGGTGCCATTCGCGCCGGGGCGCGTCGCGGGATAAATCGGCTCAATCTTGAATCGGGTGCGTAGGATTTCCGTGGCGCGGTCCACGTCGGTCACGTCTAGCTCCACTTGCTGAATTCCCTCACCAAATTTTTCGAGGAAGCGCGCGATCGCGCCATTTCCGCCCGGAGCTTTTGTCGTCAGGATGTCCAAATGGAGATAAGACATGCCGCTGTCTGAAAATTCCAGCTCGTATTCCAAAACATCCTGGTCGGCGGGCGCGTCGGCGAGCGGTGGAGAACCGTGGGCGGCGCGGATCTTATCGAAGGTTTCCGGCAGGACAGCGACGCCGACAGTAAGTCTGACGCCAAATGGGACCGAAGGGGTAACCCTCTCAACCTTTTCCCGGACCATGACCTTCTGCCATTCCTCATCCTGCTCCCAATCTTGCAAGCAATCGAGCACGCGTACCAAGCCCGCGCCGAAAAGACGAGCTGCTGTCCAAGCGCGCTCCGCGGGGTCGTTGTCCGCGAGGCGCCCTATGGATTCCGGCGTCACGACAGCCGAAGCGCCATTGGTGATATAGGTTATCTTTCGTCGCATAGTGTTCCTTTGTAGTTCCGACCGAATGACCGAGATGAGAATGGCGAGGGCGATGATGCCGCCGACAATTTCGAGCGAGAGGCCGGTGGAAATATGCACCCACGGATCGGCGAGCATTTTTGCCCCGATAAACATGACGGCAATCGCCAGGCCTTCATCCAGGTATTGAAAGTATTGCAGGATTCCGGCCAGGAGAAAATAGAGGGCGCGCAGGCCAAGAATCGCGCAGACGTTGGAACTGTAGACGATAAACGGATCGCGGGTCACGCCGAAGACGGCGGCGATCGAGTCCACCGCTAAGACGAGATCCGTGGTTTCGAGCACGATCAACACCAGAAAAAGCGGCGTGAACAGCCAGCGCCCGCTTTGCCGAACAACTAATTCATGCGTGGCCTCGGTTTGCGATATGGGCAGGAACTTTTGCGCCCAGCGCACCAACGGATTTTTCTCGGGGTGCACGGCGTGGTCCGCGCCGAACAGTTTGAATCCCGAGTAAATTAGAAAAGCCCCGAAGAGATAAAGGATCCAATCAAACCTCGCGATCAGTGCTGCGCCCGCGCCGATCATCGCGCCGCGCAGGACGAGCGCGCCCACGATGCCCCAGAACAACAGGCGATGCTGGTAGCGGGGATCGACGCGAAAATACTGGAAGATCAGTAGAAAAACGAAAACGTTGTCCAGGCTGAGAGATTTTTCAACGACGTAGCCGGTAAAAAATTCCAGGCCTGGTCCGCGGCCATGCGAAATGAAAATCCACGCGCCAAAACCGAGGGAAAGAGAAATCCATGCCGCGCTCTCGATCGCCGCATCGCGCAGCGAAATGACACGCGCGCGCCGGTGAAACAATCCCAGATCGAGCACCAGGAATAGCGCGACGCCGGCGTTGAAGGCGATCCAGAGCGGCCAGGTGCCCATCTAGGCTACGCTCTCGTCTGGGAAAGTCACTGCGGAGGGAATCCTCAGTTATTGGAATTTTGCGCGGTCGTGTTGGGCCTCACGGCGTTCATGTTGGAGAGTTCGACGCTTGCTGTTTCACCCTGCCGAATCGTCACGGGATAATCCCATTGCAAGCGCACATCACCGGAAATCGCTTCCGCGCCGAGCATACCGATCCAATAGCTTCCGGGCGCAAGGCCAGCGAAAGATCCGTGCCCGTCGAGATTCGTATCCGTGCGCGCGACGAGGTAGCGCTCCTGGGCCAATCGGAATGCGCGGGCGTCCAGGAGTTGGCGCTGCTTGCCTTCGACCGACTCCCACTTTGGGTCCGGATTCAGATCGATGAGTTCGAGGTCCATCCCCTGCTTCGTGTCCGGGGCGCGCGCGATGAATTTACGAACGGCCGCTTTATATTCTTCCTTCTGCTCCTTGTATCTTTCCGGACTGGCGGTGCGGTCCTTTTCCTTGAATTTCGGCTCGGGGAAGCCCACTCCTCGATAGGCCTCATTATGGTCCATGTAGGCTTTGAAAAACTCGGGAACGTTCACAACATCCTCGGGAGTCAGGCTTTTGGTGAAATCTTCGCCGGACAGCCGCACGGAATGATGCTTATTCATCCATGTTTTCAATTCCGGCGAGAAGCTGAGTCCTTCAATGAACTTGTCGAGCGCGGGGGCAGGGGCCGTTTGCACGGCCTCAGCGCGAATGTCTTCGACGCTCTTGCGCAGCAGATAAAAAGTCAATTGGCGGACCGGCTCGGGCTGGCCTCCGGTGGGCGAAACGAGCGCCACGAATTCGATGCGTCCCGTGGACTGCGCCGCGAGGTGCGCGGGAAACGCGACCATCAGTGATCCGATGGATAGAGCAAATGCGCGAATGCGGGATTTCGTCCTCATTGTTCTCATGGCGAAGTGTACCTCGACACAACGCCCTTGGAAACGATTCCGCGAGGACGTGTTTCCGCCATGTACGCGGCCAGCATTTGGAAATCGCCCCACCGACTCTGATTTCTCACCGCGCAGTACTGGGTGGCGCCGGCGCTACATTTCATCGGCCGCCTCTCTTCTTTTTTATCACGGGTAGATGTGTGAATCTTAAATCCTGGGCGCGCTTGAGTTTCGTAATGTAGATGATTTGGCCCGTGTGATATCCGAAATGCTCGGTCACGCCGAATGCCGCATCGAGTCCTGTAACGTGAAAGCCTTGAATCACATATTTCCGCGACAGCGAATCATCGGGGAGATGGGCTAGCACCCGGCACGCATCCCGGACTGTCCGGCGCAATTGGGCGACGAGCACATTGCGGGGAATGGGCCCTTGCTCCGCGAACTCGCGGTCGCGCTGCCGCTGGTCCTCCTCCCCGCCGAGGCCCGAAATGATCCACTGGCGGACGTTTCCGCATAGATGCAGGACGAGATTGCCTGCGCTGTTGGACGCTGAATTCGGCCGCCACCAGATCTCTTCTTCAGAAAGTTGTTGAAGACATTTCACGATGCGGGGAAGACTTTGTTTCGCGAGCAAACGTTGCGAACTGGCGAGAAACAACTTTGCGGCACGGGTTGTTTTGGGTTTCACGGCGGGTACCTCGCATTCAAATCGTAATCAATGCGCGAGGAAACGGCAAATGGTGTGGAACCACGGAGAGAATAAGCGCCGAGCGGAAAATACTAGCAGCCAACTTTTAATTTGCGGGTCATCAAAACATTGTCAGGCGTCAGGGGCTGAAGCCCTTGATTTTCAGGCCATTGAATGTCGCGGCTGAAGCCGCGACCCACAAAGACGATTTACGAGGCAGGTTCTAAAGCAATCGGAAAGTGATTTCGAGTGGAACAACCACAGGAACCGGTTTTCCGCCGGGTCCATTGGCGGGCTTGAAGCGCCATTGCTTCACGGCTTCCACCGCTTTTTCTTCCAGCCCCAAGCCGGGACCCTTCACGACTTGAATGTCCGTCGCGCGGCCGTCCGGCGTGATGACGACTTGCAGCACAACCGTGCCTTGATACTTTGCCTTCCGAGCTTCTTCGGAGTATTTCGGGTCAGGGCAATAGACGCAAGTTGGATAGCCGACGCCGCCCGTTCCCGGATGGTAGGCCCCGCCGCCCGTGCCACCGCCGGAACCCGGCCCAAGGCCGCCGCCCTCGCCGCTGCCAATCCCAGTGCCGGTGCCGCTTCCGATGCCGCTGCCGCCGCCGGGACCGCCCGAACCGGTGAGCATTTTGGCCAGCGGATCGCCGAAATTATCCATGTTCGGACTTGGGATTTTCAGGTCCGGCGGTCCAAGCAGAGTCGCCTGAATATTGGAATCGGGCTTGGTGTGCACCATGGGGGGCGCAATCTGGTTGAAACTGAACTTCGGCGCCTTGCCCTTTGTCGCGGGAATCGGATTTCTCTCGCCGCCTCCACCGCCGCCTCCGGCCTTGTCCTTGCCCGGGGGCAACTTCGCGGCGTAGTCGGAAATATCAATCGGCGTCACCAAAGTACTGACTGGGCTTGCGGTCGCTTTTTTGACGACTGTATATAGCAAGGGAGAGAAGACCAACGCCGTGATGGCAATATGGAACGCGAGCGCAATGGCCTGCGACGGCCCAAAGGCCTTGTCCTTGGACCAGATGTCCTTCACCTTGACGGGCTGGCTGGTCACCTTGAGCGGCGGAAGCTTGGGCGGCGAAATGAGGTCGCGAAGATTCTGCCACATGACTTTGTAAGCGGGCTGCCAGTCCACCGTCATGCGCGAGGACACTGCTTTGGGCGTCGGCTTAAACCACTCTTTGAAATTTTCGGCCAGGCCGCCGCCATATTCGGGCACGGTGAAGACATCGCCCCTGACGTGCTTGGAGATCTTCACCGGACGTTCCATGAGGAAGTCTCTCAGGTTGGACATAAATCCGCGGGAGAGCGGCTTCTGGGAGCCGCCGAGGCGCGGCGCAGTCTTCCCCTCAGGCAGAACCACCTTGGGTGCCGGGGTGCTTGGGTCACTCCACTTTGGCGCAATGGTGCTCAACGCTATTTTTGCCTCACGTTACCGAAAATTGTCTCTCGCAGTTCGATTCTCTCGCGTCACGAATGGATGCCCGGCGGGGCAGGCGGCTGACACACTGCCAAATCCATTGTAACATTGGGACGTTACCACGAGGAAGCGCGTTTCCAGACTAGGCAGTACAGGCACGGCTGAACAGGAAAAAACTGTCCTTGCCAAGCCCCGCCGATTTTTCGGCGAGGTGCACGCTTCACTGGCAGCGCTGAGTGTAAAAGGACAGTCCGCACCCGAAGCTACCTTATGCCCAAAAACGTTGACTTGAAAAGCACTTTGAACTTGCCGCGCACGGCCTTTCCGATGAAGGCCAGCTTGCCGCAGAATGAGCCGAAGCAGCTTGCGGAGTGGGAAGAGAAGAAACTCTATCATCGCATCCAGCAGGCTCGCGCCGGCGCGCCGTCTTACGTCTTGCACGACGGGCCGCCCTATCCGACCGGCACGATTCATCTCGGCACCGGGCTGAATAAAATTTTGAAAGACATGGTCGTGAAGTCGAAAACGATGGCAGGCTTTCGCGCGCCCTACGTTCCCGGATGGGATTGCCACGGACTGCCGATCGAAACGCAGGTGGAAAAAGAATTGGGCGGAAAAAAGGGGAGCGTCCCGCCCGGTGAGTTCCGGCGGATGTGCCGCGAATTCGCTTCGCGCTACGTGGATCAGCACCGGCGGGATTTTAAGCGCCTCGGAGTATTCGGGCAGTGGGAAGACCCCTACCTGACGATGAGCCCGCAGTACGAAGCGACGATCGCCGACGCCTTCGTCACATTTCTCGAAAAAGGCTACGTGTATCGCGGACTGAAGCCCGTGTATTGGTGCATCGTCGATTCTACCGCGCTGGCCGAAGCAGAGGTTGAATACGAGGACCACACCAGCCCGTCGATCTGGGTGAAATTTGCCGTCGAGCCTGGTCCTGCGGCGGAAAAACTAGGCTCGGGCGTGAGTGCCGTGATTTGGACGACTACTCCCTGGACGCTGCCGCACAATCGCGCGCTCGCGTTTCATCCTGACTACGACTACGTCGTGGCCGAAACATCCGCAGGAGCGCTGCTGCTCGCGGCGGATTTGGTCGGCCCGGCGCTCGATGCTCTGAAGCTTGAAGCACAAAACGTGCGCGGGCCGTGGAAAGGGAAAGATCTGGCGGAGTTGAAATTCAGGCATCCGTTTCTGGATTTGACTGTCCCAGCGGTTCTGGCCGATTACGTGACGCTCGATCAGGGCACCGGAATCGTGCACACCGCGCCGGGCCACGGCGTTGAGGACTTTCAGACCGGGCAGAAATATGGCATCGAAGCGTACGCGCCGATCGATGGACACGGCCGATACCTGGAGGGACTGCCGGAGTACAAAGGGAAAACTGTTTTTGAAGCGAATCCCATCGTTGTAACGCTGCTGCGCGATCGCGGCGCGCTCCTCGGAGAACAGAAACTTTCGCACAGCTATCCGCACTGCTGGCGATGCCACAATCCGGTAATTTTCCGCGCCACCGAACAATGGTTCATCGATTTGGACGGAGTGGGGAGCGGTGCGGGCCCGATCCGGGCGCGCGCGCTCGCGGAAATCGCCAAGGTGAAATGGACGCCCGAGTGGGGCGCAGAGCGCATTCACTCGATGATCGCGGAGCGGCCGGACTGGTGCGTTTCGCGGCAGAGGTATTGGGGCGTGCCGCTGGTGATTCTGTATTGCGACAAGTGCGGCAAACAGTTTAATGACTTTGCGGCGCTGCACGCGCTCGTTCAGAAATGGTTCACCGTCGAGGGCGCAGACGCGTGGTTCACGCACCCGGTGGAAGAATTGCTGCCGGCGGGCACGCGCTGTTCTTGCGGCGCGTCCAGTTGGCGCAGGGAAACCGACATTCTGGATGTGTGGTTCGATTCGGGCTCCTCGCATTTGGCGGTGCTCGATCGCCTCGATGCCGATGGGCAAAAACTTCCCTGGCCGGCGGATATGTATCTCGAAGGGCCGGATCAGTACCGCGGATGGTTCCACAGCTCGCTGCTGGTTGGCGTCGCTGTGCGGAATGGCGCTCCGTACCGGCACGTGCTCACGCACGGGTGGACGCTCGACGCCAAGGGCCAGCCGATGTCGAAGTCGCTCGGCAATGTCGTTCTGCCCACGGATGTGTGCGAGAAGTGGGGTGCGGATTTGTTGCGGCTGTGGGTTGCGTCGCAGGATTACACCGCGGACGTGCGCATGTCCGACAACATGATGACGCAGCTTTCCGAGGCGTACCGCAAGCTGCGCAACACGTTCCGCTTCGCCCTGGGAAACCTCGCCGGTTTCGATCCCGCGCGCGATGCGGTGCCCGACGCCGAAATGGAAGAGCTCGACCGCTGGATGCTTTCGCGCACGGCGGAACTCGTCGCGCAGTGCGGCAAATGGTACGACGGATTTGAATTCCATCGCGTCTTCCATGCGCTGCACGATTTTGCGGTGGTGGATCTCAGCGCCTTTTATTTTGATGTGCTGAAAGACCGTCTCTACACTTTTGCGGCGCGAAATCGCGCGCGCCGCTCGGCGCAAACCGCCGTCTACCGCATCGCGAAAGCGTTGCTGAGCCTCGCGACGCCGATCATGGTTTTTACCGCCGAGGAAATCTGGAGACATTTTCCGCACGTGGCAGGAGATCCCGAGAGCGCGCACCTTGCCTTATTCCCGAGGCCTGAGTCTCTCGGTTCTCCACTCGATGCCGGCAAGGCGGCGAATTGGGAAAAGCTGCTCGCAGTTCGGACGGAAGTCCTTCGCGCGCTCGAGTCCGCGCGCAACGCGAAAACAATTTCAGGCGCACTCGAGGCAAAAGTTGTTTTGAACGCCGCGCAAGACCTGGCTCCTCTGCTGGAACAATACAAGAATTGGCTGCCCAGCCTTTTTATCGTTTCGCAAGTGGATCTCGCCGCAGCGGCGCCCGCCGACGCGCAGAAGTCGGAATTGCTTCCAGGATTGAGTGTAGCGGTGCGTCGCGCCGAGGGCGCAAAGTGCGAGCGCTGCTGGAATTATTCCACGCACGTCGGTGAAAACGCCGACTACCCGACCGTTTGCGAGCGCTGCGTGAAGGCGCTCAACGAAATTGAAGAGTCGGGCCAAGCGGGAGGACAAGGGGCCGCGTCCGCGTGAGGGGGGCGCGCTGGTTCTGGTTGTCGCTTGCGGTGCTCGCCGCGGACCGCGCCACGAAATTTGCCATCGAACGCTACACGAGCCCGTTCTTCCGCCACTCCGTCGTTTCGGACATTGTGGTGTTGGTTCATAGCCGGAATCCCGGCATCGCCTTCAGCGTGTTCTCCAATTCCAATTCGCCGTGGCTTACGCCGCTCCTGGTGCTGAGTTCCGCGGCCGTGATGGCTTTGCTGGTGTGGATGATCGTCACAGGCCGCGCCGGCGGGGCGCTAGCGCAATGCGGGCTTGCGCTGATTCTGGGCGGCGCGGCGGGCAATGCGCTTGACAGGGTGATGCATGGCGGCGTGACGGATTTTCTGGAAGTCCGGCTATGGAAGTACATCTGGCCCGCGTTCAACGTTGCTGATTCCGCCATCACGATTGGGGCGATATTGGTCCTTTTCGAGCTATTGTTTGGCGGCGCGCGGCCGCGGCAGATTCCAACCCCCGAAAAACGGGGACGGGTTTAGTAGCACAGGCTTCAGCCTGTGGGTTTTCGCTAATGCTGAGACGAAAATCACGCAGGCCGAACTTTCATAACTTTGGACACTTCGAACAAAAATCCACAGGCTGAAGCCTGTGCTACCTCAAACCAAAAACTAACCGCCGTATCAGGTGACGCGGGTCGGCGGCTCGATCTGTTTCTCGCCGAGCGCGTTCCGGAACTTAGCCGCACGCGCATCCAGGAACTGATCCGCGAAGGCCACGTCCGCGTGGAAGGCAACATTGCCAAGGTCTCTCACCGGGTCGCGGCCGGCGAAACGATTGAGATCGAAGTCCTGCCACGGCCGGCGCCTGAGGCGCTGCCGGAAGATTTGCCGCTCGACTTGTTGTACGTGGACGACGACTTCGTGATCGTGAACAAACCCGCCGGAATGGTGGTTCACGCGGGCGCAGGCCACTCGCGGGGGACGCTGGTGAATGCGCTCTTGCACCGGCTTGGAAAACTTTCCGAGGCGGGCGGGGCGCTGCGTCCTGGCATTGTCCACAGGCTGGACTGCGAAACGTCGGGCGCCATGGTCGTGGCGCGGAACGACAGGGCACACGAACATCTCTCCGAACAATTCCGTTCGCGGAACGTTCGGAAGATTTATCTGTCGCTCGTGCACGGCAAGATGCCGCGCGATTCCGGCACCATCACGCTGCCCATTTCCCGCGATCCGCGCCGCCGCACGCGCATGACCGCGCGCGCAACCAAAGGCCGCCACGCCCGGACCGACTGGCGCGTGATCGCGCGCCTGGACCGCTGCACGCTGGTCGAAGCGTTACTGCACACCGGGCGCACCCATCAGATCCGCGCGCACTTTGCGGCCATCGGGCATCCAGTTGTGGGAGACACGCTCTACGGCGCGCCGCGCAGTTTGCGAGCGGGAACGCGCAACTTGCCGCTTCTCGAGCGGAACTTCCTGCATGCGGCCCGGATCGGATTTTCGCATCCGTCGAGCGGCGCCTGGGTGGAAGTTCGCGCTCCGCTGCCGAGGGATTTGCGGGTATACTTCAACCAAGTGGGAGCATCTTTGGGCTGGCGCGCCTCGGAAATCGAGGCCGCGCTTGCTCCATACGTATAACGACCATGAAAAAGCGCGCTATCTGGATTGCAATCCTTGGTTTTCTCGCGGCTGTGGCCGTCGTGAGCGCGCAGCAAGCGCAGACTCCGGCGCCCGCGCCGCAATCTCCGCCGGAGCCTGCGGGACAGGCGAACCGTCAGGGCGGGATCTCCGTCAACGTCAACCTGGTGGAAGTACTGTTCAGCGTGGTGACCAAGCACGAAAAACTCATCACGGATCTAAACAGGGAAAATTTCAAGGTATTCGATGATGGCGCGCAGCAGGAAATCACGGATTTCAGCCAGCCGACCGATCTTCCGCTGCGCATCGGCATGGTGCTGGACACGTCGAACAGCATACGGGAGCGTTTGAAATTCGAGCAGGACGCCGCCATCGATTTCATATTTAATGCCTTGCGCCGCGGGAAGGACCTGGCGTTCCTGATGACGTTCGATGACGGCCCGCAAATCATCAAGGATTTCACCGGCGACACCGGAGATATCCGCGACACCATCCTGAAGCAGCGGGCCGGCGGCGGCACGTCCCTGTACGACGCGGTTTACGCGGCCAGCAACCATTTATTGAAAAACTCGCCGCTGCCTCCCGGCCCGAATTCGGACGTGCGGCGCGTTCTCGTGGTCATCTCCGACGGAGATGACAATAGCAGCAGCCGCTCCCGCGGCGAGTCGGTTGAAATGGCGCAGCGCGCGGGCGTGATCATCTATTCGATCAGCACAAGCACGGATTGGATCACGACCGAAGACGAGAAAGATCCGGCCAGGCGAATCAACCGCAAGTACGAAAAAGGCGAGGGAGATCAAGTCCTCGAACAACTTGCGCTGGAAACCGGAGGCCGTGCTTTCTTCCCGTACAAGGTCGATGATCTGGGGCAGTCGTTTCTCGACATCGGAGACGAATTGCGCCATCAATACGCGCTGGCCTACAGTCCCGCGGGCCGCTCTCCGGACGGCAAGTACCACACGATTCGGATCCAAACCGATCGCAAGGATGTGGTTGTTCGCGCTCGTAAAGGATACTTTTCCGTTCCGATTCCCGCATCCGGCAAGCCTGTCGCGCCTCCAGCCTGAGCCGAATTTCTTGTCAAGGATTCAGGAATTGGGAACCTGGAAGTAGCGCCGGCGCTACATGAGAGAAATCAGCGCTCAACTTTGATCCTCGCTCAGTTGTTGGGCGAGTAGTATCCGCGGCGGGTGAGGACGGAATAATCCTTGTTTTTCATCTCCACTCTGATCTTGCGGTAGCTTCCGTCGTGCTTCTTGTTGGTGGGAGTGTAGCCGATGGTGTACTGGCTGCGCAGTTCTTCCGAGATTTGATCGAATGCCTGCTCCAGGTTCCTTTCGCTGCGCACGATGATCATTCGCCCGCCGGTGTCGTCAGTGAGCCTCCTGGCGACGCTCTGGTCGCCGCCATCGGCGGCAACCAAAAGAATATGGACGACCGTGTCGGTCCGTTGCGCGGCTTCGATGGCGTCCCCCAGCTGCAACTTACTTCCCGTGTCTTCGGCGTCGGTCAGGACTACGATGGCTTTCCTGCCGGCTTCCTCGGACAGCTTGTCATGGGCGGCGAGGTAGACGGCGTCGTAGAAATTCGTGCCGCCAGAACCGCTCGTGGGAAGGGGGCCCTGAACAATCACTCCGCCGACGGGGACATTGATTTGTGCGCGGTTGATGGCGCGATCCAGCAACCCGCGATCGTCGGTGAAATCGGCGAGGAGGTCCACGTCCGTGTCAAAGGACATGATCATGGCCAGGTCGCCCTTGCGCAACACCCGGCCAAGGAAGCGCGAACCCGCCTCTTTCTCTCCGGAAAGCATATAGTACTCGCTGCCGCTGGTATCGATCAGTATGCCCAGGGTAATAGGAAGGTTGGATTCCGCTGAAAAGTTGGTTATTTCCTGTAGCTGGCCATCCTCATAGACCTGGAAATCATCTTGTTTTAAGCCGGTGACAATCGCCTTGTGTTTGTCGCGGACGGTGGCGAAGAGGTTTACCAGGTTCACCTGCACGCGGATTTGGCCGGGGGGCGAGGCGAGTGCCAGCCCTCCCGCAAGAGAGGCGACGCACAGATAGGAAAGAATGGCTCGAATCCGCATTGTATAATCTCCGTCGGCTGCGATGGCATGTTGGATGCCGCGCCGGGACGTTAAGATGCCATTTGAGACGCAAGACGCGTGGCGCCCGGTGGCAGCCCACGAGGAAATAGTGACGGGACGCACATGAAATGTCCACGAAAATTGCTGGCCGTGAGCGCTGCGCTTGGCTTGGCGTTGGCTACCCTTCTGGCGTTGCGAGCGCAGAAGATGTACGGCCAGGGGGCCGGTCAGGAACCGCCGTCGCTGACGCAAGACCCCCGCGCTCGTATCCATACGACGGTCTCCCTGGTCGTCGTGCCAGTTACAGTCAAGGACAGCGCGGGCGAGCTGGTGACCGATCTTCAGGAAAACGACTTCCGAGTCTTAGAAGACGGCGTCGAGCAGCCGATTGCGCTGTTTTCCGCGGACGCGTTTCCTTTGTCGGCGGCCATTCTGATTGACGATGATCTGAAAACGGGTACGGCGCAAAAAGTTCAGAAGACCCTCGAGACCCTGGCGGGCGCGTTCAGCGCTTCCGACGAGGTATCCCTGTGGCGCTTCGATCAAGTTCCCGAGCAAATCTCCGAAGATTTCATCGCCGACAACGACACGCTTCTCACGCAACTGAAGCACATCGACCTCAGCAGTTCGTTTCCCGGAATCGGCTCGTACACAATGACCAACGGCCCGCGCGTCAATACGGCGCAACCGCCAGGGCCGGCGAAGGTTCCCACCGAAGCCAACGGGCATCCCAACACAAAACACATCACCGACGCGATTTACGCCGCCGCGGAACAGTTGCAGGACCGTCCGCGCGAGCGGCGCAAGATTATTTTTCTTATCTCCGACGGGCAGAATGCCAAGAACAACACGCACAAGTACGACGAAACACTGCAGCTGCTGCTGTCCAACGATATTTCCGTTTACGCCATCGGGGTCGGCGAAGCGAACATGAATCGCGGCATCACGTTTCTCGGGAACAATATTCTCTCCAAGTACGCCCATTCGACCGGGGGCGACATTTTTTACGGCGGAATGAGCCGGGAAAACCTCGAAGAACTGTACGCGCGCGTTTCCGAACAGGCGCGCAATCAGTACACGATCGCCTACTCCGGCGCGCATACCGACCGCTCCAAGCCGTATCACAGCATTGAAGTGCGCGTGAAGCGCCCGGGGCTGTCGTTGCTCACCCGCGACGGCTACTACTTGAACGCGACGCCTTAGTACTTAATTTATTTTTCACGTCAATCCTGACCGGTGGAACTTCACTCAACGGCGTAGCTTAGGCGCGCGGGTTTTCGTAGCGCCGGCGTCCCGCCGGCTAGTTCTTTTGCTTTCCGCACATTGTAAAAATGCCAGTGAGACGCCGGCGCTACAGCGCGGCGCGCGTTTTTGCCGCATTAAACAGGCCTCATTCGTTGGGAAGCTCAACCAGAAAATATTTTTCTGGAGTGCATTGATTTTTCGTTTTGCAATTCTGGAATTTCTTCTTGACTTCCGGCGCGCACACTCGTAAAAGAACGATAGCGAGTCTGCGATGGATTGGCTCGCTGCTCCGAGGGGAGAACGGTTCACGGAGCGAATGCGCGAATCGGCCATGTAAGGGAAACGCAACACCCCGAGTCAGGTCTTAGGAAAACGTTTCCAGAAAGGGCGGTCACATCAGTGGCCGCCCTTTTTTTGTTGCCCGGGAACGCCAATCTCCCGATTGGCGCTTCGCAGATCGCCAATCGGGAGATTGGCGTTCCCGGCGCTCAACCCGCGCGGTTTGCGCCAGACAATTTACTCTTCACCGGAAGCGCTGGCCGCCGCGCCTTGCTCTCGCGCGGGGCATATGGATTCGTAATCGCAGAACTTGCATGCAAAGCCGGGCTTGGCGGGGAAGTCGCCGGCGCGGATATCGGCGGCGGCTTCCTGAATTTCCGCGCGCACTTTTTTGAGCTGCTTGTCGTCGCGCGTGGCGCTCACGGGATGATTCGTCTGCAGGAAGTGCAGCGTGAGCCTGGCGGGATTCCAGTCGAACACTTCGCGGGCCGCGAGAGCATAGACGCTCAGTTGCACATCCTTTTTTGCCTTGTCCTCGTTGCGCGGCCGGCCCGTCTTGTAATCGACGATTTCCTCTTCGCCGGGACCGAGGCGGTTCACCTGGTCCATTCGTCCGGTGAGGACGACGTTGTTGTCCATGGGCAGGTCAAACGTTTTTTCCTGCGCGATGACATTGGGCGGCGAGGCGAGCGTGCTGGCATAAAACGCGCGCAATTGCGTCAAGCCGTCTTTCTTGTATTCCTGCTCCTGATAGTCGTCCTCGAATCCGGCCGAGGTCCACTCGAGCTCGAATTTCCGTTCCACTTCCTCGAAGGGCAGCGTGTGTCCCTTGGCCAGCTCGCCGATGAAATATTTGATCGTGTTGTGCATCACGCTGCCAAAGCTCATGGCCGCGGCGGGCCCGCCGCGAAGTTTCCACGCGCCATTGAAAAGATATTTTTGAGGACAGGCTTCCAGTGTGCCGATCGCCGAGGGACTGATCTGCAGCGGTTCCGGAACGGGCGGGCGATAGACTGCGGCCCACTCGCCGATTCGTGAACCGATCCGCTCGCGCCGCTCCGGCACATCGAAAAGCGCCGGCTCCGTTTCAGTCGAAGCGGGGGGCTCATTCGCTGGAGTTGGCGCAAGCTGCTCGACGTCACGGCGCTTGATCTGCGCTTCCATAAGGATGTCGTCCAGGAACGGCGATGGCTTCGAGCGCTTGTTCACGACCGTGTTGAGCGTGAGGCGATGCCGCGCGCGTGTCACGGCCACGTAAAACAGGCGGCGCTCTTCCTGGATGTGAAAGCTACCCTGAGGCTGCTCTTCCTTCATCAATTCCGCGGGGAATTCGAGAACGCGGGGCTTTTCTCCCGCCGGAAATCCGCGCTGCACGAGGCGTAGGACGTAGACGTGATCGAATTCGAGCCCCTTCGCCGCGTGCACGGTCATGAGCTGCACCGCGTCGCCGGATTCCTGCTCGAGGTTGATCGATCCCCCTGCCTGATCGAAATAATCCAGGTACTCGACAAATTCTTTCAGGCGCTGAGTCTCGCTCTTTGGCTGCCATTCACGCACGAATTGCGCGAGGCGATCGAAATATTTGCGGTCTTCTGCAGCCACGGCAGAGCTGATTTCCAGGGCCTCGGCGAGCTCGTCGAATAATTCCATTGCCGTCAACTGCCGGGCTTTTTTTCGGAGATCCGTGACGAGTTCTACGAGTGCGCCGAGATCGCGGCCGCCGCCGGAGAAGGGAGGCTCGCCTTTGGCGGCCAGCATCGTGTCCCACAGAGAGACGCCCTTGCCCTTGGCGGCCCGTTCGATGAGGCGCACCAGATCAGCGGGCTCGAGACCCCACGCCGGCATCGCCAGGACGCGCGCGCAGGCCACGTCGTCCGAGGGCTGATCGATGAGCCGCAGGTACGCGATGAGGTCCCGCACAAGGCGGTGCGACAGGATCGAGAGATTTTTAATCACGAACGGAATCTTGCGGGTCTTGAGCGCGTCGACCAGTTTGTCGCGATGCGCGTGGCCGCGATACAGCACGGCGAACGTGCGCCATTTGGCGCCGGCGCGATGCAGGCGCTCGAGTTCACCGGCAACCCACTGCGCCTCGGCTGCGGTCGACTCGTGCGTGACGATCCGCACCTTATCTCCGTCTTCACGGACGGCCGTCAGCGGGTACTCGGGAATGTTGGTGGGCTTTTCGTTGTGGCGGATCACTTGTCCCGCCACGCGCAGGATCCGTCCGGCGGAGCGATAGTTCAGAGTGAGAGGCCGCAGCAGATCCTGATTTGTTGAAGCGGGACCCGCCGAGGCGAAGCGCTTCAGAAAAATCGTGAAGCTGCCGAACGACGCCCCGCGAAAACGGTAAATGGCCTGGCGATGATCGCCCACCACGACCAGGTTGGGCCGCTCGCCGCCGAGCAGCCAGAGCAATTCCAGTTGCGCGATGTTCGTGTCCTGAAATTCGTCGACGAGGATGTACCGGTAGCGCGCGCGAAGCATCTCGCGTAGGGATTCGTTCGCGCGGAGATGAAGGACGGCGTCCATGATCTGCGTGCCGAACGTGAGCAGCTTGCGTTCGCGGAGGAGAAGTTCGCTCGCGCGATAGGCTCGCGCAATTTCCTGGATCCTGGCGATTTCTTCATCGCGGATGCGGCGCTCGTCGTCGGGCATCGCGCCGCGGACGCGGTGAAAGTTTTCCGCCTGCTCGGCGGCATAGCGCTGGTACTCATCCGGCGTGACCAGTTCATCCTGGCAGCGCGAGAAAAAATCCACGAAGTCTGCAAGAAATTGTCCGGGCTCCGCAAGGCGCCGGTAGTGCTCCAGTTGAAGCAGAGGCAGGTTGCGGCGAAGCAGAATCCAGTGGTCGATCTTGTCGATGGGCTTGAGGTCCGGATCGAGTTCCTGCAGCAGCGTGTTGCAGAAGGAGTGAAACGTGCTGAGCGTCACAGCCTCGGCGCGCTCCGCGCCGGATTCTCCGCGCTCGCGCGACGCCGCGACCACGCGGTGTTTCATTTCCGCGGCGGCCTTGTCGGTAAACGTCAGGCCCAGGATTTCCTTGCCCGTGAGTTCCGGCTGGGTATCGAGCAAATAGCGGATGCGCTCGGTGATGACGCGAGTTTTCCCCGTGCCCGCGCCGGCCACCACGACGAGCGGACCCTCGCCGTGACGCACGGCGGCTCGCTGCTCGGGATTGAGTTGAATGCCCGGCGCAGGAGCGCCGGAATGTTCAAACAGGTCAGCCATCTTGAATCGTCCCAACCCATAACAGTAGCACACACGCGGGTTTGCGTGATTAACGGCCAGCGAGGTAACAGAAAGGTTAAAGTGAGGTTGCGTATAAAAATTTTGTAACATCACAATAAGATTGTGGTAATGTTCAGCCAAAATATCGTCTGACACAGTGGCGAAGATTTAGAACGGAAATACAGATCGAGACAAAAGGAGTCCCCCGTATGTCTCATCGAAGCCGTGCTCGCGCGCCTGCGAAAACTCCGATTGAGCGTATCTTTGAAAAAGTCATGCGCCGGAAAATGACTTCGCAGGAAAGGATTTATTTTCATCTCAAGCGGCAAATCAAGCCGCCCCCGCGTGTAAGCGCGAGCAAAAGTAAGCAGACTCGCGCGGCCTAAACCGCGCGAAATTGACCCGGCTCTGGCTCCCTCCTATACTGGGCCATGGCGATGCCACCACCCCTGTGGCGCACCCCGTTACTTCCGTGTCCGGGAGAGCAACCATGGACCAAGCCGTCATCCTCAGTGCTGTCCGTACGCCCATCGGAAAGTTTCAAGGAGGACTTGCGCCTCTTTCCGCGACCGCGCTCGGAGCGAAAGCCGTCGCCGAAGCGGTTCGCCGCGCGGGCATCGAGCCGAAAGCGGTGGATGAAATCATCATGGGCAACGTCGTGCAAGCGGGCCTCGGGCAGAATCCCGCCCGGCAGGCGGGCCTGGGCGCGGGACTCGATGTGCGCGTTGCGGCCATGACCATCAATAAAGTTTGCGGCTCGGGTTTGAAAGCCGTGGGCCTGGCGGCGCAGGGCATCCAGCTGGGCGAAACCGAAATCGTGGTTGCGGGCGGCATGGAATCGATGTCCAACTGTCCTTATTTATTGCCGGGCGCGCGCACCGGTTACCGGTACGGGAATGCGGAAGTCGTGGACTCGATGGTGCGCGACGGTTTGTGGGACGTGTACAACGATTTTCATATGGGCATCACCGCCGAACTCGTGGCGGAAAAATACGGCATCACGCGGCAGGAGCAGGATCAATTTTCTCTGGAAAGTCATCAGCGCGCCGTGCGCGCCAGGAAATCCTGCTTCATCGAATCGCAGATTGTGCCGGTCGAGATTCCGCAGAAGAAGGGCGAACCCGTGGTGGTCAAGTACGACGAGTCGCCGCGCGAAGACGCTTCGCTTGAAGCCCTGAGCAAATTGCGTCCGGCGTTTAAGAAGGACGGCACCGTGACGGCGGGAAATGCCCCGGGCACGAATGACGGCGCGGCGGCGCTGGTGGTCACGAGCGATCGCAACGCGGCGCGCCTAGGCAAAACGCCGATGGCGCGGATCGTCGCGCAGTCCGTGAGCGGCGTCGAGCCGAAATGGATCATGATGGCGCCCGTGTACGCCGTGGAAAAAATCCTCGAAAAGACGGGCTGGGACCGCGACCGCGACGTGGACCTGTACGAATTGAACGAAGCGTTTGCCGCGGCCGCGCTCGCCGTGACGCGCGAGCTGCACCTCGACCTCGCAAAAGTAAATGTGAACGGCGGCGCCGTAGCGATCGGGCATCCCATCGGCGCTTCCGGCGCGCGGATCCTGACGACGCTGCTGTACGAGATGCAGCGGCGCAACGTGCATCGCGGAATTGCCGCGTTGTGCCTCGGCGGCGGCAACGCCGTCGCGCTAGCAGTTGAGCGGTAGCGTTCCTGCTGTAGCTCGCCTCTTCAGAGGCGAGGGGTTTAGGCCCGTTGCTAGAAAATCCTCGCCTCTGAAGAGGCGAGCTACAATGCCACTTCATGTCTGACGACTCACTCGAACTCCTCTGGCGCGGTTCCGACCCCGCCAAATTCACCGCGCTGCAAGCGGCGCTTCGCGACGAAGCCATCCCTTTCTGGCAGACGCAGGTCTACGACCCCGCCGGCGGCTTTCTTTCCTCCCGGCCGTATTACCTTGAAGCAACTCCCGGCTTTGAAATTCGAGTTCATGCCGCCGATTTGGAACGGGCGAATGGAGCGCTCGACTGGGTGGAAAGCAAAGAAAGCGCCTCCCTGGATTCCACGGGTTCATCGATGCAGGAGTATGACCGTCTCGATCCGAAGCAATCGTTGCCCTACGATTGGGATTCCAAAGAGGCGACCTCCGAAGTCTGGTCCGGCGAAGAGGAGTCCATGGCCGAATACCTGGCCAGCGCGCTCCGCGAGAACGGCATCCCCAGCCGCATTCCCGATGAACCGGGCCACCGCGCCCGGCTCTGCGTCCGCCCCGAGGATTTTGCGCGGGCAAAAGCAATTGCGCGAGTGATCACGGAAGGATAGATTCCGGCTCGGACCAGCGGTAGAATGCAGCGCCCATGATTTGTCCCAATTGCAAATGCGAATATATTCGCGGCGTGACGCAATGCGCCGACTGCGGCGAGGCGCTTGTCGACGCGCTCGAACCGCCGAAGGCAAATCTTTCCGATAATGTTCGAATCGTTGCGCTCTGGCGGGGCAACGATCCCGCCGAATGCCAAAAAATCAAGGAAGCGCTTGAAAACGCCGACATTCCATTTACGGAACCCGATACCAAAGGCTCCTTCAGTTTTATTGCCACGGAACAAAGGATGGAAATTTGGATTTCAGAAGCGGATCGGGAGAGGGCCAGAAAGATTCTCCTTGATCTGGATGGACGCATCGATCCTGGCGAATTGGCTCCCGAGGACCTCGAAGCGCTGGCCTTGCCGGAATCGGATCGGCAGGACTCCGCAGATCAAGGGAGCCAGTTGGAGATTTCATCGGAGGTTTGGCACGAAGATGACCCTGCCGCCGAAGTCTGGAGCGGCGAGAGTGAAGAATTCGCGGATAATTTGATCGCATGTCTCCGCGAAATTGGAATCGCATCGCGCAAGATTTCCATAGAGGGCCGCTGGCGCCTGGTCGTCCGCCCGGAGCAGGAATCAAGAGCAAAAGAAATTGTGCGCGAGGTAGTGGAAGCAAGCCCGCCGGAATGAATTTGGTAGCACAGACTTCAGTCTGTGGGTTTCCATCAGATCTTGGCTGGCGCGCGCGGGCTCGGCCTACAAACGAACCCCCACAGACTTCAGAGGCTGCGGAAAAAGTACGTTTGTCATTCTGAGCGAAGCGAAGAATCTCTCTGTGCATTGGGTTTAAACCGAAGAGAGATTCCTCGCTTCGCTCAGAATGACACCAAAACCGAGTTTTTCCGCAGCCTCTGAAGTCTGTGCTACCTATGCTTCTTCAGCTTCCTGACCGCGAGGAGAAGAAATGACCATCGACGCAATCCGCACCGTGGCCGTGCTCGGCGCGGGAACCATGGGCAACGGCATCGCGCACGTCTTCGCCCGCTGCGGCTACACGGTGATTCTGCGAGACGTCGAGGAGAATTTCCTCACTCGCGCCCGGGACACGATCGCAAAGAATCTCGACCGCGAAGCGAAAAAAAACAAGGTGGCCGAGGCAGACATCTCAAAAATCCTGGGCCGCATTCAGACGACGACCGATTTATCCCAGCTTGCGCGCGCCGATTTTGCCGTCGAAGCCGTCCCCGAGCGCCTGGACTTGAAACTTGCCGTGTTGCGCGAAGCGGACAAACTGCTGCGTCCTGAAGTGATCCTCGCCTCAAACACTTCCTCGATTTCGGTAACGACTCTCGCTGCGGCGACGGGCCGTCCCGACCGTTTCATCGGCATGCACTTCATGAATCCCGTGCCGGTGATGGTCCTGATCGAAGTGATCCGCGCTCTGCAAACGAGCGATGAAACATTCCACAACACCATGGCGCTGTGCGAGCGCCTCGGGAAAAAGCCCGTCGCGGTCAACGACGCCCCCGGTTTCGTGTCCAATCGTGTGCTCCTGCCGATGATCAACGAAGCCGCCTTCGCCGTCATGGAAGGCGTCGCGACCGCCGAAGCGGTGGATGCGATCATGAAACTAGGGATGAATCACCCGATGGGTCCGCTCGAACTCGCCGATTTCATTGGGCTGGACGTGTGCGTGAATATCCTGGACGTGCTGTACGAGGGATTCGGCGATCCGAAATATCGCGCCTGCCCGCAACTCCGAAAGATGGTCGCTGCCGGCTGGCTCGGGCGAAAGAGCGGGCGGGGGTTTTACAGTTACGCGGGGCAAGGCTAGCCCGGAAGTCTTACCAAGATTTTAGTAATGTTTGGACCACAATACGGATTGAAGCTAGAGTCTCGTGGCGCCGGCGTCCCGCCGGCGATTTTTCTGATCTCGACACAACGCAAAAACGCCGGCGGGACGCTGGCGCCACAAAAACACGACTGAACGTTCTCCAACTTACCAAAGATGGGCCATCAGCGCAGCGCCAGCGATCACCAGCCCGACGCCCGCCACGCGAGCGAGGAGTTCTCCCTTTGGACTGATCTTCTCGGCCATGACGAACAGCGCAATCACCGCGACCCATAGCAGGTTCATGACGCCTGCGACGAACAGCAGGGCCATCAGAAACCAGCAACATCCCACGCAGTACGCGCCATGCCGCAATCCCATAACGAAGGCGCCCGCCTTGCCGTCGCGCCACTCGCTCATCAAAAAGGAGAGGGGTGAACGGCAACCCTTCAGGCAGGCGCGCTTCATCGGCGTCCACTGGAAGACGCCCGCCGCGATGAGCAGCCCGCCATTCAGCGCCGTGCTGGTCGCCGTCATCGTAGTGGAAAGCATTGCCGCCTGGTGCAAGCCCCACTCCGCAAGGGTGGCCGCTGCGGAAAACGCGGTCCAGACCGCAAGGTATCCAAAAAGGAAAATGGCCACGGGCACAAACGGCCTGTTCGCGGCCTGCCGGCGCTGATTCACAGTGACAAAGGCCAGAATCATGGGCGCCGCGGACGGCACCATCATGGCAACCATCATCACGGACCACATTACGAAAAGAAGCAGGACGGTGATCAGCCCCCATCTCTGGAAATCCACCATGACCATACCCGGCATATCCATGCCCGCCATGGCCATCTTTGTATGGACGAGATACACCCAGGAGAGGACTACGACCGCGGCAAGGCAGCCGCTAATGACCAAGCGCTCCCGACGAAGAACCGTGTCCAAGGGAACTATCCGTTGGTCCAGCTAAAATTGTAGAGAATCCAGTTCGACTTCACGGCTCCTATGGACAGGCTGCCCGCCTTCGCCTGAAACGTACCCTGTCCGCATTGTCCCTTCTTCCAGATAAATCCGTCCGGAAGGTCGACGTTCGCCGCATGATCCTCGCCCGTGACGGGGTTTTTGAAAGAGTCGCCATGTCCCTCGCCGATGCCCTCGGCTTTGAACACGCTCTTGGTCCCTTTTCCCTCGATCGAGATCTTCGTCTTCTCGAGCCCAGTGACTTCAAAGGTCGGTCCCAAGAGTTCCCACGGCATCCCGCCCAACTTGCCGGTGAAGATTTGGGCGAGGGCCTCAATCTGCTTGTCCGTCGTGGCCGGCTCCACGATGAAAACACACCGGCCGTGACCCTCGTGTATGGCTTTCGGCCAGTCCAGGATCGCCGCGCACTTCAATCCAGCGAGGCCGACTTTGCCGCATGTGCCGCTCTTGATTTCCATGCCCACGAATGCACGGCAGCTTCCGTCCTTCGAACTCGGGAACCCGCCGAAATTGCAGCCGCAGCCGAAGTCACAGTTGCAAAACTCATAGCCCCGGCCTTTGAGCGCCCAGCGCGTTGCTTTTGCCTTTGCCGCCATGTGTCCTCCTCCGATCAAGCTGAGCAATATTATCCAAATCGCGGGAAATATCCACTTCCTTGATGATCCTTGATGAGAACCGGGGGGTGGGCGGCAAAGTAAATAGTATTTGCTTTTTCTTCGCCATGTGGTATCTTGCTTCTCGCAATGAATTTGCACCGAGCGGGGCGCTTTGTAGTAGACTCCCCGAGAGCCCGCAAAGTCACGAAACGTGACAACTCAGCTTCCGAGGTGAAGTGATGACGGACGAAAAAACGAAAATGCTGGAAAATGCGATTTCGCAGATCGAAAAGGATTACGGCAAGGGCGCCATTATGCGCCTGGGAAGCCGCGACGTTCTGGTGCCGGTCAGCGTGATCCCGACGGGGGCGCTATCGATCGATGCGGCGCTAGGCGTGGGCGGCGTGCCGCGCGGGCGTGTGATTGAAATCTACGGCCCTGAATCGGGCGGGAAAACGACGCTGACGCTGCACATCATCGCCGAAGCGCAAAAGATGGGCGGCCAGGCGGCGTTCATCGACGCCGAGCACGCGCTCGATCCGGTCTACGCGCGAAAGCTCGGCGTGGACGTGGACAACCTGCTGGTGTCGCAGCCGGACAACGGCGAGCAGGCGCTGGAGATCGCGCAGAAGCTGATTCAGTCGGGCGCGGTCGACGTGATCGTGGTCGATTCGGTTGCGGCCCTTGTGCCGCGCGCCGAACTCGAAGGCGACATGGGCGATCCGCAGATGGGTTTGCAGGCGCGCCTGATGTCGCAGGCGCTGCGAAAGCTTACGGCCATCGTGTCGAAGTCGCACACCTGCCTGATCTTCATCAACCAGATTCGCGAGAAGATCGGCGTGATGTTCGGCAATCCGGAAACCACGACGGGCGGGCGCGCGCTGAAGTTCTACTCCTCGATTCGGCTGGATATTCGCCGCATTCAGTCCATCAAGGAAGGCGACCGCGTCATCGGTTCGCGCACGCGCGCCAAAGTGGTGAAGAACAAGGTAGCCGCGCCGTTCCGCGAAGCCGAGTTTGACATCCTCTACGGCGAAGGCGTTTCCCGCGAGGGCGACCTGATCGACCTCGGCGTGGAAAAGGGCGTCCTCGAAAAGTCCGGCACGTGGATTTCGTTTGACGGCGAGCGGCTCGGCCAAGGGCGCGAAAACGCGCGCGTGTTCTTGAAGGAACATGCCGACGTCCGTGGGAAAATCGAAAACTTGCTTCGCAAGAAAATGAACATTCCCATTCCCGGCACGGCCAATGGCAGACCGGCCCCGGCGGCGCAGGCGGAGAAACCCGCAGAAAAGCCCGCGGTTCAGGCTGCCGCCGCTGCAGCCAACGCCGCGGCGAGCAGGCCGCGCCCAGTGAAATAATCGGTAACTCTGGCGGAATATTAGCCCCAACCAATCGCGGCTTGGCAATTTGCCGGGCCGCGAGTCTGTGCCGAATAAACCACTTCATTATTGTTCGCGCTTCTTCTTGAACCATTTGTTCCACCGGGACACATCCATTCCCTCTGCGCTTCAGCCCTAATCGTAGTATTTTCAGGCTAGTACGAACGTACCGGCGATTGGCCTCTTGCGTGATAGTACGTAATAGTTCAGATTTGCTATTGCGTTCGAGCGAACAAATTACATAGAATCAACGTTCAGCTCGATACGCGCTTTAGGGCGCCAAATGGGTCCAGATTGGAATAAAATAATGTCGTATCGGCCTAGCCATCTTCGATTTCTTGCAGCTTTCCTCTGCGTATTGATTGCAGGGAGTTCCCCCGCACTCGCGGCTCCCTCGCCTCGTGCGGCTCGCGCTTCGATAAAGAGAGCCTCATCCGCGCGCTACGGTGTGCCGACGTTTACGGACTCCGAGAAGGGTGACGTCACGGCATATGACGACCCGACCGTGCGCAAGGCAGCCGTTGACGCGCTGGGCCGCTACAACGGTTCAGTTGTAGCCATCGATCCTGAAAGCGGACGCATCCTCACGATCGTCAATCAGAACCTCGCATTTTCCGCGGGCTTCATTCCGTGCTCGACGATCAAGCCGGTCATCGCGGTCGCGGCGTTGCAGGAAGGCGTGGTGACGCGCGACACGATGATTCGCGTCGCTCCCCGCAAGTATCTGAACCTCACCGAAGCGCTGGCGCATTCCAATAACGCGTTCTTCGAGGAGCTTGGCCGGCGCATGGGATTTGACACCGTTTCGCATTACGGCCGCCTCCTGGGACTCGGCGAACTGGCCGGGTATCAGATTCCCGAAGAGCATCCGGGCGGATTTCCCACTGAGCCGCCTTCCTTTGGCGGCGTGGCGCGCATGTCCAGCTTTGGCCAGGGAATTCAGATGACGCCGCTGCAACTCGGCGCTTTGGCATCGAGCATTGCCAACGGCGGCACGCTCTATTACCTGCAATATCCGCGAACGGCGGAGGAACGGGCGAATTTCGCGCCGCGCATCAAGCGGCAGCTCAACATCGAATCGCTCCTGCCGGAAGTGCGGGACGGCATGCTCGCCGCGGTGCTCTACGGCACGGCGCGGTCCAGCTACATTTCCGATGACGCGCAAGCGCTCGGAAAAACGGGAACCTGCTCGGACAATGCGTCGCGACTTGGCTGGTTTGTTTCCTACGCCGATCAGGCGAACCCCAGGATCGTCCTGGTCGTGCTGATGCGCGGCCACAGCAGCATGATCAAGGGAGCCATGGCGGCCGGCGTCGCGGGACGGATCTATCGCCGGCTGAATGACGAGAATTATTTTGCGACGCGAAGCATCGAATCGCACACCTCGGCAATGGCCGCCGGAACGCGGCAGTAGCGGATCATCCGGCCGGCAATTCAGTTTTCAATTCTCCTATCGAATGTCGGATATCTGATTTCAAATTTGAAATTTCAGATTTGAAATGACAAACCTTCGACCTCACACCCTGACTCTTGAACTTTATTCCTCAATGCTCCCCCGTAACTTCTTAGCTCGACAATTAAATTCGTAGCTCTCAACTATTCGTTGTCGAGTTTTAAATCTGAAATCTCAAATTCTAAATCTGAAATTGTTGTGTTGCCGTCGACCGGCGACCGCCAGGAATTTTACTTGGAAAAAACAGAAAAGCGGCCCGAGCTTCCGGGCCGCCTGATATTTTGAATTTCGATTTGTGTTAGCGGTTTGAAATTCGATTCGGGTCTATCTGCGGAAAAACTACCGCACTTCCCACGTGTCGCCGGCGCTCAGCAGCTTGGCTAGGTCGCCGGGGCCGCGCTTGGCGATGACGTCCTGAATCTGCTTGGACATCACGTCCTCGTAGCGGTCTCGGTCCCAGGAGCGGAGGACGCCGATTGGAGTGGGGAAGCCGGGCTTCTCTTCCATCTGCGCCAGCAGGAAGGCGTACGCGGGATTCGGATGATGCTCGTCATGGACGAGGATATCTTTCTCCGTAAGTCCGTTGCCGTTGCCGAGATGAACGACCTCGAGTTCCATGCCGTTGAGGCGGATGCCCTTGTCGCGATTCTTGCCGTAGATCAGCGGCTTGCCGTGCTCGAGCTGGACGACGTGCTCGCTGCGGGCTTCCTTTTCAGTAAGGTCGAACCACGCGCCGTCGTTGAAGATGTTGCAGTTCTGCAGGATTTCAACGTAGGCCGAGCCTTTGTGCGCCGCCGCTTTCTTTAGCGTCTCCTTCAGGTGCCCCTGGAAGACGTCCACCGAGCGCGCGACGAACGAAGTGTCGGCGCCGATCACCAGGCCCAGCGGATTGAATGGACGATCCGCCGTGCCATAAGGCGTCGATTTCGTTTTCTTGCCGAACTCGGAAGTCGGCGAGTACTGGCCCTTCGTGAGCCCGTAAATTTTGTTGTTGAACATCAGCACCTTGATGCCGACGTTGCGCCGCAGCATGTGAATCGTGTGATTGCCGCCGATGGCGAGCGAATCGCCGTCGCCGGTCGCCAGCCACACTTCAAGCTCGGGATGCGTGATCTTGACGCCGGTCGCAACGGCGGGCCCACGGCCGTGGATCGTGTGAAAGCCGAACGTGTTCATGTAGTACGGGAAGCGGCTCGAGCAGCCGATGCCGGATATGACGACGAATTTTTCGCGCGGGATCCCCAGCTCGGGAAACACGGACTGCACGGCGGAAAGAATGGCGTAATCTCCGCAACCCGGACACCAGCGGACTTCTTGGTCCGTCTGGAAATCCTTCTTGGTCAGTACTGGAATCGATGCCGTAGTCATTGGTCTTTTCTCCGAATTCCTTTCGGGCTTGCCCCCGTCAGGGGGCCTCAGCCCAGAATTTCTTCGATCTTCGCTTCGATTTCCGATTGCTTAAAGGGCTGTCCCTGAATCTTGTTGTAGCCTTGCACGTCGACGAGGAACTTGGCGCGCAAAAGCATGGATAGTTGGCCGAGATTCATCTCGGGCACCAGCACGTGGCGGTAACGCCCCAGCAACTCTCCGAGATTCCGTGCCATCGGGTTGAGATGCCGCAGATGGACGTGGCCGATGCGATGCCCCTTGGCGCGCATCGTCTTCATCCCTGCGGTGATCGCGCCATACGTTGAGCCCCAGGCCACAATCAAAAGGTCGCCGTCGGGATCGCCTGCCGGAACCAAATCCGGAATATCCTGCGTCACTGCCTCAACCTTGGCTGCGCGCAGCCGGACCATCTTTTCGTGGTTCAGTGGTTCGTAGTTGATGTTGCCGGTGACGTCCTGCTTTTCGATGCCGCCGATGCGGTGCTCAAGTCCCAGCGTGCCGGGAATCGCCCACGGGCGCGCCAGGGTGTTCGGGTCGCGCGAGTAGGGATGGAATCCGTTGGGATCGGTTGTAAATTTCACCTTAATGCCGGGGATTTCATCAATCTTGGGAATGCGCCAGGGTTCGGCGCCGTTGGCCAGGTAGCCGTCAGACAAAATGATGACCGGCACCATGTACTTGAGCGCGATGCGGCAGGCTTCGACAGCGACCCAGAAGCAATCGCCCGGCGTGGACGGGGCAAGTATTGGAATCGGCGCTTCCGAATTGCGGCCGAACATTGCTTGCAGAAGGTCCGCTTGCTCGGTCTTGGTCGGCAAGCCCGTGGACGGACCGCCGCGCTGAATGTCGCAAATCACGAGCGGCAATTCCACCGCGACTGCAAGGCCCATTGCTTCGGTCTTGAGCGCCATGCCGGGACCGGAAGTGGTCGTGAGCGCCAGGGCTCCAGAATAAGAGGCGCCGATTGCGGAGGTGATCGCCCCGATTTCATCTTCGGCCTGGAACGTCATGACGCCGAAATTTTTGTACATGGAAAGTTCGTGCAGAATGTCCGAAGCGGGAGTAATCGGATAGGAGCCGAGGAAGAGCGGAAGGCCGGCCTTCTGTGAGGCCGCGACGAAGCCGATCGCCAGCGCCTGGTTGCCGCTGAGGTTGCGATAGGTGCCGGGAGTCAGCTTGGCGGGAGGAATTTCGTAGCTGACTTGAAACGCCTCGGTCGCTTCGCAGTAGTTGTATCCCGCGCGCATGGCCAGCTTGTTCGCTTCCACCAGCAACGCCTTGGTCTTGAACTTGTCCTCGATCCACTTGTAGGTCAGGTCCATCGTGCGGTTGTACAGCCAGTAACACATGCCCAGGGCGAAGAAGTTTTTGCAGCGGTCCATCGACTTGGCGTCGAGACCCAGATCCTGGAGCGCGGTGCGTGTCAAGCGTTCGAGCCCGACGGGAAATAGCCGGTAGGCGTCGAGGGAACTGTCTTCCAGCGGATTTGTCGTCAGGTCCGCTTTGCGCAAATCGCCGTCTGTAAAAGCGTCGCTGTTTACAATCAGAATGCCGTTTGGTTTCAGATCCTTGATGTTGGTCCTGAGGGCTGCCGGGTTCATGGCCACCAGCACGTCCACGGCGTCCCCTGGCGTGAACACGTCGGCCGAGGAAAATTGAATCTGGAATCCGCTGACGCCGGGAAGCGTTCCCGCAGGGGCGCGAATTTCGGCAGGATAGTCCGGGAAGGTAGCTAAGTCGTTTCCGTACAGGGCGACTGTGTTAGTGAACTGGCTGCCCGTAATCTGCATGCCGTCGCCGGAGTCTCCGCAAAAGCGGAGGACGGCTTTTTCGATGACTTCGCGCTTGTGTGCGCGGACGACTGGGTCCGTAATCGTAGCCATGGCTTAGGAAGGCTCCAATTCTCAATTATGAGTTTTAACCACCCGGTATGCCCCAAGGAGCATCAGTTGCGGATGCCGAAGTTCCATAGAGGGCTTCCAATGACTAAGCATAGCACAATGCAACTTGCCTTGTAACACCGCGAAGGAAAAACCATGTTGCCTATGCGGCATGAGCCAGAGAGGAACAACGCCCAAAGACCACTCTAATTTTTTCCACGCATGATAAGCAAATCGAGGAATTGGAACCTTGCAGCCTGTAAAAACAATTTCCTCGTTTCAGATTATATGGCTTGTATTTCGCTTTTGATTCGCCTATGATGAAGCCGCACTGGAGGAACCCCGCCATGACTTTGACGAAACGGCAAAAAGAAGTGCTCGATTTTCTGGTCGGCTTTCACAACAAGCACGGCTACTCCCCAAGCTTTGAGGAAATCGCGCGTTCGCTGAAACTGACTTCGCTCGCCACCGTGCACAAGCACATTACGACGCTCGAGCGCAAGGGATTCATCCGGCGCGGCTACAACCAGAGCCGCTCGATCGAAGTCACGAACCTTCCGAAGCCGGTGCGCGAGCAAGTGCTCGACCGGCACACGGTCGAGCTGCCGCTGATGGGCCGAATCGCCGCCGGCCGTCCGCTGGAAGCGGTGGAAGACCGGGAGACACTTTCGCTGGGCGAGTTCGCGCGCTCGGACAAATCCTTCGTCCTGCAGGTGAAGGGAAATTCCATGATTGAAGACCACATCATGAACGGCGACTACGTGGTGATCGAGCCGACGCAGGTGGCCAATCCCGGGGAAACCGTCGTGGCGCTGGTCGGAAATGACGAGGCCACGCTGAAACGCTTTTATCGCGAGGCGGGCGGGAAGATTCGCTTGCAGCCCGCGAATTCAGAAATGCCGCCCATCATCGTTCCGGCAGCGGATGTGAAGATTCAAGGCCGGGTTGTCGGAGTCCTGCGCAAGTATTGATTCTCAATTTCCGCAAGTGAAAGCAATTGTACCCGGGAGCGACTCCCGACTACTGCGCTTTGCAAGTGAAGTTCGCTGCTTCGTCGGTGCTGCCGTTCCCGCTATAGCTTGCGACCTTGCCATACGGGCACAGGGGACGCGTGCGATCCACGTTTCCCGCGGTGCGATGCGAAGCGATGATTTGTTCCGGTGCGGCGCCCTTGGCCACCCACTCCTCAATCGCGGCCATCTTGTCGAAGCTGTCGGTTCCGGGACCTCCCTGGCAATGGTTCATGCCGGGCACCATATATAGTTGGATCGACTTCCCCACCACGTCCGCGCCAAGCTTCTTTTTCACGTCGCTAAAATAGTTGACGCTGTTCATCGGGCTTACCTGGGGATCGGCCCATCCGTGGTACATCAACAATTTGCCGCCGCGCGCAAAGAACGGCTTCAGGTCGGAATTTGTGTAGTCGAGAAGGCCATCGTCAATATTCAGGGCCAGATCGATATCTGTGGCGGGATTGAAGCGATGCCAATCCCAGTTGGGGTCCTTGAAAACCAGGTATTGGTACGTCTCCACCGCATACCGAAGCGGCTCCGGGCCCGCCAAGATTGCCCAACCGAGTTCCGACCCCGGCTGCAGAAGACCGGGTAGCACGTCCGCACCGGTTCGCGGATTCTTGATCGGTGCGTAGATTGCGCGGGCCGTCTCCACTTGCGCCGGCGTCAGGCATGCAGGCCCATCCGCACCCTTGCAGGCGAGCACTTTGGGATCAAAGCGGCACCGCGCGGGATTTTCGATCACGCCATCCTTCACGCCGTCCAGCGCATCGCAGGCCTGCAACACCGCGTCATGAATCAGCTGATATTTCGCCGGCGGGATGGCGCTTTCCTCGCTTCGGTTCACGATTGTGTTGAGCGCCAGGCGTGCAATGAGAAGGTGCATCCAGTTGATGGCCGAAGCCCCCGCCACGATTGCGTCAAAGTCACCCGGGTATTTCGCCGCTTCCGTGATTCCCTGGCGTCCTTCTGTGGAGCAGCCATTCCAGAACGAAAGCTTCGGGTCACCGCCGTAGTAAGCCTTGGTGATTGCTTTGGCTTGCACGGTCATCTCGTGAACCGCGCGGTAGGCCATGTCCACAACTTTCTCGGGATGGCCGAGGGTGAACTTTGCGGTATTGCCCCGGTGACCGGTGTCGGTGCTGGCGGTGGCGTATCCACCTGCGACCCCCGCGGCCAGCGCCGGATAGCTGATCACTCCAGCCCAGCCGCCATTGCCCACGGCCTGCAGCTTACCGTTCCAGCCCGCAGCCGGCATCCAGACTTCAATCCTGATATCGGAGTCGGGCGAAGGCGCGAGCGTCGCGGTTACGCGGCAAAACGCCGGCAGTTGGCCGAATTTTGCGGCGCTTGGCGGGGCGTCCGCAGGTGGAGTAAACGCTCCGGCAGCGACGCTCTCTGCTGAGGTGATCGACCCATTTGCCAGGGAAACGGAGGCCAGATTTTCGCACGGCGCTGCATTCGTCGTCCGCACGCCGAACGAAAATATCGCCAGCAGAGCAACGAAAAATTTCAGAGCAATGCTTTTGCTCATCCTGATTTCAGAAGGCATGATTCTCACCTCCGTCAACGCATTGTCCCAACGTATACGTCGCGAATCGTACGCTTTTCCGGCCCGCGACACAAAGAATTAGACGCCGGATCAGCCCAAGCGAAGTCTATTGGCTTTCCCAAAATGAACCATTGAAATTCTGTTGCGCCCGAACTCGGATTCCTGTAACGTTTGGTTCCCCAGCCGGGCCCCCAGCCCGTGTTACTTTAAGGAACACCACGCCCGCAATTCACTTGTCCCAATTTTGACCGGGAGGATACATTGTGTTGCACCCCGGTCTCGGACTCGTAGTCTTGTTGGTGTCTCCGACCGAGGAGGCCAGTAGATAATGTGGGGAGATAAGAAACCAGAAACGCCGCAACCGACGACCGCGAAAGCTCCGGACCCACCAGCACCGGTAGCGAAGCCGGCTTCGGCCAAAACGGAGGGAATAGCCATGAGCACTGATGCCATGCGCCCGCTGAGCTCCACGCCGTCCGGTTCAACCGCGCGGCTAGGCGCCAGCTTACACATCAAGGGCGAGATATCCGGAAATGAAGATCTGCATATTGACGGCAGCGTCGAAGGGCTGGTTCAGCTCGAAGACCGCAAGCTCACCGTGGGCGCCAGCGCCAAGCTGACCGCCGACGTGGTAGCGCGCGAAGTCGTCGTTTATGGCAGCGTGAAGGGCAATTTGCGGGCTCGGGACCGCATCGAAATCAAGAAGGATGGCTCGGTGGTCGGGGATTTGACCACGGCGCGCATCATGATTGAGGACGGCGCGTACTTCAAGGGCTCCATCGAGATTGATCGGACCGGCTCCGCCAGCCACGACAACGACCTCGACAAGCCCGCGTACACTCGATCCACTTCGTCCACAACGGCGCATGCTCCCGTGACGAAGACTTCGCTCTAGGACCGGCTTTCAGCGCCCGCCCGCGGTGCCGCGCCCTGACGCGTCGCACCGCGCGGCGATTGGCGTCTTCCTGCTCTGCAATCTCTTCGCTTCGTGCAGTGGGTAGCTGTCTTGCAGATCGATATCATCGTAGTCTACGTTGAGCGTTATCGATACGGTCACGAAGCTCATTTCGTTCCTCCAATAACCGGCATCCACCTAGCTGCGATCACTCCCCCAAGTTGGCGAGTCCGCGTTATTCATCAGCAAGTCGAACCGATCGATTTTGAGACCCCAGCAGATATTGTCGCGCTTTCCTTTTTTAGTGGGTTCGCCCCCGAAGCCTATCGCCTAGCGCGCGAGTTCAACAAACGTGGTAAACGCGTTGTCGCGGGCGGACCACACGCCACTTTTGCGCCAGATGAGGTCCTACAGAATTTCGACAGTGTTGTCATTGGCGAAGCGGAATCGGTTTGGGCTGAACTCTTGGAGGACGCAGGCAGGGGACGACTTCGTCAGCGCTACGTTGGAAAGGCCCGCCCACTGAGTGAAATCCCAACTCCGCGTTATGATTTGCTTCCAAAGGGCTTTTTTATCCAGCATGTGGTCCAAGCAACTCGTGGGTGTCCATTTACGTGTTCGTTCTGTACGGTACCGACCCTCAATCCAGGGTTCCGCACGCGCCCCGTAACCGACGTAGTCAAGGACATCGAATACAACAGGTTCCCACATTGGTGGCAGCGCAAAGTGGTCTGGTTTTGGGATGACAATCTGACAATCAAGCGGACATATATCACTGCCCTGCTTGAGGCCATGACCCCTCTCCGTAAATGGTGGCTGACCCAGGCAAGCATGGACATTGCTCAGGATGGGGCGTTGCTGGACTTGATGAGACGATCGGGATGCATCGGCATTTTCTTTGGGATTGAGTCATTCGGAAAGGAATCTTTGAAAGATGCACACAAGTCCCAGAACAAGATCCACGAGTATCAATCGAGAATCCGCGCACTGCACGACAGAGGGATCTGTGTCATGGCGGGATTCATTGCGGGGTTTGACGGCGACACCCCCGAGACAATTGTTGCGATGGCAAAGCAACTCTACGATGTCGGTGTTGATGTACCGTTTCTAAGCATTCTGACCACTTATAGAGGTACCCCCGCTTACACGAAGATAGCCAACGAGGGAAGAATCTTGTCCGGCCGCGGGTGGGAGTTTTATAACGGGTACGGCGTATCGTTCAGGCCGAAAAATATGTCCCCGGATCAACTGCTCGAAGCGCACCGTTTACTTTGGCGCGAGGCTTTTTCACTGCGATATACCTTGCTGAGGATAGTTAGGTCATTCTTCAGACTTCGTTTTGGGGCCTTTTTGATGTGCGCAATGATGAACGGGTTTTATTGTTTGAAGCGCATGAGAGGTAACGAGCCGATGTCCTTCGACGAATCATCACCTTAGCTTGAATTCGCGAGCTTGACCCAAGACAGTGTGCGGAAAGAACAGTTACAAAATGGTGGGATTGTGGGGAGTTTGCCGCACTAGTCCCCGGTATATTGTGCAAGTTCGCCTTTCGATTGACAAAAAGCTCCACACCCGATATCGTCTAAGTTTGACTATTCATGGAAAGGTGTGACTGAGCGCATGCGTACGTATGTCCCCCGGGGACGGGATACCGAAGTAATCGAGCAGGGCGGCGGGTGGTTTGTGGTGGACGCCGCCGGACAAGTTTTGGGCCGCGTGGCGACGCGCATTGCGCGCATCCTGATCGGCAAGGACAAGGCCAACTATACGCCGTACCTCGACTGCGGGGACCACGTCGTGGTGATCAACGCCGACAAGATTCGGCTCACCGGAAACAAGCTCGAGCAAAAAGTGTATCGCCATCACAGCGGCTATCCGGGCGGTTTGAAGGAAGTTCCGGCCAAGCGACTGCGGCCGACGCGCGCGGACTGGATGTTGCGCGAAGCCGTGCTGGGCATGCTCCCGAAAAATAAATTGCGGGCGCTGCGGGCGAAGAAGTTGCGGATTTATCTGGATGACAAGGGTTTGGCGCGCCACGCGGGGCAAAAACCACAAGCGGCTGCTCTTTAACCTTTCGCGGACTCCAATCTGATGTGGCGCAGGGTTCAGCCTGCGGGGGTTGGGTCGAGCGCGAGTCTTTTAGCCTCGGAAAAAACCGCAGGCTGAAGCCCGCGCCACTGGGTTTTGATTTTGGATGTGAGGAGGAAAGTTGAGTTCCAGCGGACAACCTTTGGAAGAAGGCGCGAAACAGAAATTTTATGGGACCGGCCGGCGCAAGGAATCCGTTGCGCGCGTCTTCCTGACGTTCGGGTCGGGCAAGATCACCATCAATGGACGCACGCCGGATGAATATTTTCGCAACGTGACCTGGCGCAATCGGGCCGTCGAGCCGATGAAGTTCACCGAGACTTCGGGTTCGGTTGACATTGTCGCAACCGTGAACGGGGGCGGCGTGGGTGGACAGTCCGGCGCGGTGCGCATGGGGCTTTCCCGCGCGCTGGCGCTCTTCAATCCGGAATTGCGTGCGGGCTTGCGCAAGAACGGCTTTTTGACGCGCGATTCGCGCATGAAGGAACGCAAGAAGTACGGGCAGAAGGGCGCCCGCAAGCGCTTCCAGTTCAGCAAGCGCTAGACCAAAGAGTTCTGTCCAGTCCCGTTCGCCGCGGCGGACGGGACGCGACAAATTCACGGCCGGCAAGGAGCCGGCAATAGGATGTTCGGTTCCGGACCTCTGGTGTCACGAAACGGTCCGGGGCTCGCAAACATCCATCTCCTGAGGAGGAACTTTGGCAGTTGAAATAACGATGAAGGAATTGCTGGAGGCTGGAGTTCATTTCGGCCACCAGACCCGCCGCTGGAATCCGAAGATGAAGGAGTATATCTTCGGCGAACGCAATGGAATCCACATCATTGATCTGCAAAAAACATTGAAGCTGTTTCGCGAGGCCGCGCGTTTTGTGAGCGAGCAGAGCGGCAACGGCAAGACCATTCTTTTCCTGGGCACCAAGCGCCAGGCGCAGGAAGCCGTGGCCGAGGAAGCGAACCGTTGCGGCATGTTTTACGTCAATCATCGCTGGCTGGGCGGCACGCTGACGAATTGGTCCACGCTGCAGAAGTCCATCAAGCGCCTGAAGACATTGAAGGCCATGACCGAAGACGGCCGGATGGCGCAACTCTCCAAGAAAGAAGCTGCGCGCCTCGACCGCGAGATGAAGCACCTGAAGCAGAACCTGTCGGGCGTCGAAAATATGTCGGCGCTGCCGGACGCGATGTTCGTCATCGATTCCAACGCGGAAGCGATTGCGGTGCGCGAAGCGCGCCGCATGGGCGTGCCCGTGGTCTCCATCGTGGATACCAATTGCGATCCGGACCAGGTGGACTGGGTAATTCCGGGCAACGACGACGCGCTGCGCGCTATCAAACTGTTTACGTCCAAGATTTCCGACGCCGTGATCGAAGGCCGCCAGGCGTATGAGAGGTCTCAAATCGCCCAGGAGAAGGCCGCCACGGATGCCGCCGCGGGTGCGGAAACCGTCGAATACGTGGACACCAGCAAGTACGAATCTTACGAGAAGCAGGAAGGCGATTTCGTCGAGCCGGGCGCGGAATCCCTCGTCGAACCTTTGCCCGAACCTGAACTGGAACCCGAACCGGACAAATCCGTAAAAGGCGCCGCCGAATAGAAATGAACCGCAGGTTTCGTTTCCGGAACCGCGCGGACGGCTGTGTTTTCAATTCATAGAATTCGCTGAAAAAGGGATGCCATAGAGCCATGACAAATCCATCCGATCCGGTCAATATCTCCGCGCAGCTGGTGAAGGAACTTCGCGAACGAACCGGCGCGGGATTTTCCGATTGCCGCTCGGCGCTGGTCGAAGCGAAAGGCAATATCGAAGGCGCGATCGACGTTCTACGCAAGAAGGGGCAGGCGGCGGCGCAGAAGAAAGCGGCGCGGCAGGCGAGCGAAGGCCTGGTCGGGCACTACATCCACGCCGGAGGGAAAATCGGCGTCCTGGTCGAAATCAATTGCGAATCTGATTTCGTCGCCCGCACCGAGGATTTCCAGCGCCTGTGCCACGACGTGGCCATGCACATCGCCGCGCTCGATACGCGGTTCGTCCGCCGCGAAGACGTCACGCAGGAAATTCTCGACCGCGAGCGCGAAATCTACAAAGCGCAGGCCCGCGCGACAGGGAAGCCCGAAGCGGTGGCCGAAAAAATCGTCAACGGCAAGATGGAAAAATTCTACGAGGAAAACTGCCTCTACGAACAGCACTTCATCAAGGATGAGTCGATGACCGTGGGCGAGATGGTCAGCCAGATGATCCACAAGCTGGGCGAAAACATTTCCATCCGGCGCTACGTGCGGTTCAAAGTGGGCGAGAGCGCCAGCGCCCCTGCCGAAGAACCGCCTGCCGCCGTGGCCGCCATCTAGTCGGTTCCTCCGCGGGTACAGACTCTGCTCTGGAACCCACCGAATTCTCAGTGCTCTCGTTTTTCTCAGTGTCCTCTGTGTTAAGTTTTTGGCGCCCGGCCCGGAAAAACTAAACACAGAGGACACTGAGAAATTCATGAGAACGCGGAGATGAATCTTTGTTAGAATGCCCGCCGAGAGCATGAGCAAAGACGACCGAACTCCCAACCGAGACAACGACTCACCTGCGCCCATTTACCGACGCATCGTTTTGAAACTTTCCGGAGAATCCTTTCAGGGTTCGCAAGGCTTTGGCATTGACGCCGAAACCGTTCACAGCATTGCCCGCGAAGTGAAGGAAGTCAGCGATCTGGGCATCGAAATGGCCATCATCGTGGGCGGCGGGAACATCTTCCGCGGCACGCGCCAAAAATCCCTTTCGATCGACCGAGCCACCGGCGACTACATGGGCATGCTGGCCACGGTGATCAACGGCCTGGCGCTGCAGGATGCGCTGGAAAAGCAGGGCGTCGTCACGCGCCTCCTCAGCGCGATCGATATGGCGCAGGTGGCCGAACCGTTCATCCGCCGCCGGGCCATGCGCCACCTGGAAAAGGGCCGCGTCGTGATTTTCGCCGCAGGGACCGGCAATCCGTATTTTTCGACCGACACCGCCGCCGCCCTGCGCGCCATGGAGATCAAGGCCCACGTCATTTTGAAAGCCACGCGCGTCGACGGGATCTATGACGCCGACCCGGAAAAAGTGCCCGGCGCGAAAATGTTTGAACGCGTCACCTACCTGGACGTGATCCAAAAGGGTCTTGCGGTCATGGATTCGACCGCGATTTCATTGTGCATGGACAACCGGATGCCGATCATCATCTTCAATATGAACAGGCCGGGAAATATCCGCCGCGCGGTGATGGGCGAAAAAGTGGGCTCGACGGTGACGGCGGAATGAACGGGAGCGAGAAGCGATGACCACAATTTCCAACAGCAAGGAAGCGATGGTGCAGGCCCGCACGCGGATGGAAAAAGCCGTCGAGGATTTCCGCAAGGACCTCGCCAGCGTGCGCACGGGCCGCGCGAACGTCGCGCTGCTCGACCATATTCGCGTCGATTATCACGGCACTTCGATGCCGGTGAACCAGCTTGGCTCTCTCTCGGTGCCGGAGCCGATGTCGATCGTCATCGCGCCGTGGGATCCGGGCGCCGTGCCGCTGATCGACAAGGCGATTCGCACCTCCGACCTGGGACTTAATCCCACCAACGACGGCAAAATCGTCCGCGTGCCGATCCCTCCGCTGACCGAGGACCGCCGCAAGGACATCGTCAAGCACCTGCACAAAGTCCTCGAAAATCACCGCACCGCGGTGCGCAATATCCGCCGCGACATCAAGGAAGCCGTCGACAAGCTCGAAAAAGAGAAAAAGATCAGCCAAGACGAACAAAAAAGGACCCTAGACGAACTCGAAAAGGTTACCCACTCGGAAACCAAAAAAATCGAAGACCTCTGCGCAGTGAAAGAAAAAGAAATCCTCGAAGTGAAGTAAGGCGCCCGCCGGATTATTCCGTCCAGTTTTCCACGGAAAGGCCAGTGACGCGAAGAAACTCGCGATCATTGTTTGTCGCGAGGGTGACGTCCATGGCCATCGCGTGGGCAGCGATCCATAAGTCGTTGTTTCCAATTACCCGTCCCTGCTTTTCAAGCGCCGCGCGAATCATTCCGTACGTCTGTGACGCCGTCGACGTAAGGTCCTCCACGGGAATATCCAGAACCGTCTTGCCAAGTTGCGCCAAAGCCTCCGCTGTTTGATTACTCTTGCTCGCCCCGTAATACAGCTCTCCGTATGTGATTACCGACATGACCACCTGTCCCGGCTTCAGCCGCTCGAAACGTTCCTTGACCACCGATGGCCTGCGCTTGGAGATGTAAATACAGATGTCCGTATCCAGCATGTACCGGGCCTTCATAGGTCCTCTCGTTTTTGAGGCGGCTCATCTTTCCGCCCTTCCGACATGAAGTCCTCCGGCATCGAGGCGAGCGCTTCAAACGCGTGCGCCAGGTTGCGCTTCGGCTCCCTCAGAACAATCTCATCTCCGCGGCGCAAAATCTCAACTTCTTCCACGTTGAAGCGGAACTCTTTGGGCAGTCGCACCGCCTGGCTATTGCCGGACTTGAAGACCTTCGCTTTACTCATGCACGCCCCCCTCACAACAAGTATATACATATTGTATATACTTTGCAATCGGAGAAGGCGCGTTCCCTCTGCGCTTCCAGGACTTTGGGGCGCGGCCGTCCTTTGCTTCTTGCTGCAAGTTGGGGGCGGCAAAATCTCAAGGAAAAGATTTCCACTGGGGCCG
>CAVYHH010000007.1:0-39247 GCA_963768275.1 uncultured Acidobacteriota bacterium
GCGGAAAACTTCCGCCGAGTCCTAGCTCCCAAGTTCTCGGAGCGTGGAATCTCCACACCCTCACCGCGGATTTGCCCCTCGATTTCTTCGTCGTTTTCTCTTCGGTGGCTTCAGTCCTGGGTTCGCCCGGGCAAGCGAATTACGCCGCCGCCAACGCGTTCCTGGACGGTCTGGCGCACGATCGCCGCTCTCACGGCTTGCCGTGCCTGTCGATCAACTGGGGCCCGTGGGCCGAGTCGGCATGGCCGCCCGCGCATCGAGCGCCCGGGGACCGGCGTCCCGCGTGATGCTTCCACTCGCGCCCGCGCAAGCACTAGCCGCGCTCGACCGTTTGTTCGAAAAGAACGGCCCCGCTCAGGCCGTCGCGATGTCTGTGGACTGGACCTAACTGGCGCGCTCTTTCAACGGCCAGCAGCCCCCGGCCTTGATTTCGATCTCCTGCGGGAAAAGGCCCGTCCCGCCACTGCAAAGGCGGCCAGCGAATCGGGGCCGCGCCTGTCCATGCAGGAACTCCTCGCCGCTCCTCAGGCCCGGCGGCACGCGCTGCTTCTCGCGCACGTTCAGAAAAGCCTGGCGCCGGTGATGGCCCTCGATGCGCCCGAACTCGACCCCGAAGAATCCATGAGCAACCTCGGACTCGATTCCCTAATGGCGCTCGAGCTGCAACACTCGCTCGAGGAATCATTCGGAACAAAGTTGCCCATCGAGCTACTGATGGGCATGCCCAGCCTGAACGAGTTCGTAACCCGCCTTCTGGACATCCTCGTCAAGCCGGCAGCCTCGCCCGTACCGGAAACCACGCAAGAACTGAAGGTCGTAGATGCGGAGCCGAGAGAAAGCTCCCCCCGAGTGTAGGGGGTGAGTAGCACAGGCTTCAGCCTGTGGGTTTTAGTCCTCGCAAGCACTAACCCCCACAGCCTAAAGCCTGCGCCGCTCATTGCAGCCTAGAACTTCTTGAACAAGTTCAACCTAAGACTTCACGCCCGACTTGCGCAGAATGCTCATCATCGGGCACCAGTCGGTGAAAGCCGACTGGAACAGATTCAGACCAACGAACGCCGTAAACAGAGACCAGTAAGGGCTTACCCAATAACCCAACGCGAGCGAGAGCACAACGAATGCGCCCCCGATCATTCTGATGTAACGATCCACTGTCATGACGCGACCTCCTCCTAGTTCATTGCGCTTCCAAAATCTTCCTCAAGCGGCGGCGCCGTTTCGCTGCTCCCGCGCTCGCTCATGTAATACAGAATCGGAACCGTGATGCGCGAAAGCACGGTCGACGCCACTTCACCCGCCATCAACGAAATGGCCAGTCCCTGAAAAATAGGATCGAACAAAATCACGCTTGCGCCAACGACGACCGCCGCTGCCGTGAGCAGCATCGGGCGGAACCGCACTGCGCCCGCGTCCACGACGGCTTCTTCGAGTGGCATGCCGTGCGAGCGGCGCAACTCGATAAAGTCCACGAGAATGATCGAGTTCCGCACAATAATTCCCGCGCCCGCAATGAAACCGATCATCGATGTGGCCGTGAAGAATGCGCCCATCCCGCGTGAGCCGGAAGAATTCCAACCAGCGTGAGCGGTATGGGAGCCATGATGACCAAAGGCGTCTTGAACGATTTGAACCACCCTACCACGAGCACGTAAATCAGCACCAGCACCGCGGCGAAAGCCAGGCCGAGGTCTCGAAAAACTTCCACCGTGATGTGCCACTCCCCGTCCCATTTCATCGAGTAGCGGTCCGTGCGTTCCGGCAGCGCCGTGCCCGTGTATTGCTTCACATGGTAGCCGTCGGACAATTGAATTTTGTTGATGGCGTCGCTCATGTTGAGGATGGCGTAGACGGGGCTCTCGACGACTCCCGCCACGTCTCCCGTCACGTAAACCACAGGCCGCATGTTCTTGCGATAGACGCTCTTGTCGATGACGGTTTCCTCGACGTTCGTGATTTCGCGCAGAGAAACTTGTGCGCCCGTCGGTCCCGGCAATTTGAGATTGCGCAACTGTTCGATTCCGGAGCGGTCCGGCCGGGAAAGCCGCACTTCGATGGGAACGTCTTCGCGCGAGGAAGGATCGTGCAACAGCCCCGCCGAAGCTCCATTCAATCCGATCTGCACGGTGCGCGACACTTCCGCAGCGGACACGCCTTGCAGCGCTGCTTTGTCGAGATCGACTTTCAAGTCGTACTTCGTCTGCGGATCTTCCACGTACCAGTCGACGTCCACCACACCCGGCGTCTCCTGAAAAATCTTTTTGATTTTTGCGGCAAGTTCCATCTGGCCCTTGTAGTCGGGGCCGTAGACCTCCGCGACAAGTGTCTCAAGGACAGGTGGCCCCGGCGGAACCTCGGCCACTTTGATTCGCGCTCCGAACGGCGCCGCGATCTTGTCCAGTTCCGGCCGCAGCCTTCGCGCGATTTCGTGGCTCTGGGCTTTGCGGTCCTGGAGCGAGAGCAAATTGACTTGAATGTCGGCTTGATTCGGCCCACGCCGCAGGAAGTAGTGCCGCACGAGGCCATTGAAATTGTACGGGCCGGATGTGCCGGAATAGATTTGATAGTTGACGACCTCCGGCTGCCCGCCCAGATAGCTTCCGAGCGCCTGCGCCACGCGCGTTGTCTGTTCGAGCGGCGTTCCGTCGGGCATGTCGATGATCACCTGGAACTCGCTCTTGTTGTCGAACGGCAGCATCTTGACTTGAACCCATTTCAGCGGGATGAACGCGACTGCGGCGAGCAGCAGCACAATCACGCCGCCAAGAAATGCCCACCTCCGCCCCGCGTTTTGGATCAGCGGATTCATCAAACGCCGGTAAAAGCGAGTGGTCCATCCCTCCGCTTCATGACCGGACTCCGGACGATCCGCGTAGTGATGCAGCAGCCGTAGCGCCGCCCACGGCGAGACGACAAAAGCTACCAGCAAGGAAAATAGCATCGCGGAGGATGCGCCGACTGGGATAGGCCGCATGTACGGGCCCATCAAGCCGCGCACAAATGCCATCGGCAGGATGGCAGCGATCACGGCGAAGGTCGCCAGGATCGTTGGATTGCCGACCTCGTCTACAGCTTCCACGGCGACGCCGGCGAGGGACCTCCCGCGATTCTCGGGCAGGCGGAAATGACGCACGATGTTTTCGACCACGACGATGGCGTCGTCCACCAATATGCCGATCGAGAAAATCAGCGCGAAGAGAGTCACGCGATTGAGGGTGTAGCCGTAGAGATAGAAAACCGAAAGAGTCAGCGCCAGAGTGACGGGAATGGCCAGCAGCACCACGCCCGATTCGCGCCAGCCCAGAGCGAGGGCGATGAGCAGCGTCACGGAAATCGTGGCGATGAAAAGGTGCTGCAGAAGTTCGTCGGATTTATCCTTCGCCGTTTCGCCGTAGTTGCGCGTCACGCTGACGTTCAGATCGTTTGGCAGAAGGTTGCCGCGCAGCGTGCCGATTTTCTTCAGCGCGCTCTCCGCGATCAGCGTGGCATTCGCGCCCTTGCGCTTGGCGAGCGTGATGGTGACCGCGGGATATTCCGAATTTGCCGCGCTCCCCGTTGATCCTTTCGCGCCGGCGAACAGGACGTAACTGTCCGGTTCCGCCGGGCCGTCCTGGATCGCGGCAACCACGTCGCGCAGATATACGGGCCGTCCCGCGTGAACGCCCACAACCACTTGTTGAAGTTCTTCCGGCCGGGTGAAGAAGTTGCCGGCTTCGACCTGGAATTCCTTGTTCCCGCCGGCAAAACTGCCTGCCTGGCTGCGCGTGTTCGCGGCACCGAGCTGCATGACGATGGAGCCGGGAGTTAGGCCATACGCGGAAAGCCGCTGCGTGTCGAGAATCACGCGCAACTTTCGGGTCTGGCCGCCGATGATCGTGGTTTCCGAAACATCGTCCAATTGCTTCAGCGAATGCTCCAGCTCTGCCGCGATTCTCCGCAATTGGTAAGCGTCGTAATTCTTCCCCCACAGCGTCAGAGCGAGGATGGGGACATCGTCAATCGAGCGCACTTTGATGAGCGGCTGAGAAACGCCCTGCGGGATGCGGTCGAAATTCGAGTAGAGCTTGTTGTACGTTTGGACGACCGCGTCTTCCTCTTTCGTGCCCACGTAGAAGCGCACGATCACCATGCTCAGCCCGGGGTGGCTGATCGAGTAGATGTATTCGACTCCGGGCAGCTCCCGGAGCAGCTTTTCCATTGGCACAGTGGCTCGCTCCGCGACTTCCTGCGCGGATGCCCCCGGCATTTGCACGAACACGTCGAGCATCGGCACGACGATCTGCGGTTCCTCCTCGCGCGGCGTCTCGAGGATGCTGAAAACACCGAGGAGAAGAGCGAAAACAATCACGAGCGGCGTCAGCTTCGACTGAATAAAAATGTGCGCGATGCGGCCCGCGAGGCGCAGGACGTGGCTCTGAGCGTTTGGCTTGGCGGGAGTTTCGCTCATGGGCGCGGCGCGATCTGTTTGCCGCCTAGGTCACGATCTCCGGGCGCGGCAACGAGCTTTTCTCCCTGCTGTAAACCGGAAAGCACTTCCACTTGTTCTCCAAACGTCTTGCCCAGCGTGACGTAGTGCAGCTGGGCGATCTGATTTGCGTCAATCACAAAAACGCCGCGCAATTGTCCCCGCTCGACGATCGTTGTACGAGGAATCAAGAGAGCGGAGCGCGCGCCTCGTGGGAAGCGCGCCCTGCCGAATAGGCCTGACCGTAAGCGCGCATCAGCCGGCAATTCGATTTTCACCACAAAACTGCGGCTTGCCGGATCCGCGGCCGGAACGATTTGCGCCACCCTCCCCCGAAATTCGGCGCTCTGCACAGAATCAAGAAGAACGGGAACGGCCTCGCCAACATGGACGAGACGTATGTCGCTCTCATCGACCATCGCTTCGAGCCGGTAGCTCCGCGTGTCTTCCAAGGTGAACAGAGGCATGCCGGGCGAAGCGAATGTGCCTGCGTCCGCCTTCTTCTCCGTTACTACGCCTGAAAACGGCGCGCGAATCTGCGTGTTGGCAAGGGAAGTTCGAGCCTGCGTGAGCGCCGCGGCGGCCTGCGCTTCGTTTGCCCGCGCCAGGTCGCGCCGCGATTCCGCGGCTTGCGAGCGCGTTTTGATTTCGTCGAACTCTTGCGGACTGATCGACTTCTTGTCAAAGAGCTGTTGATAGCGCTTCAATGTTGATTGGGCCAGAGCGAGCTCCGATTCGGCCGAGGAAATTTCCTTCTGCGCGGCGGTCACGGCAGCCGCGGATTGCTCCACAGCAGCGCGCGCTTGCGAATCGTCAATGACGGCAAGAATCTGCCCGCCCTGGACGCGGTCGCCTTCTTGCGCGCGGATCTCGATGATGTTGCCCATCGTCTGGCTCGCGATCTGGGTGGATTGCGCCGCGCGCACCGTCCCCACCGCCTCCAGCGAATCGGGAACTGTCGTGCCTTGCGCAACAATCACCGCAACGCCGCTGACCGTTTCCGGCGCAACGGCCGGAACGCGATTGTCGCTGGAACATCCGACCATTCCGCCGCCCAGTCCGGCGATCAGCAAAGAAAAAACTGCGATTGCTCCATTCCCACCCTTCATGGCGTCACCACGGGCGACTGAGGATTTAGCGCGCCGCTGGCCAGCTCCAGCGCTGCATAACCGGTGTAGTAGTGGCAGACAGTTTCCCAGTATTCGGCTTGCGTGCGCCGCGCAGCCTCCTCCGCGGCGAGCAGGTCTGTCACGGTCGAAAGCCCCGCTTCGTAGCGGTCCTGATTGATCCGCAAACTTTCTTGCGACTCGGCGATGGCAGCGCGAGCCACTTCAAGCTGCTGGCGCGTTGCGTCCACGTCATAGTAGGCTCGGCGGACTTCCAGCCGCACGGCATCCGTTGCCATATCCTTCAGCGCGGCGACCTTCTCCTGCATCGCCCGTTCGCGCGAAAGCTGTGCCTGCTTCGCTCCGCCTTCAAAGAGATCGATTTGCACTTCGATTCCGGCCACCCAGTTGTTCCCGCCGCCGCCCCCGACCAGGGTCGGGTTGTCGGCCTCCCAGTCCGCGAAGGCGTTGACTCGCGGCCCGAAGGACGATTTCGCGATCGAGACGCTTTCCTGTTGCGCGGATTCCTCCGAGCGGATCCGCTTCAAATCAGGCCGCTTCTCGATGGCCTGCTTCTCGAGTTCTTCCAGCGGCGTCGCGGGCAGATTTCTTTCCGTCAGTTCATCGGCCGGCTCGAAATCGTTCTGCGTGGAAAGGCCCATTGCGGCGATCAACTGCGCGCGCGCCAATGCCACGTTATTTTGCGCGCGAATCAGTTCCTGTTTGCGACTCCCCAGGCGAACCTGGGCGCTGAGCGAGTCGGATTCCACAACGATGCCGCTCTCAACGCGATTCTTGCTGCGTTCGAGGATGGCCTCCGCCGTTTTCATCGCCTGCTCGGCCACTTCAAGCTGCTTTTTGGCCAGCAACACGGCGTAGTAGGAATCCGCAACGCGAAACACGATTTCCTGGCCGGTGCGCTCCAGTTGACGATCCGTGGCGTCTTTCTCCCGCTCCGCGCGGTTTATGGATCGCCAGCTTGCCAGCGAATCGAACAGATTCCAGGTGCCGCCAAACCGCGTGGCAAAGTTGCCGAATGGAAGCGGCGTATTCAAGACGTTGAGAGCGAAATCGGACGCGCCAAAACGCTGTTGCCGCAATTTGCTGCCGAAAACATACACCGGATCGTCGCCGGCCGTAGCCGTCTCGGAAAATGTGACGTGCGGCAGCAGGAAGGATCTGGCTTGCTTCACGTCGGCAGTAGCGGCCCGCGTGTCTGCCAGAGCCGCTTTGCGCTGCGGGTTCTTCTCCAGCGCGATGTTCACCGCCTGCCGCAACGTCAGCGGAGACGCCTGCTGCAACTGCTGGGCGAACAGGAGCCCGGAGCCGAAGAGTGCGATCAGAACGGCAAGCGCCAGACTCGCAATGAAACGTGGAACGCCGGCGAACCGGACAAGAGAGTTCGCCGGACGGCGAATATCATTCACGTGATTATCTCCGTAAATTCTTCAATCAAATGTTTATTTCTAGGCTGCGGCAGGAGTCAACGCCAACCAGTCCGTTTTCTCTTCCACAATCTCAAAAGTAGTTTGCAACCTGGCCGTCTGTTTCACCATCGCGCCCACCGAGCAGTACTTTTCTTCGGACAGGCGGATGGCTTCCTCCACCGCGGCACGGTCGATATCGTATCCCGTAATCACGTGGACGATGCGAACATCCGTGAACACCTGCGGCGGCCGCTCCGCTTGGTCGGCCTCGACTCGCACTTCGTACCCGGTCACTTTCTGGTGGTACTTCTGCCGCAGAATCGTAATCACGTCAAAAGCGGTGCAGCCGGCCAGCGCCACGGCGACCAGTTCAACAGGCTTGGGGCCGGTGCCTCCGGCCGGATCATCGAGCAGGATATGATGCTCGCTTCCCGTCGTGGCGACAAACTGACGCTCCTGCCTAAGTGATTGAGTAAGCTGGACTTTCGCGCTGATCATATTGGCCTCCCGTACTTCAGGAATTGCTAAGGCGAGATTCCGTGCCTTGTGAGCTTCGGCGGCTTGCTCGCCTCTATATCGGCACTCATACCTCATCCATCAAAGCCGAGATTGGCGAAATTGCCTGTGACTACCATCACCGGCGAAAGTGACGGCAGGCACGACACGCACAGGTTCTGCAAACCTCACACCAAACAAACGCAGCAATCGGTTTATTCTTACGGGAAACCACGCAGTGAATTTGGGGAATCGATGCGGGTGTAGTGGCGCAGGCTTCAGCCTGTGGGGGTTAGTCCTTGCAAAGACCAAACCCCACAGGCTGAAGCCTGCGCCACTACACACCAATTCAGATTGCACTCTAAAATGCGAAGCAAATAGCCCTACTGTTCGCCTTCCAGCTTCCGAATCCGCACTTCCACGCCGGGCATATTCTTCAGAGCTTCGGAGAACTCTTCCAGCTTTGAACCGCGGTAGTGATAGGGGTACACGATTTTCGGTTTGAACGCTTTCACGCATTCCGCGGCTTCCAGAGTGGTCTCCGTTCGCGGAGGATTCATCGCCAGGAACGCGACCGAAATATTTTTCAGGGCTTTCATTTCCGGCGTGCATTCCGTGTCGCCCGAAAAATAGACGCGCGTGTCGCCAAAATTCAAAACGTAACCGCTTCCAATTCCCTTGTGGTGATACGGTTTTCCCGGCCCCGATCCAAATACGAGGTTGTACATCGGCACGCCCTCGAATTCGATGCCCATCACCGTCTTTTTCTCGGAGTCGCTGATCGCTTCGACGATGCCGCAGGCCGGCGCGCAATTCAGCGTATCGATGACGGCGGGCGGCCCGACGATGATGGTGTCCGGCTTCTTCAGCATGTCGACCATCGCGCGGTCCAGATGGTCTTGATGCGTGTGCGTTATTACAATTAAATCCGCCGGCGGAAGCCCTGTGAAATCCCCCTGGCTCCAGGGATCGACGTGAATCACTTTCCCGCCGAATTCGAGCATCACGCTGCCGTGATAAACCGGCATGATGCGAAGCTCCCCGCGCGACGTCTGAATCACGTCGGCCTGCCGGTTGGAGGGATTGCCGCCCGAAATCGCCGGCAAAGTGGAAAACAATACCGCAAGGCAAATCGCGCTGAGCGTGCATCCCGCAGCTTTTTGCATAACGTGAACTCTCCCGTTTATGATGTGGCGCGTAGTATACATCGTAGCGACGCGACAAGCGGGGTTACGTAGCACAGCCACTCTTGGCTGTGCGCTTTTGTTGACCGCCGCAAAAACAACACAGCTCCGCCGGGGCGGATGGCTGTGCTACTAAAACCGCGCCAAACCAGGCGGAGGACGTGTGCCATGGCCGACATTTCTGCAAGCAACAATCCTCGCGGCTCGGGGGAATCGTCAGACGCGATGTTCGACGGCGTGCGCTACCTCGCCAGCCTGCGGGACGCGCGCGAGGTTTACATTTACGGCGAGCGCGTTCGGGACGTCACGCAGCATCCCGCTTTCCGCAATTCTTGCCGGTCCATCGCGCGCCTGTACGACGCCCTCCACGATCCAAAGACGCGGGACACTCTTACCGGGCTTGACCGGTCCGGCACGCGCACGCATAAATTTTTCAAGCCCTGCTATTCGGCGCAGGAATTGTGGGAAGCGCGCGAAGCGATCGTCGCCTGGTCGCGCATGAGCTACGGTTACATGGGCCGGACGCCGGATTACAAGGCGGCGCTCATGGGCAGCCTGGCGTCGGAGCCCGAGTTTTACGCGCCGTTCGATGAGAGCGCGCGCAAGTGGTACAAGCGCTATTCTTCGCAGTGCCTCTTCCTGAATCACTGCCTCATCAATCCGCCCATCGACCGCAGCCGCCCAGTTCATGAAGTCGGCGACGTTTTCGTGCACGTCGTAAAAGAAAGAGACGACGGCATGGTCGTCAGCGGAGCCAAGATGCTCGGAACCGGCTCGGCCATGACGCACGCCACGTTCGTGGCCCAGACGGCCGCCACCACGCTGGACAAGGAAAAAGCCAAGGATTTCGCCGTGGTTTTCATCACGCCGATGGATACTCCCGGAGTGAAGCTCGTTTGCCGCGCTTCCTTCGAACAGAACGCGCACAGCCCGTTCGACTATCCGCTCTCCAGCCGCTTCGATGAAAATGACGCCGTGCTGATTTTTGAAAACGCGTTCATTCCCTGGGAAAACGTCCTTGTCTACCGCGATCCAGAACGCGCCAACAGTTTCTACCGCCATTCCCGCTTCGTGAATCGCTACACGTTCCAATCTTCCACGCGCCTCGCGGTGAAGCTGGACTTCATGGTCGGCCTTTTCGCGAAAGGCATTGCGACCAACGGCACGGACGCCTTTCGCGGCGTTCAGGCCGCGCTCGGCGAGATTATCGGTTGGAGAAATCTGATCTGGGGAATGACGGCGGCGATGTGCGGCGATCCGGAGAGCGCTCCCGGCGGCACGGTCGTGCCCAAGCAGGAATACGCCTACACCATGCGCCTTTTCTGCACGCAGTGCTGGCCGGCCGTTCGCCACATCTTTGAAGTATTTCTAGGCGGCAGCCTGCTCATGTCTCCTTCGAGCTACAAGGATTTTCAAAATCCCGACCTCGCGCCGCTCCTCGAAAAATATTATCGCGGCGCATCCGCGACTGCCGCCGAACGCATCAAGCTCTTCAAGCTCATCTGGGACGCCATCGGCACCGAATTCGGCGCCCGCCACGAACTCTACGAAATCAACTATTCCGGCAACCACGAACAAATCCGCCTGGACATCCTCACGGGTGCGCAAAAAAGCGGCATCCTCGCCCAGTGCATCGCACTCACCGACCAGTGCATGTCCGACTACAGTCTGGATGGCTGGAAAGGTTCCACTTGGGTGTGGGACAAGTAGCAGGCAATTACTTGTCATTTCGGCTTCTCAATCATATGGGAACCAATTTCCGATAACGCCGTTTATCAGGGGTCGAGCCGAATCTATTTGCGACACGGTTGCCATGATTCGAGCGCTTCGATTCATGTCGATGTCTCTGTCGGCGAAAGCGAAGCTGGCAACTGAGTTGATCCCGGCAATCAGGCATTGCGCCAACGGTCAAGGTGAAGGCTAACCGCACCGAGAGCCACATGTGCAAATGCTGTTGGTTTTCCGTTGTGAGGTAACGTTTTCGAGACTCTCCTTGATCTAGCGCCTTGCGCCTGAGCTTCCGCATGTTTAGCATTTGTGGTATAACTTGGTTGCTAAATTCCCGCGGCGTACAAAGGAACCAATCCCAGCGTTGACGGGGGAAGGCATGAACTCTCTTCGAATATTGATTGCGGATGATCACGATTTGGTGCGACGCGGAGTTGGAGACTTGCTCCAGTCGCATCCGGGCTGGACAATCTGCGCAGAAGCGAAGACGGGTCGCGAAGCAGTTGCTAAAGCCGAAAAGCTGAAACCCGACATCGCGATCCTCGATATTAGCATGCCTGATCTGAATGGACTGGAAGCGACGAGAAAGATTCGAATAGTGTCTCCGCGCACGGAGGTGCTGATCCTATCGATGCACATGTCGGATCATCTGACGCGCGAAATTCTCGATACTGGAGCCCGCGGGTACATTCTGAAATCCGATTCGGCTCGCGACCTCGCGATTGCTATTGAAACTCTTGCGAAACATAAGCCGTTTTTCACTTCTAATGCGACAGAAGTAATTTTGAGAGGATTTCAACGGGGTGGTTCTATTGCAGATGGTCCCGAACTAGTCCGCGACCAACTCACCCCTCGTGAGCGCGAGATCATTCAATTGCTGGCAGAGGGTAGCACTAGCAAGGAAGTCGCCACCGCACTTTCTATCAAGGTAAAGACCGCCGAGACTCATCGGTCCAATATTATGCGGAAGCTCGAAATTCACACCACGAGTGAGTTGGTGCGCTATGCGGTTCGCAACCAGATAATTGAGGCATGAAGGGGATTGCAGTTCAGAAGGCGGCGAGCGGATAACCTGAAACGGTAAACTCATCGAAAAGATCAGGATTCTAAAACTTAATTAGTTCTCCCGATCAGTGAGTCTTTGAACCTCATCAGCCAATTTAGCCAATTCATCCGACTTTGAAACGATCGAGGCTATACCAGCATCCTGAGCGAGGCGACCGGGAATTGTGTCTTTATAGAAAGTGAATAATATGATCGGTGCATTTGGGACGATTCGATGAAGAATCGCCGCTGCTTCCAAACCATTCATTCGACGCATTGAGAAATCGAGAATTATTGCGTCTGGCTTTAATTCAAAACCTTTTGCAATCCCTTCAAGGCCGTCAACCGCTTCGCCGCAGACTTTAAGGCCGGGTCGTGTTTCAATAAAAACTTTTAGTAGGCCACGAATGGGTGCGCTGTCGTCAACAATAAGAATGCGTTTGGGCATAAATGACTTCGATTGAGGGGAGCAATGAACTGGGACCAGCGATAAGTGAGCTGGACTAGCGACCTCGGTACGCTACCGTACACGCACGCCGCCGAGATAGCAATACAGCTTTTCCGCTAGTGCCGACTTGGTAGGTAGATTTCCCGTTTCAAAACTGGAAGAGGCTGCCGCACGACGAACCGACCTTCCAGAAGTCAAATGCAAAAGGATCGCATACCAACATAAGTGTATTGCGTCGAGGGCATCGTTGGCGCTCTGTTAGGGCATGGCAGGGAACTATGGCTACGGATGCCGACCGACGTAAGGGAAGTAGATAAGGAGCTAGAGATGGAGCACATCCTAACGACTTGGCATTCATGGATTTGGTCCGTCACAATTCTGGTTGCCGCGATTCTTTTCGCTTTGGCGGTCCATGCGGTCTTGTTTTTCATTTTGAAGCGCCTGGCCCGGCGAAAAGGAAGTGTTTTCATTAATTCCTTGGTGGAACACGGACAACTGCCTTCCTACTACATTCTACCGTTACTGGCGCTAATGGCCGTGCTTCCCACTGTGCGTCTTTCGGATGAAGTGTTGACTCCAATCGAGCGTGCAATCGGTCTCGGGTTAATCGCTGCGATCGCCTGGCTGATTATCCTAACCACTCAGATCGTCTCTGATCTCCTCTCTGCGCGATACCACAACGAGTTGGCGAAGAATCTATCCGCACGCAGTGTCCAAACACAGATTGAAGTACTGCATCGGATTGTGATCGTGATCGTAATATTCGTCGCCCTCTCTGTAATGCTAATGACTTTCCCCGCGATCAAGCACATAGGCATGAGCCTGCTCGCCTCGGCTGGCTTGGCCGGATTGATCGTTGGAATGGCGATGAAGAATACGCTCTCGAACCTATTTGCCGGAATCCAGATTGCATTCACACAGCCGATCCGCATCGAGGACGCTGTGGTGGTCGAAGGCGAGTGGGGGTGGATTGAAGAAATCGGCACGACCTACGTCGTTGTGCGGATTTGGGATTTGCGGAGGCTAGTGCTTCCGCTTTCTTATTTCCTCGAACATCCTTTCCAAAATTGGACGCGCCGTAGCACGGACCTGCTCGGCAGCGTTTTCCTTTACGTTGACTATACAGTGCCTATCGAGGAGGTTCGGGCGGAACTGCACCGCATCGTCAAATCCACGAATCTATGGAAAGGCGAGGTCTGCCTCCTTCAGGTCACCGATGCCAGCGAACATGCACTACAGCTCCGAGCCCTGGCGGATGCCCGCGATTCGGGCGTGGCCTGGGATCTGCGCTGCTACGTGCGCGAGAAACTCCTTCAATTTCTGCAAGAGAGATATCCAAATGCGCTGCCGAGGGTCCGTGCTGAATTTCCCAACCTGAATGCTGAAGCGATTTTCTCTCAGCAACGTGCGCCTGTGCGAGCGGCTAACCGCGAATAGGAACAATCTAATGGGCGGACGCGCCCAAGTCCCTGAAATGTTGTGCCAGCTCAGTGGGTCGATGCAACACCATCTATTAGGTTGATCTGACAATACTTCCCCTCGAGAATCGATCTGTACGGCAGGACTCAATCAGACCTAAACAGGGTACTGTTCCGTTTGAATCAACACTCGCGAACGACTTTAGCTTTTGAGACCGCTGCAAGTAGACTTCGAGCTAGTGTTGCATCGACCCATTGAGCTGGCACCGTTTATCAGGAAGTGCCTAGAACCACACTACTATCGCCCCCTCTCTAGCTAGCTCGAACAGGGAAGGCGGTCAGATGATGCCAGGATCATGGAAAATGTGCGCAATATCGGCTTTCGTGAGAATACCTTTGGATAGAATATGGCGAATCAGATCTATTGCCAGAGTCCGATCCGTTGATTCTTCTTGTTTGGCGCCATCTCGTGGATTAGCGACCCACATACGCCCGCCCGGCTCCTTATTCAACCAATTCATCAGCACGGAAATTTGATCGGGCGTCAGATCTTGAAAGCAGAGGCCCATACCCATTCCCATGTGGCTGGAGTTGACGCGCGCAACGGCCTCAAAGACCTTATCTGCTGTTCGCAGTTCTACCTGCGCGATCGTTCCGGTAGGGAAGGGATTCAGTGTGTCCACATAACAGCCCTCCAGGCTCAAGTCCGTACAGCGCCCCCGCAAGCGAATGTTGGCATCCGAATCAGCGACGAGTGCTTCCGACGAAAACGGCTGGCGTATGCTGATGCGGCGTTCTGCGACCGTGCCGACGGCTGAGCGCGCCGCGCGTGCTGGGTTACGCAGCTGGACCGCGACGCCTATGCGCCTGTCGGGCAGTCGTTCTGTGCGCGTTACCTCTCCAGCTTCTTCGGGATTAGCAATACCGCTATGTGCGAAGTCATAAGGAAATGTGACCAGGAGGCGCATTCCCAGGCTGTAACGTTCACTAATGGTCGTGAAATAAAGATTCTGACGCGAAGCGTTGACGGTAATTAAAACTTCGTGACAATCTTCGGTGCAAAGATCGGCTGGGCGGACACGCGCCGCTAACTTCACCTTCGCTCTCTTTTGCCTGCGACGTTCCTGGCGAGTCTGCGAACTAGGAGGCGCGTCCAGAACACCCACGCAAGTCGCTTTCGACGCCTTGGGTTGTTCCACGGTCTCTACCGTGTCTAAAGTCTGGTTCATCGTCTCTTCACCTTTGCGTCCGTATGGTTTCCTGGTTATCCGCTAACTGCAATATTCTCATAGCAACATTGGGGCACGGAATGGCCAGGACGGGTGGTTTTATCAGTACCCGGGTTTTAGTACTCAATCAACCGTTCCCGAGTAAATCATAGAAAACCGGGCGTTTGAGACTTCAAATCGAACCAGTACGAGCCCAGCGATCTTTCAGTACCTCCACCCTAAATGAAGTGTAAAATAGCCAGTTTGGGGAGGTAGCAAAATGGAATTCCTAGCCGGCAGTTTGCTTGAACTGATTACCCAGACTTCCACCAATCTTCCGCCCGACGTTCGCGTGGCGATGAATATCGCGGCGAAGGAAGAGACGCCGGACACGCAATCCTCCCAGGCCTTCGACATTATTTTGTCCAACATCGACATGGCCGTCGACGATTCAGGCCCCATTTGCCAGGATACCGGAATGCCGACGTTCTACATCCACACGCCTGTCGGAGTGAACCAGATTCGCATCAAGAAGGCGATTCAGGAGGCCGTCGCGGAGGCCACGCGCCTGGGAAAACTGCGGCCCAACTCCGTCGATTCTCTCACCGGAAAAAACAGCGGCAACAACCTGGGCGAAGAGACGCCGGTCATTCATTTCGAACAATGGGAAGAGGATGAAATCGAGGTCAAGCTGATCCTCAAGGGCGGCGGCTGCGAGAACAAGAACATCCAGTATTCCGTGCCCTGCACGCTCGATCATATGGGTCGCGCCGACCGCAATCTCGAAGGCGTGCGCAAGTGCATCCTGCACGCTGTGTGGCAGGCGCAGGGGCAAGGCTGCGCGCCGGGCGCCCTCGGCGTGTGCATCGGCAGCGACCGCGCACACGGCTACGACTTGGCCAAAGGACAACTATTCCGAACTCTCGACGATGAAAATCCCAACCCGACGCTCGCCAAGCTCGAAACAGAAATCATGGAAGAGGCGAACAAGCTCGGCGTCGGCGCGATGGGCTTTGGAGGGAAATCCTCTCTCATCGGTTGCAAGATCACTGCGGCGAATCGCCTGCCGGCGAGTTTCTTCGTTTCGGTGGCCTACGAATGCTGGGCGTTTCGACGCCTGGGCGTGCGCCTCGACGCGAAGACCGGCGCGATCACAGGCTGGCTGTACCGCGATCCTTCGCGGCCCGTGGAGCGCATGGCGCGCGGCTCAGGTTTCAAACTGACCGGCCGCGAAGTCGTCCTGACCGCGCCGCTCACCGAAGCGCAAGTGCGCGCGCTGAAAGTGGGCGACGTCGTCCTCATCAACGGGGAGATGTACACCGGCCGCGACAATGTGCATGCCTATCTGATGAAGAATCCGCCGCCCGTGGACCTGAACGGCGCCGTGCTCTATCACTGCGGCCCCGTGATGCTGAAGCAGGGCAACGAGTGGGTTGTCAAGGCCGCGGGCCCCACGACCAGCATTCGCGAAGAACCATATCAAGCCCACGTGATCGGGAAATACGGCGTGCGTGCCGTGATCGGCAAAGGCGGAATGAGCGCGAAAACATTAGCGGCGCTGAAAGAATACGGCGCGGTTTACTTGAACGGGATCGGCGGCGCGGCGCAGTATTATGCTCGCACCGTGGAAAAAGTTCTAGGCGTCGAGCTGATGGAATTCGGCATCCCCGAAGCGATGTGGCACTTGCGCGTAAAAAATTTCGCGGCCATCGTCACCATGGACGCCCACGGCAACAGCCTCCACGCCGACATCGAAAAAGCCACAGGAGAAGTTTTGGAAACCCTGCAAAAGGCTTGACGCTTTAAGTGGCACAGGCTTCAGCCTGTGGACTTTGGTCCTTGCAAGGACTAACCCCCACAGGCTGAAGCCTGCGCCACCAAAATCCTGTTACGTAGCAGGCTCCAGGGTGGGTTCGAGCGAAAGCCCCAGCCGCGCAGCAAGCTCCTGCCGCGCCCGCCACAGCCGCGCCTTCAGCGTGTTGCGCGAAACGCCGAGCACCTGCGCCGCTTCCTCCGCGGACAAACCTTCAATTTCCCGCAGCCAAAACGCCTTGCGCAGCAGCGGGGAAATTTCCGCGAGCTTCTTGTTCATGCGATCGCCGAGTTCAGTCCCCGCGTAAAGCTGTTCGGGATTCGGTCCGTCGTCGGCGAAACGCTCGGCCAGCGGAAGCTCACCCTCGGCAACAAATTCATCCAGCGACACGGCGGGCCGGGCGCGCTTGCTGCGGCGGCGCATCAGGGCCGCGTTGATCACAATCCGCGTCAGCCACGTGGAAAATTGCGATCTCCGCTCAAACCTCGGGAGATTGCGGTAGGCGGAAAGCAATCCCTCCTGCAAGGCCTCCTCGGCGTCCTCCGGATTGCCGAGCACGCGCAGCGCAGTCTGATACAGAGCGCGCGTGTTGCGCGCGAACAATGCGTCCAGCGCGCGTGTGTCGCCGTTGAGTCCTCGTTCAATCAGTTGTTCCTCGCTCTGCTCTTCCATCTTGATTTCGGCAAGACGTTCCCCGTTTGGATAATGGTTTTCCTGTATCATGGTCGTGTTCCCCCTCTGCGGAATGTATGGAACGTATGAATGGTTTTGCCCTGCCCTAGTTCTATTACGATGAACTGCGAATAAAATGTCTCCTCAACAGGATTGGACGCCGTGGCCCACATTTCGTTGCCAGTGACCCCCGATTTACGCAACCCCGTCCCTCTTCCCCTCGCCAAATAAATCGCCATTACTAATGATCGGCACAATTTATGATGCAAACGTCAACGCAGGAAAAATTCTCGCCCATACAGCCGTTCTGAAACTGATTCCCAACCCGCCATGTGGAAAAGCGAACCGGCACGTCTAATTGGCGCTGGCGTGCCGAGTAATCTCCTCTACAACCGCCTTGGTCATGCAACCGCCCCCTTTGATTTCAACCCCCCGCCCGTGCATCTCCGTGAGCAATTGTTTCCCCGCAGCATCGATGTAGCTGACCGCTTTCAGGTGAATTTGCAACGATACCCCGGCCGGCGACGACCGCTCCTTCCAGCAGCGCTCAAGCTCTTTAACCCAGTCCCCCGAAAGTTTCCCCTCAAGCTCCCAAGTTTCAGCGGAGTCTGCTTGCTTGATTGTTACCTTGAGCATTGCATTGACTTTCTCTCCGAACCCGACAAAATAGATCGTAGCATAGCCTGCAGATGAAAGGCCAATGTGCCGAAATGAAATCACAATAATTAAACAACTTATTTACAGTGTCTTACGTGCAGTTTGATCAGTTGGATGAGCGGATTTTAAGATTCGCCCCGGCGCGGGAATGCCGATATGTGGGCATATGCCCAAATATCGGCATGAGGAAGAATCAACTACCTTTGGCTGGTTTTTACAACTCCTAATTTACGCATCTTGGACTGAAGCGTAGTCCGCTTCATTCCTAGTCTCGCGGCAGCCCCTCGCGGGCCGGCCAGCACCCAATTGGTCGCTTCGAGTGCCCTGAGGATATGGTCGCGCTCGGCGGCGCGCAGGGTGAGATTGTCCCCGAGGGGTTCCGAGGGAGGCTTGAGCTCAACAAGTGGTACGCGAAGCACGGGACCGGGCGAGACGATCACGGCGCGCTCGATCAGGTTTTCCAGTTCGCGGATATTTCCGGGCCATGAGTAGCGCACCAGCAGGTCGAGCGTTTCGGAGGGAATTGTATCCACCATCCGGTTCATGCGCCGGGCATGCTTTTCCACGAAGTAGCGCACGAGCGCAGGAATATCCTCCTGCCGTTCGCGCAAGGGCGGCATGAGAAGCGGGAACACGCGCAAACGATAGTAGAGGTCGGTGCGGAAGGTTCGCGCGGCGACCATCTCGTCGAGGTTGCGATTCGTGGCGGCCACGAGGCGAACGTCCACGCGAATTGTTTGCGTGCCGCCCAATCGCTCGAACTCCTGCTCCTGCAGGACACGCAGGAGCTTGGGCTGTAGCTCGAGCGGAATATCTCCGACTTCGTCGAGAAAAATTGTGCCGCCGTGCGCGAGCTCGAACCGGCCGATGCGCTGCGCGATCGCTCCGGTGAAAGCGCCGCGCTCGTGGCCAAACAATTCCGATTCGAGAAGCCCCGTGGGAATCGCGGCGCAATTGACTTTGACGAAGGTGCGTTCGCGCCGCGGGCTCAGATTGTGAATCGCACGAGCGATCAGTTCTTTTCCCGTGCCGGTTTCGCCCGTGATGAGCACCGTTGAGTCTGTTGGAGCCACGGTCTCCACTTGTTTCAGCACGGCGCGCAGCGATGCGCCTTCGCCGACGATTTCGTCGAAATTCATTTCCGAGCGAATTTCGTCTTCGAGGTAGAGTTTTTCCTGCGCCAGCTTGTTCTTGAGTACGGCGATTTCCTGAAAGGCCAGCGCGTTCTCCACGGCGATGGCCACCTGGTCGGATACCTGAAACAAGAGATCGACGTCGCCCTGCTGGAAGGCGGCGTCACGAAGACTCGCGAGGCTGATGGTGCCGAGAACGCGATTGTGGCTGATGAGCGGCATGCTGAGTACGCTGCGCACGCCTTCGTCCTGCATCATGCGCGAGGTCGGCGACTGAAACTCCTTCATGCCGGCGCGGTCCAGAACGAGCGGCTGGCGGCTGCGAAACGCTTTCCCGGCGATCGAGCCGTCGAGGGGAACGATCATCTCCTCGTGGATCAGTCCTTTCCCCTGCGGGAAATCGAGCGCCATCACGCGCATGTGATTCTTCGCGGAATCGAATAATGCGAGACTCGTGTATTCGTGATGAATCACGCGGCGAAGAGACGCGGCGATGGCGCTCAAAAGGTCGTGCAAGGCGAGCTGGGAAACGACGGCGTTATTCACTTCGAGGAGAACGCGCAGACGGTCGCGCTCCCGCGCCAGTTGCCGCTGGTAGGCCTGCGCGCTCTCGAAATTCAGCACGTTGTCGACGGCGACCGCGACTTGCCGCGCGACCTGTTGCAAGAACGCGATTTCATTCTCGGTGTGCTGGTGCGTCGTGCTGCGCCCGAAACTCATGACGCCCAGCCGGCGCTGCGCCGTGGTCAGCGGGAGCGAGCAAACCGATTTGACGCCGTTCTCCCGCATGTTTTGCAGCAGGGACGCAAATGGCGTTTCCTTTGTGAGGTCATCCAGGATGAATGGCTGCTGCGTTTCCCAGACCCAGCCGGAGGGCGTTTGGCCGACCTGGAATTCCGTTCCGAGGCGGGTATTGCGGGGCATCTGGGACTCGAGAATGTGCAGGCGCATGACGTTGTGCGCGGGATCGTGGAGGATCAAATTCAGGTACTCGAAGTCCACGACGCGGTGCAGCCGCTCGGCAAGCTCATGGAACAGCTCGCTGAGATCGCGGTGCTGGGAAATCGCTTCGGCCACCTCCAACAGCGCCCGATGCTGCGCCTCCGGGGAAGCGGCGGGGAGTTCGCGGGTGGGAACGTCGTTCATAGTTGTGAGAATAACACCCCGGTTCAGTGAGGCTCAACTCGACGAGGAATGTGCACACAACTCGTGCGGGCGTGCCACTACAGACGCATCTCATTCGAACGAGAAGAAACTTCGAATCATATTAAAAAAGAATTGACAGGGGTCCGAACGACCGCGCATAATTATGCAAGTGGGTGCATAAAGTTAAGTCGACCATGGCACTGAACGTACACAAGCGGTTCCGGCAAGGACAGATCCTGAAATTGGTGTCGAGCGAACCCATTTCGAGCCAGGACGAGCTGCGGCGCAGGCTTTCGCACATGAAGGTCCGTGTGACGCAGGGGACGCTTTCCCGAGACATGTCCGAGCTGAAGCTGGTCAAGACCGCCGCGGGCTACAAGCCGCTCACCAACGGCAACGAAGCCGCGGCGCCGATGCCGCCGCTCGCCCGGGCCCTGCGGGAATTTCTCGTGGATGTGCGCCCCGCCTTTAACCTGCTGGTGCTGAAGACGCCGCCCTCGGGAGCGCAACCGCTTGCCGCCGCGCTGGACGCCGAAAAATTCAAGGAAGTGGCCGGCACCATCGCCGGGGACGACACGGTTGTGGTGATCACGCCGTCGCGCCAGGCGCGCGCCGCTGTCCAGAAACGCATGGAGGATCTACTCCGATGAACGACCCGCAACGGGTCGCCGTAGTCGGAGCGACGGGCTATGCAGGTTTCGAGCTGGCCCAACTTCTCCTCCGGCACCCGACAATTCAAAAGCCAACCTTCTATTTGCGCGAGAGCTCGGCGCACGTGAAGTGCCTCACCGAGATTTTTCCGCACCTGCGCGGCTGGGGCGAAGCGCCTTGCAAGACGTTTTCGGTTGACGCCGTGGCCGCGAGCGGAGCGGGCACCGTGTTTCTCGCGACGCCGCACGAAGCTTCGCTGGAAACGGTTCCGCAGCTTTTGAACGCGGGCCTGCGCGTCGTGGACCTGAGCGGCGCGTTCCGCTTCCACGATCCGGAAACTTTCGCGCACTGGTACAAATTGCCGGCGCCGCCGAAAGAATTGGCCGAAGAGGCCGTGTACGGTTTGCCGGAGCTTTATGCCGACGAGTTGCCGGACGCGCGCCTCGTCGCCAATCCCGGCTGCTACCCGACGAGTGTGATTCTGGGGCTGCGGCCGCTGGTGGAATCGGGCTGGATCGCGGCCGAGCGCGGCATTGTCGCCGATTGCAAGTCCGGGGCGACGGGCGCGGGCAAGGAACCGAAGAAGGAACTGCACTTCGCCGAAGTGGACGAAAACTTCCGCGCCTACGGACTGTTCTCGCACCGGCACACGCCGGAAGTGACCGACCACACGGGCATCGCGAGCGAAGACATCGTCTTCACGACGCACCTGCTGCCGGTCGCGCGCGGTATCCTCTCCACGCTTTACGTGTGGTTTGCCGAGCCGCACACGGCGGAAGGAGTTGAATCGCTCTACCGCGCGTTCTATGCGGATCGCCCGATGATGCGGATCTGGCCGGCCGGGAAGCTGCCGGAGTTGCAGCATGTGGCGCACACAAATTTTTGCGATATCGGGTTTGCGCTCGATCCCGCGGGGCGGCGCCTCGCGGTGGTGAGCTGTCTCGACAATCTGGGCAAGGGCGCCGCGGGCCAGGCCGTACAGAACATGAACTTGATGATGGGAATTCCGGAGGCTACAGGACTGCGATGAGATTAGTGGTCAAAGTTGCGGGAGCATTACTCGATGATGCGGCGGCGATGGAAACGCTGGCGCGTCAGGTGTCGCAGCTTGCCCACCAGGGACATGAAATTCTGGTGGTGCACGGCGGCGGAAAGATTTTCACCTCCACGCTGAAGCGCATGGGAATTGAAAGCAAATTCGTCAATGGACTGCGCGTGACGGACCGCGAGACGCGCGACGTTGCCGTGATGGTTCTCGGCGGCCTGCTGAACAAGCGCCTCGCCGGCGCAATTTCCGCCGCGGGACAGCCTGCCATCGGCATCTGCGCTGCCGACGCCAGCTGCTTCCTGGCCGAGCCGATGATGCATGACGAAGTGATCGGCGGTCTGGGTTTCGTCGGTTACTTGACCGGAGTGAACCTGGAAATTCTCGAATCGTTTTGGAAGGCGGGCGTTGTGCCCGTGGCGTCGTGCATGGGCCTGGGGGCCGACGGCGAACTTTACAACATCAACGCCGATCACATGGCCGCCGCGTGCGCCGAATACATTCATGCCGACCGGCTGATTTATCTCACCGACGTGGCAGGCGTCCTGGACGGCGCGAAGGTGCTCAAGGTCGTTTCGACGGCCGAGGCCGAGGACATGATCCGCCAGAATAAAGTTTCGGGCGGAATGATCCTGAAACTCGAAGCCTGCAAGCGCGCGCTTTCCGCGGGCGTTTCGGAAGTGCGCATCGTCGGCGGCTCGGTGCCCAAGGGATTGCTGACTGCGGCCAACGGCGCGAAGTTTCCCGGCACGCGCGTGACTTCGGAATTTCCCGCGAGCACTACCGGAGTGGTGCATTGAAATCGCATTCCAAGAAACCAGTGAGGAAAGCGGGCTCCTCTTCCGCTTCAGGCGCGCCGAATTCCGTCCTGAAGGACGCTTCGCGGCACTTGATGAACACGTACAAGCGCTCCGACATGATTTTCACGCACGGGCGCGGCTGCTACGTGTTCGATCAAAACGGAAAAAAGTATCTCGATTTTCTGGGCGGGATCGCAGTGAACGCGCTCGGGTATTCCTATCCGGACCTGGTGAAAACGATCCGGCGGGAAGCGGGCCGCGCGGTGCACGTCTCGAATCTGTTTCACAATCCGTTTCAAGGGCCGCTCGCGGCGAAGCTCGCGAAGTGGTCTGGGATGGACCGCGTCTTTTTCACCAACAGCGGATCTGAAGCCGTGGAGGGCGCGTTAAAGCTCGCGCGCATCGCGGCAAAGAAAAAGCCCGGCGGCGCGGGGAAGACCCGCTTCCTGGCGCTTGAAAATTCTTTTCACGGACGTACCTTCGGCGCGGTTTCGATCACGCATACCTTGAAATACAGAGAGCCTTTCGAGCCGCTGGTGCCGGGTGTGGATTTTGTCCGCCTCAACGATGTCGCGGACCTCGAATCTAAATTCACGGACGATGTATGCGCCATCATTATCGAGCCGATTCAGGGCGAGGGCGGCATTTATCCGGTCAGCAATGAATTCTGGAACCGCGCGCGCGAACTTGCGACCGCGCACGGCGCCGCGCTCATCGCCGACGAAATTCAGTGCGGCCTCGGGCGCACGGGCAAGGCGTTTGCGTACCAGCGCCTTGCGGGACTGCCGGACATCGTCATTGTCGCGAAACCGCTCGCGGGCGGACTCCCACTCGGCGCGTTCCTTGCGCGCGAGGAATTTGCCGTCTCATTTTCGCCCGGCCTGCACGGCTCGACGTTTGGCGGCGGGCCGCTCACCTGCGCCACGGGCTTGACGTTCCTCGACACCGTCGAACGGAAGCACTTGCTCGCCAACGTCCGCGCGCGCGGCGCCGAGCTGAAAGCGGGCCTGAAAAAAATGGCCGCAAAATTTGATTTCATCCGCGAAGTGCGCGGCGAAGGCCTCATGATCGGTGTCGATCTGGACGTCGAGGGCGCTCCGTACGTTGCCGAAGCGCTGAAACAGGGCCTGCTCATCAACTGCACGCATGACCACATCCTGCGCTTTCTGCCGCCGTTTATTTTGACGGCGCAGCAGGTGAAGGAAGGTCTCTCGAAAATCGAATCGGTCCTTGCCAGGACCGAGCGGCCCGCCAAGTCGACGGCCGTACCCTCTACTCCCGCCGAAGCCTTGACGCTTGCGGCCGTGAGGTAACAATGAATGCGCAGGCCCAGGTCAAGAGCCAACCCCAGAGTCCAACATTGACTCTCTCTTCCGATCTTCTGACCGGCACGGAGTGGAGTGCCGCGCAGGTTCAGGAACTGTTTCGCCTGGCCACGCACGTCAAGGCGCATCCGGAACGCTACAAGTCGGCCCTCGCGGGCCGTTTTCTGGCGATGATTTTTGAGAAGCCGTCGCTCCGTACGCGCGTCACATTTGAAGTCGGCATTGCCAGCATGGGCGGCACGGCGGTTTACCTCGACCACGCCGATACACACCTGGGCGACCGCGAATCCGTCCCGGACGTGGGGCGGTGCCTTTCGCGCTGGGTGCACGGAATTGTCGGGCGCGTGTTTTCGCAGGAGGCGCTCGAGGTTCTCGCGGCGCATGCGAGCGTGCCGGTCATCAACGCGCTCTCGGATGTGTATCATCCGTGCCAGACGCTGTGCGATTTCTTCACGATCGAGGAAAAATTCGGCTCCGCGCGGGGATTGAAACTCGCCTACGTCGGCGACGGCAACAACGTTTGCAATTCCTTGATGGTTGCCGGAGCCCGCGTCGGCGCGCACGTGCGGATCGCGACGCCGGCGGGCTACGAGCCGGACGCGGAAATCGTCGCGGCGGCGCGGCGCGATGCGGCCGCCACCGAGGGCTCGATCGAATTGTTCCGCGCTCCCGAAGAAGCGGTCTCGGGCGCGCAAGCCGTTTACACCGACGTCTGGGCCAGCATGGGCCAGGAGAGCGAGACCGACGCGCGCGCCGCTATTTTCGCGCCGTATCAGGTCAACGCCAAACTCATGTCCCAGGCCGCGCCTGACGCCGTGTTTCTCCACTGCCTTCCCGCGCATCGCGGCTCCGAAGTGACCGACGAGGTCATGGAGTCGCCGCGCTCCATCGTCTTCGACGAGGCGGAAAACCGTCTGCACGTGCAGAAAGCCATCCTGTTGATGCTCCTAAGCTGAAAGGACAACCGGTGCCAAAGAAAGTAGTTCTCGCCTATTCGGGCGGACTTGATACGTCGATCATTATTCCCTGGCTGAAGGAAACGTACGCGTGCGAAGTGATCGCCATGATCGGGGACGTCGGCCAGCAGGAAGATTTGAAAGCCGCGAAGAAGAAAGCGCTTGCGACGGGAGCCTCTTCGGCGACAATCGAGGATTTGCGCGAGGAATTTCTGACTGAGTACGTCTGGCCGACGCTGCGCGCGGGCGCGGTGTACGAGCACAAATATCTGCTCGGCACTTCGATGGCGCGGCCTGTGATCGCCAAGCGCCAGGCGGAAATCGCTCTTGAAACCGGCGCCGACGCCGTCGCGCATGGCTGCACGGGCAAGGGCAACGATCAGGTGCGTTTCGAGTTGGCGTACAAGGCCATCGCGCCGAAAGTAAAAATCATCGCGCCGTGGCGCGAGTGGACCATCAACTCGCGCGAGGACGCCATCACCTATGCGAATGCGCACAAGGTGCCCGTCGAGCAGACCAAGGCGAACATTTATTCGCGCGACCGCAATATCTGGCATCTAAGCCATGAAGGCGGCGTGCTCGAAGATCCCGCGAACGAACCCGAAGAAGCGATGTGGCAGTGGATCGCTTCTCCGGAAAAAGCTCCGAACAAGCCGGCGGTTGTCGAGATCGGTTTCGATGCCGGCACGCCGGTGTCGGTGAACGGTAAGAAACGCTCCGCGGTCGCGCTGCTCGATGAACTGAACGAAATCGCGGCGGAGCACGGCGTCGGGCGCATCGACCTCGTCGAAAATCGGCTGGTGGGCATCAAGTCGCGAGGCGCGTACGAAACGCCGGGCGGCACGCTGCTCGTCACAGCGCATCGCGAGCTCGAAACGCTGTGCCTGGACCGCGAAACGGCGCACTATTCCGAGACTCTATCGCTGCGCTACGCCGAACTTGTTTACTACGGCACGTGGTTCACGCCGCAGCGCGAAGCGCTCGACGCCTATTTCACCGAGGCGCAGAAGCGCGTGACCGGCACGGTGGGCCTCAAACTTTACAAAGGAAATGTGTCCGTCACGAAACGTGTGTCGCCCTATTCGCTCTATCGAAAAGGCCTCGCGAGCTTTGCCATGACCGGCTACAACCCGAAGGACGCCGAAGGTTTTATTAATTTGTTCGCGCTGCCGGTGACCATTCCGGAGGAAGCGAAGCCACGGTGACCGCCGCGCCCAAAGAGCAGCCGTCAGGGAAATTGTGGGGCGGGCGGTTTGACCGCAGTCCCGACGAACTGTTCTACCAGTTTCAACGGTCGTTCTCATTCGACCGCCGCCTGCTGCCGTACGAGTTGGCCGTGGACCGGGTGTGGGCGGGCGCGCTCGAATCGGCGGGCATACTTACCGTCGAGGAAATGCGCGACACGCTGACCGCGCTCGACAAAATTGCCGACCGCGCGGAGAACGATTATGCGTGGCTGGGCGGATCTCCGGCCGAGGACGTGCATCATTTCGTCGAGACCGCGCTCGTCGAATATCTGGGTTCGGTCGGCTACAAGCTGCATACCGGCCGCAGCCGGAACGAACTCGTCGCCACCGACTTCCGCATGTTCGTGATGGAGTCCGCGGGCGAAATGCGCGTGGCCGTGGCGCGCTTGATTTCGGCGCTTGTGGGCCAGGCCGAAATAACGCTGGGAATTCCGATGCCCGGCATGACGCACATGCAGCACGCGCAGCCGATTCTGTTTTCGCATTTCCTGCTCGCGCATGCCGAAGCGTTTTTCCGCGATATCGTGCGCCTCGATGGCGCCGAAGCGATGGCGGACGCCTGCCCGATGGGCTCGGGCGCGCTCGCGGGCTGCGCGCTCGATGTCGATCGCGGCGCCATCGCGCGCGAACTGGGTTTCGCGCGGCCGACGGCCAACAGCCTGGACGCAGCGAGCGACCGCGACTTCGCGCTCGATTATCTGTACGCGCTGGCCGTGATCGCGACGCACCTCTCGCGCCTCGCCGAGGATTTCGTTTTGTTTGCGTCGCAGGAGTTTGGCTTCATCGTTCTTGCCGACGAATTTTCGACGGGCAGCAGCCTGATGCCGCAGAAGAAAAATCCCGACGCGTGGGAACTTCTGCGCGGCAAGACGGGCCGCGTCACCGCGTCGCTGCACACGCTGCTGACGATTTTGAAAGGGCTGCCGTCGAGCTATCAGCGCGATTTGCAGGAAGACAAAGAACCTGTCTTTGCCGCGCACGACCAGGCGATCGCGATGCTGGACGTCGCCGCGGGCGCCGTCGCCGCCACGCGCCCGAACGAAGCGCGCCTGCGCGAAGCGGCCTCCGATCCCGCGCTGCTCGCCACGGAAGCCGCGCACTATCTTGTTCGGCAAGGCGCGCCGTTCCGCCAGGCGCACGAAATTGTCGGGCAGATCGTTCGCGAGGCCGAGCGCGTAGGAAAACCATTCTCCGCGCTGCCGTACGAAACGCTGCAAAAGTTTTCGCCGCTGTTCGGCAAGGATTTTTACGACGCGTTGAAACTCGAATCCGCGCTGGCCGGTCCCGACGTGGAAGGCGGCACCGCGCCGGAGCGCGTTCGCGGCGCGATCGCCGCCGCGAAAGAGCGCTTGGCCGCGCTGGAGAAAAGATCATGAGGGCGCGCAAGGCTCGAATGAGCGATGCCTCCGCGGTGCACCGCGTGATCGCGCACTATGCGGGCGAGGGACTTCTGCTCCCGCGCACCGAGGCGGAAATCCGCGAACACATCGCGCGGTTCCTCGTGCTCGTCGAAAAACGCGGCAAAGAAGAAAAAGTACTCGGCTGCGTGGCGCTCGAACCGTACGGCCCGGACCTCGCCGAAATCCGCTCGCTCGCCGTCGCACCCGACGCGCGCGGGCAGGGCCGCAACGTGGGCGACCGCCTGATGAAGGCCGCCATGGACACGGCGCGTCGGCGCAAGATCGCGCGCCTGTTTGCCGTGACGCACCGGCCGGAATTTTTCTCGCGCTACGGTTTCACGCCCGGGCCGCGGCAAATTGTGCCTGAAAAAATCGAGCGCGATTGCGTCACCTGTCCCAAGGAGCGGACGTGCAACCTGATCGCCACGGTCGCGGTCGTCTGTCCCGAGCGCGAATTGCTCCCTGTCCTGAGCGGAGCGGGGATAGCGCTCACGATGTTGTAGCAGGAATTTGTAGCTCGTCCGCCGCGGCGGACGAGGCCTTGCCTGAGCATCGAGAAAACCCTCGGGTCTGAAGACCCGAGCTACAGCAAACGATTACGAACTTCATGGTGAACTGAAAAATGACAGAACTTCCATCGGCCCGCGCCCTGCCGCGCGGGTTTCGTTTTGCTTCGGCGTCCTGCGGCCTCAAGAAGCGCGGCCACACGGGGACGCTGGACGTCGCGCTGATCGTTTCCGATCCTCCCGCTTCGGCCGCCGCGGTCTTCACGCAAAATCTCGTGCAGGCGCCGCCGGTCGTCCTCTCGCGCGAGCACGTTCGCGCGTCGGCGGGCGCGATGCGCGCGGTCATCGTCAATTCCGGGAACGCCAACTGCTCGGTCGGGCCGGGCGGCATGGTCGCCTCTCGCGCAACCGCCGACCGGGTCGCGGAACTCCTCGGGTGCGGCGCACAGCAAGTGGTCGTCTGCTCGACCGGAGTGATCGGCGTGCCGCTCCCTGTCGAGCGCATCCTGAAAGCCGTGCCGGGCCTTGCCAAGACTCTCGCATTTTCGCCGCGGGCTTTCGACGGCCTGACGCGCGCGATCATGACCACGGACACGCGTCCGAAGCGCGCCGCCGCAACCTGCCGCATCGGCGGGAAAACCGTGCGCGTCGCCGGTTGCGCCAAGGGCGCGGGAATGATTCACCCGAACATGGCGACGATGCTTTCGTTCGTCGTTACCGACGCCGCGATAGAGCCCGGCGTCCTCGACGTCGCGTTGCGCGACGTCGTGGGCCGCACGTTCAATTGCATCACGGTGGACGGCGACAGTTCCACGAACGACACGCTGCTCGTGCTCGCCAACGGCGCGAGCGGCGCGAACAAAATCACGGAAGCGGCCGGCGCGGACTACGCGAAATTCCTCGCCGCGCTCGAACACGTTTGCAAGGCCCTGGCGATTGGAATTGTCGAGGACGGCGAAGGCGCAACGCACGTGGTCGAAATCGAAGTGCGCGGCGCGCCCAGTGACGCCGCCGCGAAGCAGGTCGCGCAGACCATCGCCCTCTCCTCGCTCGTGAAGACGGCCATCGCCGGCGCCGATCCAAACTGGGGCCGCATTCTCGCCGCGGCCGGCCGCTCCGGGGTTCCGTTCAATCCGGACCATGCTGAAATTTGGCTGGGGGGAATGAAAATGTACGGCCCGCCGAAGGGCGCGTCCTACGCGATCGCGCTGCCGCTCGACGAGCGCGTCGCGCATCGCCGCCTGCTCAAAAAAAATATTTCGATCGTCGTCGATTTGCACAATGGCAGCGGCTCCGCGCGCATGTGGACCTGCGATTTCACGCAGGAATACGTCCACATCAACGCCAGCTACCGAACTTAGATTTTAAGTAGCACAGGCCTTCAGCCTGTGGGGTTCCATTTGATCTTGGCTGGCGCGAGCGGCCTAGGCGCATTGGCAGAAACCCACAGGCTGAAGCCTGTGCTACTTAAATCCCAAATCCATTCAGCCCTCCCACTTCCAATCCACAAACTGTTCGCGCAGAGCTGTCTTTCGGAATTTCCCAACCGAAGTGCGCGGGATTTCCTTGGCGAACACAAACCCATCGGGCAATTGCCACTTCGCGAATTTAGCGGCCAGAAATTCGCGCAATTCCGCGGCATCCGCTTTCGCGCCTTCATTCAGCACGACCACGGCCAGGGGGCGCTCCTGCCATTTCGGGTGGGGCACGCCGATGACGGCGGCTTCCTTCACGGCGGGATGCCCCATCAGGGCGTTTTCCAGGTCGAGCGAACTGATCCACTCGCCGCCGGACTTGATCAAGTCCTTGCTGCGATCGACCAGCTTGAGGTAGCCGTCTTCGTCAATCTGGCCCATATCGCCTGTGCGCAGCCAGCCGTCGGGCGACCACTTCGACGATTCTTCCGGAAGATTGTAGTAGGCCGCGGCGATCCACGGCCCGCGCAATTCGATCTCGCCGACGGTCGAGCCGTCGTGCGGCGCGGGCGTGCCGTCGGGCCGAATGATGCGGGCTTCCACGATCGACGCGGGGATGCCCTGCTTCAGGCGTTGCGCGTATTTCTTGTCTTCACTCCACGAATCCATGTGCGGGCGCAGTTGAGAACACGTGGCGTGCGGCGTCGTCTCCGTCATGCCAAACAAGCAGATCAGCGTGATGCCATGGCGGTCAAAGCCGCGCATCAGCGCTTCGGACGAAGCCGCGCCGCCCACCATCAGGCGGATCGGCCAGTTAAATTTCCAGCGGCCCGGATATTTGTCGAGCGCATCGAGGACGCCGAAAAATATCGTCGGCACGCCGAGCGAAGCCGTCACACGCTCCTGCTCAATCAAATCTAGGATTCCTTCGGCATCGGCGAACGGCCCCGGCAGGACCACTTTCGCGCCGGCCAGGGCGGCAGTAAACGGGATGCCCCACCCATTCGCATGAAACAGCGAGGCGACCTGCAATACCGTGTCCCGCGCGGAAATGGCGAAGGAATTGACGCCGCAACAATCGAGCGAATGAAGCACCAGGGCGCGGTGCGAGTAGACGACGCCCTTCGAGCGCCCCGTCGTGCCGGAGGTGTAGCACATTGCCGCCGCTTCATTTTCGTCCAGCTGCGGATAGGTGAAATCTTCGCTCGCGCCTGCAAGCAACTCCTCGTAGCCGTCGCAGCCAGCCGGGGTCTCGCCGCCTCCGAACGGCACGACGATCACGCGCTCAAATTTTACCCGGTCGCGGAATTTCTCGTAAACGGGCAGCAGCACGTCGTCGACAATCAGAAAACGGTCGCCCGCATGGTTCGCGATGAAGGAAATTTCATCGGGATGCAGGCGCAAATTCAGCGCGTGCAGCACGCCGCCCGCCACCGGCACGCCGAAATACGCTTCCATGTGTTCCGTCTGATTCCACAGCAGCGTGGCCACGCGGTCGCCGCGCCGCAGGCCGAGTCCGGTGAGAGCGTTCGCCAGTCGCCGCGAGCGCCGGTAAAGGTCCCGCCAGGTGGAGCGCGCCAGCCTCCGGTCCGGCCGCCGCGTGACGATTTCGACGTTGCCGAAAATATTGCCCGCGCGTTCCAGCAGCGCCGGCACGGTAAGCGGAAAATCCATCATCAATCCGCGCATAGGCCCCATTTCTCCGATCTTTCTCCCGGAAAGGATGCCGCATCCTACCATCAAATTTCACGGATTTCGCGCGGTGCGTGGCGTTCGCCGTCATTTGACGGTCCACCTATTTAACATGTAGTTATACTCTAATCTTTTTGTTGACGGACGTTCAAATTTGGAGCAAGATTCGCCCGGTGCTGAAGTGCGTCTCTTGTCGGATTGTTCTGGGCCCCAGCCCAAGTTCCCCGATCTCGAACCTACTCTCTTCAGTCCCCGGTTCCGTGGGTCCGTATTGCCACGGCCAGAAGGAGTCTCGCATTGAAGAAACTTTACGTCGGCAATCTGCCATTTCAGGCTACCGAAGAGCAGCTCAGCGCTTTATTTACTCAGACGGGAGTCACCGCGGCGAATGTTACCCTGGTGCGCGACCGTTTCTCAGGGCAACCACGCGGGTTCGGATTTGTCGAGGTCAATAGCGACGAGGAAGCCGAGCGCGCCATCCAGGGATTGAACGGCCATGATTTCATGGGCCGCAACATTGTCGTCAACGAAGCTCGTCCTCCTCGTGAGGGCGGCGGCGGAGGCGGAGGGCGCCCGGGCGGTGGTGGTGGCCGTGGCGGCTTTGGCGGTGGCGGTGGGCGAGGGGGTGGCGGTGGAGGCCGTGGCGGCGGTGGCGGAGGCAGGGACCGTGACCGCGGCGATCGCGGCGGTGGTGGCGGCGGGGACCGCCGCTGGTAGTCGCGCCATACATTCAGGAATCCAAGTCTCAAACCGGGGAGTCCGCTGCGGCGGACTCCCCGGTTTTTTTGTGCCCGAGTTTTCCCGCCTCTAGTCCTCAGGAAAACCTTTTTCCTCGCCATGTATTACACGCATGGTAACAAAAGGCAGATATAACTTTGGTGCAGTAGTGTAAGTGGTGTGTTTTCAATTTCTTGACCCCAGTACTTTTGTCCCTCCCAAAATGAACCAGTTGTTCCATATGGAAAGAAAGTCCTATTACGTACAGTCCCTATACGGGATCGACCATGGTTTCAAGATAGCGAAATGGCCACCCCGGATTGGTAAGGTTTACAGGAGTCCCATGGCGCCCTTCAACGCAAACGACCGAAATCCCCAGGAGCTTTCCAACGTTGAACGCAATGAGGCGCCCTCCTCGATCCGCCTTTCCGAGATTATTTCCGCGCTTTCTTACGCCCTTGACCTGACCGAAGGCCAGGCCATGGGGCATTCCGTTCGAGCCTGCATGATTGGGATGCGGCTGGCGCAGCAGATTGGCGTGAGCGCGGACGATCAAGCCGACCTTTATTATGCGCTGCTGCTCAAAGATGCGGGATGCAGCAGCAACGCCTCGCGTCTCTTCCACATCCTGAACGCGGACGAAATTCGCGCCAAAGGCGACGTGAAAACGACGGACTGGACGCGCGTGGGTTGGGAGAGCTTGCACTATGCCCTCACCCATGTTGCCACTGGCATGCCTTTCTTGCAGCGCATGCAAAGGCTTTTCCAGGTGGCCGCAACGCAGCAACAGGACTCCTGCACGCTGGTCAAAATTCGCTGCGAACGCGGATCCTATATCGCCAAGCAACTGGGATTTTCCGAGTCCGTTGCCACCGGCATTTATAATCTGGACGAGCACTGGAATGGACGCGGCTATCCCGACGGTCTCCGCAGGCACGAAATTCCCCTGTTCTCCAGAATCGCAAATCTCTCGCAGACGCTGGATGTTTTTTTCACAGCCAAAGGACCCAACGTCGCGCTGGAGGCCGCGCAGAAGCGCAGCGGCCGCTGGTTTGATCCCGATCTGGTGAAGGCAGCCGCTTCTCTAGCAAATTCCGGGGCGCTATGGGATGGGCTGGAGGACAGAAACCTGCTTCGGAAGATTGCATCGATTGAACCGGAAAACCGCCGCGTGACGGCCACTGAGGACTCGGTCGACAAGATCTGCACGGCGTTTGCGGAAGTCATCGACGCCAAGTCGCCATTTACCTATCGCCATTCCAGCGGTGTCGCGGACGCAGCCGTGGAAATCGGGCAGTGGTTCGGCATGAAGGCCAAGGGCTTGAAGCAGCTCCGCCGGGCCGCGCTGCTCCACGACATCGGCAAATTGAGCGTTCCAAATTCGATTCTGGAGAAGCCCGGCAAGCTGACGAATGAGGAATGGATCTCCATCAAGGCCCATCCGTACTTCACGCTCGAGATTCTCAAAAAAATTCCCGGCTTCGACCGTCTCAGCCAGGATGCCGCCGCTCATCACGAAAAACTGGATGGGTCCGGTTACTGGCGCGGCTGGGGTTCGGAGCAGCTTTCCCGCTTTGCACGGATCCTGGCGGTGGCGGACATTTTCGACGCGCTCCATGCCAAACGGCCCTACCGGGACGGCATTCCGCTGGAAAAAGTTTTTCAAATGTTGCGCGGCGATGCGCCGCACGCGCTCGATCTGCCGTGTGTCGAAGCGCTGATCGCTTCCAAAACGAATTCCGATCCGCTGGCTTTCACCCAGCCGGAAATTGCAGTTGCAAAATAACTCAAAAAAGGAGCAGCACCGAAATGAATTTCCGCAGAAGCTTTTTCCTGTTATTCATCGTATTCGCATTCCTTTCCGTTTCAGCCTCCGCGCAGGATTTTTACTGGAATTCGGCGAGCACGCGATCGTTGGCCCTCGGCGGCGTTTACGTCCCGTCCACCTCGGATGCCATCGGCGCTCTCACCACCAACCCCGCGGGTTTGACGTATCTCAGCAGCCCGACGCTGGATTTGAGCATGTCTGCGGTGTTCGCCCGCGGCTCTTTCAGCAATTCGGCCAACACGAACTCTCCAATGACCACGGCGCCGGGCGTCATTCCTTACGGCGCGTTCGGCATGCCGATCGGAAAATCGCGCTTCAGCTTCGGCGTCGGTTTCGCGCCTGACATGGTCTCGGTTTCGGACTGGAATTACATGGACGCTCCGGGCAAGGGCGGCGTGACCTACGGAATGCAGGAAAACAAATCCGCCATTCTCGCAGGCCGCGCCATGGCGGGGCTGAGCTACGCATTCAGCCATAAACTGTCTGTCGGCATGACCGCGGGCGCCGACTACAACTCAAACACTCTCCAGGCCCCGTACATCTTTCAGAGCCAGCCGGTCCTGGCGGGTTACAAGACTCTGTTGGATCTCCACACGTACGGCACGGGCTGGAACATGAGCGTCGGCGCGATGTTCGAGCCCACCAAGAACGTGGATCTTGGTGTGGCCTGGAAATCGCACACCGTGATCGTCACCAACGGCCTTGCTTCCGGCAATGCTTACGCTGTGTTTGGGGCTCCGCCAGGAACAGCGGCGACGGCCTTTTCTTATAACGCGTCGGTGAAAAATATCCTGCCGCAGTCGGTGAACGCCAATATCGCCTGGCACGTCAACCCGCGCTGGACTCTTGCTTTCCAGACCGATTGGGTCAACTGGAGCAATGCGTTCACCACTTTGCCGGTCACACTGACCAACGGGACCAACGCGACACTGAACAGCGCCGCTTTTTTGAACTCCACGTCGCTGATCGATGGCGTGCCCCTGAACTGGAAAGATCAATACTCCTTCCACGGCGGCGTCGAGCGGATGCTGACGGAGAGCACCTCGCTCCGGTTCGGCTATGAGCATGGAAACAGCCCGGTCCCGAATGGAACGCTCACGCCGATGACCGCGGCCATCATGACCAACCAGCTTTCCACCGGGTTCGCCTACCACCGCGGCCGCTCGCGGTTCGACATCGCCTACACGTACGACCCTACTTCCCAGCAGCAGGTGCAGCAGAGCAACCTGCTCGCCGGCGAATACAACAACAGCACGGATCGAATTGGGCTGCAGTCCCTGACGCTCGGCTACTCGTTCCAGTTCTAGGCGGTCCGCCGCTCCAGCGAGCGGCGCCGCGACCACAATACGGAGGAAGTTTGCTGTAACGAAATCGGGGAGTCCGACGTTGCGGGCTCCCCGGTTTTATTTTGCGAAACACCCCTCATAGCAAGACCGAGATTGCCGATATCTTCTTCGAGGCGCCTATGGCAACGCTCCATGTGGAGAACATCCCGAGAGACCTATATGCAGCCCTCCGAAAGCGCGCCAAGTCCAATCAGCGCTCAATCGCTGCCGAGGTGCGGGCGATACTCAAAGAAAATGTGCCTACTGCGCGGGAAATCAAAGCCCGCCATGAATTTGTGGGAAAGATTCTTCGGTTGCGTGCGAAACAGCCAAAATCGAGCGGGCCCTTTCAGAGCGCAGAGGAGATGATTCGGGAGGACCGCGAAAGGTAACTCGGTTGTCGAGGATGCAAGTGTTTCCTCAAATTGGGTCCCACTATTTCACGCCGTGGCGGATTTGAACGATTCCACTTGTTCAACTCGGCCGGCGGCGTAGCGGTAGCGTTCAGTGGCCATGGTTTCGATTCCCTGGCGGATGAGCGCTTCGATGTCCAGAGCGCTTTCCGCCTGGTCGAGTTCCGCGACGGAGGCGTGCAGCGCGGGATTGCGCGGCAGGAAGATGGGGCAGCAATCGTGGAAGGGTTCGGCGGAAATGTCATGCGTGCCGATTTTGCGCGCGGCATCCATGATTTCGATTTTGTCGTCGCCGACGAGCGGGCGGTAGAGCGGCATGCGCACGGCTGCGCCGACGGCGGCCATATTGTGCAGCGTTTGCGAAGCGACCTGCGCCAGGCTGTCCCCGGTGATGAGCCCGAGGGCGCGATTGGAGCGCGCAACGCGCTCGGCGATGCGCAGCATCATCCGGCGGTAGAGCAGGATGCGGAATTCCTCCGGAGCGCGCGCCACAATTTCCCGCTGAATCGGCTCGAACGGCACGAGGTGAAGCTTCGCGGAAAATTGCCACGGCACGAGGCGCTTCACAAGTTCCCGCGCCACGTGCACGGAAGACTCGCCCGGGCGCGCGCCGCCGCCCCAGAAGTGCACGAAATTCAGATGCGCGCCGCGCTTCATCATTTTGTGCGCGGCGACGGCGGAATCGAATCCCCCGGAAAGCAGGCAGGTCATGCGCCCGGCCGTATTGGGCGGAAGTCCTCCCGCGCCGGGAATTTTTCGCGCGTACACCAGCAGCGACGGGCCGGGCGGAATTTCGATGCGGCAAGTCAAATCGGGATCGTTGAGTTTCACGCGAGCGCCGCGGCCCGAGGCGCGCAACTGATCCACCAGATATTGCCCAACAGAAACGTCGATATCGATCGTGCGTTGCGGGAAAGATTTGTCGCTGCGCTTGGCGCGCACCGCAAACGTCTCGAATTTTTCGCCGCGAACTTCTTCCCACGCCGCGCGTCCAAGCGCCGCGAGATCGTCCTCGCTTCCGCGCGGAACCACTCGTGCTACGGCATAAAATGCCACGCCGAACACGCGTTCGATGCGCGCGATTGCTTCCTCCGCCGAAGCGCCTTCACCGAATTCGACGAGCAGCCGGTCGCCGGGCCGCAGGATGCGCTCCACCGGCAAGCCCTCGAGCGCGCGCTTCAGCGCCATATGCAGCTTGCTCAGGAAGAAGCGGCGATTTCCGCCCTTGAGCCACAGCTCGTGGTAGTGAACGACGATGACCAGTTTCGACTTTTCCACAGGTTCCCCGGAGGGCGCTCAGATGCGCTCATTATACCAGCCGTACGCGGCGATTGCTTCCTGTTGTGGGCATCAGAGGCTGCCGGTCGCCGCCGAACCGGCACAAGAGCATTGCCCACAGTCGGTTGGGCGTTTGTTCCACGTGAAACGAATTGCGCGTCTTGCGGACATTTCTATTCGAATAAACCTTCGTGTCCATTCGGTACCTGACCTTCCCTCCAACGTGATAATTTCTCTTTCGCAACGCCCCTGAAACATTCCCCAGTCTATTGTGGACGCCGCCCGGGTTGTGTCGTATACCCGAGTACAGGCCAATCCAAAACCCCGGCAAAACGGGGTCGGGCCACGGGAAGCGACCGCAAGGCTAGTTGGCGCATCTGACTGATTGAGTGTCTGAGCGTCCTGGGTCCACGAGACGCGGGAGCAAGCGATGTGGGACAAGAACGATTGGCACCAGTTCTTCGCAATCGCAAGCAAGCCTTGGGCGCGGCGCCGTCCTCCACGCCCGGTCTATCCGAGCGGCACGAAGCGCGTGCTTCCCGCCGTCGGCTTTAGCCTCTCCGAACTCGACGACGCCGGGATCAACATGGAAGCCGCGGAGCAGCTTGGCTTGCCGGTCGACGCGGCCCGGATCGGCGCCTACGGCCCCAATGTTTCGGCGCTGCGCGAGTTTGTCCGTTCCGCCCGCCAGCCCGGAAAACTGGGATAATTCGGTACTTTCCCCGCAAAGTCTTTGCTTTCAGTAGCACAGGCTTCAGCCTGTGGGGTTTGGTCCTTGCAAGGCCGAAAACCCACAGGCTGTGAAGCCTGTGCTACTTATCTCACCCGGAAGAACCCTTCCCAACCCATCCCGCATCGAATTGCCTTGCGACGAGTCCTGCGGCTTCCGAGTTACCAGACTAAGCTACCTTTTTAGCCGCACCACTTGACGCCGGGAAAACTTCCGGTAAACTTCCCTTTCTGTCTCTGGACGCTGATGCAGACTGTATCCAACACGACCCTGCTGGCGGCCGCCAACGCGGCGGACGAAACCCAGCACGACTTCGACTTCCCGCAGCGGGAGGCGGCCTTCTTTTACGGCCTGTTCCTGCGCGGGCATTCCGCCGAAGAGCTTCGCCGGGACATCGAAGTTCCGCCTGCGGTGCTGCTGAAATGGCATCGCGAATCCGAGCGCGACCCCACTCTGCGCGACGTCTTCACCCGCATGGTCGATTACCGCCGCCACGTTCTCGCCATTTTCGAGGCGCTCGTCGACACCGAATCGCGCCCTCAGCGCGTGCAGTAAAATTCCAGACCTCTAGTTGTCCGGCGGCTACCGTGCGGGCATGTTTCAGTGGCACAGGCTTCAGCCTGTGGATTTTCGGCCTAGCTTAGAATCAAAACCCACAGGCTGAAGCCTGTGCTACTAGTGCCCGTGTTAGACTTTGCCGGAGCCCTGCAGAATGCTGGACCGCGAACGATCGGCAATTCGTGACCTTCATCTGAGTTGGATTGATCTGATCTGGCTGGTTTTTCTGGGCGGCCTGGCATTTCTCCCTCCGGTCGACGAAAACCACAAACAACTCATCCTGTTTGCGATCTTCGTCGTCCAGCTCCTGGAAGGCTGGCTGATCGCCCGTTTGCCGAAGCGCGGTCCCGCCTACAGCGTCCTCCTCAAGATTCTGCTGGGCACGCTGCTGCTCGACCACACCGGCGACTTTGGAATTAACAGCACCTACTATCCCATTTATTTTTTGCCGGTGGTGAGCGCCGCGATCTACTTCGGGACGCTCGGCGCGCTGGCCTGGACCACGGTCGCCTCGCTGGCCTACTTGTCGCTGCTGTTCCCGGCGCTCGAGGAAGTGGATGTGACCCCCGAGGGAAAAGGCATCCTCGCCATCCGCGTGCTTTTCTTTTATGTCGCGGCGATCCTGGTCAACCGCTTTGCTGTGGAAAATCGGCGGCAGGTGCAGCGATTGGAGGATCTTTCGGAGAAATTGGAAGAGACCAATCGCCAGTTGCGCGCCGCGGAAGCCGACGCGCGCCGCGCCGAGCGTCTGGCCGCGCTCGGGCAACTTTCCGCCGGCCTCGCGCACGAAATCCGCAATCCGCTGGGCGTCATCAAAGGCTCGGCGGACATGTTGAGCCGGAAAGTCGCGGGGTCGGAGCCGCTCGTCGCGGAGCTGGCCGGATACATTTCCTCCGAAGTGAACCGGCTGAACGCCCTCGTCGTGCGGTTCCTCGATTTCGCGCGCCCCTCGAAGCTCGAATTGCGCCCGGAGCGGATTTCGGAAATCGTCGATCGCGCGCTCGAGGCCGCCGTCGCGTCCTTCCCGAATGCAGGCGTGAAAATCGAGCGCCAGTACGCTCCGAACTTGCCTGAAGTCCCGGCCGACGCCCAGCTCTGCGAGCAGGTGTTCGTCAATCTGATTACCAACGCGTTTCAAGCCATGCAGGCGCAGGAAGGATCACAGGAGAAAACGCTGCACATTGTGATTGAGGAGGAAATCTCGAACGGCGAACCGGGCGTAGCCGTCTTCGTCGAAGACACCGGTCCCGGCGTGCCTCCTGAATTGCACGAGCAGATTTTTAATCCATTTTTCACGTCGAAGAAAGACGGAGTGGGCCTCGGCCTTTCCATTGTCGCGAAAATTGTGGACGACCATCGCGGCACGATCCGCCTGGAGAAGAATACCCCGCGCGGCGCGCGCTTCCACGTGTTCTTCCCG
>CAVYHH010000008.1:0-25257 GCA_963768275.1 uncultured Acidobacteriota bacterium
CGACGTGCGCGTCCTTATAAATTCCGAGGTCCTCGGCGGTGATACGGCCCTCGGCAGTGACTGCGGATGCTTCCGCAAAGACCAAGCCGGCGCCGCCGGCCGCGCGGCTGCCCAGGTGCACAAGATGCCAGTCATTCGCGAATCCGTCCTGGCTCGAATATTGGCACATCGGGGAAACGACAATGCGATTTTGCAGCGTGACTCCGCGAATCTGCAGTGGATCAAATATTTGGGCCATGTTCTCCTCTTGAGATTTCCGGTATGGTACCCCTTAGTTCGGTCTCGGGTGTCTTCAAACTGCAATGCAACTCGCGGTATTGGATGCTTCTTAATCCCGGTCCGGTGCAGCGGGATATTGTACAGTCTGACAGCGCCTCTCGTCTGGATTTTGTGAGGCCTATCACCTCATCATCGGGATGTGCTGCCTGAGCACGACATGAAAACGGAAACTTTTGTTCGCCGTTCTCGAATTGACGCTCCCGCGGCCGAGGTGTACGCATGGCATGCCCTGCCGGGTGCGCTGGAGCGGCTCACGCCGCCCGGGGAACACGTGAAAGTGATTGAGAAATCCGGCGGAATCGAACGGGGCGCGCGCGTTGTTCTTCAGTTTGGGCGATGGCCCTTCCGGCGGCGGTGGGTCGCGGAGCATCAGGACTTTGAAGCCGGCCACTATTTTTCCGACGTGCAAATTTCGGGCCCGTTTACGTACTGGAAACACACGCACACATTCGAGCCGGACGGACCTTCCGCCTGCTTACTCGAAGACCGCGTGGAATATGCCCTTCCGTTCGGCGTTCTAGGGCGATGGTTTGCGGGGTGGTACGTGCGCCGAAAGCTAGCGAAGCTCTTTGAATATCGTCACCAAGTTACGGCTCGCGAGGTGTAGTAGCACAGGCTGAAGCCTGTGCCACAAGGTTCAATCGGCTTCTTGCGTGACGATGTGCACATCTACCGACGGGGCGTCGCGCAGGAAGCGGTGAATGGCGGTCATGTACAAATATTTCCTCCACCCTTCGACCGCGGATCGGCCGAAAATGACCTGCGTCATATGTTTCTCGCGAACGAACTCCGCTGTGGCGGAGGACACGTCCTTGCCCGTCAATTTCACAACCTTTGCGCCCAGGCTTTCCGAAAATTGAATATTGGCATTGAGCGAATTTTTGTCCCGCTCCGATGTGTCGTGGCCGATGTCCACATAGATGGCGTACAGTTCGGCATCCATGCGGCGCGCCATGCGGGAGGCGCGCGCGATCAAATATTGCGCCCTGGGATTCGAGCTGAAGCACACCGCGATGCGTTCCCGCACAGGCCACGGATCATGGATGTCCTTCTGATCCATGTAAGTTTCCAGGCTGCGGTCCACCTGTTCCGCGACCTGGCGCAGGGCAAGCTCACGAAGGGCGATAAGATTTCCCCTCCGGAAAAAATTTTTCAGAGCCTGGTCGACTTTTTCGGTGTGATAGACCTCGCCGCGCTTCATCCGGTTCTGCAGAGCTTCCGGCGTCAAGTCGACCATGACGATTTCATTCGCGTGTTCCAGCACCCAGTCCGGGACCGTCTCGCGGATCTTGATTCCGGTGATCGCGCCGACGGTGGGGGCGATGCTTTCGAGGTGCTGCACGTTGACGGTTGAGAGGACTTCCAATTTCGCTTCGACGAGGTCCAGCACGTCCTCGTACCGTTTCCGGTGTTTGCTCCCGGGAATATTGGTATGCGCCAGTTCGTCGACCAGAACCACGCGAGGCTTTCTGGCCTTGATGGCGTCGGGGTCCATCTCCTCGAAGATCGTGCCTTTGTATTCGATTTTCCGCCGGGGGACCTGCTCGAGCTGGGAGGCCAGCTCGGCGATGCCCTTTCTTCCATGCGTTTCAACGAAGCCGATGACCACGTCCTCTCCGCGGCTGCGCCGCCGGATGGCTTCGCTCAGCATGCTGAACGTCTTGCCCACGCCTGGGGCATAGCCCAGAAACAACTTCAGGATCCCCTCGGTGCGCTCCTTCGGGGAAACCTCTTCCAGCCACTCTTCGGGTGTCTTTGTCATCGCAGATATTCTCGTTCATTCCGGCCAGGAAATGCTAGGCTAGAATCGCCCTGTGACCAAAAATCTGCCCACTACCATCGCCCGATATACCGCCGCGCTAGCCGCGGTTCTGGCCATCACTTATTTCTACCAGCATACGCACCGGTTCAATGCAACCACCGTGGCGTTCACCTATTTGCTTGCCATCCTCGGCGTTTCCGCCCTTTGGGGACTTGGAATATCCGTGTTCATGTCGCTGGCTGCGACGCTGACCTACAACTATTTTTTCCTGCCGCCCGTGGGGACGTTTACGATTGCGGACCCGCAGAACTGGGTTGCGCTCGTGACGTTCCTGGCGACTTCGGTCCTGGCCAGCGATCTCTCCACGCGAGCGCGCAACCAGGCCGCCGAAGCCAACCGCCGGCGGCATGAGGTGGAGCGTCTCTACAAATTCAGCCAGCGGCTGCTCAGCGCCGGAAACCCCATCGAATTGTTGAACGCCATCCCGCGCCAGATTGTGGAATCATTCGAGGTGGGAGCGGCGGCGCTGTTCCTTTCGGACAAGCAAAAGGTCTACCGCTCGGGTATGAATATGCCGCAGCTCGATGCGGGTTTTCTGAAAGCCGTTGTCGCGCGCGAAGAGCTGCAGATCGATGCCGAGCACAGCGTCTGCTTTGCTCCGTTGCGGCTCGGCTCGCGGATTCTTGGCAGCATGGGCATTTCGGGTCCAGTCCTTTCGCGGGAATCCCTGGAAGCCATGGGCACGCTGATCGCGGTCGCCATCGAGCGAGCTCATGCCATCGAAATGGTGGGGAAGACCGAAGCGGCCCGCGAGGGCGAACGCCTGAAATCGGCCCTGCTGGACGCGATCACTCACGATTTCCGCACCCCGCTCACCTCCATGAAGGCTTCGGTCACCACGCTGCTTTCCCCGGCCAAACTTGATGAGGAGCAGCGGGACGAACTGCTCCACATTATCGACGAAGAGTGCGACCGGCTGAACCGTCTCGTCGGAGAAGCCGCGGAGATGGCGCGTCTGGAAGCCGGCGAAGTCAAACTTCAGCTCGAACCCGTTCGCGCGGACGATTTGATTGCGGGCGCGCTCGATGTCTGCAAGGGGGTCCTGGGAACGCGTCCGATCCGAATTGATTTGAAGCATCCGGACCTGCGGGTCCGCGCGGACTTCGCGCGCGCGCAGGAAGTGCTCGTTCATTTGATCCAGAATGCAAATTTATATTCCTCTCCGGACCACGCCATTACGATCGGCGCGGAAGAGAAGGAGGAGTTCGTGCAGTTCAGCGTGGCCGACCGGGGACCCGGGATCGGCGAGGCGGAACTCGGCCTCATTTTCGACAAATTTTATCGCGGCACGGACCAGCGCTATCGCGTGCAGGGCACAGGCATGGGTCTGCCCATCGCCAAAGCGATCGTCGAGGCGCATGGGGGAACGATCGGAGTCATCAGTCAGGTGGGGCACGGGTCTGTGTTTTCCTTTACCTTGCCGATCCTCAGGGGGACGACGGAACAAAAATGAGCACACCCACGATATTAGTTGTGGATGACGAACCGCAGATTCGCCGCGTGATGCGGACGACGCTGTCGAGCAACGGCTATACGGTGCTGGAAGCGCGAAGCGGGGAAGAAGCGCTCGAACTTATGCGCAAGGAACGCCCCGAGCTGGTCCTGCTGGACGTCAATATGCCGGGCAAAAGCGGTCTCGACACCTGCCGCGAAATTCGCGATCAATCCGACGTGGCCATCATCATGCTGACCGTAAGGAATACGGAGCACGACAAGGTGCTGGCGCTCGATGCGGGAGCGGACGACTACGTGGTAAAGCCTTTCGGCATGGAAGAGCTCCTCGCACGCATTCGCGCGGCCTTGCGGCGCACGTCTTCGGCCGAGCCTGTTCCCACATACGTTTCGAATGATCTGGAGATTGATTTCGAACGCAGGAAGTTGCTGGTGCAGGGCCGCCCGGTGCGGTTGACGCCGAAGGAATTCGAACTTCTTCGCCACCTCGTGGCCAGCCAGGGCAAGCCGCTGGAGCACCGGCGCCTCTTGCAGGCCGTCTGGGGACCGGACTACGGCGATGAGACGGAATACCTGCGCGTGTTCATCAACCAGCTGCGGAAGAAGATCGAGCCGGACCCTGCCCATCCCAAGTACATCCATACGGACCCGTGGGTGGGCTATCGGTTTGAGCCTGCCGGTCCCGCTACGAGCAAGCCGAAGAAGAAGTAGGCTTACGTAGCACAGACTTCAGTCTGTGGGGTTCCATTTGATCTTGGCTGGCGCGCGACGCCTGGGCTGATTTACGAAAACCCACAGACTGAAGTCTGTGCTACTTGTGCATCGGATGCGTCGTATCTAAATCCAAATTCAATTCCAGGACGTTGACGCGGGGCTCGCCGAGGAATCCGAGTTGGCGGCCTTCGGTGTGGTTGGCGATGAGGGCGCGGACGTCGGTCTCGCTCATGTTGCGTTCGTGAGCGACGCGTGGAACCTGGAAGTCCGCGGCTTCCGGTGAAATGTGCGGATCGAGGCCCGAGCCGGAAGTCGTGACCAGGTCCATCGGAACAGGAGTACCCGGATTTTCGGCCTGGGCCTTTTGAATGTCTGCGTTCATGCGGTCAATCAGCATTTTGTTGGTGGGGCCGAGATTGGACCCGCTGGAATTGCCCGCGTCATAACCTGCGTTTCCCGCCGCGGACGGCCGAGAACGGAAATACCCGGGTGAGGAAAACGGCTGGCCGATCAGGTGCGAGCCGATGAGTTTGCCGTTGGCGGTGAGGAGGCTGCCGTTCGCCTGCTTCGGAAAGATCAGCTGCGCCAGGCCCGTCACCACGAACGGGTAGATGATGCCGAGCAGTACTGTCGTCACTACGGTCATCAGAATTGCAGTTATAAAGTGTTTTTTCATAGCCGTTTCCTCACTTCGGTCCTCAGGCCCACCCAATCCTGGTGATGATCATATCGATCAGCTTGATCCCTATGAAGGGCGCGATAATCCCGCCCACGCCGTAGACGAGCAGATTCCACCGCAGCAGCGCCGAAGCTCCCACGGGGCGATACTGCACGCCGCGCAACGCCAGCGGCACGAGGGCCACGATGATCAGCGCGTTGAAGATCACGGCGGACAAAATCGCGGACTCAGGCGTCTTCAGCGCCATGATATTGAGGGCCTGCAGCACCGGGAACGCGCCGGCGAACATGGCGGGAATGATCGCGAAATATTTGGCCACATCGTTGGCCACGGAAAATGTGGTCAGCGCACCGCGCGTAATCAGCATTTGCTTGCCGATTTCCACCACTTCGATCAGCTTGGTCGGATTGGAATCGAGGTCGACCATGTTGCCCGCTTCCTTGGCCGCCTGCGTGCCCGCGTTCATCGCCAGGCCCACGTCCGCCTGCGCCAGCGCGGGCGCGTCGTTGGTGCCATCACCGGTCATTGCCACCAGTTTGCCCTTGGCTTGCTCTTTCCGGATCAAGCGCAAGCTTATCCTCCGGTTTAGCTTCGGCGAGGAAATCATCGACACCGGCTTCCTGCGCGATGGCCGCCGCGGTCAGACGGTTGTCTCCCGTGATCATCACGGTTCGGATTCCCATGGCGCGCAGGTGATCGAAGCGTTCGCGCATGCCGCCTTTGATGATGTCCTTGAGCCGCACAGTGCCCATGATTCGACCGTTGATTGCGACCAGCAGCGGCGTCGCACCGGAGCTGGCGACGATTTGCACGACATCATCGACCTCTGCCGGGACTGTGCCGCCTTGTTCGATGACATACTTCTTGATCGAGTCAGGCGCGCCTTTGCGGATCGCGCGGCCGTCGAAATCGACGCCGGACATGCGCGTTTGCGCGGTGAAGGGAATAAACGTGGCATCCATGGAGGACAACGGCCGCCCGCGCAATCCGTACTTTTCTTTCGCCAGCACCACGATCGAGCGCCCCTCGGGAGTTTCGTCGGCCAGCGAAGCGAGCTGCGCTGCGTCGGCGAGTTCTGCGTCCGTCACGCCGGGAGCGGTAATAAATTCCGTCGCTTGCCGGTTGCCGAGCGTGATCGTTCCGGTTTTGTCGAGCAGCAGCGTGTCCACGTCGCCCGCGGCTTCCACGGCGCGGCCGGACATCGCCATCACGTTGCGCTGAATGACGCGGTCGATTCCCGCGATACCGATCGCGGAAAGCAAGCCTCCAATCGTCGTCGGGATCAGGCACACGAGCAATGACCAAAGTACGAACGGGCTCTGCGGGGCTCCGGAATAGATCGCCATGGGTTGCAGAGTCGCAACGGCCAGCAAGAAAATAATCGTCAGTCCGCAGAGGAGGATGTTCAGCGCGATTTCGTTCGGCGTCTTTTGCCGCGACGCTCCCTCGACCATCTTGATCATGCGGTCGAGAAACGTCTCTCCGGGGTTCGACGTGATACGAACTTTGATTTCATCGGAGAGGACGCGCGTGCCGCCCGTGACCGCCGACCGATCTCCTCCTGATTCTCGAATTACCGGAGCGGATTCACCCGTGATGGCGGATTCGTCGACCGAGGCCACGCCTTCGATGACTTCGCCGTCTCCTGGAATAAATTGCCCGGCGATGACCACGACCACGTCGCCCGCGCGCAATTTGGATCCGGGCATTTCCACGGTGCACCCATCGGATTTCAATTTATACGCGATGGTCTCCGTACGCGCCTTGCGAAGCGTGTCCGCCTGCGCCTTGCCGCGCCCTTCGGCCATGGCTTCGGCGAAATTGGCGAACAGGACCGTGAACCACAGCCAGATCGTGATTTGGAATTCAAATCCAAAAGAGTGGGAGTGGCTCATCAAATCTTTGATGAGGTCAACGGTAAGCAGGGCCGCGCCAATCTCGACGACGAACATTACGGGATTCTTCATCAGCGTGACGGGGTTTAACTTTACGAAGGAATCCCACGTTGCCCTGCGGGCAATGACCGGGTCCCAGATAGACTTGCTCTTCCTTGCCGATTGGGCTGTCATGTGTGTTTATTTTCCTTAGAAGGTCTTGCCCGCGTACATCAGCAGGTGCTCGAGGATCGGGCCCAGGCTGAGTGCCGGGAAAAAGGTCAGCGCGCCAACGATCAAAATCACCGAGATTAGCAGACCGGAGAAGAGTGGCGTCGTCACCGGGAACGTACCGGAAGATTCCGGGACATGCTTTTTCCGGACCAGGCTTCCGGCGATCGCCAGAACCGGGATCACCATGAAGAACCGTCCGAAAAGCATCGTCGTTGCAAGCGTCGAGTTGAACCAGAGGGTGTTGGCATTGAGGCCGGCGAAGGCCGACCCGTTGTTCGCTCCGGCCTCCGCATAGGCATAAAAAATTTCAGACAGCCCATGCGGCCCCGCATTCGCAAGGCTCGACACGCCGAATTTCGAGACCATGGAGATGGCTGTATATCCCAGGACGAACAACGGATAAATCAATACGGTGAGCATCACCATCTTCACGTCAAACGCTTCGATCTTCTTGCCTAGATATTCCGGCGTGCGGCCTACCATCAATCCCGCGATGAACACGGAAAGGATAATGAAGACAATGATTCCGTAGAGGCCGGCGCCGACTCCTCCAAACACGACTTCTCCCAGCAGCATATTGATGAGCGGGATCATCCCGCCGAGGGGCGTGTAAGAGTCATGCATCGAATTTACCGCGCCGCAACTCGTGTCGGTTGTCACCACGGCCCAAAGAGTGGAGTTCGCGATGCCGAAGCGGACCTCCTTGCCCTCCATGTTGCCGGCCGCCTGCAAGTGGTTCGCCGGAGTTTGTATCATGGGATTTCCCCGCGCTTCCATCCCATAGGCCACCGTGACTCCCACCAAAAACAGAATGGCCATGGCGCACCACACGGCCCAGCCGTGGCGCTGCGACCCCACCATCTGCCCGAGCGTGTAAGTCAACGCCGAGCCGATTGCAAAAATGAAAACCATCTCGGCGAGATTCGTGAAGGGAGTGGGATTCTCATAGGGATGCGCGCTGTTCGTGTTGAAAAAGCCGCCGCCGTTGGTTCCGAGTTCCTTGATCACTTCCTGCGAAGCGACTGGCCCCTGCGCGATCGTCTGTTCCTTAACGACCTGCGTCGTGGCCTTTCCGCTCGAATCCGTGGTCTGCACCGTTTGCGGGTCGACGAGCTGTGCCGTGTCATATGGTTTGAAATTCTGCGGCACGCCCTGCCAGACCAGGAAGAGAGCGCCTAGAATGCAAATCGGCATCAGCACCCAGAACGTCGCCCGGGTCATGTCCACCCAGAAGTTTCCGAGGGTGTCCTGTTCGCGTCGCGCGATCCCGCGGACGATGGCGATGGCCAGGGCAATTCCGACCGCCGCGGAGACGAAGTTGTGATAAGCAAGGCCCGCCATCTGCGTCAGGTACGACATGGTGACTTCCGGCACGTAGGCCTGCCAGTTGGTGTTCGTTGTGAATGACGTTGCTGTATTGAACGCCAGGTCTGGCGCTACTCCGGGGAGCTTCTGCGGATTGAGCGGCAGATAGCTCTGTACGCGTTGCAAAAGGTACAACACAAGCATCGATACCGCGCTGAACAGCAACATGGAGGCGGCGTACTCAGTCCAGCGCATTTCCTTCGTCTCATCGACGCCCGTGAGCCGGTAGACTAGTTTCTCGATCGGGCGCATGACCGGGTCGAGGAAAGTCTTCTCCCGATTGAACACGCGCGTCATGAACGAGCCCAGCGGCTTCGTGAGGGCGAGCACCACCAACAGAAAGAACAGGATTTGGAACCAGCCGTTGTTTGTCATGGTCAGAACTTTTCCGGACGCAGCATCGCGTACACGAGATAAACGAGCAAAGCCACACACACCGCCAGCGATACGACCGTATCGAGCATTTTTCTTACCTCAATCCATCGCAGAATTTCACGTACAGCACGGATAGCACAAAAAATAGCAGCGTCGAGATGGTAAAAATCGTGTCCAGCATCGCGATCCTTCCTTGACTGCTCCCGGCGCATCATATCTCGATGCGCCGGGTCCGGCTCAACTTACCTTGTGGAAAACCGCCTTGCGGGCGCTTCCTGCGTCACAGATGAGGCCGCGCTGCGAGCCGGTTTGTCACTGGATCGGTCTCGCGCCTGAAACGGAATCACGGAAACGCCGCCTTGCGCGCTGTGAGAAATCGGGTGCGTCAGGACGAACACGTCAGCCCAGTCCCGCTGGCGAAAGTCCGTCGCATGCTTCCGGACATTGCTCTGTGGCCGATGCCCCTCTTTCCAGAAGTTTGCCAGCACGAAGAGCAGAAAAATGACCCCCAAGCCATTCAGAACAAAAAAGATTGTCATGGCCATTGGACCCCCTTCCGGCGCCGGTTGAGTTCCTTGCGGAACTTATCAGCGCCCCACCGCGTAGTGTCTTTAGTCGCTTTTGCTGTCTTGCAAGTCACCCGTTTGGCTCCCGTCTTACAAGCGAATCATGCAACTTTCCAAGTTAGGAAGTCGTGCACAGCTCATAAGGATTCTGTAAGACGGCGATAAGGCCCTTCTAAGTCCTCTTGTTCCAGCGGGCGAGCACCCCTACAATGACTATCTCTTGTTTATGTCCTACTTTCTTCAGAGTCATCGTTCGGGACGCCTAGCCGCCTTTTTGTTCCTGGCGTTTCTGGCCGCGGCCAGTGCGCACTCGCAGGAACGCGCGGACTGTCGGGCGTTCCACAGCGCCCTTCTTAATTCCTCCGTCCGATATTGCGTCTATCTGCCGGCCAGCTATTCGGCGGCGGATGCAAAGACTAGGAAATATCCCGTGTTGTACCTGCTGCACGGGCTCGGCGGGAACGAGCAGTCCATCGCTCTGGACGGGGAGTGGACCAGCCTGCAGGATTTGCGGCGGGAACACATGGTGGGCGAGTTTCTGGTCGTGGCGCCGGATGGGTCGGACACGTTTTACATCAATTCGCGGGATGGCAAAATTCCGTACAGTGATTTCCTCGTCCGTGAATTCATCCCGTTTGTCGAGCACACTTATCGGGTTCGGACGGAGCGAGCGGCGCGCGGGATCACCGGTTTTTCAATGGGCGGGTACGGTGCGCTGCGATTGGCATTTTCGCACCCGGAGCTGTTCGGTTCGGTCAGCGCGCACAGCGGGGCATTGATGCGAGCGCCGCCCCAGGGAATGACCGCCGGGGCGTCATCGGGAAATCTGGCGGCGGAGATGCTCGCAAATGTTTTTGGCAATCCGATCGATCGAAACTTCTGGGATCTGAACAGCCCCTTCGTGCTGGCGCGGAAAAATGCGGCCGCCCTCTTGAAAATGAAAATTTACTTCGATTGCGGCACGGAAGACTCGTATGGCTTTTACCGCGGAGCGAGTGAGCTCCACGAAACGCTCGATTCCCTCAAGATTCCCAACGAATTCCACCTCTACCCGGGCAGACACAGCGTTTCCTACTTGCTGGCCCATCGCGACGCGTCCTTTGAATTTCACTGGCGCGAATTCAACTTGGCGAAATAAACGGAAGGAAGAGGAAGACAGGTTGAGGGTCCGCCTCCTGGGCGGCGGTGTTGACACGTGTCACGTTTCATGACACATTATGCTGCCAATGGAGACAGTGATTCCGGCGGATCGCGGCGCTGTCCAAGTGTCCCAGGTATTTACTAAATTGAATTACTAGAAGCTTGCGAAATTGTTAGTGTGTGGGCGATGGAGTATATTGCGTTCGCGTGGGGAAGTCCTTTCCCTATTTGAAGCAGGTAAGCCGTCCGCAGGATGAAATCGGGCGTCCTCGTTTCAGGCCGAAACGCAGCCCTCGGTCGCTCAGACCTCATTGGATTTCTCGCGCGTCCGCGATGGGCGCTTGTTCCCAGCCCCGCTGACCGCCGAACGGGAGGCTCTCGTGTATGCAACTCTAGCGGCAGTCACTCGCCGGAAGATTGGTTCGCTGAAGAAGCGTCGCGCTCAGGTGCGGGCAGGCTTTATCCTTCTCGCGGCGATCCTTAGCCTGGCGCCGTCTCGGGCATTTGCCGCGGTTACAGTCACGATATCGCCCTCATCCGTCAATCTTCCCGCGAACGGAAGCCAGCAGTTTGCGGCGACGGTCACGGGCGCAAGCGACACGTCTGTAACCTGGACAATCTTGGAGGGGGTGGCAGGGGGGACAATCTCCGGCTCAGGACTGTATTTGGCTCCGGGAGCCGCGGGAGTCTATCACGTCATCGCCACCAGCAACGCAGATCCCACGCAGAGCGCCACCGCAGCCGTAGCCTTGCCCGGATTCGTCCAGACAGGCCTGTTAAACCCTGATCCGTGTACGGCCACACTCCTCACAAATGGCACAGTGCTCTATACGGGCGGCGGAATTCCCAGTGCCGGTTCTTCAAGTACCCAAGCTGAAATCTATAATCCAGCTACTTCGACGTCCACTCCTACGGGAAGTATGGTCATCGGTCGTTGCTCTGAGACAGCTACTCTTCTGCAGAACGGGAAGGTTCTCTTTGCGGGAGGGCAAGCATCGGGTGGAGCGACTGCATCCGCGGAGCTTTACGATCCTCTCGCTGGAACCTTTACTGCCACCGGGAGCATGAGTGTTGCCCGAAGTGGCCATGCGGCGACATTGCTTTCAAGCGGTCAGGTTCTTATTGCGGGCGGAGAGAACTGTAGTTCGAGTTGCGTCGACTTTAAGACAGCGGAGTTGTACGATCCGAATTCCGGAAGCTTCAGTCCCACCACGGGCAATTTGGCTACGCCGTACATCGGCGCCGCTGCGATTCTATTGAACAATGGAAAGGTCCTGGTCGCAGGAGGGAGCTCTGACGGTGCAACTTTGAATAGCTTCGCGGAGCTCTACGATCCCGCGACCGGCTTATTCACGCAATCAGGAGCGATGGTCAATCCGCGCTCTTCCTTCACTGCTACTCTCTTGCAGAATGGAAATGTATTGATCGCCGGAGGTGCGGCCGGGGCGACGGAATTGCCGGCCGCCGAAATCTACAATCCCTCCACCGGAACATTTTCGTCGACTGGGAGCCTGAACCTTCCGCGCCAGTTTCACACTGCCAGTTTGCTCTTGAACGGCAAAGTTCTGATCGCTGGAGGAAACTCTTCCCCGAACGCCGCTGAATTGTATGACCCGGGGAGCGGAACGTTCAGCCTGACCGGCAACTTGGGCGAAACGAGGTGGTCTCCGACGGCGACGGCGCTTCCGAACGGCACCGTCCTAATTGCAGGCGGTAATTTTATGCAGGTCCTGAGCAGTATTGAAACCTACGACCCGAGTGCGGGAGTCTTCACCAGTCAAAGCGTTTTCATGAACGTCCCGCGGACAGGGCATGCCACAACGCGGCTGGCTGACGGTCGTCTGCTTCTGACCGGTGGGGAGGACGCGACTTTTCAGGTGAATTCCAGCGTCGAGATTTTCGATCCTGCGACCAATAAGTTTTCAACCACCGGTTCGATGTCTCAAGGACGTGTTGGACATACAGCAACACTTTTGAGTGATGGAGATGTTCTAATTGTTGGCGGCGGCGGTGCCACCGCGGAGTTATTCAATCCGGTGACCGGAACCTTTAGTCCGACGTCGTCAAACCCAAATTTCGCTCGGACCTACCACACTGCCACGCTTCTGCAAAATGGCAAGGTTCTCATTGCCGGAGGCCAAATTCCAGGCCAGCAGGACACTTCAACCGTCGAGCTTTACGATCCCGCGGCGCAAACATTTACCCTGCTGGCAGGAAATATGTCCGGGCCGAGATACAACCATACGGCAACGTTGCTGAACGATGGACGTGTCCTGATTGCGGACGGTATTACTCAAGCCGGAAGTCCCGGAAATGGAGTTGGGCCTGACGACGTATATGATCCAAGCACGGGTCTCTTCACCCAGGTGGGTCCGCGGAGTCTGATTAACCAGCAAACGATCTCCCCGTTTGACTCAGTCCTACTGGCGGACGGTCGGGTTCTTGCTGATAACCACACGATCTTCGACCCCATCTTGAATACCCTTTCTATGATTAGCTCGTTGGTCAATCTAGATGCCATATTACAGGACTACAAATTTGTCCTCCTTCCGAATGGTCAGGTCTTCGCTACGAGCAATTATTATCCGACGTATTTGTTTGATCCGGCCTCGGAAACCTATACGACCTCCGCCTCCGTGCAATATTACCGGTCAAGTCCGACGCTCAAGTTGCTTCCAAACGGCGAAGTTCTGGTCGCCGGCGGAGCCGGTGTCTCGCAGGTCGAATTCTACGTACCCCCTGTGGCAGCTTCCAATTCCGCTCCTGTGCTTTCAGGCATTAGCCCGTCGAGTGCGGTGGCGGGCGGGGCTGGATTTACGCTTTTGGTCGTTGGCACAAACTTCCTCAGCAATTCGGTCGTGAATTACAACGGCGTGGCCCGGCAGACGACCTTCCTGAACGCGCAGCAACTCACGATTGCCATTTCATCCGGCGACATTGCAAATCCAGGCATGGCGGCAATTACGGTGACAAATCCCGCGAGTGGCGCTGGCGGAGCTGAAACGACTAACCCCGTCACTCTGACCATTCTGGCTGCGAACCTTCAACCGGTTGTCGGGGCGCTCATTCCAGCCAGCGCGACTGCCGGTGGGCCTTCGTTCGTACTGACTCTGACGGGCAACAACTTCACGGCGAATTCCATCGTTACCTTTAATGGAAGCATGTTGTCCCCGACGTTTTTGAGCGTTACGGAATTGCAGGTGAATATTCCCTTGAGCGCGATTACGGTCGCGGGCACGCCCATAGTCACAGTGTCGAATCTAGGCGGCAATCCATCCACCGTGGTTACGTTTACTGTGAACAATCCCGTGCCGCAAGAGAGCCTCCTCTCGCTACCAAGCGCTTCGGCGGGGAGCGCGGCGCTCACACTGAATGTCACCGGAAGCAATTTCAACGCGTCCTCCATCGTCCTGCTAAATAATGCAGCGCTTTCGACGACCTATCTGAGTTCGACGCTTATCCAGGCGGCCCTTCCCGCGAGCGACCTTGCGCCGGGCGACACGCTAAGCGTGACAGTGAATAATCCGGCCCCTGGCGGCGGGACTACATCGGCGTTGCAGATTACCGTCAGCAATTTCACCGTTACGGCGCCAACTTCTTCTGCGTCAGTGAATGCCGGCTTACCCGCCGTATTTAGCCTGATGGTTGCATCTTCAAATGGCACATTTGCTAATTACATAACGTTCACGGTCACGGGTCTGCCAGCGGACTCGACTGCCTCCTTTGCGCCATCCGGCACGATCACCCCGGGACCTACCTCCCAGCCAGTGACGCTTACAATTACAACGACGCCGCATACAGTAGCGTCCGCGCCCTATTCCCCACGGGAGAACAGGCGAGTCTTGCTGTTGCTGTCTCTTGTTGGGATGGCACTTGCATTTGTGTGGTTTGCGCTTCGGACCTGCGGCCGCCGAGTGCAACGTCTCGCTCCACAGATGCTCTTGGCATTGTTGCTTGTGTCGGCTGCGGGCCTGGTGGCATGTGGCGTAGCAGGCGGATATTCCACGTCACAGCCCAATCCTACGACCGGCACTCCGGCCGGAACCTACCCGATAATAGTTACGGCAACTTCCGGAGGAGTAGCGCACCCCACCACCATCACCCTGACTGTTATGTGATAATTGTTTCCGTGCTTATTCTTGGGAGCATGGATTTACGCAAGGACTTTGGCGGGGTCAATCGTTCTTCTTGGATCCGATCCGCGTCACACATTTGCACCTGTCTGGTGCCGTTGGGACTGGTCCTCGTCGCCGCGCTAGCCGGGAGTGTCCCGGTCCGCGCGCAGGAGACCCCGCCGAATCCTCAGCCGCCGGCCGCACCAGCAGACTTACCCGGACAGGTCGTACTGAACCCGGCGGGGCAGTGCCTTCAGCCGCCCCCCATGGTTGAATTGCAGGATTACAACGGGCCTTTTCACAAGGTCATCGGCACGTTCACTCGAAAACTGGACCGCCAGTCCGTTCACGATCCCCATTACCGGCCGGGGTTCGTCCTTTGCTCTCTTGAAATCAAAGACAAATTCTTTCTGTTCCTTGGTGATGCCGTCGATCCCGAAACATTCCTAAACGCCGGGTTCGACGCCGGGATTTCACAGGCGGAGAATGATGACCCCTCTTTTGGCCAGGGCGCAGCGGGATTCGGCAAACGGCTCGGTGTGAACTATGTGGATGAAGTGCAGTTCCGATTTTTCAAGGAGTTTGCCTATCCCACTGTTTTTTCCGAGGACCCGCGGTATTACCGGATGGGCCAAGGCCCGAAAGGACGCCGGTTCCTGCACGCCGTGGCGCACGCCGTCGTTGCGTACAACGACCATGGCAGCCCCATGTTTAATTTTTCCGAATGGCTGGGCGAAATCAGCGGAACATCGGTAAGCAACCTGTATCATCCTGGATCGCAGCGGGGCTTTTCGCCCGCGGCCCGGAGTATTGCTACCGACGTCGCCTTGGACATTGGATATGACGAGCTGCGGGAATTTTGGCCGGAGGTTGCGCGGAAGCTGCGGCTCCCCTTCCGCGATCAGAACGAACCGCCGCCGGACGCGCTCCCTGCCGGGAGGTAATGTTCACGCGGGCGCCGGCGATGCAGGCTCAACAGGCTGCGGAAAGAATAGTTTATTTTGTCATTCCGAGCGAAGCGAGGAATCTCTCCTCGATTTAGCGCCATGAAAAGAAAGAGAGATTCCTCGCTTCGCTCGGAATGACAAAAAAAGTGGTGCCCGTTTTCCGGGGCCTGTCAAGCCAGCTTGCCGACGTGCGCTTCGAGCAGGCTCCAGGCGCGCGCTCCAATCGTTTCTTTCCAATGGGCGTAATAGGACGCCAGCCGGGGCCGGAACGAGGAAGTGTCCGCTTCGTTGAAGGTCATGCCCTGAGTGGCCAGCTTCGTGCGAAATTCCGTGTTGAGGGCGCTCAATTCTTCCCGCTGCAGGCGAACGAATTTGACAACGTTGCGCTCGATGATCCCCTGCACGTCGGCAGGGAAACGCTGCCATAGCTTCCCGTTCGCAAGCAGATTGAATCCGGACCAGCCGTGATTGGTCATGCTCACATATTTCTGCACTTCGTAAAGTTTTAGAAATTCCGCGACCGCCAGCGGATTGGTCTGCGCCTCGGCTGTGCCATTTTTCAACGTTTCGTACAGCTTGTTAAAATTGGCGACGACGGGCGAAGCGCCCATCGCTTTCCAGGCTTCCACATAGATGGGAGCGTCGGGAGTGCGAATCTTTAGCCCTTGCAAATCCTCCACCGTGCGGATCGGGCGGGTCGAGCAGGTAATCTGGTGGAATCCGTTGTCGAAGCACCCTTTGGGAACGGCGTAGATTCCCTTGGTTTTCATCTCTTCGCGCAAATAGTCGCCCAGGTCGCCGTCCAGCGAGTCAAACACCTGGGCCGGTGTGCGAAAGGCGAAGAGAAGTCCTTGCACGTTTGAAGCCGGAACTAGATTTCCGATGGAGCCGCCATTCAAAGTGAAAAAATCCAATTCGCCGCTGACCACCATATTGAGCGCGGCCGGATCTCCCCCCGCGATCTTGTTGTTGTCCGGAAAAGTTTGAACCTGCACGCGCCCGTTCGTTTCTGTTTTTACGGCGTCCCACATTTGCACGAGCCATTTATCCAGCGGGCTGTCGGCCGGCTGGTTGTGGAACTGGCGCAATTCAAATTCCGCCGCTCGCGTGCGGCGGCTGATGAGCAGCGTTCCTCCAGCGGCTATCAGGCCGTGCGTGAATTGTCTGCGAGAGATCGCGTGAAGCACGATGTCCTCCTGGCTGCGGTGTGCCCCGCCTCTGAAGAGGCGGGCTACAACAAACCTGAGCCGATCTATCCCATCTGACTTAAGGATCGTCCAAAATAAAAGCTGCGGGCGGTTTGGTCGTCCCAACCGACATTGCAGTGCGGGATCGACCATTTCTGGATCTTGGTGGGTTCGGTTATCGCCTTGCCCAGTGCGGGGCAGGACAGGCAGTACGACCCTTCATGGGTCCCGATCCAGATCAAGTTTCGGTCGAACTCGACAAAGACATTCTCCGTCGTGCCGCGCCACCAGGAATCATAGTTATTGATCTCGCCCTCGAGCGGAGGCACGAACCACGCAACCTCTTTCGGCTCGGTGGGGTTGGAGATGTCGAAAACGCGCACGCCGGCATTGAACCAGGCAATCACGATAAGCGCAGGATTGGATGTGCCGGGCGCGAGCCAGCATTGCGTGTTGTGCGAACCAAAGCGTCCGCGCGCGAAGCAGAAGTCCGTGTAAGGAGCATCGGGAGGCGCCGCTGGGCGAGGGAAAAAGCCGATGATCTTAGGATTTTTCGGATCTTTCACGTCCATCATGTAGGGCGTGTGATAGTTTTCCCGGCAATCCGCTTCGAGCGCTTCGTGCACGGCGACGACTTTGTTCAGAAGCCGGGGATGGGCTGCATCCGCAATGACTGGATAGCACGTGTGGAACGGAATGGTTCCGAAGGTGTCGAATTCATATTGCATGTGGCCATAGGGTTTGGGGTGTTTTATGTCGGACAAATCCATGGCATAAAAACCGAAGGCTCCAAATCCGCCGTAGCCGATCGTGCCGCCGTCTTCGACGCGCTTGGGCACGGTGATGGCGCCGTGATTTCCGGTCCAGGAAGTGTGGTCTCCCGCGAAGCGGTATTTCTTGTATTCTTCTTCTTCACCCAATTTTTGTCCGGGGACCCACCACCTGGAAACTTCCTGGACGTTTGCGGGATCGGACATGTCCACGATCATGAGCGCGTTGCTGTAGGGGCGCTGGTGATTCTCCAGACGCAGCGTTTCATCCCATCCGCAATCGAGGTAGGCGTACTTTCCGCCATCGTAAAAGTTGTGGTGGGTGCCGTTGCCTTTCTCTCCGGTGTTGTACTCCTGCAGCAGATTGGGCTTGGTGGGATCGGTGATGTCGTAATTGCGGATTCCGCGGAGCCCTTTGTAGGCGAGGACCTTGTCGCGCAATTCCTTGTCATACTGGCCGTGCGGATATTGGATATTCGCGCTGGTGAGCGGCTGCGCCGCGGTGCACATCATGATCCATTTCTTGAGCTTGGTGTTGTAGACGACTGCGCCGCCGCCTTGAATCACGCGCTTCTTATTCAGCGCGACCGGATTCTTGGCCTCGCTGACGTCGATAAAGTCTCCGCCAGCGGGCAATAATCGCTGCTTGCCCTTGGCCCACATGGCCATGAGCGGCTCGCCTCCGCTGATGCTGGCGCCGGGCAGGTGGGCGATGATTTCCATGTTGTGGATATATTGTTTCTTGTCGAGAAACGTCAGCGAGCCGAGGGCCAGGGGAATTTCCGGAGGCTGGTTGGAGGTATACAGTCCTTGCACCTGTGCGCGCACGCCAATCGTGCCGGCAAGACCCGCGGTCGTCGCGCCCACCGCCGCGCCCACGGCGCTCTTCAGGAGCGATCTCCGGCTGAAACTTTTGCGCGTTTCTAAGAGTTGTTCAGCGTTGTCTTTGGACGAAACGGAAGGCTTGCGGATTCTCGACATGGCTCTCCTTTGCCCGGTTCTGATCTTTTTGGGGCTCAACCAATCATCTTCACGATGTTCGCGACGGAATCAAAACACCCAAACGCTCTTGTATGCCGCGCATCATACTCCAACTGCCTTCGGTGGCAAAGTTAGGTTGTGTCCCAATCTACTTCTTTCGATCCAGAAGATCCGTAACATTTTTTCCGTGATAACGCTCGAGCGCGTCGATTAGTTCAGCAGGGACCGAAGGCGATCCGGGGGTGGGCTCCCGCTGAGAAACGCCGTCAAGCCAATCGAAAATGCTCGCCTGTGCGGCATGCAATCCGCCCATCTGGCAATGGCTCGCGGCGCCTGAGCGTTTTGTAAAGAAGCGCATCGCTACGGGGGCCTCGATGCCGGTCAAGAATTGCATGGTTTCCAAAACCATTGCTTTGCTCGTCTGAGCGATTTCATCCTCCGTGAAAAGGCACAGCAGCGGCTGGCGAATTTTCTTCTCCAGGCCATGCAACGAAAAGGGGCGCCAGGCTTCGAAGAAGTCATGTGGGTGTTGGATCCCCATCGACCATCGAGCGTGATGATAAAACCAGCGCACGTGCAGGTTGTAACGGGCGAGAGCAGTGAAGAGGACGTCAAAAAGTCCGCCTCCCCTCCGCCGAAGCGCCGCCGGCCAGACTGCGCGGATGGCGTTCCCGACATCGATCACCGGCGGGTTGGCTATGCAGGCGCGGATCCGCGGCTCAAAAGCCGCTGCTCGAATGACCAAGAGGCCGCCCAGTGAGTAGCCGATGAGCGCGAGTCGCGAAATGTCGACATCATTGCGGGATACTGCATAGTCGACGACGGCTTTCACGGGCACCTCATAATCGGGCCGCAAAAGTAACGCCGGATTATCACGCAGGGCGCTCCATTGTCCCGGGCCTTCGAAAATAAGGCAGTTCCACCCGCGCTCTGCGGCAGCGAAGCCAATGTAATGGATCAATTCCTCGCCCGTCGAATCGAATCCGCCTACGGCTATCAACGTGGGACGCTTGCCCGGCCCACCGCTAAGGAAATAGCCGGGCAGCATGTATTGTCCGTAGGGGATTTCCAGGACCTCGATCGGCGGGTTGCAGAGCCGCGCGGCTTGCCTTCCTAGTTCCTGACTGCGAAGGCTCAGGCGCACAAATCTCGGGTCCTCGGGCCTCACATAGAAAACTGCAGCTTGATAATAGGTGCTGGCCCTGAAAAGGGCGCCTCTAGCACTCACTGTTTGTTCCGCCTGCAAGAAGCGTTCGGCAGAATCGGCGGTCCTGTCGGCCAAGGAGTTCCAGGCGGCGGTCCAGCTTTCCGTGTCATTATTGCGAACGTCTTTCATAGCCGCGACACATTCGCCGATGGCGGATCCCTCGGTTGCTTGGCTGCTCAAGACTCGAAGCAACTCGAAGTTGAAACCACCGACTCGCGTATCCTCTAAGTCGATCCGCATCGTCCTGCCTCCGTTGATTGAATGAGTGTACGGCCACGATCACTGCTTCAAGCAAGGAAATCAAAATAGGACACCACCCCAAGTTGCCAGGCTCGATTGTGTTTGTTAAAAATCTTTAATCTTTGTGTCTGAGCTTTGTGCGATTCTCCCTGTCGTACAATTCAGGCTTTGCGTTAGAGTAGTGGTTTAGTCAGGCAGGGGCCGTTGTTTGGTGCCTCGAGACCCCAAGGAGCGAGTATGAGCGTAACCGACACCAGTGCTTCCATTCATAACGCCGCTACTCCAATGGAGATGCTCTGCATCAATACGATCCGCACTCTTTCCATGGACGCCGTGCAGGCGGCCAATTCGGGGCATCCCGGCACGCCCATGGCGATGGCGCCGCTGGCCTACTGCTTGTGGCAGGAATTTCTGCGCTACGATCCGAGCGATCCGCTTTGGCCTAACCGCGACCGCTTTGTGCTCTCCGCGGGGCACGCTTCCATGCTGCTGTATTCGGTGCTGCACCTGGCGGGAGTGAAGGAGTCGGATAAGAACACTCTAGAGATTCTTAATGGCCCCGCCGTCCGCCTCGAGGACATCAAGAATTTTCGGCAACTCGGAAGCCGCTGCGCCGGGCATCCGGAATCGCACCTCACCACCGGCGTCGAGACCACGACAGGTCCGCTCGGCCAGGGTTACGCGAACAGCGTGGGCATGGCGCTCGCCGGTCAATGGCTCGCGTCACGATATAATCAGCCCGGGTTTGAAGACATCTACAATTTCAACGTGTACGCGCTGGGCGGCGATGGCTGCATGATGGAGGGAATTTCCAGCGAAGCCGCTTCGCTCGCCGGGCATCTCAAGCTATCCAACCTTTGCTGGATTTACGACAGCAACCGGATCACCATCGAAGGCGGCACACCGCTGGCGTTTTCCGAAGACGTGGCCGCGCGATTTGCCGCCTACGGTTGGAATGTCACGCACGTTACTGACGCGAACGACCTGGACATGATTCGCGCCGGCTTCCGCACGTTCCTCGGAACGAGCGACCGGCCGACGATCATCATCGTGAACAGCCACATCGGCTGGGGCTCGCCGCACAAGCAGGACACCGCCGCCGCGCATGGCGAGGCGCTCGGCGAAGAGGAAGTCAAGCTGACCAAGCGTGTCTACGGCTGGCCCGAAGACGCGAAATTCCTGATTCCCGACGGCGTATATGAACATTTCCAGAAGGGAATCGGCGTCCGGGGCAAAACAGACCGCGATCATTGGACGGCGCGATTCGGCGAATACCGCGCCTCATATCCCGAACTGGCCGACGAAATTTCGCACATGGAGCACCGGCAGCTTCCAGATGGCTGGGACAAGGAATTGCCGTCCTTTCCCGCCGATGCGAAGGGACTGGCAACGCGCGACTCCTCCGCCAAAGTTGAAAACGCGATTGCAAAGAATATTCCATGGTTGATGGGCGGTTCGGCCGATCTCGCGCCCTCTACCAAGACCTTGCTCACCTTCGAGTCCGCGACTGGATTTCAGGCCGGTAACTATTCGTTCCGGAATTTGCATTTCGGAATACGCGAGCACGCCATGTCCGCGATCATCAACGGGATGAGCCTGACCAAGGTGCGTCCCTTCGGCGCCACCTTTTTCGTGTTCACCGACTATATGCGCGGCGGCATGCGGCTGAGCGCGATCATGGGAATCCCTGTCATCTATGTTCTGACGCATGATTCGCTTGGCGTTGGGGAGGACGGGCCGACCCATCAGCCGATCGAGCACCTGGCGATCGCGCGCGCCACGCCTGGCCTGATTACGCTGCGCCCGGCGGACGCCAACGAAGTGACTGAGGCGTGGAAGGTGGTCATGCAGTTGCAGCACGAGCCCGCGCTGCTGGTTTTGACGCGCCAGGCACTGCCCACTCTGGACCGCGCGCGATTCGCTCCCGCCGCGGGGCTTGCGCGCGGCGCGTATGTGCTTGCCGAAAACGCCGGAGCGCGTCCCGATGTGCTGCTGCTGGCCACGGGCAGCGAAGTTTCGCTGTGCGTCGAGGCGTTCGAGCAGCTTTCGAAGGAAGGCGTCCAGGCTCGTGTCATCAGCATGCCGTCGTGGGAACTTTTCGAAAAGCAGGATCAGGCGTATCGCGATTCCGTTCTGCCGCCGGCAGTGAAGGCGCGCGTTTCAGTCGAAATGGCCGCCACGTTTGGCTGGGAGCGCTACGTGGGTATTTCGGGCCGCAGCATCGGAATGCACAGTTTTGGCGCCTCCGCGCCCATCAAGGCGCTCCAGAAGCATTTTGGCTTCACCGTCGAGAACGTCGTCGCCGCGGCAAAAGAACAGATTCAAGCCGCGAAGCGATAGGGTTACGTAGCACACGCTTCAGCCTGTGGGTTTTGGTGCTTGCAAGCACTAAACCCCACAGGCTGAAGCGTGTGCTACTAAAACCTAGGGAGACTCCATGGACGCACACGAACTTTGGAAACGCTACCGCCAATATTTCTGCCGCGTGGATTCGCTCGACCTCTCGCTGGATATCAGCCGCATGCATTTCGACGAAGCGTTTCTTGCGTCGATGGAACCCGCCATGCAAAATGCATTCAAAGACATGGACGCCCTGGAAAGCGGCGCAATCGCCAATCCTGACGAAAAAAGAATGGTAGGGCATTACTGGCTGCGCGCGCCGCAACTCGCGCCGACGAAAGAAATCGCTCTGGAAATCACCGGCACGGTGGAATCCATTCAAAAATTTGCCGCCGGCGTGCACGCGGGAAAAATCAAGCCGCCCAGGGCGGAACGATTCACGCAGGTTCTCGCGATCGGCATCGGCGGCTCGGCGCTCGGCCCGATGTTCGTCGGCGATGCGCTCGGGGAACTTTCTTCCGACCGCATGAAAATGCACTCCATCGACAACACCGATCCCGACGGCATCGCGCGCATGCTGGAAACGCTGAAGGGGCTGCTTCCGGAGACGCTCGTCATTGTGACCAGCAAAAGCGGCGGGACTCCGGACACGCGCAACGGCATGGTGGTCGTCGCCGAAGCCTATCGCGCGGCGAATTTGAATTTTGTACGCCACGCTGTCGCGGTCACGATGGCCGGATCGCACTTGGACAAGCAAGCGGATTCGGAAGGCTGGCTCGCGCGCATTCCCATGTTCGATTGGGTCGGCGGCCGGACGAGCGAACTTTCCGCGGTGGGCTTGCTTCCCGCGGCCTTGCAGGGGATCGACATTGTCCGCATGCTCGCCGGAGCGGCCGCCTGCGACGCCGCCACGCGCGTTCACGAAACGCGGCGCAATCCCGCGGCGCTGATGGCCTTGATGTGGTACGTGGCGACGGACGGAAAAGGAAAGAAGGACCTCGTCGTTCTTCCGTACAAGGACCGCTTATTGCTCTTCAGCCGCTATTTGCAGCAACTGGTGATGGAATCGCTTGGCAAACAGCTCGATCTCGACGGCCGCCGCGTCGAGCAGGGAATCGCGGTCTACGGAAATAAAGGGTCCACCGACCAGCACGCCTTCGTGCAGCAATTGCGCGACGGCGTGAACAATTTCTTTGTCACCTTCGTGCGCGTGCTCGAGTCCGGCGGCTCGCCCGTGGAAGTCGAGCCCGGCGTGACGGCGGGGGATTATCTGCACGGCTTCCTGGTCGGCACGCGGGAAGCGCTGTACGGAAACGACCGCCAGTCCATGACGATCACGATTCGCCGAGTCGACGCGCGCACGATTGGCGCGCTGATCGCCTTGCTCGAACGCGCGGTCGGCCTCTACGCCTCGCTGATCCACATCAATGCATATCACCAGCCTGGCGTCGAAGCAGGGAAGAAAGCCGCGGCAGCCGTGCTCAGCCTCCAGGCCAAAGCGCATGCAGCGCTTTCAAGCACGCCGCAGACGGCCGCCCAGATTGCCGCGGCGGCCGGGCGGCCGAATCCGCCGAAAGCATTTATCTTATCCTCGAACATCTGGCCGCAAATGGGCGCGCTAAAGTGGCGCCCGCCCCCGATCCCGCCAATACAACATTTGTTCGCGCCTGAATATTCAACGCGGATATTGTCGCGCGCGAAATCATTTCGCGCGGGCGGGCGTTTAGTGGCATAGGCTTCAGCCTGTGGGGTTTTCCGGCTGAGCAAGGACCAAACCCCACAGGCTGAAGCCTGTGCCACTCCAGCGAGCCTCGAATTTTAACTGTTTGCTTAAATTGTGAAGTGGGCTAACGTGATGCCTGGGAGGTCAAGATGAATCGAGCTCACTCCGCTCGGCGCTGGATTGGGGTGTCCTGCTTCTTCTTGCTTGCGGGTTTGTCATTCGGAGGGCTGTTGTGGTCGCAATCGGCCGCTCCGAGGGGAACCTGGTCGACGAAAGCGCCGCTCCCCACAAAGCGCTTTGAAGTGGGCTCTGTTACGCTTGGCAACAAGATTTACGTGATCGCCGGCGAATCGAATGGAGAACCGGCCACGAACCTTCTCACTGAATACGATCCGGCCACAAATCGCTGGCGCGACCTTGCACCGATGCCTCACGTGACGAGCCATCCGGGCGTCGCCGCCGGAAACGGAAAAATCTACGTGCTCGGCGGCTTTACCGGAGTTCCGCACACCGGTGCCATGGACATCGCAATCGAGTACGATGTCGCAACCGACAAATGGCGCGCGCTTCCTCCGCTCAGCAGCCCGCGCGCATCCGTTGGCACGGCCTTCGTGGACGGAAAACTCCACGCGATTAGCGGGCGCGGCCTCGATCAAGTGACCGTCAAGACGCACGAGGTCTATGATCCCTCGACTGGAAAATGGAGCAAAGCCGCTCCGCTTCCCACGGCGCGAGACCACGCGGGCGTGATCGCCGTCGACGGCAAGATTCACGTCATCGGCGGCCGCACGGCAGGGTACACGGATTTGGTGACACTCCATGACGTCTACGATCCGAAGACAGAAACTTGGAAATCGGCGGCGCCGCTGCCGACCGCGCGAAGTGGCGGCGCGATCGTTTACTATCACGGGCTGATTCTTTATGTGGGCGGAGAATGCAGACACCCGAAGTCAGGCGGGGGCGGAGAAGGTTTTACGGAAAACGAAGCCTACGATCCGAAGACCGACAAGTGGATGACCCTCGCGCCAATCCCAGAAGTACGGAACGGATTCGGCGCAGGCGCGATCGGGGTGCATGCATACTTTGCAGGGGGCGCGATCGGATGCGGCGGGGCCCCCACGTCTGATACATTGTTCGAGTTCACGCTGCCCTAATCAGCTAAGAGGTCACCTGAGCGACGGTGCGCGCGTCGTCGCCTTTTTCCTGCCGCCCGAGGCCGAAGGCCTGATGCAGCGCCTTCACGGCTT
>CAVYHH010000009.1:0-21866 GCA_963768275.1 uncultured Acidobacteriota bacterium
TTTCAACTAAGAATTGACCTATCTCTATTTTTAGGGGACGTGGGGGGATCGCACGATGCCGGCGTGATTTGACCAACATGGTATAATGTTGTCGGTAGGAGTGTCCCCACAATACCGGTAGTCGTGCAGTTTGAGCCGCTTCTGACAAAATCCTAATTGTGTTCCCTACTAAATCGTGCAAGGCTATGTCCAGCCATGAGCACTATCGTGCCATTTCAAGGTCAAGTTCGTTGTTCCGCTGAGAATGCCTCGCGACTAGACATTCTCAAGGGTCGAATTCGGCAGTACGTCGGGAGGATTCTTGGGCGCGCGCGACTACCCGGCATGATCGCCCCTATCATAATTAATGACTCATTTTCTGGTCAAAGGTTGGAAATAAAAGTCGGGGTAATTTGCACAAGAATCTCCGTCAACGGCAGAGATTATTATTTCAGCCGCCTCTCTGGAAAATTCGACGGAACCGGTTCAGGCTGTTCTTAGCCCAACTTCTTATTACAGGTCGGGTTACATTCAAGAATCAGAGCTTTTTCTACTTGATCCATGTTGTTCGTCACTACGTCTACATAGTGTGTAGGGCCGTTTCTTGTAATACACGGATTGTCCCCGTTCAGATGTTCTAGGAGACGCTTTCTGATGTCTCCCTTCCCGATGTATACCCAAGCACCTTGATTGATAAACAGGCCATAGCATCCCATCTGACCGGGAGTGATCGCTTCAATGTTAGCTCTTGTGAATGCACGTGCTGTTTGATTTGGGAAAGCCATATCTTCTCCGCTGCCCCCATTGGGCTGGCAATGCAGGACACGCCTGTACCGCGTGCCTCGCAGTTTATATTTGGTTGTTGACGGAGAGCGTCATGGACGCCTAGAATGGTGTTGTCAGTTCACCATCACCGTCAGTCAACGTGATCGTGAAAGCCCCACTCGCCAAAGTGGGGCTTTCTTGTTTTACAACTCCTAAATGATACCATATCTGCAACCTACCCACTACATGTAGTATGCCTCTTTTTTGTGCACCTATGGGATCATGCTGCCTTTAGTGAATACTGCGAACCAAACAATCCGATGATCACTTCAGTGCCATCCTAGAATAACTGTGAGTTACCTGTCAAGCTAAATTTATAGCTTGACGTAAAGTAATCCATTCGACTAAGCTAGCCTTAATCCTACTGAGGAGGAGAGTGTTTATGCAAAACCCATTTCGTCCCGGAGCTGGGCATATGCCGCCCTACCTTGCTGGACGGCAAAAGGAGTCCCAAGAGTTCAGCCGACTCCTCGGACAAGACGTCATTCTCAAGAACCTGGTTTTGACCGGCCTAAGGGGACTGGGGAAGACCGTCCTATTAGAGACGTTCAAGCCGATAGCAATAAAGTCTGGCTGGCTATGGGCTGGAACCGATCTTTCAGAATCTACCAGCATTAGTGAGGAAAACTTGGCAACACGTCTTTTGACCGACTTATCCGTTGTTGCTAGTTCATTCGTGATTTCAAAAAAAGAGCGCGCAAAAGTTGGCTTCTCACAACAACCAGAAGAGGTAACGATTTCGCTCAATTATCCTGCCCTCCGGGCCATGTATGACAGCATTCCGGGGCTTGTCTTGGACAAGCTAAAAGGAGTTTTAGAAAGGGTGTGGCCGTTTGTCGAAGTCTCCGGTCGTAAAGGAATCATCTTCGCCTACGATGAGGCGCAGAACCTGACAGACCATGCCAAGAAGGACCAATATCCTTTGTCCTTGCTGCTCGATCTGTTTCAGTCTTTGCAAAGAAAGGGTTACCGCTTCATGTTGGCACTGGTTGGGCTTCCGACGTTATTCCCGAAACTCGTTGAGGCGCGAACGTTCTCCGAGCGCATGTTTACTGTTGTTTTCTTGAAGCCTCTAAGCGAATCGGAATCCACCGAGGCTATTCGCCAGCCAATCAATAACGCAAAAGACTGCCCCGTCGAGTTTGACGACAAGTCCATAAGGAAAATATGGAAAATTGCGCGAGGTTATCCTTATTTTGTGCAGTATGTTTGCCGCGAGGTGTTTGACATTTGGGTTCAGGCCGTGGAGGGAGGTAAAGAACCCCCTCCAATTCCCATTGGGGAAATAATTGCCAAATTAGATTCCGACTTTTTCGCTGGTAGATGGGCAAAAGCGACGGACCGACAACGTGAGCTATTAGGACTTATCGCGGAACTCCCAAATGCGGACGCTGAGTTCACGGTGCAAGAGATTGTTGAAAGCCCAGCAAACAAGTCTTCAAGGCGATCATTTAGCAGCAGCCACGTCAATCAAATGCTCGTGTCTCTGGCCGAAGCTGGATTGATATATAAAAATCGCTACAGTAAGTATTCATTTGCCGTCCCTTTGCTCGGTGATTTCATAAAGCGCCAGAAAGAACAATTGCAAGCCGCATAAGCAATTGGTGGGTCACTCTAGTGAGGTTGCCGCCAGCCTTCAAAATCAAATGACACCTCTCCCGCCCGCTGCGGTACCTCGCCTTCCTTCGCCGGTTCGGCTAAGATGAAGCGTTTTTCACTCACAGGAGAGACTGGCAAGGAGCATGTCAACCACTTCGAGCGCATCGGGAAAGCCGGCCGGAGAAATTCGCGTGCGGTTTGCGCCCTCGCCGACGGGCTATTTGCACGTGGGAGGCGCGCGCACCGCGCTTTTCAACTGGTTGTTTGCGTGCGGCCGCGGCGGCACGATGATCCTGCGCATCGAGGACACGGACATTGAACGTAATCGGCCGGAACTGGTTGAAGGCATTCTTGACGGCCTGCGATGGCTCGGCGTCGATTGGGACGAAGGGCCGTACTTTCAGTCGCAGCGGCTGGAATTGCATCGTGAGGCGGCGCTGAAGCTGGCCGTTTCGGGCGCGGCCTATTTTTGCGATTGTCCGCCGGAGAAATATGCGGGCGGCGACGCGGTCGATGAAATCGAGGACGAGAAAAAAGAGCAGGGGCCGCGGCGCATTACTCGCTGCGCGTGCCGCGAAGGCAAGCCCGGACTCAGCGCGGAAAATGCGGCGATTCGTTTCCGCGTCCCGCTCGGGGCGACCACGCAATTCGAGGACGCCGTTTTCGGTCCGCGCGAAGTGTCGAACGAAGAGATCGAGGATTTCGTTCTTCTGCGCTCGCCCAAGGAAGGCCAGGCGCGCGGCGGGCCAACCTATCAACTGAGCGCCGTCGTGGACGACATCGACATGCGGATCACCCACGTGATTCGCGGCTCCGATCACATTTCCAATACGCCGAAGCAGGCGCTGCTGTATCGCGCGCTCGGCGCCGCGCCGCCCATTTTTGCGCACGTGCCGCTGATTCTGGGGCCGGACCGCACGCGGCTTTCCAAGCGGCACGGCGCGACCAGCGTGGGATCGTACCGCGACGAAGGTTTTCTGCCCGAAGCGTTTCGGAATTTTCTGGCGCTGCTGGGCTGGTCGGCGGGAAATGAAGAATTTATGCGAACCTCTGAAATTGTCGAGCGATTCTCGCTCGAGGGCGTGAGCCGCACGAATGCCGTCTTCGACCGGCCGAAGCTCGAATGGTTCAACACGCAATTTCTGCAGAAGCTGCCAATCGACGAGCTTCTTCCTTTCGTGCAAGGCGAGTTGGAGCGCTCGAAGCTGTGGCAGGCGGAATGGGCGGGCGAAAAGCGAGAATGGTTTTCTAAAACGGTAGACCTCTTGCGTCCGCGCACGCGCTTGTTGCCGGATTTTTCGACGTGGGCCCGCGCGTTTTTCAGCGATTCGTTTGAGTATGATCCGCAGGCCCGCGAGAAATTCTGGAAGGACGAACGCCTGGGCGCGATGCTCGGCAAACTTGCGGACGCCCTTGCGGCGCTTAGCGACTGGAATCACGACGCGTGCGACCACGCGCTGCGTGAACTGGCCGCCTCGGAAGGCGTAAAGGCGGGTCTCTTGATTAATGCAACGCGCGTCGCGATCGTGGGGCAGGCTGTGGCGCCGCCGCTGTTTGAAACGATGCTGGTGATCGGCAAGGAGCGCGTTGTCAGCCGCCTGCGCCGCGCTGTCGAAGCGTTCACTGCGCGCTGATTCCATTCCGCGAAAATTGGGGATCGAACGAGTAGGACAGGCTTCAGCCTGTCGGGTTTCTATACGCAACTCCATCACAAAGCGACAGGCTGAAGCCTGTCCTACTTGGACTTCTCAGCGGGAGCCGCAGAGAAAATATCAGCGTGGACGGGATGCGTGGATGCGTCCACGGCGGCGATTTCCAGGTCCGCCGTCACCGCAACTTTCGTCGGCGGCAGGCAAGCGTCCTGATTGCAGGCCTGGTAGCCAACCGTAAGGCCAATCTTTTGGGGACCGAGCGGGGCGGAGCCATTCGCGCGCAGTTTCATCAGCACCGTGAAGGAGCCTTCGTAAACGCGCAGGGGCGTCTTCGAAAATCGAAACGCGCGCATCACTCCGCGCGGATACGTTGTTTCCACGAGAAAAACTCCGGGAGATAGATCGGCCAGAATTTTAGTAGGAATTAAATAATCTTCGGAAGGCACATGCGCGTTGATGTGAAAGCCCGGAGAAATTTTCGCGACCACCGCGATTTCAAAAGAGCGGCCGCGCGGCACGGGCTGCAACGATACGTAGGCTTGCGGCTGAAGCACGCTGGCCGCGGCCGGATAGGCGCTATCCTGCGCCGACGCGCTGGAAACGATGAGCGCAGCCAGCGCCAGAAGCACAACCCGCGCAAGCAGGCGTGACGCACGATTGCCACGATCGCTGACTGGCACATTGACGCGACGGCCAGAGAATCGCAGGACGTTTTCAAGAAGTGATTTCATAAAATTTAGACCGTCACGGGGCTGCCGAGCTGTTCGGTGAGGATGCGCCCCATGAGTTGCATGAGCGTCTCACCCGTTTTATCGAGGACGAAAGTTCCCGCCGCGTCCGACCACGACAACTTGAAACTGGTGGTCAGCGCCGAGATCCAGATTTGCCGGACCGGCGTGTTCGGGCTGATCACGAATCGGGTTTCATCCTCGTCTTCAAAGAGCACTTCGAGTTTTCCGCTTCCTCCCTCGACCTCGAATCCGCGCTCATCGCCCACTTCTTGAAGGCGGCTGCGCAGCGATTCAAAGGCGGCATCGCATCGTCTCTGGAATTCTTGCTCATCCATGGCAGAAACAGAGTACCGCGAAGCCGCGGCGCGGGCAAGATAGCCGGCGGAAGGCGAATGTGTTCGGGCCATGGTCAAACAATTTGCGGCTGGTTAACTAGTGCGCCGTGACATGCCCGTTGCTCTTGACTCGGCTAGTTGCTCCGTTCAAACTGGAGTCCCTTCCAAATTGCTCCTCGGATTTACCGCTGTCCATTTTGTGTCGAATAGCGGACCCGTGGAGTCATCCCATCAGCCCCGGGGCTTGAAAAGAGCCCGGGTCCAGAGAGCACGGAAAGGCAGAGCTATGTTCTCGCCTGATTTAGAGTTGGCGGGGTCGTATAACTACCGCCTCGTCGCATTGTCCGTATTCATCGCCGTGCTCGCTTCCTATACCGCTTTGGACCTGGCGGGGAGGGTGACTTCGGCGCGAGGCGTGGCGCGCAGACTTTGGCTGGGCGGGGGCGCCATCGCCATGGGAATCGGCATCTGGTCCATGCATTACGTGGGGATGCTCGCCTTCCACCTGCCGATCCCGGTTGAATACGATTGGCCGACGGTAGCCGTGTCGCTACTCGCCGCCATTTTCGCATCGGCGATCGCTCTGTTCGTCGTAAGCCGGGAACGGATGGGCCTCCCGCAAGCCGTTGCCGGCAGCTTCTTCATGGGCGGGGGTATCGCGGGCATGCACTACATCGGCATGGCCGCGATGCGGCTTCAGGCCATGTGCCACTATTCTCGCGGGATCGTCGCCATTTCCATCGTTGTGGCAATTTTGATTTCTTTCGTCGCCCTGCGGCTGGCATTTCATTTTCGAGGGGAAACGAAATCGGGCGGCTGGCGAAAAGCCCTGAGCGCGGTAGTCATGGGAGCAGCGATCCCGGTCATGCACTACACGGGGATGGCAGCGGCCGGTTTTACTTCTACCACCTCGGGCAACGGTGATTTTTCTCGAGCGATCAGCATCTCCGCGCTCAGCATGGCCGGCATCATCCTTGTCACTTTCATGGTTCTCGGCCTTGCGATCCTGACATCGCTCATCGATCGCCAGTTCACCGCACAAGCATTGGAGCTTGAATCCAGGAAGCGGGCGGAGGACAAGTTCAAGGGGCTCCTGGAATCGGCGCCTGACGCAATGATCATCGTCAACAGCAAAGGGGAAATCGTTCTCGTGAATTCGCAAGCGGAAAAATTGTTCGGGTATCCGCGTTCAGAAATGCTCAATCGAAAACTGGAGACGCTCATGCCGGAACGCTTTCGGGGACAACACCAACATCACCAAACCCATTTTTTCGCCGCCCCCAAAAGCCGTCCGATGGGCGCGGGAGTAGGATTCGAATTCTATGGCTTGCGCAAAGATGGGAGTGAATTCCCCGCGGAAATTACGCTCGGCCCGCTCGAGACGGAGGATGGGATCCTTGTCTCCAGCGCGATTCGCGACATCACCGACCGCAGACGAGCCGAGAAGCTGCTGAATGACAGTGAGAGCAAGCATCGTGTGTTGTTCGAGGAATCGGCGGATGCGAATTTGCTCATGGACGAAAACGGCTTTCTGGATTGCAATACGGCTGCTCTGCAGATGTTCGGATACTCGACCCGGACAGAACTCATTGCGCTGCACCCGGCTGATTTCTCACCCCCGAACCAACCCGACGGCACGCCTTCGCGGGTGGCGGCTGTCCAGAAGATTGCCGCCACGTTACGAAATGGCAAGGAGCGTTTCGAGTGGACGCACCAGCGCAAGAACGGCGAGGTCTTTCCGGCTGAAGTATGGCTGAAAGCGGTAACTTTGAGCGGCCGGCCTATGCTGCTGGCAGCGGTCCGCGACATGACCGAGAATAAGCGCGCGCAAGACGCGGTACGGGAAACCGCGGCTCGGCTAAAACTGGCGGCGGAAGCTGCCCGGCTCGGCGTGTGGGAATACAATCTGGAGACGAACACGCTGACCTGGGATGAGTCTATGTGCCACTTGCATGGCATCCTGCCCGAAGATTTCCGTGGTGTTTACGAGGATTGGGAGAGGAGCGTTCACCCGGAGGACTTCCCGGCCGCCCTCGCCACGGTCAATGCCGCTATCTCCGAGAAGGGGGAATTCCGCAGTGAGTTTCGAGTGGTGTGGCCATCCGGACAGATTCGCTACGTCGAGGCCCACGGGGCAGTACTGTGCACCCCCGCCGGCGCCGCCCAGCGCGTACTTGGCGTCAACAGAGACATCACGGAACGAAAGAGGGCTGAGAATGAAATGAGGCAAGCCAAGGAAGGGGCAGAAGCAGCGAATCGCGCCAAGAGCGAATTCCTTGCCAATATGAGCCACGAAATTCGCACGCCGCTGAACGGCATTCTCGGCATGACCGAATTGGTTTTGGATACGGAAATCACTTCCGAGCAACGCGAAAACCTGGGCCTGGCTCAATTGTCCGCGGAGGCCCTGCTGTCCGTCATCGACGATATTCTGGACTTCTCCAACTTAGAAGCGGGCCGGCTGGAGATCGACTCGGTCCCATTTGCTCTCCGCGAAAGCCTGGCCGAAACAATGAAAGGATTCCGGATTCGGGCGCAACAGAAGGGCCTGCAATTGAGATACGAGGTCCAACCAGACGTTCCGGATGCCGTCGTTGGCGACCCTGGCCGCATCCGGCAGGTGCTCGTGCATTTGATCGGGAACGCTATCAAGTTCACGGAACAGGGGGGAATCATTGTTAGCGTGGCCCGAGAACTCAATGTTGCCGGCGATCCTTGCGTGAGTTTCATGGTAAAGGACACCGGCGTCGGCATTCCCGTCGAAAAGCAAAAAAAGATCTTTGAGCCCTTCTCGCAGGCCGATGGCTCCATGACCCGAACCTACGGCGGGACTGGGTTGGGGTTGACGATCTGCTCGAAACTTGTGCCCATGATGGGCGGGACAATGTCAGTCGAGAGCCAGCCTGGCCAAGGCAGCACGTTCCATTTCACGGTTCGATTGCCTGTTCAAGGCGCTCTTTCCCCTTCGACATCTCTCCCGTGTTCAGAACCTCTTCAACCCGAACAGTTGCGTGATCTAAAGGCCCTCGTCGTGGATGACAATTTGACAAACCGTAGAGTCCTGAACGGCATGCTGACCCGTTGGGGCCTGAAACCCACAGCGGTCGACGGCGGCCGCGCGGCGCTTCAGGCTCTCGAAGCCGCCAAAACCGCCGGCCGCCCTTTCCCATTGATTCTGTTGGACGGACAGATGCAGGAAATGGACGGGTTTGCCGTCGCTGAGCAGATTCGAAAGGATCCAGGACTGGTAGATGCGAAAGTCGTGATGCTCACTTCCGCAGGGCGGCTGGGGGACGCGGCGCGTTGCCGGGAGCTTGGAATTTCCGCCTACCTCGTGAAACCGGTGCGCCAGGGGGAGCTGCTGCAATCAATTTGTAGTGTCTTGCAACAAGCTCCTCGCAATAACGCTTCGCCGTTCGCCCATTCATTTTCACAAGAGAGCCGGGACCAATCGCGAGTTCTCCTGGCGGAAGACAACGCCGTAAATCAAAAGCTCGCGGTCCGTCTTCTTGAAAAGCGAGGTTACATCGTTTCAGTCGCAGGCGACGGCCGGCAAGTGCTGGCAGCCCTTGAAAAGGAAGAATTCGATGTCGTGCTGATGGACATCCAAATGCCGGAGATGGATGGATTTGAGGCCACTGCCGCCATTCGGGAAAGGGAGCAGTTCACAGGCAGGCATATTCCAATCGTTGCCATGACGGCGCACTCCCTCGCGGCTGATGAGCGACGCTGCCTGGCAGCCGGCATGGACGCCTACGTTTCAAAACCGATTCGGACCAGCGAGTTCTTCGCAACGATCGAGAAAGTCCTCGGCAAAGGCCACGGAGATGCATCCGATGCAAATCGCGACACAATCCATGCCGAACGGGAAAGTTGAAATTCACGATCACAAATTTGAGATTTTAGAATCGATCGTGAAATGTGGATTCGACTTGCCGGAAGTTCGGATCTGAAATTCCATTCATGAAGCAAAAATTCTTAGTACTGAAATTTTAAATTTGAAATCCTGAATCAAATCCAAATTTTGAAATCGTCTCTCTACTCGTAGCGCAGAGCGTCCACCGGGTCGAGCCGTGCGGCCTTCACTGCCGGATAGATGCCGAAGAATAGGCCGACAGCCATGGAGACGATGACCCCTAAAAGAACGCCCCACAGCGGTATGGTGGAAGGCAATCTCGGCCAGATCACGTGGATGAGCAGGCTGATGCCAATTCCCAACAGCACGCCGATGACTCCGCCCGAGCCCGTGAGCACAATCGCCTCGGTCAGAAACTGCCAGATGACGTCGCGGCGGCGCGCGCCGATCGCTTTTCGCACGCCGATTTCGCGCGTGCGCTGCGTGACCGACATCAGCATGATGTTCATCACGCCGACTCCGCCGACGAGCAGGCCAATCGAGCTGACCACGGCGGTCAGCAGCGCAACCGAACCGGTGATCTGTTTGAACTGGTTGGCAACTTCCTCGGCGGAGGACAGACCGAAATTTTCCGGCGCCGAATAGGGAACGTGGCGCGTGCGGCGCAAGACCGCGCTGATTTCGTCCTTTGCTTCCGCCATTTTCCCGGGAGCCGCCACGGCGCCGATGAAATGCTCGTCGTCGGCGGGGTGATGTTTGCGGTAGGTATGGTAGGGCACCAGGACCTGCTTTTCTACGGGTGGATTCTGGAAGAGCTGGCCCTTGCGATGCTCGAATACGCCGATGACGCGGTAAGGAAATCCTTCGACGTAAATAATTTGGTCCACCGCATTGCCGTCCGGAAAAAATGCCTTGCCGAGATCGTAGCCGATGACGGCAACGTCCGCGCGGTGCAGATCTTCCGCTTCGGTAAAATAGCGGCCGATGTAGGTTCTCGCGTTGTACACGTCCGGATAGTAGATATCCGATCCTGAATAATTCAGGCCGCTGACTTCCTTGTCCTTGTAGCGCGCGGTGATATCGGGCTGGCGATTGAAGTCATAGACGCGCTTAAATACCGACACGGACACTTCCTGCACCGCCGGACATTGCTCCCGGATGGCTTGCGCATCTTCGTAGGTCAACGGCTTGCGGTTGCGCTCCTCGGCGGTCATTCGTCCGGTGCTGATCCCGGGGGCTACTTTGAACACCCAGATGGTATTCGCGCCGAAGGCGTCCAGGTAAACGGTGATATCCGCGTAGAATCCCACCAGGATGGACGCAACCGTGATGAGCGCCGTGATTCCGATGACAACGCCCAGGACGGTGAGAAACGAACGCAGCTTGTTCTCCCGCAGCGTGTCCAGAGCCATGTTCGCGTTTTCGCCGAGCGCTATTCGCATGGGTTCCCGGTCAAGTTCACATTTCCTGCCGCAGCGCTTCGATCGGACTCAAGTTCGCGGCCTGGCTCGCCGGATAGATCCCAAAGAACACGCCCACCGCGGTCGACACGCCCAAGGCAATGATCACCGCGGAAATTGGGACGTGCATCGGCACGGGCGTGTTGGCGGCGATGACCAGCGCGAATACGTAGGCCAAGGCGACGCCGATCGCCCCGCCGATCGTGGACATTACGGCGGTCTCGGTCAGAAACTGCAGCAGAATGTCGCTGCGGCGCGCGCCCAAGGATTTGCGCAGGCCGATTTCGCGCGTGCGCTCGGTCACCGTCGCAAGCATCACGTTCATGATCACCACGCCGCCGATCACCAGGAAAACCGCGACGATCCCGACCATCGAGGCCGCGAGTGCGCCGGTGATTCGTTTGAATAAATCCACGAGCGAGCCGCTGTCCAGGACGCCGAAATTGTCAAGATCGTTCGGATTGATGTGCCGGCGCGCGCGCATCAGAGTTTCCGATTCCTCCTGCGTGCGCGACATCCAGTCCGAGCCGCGGGTTTGCACGTTGATCGCCAGGCTGGTCGTACTCGTCGCATAAAACTTCATCCACGTTTCGATCGGAATGTAGACGTAGTTGTCCCGCGTCTGGCCCAGCACCGTGCCGATCGGTTTTCCCACGCCCACGACTTCGTAGGGCCGCCCGTCCACATCGAGTTCCTTGCCGATGGGGTCGACGCCGGGAAAAAGTTTTTCCGCGACGTCCGTGCCGATCAGCGCGACGAGCGACCGGTGCTGATTGTCCGTGTCGGTGATGTAGCGTCCCGAGGCGGGCTCTTCGGTCTTCATGTCGCCAATATTCGCGGTCACGCCGTAGATGGTGGTGTCTTCGACGGTCTGGCCGTTGGCCTTGGTGCGGCCCAGGAGATTGGCCTGAGCGCCGACGCGCAAGGCGAGCTTGGAATTGTCGCGCAAAAATACGTAATCGTCCCAGGTGATCGGTTTGTTCCGCCGCGTGGCCTTCACCAGCTCGGTCATGTCCGTGATAATCGGAAAACGCAGAACCAGGAATACGTTCGACCCGAGGTTGGCGATGCGATTCTCAACGTACAGATTCACTCCGGAAATGAGCGCCACCACCATGATCAGAGTGGAAACGGACAGCACGATCCCCAGCAGCATCAGAAACGAGCGCATCTTGTGCGCGCGCAGCGTTTCCAGCGCCACGCCGATCGGTTCGCGCAAATATCGGAGTTGAAGTTTCATGCGCTTTGCGTCACGCCTCTATTCTTTCATATGCGCAACGCCTGAGGAAGTTACATCGGTCGGGAACTTTCGCTATTCAAGCGCCATTGTGAGGTCCGAATGGTTGGGCTCGCTCATCGCTTTGGCCGCGGCAAACCCAATTCGTCGTACAGGACGGTTCCGTGATCCGCCGACTGGAAGGGTTCTTTGAGGTGCGCTGCGCAATCTTTTCCTATGTGTAGCAGGCGATCCGCCAGAGTTACCGCCTGTTCGTTCCGCACCCGCTCCAAGCGCTCACGAACTGCTTCTTTAACGGCAGCAGTCAGGCTCTCGCCAGTTAGCTTGGAAAGTTCGAGGGCCATCTTCCGTGTCTCGTCATTCATGATGCTCATCGTCACGTAGAGGGCTTGCTTACAACAGACTCTCGATTGCCTTGGAAATATCGTCGTGATTGACGAGGCCGACGATCGTCCTGACCTTTTTACCGTCCCGACTGAAGAGCATGCTGGTGGGAAGGCCCAGGATCCCGCCGAATTTATCCGCGATGGCGTCGTTGCCGAGCAGGATGGGATAGCTCATCGGCTCTTTTTGGCCGTTCACGTCGAAGCGTTCTTTTTCGAGGAAGGGTTCGATCGCTTTTTTGCCGTCTTCATCCATGGAAACTCCCAGGATGGTAAAGCCGCGCGGGCTGTACTTTTGCTGGAATTCGATCATCCACGGGATTTCCACTTTGCAGGGCGCGCACCAGGTTGCCCAGAAGTTCACAAGGACTACCTCGCCCTTATACTGCTGGAGGGTGACGTCCTTGTCGTTAAGATCCTTCAGAGTGACAGTTGGGGCATCGGTCGGTTTGGCGGGCGCGCTCGCGGAGGGCACACCGGCCGCCGGGAATTTGTGGTCGGCCCAGACCATGACGGCAAGCAATGCAACCACGCCGACTGCAATAAAGATGCCCTTTTTCATGTTGCGAACTTCTTTCTTGCGGGCTCGTCGCCGCGGCGACAGCCCGCACCCGTTACAGCGCGAACTTATTCAGAAAGACTAGTTTACCCGATAGCCATGTCAGCCGGTTCAAAAAAATCAAGCCGCCGACGAACAGCAGCAGCACGCCGCTCAACACCTCCACGGTATGCAGGTGGCGCCGGAATCGCTGGTAAAAACGCAGGAACTGGTTGATTCCAATCGCGGTGAGCAGGAAGGGGACCGCCAGGCCCGCCGAATAGACAGCCAGCAGAAAAACGCCGCGAGAAATCGTCTGCGTGTTCGCGGCCAGCACCAGGACGGCGGCGAGAATCGGGCCGATGCACGGCGTCCATCCGAAGGCGAATGCGAAGCCGAGAAGGAAGCCACTGGTCACGCCGGAAAACGCGCCGCCGGCCTTGGCTTCTTCTTGCGTTTGGCTGCCGAGATTGTGGAAGCGCAGATCGCGGTTGAGCCAGCGCGTCAGCGAGGGGCCGGCCAGAAAAATCAGCGCGACGGAAAGCAATTGCACGGAGCCGAAGATTCCGCCGGGGCCCACGGTTTCGGTTCCAGATCGCCGCCAAAGAATCGCGGCGCCAAACGCCAGCACCCCGCCGATCACGAGTCCGGCATTCACAGGCAGCTTGATCAGCCACCCGACCAGGTGCAGGCCGAACAAAACGATGACGGCCCCGGCGATGGGCCCCATCAGCGCCTTATGCTGCAGTAGAAATTGTCCCACGGCGCTCGCCGATGCGCCGAAGCTGATGAAGACCACGGAAAATCCCGAGACGAACGCGAGCGAGGAAGCAAACAGACTGTTGCGCGCCGGCTGGCCCGTGCGGAGTTGCTCGACGCCGATTCCCGAAAGCATCGAAACGTATCCCGGCACCAGCGGCAGCACGCACGGCGATAGGAACGAAATGATTCCCGCTACGAAAGCGTAAAGAATCGAAACTTGCATCAGACGAAATTATCTCCGGCCAAGGATGGTGCAAGACAGCCTTTGCAACATTCGATTAGACGGCTGCAGTCCTGCCAACGATTCACCCGCCGTCTATTTTCACATAACTATGCGTTTGCCCGGTGGATTTCTTGGTGATCGGTAATCACGAGTACGGGAGAGGCGCGTGCCGGCCGCCCCCGGGAACGCCAATCTCCCCGCCGCGGTTCGGGGCTCTGGAGAAGTTGCTGTTACCCCAAGACGGGATGGCGTGCGCGCCAATCATTTGCGCTCTCGTAGGAAAAGGCGATCCGCAAGAGCGTTGCTTCATCGAAAGCGCGACCGATCAATTGCAATCCGATGGGCAGGCCACCGCGCGTGAATCCGCAGGGGATGGAAATCGCGGGGAGGCCCGTAAAATTGGCCGGCCGGCACGAGCCGACCAGGGCAGGACGCACGCCGATTTGCTCGCTCTCGATTTGCACCGATTCGGCGCCGATGAGCGGCGCGGGGACAGGGACCGTGGGCGCCACGATGGCGTCGACATCCTGGAAGGCCGCGTCAAATTCGGCGAGCAAACGCTTTCGCACGTCAAACCCAGCCAGATAGCGAATGGCCGTCACGTTTCCCCCGGCATCGATTCGCTGGCGCACTTCTTCGCCGTAATCGGCGGCGCGAGACGGAAAATATCCGGCGGCTTGATGGACGTGCAGCGCTTCCGCAAGCGAAATGTCGGCGGCCGCTTCGCGCGTTTCCTTCAAGTGCGGAAGGGAAATTTCCCGCACGGACGCGCCGCGCTTTTCCATGTCGCGCAACGCTGCTTCCGTCGCGCGGCGCACTTCGCCGTCCAGCTTTTCCCAATAAAGTTCGCGCGGGCGGCCCAGGCGAAATTTGCGGAGCGGCTTGCGCAGCGCGCCGCGATAATCTTCCACAGGCCTCGGCGAAGAAGTCGGGTCCAGGGGATCGCGCCCGGCGATCAGGCCGAGCAGGATGGCCGCGTCCGCAACGCTGCGTGCGATCGGGCCGACATGATCGAAGGAAGGCGAGAGCGGCATGGTGCCAAAAACGCTGACGCGCCCGAAGGTTGGTTTCAACCCGACGGTCGCGCAAAAAGCGGAAGGGACGCGGATCGAGCCGCCAGTGTCGGTGCCGATGGAAGCGACGCACAGTCCCGCGGCAATCGCCACGGCGGAACCGGCGCTCGATCCTCCCGAAATCCGATCGAGCGCCCACGGATTGTGCACCGGGCCGTAGTGCGCGTTGGAGCCGGTAATCCCGTAAGCGAATTCGTTCAGATTTGTCTTGCCAAGCAGGATAGCGCCGGCGCGGGCAAGTTTTCGCGCGACGGTGGAGTCCTCCGGCGGCACGAAATCGCGCAGGATTTTCGATCCTGCCGTCGAGCGGACGCCGCGCGTCCAGATGTTGTCCTTGAGCGTGATGGGTATCCCGAGGAGTGGGGAATTTTCGCGCCGCGAGCCACGGCGGCGGAGGAGGAGTTTTTCCGCGAGCCGCGCCGCGGCGAGCGCGTGTTCGGCGGTGACCGTCAGGAACGCGTTCAGCGAGGGATTTTGCCGCTCGATGCGGCGCAGAAACAGCTCGGTCAACTCGACGGGGGAAATCTTGCGTTTTGCCAGCAGCGAGGCAAGTTCTTCGATCGTGGCAAACGCGAGCGAGTCATCGTCCTTGTTCTTCATGATTAGAAGATTTTTTCCTCCCGGCGCAGATTTCCGAACGTTCCGATGTTTGCAATGTTCAGCGAGACGCGAAATTGGTTTTCCGTGCGGATCTCTCCGAGCGAAAGACGCCGGTATTCGAGCGAAATTCCGCAGCAGGATCCGTTATAGGTTACTTCGACGAATTCGTTCTGCAAGACATTCTGCTTGACGTCGTAGCCGAAACCCGCCTGCGCGTTCCAGCCGCGGCGGTTCGACGCGCCATATCCCGCCTGCCCCCGAATCTGATTCGCGGGCGGTTGCAAAACCTCGTTGAAGGGCGGCGGCCCGGCCGTGTTGTCGATGGAAAACTGCGCCACGGTAAAGTTGAAATTTTCAGTCGGGCGAATTTTCAGAAGCGTCTCCGCCGTGGTAATCCTGTGGCGCACCGTGTCGTAATCCAGCCGCACCTCGGCATCGTATTTGCCGCCCGGCGAAATAACGAGGTCGCTGTCGATCGGAGAAAAGCGGCGCGGTTCGTCGGCGAAAGCAAACGGCGTGACCGAATCGAGCGCCTGAAAAACATTGCGCGTTCCGGGAGTGAGCGCGCCGCCGAAGGTCGGATCGAAGTAATACGCTTGCTGGATTCTCCAGGTGACCAGATCGTTTGCCTGGCCGTCTCCAGTGCGGTGAAAGAGCCGCTGCGTGACGGAGTACACGAAGTCATTCGTGTTCGTAAGCGTTTCATCCTCGTTGAAAAGTATGAAACGGTCGAATTGACCCACACCATCCACGTAGTTGTATTCGATCTCCGGGTCGATGGTGTGCTTCCATTTTCCGCTGGAAGTCTGCCAGACCCGCTCGAATGTGGGAGGGCGGAGATCGACGTTCACTTCGCCTGTGGTCCGGCGCAACGGGTCGCTCACCACGGAACCCTCGATCAGTTGCGAACTGTAAAAGGTGGTCCGGGCAGTGAAGCTCGTGGTAACGCCGAGCCAGGGTCCCCAGTGCAACGGGACGACGACGCGCGGAGCGATTTCCGAACGCTCCACAAATGCGGGAGTCACAATTCCATTCTGAACGGATTCCACTCCCGTCGTAGGGTTCGTCACCAGGTTTTCATCGTCCCGGTGCACCGCTCCGGTGAACGCTTCCCCGCCAAAATAGATCGGCAGGTTCTTCCACGGCGCCTGATCTACCGAGCTGAATCGGGCCTCCGGAGCGCTGCGAACGTCCGCGCTGACTTGCGGCTGGGCGTTCACGAAGTTCTGATAACTGGTCGCGGCGAAGTCGGCGCTGAAGCCCCGAAAGTTATTCGTCAGGAATCCCGCGTTGCGCACCTCGGAATTCACCGCTTCGCCGAAGGTCGGCGCAAACGCGAGCTGAAATATCAGCGAAGTGAGCTGGTTGACATCCGCGACCGCGCGCCAACCGTGGGGCAGTTGCGCGTCAAGTTTGAATTGCGCGCTGTGGCCGCCCTGGCTCTCCAACGCTGCTTCCGGATTGCCGGAGGAATTGAGCACCGGATTTCCCTGAGCGTTCAGCACCGGCTCGGGCAATCCGCGGTCGATCACTCCGAAATATCTCGCTGAAATCGACACGTTCTCCCAGGGCTTGGCGCGCAATTCTCCGTTTTGCTGCCATCCACGACGGCTGAGATAGGCCGCACCGAGAGAGAGATCGGTCCAATCCTTCGGCGCCCAGTAATAGCCGTCACCGAAGACGAATCCTTTGACTGATGTGTCGGCGAATTCCGGTATCAAGAAGCCGGATTTTCGCAGCGTGCGCCCCGCAGGAACCGACGCGTACGGGAAATACAAGAGCGGAAGACGGAACAACTGGAAGTTGGCGTTGAGCATGGCGACTGTACGATCCACATGGAGCGTGGCATGTGTGGTGGAGAATTTCCAGCTGGGCTTGTCCGGTTCGCAGACGGTCAACCAGGCATGCTCGATCCAGTAGGTCTGCGCGTCGAGCCGCCGCACTTCCCGCGCATCAAAGGTCAGCGGATTCGGCGAAATCAGAACGTTTGCGTTCGGCTTGTGTTCCACCATGACTTCGCCGCGCACCTGCTCGAAGCGGCCTTCTCCGCTTTGCACGTTGAAATCGGCGGATTCCGCCGTGAGGTGTTGCGTGTCCACATCGAACAGTACGTGGCCGTGGGCCGTGGCCATGTACGTCTTGGTGTTGTACTGCACGTGGTCGGCGCGCAAGCGAAGGTTCTTATACTGGATTTCGACCTTGCCGTCGGCGAAGTAGAGGTCGCCTTCCTTGCGTTGCTGTTCGGCTTCGAGGCGCACGCTGGCCTCGCCCGATGAGGACGGCGGAATGATTTCCTGGGCGGCAGCCCCACGAAGCGCAAACAGACCCACGATGAAAACGAGAAGGACGCGCCCCCGGTCTGCGACACCGAATTTATGAACGAATCCCATGAGTTGGCGCCGCCAATTGTTCCGGCGGGCTCCAAGTAGAGCCCGCGCCCGTCACCAGGAGAAAGAAAAGCCTGTAAGGGCTTTGTTGAAAATAGCTCGTTAGCCTAGCATTCCCTCTGAAGGCTTACAATGATTCCAGCGTGCTCTTCAATTCACCAAAACGCTCAGAGCGGAGGTAGAACCCGCGCCGGCGAAGGTCAAAGTCCTCGGGCCGCTTTCGCTAGCTATAGATTGCGAATGGCGCACGCCGGGCTGCCTGGGGTATCCATTTCGTGACAGAGCGATGCAAATCTTTTCGCGGCGGCGCGTTGCTGATAGAATGGCCGCGACTCCCGATTTCCGTTCGGCGAGACGTCCGCAGCGCAAAACGGAACGGTGATAAAAACCTGTCAGCATTGCGGCGCCGTGAACGGCGACCCGTCTGATTTATGTTGTTTCTGCGATGCCCCTTTGGGCGGCCTCGGACGGTCGTCGGTCTCGCGCCGAGTAGCCACTCCTACCGAAGGAAATCTGGCCGTCGAGCCCGAATGGCGGCGTGAAGTTTCCAGCAGGCTTCAGGATTATCGAGCCCGCCGCCGCGGCGGTGCGTCCGCCGAATTGCAATCGGCTCTGCCCTTCGAATCCGATCCCTCACGCCCACTCGAATCATCCCGGGCAAGGATGGAGTTTGCCTCGCAGGCGCCTGCCAAGAAGACGGTTGGCACGCGCGCGCATCGCAACGAGCGATTTGAGATATCAATTCCCAATCTGGAGACTGCCGCAGCCGGCAGCCACGCCCACTGGCCGGCTACTTCACCGGCCGGCGCAAGTTTATCGCATGCGCATTTGTATTCCGTGGCTTCGCTTCCGGAGCGCCGCAGGGCGGCGATCGTGGACGTGGGGCTGCTGCTGTTCAGCTACGGAGGAATGCTCGCGCTCTTTACAGTTCTGGGCGGACATATCGGTTTTAACAAGGTAGACTTGTCAGTCGCAATCGCCACGCTGGCGCTTTTCTACGCCCAATATTTCGCGCTCTTCACGGTTTTCGGCGGCTCGACGCCGGGCATGATGCTTCGCGGCTTGCGAGTCGTCAGCTTTAGCGGCGGCGTACCCACGTCGCGCCAGATGGTTTGGAGAAGCTTTGGATATTTGATCTCCGCGGGGACGTGCTTTCTGGGCTTCGTCTGGGCGCTTTGGGATGAAGATCAGCTTTGCTGGCAGGACCGCATCTCACAGACGTATCTCACGCCGATAGAGAAGATTACACCGTACTGAGCGCGTACCGCCTCCATGCTGCGAAGCATGCAAGTCCCTATGGGCAACCCTCCGAGAATCGCCGCGCGCCCAGTGTGCTAGTCGTGCTATCATAGCTAGGATTTTATCTTCGTGCATGAGGCCTATAACAACGATGAGCCGCCTCGCTAGAATATCCGTTGTCACACTCTCCGTGGTCGTGTTTCTTTACGTCGGTCTGGGCTATGTGCTCGGCAAAACCACGGACGACAAGTCTTACCGATCCTTAAGCGTGTACGGCGAGGTGCTGCAGCACATCCAGGAAGACTACGTGGATGAGCCCAACATGGCAGTCGTAACGTCGGGCGCCATGCATGGACTTCTCGAATCGCTCGATCCCCTGTCCGGCTACCTGAGCCCGCGCGAGTATGCCGACTATCGCGACCGAACCAAGAATGCCGTGCACGGCGAAACCGGCATGACCGTATCGAAGAAGTACGGGTATATCGTGGTTGTCTCGGTCGTTCCGGACGGCCCGGCTGGGAAGGTCGCCCTGCGCAGCGGCGAAATTCTGGAATCGATCGGCGGATTCGCGACGCGCGATATGTCCGTCGGGCAGGCCAACGCTCTTTTGCAGGGCGCTCCCGGAACTCCCGTAAAAGTGGCTGTGATACGGCGCGGGAAGACGGAACCGCAGGAGGTCAGCATCAACCGCGCGGTGATCGGACCGGAACATGTTGTGGCGGACCGGGTCGGCGACGATGTGGCATACATCCGCTTGCCCGCGCTGGAACCTCTGGATGTATCGGAACTGCATGACAAACTGGTGCAATTCGACAAGCAGGGCGTGCACAAATTGCTTCTCGACCTGCGCGAATGCACGCGCGGAGACGTCAGCGAAGCCGTTGTGGCCGCGCAACTTTTCCTGACTTCCGGGAGGATTGCTTCGCTCGAAGGGCAAACCGTGTCGCGCAAGGATTTCGATGCCGAGCCGGAGAAGGCCGTATGGCACTCCACGGTGGACGTTTTGATTTCTCCGAGCACTTCGGGAGCAGCGGAAGTTCTTGCCGGAGCGATCAAGGGCAACAAGCGCGGCGATCTGGTTGGCGAGCGCACTTTCGGCGCCGCTTCCGAACAAAAAATTATCCCGCTCGATGATGGCGGAGCGCTGATCCTCACGGTCGCGTTTTATTCCACGCCAGACGGCAAATCCATCGTGGAGGACGGCGTGTCTCCCACGGTGGAGGTGCATCCCAAGACGGTCGATCCATCCGCCGAACCATCCGATCTGGAGGACGAGGCCCCGCTCGGACCCGGCCAGTTGCCCAAAGGGGACGACCCGGTTTACAACAAGGGTCTCGAACTGCTCAAAGGTGGCGAGGCCCAAAAGGCAGCCTGAAGTGTGAATCGCCGACCGGACTCGCTCGGCCAACTCGCTGCGCAAATTTTCCCTCTGCGTTCCATCCCATTTTTCTTGCTTGCGGCTGCGTTGTTGTTCGCGGCAGGCTGCAAGAAAAAATCCGCGTCCGTGTCAAGCGTGGGAATCCGAAATATTACGCGTGAATTTGTGTTTGCGGCGCGAAACGCCAGCGGCGGCCGCGCCGAAGTGGGCATGCGCCCCGAGTTCGCCGCGCGCCAGCCGGGCAAACAGCAAACGCTTGTCGCCGATCACATTTACATTACCGTGCCGCCCAGCAAAGCGGGCGCGCCGGACCGGGCCGCGCACGACGCGATCGAAGCGGAGATGGCGCGCGTCGCAGAATTTCACCACCTGCAGCGCGTCACGCGGCCTGGAGCGCCCGGCCTGGAGCGCTTCGACTACCTTTTGGATGGCCGGAGGACGCAATCGATCCACCTGATTACGCCGCTGCCAAAAGCGGAAGTTGCGTCCGCGGCTCCAGGACGCCCGCGACTGGCCATCGTGATCGATGACCTTGGAAACGACCGCGCGCAGGCTGACTCTCTGTTCCGAATTGCTTATCCCCTGACGATTTCCGTCCTTCCACATGAGGCAAACTCCGGCGAAATTGCCGAAGAGGCGCACCGGCGCGGGTATCAGGTAATGCTGCACCTGCCCATGGCCTCGAATGCGGGAGCCAGAGACGAAGCGATTGAGTTGCATCCCGGCATGGCTTCGGCCGCCGTGGAGGAAACGTTCGAGGGCATGCTGGACACTGTCCCGTATGCCGCGGGCGTCAACAATCACGAAGGCTCGCTCGGCACGGCCGACCAAAAACTCATGGACGAATTGATGCCCTTGCTGCACGAGCGCAATTTGTTTTTTATCGACAGCCGCACGACCGTGGCGACGGTCGCGGAGACGGCGGCGCATGCGGCAGGCGTCGCGGCCGCCCGGCGCAACGTGTTTCTGGACGACGAGCAATCGGTCCCGGCCATCCGCAAGCAATTTGCGCTGGCCATTCACGATGCGCGGGAAAAAGGCGCGGCGCTGGCGATTGGCCACCCGCATCCGGAAACGCTGGAAGTGCTCAACGAAATGTTGCCCGAGGCGGAACGGCAGGGCGTCCGGCTGGTGTTTGCGTCAGATTTGGCGCGGTGAGTTGCGTAGCACAGCCACTCCTGGCTGTGCGGTTTTGAAAGCCGCACGTCGTGGCGTCGGCTCAACAACGATCGCAAACCCCGGACAGCCAGGAGTGGCTGTCCTACAACACCATCGCATCCTCTCAGATTTTGCACGGGCAATAAATTTCAGGAAGCCCTTTGATACGCGGTCAGGATATCCGGAAGCGAAAGCACTCCTTCTAGCTTGCGCGAGCCCGCGCGACTGACTACCGGCAACAACGCGTGGCCCTGAATAAATCGCAACGCGTCATCCAGTCGCTGATCGGGATGCAGCATGGGCAAGCGCGCCGTGGACAGAGCCTCGCGCAGCAGCGTCTCGGGAGGGTGCGCCGAAGCCATCGTGGGCAAATCCGTTCTGCTGATTCCCGCCCACCGGCCCGTTGGAAAGCGCACCAGCAGGACTTCTTCCGTGGAAGTCTCCGCAATCT
>CAVYHH010000010.1:0-32316 GCA_963768275.1 uncultured Acidobacteriota bacterium
CTCGAACTGCTCGGCTCCAAGCTGAAGAAAAAGGAAAAGAAGGAAAAAACCCCAGCGCCCGAGACAGCCGAGGAAATAAAAGAGGAAGTGAAGGGGAAGGCGCTGAAGTAAGAGTGACTGGTGGCTGGTAACTAGTGGCTGGTGCAAACCGTTGCCGAGTCAATAGAAGCCAGCCCCACATTTCGCCGAAGCCGAATTTGTACCCTCCGTTTGATTCAACAAAGATCGACTCAGCCACCCGCAAGTCCTCCGTAGGGGTTACACCTGTCACCAATCACTAATCACCAGTCACTCCCCCACGCGACAAGTGCCAAAGCCACAAGACAACCTGCGCCACCGATGCTCCGGCCGTATCCAGCAGCGCATCCCATGGGGACGCCGTCCGGCTGGGCACGAAGGATTGATGAAACTCATCGAGGGATGCGTATCCCGCCGCGAGTACAACCGCCCAGATGGCCCAGCGCAGCTTCCAGCCGCGCTCCTGTCCACGCAGCGCGCGCATCAGGAAAATGCTGAAGATGAAATATTCCGTGAGGTGCGCCGACTTCCGGATGATGGCGTGCAGCAATTTGAGAGTTTCGGCGCTCGCTTGCGGAATCAGCAGATGCAATACCGGAATGATGAATCGAGAGGTGTGCTCGCTGGAAAATATATCCGTCGAAAGGAAGGAAATCAGGCAGGCCCAGGCGATGGCCGGCAGCCAATTCTTCACGCGAATCCAGAGCCGCACCTATTCGACCTGGTAATTCGGCGCTTCGCGCGTAATGATCACGTCGTGAACGTGGCTCTCGCGCAGCCCCGCGACCGTGATGCGCACAAAGCGGGCGCGCTCCTGCAATTCGGCAAGCGTGGCCACGCCGCAATATCCCATTCCGCTCTTGAGCCCGCCGACGAGCTGATCGACCAGCGCGCTGAGCGATCCCTTGTAAGGCACGCGTCCTTCGACGCCCTCGGGCACGGACTTTCCGCGCGGCGCGCCTTCCTGCGCATACCGGTCCGCCGCTGCCGAACCCGCCTGCATCGCACCAAGAGAACCCATCCCGCGATACGATTTGAACGTGCGCCCTTGATAGAGAATTGTTTCGCCCGGAGATTCCTCTGTCCCCGCAAATAATCCTCCGAGCATCGTGACCGCCGCGCCCGCCGCGATGGCCTTGCTGATGTCGCCCGAATACTTGATGCCGCCGTCCGCGATCACCGGTGCGCCGGTCCCTTTGGCCGCGCGCGCGGCTTCCAGGATGGCCGTGATTTGTGGAACACCCGCGCCCGTCACCACGCGCGTCGTGCAAATGGATCCGGGCCCGATGCCGACTTTGATCCCGTCGATGCCCAGCGCGATCAAGTCGCGCGCGCCTTCATAAGTTCCCACGTTCCCGGCGATCAATTGCATTTCGGGCAGCCGGCGCTTGACCGCGCGAATCGCCTCCATGACGCGCGCGGAATGCCCGTGCGCCGTATCGATTGCAAGCACATCCACCTTCGTGCGCGCCAGGTCCACGGCGCGTTCCAAAAAGTCTCCGGTCGCGCCGATGGCCGCGCCAACCATCAGACGCCCCTGCCCGTCCTTGGCCGCGCTGGGAAACTCCAGTTTTTTCTGGATGTCCTTCACCGTAATCAATCCCTTGAGGTTGAAGTCGGCGTCGACGACCAGCAGCTTCTCAATACGATGTTTTTGCAAGAGGCGCTCGGCCTCTTCGAGCGTCGTGCCCACCGACACGGTCACCAGATTGTCCTTGGTCATGACGGCGCTGACCGGCTGATCGAGATTTTTTTCAAACCGCAGATCACGGTTCGTCAGGATGCCCACCAGGCGAGCCCCTCGCGTCACCGGCAGTCCCGAGACGCGGTATTTGGTCATGATGTCCATGGCCTCGCGAACCGTCAGCTCCGGCGAAATCGTCACTGGATCGACGATCATTCCGCTCTCCGAGCGCTTCACCCGGTCGACTTCCTCAGCCTGGCGGTCGATGCTCATGCTGCGGTGCACGAAGCCGAGTCCTCCCTGCCGCGCCATGGCAATCGCCAGGCGCGATTCGGTGACGGTGTCCATCGCGGCGGAAACGAGCGGAATGTTCAGGGAAATCTTGCGGGTCAGCTGCGTTTGCGTGTTGACTTCGGTGGGCAGGACCGAGGATTTTCCCGGCACCAGCAGCACGTCATCAAACGTCAATCCTTCGAGGATCGGTCCTTCCATTCACTTCTCCTTCATCGATAAAAGAGCGGTAAAAAAACAGCCCCCAAATACAACACAGCCCAGCGGAAGGCCGCTGGGCGGACTATACGAGAGTAGGCGCGACAGCCGCGTTTCATGAGTGAAATTTCATTCTATGCGCGCCGCCGCGCGAAATCAAGCGCGCCTGCCAGCCCCGGTAGATCGGCATTCTGTCGTAAGATGAAGGTTCGAATGAAGACGTTCGAACCACACCCGCTCTTGCGCAATCCGCACGCGCAGACGCTCGCTGCGTCATTCCTGCCGCGGCGATTTCCGCGCTTGCCGCAAAGCGTCCCCCGCGATTTCGAAACCGAGCCCGGCACTCGAATTCGAGGCGAATGCCACTGGCAGGCCGTCCCGCGAGAGCGGCCGACACTCGTGCTGGTGCACGGCCTGGAGGGCTCCAGCGAATCCGGATACATGCTCGGGCTTGCGGAGCGTGCTTATGTGGCCGGGTGGAACGCCGTGCGCTTGAATCAGCGGAATTGCGGCGGGACGGAGTCCCTCACTCCCACGCTTTACAACTCAGGGCTTTCCGGAGACTACCGCGCCGTTCTCGCCGAACTGATCGAACGAGATACTCTTCCCAGAATATTCGTAGCCGGATACTCCATGGGCGGCAATCTGGTGCTGAAGATGGCCGGCGAACTTGCGGGCGAGGCGCCGCCCCAGTTGCGCGGCGTCGCGGGCGTTTGCCCTTGCGTTGACCTCGGCATATGCGCCGACGCAGTCGGCCTGCCGCGAAATTTCATCTACCAGGAGCATTTTGTGCGCAACCTGAAAAAGCGGATGCGGCGCAAATCGAAACTATTTCCAGGAGAATTCGATCTGGGCCCCATGGCCCGCGTCCGAACGCTGCGCGAATTCGACGACAAGATTACGGCGACCTATTGCGGCTTCCGTGACGCCAACGACTACTATTTCCGGTCCAGCGCATTGCGTGTCGCGAGCGAAATCCGCGTGCCCACTTCGATTGTGACCGCGCAGGACGATCCCTTCGTTCCGTTCTCGAGTTTTTCCGATCCCGCGATCGCAAACAATGCACACATCCGCGTCGTCGCACCCGAACACGGAGGCCACTGCGCCTTCCTCTCGCGCTACGCGGGAGACGCGCGCTTCTGGGCCGAAGCGTGCGTCATGGAATTTTTCGCAAGCCACGATTCACGAACCACGGATTCCGTTGCTTCCCGCGGGCCGAGCTCCATTACGCCTGCGTAGGGCTGAGTCCAGTAACCCCCCGAGATGAATGATGTTTAAGTTGACAATCTTTATGGCATAATGATAACCAATCAACTATCGGGGGCGCGGTGCCCCTGTTCGGGATATGTCGGAAGTCCCATTCTGTCTCAACGCGGCCTTTTCGTCTTAAGATCCGTGCCCTGCGATTGCGGAGGTTGCCCATGGCGAGCCGGAAAGTCTTTTGCCACTTGCTTATTTTCACCGCACTCCTATTCCAAGTCCCGCGTGCGGCCGCGTTCGACTGGGACCCCGTCACGGATCGCGAAAAAAGCATGAAATCGAACCCGCTCGATCCCGGTGCGGGCGCCGTGGTGCTCTTCAAACGCGGGCAAATCGACGTCATCGAGAAGTCCAGCCTCTTTTGGACCACGCGGACGCAGACCTACGTCCGCATTAAAATATTCAATGACGCCGGGCGCGACGCCGGAAACGTTTCGGTGGAGGATACCAAGTTCGTGCGAATTTCCAAAATCGAAGGGCGCACGATCCTGCCTTCGGGCGAGATTATCCCGCTGGATTCTTCCAAGGTGTTCCGAGGCACGGCGTATACCGAGGGGAAAAACTTCGCCATATTGGAGTCCAGTTTCACTTTCCCGTCCGTGCAGCCGGGAGCGATCATCGAGTATCAGGTCGAGGAGAACGAGGATTGGTTTTATCCTACCCCCTGGATTTTCGATACGCACGAGCTCGGGACGCTGCAATCCTCGCTGAAGGTGACGATTGGTCCCCGGCTTGCCATGCAGCAATTTCCTCTTGAAACCACGACGAGCAAAATTTCGATTTCACGGAACGAAACAGTGAAGGGTTCGCAATTCGATTTCTCCGTCAAGAATTTGCGGCCGATCCTGAGCGAGCCTTTTTCCCTGCCCTATCGAGACCTGGCTACCATGATCCTTTTCACTCCGAGCCAGCTGGGTTTTGGAGGGGACGTGTATCCGCTCATTACCAAGTGGGACGACGTCGGCAAGGAAGTGACGGAAGAACTGACCAACATGATCAAGAGCGATAAAGAGATCAGAAACAAGGCCAAGGAGCTGGCGGAAAAACTCCCTGATCCGCGGAAGAAGGCGGAAGCGATCTACAAATATCTCCAGCAGAACATCACGTCCAGCAATTTGGCGGGCATCTATCTGGGCCGGCCGGCCGATGATATCCTGAGCGCCAAACGAGGCGATCCGGATGAAATCAATGCGTTGTTTTACCTCATGCTCAAGGAAGTCAAAGTCGATTCGGACTTGGTCTTGGTCGCCACCAAGAACTGGCAGACCCTGGTGGGCGGATTCCCGAATCGCAGCCAGTTCTCCAGGATTCTTACGCGCTTGAATTTCAAGGATGGCGCAGTGTTCGCCGATCCCGCCGATGCGGCGGCGCCCTTCGGCGAGTTGCCCTGGTTCGATCGGGACGTTCATGGTCTGGCGGTGAAAGGGAGCAAGATCCAGGAAACCGCGATCGCCGCCGGGACGGTCGATGACAATGTTTCCACTGGAAAGACGACGATGCACGTCGCCAAGGACTGGACGTCTGAAGGGGACACCGAGATCGACCTGAAAGGCGCGGAGGCCATTGAATTTCGCGCCGACCTGATGGAGACAGCTCCCCAGAAATTGGAACAGCGCTTGACCGATCTTTTCGCCTACGGCAATTCCGACGCCGAAGTGACTCAAATCGGGCATCCCGAATTTCGCGACTCCTCACAGCCCTTCGTGCTGAAGGCGCACTTGCGCGAAAAACTGACGAACGAGTCCGGCGTCGGAGGGCTGTTGCTCAATCCCTGGATGGGGGATCAGTATCAGCAGCCGCGGTTCACGACGAACGTACGCCACTCCGCAGTGCGTTTCAACAATCTTGAAAAGCGGATCAGCACGAGCACATGGCAACTGGCGCCGGAGATCAAAGTCGAGCAACTGCCCAAGGAAGTTAAAATAGAGAACGACTTCGGAGGGTTTTCTCGTTCCTGCACGCAGAACGACGCCACGGTGACCTGTACGCGGACGTTTTATTTGAAAAAAGTGCTGTTGACGACTAATGTCGAGTATTTGAATGCGAAAAAATTCTTCGATGAGATTGCCAAAGACGATCAGGAAGTCATCGTTCTCCGCGAGCAGTAGCCTCGCCGTATTTGCGGGACTCTTGCTCGGCGCGCTGCTTCTGTGCCTTGGAAGCCCTTCGATCGGCCGGGCCGATTCCGTGCCGGACTGGCTCGCGGCGGCAGGCCGCGTCGACCTCGGCCATTTCGGCGACGGCAGCGCCGCGGTCATCGTGGGGAAGTGGACGGATTTCAACGTCGATGCAACGGGAAGGTTTGTCCTGACGGAACGCATGGCCCTGCGAGTGCTGAACCGGCGATCCGCAGAGCAGTATCTGAACGCTGTGGGATCAGAGAATAACGACACCAAAGTCACGTCCATTCAAACCTGGACGATTTCTCCTTCCGGGCATGTCATGCAGTCGGGGAAGAAGGATCTGATCACCGCGGCAGATTTCGCGGATTTCGAAGTCTTTTCCGATGACCGCGTGAAGATGATCAAAATACCCGGTGCGGAAGATGGATCGCTCGTCGGGTATGAAATCATGAGTCAGGGCCACATCCCCATCAGCGGCCGCAGGTTCCAGATGGAAGATGAGATTCCGGTCCGAGTCAGCGAATTGCACGTTTCCGTGCCTTCCGGCTCGCTGCGCTGGTTTGTGAATCATCCGGACCGAGTGGGAGTCGTCAGCCAATCGTCCAACGGGGCCGCGTTCCGGTCGGAAAATCGCCCCGCCATTCCCGATGAGTCCGATGCACCGCCTTTCTCTTCGCTCGCTGCCGAAGTCTTCGTCAATTACGATCCAAAAGGGCCGTCGGCTCTGCAATCCTGGGAAGAGGCGGGACACTTTTACCACACGCTCTTTGACAATGGCGAAAAGCCGGAAACGGAAATTGCCGCGCAAGTAGAGAAACTTTCAACCGGTGAATCCGATGCCTTGTCCAAGATCGACGCTCTCTACACTTACGTTTCGCGCCAGATTCGCTACGTGGCCATTGAAATCGGCGTTGGCGGCTACCAGCCGCATCTTCCCGCCGATGTGTACAAGAACAAATATGGAGACTGCAAGGACAAGGCGACCCTGCTGATTTCCATGCTCGATAAAGTTGGAATGCGTGGCTATCCCGCGCTTGTTGGAACTCGCGGAGACGTGGAAGCGGACCCTGCGGCTCCCACACTGGCGACGTTCGATCACATGATCGTGGCGTTGCCTGTTCCCGCCAATTTGCGCTCCGTGGTTGAAAAGTTTCCCGCGTACGATTCGCGAAACCAAATCCTCTGGATGGATCCGACTTCGGAAACGGACCCGTTGGGCCAGCTCCCGGGAATGGATCAGGGTGTCTTCGCTCTGATCGCCTATCCGGAGCGCGGCGATCTTCAACGTATTCCGCAAGCCCCGGCGGAACTGAATGGATCCGAATACGCGGTGAATGTTCGCCTGCAGTCCGACGGAACCGGCGCCGCGGATGTCGACGCCAAATACTTCGGCGATTCCAATGCAAGACGCCAAATGTTCTACCGTGGGCGGTCGCAATCCGAGATCGTGAAGGCATTCGAGGAAAGAGTGACTCGCTATGTAAATCAGGCGTCGTTCCGACAGGCATCCATCTCGGGCACGGAAGACAATGCCAAGCAGATCACCGAGAAGTTTTCTTTTGCAGGAAATTTTGCGACTGCGTCCACGGGGGATAGCTGGTTCTTCCAGCCTTTAATTCTCAGCGGGATCGCCGTTCCCGAAGTTCCCCCCAGGCCTCGCCAGCTTCCCTTGGATGTCGGCACGCCGTACCATGTGAAATGCGTTTATCGCCTGGAATTGCCGGTGGGAATGCGCATCGAGCGCCTGCCGGAAAAGACTTCGATCAAGTCGGAATTTGGCGAAGTAGCGATCGAGTATTCGATGAGCGGAAATGTTCTGGTCGCGTCGCAGACGGTGTCTTTCGCACAAAGCCGCATAGCCCCCGAAAAGTATCCGGATTTTCGCGACTTCGTAAACTCTTACATTCGCGCAACCAGACTGCGGCTTCGCGTTGTGAACACCACTCCCTGATACGAGCGCTCTCCTGGGAACGCCATTCTCCTGAATGGCGTGACGCAAATCGTCCGCCGCGGCGGAGAGATTGGCGTGGCCGGATTCCAACCCCAACAATTATTTTCGCTATCTGCCGCATTCGAACCGGCTCGCGGCAATTTATGTGTGGACATGAATGAGATGCCAATGTAAAAGCGTGACAGCAACGACGGGTCCTGGATGCGGGCCGTTCGCATTTTTTGCGGCGATTCTTCTTGCGAGTGCAGATCCGCTGCGGCGGAGAGCCGGCCTTATTGGAGGATGAAATGAAAGTCTGGATACGTGCAGGCATAGCATTCTGTGGATTGTGGATGGCCATGGCCATCTTGCAGACCGCCGCATGGGCGCAGGAAAAAGGGGGCGAAAATGAAACCGGCCCCTACGAAGTCGTGACGGGTTGGCCAAAACCCCTGGGCCATTCGGGATGGACCTGGGGATCACAAGGCGGCGTCTTCGCGGAGAATCCCAATCGCATCATCCTGCTTCAGCGAGGCGAGTTGCCGGTTCCTGAGAAGGCGCCCGAGGGGTATACGGGCGGATACGGCGCGTTCGGCGTTCCGGCGACCCAGGGCAAGCCGCGGCTGGAGCACTGCATTTTGATAGTCGATGCGGACGGCACGCTGATCGAGGATTGGACGCAGTGGGATCATTTGTTTGCCGGTGGACGCGGGCCGCACAAGGTGCGAATCAGCCCTTACGATCCGGAAAAGCATGTGTGGATCGTGGACGACGAAGTGGATCAGATTTTCGAATTCACACACGACGGCAAGCAGCTTGTTTTGACGCTGGGAGAGCATGGCGTTCGGGGCTCGGACGATAAGCACTTCGCGCGCCCCACGGACATCGCGTGGCTTCCGGACGGCACGTTTTTTATCACCGATGGATACGTGAATACGCGCGTCGTGAAATTCGATAAGAACGGAAAATATTTGATGACCTGGGGCACGAAAGGTTCTGCGCCCGGCCAGTTCAACCTGCCGCATTCCATCGCCATCGATGCGAAGCGCCGGCTGTACGTTGCGGATCGGTCCAACAGCCGCATCCAGATTTTCGATGAAAACGGAAAGTACCTCGACGAGTGGGACAACATCCGTTCCCCCTACGACATCATGATGACCGCCGACCAGTATTTGTGGGTTTCCGACGGCGTCAATAACAAATTCCTGAAGTACGATTTGAATGGGAAGTTGCTTTATTCCTGGGGAACGTACGGATCGTTTCCAGGCCAGTTCTGGGGTGTCCACCAGTTTGCCGTCGACTCGGCGGGAAATGTGTATGCGGCCGAAACGTTTGGCGGGCGAACGCAAAAATTCCGTCCCAAGAAAGGCGCCGATCCCGCAACGTTGATCGGCCAGCCCGGAAAAGTTCCCGCGTCTTGATTTTATTTCAACCTTGCCGCTACGGCGGGAACATCCTGGGATTTATCTAAAGGCTGAAAGGGTGGAACAGGTTTGCGCTCCCGGTGAATGCCGGACGCCGTGAGTCCAAGCATCTGAAGCCTGTAGTTTTCCATTTTTTTCTCAAACCGGTCTTCCCCGATGCGAAAGCGCACGACCGATGACAACACGCAGGAATACTTGCGTTGAGGATCTCCGGCCGCCTTGTAAATCACTTCAGACAAACTAATCGGCGACGTATCCCCAGGTATGACCATCTGACGAATTCTTTGAATCTCATGAAAGGATGGCTGGGCGGTCTGTTCTTCCGCGCTCAAACCGCTGAGAAAAATCTCAATTTCTTCCGCCCATATGTTCCTTTTGGATCCGTTTGCAAGCAGGAGCGAGAGTGACGCCATGCCGTCGAGTCGAGTGAAGCCGATGCTGGGGCGGAAACCCGCGCCCCGGTCCGTCGGATCCGGAGCATTCCTCCGGCGCCAGAAGCGCAGCATGGTGTAACCCAATGCATTGGCGAAGACGAGCAGGAGAGTCGCGCGCATGATGATCATCAAATCCACGGCTCCCTAAGCCGCGTGCCAAAGACCGGCGAGTGCCGATTCGCAAGACCAGTCCCACACTGAAATTTGCGAATCCTAAGGATATATAGCTTTTTTTCTAACTCCTGTAAATGCAGGCGAATTCCCCTGTATCCAGCTCGCCAAGACCATCGCCATCGGCCAGGTCGGACAATTTCAAGCGTGGCCCATCAATTGAGCAACTCTTTCAATACCAACTAGTTGCACGTCATGAAGGGTTCGCCTTGGAAATTCGGCGCAGGAATGTTCACCGTCTTTATGAGTTCTTTATGAAATTTAATGTATTTATTTATGGCGTGAATCCTGACGAAAGCTTCCCAAGGGGCCGATCAGTGTGGATAGCGGAAAGTGCGGCGATTTTTGAGACAGTCCGCGTTTTCGGGCTCAGCCCCCGACTTGCGCCTTTGTTCGATCTCGAGGCACGGGCGTTCTGTTCATAACAACATAAGGAGAAAGCACGGGCGGCGCTCGCAGCGTTGCAGAGGTTACCAGTCTAAACAGATATGTCGACAAACCAAATTCAACAGCCGACAGTTTCGGCTCAGAAATCCGCTCTTCCGAAAGTCGTGGTTGCGACAACAGCCATGCTTTCCTTCATTTCCTTCTGGCGGGCGGCCGCCATCGTACTCAATGACCTCGGGTCGTCCGCCTTCTACGCGGGTGCAATCGCCGAGCAAGCCATCGGTAAGGCTGCTCCCTGGTTCATTCTGGCCATCATGCTGTTCGCTTATGCCGTGCGATCCATGTATATCGAGAGCTGCAGTATGTTCGTGCGTGGCGGTGTATACCGTGTCGTCAAAGAGGCCATGGGCAGCACGCTCGCGAAATTTTCCGTATCCGCATTGATGTTCGATTACATCTTGACCGGACCCATCAGCGGCGTCTCCGCGGGCCAATATCTGACGGGATTTTTGAACGAGCTGTTCGTCCGCGTGCATCTCAATCTGACTCTTCCTATCAATTCCACCTCGGCAATCTTTGCGATCGCCGTCACCATTTATTTTTGGTGGGAGAATATCAAGGGGATTCCGGAGTCCAGCGGGAAAGCGCTAAGGATCATGTACGTGACCACTGTCATGGTGGTCGTGATGATTGCCTGGTGCATTCTGACCGTTTGGGTGCGGGGCGCGCATCTTCCCCCATTGCCGACGCATGCCAATTTGACGTTTGCGCCGGAGGCCCTGGGCTGGCTGCGCCTCAGCAGCCTGCCGCATACGGTCGCGCTGATCGGAATCCTCATCGGACTCGGGCACTCCGTTCTCGCAATGAGCGGCGAGGAAACGCTGGCCCAGGTCTACCGGGAAGTCGAGCATCCCAAGCTGCCCAACCTGGAAAAGGCGGGGCTCGTCATATTCGTCTACAGTCTGATTTTCACGGCAGGCGTTTCATTTTTCGCATCCATGATTATTCCGGATGCGGTCCGGCCCCAGTATTTTGGGAACCTTATCAGCGGCCTGGCGCTGAATTTTGTCGGACCATTCAACCTGAAGCTGGCCTTTGAGGGCTTTGTGGTGCTCGTGGGCGTCCTGATGCTGGCCGGAGCGGTCAATACCGCAATCGTGGGCTCGAACGGTGTCCTGAACCGCGTATCCGAGGATGGCATCCTCCCGCATTGGTTTCGCCGCCCGCATCCCCGATTCGGAACTTCCTACCGGATGCTCAACCTCGTCGTGGGTCTGCAACTCCTCACCATCATCCTTAGCCGGGGAGACATCTTCGTCCTTGGTGAAGCATACGCGTTTGGCGTGATGTGGAGCTTCTCGATGAAGGGGTTGGCGGTGTTGGTGCTTCGGTACAGGCAGCCGGGGAAGCGGGATTTTCGTGTCCCGCTGAATTTCACGGTGGGCAATGTCGAGATTCCCGTAGGTCTGGGCTTGATCACAGTGACGCTCTTTGCCCTGAGCATCATGAATCTCTTTACCAAACAAGTGGCCACGATTGCGGGCGTGGCATTCACGCTGGTCTTCTTTACCGTGTTTGAAATCTCCGAGAAAATTACTCTTAAGCATGGCGCAAAGCACCAGGAACTGGACATGTTTAACCTGGAGTCCGACGGGGAATTGACTCCTGCCGCTCTTGGCGTGCGCCCTGGGAACGAGCTGGTAATGATCCGGAACTCCAATGCGCTATACAACCTGGGCGCGGTGCTGGACCGAATCAATCCTCGCCAGCAGGATGTTGTGGTCCTTCACCTTCGTGTTCTTAGCCGTGCAGGCTCGGGTGGCAGTGAACTCGCGCAGGAAGATTTATTTGGCATAAATGAACAGGAGTTGTTTACGCGCGCTCTCTCTTTGGCGGAGAAAAGGGGCAAGTCCATTCACCTGGCTGTCGCTCCCGCAACGGAAAAGTGGGAAGGCATCCTGCGCTCGGCGCAAAATCTTCAGTCGTCCACGATCGCGCTGGGTCTGTCTTCCTGGAGGAATATCGAGGACGAGGCTCGCATAGCAGGTTTGGCATGGGAGGCATTGCCTGAACCGAGACCCAATTTAACTCTCGAGATCTACTCGCCAGACGGCCAGGAAAAAGTGTTCTATCTAGGTCCTCACGCCCCACGGCTCACATCTAAGGAAATCGACTTGCTCCACGGCATCTGGCTCCAACTCAGCAACGAAGTCGCGCCCGAGGAACTCCATCACCACGACGTGGTGCACATCGCCCTCGAGGAACTTCAAAAGAATATCGTCAACGGCCGGCGGCAAGAGATAATCGGCGCGCTGCGCCAACACCTCATTGGAATTCGAGATCGCCGGAAATCCAGTTCCTAATTCGGTGTGGTGAAACCCGGGAACGCCAATCTCCCGATTGGCGTTTTGCACGAAGCCATTCAGGAGAATGGCGTTCCCGGGGGAACCTCCCGAGCTCGCGCCTGCCAGGAAAAAAGTCTTGACAAACGGCCCCCAATACTGTAATTTCTGTACAGACAGAAATGACTGATACTTCCAAATCGCTCTCTCCCGCCGCCCAAAAGTTCATTCTCCACTGGGGCGAAATGGGCACTCGCTGGGGCATTAACCGCACCGTCGCACAGGTCCACGCCCTGCTGTTCCTTTCCGACCGGCCTCTATCCGCGGAGGAAATCGCAGGAACCCTTTCCGTCGCACGGTCCAACGTGAGCACCAGCCTGCGCGAATTGCAGGGCTGGCGCATCGTCCGCGGCGTTTCCGTGTTCGGAGACCGGCGACAGCATTTTGAGTCCATGAAGGACCTCTGGGAAATGTTTCGCGTGATCCTGGAAGAGCGCAAGAGGCGCGAGTTCGATCCCACGATTGCCGTCGTGCGGGAGTGCGTGGCGGAAGCAAAGAAATCGGGCTCGACGGACGCCTATGCGCGCGAGCACATGGAAGAGCTCCTGGAATTCGTGGTTCTGCTCAGCGCTCTGTTCGAGGAATTTCGCAGCCTCTCGCCGAGCGCCCTGAAGGGAATGGTCAAGCTCCGCGGCGGGCTTCGCAAGCTGCTGCGCGGCTGAAAAGGAAAAGGCGGGCGACCGCCTTTTTTGGTGGCCCATGATTTCTCTCAGTTCAGAAATGACTGATATGAAAGGAAGGCACGCTCCCCGCGGCTGGGTCTTCTTCGACCGCGATTGCTCCGTCTGCACTTCGTTGGTCCGCCGCTTCCGCCGCACCCTAGAAAAGCGCGGCTTCGGCCTCGCGGCTTTGCAGGACCCGCGCGTGCAAGCCCTCCTCGCCTTGCCGCCCGAAGATTTGCTCCGGGAAATGCGCGTCGCCACAGGCGACGGCAAGATTTACGGCGGCGCGGAAGCCGTCGTGTATGTCGCCCGGCAAATCTGGTGGGCCTGGCCGCTCTATGCCGCGGCGAAATTGCCCCGTGTCCCGCGCATTCTCGACGCCGGCTACCGCTGGTTCGCCGATCACCGGACTTGCGCGTCTGGATTTTGTTCCATTTCTAGGAAGAGCAGCCGGCACGATGTTCTTAGAGACCCAAAGGGAGAACACCGGTGAACGCGGTAGATCACTTCACTGAAAAAGGTTCTTTCGTTATGAGCGAGCCACAAGAACTCGACGTCGTCACGGGAGCGTTCGGCTACACCGGCAAATACATTACGCGGCGCCTCTTGAACTCCGGGAGGCGAGTTCGGACCATCACCGGTCATCCCAAACGCGCGAACTCCTTCGGGAATCAAGTTGAAATCGCCTCCCTGGATTTTAGCGATCACGCAAGTTTGGTTCGATCGTTGCGAGGCGCTGCGGTTCTCTACAACACGTATTGGGTGCGATTCAATCATGGCCGCGCGACATTCGACGACGCCGTCGCAAATTCGCGCCTGCTGATCCAAGCCGCCAGAGAAGCCGGGGTCCGCAAGATCGTGCATCTGAGCATCGCCAATCCCTCGCTCGATTCGCACCTTCCGTACTATTCGGGCAAAGCCCAAGTTGAAAAAGCAATCCTGGATTCGGGGATGTCTTACACCATCCTCCGGCCCACGGTCATTTTCGGTATCGAGGATATTCTCATTAACAATATTGCGTGGTTCGCCCGCCGTTTCCCTGTATTCGCAATTCCCGGCTCAGGCAGTTATCGGCTCCAACCCATGTCTGTGGAAGACCTCGCGGAGCTCGCGACAAGCTGCGCCCGCCAAGAAAACAGCCTGGTGCTTGACGCTGTCGGTCCCGAGATCTTTACATTCGAGGACCTAGTCCAACGAATCGCATTGGCGATTGGCGCAAACCCCAGGTTCATTCACGTAAGCCCGCGCGCCACCCACCAAATGCTTCGCTTCGTGGGGCCCATCGTCGGCGATGTGATTCTCACGCTTGAGGAGATCGAAGGATTGATGGCGGATCTGCTGGTGTCAAAACAACCAGCGACCGGGCAAACAAAATTCAGCTCGTGGCTCACCAAAAACGCCAACGCTCTTGGAACACGATACGCCTCGGAATTGCAGAGGCATTACCAATGATCGGCGCCGTGAAAGCTGCTTTCAACAGAAAAGATTTGAGGTGCTGCTCATGAACGAAGCGAGCGCAAGGGAAAATGCGTCGGTTGGCTTAAGAGATGGCTCGCATTCTGGTGGATACGATTGGCCCGGCTGGATTCCTCTGCTTGTTCTCCCCACTGGGGCCATGGCGTTTCGGCCGCTTCTCGCGCCATGGTGCTTCATGTGGACGCTTGCCGCGGCAATTTTCTTTGGCTGCAAATGGCAGAGCTGGTGGCAGGCCCGAACTATTTCCGGCGCAACGCTTAGGCCGAAGCGTTGGATATCCTGTTTGGCTGGCCGGGTATGGACGCCGCAGCATTCCTTGATCCCGAGCATCACACGCAAAGGCCGGAAGCGAAGGAATGGTCTTGGGCAATCGCAAAGACTGCTTTCGGGGTGTTGCTGCTCTGGGGAGTCGCGCGTCGCATTCCGGCGAGTCGCGAACTCCTGACGGGTTGGGTAGGCATGCTGGGAATTATTTTGCTCATGCACTTTGGCACGTTCCACATTCTGTCGCTTCTTTGGCGGTCCGCCGGAGTGGATGCGCGCCCGATCATGCAGGCGCCTCTTTCCGCTACGTCCCTGAGCGATTTCTGGGGACGCCGGTGGAACCTGGGCTTTCGCCAGTTGACGTATCGCCTCATTTTTCAGCCTGCGCGAAGCCGCAGCGGTGTCGTAACCGCGACTCTGCTGTCGTTTTTCGCCTCCGGCCTGATTCACGAACTCGTGATCTCTCTCCCGGCGCGCGGCGGGTACGGCTTGCCAACTTGTTATTTTGTCCTGCAAGGCTTGGGCGTTCTGTTCGAACGATCGACACCGGGCAACCGGCTGGGGCTGAGTTCCGGCACTCGTGGCTGGTTATTTGCCGTGATTTGTGCTGGCGCGCCGGCTTACTTGCTCTTCCACCCCTGGTTTGTGCGAGGCGTGATCTTGCCATTTCTGGCGGCCATAGGCGCCCGGTAGCGCCGGATAGGAGCCTGCTCATGTTGAACTTCATTGCCACTTTCTTCGCCCTGAATAGTGCCGAAGAAATTTTCAGCGCAGCGCTGTGGCTTACGGGGATTGGACACTTCTGCGTTTTGATGGCCAGCTTTCAGGTGCCAGCGAGGCTGGGCTGGAAAGAGGATCTCCAGAAACTCACTCCGTTCAACCGCAAGCTGATGTGGGTCCATGGCGGATTCGCCGTGCTGACGATCATCGCGTTCGGAACGCTTACGCTTGTGCTGCACGCCGAAATGCTTCACGGAGATCGCGCCGCGCTGGGCCTGGCCCTGTTCATCGGCATCTATTGGGCGCTGCGGATCGTCGTCGACTTCGCCTACTACGAACACAAAGACTGGCCACTCGGTGGAAGCTTCCTGATCGGCCACATCCTACTAACATCACTTTTCGCGTATCTTGCGGTCGCGAACTTAGGACTCGTCATTTGGAAAGTCTGGGCCCGTTAAGAAAATCGGGAGGTGCATTATGAAATTCACTGATCTCTGGAGTTCTGAAGGGACCCTCGACCGGGGTCCCTATGCCCTCGTTGGATTGGTTGGTTTCGCAATCAAACACAACTTAGACCGTGCCTTGGCTACACTCGTCTTTCATCGCAAGTGGGATCTATTTAACTACTGGATACCGCTCGATCAAGCGGTGCGCGTAACCTCGATTGCCCCAACGGATCGAACATTCCTTCTGTCGATGTTGGTGCTTTCGCTTCCATTTATTTGGGTTGGGGTAGTCTTAACGATGCGGCGGCTTCGAGCCGCGGGGCTCCCCGCGTGGCTCGTGCTGTTGTTCTTTGCGCCGTATCTGAACCTTCTGTTCTTCGTCATTTTGTGTATTTACCCATCGCGGCGCGCTGATGATTTACAACGATCCTTGCGCGTGGGAGGAAATCGCGCCCTCAGGCGAATCATTCCGGAAAGCAACTGGGGCAGTGCAGCAATGGCGCTAGTGATTTCATCAGCGCTTGGCGCGGCAGCCACAATTCTCAGTGTGAACGTGCTCGCCGTTTACGGCTGGGGACTTTTTGTCGCCCTACCATTTTGCCTTGGGTTCTTTTCGGTATTGCTGCATGGTTATCACCGGCCACGAAGCCTAGGTAGCTGCCTGGCGGTCGCCAGCCTGTCGGTTCTTCTGCTTGGATTATTGTTGCTCGGTCTCGCTGTCGAAGGAGTGATCTGTCTGGCCATGGCCGCGCCAATCGGGCTGATTCTGGCCTTGATGGGCGGTTCAATGGGCTACTTGATCCAGCGAAGACATTGGGACCGATTTCAGACTCGAGCAACGTTTGGCGCTTTGCTTCTCTTCGTCCCCTTCCTCATGGGGACGGAAGCCTTGAAACTTCAAGAGCCGCCACTTCTTCAAGTCATCACACAAATCGAAATCAATGCGCCGCCGGAGATTGTGTGGCAGTTCCTTACTTCTTTTCCAACTCTTCCTCCTCCTACTGAATGGCCTTTCCGAGTTGGAATCGCCTATCCGATTCGATCCACACTGCGGGGAACAGGGCTGGAAGCACAGCGGGAATGCCAATTTTCGACCGGCCAGTTCATCGAACCGATTCGAGTATGGCAAGAAAACGAGCGCCTCGTATTTACGATATCCGGCGAACCATTGGTGATGGAAGAATTGTCACCCTATGGCCATATTCATACGCGACACATCGATGGCGGGTATTTTCAGGCGGAAGAGGCAGAGTTCGTGCTAACGCGTCTGCCGGGCGGCCGCACCCTGCTTATCGGCACTTCGCGTTATAGAAATCGAATGTGGCCTGTGTCTTACTGGCGGCTATGGTCGGATGCGATCGTTCACCAAATTCACATACGAGTCTTTCGACATATCAAGCGCTTGGCTGAGGCGGAGCAGATGCAGGCTGCAGCATAGCCATTGTCCGGGCGATAAAATCGCGAAGACATTACGCCAGACAGGAAGGTTGCCTCCAGGCACAATTGCTGACAACGCTTGGCGCCGATCATGACGCGTTTTTCCACAGAAAAATAAAATGTTCCACAATTTTTCCACAGGCCGGATGGAATATGATACCGCCTCTAAAATTGTACCGGAACGCAACGAGCACAAATCCAAGAGGAGCCTAGATGAAAGCGATTCAAGTCCCGAAAACGGGAGGGGTGGAAGTCCTCACTTTTCTGGACATTCCCACTCCGAAGCCAAAACCCAACGAAGTGATCGTGAAAATCGCCGCGGCGGGAGTCAATTACATCGACGTTTATTTCCGCGAGGGCCGCTATCCCGTGACGCCGCCTTTCATTCTTGGCCAGGAAGCCAGCGGCGTGGTCAGCGAACTGGGCAGCGAGGTGAAAGATTTCAAGCCGGGAGAGCGGGTCGCCTACACGGGGATTACGGGCGCGTATGCGGAATATGAAGCGGTGCCGGCGGATCGGCTCGTCCGCGTTCCGGCAGGCATCACTGACCATCAGGCGGGCGCGGCGTTGTTGCAGGGCATGACCGCGCACTATCTGACGCATAGCACGTACCCCTTGAAAAAGGGCGACATTGCGCTGATCCACGCGGCCGCGGGCGGCGTCGGTCTGCTTCTCGTGCAAATGTCAAAAAATCTCGGAGCGCGCGTGATCGCCACGGTGAGCACCGAGGAAAAGGCGAAACTGGCGCGGGAAGCCGGCGCGGATGATGTGATTTTTTACACCAAGCAGGACTTTGAGGTGGAGACCAAGCGGCTGACCGATGGCAAGGGAGTTCACGTCATTTACGACGGCGTCGGCAAGACCACCTTCGATCAGGATCTCAACGTTCTCCGCCCGCGCGGCTATCTCGCGCTTTTCGGAGCTTCCAGCGGGCCGGTGCCGCTGTTTGACTTGAACAAACTCGCGCAGAAAGGGTCTTTGTTTATCACGCGTCCCACGCTGTTTCATCATATGGCGAGCCACGAGGAGCTTCAGCAACGCGCCACCGATGTGTTGAACATGGTCGCGTCGGGCAAATTAAAGCTGCGCATCGAGCATCTATATCCTCTGCGGGACGCGCAACAGGCTCATCGGGACTTGGAAGGAAGAAAAACGACCGGGAAATTGCTTTTGATCCCCTAACGGGATGCAAAGAATTGGCAGAGACTCACTGCGCGTGCCGATGGGGCGAGAAAGTGTTCATTGCATGCAATGATTGCATCCCAACTCCAAGTGCGTTAACATATTAGTTAAACCGGGTGGTACTCGACCTGACCTTCGCTTGCAAGTTTCAAGGAGCCTCATGGCCCACGCAAAAAGTGTTCACAAAGCTGCCCCTACAAATCTGGCATCGTTGATCCGAGGCCTGTATGGCCGCGTCGCTCGGCAACTGAAGGTGGACCCCTCCTACGTGAGCCGTGTGGCACGTGGAGAACGCCAATCCGACGTGATCGAAGTGTCTCTGGAGCGGGAACTGAAACGCATTATGGCCATGGTCAGCACAAGCCATAACGGGGCGGGACGGCACCTCGCAAAGCGTTCCGGTGCGAAGACTAAGAAGAAAAGGGTAATGTAAGGTCTGAAGCCGCTCCACGGAACCAGCGCTCGCGCAACGATTGAACCGAATCAGCAACCTATTGTTGCTGCTGTTGGGCAGGTTGCTGCACCCTCTCCACAATTACGGGAGACTCGGGCGCCGAGACCTTGTTTTCACTGAGTTGTTCGCGCCCATCATCGTCGATCGCGGGCCGCACACTCACATCAACCGAAAGCCGCTGCCCCGCATGGCCCTTATACACGCCGCGAACGGGAGCCACATCGCCATAGTCTCGTCCATACGCAATGCGAACATGCTGCAGCCCCAGCGGCTTCCCCAGCGTCGGATCAAGACCAATCCAGCCTGAATCCGGCAAGTAAACTTCGGCCCACGCGTGCGACGCCGATCCACCGATGACTTCCTGCAATTTGGCGTCGGGCGACGCCGCGTTCTGCGGCACCAGGTATCCCGAGACATATCGAGCCGGCAGTCCTCGCTTGCGGACGACGCCCAAAAGCAAGTGCGCGAAGTCCTGGCAAACTCCCGCCCAGACGGCAAGTGAGTCCTGGATCGACGAATTGACGTGCGTCGCTCCTTTGACATATTTGAATTTTTCGTGAATCAGGAAGGACGCCTCTTTGACGAATCCCGAAACGGTCCCATCGCTTTTGCGGCTGGCCGCTTCGATGAGTTCGTCGAGCTGCGGCACATGAGGGACGTATCCCGTCGGAATGATGAAGTCCAGAAATTCTTCCTCCAACTCCTCGCGGTGATCTTCCAGGTCGGAGAGTTTCATTCCGCCCGATGGCAGCGCGGGAATATCGTGCGCCAGAACAACCGACTCCGCTTCAATCTTAAGGTGGTGGTGTTCGGGAAGGATGTTGAATTGATGCACCCAATTCCCAAACGAATCGCGATAGGAAGTGCCGCGCGAAACCGGATCGGTGAGAAGCCGGAACGACAGGCAGCTTTGCGTCTCGTCGTGGATCGGGCGCAGGCGGACCTCGTTGTAGCTTTCCGAAACGGGGCCGTCATACCGAAATTCCGTGGCGTGCACGAGATGATACCGGTTCATGCGACCACCGCGTAGTAGAAGTAGTTTCGGGCAATGTCCTCGCCGATTGCGCCGCACATATCGAGCATGTCATTCAAATAGGAATGCAAGCCCAGGTGAAATATTTCCGTGATCCGGTCGTAGCGCAACCTTTCAAGAACCTTGCCCGTCAGCCGCTCGGCCTCATTCGCGTAGGAACCCGCGCCCGTGCCGCTGATGGCGCGCAGGCCGGCCTGTACTTCAGTCATGCTGAAGCGGATGGAGCGCGGATGAAGCGGGTGCATGATCAGCATTTCCGCGACTTTTTCCGGCTCGATCGAGGAATGATATTTCCGGTGGTAAGCCTCGTAGGCTCCCACGGATTTCAGGACGGCCATCCATTGATGGTTGTCGCCGCCGCCGATTTCCGCCGGCGCGTCATACAGGATGTGATACTGCACGTCGACGAGGCGCGCCGTCATTTCCGCGCGCTCGATGAACCAGCCGATGCGCAGAAATTCCCAGCCTTCGTCGTGCGGTAGCGTAGCGTCGGTAACGCCGTGAAACCGGTGGCTGCCGAAACGGATGGCATCGCAAAAGCGATGCGGCCCCGCCGCCATCTCCTCGTCGGGGATAAAACGATTCACGGTGAAGTAGAGGCTGTTGAGGTCCTCCCACATTTCACGGGAGATATAATCGCGGATGGTCCGCGCATTTTCGCGCGCCTTGGTGATGCATTGCACGATCGAGCTGGGATTGTCCTGGCGAAAGGCGAGAAATTCGAAGACCGCGCGCGCGTCGGCTTCCCCATACAAAGACCGGAAGCGCTCCTCCTCCCCGGCCATGACGATCAGGGGATCCCAGTGCAGACGGTATTTATCTTTGGATTGCTCGAGCACGGTGTGGAAATTCACGTCGAGAATCCGGGCGGTATACTCCGCGCGCTCGATGTAGCGAGCCAGCCAGAACAACGACTCCGCGATTCGCGACAGCATCTCAGTCTTCTCCGAACAGGACCCAGGTGTCCTTACTGCCGCCGCCCTGGGATGAATTCACCACCAACGACCCCTCTTGCAACGCCACGCGAGTCAGCCCTCCCGGCACGATCGTGACCTTCTCGCCGTCGTAGAGGCAGTACGGGCGAAGATCCACGTGGCGGCCGGCGATCGATCCGTGCGCCGGGTCGTAGGAAGGCACGCGGGAGAGAGGAAGAACGTGTTGCGCGATGTAGTTTCGCGGATCCGCTTTGATGCGCTGTTTGAACTCTTCAATTCTCTCGCGATCCGCGGCGGGACCCATCAGCATCCCGTAGCCGCCAGACTCACCCACGGCCTTCACGACAAGTTCCGGCAGGTGATCGAGAACGTAAGAGAGGTCTTCCTTCTTGGAACACTGATACGTGTCCACGCTCCTCAGAATTGGATCTTCCCCAAGGTAGTATCGAATGAAAGTAGGCACGTAGGCGTAGATGGCCTTGTCATCGGCAACGCCATTGCCCACGGCGTTTGCAAGCGCCACATTTCCCGCGCGGTAGGCGCCCATCAAGCCGGGGACGCCCAACACGGAATCCGGCCGGAAGGTGAGCGAGTCCAGAAACTCGTCATCGACGCGCCGGTAAATCACGTCGACACGCTTCAGGCCGTGAATGGTCTTCATGTAGACGATGCCGCCATCCACGATCAGGTCGCGGCCTTCCACCAGCTCGATGCCCATCTGTTGCGCCAGGAAGCTGTGTTCAAAATAAGCGCTGTTGTAAATGCCGGGCGTCAACAGTGCGATTTGAGCGTCGTTGCCTCCACGCGGCGACAGACTGCGCAGGATCCGGGCGAGCTCCGCGGGATAGTGGTTGACGGGAAGAACCTCGTACTCGTGAAACGCGTCGGGGAAAGTGCGCATCATGACCAGTCGATTTTCGAGGACGTACGAAATCCCACTGGGTGTGCGCACGTTATCTTCGAGGACACAGAATTCTCCGGTCTTGGAATCGCGCACCAGATCGATGCCGCAGATGTGGGTGTGAATCCCTCGAGGCACTTCGATCCCGATCACTTCGCGCAGAAAGTGTTTGCAGGAATAGACGAGCGAACGGGGAATCTGGCGGTCGGCAAAAATGCGCTGCTTGCCGTACACATCCTGCAAAAATAAATTCAGCGCGACGACGCGCTGCGCGAGGCCTCGGTCGATGCGCTGCCATTCGGAATTCGGAATGATCCGGGGAATCAGATCGAAGGGAAACAACCGTTCGGTTCCGCGTCCATCGCTGTACACCGTGAACGTAATTCCCTGAAGCAGAAAGGAAAGGTCGGCGTGCTGGCGGCGCTCTTCAAACTGCGCCGGAATCATCGCGCCAAGCTTCTCGAAAATTTTGGCGTAGTGCGGCCGAGGCACGTCGGGCGCCGAAAACATCTCGTCGTAAAACGGCCCGACCTGATAATCCCCGAAAAGCCCTTGTAAAGGCATTTTTGAAGGCACTGAGGCCATAGACCCACTGTAACAAGAGCGCTCTCCGTTCAGTGTACGAAAGAATCTATCGGTCCTATCAGAAATCCGATGAGCAGGCCCCCAGAGAGTAAGTGGACGAGAGGTAACGGTCGCCGGTCTTGATGCGAACGCTGGTCCGTGTGCCATTCGCTGCGAAAACATAAGAATCTTGTAAACGTATCATAAAGAATCACTTATGGGAGTGGCGTTCGGCCGTTAGATTTGGTATTGTTCCCAAATCAATCCTATGAAAACACCTAGAAATCTGTTTCTGCTTTGCATCGCCTTGATTCTCTTTATTTCGCCTGTCATCGCTCGTGCGAACACGCACGGCATGGGAAGCACCGCGGCATTTTTAGTCGCGCCCCATATTTACACCGACGCGGAACGCATTGCCGAGTTGGAGCGGAAATTTGCGAACGTGAAAGGTTCGGCGGACAACGCCTGGATGCTCGTGAGCGCCGCCCTCGTGCTGCTGATGACCGGTCCAGGGCTGGCGCTGTTTTATGGCGGGCTGGTGCGAAAGAAAAACGTGCTGGCAACAATGCTTCAGAGCTTTGCCATGATGTCCCTGATTACCATCATGTGGGGCCTGTTTGGATACAGCCTCGCGTTTGGGTCGGGCAACAGTTTCATCGGCGGATTCGAGTATGCGTTTCTGCGCGGCGTGGGAGGAGAGCCAAACGCCAGCTACGCGGCCACAATCCCGCAACTGACTTTCATGATCTATCAGTTGATGTTCGCCGTGATCACGCCCGCGCTGATCACCGGCGCTTTTGCCGAACGCATGAAGTTCAAGGCCATGTTGGCGTTCATGGCTCTCTGGTCGGTCGTGGTTTATAGCCCGATGGCGCACATGGTGTGGGGCAAGGGCGGACTACTGAACGCTTCTCTCGGTGGTGTATTCCCCACTCTGGATTTCGCGGGCGGGACCGTTGTGCATGTGACTTCGGGAGTTTCCGCACTCGTCTGCGCGCTCTACCTAGGAAAACGTCTGGGCTACCCAGACCAGTCCGTGCCGCCGCACAGCGTGGTCTTGAGCTTCGTTGGGGCCTGCCTGCTTTGGGTGGGCTGGTTCGGTTTCAATGCGGGCAGCGCTCTCTCCGCCGGCAGCCTCGCATCAAGCGCCTTTGTGGCAACGCACTTCGCCGCCGCGACGGCCGCAGCGGGCTGGTCCATTGTCGAGTGGAAGAGCAGCGGGAAGCCGAGCGCTTTGGGAGCCATCTCCGGCGCCGTGGCTGGCCTCGTGGCGATTACCCCGGCGGCCGGCTTCGTTAAGCCAATGCCCGCCATGGTGATCGGATTCCTTGCGGGAATCCTGTGCTACCTCATGGTTGCAAGGGTCAAGGCTCGCTATGGGTATGACGATTCTCTCGACGCGTTCGGAGTCCATGGGGCAGGGGGAACGATCGGCGCAATCCTCACGGGAGTTTTCGCGGTCAGCGCCGTCAATCCCATCTTCAAAGACTCGAATGGCAATGTCCTGGCTTCAGGCCTCATCGAAGGAAATGCCCACCAACTCGTGAATCAACTGATTGGCGTGGCGATCGCCTGGGCGCTGGGAATCGTCGGGACTCTAGCCATCCTGTTCGTGGTCGACAAACTCATTGGCCTGCGTGTTTCGCCGGAGCAAGAAACTCAGGGGCTCGACCTCTCGCAGCACGGAGAAGAAGGATATGACTGGGAGACTTCCATGTAGCTACTGGTTTTTCGTCCGGGGTCGTGCCATTCTAGCGGGCGCGATCCTTGACAAGAGAACAGAAAAGCCGGCATGCCCACACAGTCCCCACTCAGCAGTGAATTGCGGGAGCAGTACGAGGCTGAATCCGCGCGGCTCCAGCACGATTTCTCCACTACCAAAGATGGCCTGAAATATTTGCGCGAGAGATCGGCGCTGGTGGATTCCATCGCGCGCCGTCTTTGGGCGCAATTTGTCGCTTCCCCGGGTTTTGAAACCTCCCGGATTGTATTCGCCGCCGTTGGCGATTTTGGCAGGCAAACCCTTTTCCCCTATTCCGATGTCGATCTCATTTTCCTGGCGGCAACAGGAGAAGCGGCGGAAAAATTCAAGGACGCAATCCAGCGGCTCTCGCAGGGGATGAACGAGATTGGATTGAAGTGCAACGCGACGGCCGGGATTGTTTCGGAATTCATCGAATTCAATTCCGATCGCGCGGAGGCGATTCTTTCCCTGCTGGACTGCCGGTTTCTCGAAGGCGACCGGGAACTGTTCTCGAACCTTCGGAACCGGATGATACCCGAAATCATGGTTCGGGAGTCTCAGGCCCTGGTCGAGCGCCTGGCGGAATCGACGCGCAACAGCCATCGCAAGTTTGCGAACACGGTTTTCCATCTCGAGCCGAATGTGAAGGATGGTCCGGGCGGTTTTCAGGACTACGTCACCGCGCGCTGGCTTGCCACCATTTCCGCCATGGAAAATCAGGGTGGGTGGCCGGGTTCCGAGACATTTTTTTCACCCGCGATCAAACCTGCGATGGACTCCGCGCTCGCATTCTTCGCATCCGTGCGTTGCTTCCTCCATTTCCGTTTTAAACGAGACCACAATCTCCTGACCTGGGATGCGCAGGACGAAGCAGCGGCCCAGAAAATCGGAATGCAAAATGCCGATATCCGGAACGCCGCCGATTGGATGCGCATTTATTATGGCCATGCGCGCGCCGTCGACCACATTTCCGGACAGCTGCTCGAGGAAATGCCCGCGGCCCAGTCTCTCTTTTACAGGCAGCTGGAAACCTGGCGAACGGGTTATTCCGATAAGGATTTTTCCGTCGTGGATGGGTTGATTTTTTTTCAGAAGCCGGAGAGTTTGTCCGATCCAGGCCTTTTCTTTCGCACCTTCCTTCTGATTGCCCAGCGCGGCTTCAAGCTCAGTCCGGCCGCGGAACACCAATTGGAGCAGGCGAGGCCGCAGTTAGCCGCCGGCCTTCCAGGAGGCGGTGATTTTTGGCGTTTTCTGGAGGATATTCTGCCGGAGCTTCATGCCGCAGACGCGCTGCGTGCTATGCACTCCCTCCATCTCTTGACTCTGTTCCTGCCGGAGTTACAGGGGATTGATGCGCTCGCCGTGCGCGAAGTGTCTCATCGTTTCACAGTGGATGAACACACGCTCCGGGCCATCGAAAATTTGCACGGCCTGCGGCAATCCAAATTCAAGTGGGACGAACGCTACGCCGGCATCCTCGGCGAGCTGGACCAGCCCGAGTTGCTCAACCTCGCGATCTTGCTGCACGACACCGGCAAGGCCGTCACGCTTGTGGAACACATTCCGGCCAGCCTGGAAATCGCCGGAAAATGTCTCGAACGCCTGGAACTTCCCGCAGCCGACCGGGAAACCGTGCTCTTTCTGATTCAACACCATCAGGATTTAGGTGCGGGGCTTCGGCGGGACATCTTCGACCCGCGCACCGTGGCTCAGTTTGCGGAGAGTATCGGCAGCCCGGAACTCCTGAAGATGCTTTGCCTGTTCACGTATGCGGACCTCAAAGCCGTCAATCCGGAAGCGCTCACGCCATGGAAAGCCGAGGATCTTTGGCAGCTCTACATCGGCACGGCCAATTATTTCAACCGCAGCGTGGATGAACGCGTCCATGGAGACGCGAACGACGAAGTCCTGAACCACCTCCGCTCGCTCGCCGCCGCGGCGGGGAAGAAGCTCCAAACATTTCTCGAAGGTTTGCCGAGGCGGTATCTTCGCACGCATCCCGTCGACGAAATTCTGCGGCATTTCGAGATGTCGGGCCGCCTCGGCCAGGACCCTGTTCAACTCGCGCTGAAGCGCACGCGCCACTGGTACGAACTGACGGTCGTGACCAAGGACCGGCCACGCCTCTTTTCGACAGTAGCCGGAACGCTCGCCGCCTGCGGCATGAACATCGGAAAAGCAGGCGCCTTCTCCAACGCCGGCGGCACGGTCGTGGACACATTCTCCTTCACCGACCGGTACAGGACGCTGGAGATGAATCTTCCGGCATGGGAGCGCTTCAAGACCACCGTCCACGATGTCCTTTCCGGAAAGCGCGACCTCAAGCGCATGCTCCGCGAGCGCCTCGAAGTGGAAAATGATCAGCCCGAAAAAAGTGCCGGAACAATCCAGATTCAATTTGACAATGAATGCTCCGCCCACAGCACGCTGATTGAAATTATCACTCAGGACCAGCCCGGCCTCTTGTACCGGATCAGTTCGGTTTTCGCCCAGCAGGAATGCAACATCGACATCGCGTTGATCGACACCGAAGGCCAGACCGCGATCGACGTGTTTTACCTCACCACCGCGGGCGGAAAACTCTCCGCTGAACATCAGGAACGACTGCGCCAGTCCCTCGCCAAGGAACTTTCCGCGTAGTAGGACAGCCACTCTTGGCTGTCCCGCGCAGTCTCAGCAGGGCAAAGGCGGACAGCCAAGAGTGGCTGTCCCACTACAATCGCAATCCACTCTTTGATTTAATTCATACACACGATATTCAATAAAAGGTGTATGCCGTTTTATTTCGCCCGCCTGGAGAGACACCCTAATCAGGAGCGACTCCAACCGCGCGCCGCCCGATGTCGTATTTGTTTCGCCTGCATCCCTCATCCAATGCAACCATTTCGGCGTATAGTAGTCATATAATGAAATGGATTTAAGGCACAGCGAGTGCCTGGAGGTTGATCATGCTGGTCAAACGGACCCCTGACTTGAAGTATTCGGACATTACTCCCCGGGACATTTACCTGAACCGCCGCAAATTCCTCTATGGAATGGGGTTAGCAGGTGGGTTGGTGCTCGCGGGGAAGGGCCTGGCGGACCTGGTGAGCCCTTCGGTCCGCGCCTATGCATCCACAAAACTTCAGGGTATGTCTGGGAGTCCATTCAGCACTACGGAGAAGGTCACTCCCGAACAAGTCGTGACGACGTACAACAATTACTACGAATTTGGCACGGACAAAGGAGATCCCGCGAGAAACGCGCAAAAATTTGTGACTTCGCCCTGGACGGTCTCGGTGGAAGGAGAATGCGCCAAGCCACGAAAGTATTCGATGGACGAAATCCTGAAGCTCGCGCCGCTCGAAGAGCGCATCTACCGGCATCGTTGTGTGGAGGCCTGGTCCATCGTGGTGCCGTGGATCGGCTATTCGTTCAGCACGATTGCGAAACTCGCGGAGCCCAATGCCAATGCGCGCTTTGTGGCGTTCGAAAGCTATTTTGATAAAAGGCAGATGCCTCTGTGGGGCCGCGCAGGGATCGAACTACCGTATGTCGAAGGGCTGAGGATGGACGAGGCCATGCACCCGCTCACGCTGCTCTGCATGGGCATGTACGGCGAGACGCTCCCGAACCAGGATGGCGCGCCCGTCCGGATGGTGATCCCCTGGAAATACGGATTCAAGAGCGTCAAGTCGATTGTCAAAATTAAATTCGTCAAGGATCAGCCGCCGACAACCTGGAACATTACGAACGCGCATGAATACGGCTTCTACTCCAATGTAAATCCGAAGGTGGACCATCCGCGGTGGAGCCAGGCAAAGGAAGTTCGCCTGCCGGGATTTTTCAAGAACACGCCTACGCAGATGTTCAACGGCTACTCGGATCAAGTGGCGAGTCTCTACAACGGCATGGACCTGAAGAAGAATTACTGAGCGGACATCGAACATGAATTCAATTTTGACCAGCAAATGGACGAAGGTAGTTGTGTTCCTGATCTGTCTCGTCCCTTTGGGCGTGCTGATCTGGGAAGCATTTACCGGCGGGCTCGGCTCGAATCCCACGCAATTTCTCGAGCACGCCACGGGGGATTGGACGCTGCGGTTCGTGGCCATCACTCTGTCCGTTACGCCGCTGCGCAAAATTATTCGGCAGCCGCAATTGATCCGTTTCCGGCGCATGCTGGGTTTATTCGCGTTTTTTTATGGATGCTGCCATTTCAGCGTGTACCTGACGTTTGACCAGATCTTCAATCTTCACGGCATTTGGGCGGATGTTTTGAAGAGGCGCTACATCACGGTGGGATTCACGGGCTTCGTCTTGATGATCCCGCTGGCCCTCACGTCCACGGCGGGATGGATTCGCCGGCTGGGCGGGAAGCGCTGGGCCATGCTGCATCGCGCGATCTACCTGACCGCCATCGCGGGAGTCGTCCATTTCTTGTGGCTGGTGAAGTCCGACATCCATTTGCCTCTTGAATATGCCGCCGTGATGGCGATTCTTTTGGGCTGGAGGGTGTTTGACCACTATTCAAAGGCTCCTCGCCGCGTGCCTGCCGCGATTCCGGCTCGCAAGGAACAGACTTCGGTCGCGCCGGATTAGCATAAGTTCCGGGATTTGAACTGTGGCGCAGGCTTCAGCCTGTTGGGGTTAGTCCTTGCTAGGACCAAAACCCACAGGCTGAAGCGTGTGCTACTTGGGCCCCTGCGAAATTTGCGTTTTTCCTCCCCGCGCGGCTAGAATAGCTCCCCCTGGCGATCTCTCAGAAGGGTACTGGTATCCGTTTTGCCGCAGACGCATTCCGCTACCGAAGAAAAAGTCGGCCTCCCTTATTGGGCGGACCGCGTCCTCGAAGAACATGCAAACGTGGGCGGAGCATTGCCTGCGCAGCCCATCCACGACCTGCGCATCTCCCTGCGCCGATGCATCCTCATCGCCGATGTAATGATGGACCTCGATCCGGGATGCGACTGGAAGGCCATGCGGAAATCGGCGCGGCGCACATTTCAGCGGCTCGGGACGCTTCGCGACACGCAAGTCCTCACGGAGTGGATCGAGAAGCTTGGCACTCCGGGTGAGGCTTCGACGGATGTGCTCCTCGGGGCGCTGAAAAAAAAGCACGAACAGGACCGGGCCGATGCGCGCGCGGCCATCCGGGAATTTGACCGCAAGCAATGGCGCGCCTGGCGAAGAGAATGTGCAAAGCATTACCGCCATGTCGTGTCCGACCGCGCCGCTTGCGAATCACTGGTTCTGGAAATCTGGGAAAGTGTCCGTGACTTGAATCGCCGCGCGCAGCGCAGCCGGAGCCTCCTCGCCTACCACCGCCTGCGCGTGGGGCTGAAGAAGTTTCGCTACGCCGTGGAGAATTTTCTGCCGTCGATGTATCAAGGTTGGGCGCCCGATCTGAAACTCCTGCAGGACTTGCTGGGAGAAATTCACGACCTCACGGTTCTCGATCAAATGATTGTGAAGAGCCGAAGTCTCTTCGAGGAAACTGCTTTTACGGCGTGGCGCGCGAAGGTGGAGGAGGAGCGAACGTCGCGGCTGCAGCAGTATCGCGCGAAGATGGCGGGAAAGACTTCTCCCCTGCGAATTTGGCGTGAGGGATTGCCCGCGGAGAAGGATTTGCGTTCCACTGGCCTCGCGCGGCTCGGCGAATGGGCCTCTTTCGTGACGCCTGATTTTCCCCGTGTTCGCCGGACGGCGCGGTCGTCCCTGCAATTGTACGACAGCCTTGCGAACTGCGGCCTGATCGGAAAGGAAGCTCCGATTGAGGAGCGATTCATCCTGCAAGCGGCAGCGCTACTTCAGGAAGCCGGACGTTTCAAGAAGGCCAAGGCTTACCACAAAGAGTCTTACCGGATGATTCGCAAAATTTCTCCGCCGCCAGGCTGGACAAAAAGAGACCTGGAGTTTGTCGCGCTCGTCGCGCGATTTCACCGTCGCGCTTTGCCGTATCCAGATCACGAAAAGTTAAGGGTTTACGAATTGCCCCTGCGGCAATCGCTTATCCGGCTGGCCGCCATTCTGCGCCTGGCGAATGCGTTCCAGGCAAAGTCGTACCGGGCGATCCGCCGCCTGCAAGTCGAAAATGGCCCTGGTTTCCTCGTGATCCGCGCCGAAGGTTTCCGCGATCGAGATCCCATCAATTCAAAATTGTCCGTCGCCAGACGCTTCCTGGAATTTGTCTTCCAGCGCTCCGTGCACATCCTGGCGCCCGGAACGCGAATGATGGTTCCTCGAATCGTGCGCCCGGCCACGCGCAGCGATGCCGCTTAAGTAGCATTAAGTAGCACAGGCTTCAGCCTGTGGAATTTAGTCCTTGCAAGGACCAAACCCCACAGGCTGAAGCCTGTGCTACTAAAACGCGAGCCGCAGCGAAAACTGCATATCGCGTGGATCGTTTGCGCTGGTAATCGCGCCGAAGCTCGTGGAAGTGCTGAACGTCCTGCCAGCTCCGACAGGGGCGTTAAAGTTCGGATGGTTGAAGAAATCAAATACGTCCAGCCGGAACTGCAGCCTCATGTTCTCGCGAACGGAAAATTCCTTCTGAACCGTCGCATCGAAGTCGTCGAGGCCGGGCCCGATTACAATGTCACGCCCCGCGTTGCCGTAGGTGAACGCATCGGGCGCCTTAAAGCAGGATGTATTGAACCATTCCAACGTTGATTTTAGACCGCTGTTTGGATTGCAAACCAGATTCGGACGTTGGGATGGCGCGGACAAAGGTTCTCCGTTGTTGGCGACGTCTGTCGACAGATTCACCGTAAAGGGCGCCCCGCTTTGCAGCGTCCAGATACCCCCCACCTGCCACTCGCCAAACGCGCTGTGGACCCATCCTCCCGAATTTTTCAAGAATGGAATCTGATAAAGAAAGTTGGTCACGAAACGATGCCGGTGGTCGAAATCGGACAGTCCCTTTTCTGCCGCCATGTTGGCTGGATCTTGAGGAAAGTCGGGCTCGGCATTGTCCGGCCCGGGGTTGGAGGCGTCGTCCAGCGCTTTTGACCAGGTGTAGTTGGAATTGAGGGTCAGGCCCCGCCAGAGACGTTGCGTGAAAGTCAGAGCCAACGCATGATACTTTTCCCAGCCGTCCCACGTGACGCTCGGGAAACCGCTCATCTGCGGGATGTGACGCACGTGAAGTGGTCCCGCGCTCAATGCATTGTCCGGGAAGAGATTCTGGTACGTCTCGTTGTCGGCATGGACTGTATACGAGCCGATATACTGCGCCTGGATTGAAGTGGACGAAGAGAGGCTTCGCTCGGCCGACAGGTTCCAAACATTGTTGTACTCGATCTTGAAATCGTGGTTGATGTTATTCGCGCTGACCGAGCCGTTCGCCGCGGCTGCCAGAATGTTTTCTGTCCCGCAGGCAGCCCCCCCGCACAACGCGGCGCTATTCGTCACCGTTTTGGCAAAATAAAATGGCAGGTTCAGCGCGGCGTTTTGAATAATGCTGTACGCCGCTTGATTGGTATAGATTCCAAATCCCGAACGGATTACCGTCTTGTGGTCCGGCAGAGCCCAAGCCAGCCCTATCCGTGGCGCCAGCCGGAGGGGACGGCCCTGAAGCAGGCTGTTGTTCCAGCCGGCTTGCGAGGAAGTGACGTACGGAATTGGAATATTAGCCAGCAGAGCGGACGCCGCCGGCGAGATTTGACCTTGACTGTTGCTGGCGATGACAAATTCCCCGCCGGGCACGAGTGTATTTATGATAGCCATGTTGTTATTCGCATCGGTAACATTCTGGTTGTACTCGTAGCGGATGCCGATATCGAGCTTGAGGCTGGGAGTGATCTGCCAGCCGTCCTCAATGTAGAGGTGCGCCCAGTTGGTATGCCCCAGCAAATTTCCTCGCCCTTGTGATTCACCCGCCCCTTGATTCGGATCCCCCAGCAGGAAATCCCCCAGGGAATTGCCGGTCCATTTGCCGGTGAAACTAAAAGTCCCTCTTGCATTGTTGGCGTTCACCGGCTCAACATCGAGGTGGAAAAAATAGCCGCCAAATTTCACCGTATGGGTTCCATGGTGCCAAATGGCGTTGTCGTAGAGTTCGTAGTTGTTGTCCCTGCGCGACACGTACTGCGTCGATTCGCCCAAGGTTGAAAAGCCGGTGATGGGCACATCAGGATAGCCCGTGTCCAGTGGGTTCGAGCTCACTCCTTGCAAACCCGTGTGTGCGGCGAAATTG
>CAVYHH010000011.1:0-759796 GCA_963768275.1 uncultured Acidobacteriota bacterium
TCGGAAGTCATGGTGGACGAAACCGACATTGTGAGCGTGAGCTTGGAGAGGACGCGGAAGTCACCATCGACGCGATTCCGGGAAAATTCTTCAAAGGAAAAGTGACCGAAGTCGGGACGCAAGCGGTGCTGCGCAGTTCCGGCCTGGCTTCGACGCAGTCCACCACGGGCAACCAGGAAGCCAAGGATTTTAAGGTCGTCGTCACGCTGCAGAATCCGCCGGATGGCTTGCGTCCCGGGCTCTCCTCGACGGCCAAGATCACCACGGCGCAAAAGAAAAATGTAATGACCGTCCCGCTTCAGGCGCTCGCGGAACGAACCAAAAAAGATCTCGACGAGGCGGCCAAGGAAAACGGCCAAAATTCCGTTACCCTGGCGGCCGGCCGCCCTGCGCCCGGCGCCGCGTCTGACGGGGCCGCCTCTTCCACCCTCGATAAGAATCCGGAGATTCAGGGCGTCTTTGTGGTCCGGAACAAACGCGCTCAATTCGTTCCCGTCGCGACAGGAATCACCGGCGTTACCGATATTGAGGTCGTAAGCGGTTTGCAGGAAGGCGATCAAATCATTACCGGAAGCTACAAGGCCCTGCGCACGCTCAAACCTGACGCGCGCGTGAAAGTAGACAACTCCACGCCAAAAGCGACGGACGAAAATTAAATGAAAATACGCGCAGGATTGGGGAGCTGACGAATGCCCGAGAGAGCCGTCGCACCCGATATCTTTCGCCAGGACCTCGTCGAGAAAGGGATAGCCATCCTGACGGAAGGGCTTTGGAAAACGTACGAGATGGGCGGCGAAAAGCTGCACGCCCTGCGCGGAATCGATCTCACGATTCGCAAGGGCGAATATGTCGCCATCATGGGGCCGTCGGGATCGGGCAAATCCACGCTCATGAACCTGATCGGTTGCCTGGACACGCCGACTTCGGGAAAATATTGGCTGGCCGGGCGGCTCGTGAGCGAACTGGATGATGATGAGCTTGCCGCCATCCGGAACAAGGAAATCGGATTTGTGTTTCAAACGTTCAATTTGTTGCCTCGCGCCACCGCTTTGCACAACGTGGAACTCCCCATGATTTACAACGGCACTCCCTCGGAAGAACGCCTGGCCCGTGCAAAACGCGCGCTCGAAGCGGTCGATCTCGGCGAGAGGATGTTCCACAAGCCCAATGAACTTTCCGGCGGGCAGCGCCAGCGCGTGGCGGTTGCGCGCGCCCTGGTGAATTCACCCTCGATTGTGCTGGCCGATGAGCCCACCGGAAACCTGGATACAAAAACGGGCGATGAAATCATGGCCCTGTTCACGCGGCTGCACAGCGACGGCAATACCATCATCCTGGTCACGCACGAAAACGACGTGGCGCGGCGGGCCGACCGCATCATCCACGTTCGCGACGGCAAAGTGGAAACCGACGAAAGGGTCGTTCACTAGTCCTCACTGTAGCGCTCGCCTTCAGGCGAGCATTTGCTTGAATCTGCAGTGCACGCCTGAAGGCGGGCTCTACAAAATTCATGATCTTCATGTGCCTCGTAGCCCTCTGAGGTGCATCCAACCCTATGATGGAACCCGGGACTCCTGAACTCAGCGCCGCCTCGCAATCCCCTGCTCGCTCTTCCCCCGGCGTCCGCGCCAGAATTCCCATCGCGGTCTCTATCATTCAGTCGTTCCTTTTTCTCGTGCACATCGCCTTGTATGCGACCTGGACGTTCTTCTGGGGCGTGCAGGATTCTTCGCGTGTGGCGGAGCTGCGAATTGCGCTGGCTATTTTGTCCGTCAGCTTCGTCGCGGCGTCACTCGCAGCGCACCACTACTTCAATCCGCTGGTCCGGGCCGCTTACACCGTCGCCTCGGTTTGGCTCGGTTTCCTTAGTTTCTTTTTTCTTGCGGCATGCGCGTGCTGGATTGTCTATGGCGTGCCGCTCCTGTTTGGAGTGCACGTGGAAAAGCACGCGCTCGCAGCCGTGTGCTTTGGCTTCGGACTTCTCGCGGGCGTTGCCGCCATCGTGAATGCGGCGTGGACCCGCGTCGTGCGCGTCACGGTCAAGCTGCCCAACCTTCCAGCCGCATGGCGAGGGCGCACAGCCGCCCTGGTCAGTGATTTGCATCTGGGCCACGTGCGAAACGCCGGCTTTCTCCGCCGCATCGTCCGGAAACTTTCGCAACTGCGCCCGGACGTGCTGTTCATTCCTGGAGATCTGTATGACGGGACCGCCGTGGACCTCGCGCGTCTGGCTAAACCCTGGTCTGAATTTTCCGCGCCTCTGGGCGCTTACTTCATCACGGGCAATCACGAGCAATTCTCCAGCCCCACGAAGTATCTCGATGCCGTCCGGCAGTCCGGAATTCGCGTCCTCCAGAACGAAAAAATCGTTCTCGACGGACTCCAGATCGTGGGCGTTGATTATCACGATTCGACAAATGTGGAGAGGTTCCGATCGATCCTGCGGCAAGTGAACCTGGACCGAAATGTGGCCAGCATCCTGCTCGTTCACAATCCGAACCGCTTGCCGGTCGCGGCAGAGGCGGGCATTTCCTTGCAACTGTCCGGTCATACCCACCGCGGACAGTATTTTCCGTTCACGGCGATCGTTTCCCGCATTTACGGAAAGTTTGCGTACGGATTGAATCGCTTCGGCGACCTTGCGGTCTACACTTCGTGCGGCGCCGGCACGTGGGGCCCGCCCATGCGGCTGGGATCAAACCCCGAAATTGTCCTGTTCCAATTCGAATGAAACTGCGCGGCGCCCGCGACAGGCTGGCAACATTCAAGTCCAGCAATCAGGTATTTGAAACGCACCATGAGCATGATGATTTCCTGTTTCACCCCGGCACACTAGCCCTCGATGTTCGCGCACAACTCGTAAAGTTCTAAAGACCCCGACCGATGATGCTTTACGTAGTACCCGAACTTTGCGGCTCGCATAGGCCCTTTGAAAGACCTTCCCGCCGCGGGGGTGGATGATGGCGGTTGAAGGTATTGGAAGTCTCGTGCAAATCCTTGCGGACCAATTGTCTGGACAGCCAGGAAATTTGCCGGCGGGTGCAAACGCACCGGCATCAGGAAACGCGGTCAACCCAGTGGTAACCGAAGACACGTTTACGCCGTCGGGGCAAAGCAATTCCGCGCAGGCGACAGCGCAGGACGCAGGGATCTTCCAGGTAAGCCCCGGAGCTCTAACCGCTGCCACGGCGAATATCCTGATTGAGCAGGCGGCTTCCAACGGCACCCCGAATGGATCTCCCGCACAAATTGCGTCCGGTACAACTACGAACGCAGGCAACCCGCAACCGGGCGCGGCGACAAACTCAAATGCGCCTGCAAACCCGGGCCAATTGTTCGCCCCCGATCCTGCGGGACAACCACCGGCCGCCAAGGCGGTCCCCACGACGAATGTGCAGGAAAAAGTTCTGAGCCTCAACGCGTCGCTCCCCGCCCTCGGACTGAGCAAAGTGGAGATCCAGGAGATCGATAACATCGCCACGCAGATTCAGAACTTCAATCCTGCCGCGTATGCCGCTCTCGTCAATCAGTTTGAAGCGCTGGCGCAACAGGCGACGCAGCAAAACGCCGCAAATGCAAACGACCCCGCGACCCAAAACACCACTCCCGGCACAAGAGTGAACGGCGGCGGATCCCAAGGCTAGAGAATTTCTTGGCCAAAATTCACGCCCCTGCGACTGACGTCCAGTGCGGGTGCAACAAATGGCTGCCATGGCTCTGCCGCAGGATGCGCCAGCCGGCGGCGATTCCGGGAACGCCAATCTCCCGATTGGCGTACCCGGATTTCAATCCCGAGTTCCTTTGAATGTCCGTAGGAAATTTGCGAGCGTGGTATAAATTCAATGCTCATCTTCCGCACCCATGTTTGCCTCGCGCACGAATTGGCGTCTGGAAACGAATCGCTTGACGCGGGCTCTCGAAGAGCACCGGCGAAGCGGGAAGGAACTCTTCGATTTGACCGCGTCGAATCCCACCACGTGCGGGTTCGCTTATCCGGAGCGGGAAATTCTCGCGGCGCTAACCGACCCGCGCGGCCTTGTCTATCGCCCGGAAAGCAAAGGCTTGCGCGAAGCGCGGGAAGCGGTTGCCGAATATTACGCCGGGCGCGCGGGATTTTCCGGATCGGTTGCGCGCGTCGATCCCGAGCACACCCTTCTGGCTTCGGGAACCAGCGAGGCTTACAGCCACATTTTCCGGTTGCTGTGCGAAGCGGGCGACGAAATTCTGGTTCCCGCGCCCAGCTATTCGCTTTTTGAATTTCTGGCCGACCTCGCTGACATTCGTCTCATCCCCTATCCGCTGCTCTACGATCACGGCTGGCAAATCGATTTCGCTTCGCTGCGCGCGGCGCTCACGCCGCGTTCGCGCGCCGTTCTGGTCGTGCATCCCAACAATCCCACCGGCTCGTTCGTAAAGATGCGCGAGGCCGCCGAACTAGCCGAAATTTGCGCCGCGCGGGAAATGGCGATCGTAGCCGACGAAGTGTTCCTCGATTACGCGAGCAGCACGACGCCGGCGCACACTTTTGCGCTTTCCGATGCGGCGCTCACGTTCACGCTGAGCGGCCTATCGAAAATCTCGCTGCTTCCCCAGATGAAATTGGCCTGGACAGTCGTGAGTGGACCCGATGCCGTGGTTCAAACGGCTGTTGACCGCCTCGAAATTATCGCGGATACGTATCTTTCTCCCAGCACTCCGGTGCAACTCGCCCTGCCGAAATTTCTCTTGCTCCGGCACGCGCTGCAAGCGCAATTGCAGCAGAGAATTTCCGCGAATCTTTCCGTCCTGGACGGCCTGTTGCGCGAATCGAAGTCCCTCGCGCGTCTCGACCGCGAAGGCGGCTGGTACGCCATCCTCCGCGTCCCGGTCACGGCAACGGATGATGATCTCACCGTCGCGCTACTCGAAGGCTGCTCGGTGCTCGTCCACCCCGGCCACTTCTTCAATTTTTCGCAGGACGGTTTTCTCGTCCTCAGCTTGATTACGGCAGAGCGCCAATTCAGGGAAGGCGTGGGGAGGCTCATCAAGTTTCTCGGTGGAAATTGGGGGAACGGGGAGCCCTAGCGGTAAATGTCCTTACGCGGACCAATCTGAACGACAAGAACGACAAGGACGTCGTCCCGCAACTTGCAAATGATTCGAAAATCTCCGACGCGGTATCTCCACAATTCTCCAAAATGGAGGCCCTGAAGGGGCTTGCCGACGCTCCGCGGATCTTCCAACTTGGCAACTCTCCCCAGCAGAAAATTCAGAATTCGCCGGGACTGCTGGGGATCGAGCCTGTTCAACTCGCGGTCAGCGGGCTCGGAGAATTCAATCTTCCAAGCCATGTCGCTTCAGCACTTCTTCGAGCGGGATGGTCCGTTCTTCCCCGTCCTGAATGCGCTGCAATGTGCGTTCAGCGAGATAAATGTCCTCCAGATCCTCGAGGTGCTGCAGGATGGCTTCGCGCACATAGAAACTCTTGGTGCGCCCGGTGCGCCGGGCCAGCCTCGTAAGCCGTTTTTCGATCGCGGGAGGGAGCCGAATGGCAAGCATATGCACCTCGATATACAAGTATAGCATATGATTTGGCTTGCCGGAGGTGCACGCCGGTTAGACTAGCGGTGGGCTGCAATGAAAATGCAAACCGGTGGTAGACTGCACATATGGCACCCAAAAAGAAGCAAAAACAGATGAAAGCCAAGCCGAAGAAATCCATGAAAAAGAAGGCGGCGCCAAAGAAAAAGGCGCGCCCGAAGAAAGTTGCACCAAGGAAGAAAGCAGTACAGAAGAAGCGCAGAGCGCGGGGAAAGAGCCAGCCCGTAGGTACGGTCACGTTCGAGCCGAAGGGACTGGGATCAAGCTCTGGCGGCCAATCGGGCGATCTGCAGGGCTTGTCGAATGCGGCCGGCGCTGATTCAGAAAGCGTGGACGAATTGCTCGAGGAAGGAAACGCATTCGAAGCCGAAGCCGTGGAGGGCGTCGAAAACGCCCCCGATGCCGATCAAGGCGAAATCAGGACGCGCGAAGTGCAGGAAGACGACGTCCCGGACGAATACCTGGACAAAGATCAATAGACCCGCCAAACTCTCCCGATTCACCGACAGGCAAATTGTTCAGGCTTCCGCTTCGAGGACCACCACAGGCTGGTACGTGCGCGGCACGACCGCTTCGGCGATAGCGATCAGCCGCTCTTGCTGGCTGAAAACGCGCAGGCGCGCGGGCTTCCACTCGCCGGAATTGAGTTCGGTGGTGGCGCCTTGCGCGGCGCTCGAGCGGCCGGGCTGGATTTGCGCGATCTGCACGTTGAATTTCGAGCCGTGGCGCACGCGCTTTTCGAGGATCGGGAGGATCGTCACGCTCGGCAATTCCGGCAAAAGGCGTTCGAGGGGAATGATGTAGCGCGCGAGATTTCCCTCTTTCGCGGCGCGCTCCAGGTCTTCGAGTTTCGTGGCCTGATCCAGCGTGAATTCGCCCACTGCAGTGCGGACAATTTCGGCGAGGTGCGCGCCGCAGCCCACGGCCGCGCCCATTTCGTGCGCGAGGGAACGGATGTAAGTTCCGGCAGCGCATTCGATGGAAACTTTCGCGAGCGAGCCGGAAACTTCGTTTACGTGGAAATCGTAGACCTCGATCTCCACCGCTTTCAGCTCCACCGGTTTTTTCTTGCGCGCGAGTTCGTGCGCCGGGCGGCCGTGAATTTTTTTCGCGGAGTACGGCGGAGGCATTTGCGGAAACCGGCCGACGCGCTCGGCGGCGAGGCGTTCGATTTCGGCGCGATCGATTTGCGGGGCCGTGTCCGGACCGAGCGGCGCGCCATCGGCGTCGTAGGTGTCCGTGGCGAAGCCGAAGCGGAACGTGGAGTCGTAGCGTTTGCGGCGCCCCACGTAAAATTGCGCGAGGCGAGTGGCGCGCCCGAGCAGCAGCACCAGAACGCCGGTCGCCAGCGGGTCGAGCGTGCCGAGATGGCCGATTTGGCGGAAGCCGACGATGCGGCGCACGGCTTCGACGACATCGTGCGACGTCCTGCCGCGCGGCTTGTCGATGACCAGGGCGCCGTCCAGCGGCGCGGGTTGCGGTTTTCGTGGCATGGAAATTAGTAGCACAGGCTTCAGCCTGTGGGTTTTAGTGCTTGCAAAGACGAACCCCCACAGGCTGAAGCCTGTGCTACAAAATGCAAATCAAGGGGCGGGCTTTTTCGTCTGCCGCAAAAGGTCTTCGATTCGCTGGGCGTATTCCTCGGAGTGATCGAGGATGAAATGAATTTCGGGCGCGCGGCGCAACTGGATCCGCTCGGTAAGTTCGTGGCGAATATACCCGACCGCCGCGAAGAGCCCCCGGATCGTGCTCTTCTGCTCGGCTTCGTTGCCCATCACGCTGACGAATACGCGCGCATGCTTCAGATCGGGCGTTACGCGAACCTCGGTGATCGTGACCAGCCCCTCGATTCGCGGGTCCTTTAACTCCCCAACCACCATGATGCCCAATTCGTGGCGAATCTCTTCCGCCACGCGTTCGTGCCGATGCCCTGCAACCGTCATTGTCGTCTCACCGGATATTAAAATATGAAAATTCCCTTACCTTAGATTCCAAAACTTCGCTACAGGACTTCCAGTTCGTGGCCCACCAGATCGCGGCCCAGATGCCGTTCGGATTCCTCGAGCACCGTGCGCAAGGATTGTTCCAGAAATCCGGCGTTGTTGGCGAGGCTCACGACGCCCACCACCGAGCGCTGCCAGGAGTCCTGCCCTTCCAGTTCCGCCACGGCCACGTTGAATTTCCCCCGCAGCCTGTCCTTCAAGCTGCGGAGCACCTGCCGCTTATCTTTGAGCGAGTGCGCCTCGGGGATATAAATTTCCAGGGTGAGCAGACCGATCGGCATCTTCATCCCTGCAAACACTTGCAAGACAGGCCCCGCTTGCGGGGCGCGGCGAAAATCAGGCAGTCGCTTCGGCCAGAATGAGCTTCTGCATGTGGAAACACTCGAGAACATCCGCAACCTTGATGTCGTTGAAATTGGAGACGCTCGCGCCGCACTCAAAACCGGAGCGCACTTCGTTCACGTCGTCCTTGAAGCGGCGGAGCGAGCTGATCTTTCCGGTATAGATCACAACGCCCTCGCGCAACACGCGGACGTCGGCGTCGCGCTTCAGGATGCCGTCCACCACGTAGCAGCCCGCGATCATTCCCACGCCCTTGACGCGGAAGGTGTCGCGCACTTCGGCGCGGCCCAGGTGCGTTTCCTTGAAGACGGGTTCGAGCAGTCCCGTCATGGCCTTCTTGATTTCGTCGGACACTTCGTAAATCACCGAGTGCGGCCGAATCTCCACGCCTTCGCGCTGCGCGAGATCGGAAGCCTTGCGGTCGGGGCGAACGTTGAACGCCACCACGATCGCGCCCGACGCGGACGCGAGAAGAACGTCGTTCTCCGTCACCGCACCGATGCTGGCGTGAATGATTTTCAGTTTCACGCGGTCGTCGGAAAGTTTCGGCAGCATTTCGCTCAGCACTTCGACCGAGCCCTGCACGTCCGCCTTGATCACCAGCGGAAGTTCCTTGATCTCTCCCACCCGGAGCTGTTCGTGCAACTGGTCGAGCGTGATGCGCGCCCCCGCCGAGCGCGCGAGACTCGCTTCGCGAAGTTTCCCCTGGCGGAATTCGACGATGTGCCGCGCGCGCGCTTCGTCGGCCACTTGAAACTGATCGCCCGCTTCGGGAGCGCCCTGCAGTCCGAGAACCTCGACAGGCGTCGAGGGCCCCGCGCTTTTCACAGGGCGTCCGTGATCGTCAAACATCGCGCGAACTTTGCCATACACCGCGCCGCAAATAAAAACGTCTCCGGCATTCAGCGTTCCGGTCTGCACCAGGACCGTCGCCACCGGCCCGCGGCCCCTGTCCACGCGGGATTCCAGCACGGTGCCCGCGCCGGGAGATTTCGGATTGGCCTTCAATTCGCGCAAGTCGGCAACGAGCAAAAGCATTTCCAGCAGCTTGTTCAGATTCTTTTTCTGCTTCGCGGAGACTTCCACCATGACGGTGTCTCCGCCCCACTCCTCGGGCATCAGGCCGCGCTCGGAAAGCTGGCGCTTGACGCGTTCGGGGTCCGCGCCCGGTTTGTCGATCTTATTGATGGCCACGACAATGGGCACGCCCGCGGCTTTGGCGTGGTCGATGGCTTCCTGCGTCTGCGGCATCACGCCGTCATCGGCCGCGACGACCAGCACGACGATGTCCGTGACTTTTGCGCCGCGCGCGCGCATGCGCGTGAAGGCTTCGTGGCCCGGCGTGTCGATGAACACGACTTTGCGCCCATCGATGTGAACTTCCGACGCGCCGATATGCTGCGTGATTCCTCCGGCCTCTCCCGCGGCCACTTCGGTTTCGCGGATCGCGTCGAGCAAACTGGTTTTTCCGTGGTCGACGTGGCCCATCACGGTCACCACGGGCGGCCGCGGCACAAGATTTTCCGGCTTCTCTTCCAGGGCGACTTCGCGGACAACGTCTTCCTCAAACGTGATAACGTTGACGATCCCGTTGAACGCTTCCGCGAGGCTCGTGGCGGTCGGCGTATCGAGCGCCTGGTTGATGCTGGCAAAGATCCCGCGATCCAGCAAAATCTTCAAAACATCTTTCGCGCGCACATCGAGCTTTTCCGCCAAATCGCGGACCGTGACTCCCTCGGTAATCGTAATCTGGCGCGGCTCGCGCGGCGGAGGCGCGGGAGCGCGCTCAATCTGCGCGCTGCGCCGCTGCTCGCCGACGCCCATGCGCGCGCGGACCGGATGCAGTTTGCGCTCGCCCTCTTCAAAGCGCTTCTCCATCGTGGGGCGCGCCCGGGCGGCAGGTTTGCGTTCGTAAATCGGCTTGCCGGGCTCAGCCTTTGGCGGAGCCTTGTCCGGCGGCAGAAGCGTGCCAGAGCGGCCGCCAGGACGCGGCGCTCCCGCGCGCTCATGCAGTGGCTGGCCGGTTCGTCCAGGCACAGGCTGCCCCGGACGCCCTTGTCCCGGGCGTGCCGGAAATCTCGATGGCTGGCCGGCCGGCCTCGCGCTGGCAGTAGGCCTGGGCGCTGCCGGTGGATTCACTCGCGCACCGGGAGGCAACGGATTCCAATTTGGTTTGGGAGCCGCCGGAGCAGACTTGGCGCCAGCAGGCGGCCTCGCGGCAGCCGCAGGCTTCGCTGCGGCAGGCGCAGGAGAAGTTGCATGGCGCGCGGCCACAGGACCGGCTGCGGGCGGCTTCGCGGCTATAGGAGGAGCTTGCGTTGGCGCGGCTGGAACAGGCTGGCGCGCCGGCGCCTTGGCAACGGCTGGGCTCGGCGCAGGAGAACTCTTCGCGGCCTCCGCGGGCGGAACGATCGCCGGCTTTGGAATAACCGGGGCCGGGGCAGGCGTTGCGGGTTTTGCTTCAACCGCGCTCGCCGGAGGCGCGGCAGGGCGGCTCGGTTCGGCAACTACTGGAGCGGGTGGATGCGGAATCGCGGGAGCCGGAGGAGGAGCAACTGCGGCGGGCTTCATGCGAGCCGCCCTGGCGGCTGCGTCTTTCGCTGCTTTATCCGCTACTGCTTTTTGTTCCGCCGCTGCTTCGGCTTCGGCGAGTGCGCGAAAGTGTTCGCGCACTTTTACCGCGGCTTCTACCTCGATCGAACTGGAATGCGTTTTTTTCTCGGTAACGCCGGCTTCGGGCAAATAGTCAATGATGGCCTTTGCCTTGACCTCGAGCTCGCGAGCCAGTTCGTTGATTCGGATTTGGTTCGAATCGGTCATTGCCCTCCGGGGCGGCTACTTGTTTCCGTGCTCGTCTGAATCTTCGGTTGGCGCGTCCGGCTCCGCGCCCCCGGCCTGGCCGTGCGCTGCCGCGGCTTCCGCGATTTCTTCCGCTTCCGTCGGAGCCTGAATTTCTTCCGCCGCAACGTCCGCGGCTTCGGCCGTTTCCTCGGTGGCCGCAGCCTGTTCCGCGGCGTCCTCCGCGGTTTCCTGCTCGGCCAGCGCTTCGACCGATTCTGTTTCCGGCTGCGGATTCTCCAGCGACTGGAAATAGGCGGCGACTGACAACTGAATCTTTTCGACCATTTTTTCGCCGATGCCTGGAATTTCGGTGAGCTGTTCCGGCGTCATGTCGGCGAGTTTTTCGATGGAGCTGACTCCATGCGATTCAATGCGTTCGATGGTTTTCGGTCCGACGCCCTTGAGTTCGGAGAGCGGCGTTCCAGGAGCCGTGAGCGCGGTCATTTGCGCTTCGATTTCCTGGCGCTTTTCTTCCTCGCTCTTGATGTCCACGTTCCAGCCGATCAGCTTGCTGGCGAGGCGCACGTTCTGGCCCTTCTTGCCGATGGCGAGCGAAAGCTGCGTGTCCTCGACGATCACTTCCAGGTGTCGCGTTTCGGGATCGATGATCTGCACGCGCGTCACCTTGGCGGGAGACAGCGCCTTCTGCGCGAACTGTACGGTGTCTTCCGAATAAGGAATGATGTCGATTTTTTCTCCGCGCAATTCGCGGATGATGGATTGCACGCGCATGCCCTTCATGCCCACGCACGCGCCCACCGGATCGACGTCCTTGTCGCGGCTCTGCACGGCGATCTTGGTGCGCTCGCCCGCTTCGCGCGCGGCGGCGCGAATCTGTACGGTGCCGTCGTAAATTTCCGGGACTTCCATCTCGAACAGGCGCTGCACTAACACGGGATCGGCGCGGGAGACGATCACCTGCGGACCCTTCGCCGAGCGGTCCACCGCGCGAATCACCACGCGCAGGCGGTCGCCGATGTTGTAGGTTTCCAGGCGCGACTGCTCGCGCTTGGGCATGCGCGCTTCGGCGCGTCCGAGATCGACGATCACGTCCGGCCCCTCGGTGCGCTTGACGACGCAGTTGACAAGCTCGCCGACGCGCCCGTTGTATTCGTTGAAGATGGTGTCGCGCTCGGCCTCGCGCACCTTCTGCATGATCACTTGTTTCGCGGTTTGCGCCGCGATGCGGCCCAGCACGTCCGTGGGCTTGGGGATGACGACCTCGCTGCCGATTTCGGCGTTGGGGTCGATACGCTTGGCTTCCGCCAGCGTGAATTCCTTCTTCGGGTCGGTAACTTCCTCGACGACCGGGCGCACCGCAAACACGTCGACCTGCCCGGAATCTGGATTGAACTTGGCGCGAAGATCTTCTTCGGTCTTGTAATACTTGCGCGCGGCGACGATCATCGCGTCTTCAATCGCCGCGACGATCACCTCCGGTTCAATGTGCTTTTCCCGGCTGATCTGCTCAATGGTTTGATATAGCAGATTGGCCATCTGTCCCTCATCTCAAAACTCAACCACCAGGTTCGCTTTGCGAATTCCTTCCATCGGCAAAGCAATCACCCGGCCTTTCACTTCGATCTGGACCTTGCCGTCGGCGACGCCCGCCAGGCGGCCCTCGAAAAATTTCTGGTTCTCCACCGGTTCGTTCGTGGAAATTTTCGCCAGCCGCCCGGCGAAGCGCTCGAATTCAGCCGGCCTCGTGAGCTTCCGGTCCAGGCCCGGAGAACTCACCTCCAGAATATAGTGCGGCCCCGGCACCAAATCCTCGACGTCGAGGATGACGCTCAACTGGTTGCTGACCGTCTCGCAATCCCTGTGGCTGATGCCTTCCGGCTTATCGATGTAAACGCGCAGGAAGCGTTGCTTGCCAACCTTCCACTCCACGTCCACCACGTCTATGCCCAGCGACCGCGCCACGCGCTCGGCCGCCTCGCGGATGCGCTCCAGTTCCATGTCCCGCTTCCCGTCGCCCCCCGAACAAACTCTGCCGGGTTCCAAATCGCCGACGCGCCAAAGCCGCACTATGGCGACGGCGGGTGACCCTCAGAGCCGGCAATTTGCGTTCCGGCCCCGTACCAATAAAAAAGTGGGCTCTCGCCCACTGAGGATTGCGTCCGGCTTAGGCTTTTCTAGTATAGTCACCCGTCACTTCAAAAGCAAGCTACAGAAGGCGGGGGTAGTGGGTCAGTTTGAATCGACAAAAGCCTAATTGGCTCCGGATGCTTTGTGGTAACAGGCTACGAAGGACTGAATATCATCCTCAGATTCGCCAGCCTGCCTAAGGGTGGAGATTACAAACTCTTCGGAGAGTAGGTCTTTAATGGGCACAAAAATACAGTGCGTCCCGCCCCTCTTCCGAAAGAGCTGGGTGCGTTTTAGCTGGTCCTTGTACGTATAGCCCAATTCATGGATCTTATTGATGAAGGTTTGTCTGGGAACCATGTGCCCCCATCATCGAAGGAATGAAGGGCAAATCAAACCGCACATTTTCCGCTCGCACTGGCATCGGTCCGATTAGGTTCCATCCCTGCTCTCGTAGAAACGCATCCAACTCATTGGTTGCCAGAAGCTCTCGCATCAAAGCATCTAGACCTTGACCAATGTCTTCCATCAATTCGAACCAAGAATCGGCTTCAATCGTCAGACGTAGTGGATCGCAGATTCCAATCCAGCTTCCAGACCTCGCCCGGAAGCATCTCCAATTGACCTTACCGTCAATTCGAACGGTTTGAATAAGCGTAGGCATCTTTAAATTGTACCCGGAAAAATAGGAGTCGGCATGGCAACGTACCTGTACCATCCCTATGCTACACCTATAGGATGCTCCTGCTACAAAGGAAGATGCAAACCACTATATTTTGGGTGATTGTGTCTCGATCAGGCCATTACTTGTGTATTTTAACTCTTCAAGAATCCGGCGATTTCTTCTAAGGACCACACGTGATCGATCATTCCAGCCGGGTGCCCCACGCTTTGTGATCTTCAAAGGGTGGGGGGTTAGACTCCGCTACGGTCGGGAATGTGAGGGTGGAGGGTCCGAAAATCCCCACCCTTGCAAAAACCGCAAAGATGGGGCACCCGGCCCCCAAAAGCCGGTGGAAGAAATAATCTAGTTGGGCGGTTTTAAGCCTACAAAAATATCTAGCCAGGAATCCTGCTGGGCCGGAACCTGTTCAATCTTCACATCCAGCTTGGCCTTTTTGAATGCCGCTAGTATCGTCTTGACGGTTTCGTCGGGTTTTGGGGCTACGCGACAAACGATGCCATAAGTGGGTGGCGCATAGTAAGCCGCGACATTTACTTGAAGAATCCACCCAGCCTGTTGAAACAACCCGATGAAACTATCTGCACAGGGTGCGGCCTCTGCGTCGCCCAATCTCATTATGGAGGCGCGATGACCGGGGAACGCCTTAAGGGCGTCAAGAATTATTTCACTCTCCGCTGTAGTCAAGAATCGAGGACTGATTCGACGCTGAAGTTCTAGATTTTGGCTTCGGAGTTCTTCCGTCTGCTTCTCTAGCTGCTTGGCGTGCTCGTTGGCCCCAGCCGCCGCCTTGTTTGCTTCGGCTACTCTACCCTGCAAATCCCTCTCTTCGTCGCTTTGCAGTCTCACTAGGGTTTGGTTTGCCCGCGATGAAAAGACATGAGTGATGAGTTCTCCCCCAACTCCGATGACAACCATTAGAGTGAAAAAGCCGGCCCAGTTATCTAGAGTATGGATTCGCGCTTCCAATTGAGGTTTATCCATAATGTGTGACCCAACGATAATTACCCCGATTGCACTTGTGATCCATCTGGTCATCATGATTGATAGGGACCGTATACACCGCAAAACGCTACGAAGCAAACTGAACAATATTGCCGGGGCTGATTAGATGACGTTGTCGGCTCCTCCTTCCGAGTAGACTTGGTAGCGCTAACGACCAAGGCTCGGAAGAAAGGAGCCGAGCAATGAAGATTATAGGATGTGATTTTCACACACGCTACCAACAGATTGCCATGATGGATGAGGCTACCGGGGAGCTGATCGAGCGGCGATTGGATCACCAGAGCGGGGAGGCCCAGGCGTTCTACCGGGATTTGCAAGGACCGGTGCGGGTGGGCATCGAAGCGACGGGTCCGATTCGCTGGTTCGAGCGGTTGCTGGCGGAACTGGGCCACGAACTGTGGATCGGAGACTCGGCGAAGATTCGCGCCAGCGAAGTGCGCAAACAAAAGACGGATGAGCGCGACGCCCGGCTCATTCTGGATCTGCTGCTGGCGAAACGCTTTCCGAAGATCTGGGTACCCACGCCGGCCGAGCGAGACCTGCGGCAGTTGCTCTGGCATCGTCACAAGCTGGTTTGCCTGCGCACGATGCTGGGCAATCAACTGCACGCCCTGGCCCTGAGTGAGGGACTGTGCCGCAAGAAAAAGTTGTTCACCAAAAAAGGCCGCGTGGAGTTGGTGCACTTGGGGCTAGCACCGTGGGCCAGCCGGCGGCGCGAAGAACTTCTGAAACTGCTCGACCAACTCGAACCCGCAATCGCGGAGTTGGATCGCGCGGTTCTGGAAGAAGCCCAGCGCCGGGAAGATGCGGTGCTCCTGATGACCCATCCTGGCATTGGACCAGTGACCTCGCTGGCCTTTGTTCTGGCCATCGGTCCGATCGCTCGTTTCGCTCGCAGCAAGAAGATCGCCAGTTATCTGGGACTGAATCCGAGCGAGGACTCCAGCGGCGGACGGCGCAGACTGGGAGCCATCAGCAAACAGGGCAACACCATGGTGCGCTGGCTGCTGATCGAAGCCGTGTATCCCGCGGTGCGCAAAGATCCCGCGCTGCGGCAGGACTATCAACGTTTGAAATTCCGTAGAGGACACGCAGTGGCGAAAGTGGCCATCGCGCGCAAGTTAGCTGTGCGTATGTACTGGATGCTGCGTAGTGGAGCAGATTACGCACGGCTGGTTCGCAGGCAAGGCAGCCCGGGGGCCACCCTGATGGACGCAAGTTCATCGCTCGGCTGATTGGGCGCCTTGCTCCCGCGAGCGATCGCGGGGTCTGCAGAATGAATCATGGTCGGAAGCGATTGACCGAATAGATGGCTGGTGGAACCAGATTCCACCGCTAGATTTACGCAGCGAGCCTTGGTCAAAATGAAGGAAAGAGCAAAGGCCCTTTTAAGTAAGAACAAAAACGAGCTGCCCGCAGCTCATACACTCTACGTGTCTCTTGACAGAGCCGACAACGTCATAGAGGGTGGCCCACCCCCCGAAACGAAAAACCCAACTTTCAAGAAACAAAAGATGGAAAATCCATCGGTTCAAAAGTATTTTAAGCCTGCGCCACCGACTCTCGTAAAGTATGCGCCACTCGCCCCTTAAGTTCTATCCCCTGCCAGGTATTGAAATAGACCAGTGAGCCAGGATAGTATTCGGATTGCTGCTCGCAAGTTACAAAATCATATACGATACCGATGTTAAAATGGAAACTCCGCGAGTATGTTATTAAGTCTCCTGCGCCTCGGACTTTCTTTTCCGCGGTTCTTCCCATCTTCGCCGGTGTGTTTTCTGGAAGCTTTATTCTAGAGATTACAACTTCCAAGGGCCTGGCTTGGGGGACCTTTTACAGAACGTACAGCTTCTACGCGCTCTTCGTTTTGAGTCTCTGCATTTATTGGTACAACCGGCAGCTCTACCTATATGAGCGAGAGGTCCGAAATTTTCTGGATGACGATTACTGCATCGCGTACATGCGAAGCAAATGCCTGCCGGAAGCCGCCGAACGCTATAGGGAACTAATACGTAACGGCGTCGGGGGAGAGTTCAAACAAGCAATGGATGAGCTCAGGAAGATCCTTAAATGAGATACCTAGTTACTCCAGACTTTAGCTCGAAACTCACGGCACTGACTCCAGACGACCTCAAGCAGGTCGCTGCGTTTTTGAAAGACGTCGAGTCCAGCAATAAATTACAGTTGCTTGAAGGCCAGAGGCACGGTATCAAGCCACTCGGGGGTGACGTCTTTGTCCTGCGATTGGGTCGGCAAACGAGACTCTATTTCACGTTTGGCAATGACGCAGAAGGTGAGTACGTCCTTCTACTCGATGCGACAACCGAACAAGGAAGGGATGCGTCTCGGGATTTGTTTGCGACGAAGGACCCGAGAATCAACAGTTTATATAATCCAGGTTTTAATTCAGCGATCAACCCTCTCTTCAACTTGGCAATTAACCCCCTCTTTAACTCGGCAATCAACCCCCTCTTCAACTCGGCGATCAACCCTCTCTTCAACTCGGCAATTAACCCCCTCTTTAACTCGGCAATCAACCCCCTCTTCAACTCGGCGATCAACCCTCTCTTCAACTCAGCAATTAACCCCCTCTTTAACTCGGCAATCAACCCACAGATGAACCGAGCATTCGGCGGCCCTTATCTGTACAGCACAAACCTCCAACAGGAGGGCTACGTTGTGAGGGCAGATGATCACGTAGAGCTTCTATTCGACCTTTCTGGGAATCGACTCGGCGAACTGGTTAGAGCTGACAATGAAGTACGAGTGCAATTTAATTCTGATAACGAATGGGAAGGCTACGTCGTCCAGGCCAACGAAGACGTTTCGCTCAGATACGATCTGAGTGGGACCTGGACTGGATTAGTTGTATAGGCCCGGGTGGCCCACCTTTATGTGATCTTCAAAGGGTGGGGGTCTAGATTCCGCTACAAGGGGGAATGTGAGGGTGAAGGGTCCGAAAATCCCCACCCTTGTCCGCCGCGGCGGACAAGGATGGGGCACCTGCGCCCGGAAATTCAAAACCCTTTCAAAAATTGGGCCACCCGGCCCGTATGTGCGGTGATGGCGACGCAGGACGAGCGTTGGACTTGATCCCGTCAAACACTCAGGGCTCTCGGAGCTAAGGTGTTGTCAGTCTACCGGAGATCGTGACTGGGCAGTAGACGCTGCCAACGCCGGCTGGTGGGCCTCCGGCGGTCAAGGCGTCTGAGAGAGTCACCGCCGTTCCAGGGTCGCCATACAGCTTGACCGGCTGTGCCCATTGCGAAAAGAGTTGTAGCGAGGGGTACGCTGATGCAACCACCGCGGGGCTGTTTGCTATGGAATGATCATTGGTAACCCCCGCAGTTGTGACGTAGAGTCCAAATCGTCCGACCGTCGCCGACGACCCCGGCGTTGCTGTATCTAGTTCGCACGAGACGGATGTATATTCAATTATGAGGTGATTATTTGCGGGAATCATGTACGACCCCGGGAGCGAAGACGAAGCACACACACCAAGAGTACCATCGCATAAGGTCGTCGCGAACGGGGTTCCTTCTTCCGATACATTTACCGAGGGCGTGCCGCTGATGCTCACGCTGCCACTGACTGTGCCGGTCACCGGCAGCGGGAGTGGAGCCACCACGGTAACAGAGGGGCCGCCATCCGCGGCGGCGACTGGATGGCTGGGAAGAGACGACAACACGACGGCCGCAAGCCCTAGGCCCAAGCCAACTAAGACTATTCTGCTGAATTGCTGCATGCTCGTTCTCCTTTTAGGGGTGGTTCGAAAGAGGCTGGGTTTCCCAGCGCGGACGCTACTCGCTTCTCATGAGGGTGTCAAGATTCAGTACTAGCGGTACTCAAATTGTCGTCAAGCGGGTGCCCCGCCCTTTGTGGATCGTCAAAGGGTGGGGGTTTTGATTCCAATACTATCGAGAATGTGAAATTGGAGGGTCCAAAAATCCACATCCTTGTCCGCCGCGGCGGACAAGGATGGGGCACCTGCACTCCTGGACAGTCGTTCCTTTTCCTCGTCACTCAAAAACGGCTTGACCCGTCTTCTTAAAGCACTCCCAGTGGAATCCTCCACGGTCGTCGTCGAGATACAGAAACATTTCTTTATCTATGCGAGTAACAATCCCTGTGTCCCCGGGCTTTAACCTCACGCGTTCAAACGTAGGCCAAGACCAGCCGATCGTCCGCTCGTCGGGCGCAAAAACGACTTGGTCCCCCACCTTGAATGGGCTGGTAGTTTGTTTTTCCGCCATGGGGCGTGCGGCCCACGCTTCCGCGTTTTTCTATTCAGGAATTCCCGTGGTTGGATTATACCATTCCAATAACTCAACGACGGGTGGCCTGCCCTTACGAAGCGAAGGTGACCTGCTGGTAAGGCTCCCCCTTGTGATGACGGCTCACTTCGATCTTCACTTTCTGGTCCAGACGCTTCAAAAAGTCGAGCAGCTTGTCTGTGGTGAAGCGGCTGAAATGGCCGTTCATCAGGTGGGACACATCGGGCTGCGCAATCCCCAGAACTCCCGCGATTTCGCGCTGTTTCAGTTTCCTGTCTTTCAGAATTTTGAAAACGTGAACTCCAATTTGCGCGCGGGTATAAAGTTCACCGGCATCCTCGAGCCCCAAATCGGCGAAGATGTTCCCGGAGCCTTCCTCAAACTTAATTGGTTTTCGTCTCTTCATACCCATGAGCCAACTCCCGCGCCTCCGCGTATCGCTTCTTAATCAGGTCGACATCCCTCTTCGGGGTTTCGACGCCTCTTTTCGATTTCTTTTGAAAGGCGTGCAAGACATAAATCCGATTGCCGATTTGAACCGCCAGCACCACACGGTAGGCGTCCGACGCGTATCGCAGAGCAATCTCCAGCACGCCGCTTCCCACGCCTTTGAACGGCTTGGCGTCTTTCGGCATGCCGCCGAACTGAACGAGCTGCAGCTCGTCTCCCAGCAGTTTTTGCGCGCCCCTCGGAAAATCCCGAATGTTCCTTTTCGAGTTTCCCAGCCAGACAACCGTTCGAGGAGCGGGCGGTCTTAAGCTTTCCAAAAGCACACCCCAACAATATATAGTAAATCTACTATAATGTCAAAGCGTTGCGGAGCGTGCAGTTCCGAGGGCGAATCAAATCAAAAGCCCCGCCCTTCAAACGAAGAAGAACGGGGCATCCGAGACCTGAATCACACGAAGCCTGACCCACTCAACCGCGTAAAGCGTAGCGTTACGGAGTCGGCTTCTTCGCCGGCGCGGGAGCCGGAGCGGGGCTTGCCGGTTTCGGCGCTGCGGGTGCCGCCGCGCCTGCCGCGGCCTTGATCGGATAGGCCTGGTCGAAGAGGCGCACGATTTCCTGGGTGATGTCGGACTGGGACGATCCGTAGACGACGGGGCTGCCCTGCGCGGACGTGTCCAATACGGCAGTGAAACCGTTCTCGCGGGAATAGCGGTCCAGGACCTCGAGCATCTTGCGGCCGATGCCGTCGACGATCTCTCCTTGCGCGGCGTTCAACTCTTCGTTCAAGTCATCATTGCCCCGCTGCAGGCGGCGCGACAGCAACTCGCCCTCGCGTTGCAATTTTGCCTTCTCGTCGTCGCTCAGCGTGCGCGCCCCATCCGTCATTTTGCGCTGAAGTTCTTCGATCTGCTTTTGAAGGGCTTGCAGTTCGTTTTGTTTCGGCGCGAATTGCGATTGCAATTGCGCTTGCGCCTGCTTGCCCTCCGCCGTGGCCACAATGGCGTTCCGGATATTGATGACGGCGATCTTCGACGGGGCCGATGCGGCGCCGGCGGCGCCTTGCGCATGGATGCCGCGAGCCGGAGCCAGACAGAACAGGGCCAGCGCGGCCAAAGTGCCTAAGTTACGTGAATTGACGATCATCCTCACTCCTTCTCTTCCCTCTAGAAAATCACAAATCGCGGATTATAGCGGTCCGAATTCACGGGCGTCAATCGGAATTGCTTTCCCGGTTCTGATGGAGCCCGCGGCAGTGCAAACCCTTTTCCGGTACTCGTTGCGATGCACTCGAGCGACCCCGGAGTTGGCCGCCATCATTCTAGCGCGGCAAGGGCACAAACAAGACGCGCCCGTTCGCCGTGTCCGCGATGACGGCGACATTCGTAAACGGCTGAATATCCAACGCATACTGCAGCGCTCCCTGAAAGGCCAAACTGAGCGCCAGATTGGAATTCGCCGAAGTAGCCGGCGGCAAAGTCAGGACGGCCCGGATCTTTTGGCCAAGGAAATCGGCTACCGTCACGGTATGGCTGGCGGTATTGGTGCTGGCCAGCGTGCTGGTCAGAAAGTTGTAGGCGATGGCGGTCGGGTTGATGCCGACGCGAAACGCCGTTTGAATGGAGGTGACCGGGTCGATCACGTTCACCGAATTGCCCGTGCTTGAATTCACGATAAAGCACCCCGTCGTATTGGTCGTGGTGCCGTTGCTGTTGGACCCGCAATCGGTCGTGACAGGATCATAAATCACGGAAGTCGGGGCGCTGACGCCGAAGGTTTGAGACACGCTGCCCGCCGCGCCATCGGAAATTCCCACACTGTTCCCGCTGGAGGCAGCCACGGCCAACTGATGGTTGACGTAGTTGAAGCCCACCGCGACGGGCCGCTGGCCCGTCGAAATGCTGGTGGTTCCTCCTGTAACGGCATTTACCACCGTAACGGTATTGGCCACGCTGTTGGCGATTGCGACTTCCCCGGTGGCCTCATCCGCGGCCGCTCCTATGGGGCCTGAGCCCGTCGAAACGGTCTGCGTCACGGTTTGCTGCTCTTCATCGACGATCGAAGCGGTCCCCGACCCGCCGTTATTGGCAACCACAGCGACGTGCAGCCGCGGGATCACGGCGACACCGATCGGGTTGGTGCCCACAGCCACGGTGTTGCCTCTCCCTTGCGTCATATTGATAAGCGCCAGGGAGTTGCAGCCAAACAAAGTGACCGCGGCGAGGTTTTGCTGCGGATCGATGGAGACTCCCGAGGGCTCTGGGAAGGGGCAACCGGTGCTGCTGACATCCACGCTCTGCTCCACGGTGAAGTCCTCGGCATTGGTAACGTTGCCGCTTAAATCCACGACGTCCAGCGCGAAGCGCCGCGCCGAACCCAGCATCGTTGACGGCACAGTCGCGGTCAGTTGGCGATCGCCATTGCCAACGCAGGAGATGTTTTGCAGCGCTTGGCCGTCGAGGCGGACGATCAGGCTCGTCGTCCCGCTCGTGCAAGAAAGTCCCTTGCCGATGACAGTCAGCTGTTGCGGGGCCGGGCTCGGAGGGCTGCCGAGCGACGAGGTTGTCACGAAGGTTTTTGGACTCGTCTCTGTGATGGAGAATGTCTGAATCGGTCCCAGACTCAAGACGCTGACGCTGTTGTCCGTCTGGTTGGCAACCACCGCGATGTTCGTGCCGGGATCGACGGCGACTGCGATCGGGCCAGGCCGAGTAGCGTACGGCGCCCCATCATTCAAACGACGGGGCGTCGTCGGATCGATCACCGAAAGACTGTTGTTGAAGAAATTGACCGCGACGACGGTGTCGGTAAGCGGGCTGTAAGCGCCGGCGATCGTCCCCACGTCCGCGGCATTGTTTTTTACCAACGACAGCGAGGAGACGGATTGATCGATCAAACTGAAGAAGGAAACGAGCCCCGTCGACGTGGGATCGAACAACACCGCTTGCTGCGTCTCCGGATTGATTCCAATCCCCTGGACCGAAATAGGCACGCCGACGGTTGCCACCGGCTGGGCATAGTTTACGGATCCGGCGGCGGCCTGCGGGATCGTCTGAGTCGCCACATTCGGCAGGGCCCCGCCAGTCTGCGTATAGCTGAACTGGTTGGACGCCGGCCCGACGGACGACACCGCGTAGAATCCATTAAATGACGGCGCTTGCATGGCGATCGAGGGATCTGTGCCTGCGGGAAAGGCCACATTCTGAATTTGGACCGCGTCATTGACCTGCACCGAGAGTGGCGGAGACGACGGGGTGGATGCCACGGTGACCGTGACAACATTGGTCGTCCCGTTATTCGTCCGGGAGATAGCGGTAATCGCGTTGCTCGACTGCTGGTTCAAGTCCACGATTCCCAAGGAGCCGAGAGTGCCGGGGGTCGCCAAAGCCCAGTTGAGATTCGGCTCAACGGCAACTCGCGTATTCGGCCCGGTACTGATGGACACGATGCCCGCGAAGACCGGCGGATTCTGCGTCAGATCCATCAAAGCTCCGTAATTTTTCCCTTGCATGGCCACCAGGGCGCGGCCCGTGATCGGGTTGATGCCAATTGCCCCCGGAGTGTCCGTGGTCCCCACACCCGAGGGAGGAACGGCAACCACGGACGTAACCGCCTTTGTGTTGAGGTCCACAACAGCAATTGTTTTCGACGTTGCGTTCACGACCAAAGCGATGTTTCGAACGTAGTCGACCGAAACGCTCGAGGGTCCGGAGGGCGGGCATGCCGGAGGCGCGCCCGTAGGGACCGCGCCGACGGCAGCCGTGCAAATGTTAGCGAGAACCGCGGGAACGCTGCCGGCGGCAAGCTGAGCGGAGGTAAGCGAACTGAGATCAATCAAACTAATGTCGTTCGATCCCTTATTGGCCACGACGGCCATGCCTGTCGCGGGATTGATGGCCACATCGCTTGGAGCCGAGGCGGTTATCGAGCCCACCGGGATTTGATTCACAATCGCAGGGGCTATCAAAGCACTGGTATTGCCGTAATTGGTCTGGACCGCAAGATTGGCGGCCGCGAATTTTGTGGGGTCCGTAGTGCTTTTTACGTCGACGGGATACAGGCCGGGCACCGTGAAATCATTCGAGTTCGAGCCGCCTCCGATGGTTACTTGCAATTGGCGCGTGCTGTTGATGGTTTGGCTGGCAGGGAGCTGTATCGCCCGGAGTTGGCCGTTGTAGGTTGCGGTGACGGCCGGCGCGGTTGCCGTTCCAAAGAATCCCCCATCCACGTTGAAAGACAGGACTCCTGCCGTGCCTTGCGGGATGCTTTCAGGGGAGGGCCCAACAACGCCGGGGCGCGCTCCCGTCACTGTCACTTCGCACAGTGAGGCATCCGAGCACGTTTGAATCGGGCCGGACTGCTCGGAAACCCCGATCACAAACTGGTTGGAGGGCGGCGGCACGGCCAGCAGGAAGTCCGGAATGCGTGCTCGGATCACCGAGGTGGACACATTCGTGACGAAGGTGGAAGCCAACGGCGCGCCGTTGACATAAACGTTTTCCGTCGAAATGAAGTTGGTTCCGGTGATGTAGATATCCTGGAAGAGCCCGCCCAACGCCGTTGCATTCGGGCTCACCGAGGTCACCGTGGGAGTCGTCGCGGTCTCCACGGTGACGGTTGCAGTCGCCGTGACCGATGTGTCCGCCACCGACGTCGCCGTGATGATGACCGTGCTTGGCGAGGGAACCGTTGCGGGCGCCGTGTAGACGCCGGTAGTTGAGCCGAGGGTGCCAATTCCAGTCAGCGTGGTGGAAAGCGACCAGGTAACATTCTCACAAGTGGGATTGGAGGTGAGATTGCACCCCGGATTGTTGACGGTTGCAGTGAACAGGAAAAATTCGCCGGTGCCCACGGTAGCTGTGGTCGGCGTTATGGTGATGCTGATTCCGGTGACAATGGTCAGGGTAGCGGTCGCGGTTTTGGTCGTATCGGCTTGCGCGGTGGCCGTGATCGTAACTGCCGGCTCAATCGTGGTCGTGCCGCTGGACGTGATCGTTGGGATCGTGGCGGGGGCGGTGTAGAGCCCAGTCGCGTCGATGTTGCCGCACGTGTTTGCCGTCACTCCGGAAGCGCAAGTCACGGTCCAGGTGATCGCCGTATTGCTGTTACCCGTTACCGCCCCGCTAAAGAGCTGGGTGCGGTTGGTAATCACGCTGGCGGTGGTCGGCGAAATCGTAATGGAAACGCCGGAGGAACTGCTTCCCCCGCAACCGAGCGCGCCCAGTGCAGCCGCCAGAGTGAGTATTGTAGAAAACCTCCACCACCTCATCCCAGTCCTCCCAAGATTTCTCGACATTCCCCCGCGCAGCACAAGCTTTGGTTCATGGCGCTCGTCACGCCTCTCGAGCATGCAATCCCACATACTAAATTCCGCCCTGTAAAATCCGCAATCAAAACGTCCGGCTCACCGTGAACCGGAACGTGCGTATCGGATCAAAGAAATTCGTCCGCTGCGGGTTGTTGAATAAATTTACGATCTGCGGCGCTACCTGGGAATTCCACACGTCCGCAAAAGGCGCCTGGGCCTTGTAGATATTCCACGGGCACTGATTGGGATCGTTCGTCGTCTGGGTGCAAGGAGTCGTCAACGACGAAACCGGCCCCGGGAATTGCGTCAGGGGCGCCGTGATCACCTCTGACATGCGGTTAAAGTTGTACGCCCAATAAATCCGGAACGGCGCCTGCACGATGGGGAGCTGCACAACGAGTTCAAGACCGGCGGAGGTACGCGGCTTGAAATTCGTGCCGGGCTGAAACTGGAGGGTGCGGCTGATCGACGTGCCCGGAAACTGTTGAGCGAGCGTCGTGTAATCCAGTGAGTTGAGCTCCAGTTGGTTTTTCAGCGCAGCTCCGGTTGCGCCCGCATCGCCGAAAATCGACAGGCCCACGTGCGGCGCAATGGGGATGCGGTACTCGAAATTCGTGACGAACTGGGTATCCCCGCCGGGAAACGAAGTCTGGTAACTCAGGGTCGGGATATTGATGACGCCGGGAGTGGGGTTCCCGTTGCCGTCGAGCACTCTCGGATTCGAATACGAAACAGAAGTCGTAGTGAGCGTCGGAACAAACACTACCGGCGAGACCGTGCGGATATCAAATCCGCGCAAGTCCTGCTCGCCTCCCAGATAAAACCGGCTGAAGGGAGGGATCACTTTGCCCCCGAATCCCGACTCAAAGGCACCAAGGAAGCGGACTGCGATGACGTTGCGGCGGTGATAATTCGGCCGAAAGTATTTGGCCTCGATGACTTCCGAAACCGTATTCACGTTACCGCCGAGGATGCTACCCTCAAAGGAACTGGAAAGGAACAGGCTCCTGCCGTGCGTGGGGTTCACCGGATTATCCACGGTGTTGTAGCTCAAGGTGGGAGTCACCTTGCTTTCGTGGATGCCGGAAAGCGAGGACGGCCCTTCGAGCTGTTGAAATTGCAAAACGTTGAATAACGCCGTGGATGCCGTGCTCAATCCCGTGATGCTCGTGACGGTATATCCATACGTCAACCCCAGGCGGGTGAAGCCGAGCTTCTTCAGCGGATAGCTGGCAAAAACAGTGAAGCCGTCGCTGTTCTGAATGTAGTTTTGCACGGTGTTGGGATTGAGTTGCACCTGATAGCCCAACGCCAGTGAATATTGCTGCGCCTGATTGAAATTGTAACGGCTCCCGAAGACGGTGAAACCCGTGCTGATCGGCCGGTCGAACAGATATGGCTCCGTGAAGCCAAAGGAAACGTTGCGTTGCAGCGTGCCGACGTTCCCGGAAAGAGTGAGCGTTTCGCCGAGCCCCAGGAAATTGTTGGTCTGATAGGTCAAGCCGATATAGGTGCCGGCGAAGCCGCTGACGCCGCCGGTCAAACTGATGGATTGTTTGCCCTTCTCCTTGAGCTTCAGAAGAATGTCCACGGTGCCTTGCTTGACGTTGCGCTTGATCTCGGCGTTCTCCGGCTTCACCGCCTCGAAATAATCCAGCTGATTCAGGCGCAAAAGGCTCAGCTCCCACAAGTTGTTGCGAAACATGTCGCCTTCGTTGAGCAGCAGTTCGCGGCGGATGACTTTGTCGCGCGTGCCGGTGTTGCCGGTAAAATCGATGCGCCGGACGAAGAACTGTTTTTGCTGGTCGAAGGCGAATGTCAGATCGATGGTCTTGGTGTCGTCGTGCACTTCCGTATCCGGCACGGCGGTAAAATCGATGAAGCCGAAATTTCCGTACAGCTTGGTGTAGTCCTCGATGGCCTTGCGGACTTTGGCCACGCTGAAGATCTCGCCCTTCTTGATGGGGAAAACGGATTCGAGATAGGGAACCTTGAAAAAGAGGCCTTCATCGGGATTGGCGTTGCGCACGTGGAGCGTGCCCATGCGGTACCGCTCGCCTTCTTCGATGGGAATCGTGATGTTGGTGGCCCGGCCCTGGTGGACTCCGACCAGTGGAACCTTGCCCGGCAAGACGCCTTCTTTCAGCGTCACATTCTGGATGATCGGGTCCTTCACCAGCACTTTGAAATAGCCGTTGTCCTGATAGAGCCCGCGGATTCCGATTTCCATGTCCTCGTCCAGTTTGGGCCGGTCAAACGTCTTGGCCAGCACCGGGATGTAGTACGGAGGCACCGGCCCGAGCGGAATGGCGGTGGGACGAGAGTTGTGCATGGTGCGGATAATTTGGCGACCGGAAAACGCCGTGTTTCCCGTGATGATAATTTTGCCGACTTTCACCTTGGGGCCTTCATCGATGTTGAAGGTGAGCGTTACGGCGTTCGTGCCGGGGAGCCGTTCAAAGGTGGGCTTGACGGTGGCGTACTGGCGGCCGTGCTCGGCGAGCAACTCTTTCAGTACGACTTCCGCTTTCTTGATTTTCGTGGGATCGAATTGGCTCTCAATCGAGAGGCCGACTTTGCGGTCCTTGAACCGGTCCAGGATGTCGGATTCGGAGACCGATTTGTTGCCCTTGTACACGATGCGGCGGACGATGGGGCGCTCGGTCAAATAGAAAATGATGATTTTCTGGTTCGGCTTGTCCGCGCTGTCCTCGATTTCGAGCCGGATATCCTCGAAGTATTGCGTGTTCCACAGGGCGTGAAAATCGCGCCGGAGGGCATCCTCGTTCACCGCGTCGCCGGGCCGGGAAAAAATGCGGGCGCGAAGCGTCTCGCTGCGAATCCTTCGATTGCCCTGGAATTCGATGCGCTCGATGGTGGGCGTTCCGGGTGCCACGGCGGGCGCCTGCTGCGCCGCCTGGCGGGTAAGGGAACGTGCGGGGGAGCCGGGCGCTGAACACACAACAACCGCGGCAAGCAGGCACAGCATGCTTGCGCGCAACACCACGATAAAACACGAGTAGTTTCTCGCGGCCAGGGAAATACTCAAGGCCGCTTCCCCCGAAACAATATTGTACGCTCCCCCCAACCGGGCTCAAGAGTATGAACCCGGCCTGCGCGCGTAGGATTCGCTAGTGGGATACCGGGGTTGCTTCGACCACCGGTCGGAATCCGAGCCCGTCATTTGTTACGTAGACTTCCAGCGTGGCCGGGCGCTGCAGGCCTCCCTGAATCAGCGCTTCCGACAACGGATCTTCGACGTACTTTTGCAATGCCCGCCGCAGCGGACGCGCGCCATAACTGCGATCCCCGCACGTTTTGTCGAGGACCCACTGGCGTGCCTCCGGCGTCAGTACAATCTGCACCTGACGGTGGATCAGAGTGTCGTTGGTCTGGCCGACCAACAGATCGATGATGCGGAGCAGTTCTTCATCGCCCAACGGGTTGAACAGAATAATTTCATCCAGACGATTCAGGAACTCCGGATTGAATACGCGCTTCACTTCGCTGAGCACGAGTTCGTCCATGCTCTTTGCAGTGCCCTCTTCCGCGGCCGATTGGAAACCCATCGTGGACCGCTTTTGAAGGTGCCGCGCGCCGAGATTCGAGGTCATGATCAGAATCGTGTTGCGGAAATCGACCGTATTGCCCAGGCCGTCGGTCAATTGCCCGTCCTCGAATACTTGGAGCAGGATATTGTACACGTCCGGGTGGGCCTTCTCGATTTCATCGAGCAGGATCACCGAATAGGGCGTGCGCCGCACGCGTTCGGTCAATTGCCCGCCCTCTTCGTATCCCACGTAGCCTGGAGGCGCGCCGATCAGTTTGGAGACGGAATGCTTCTCCATGTATTCGGACATGTCGAAGCGGATCAGCGATTTCTCGCTGCCGAACAGGAATTCGGCGAGGCGCCGCGCGACTTCCGTCTTGCCGACGCCGGTCGGGCCAAGGAACAGGAAGCATCCGACGGGGCGTCCCGGGGCTTTCAGTCCGGCGCGGCTGCGGCGAATGGCGCGCGCCAAGGCGGTAATGGACTTGTCCTGGCTGATGACGCGCTTGTGCAATTCGATTTCAATGCGCAGCAGTTTTTGCTGTTCGTCTTCCTTGATCGAAGTGACGGCAATTCCGGTCCAGCGCGCCACGACGTCCTCGATGTCTTCGCGCGTGACGATGCCGGTGTTGGTGTCGTCGAGCTTCAGGCGCTCGCGGACGGCGCGGAGATTTTCTTTTTCCTTCCGCTCTTCCTCGGAGTAAAAGCGCGCCTTCTCGAATTCGTGATTGGCAATCGCGGTTTCCATGCGGTGCGTGATGAACTTCACGCGCTTCTGCACTTCGGCCACTTCATCGGGCAGCGTGGCCTGGCGCAGCTTGACGCGCGCGCCGGCTTCGTCGACGAGGTCAATGGCCTTGTCGGGCAGGAAGCGGTCCGGAATGTAACGGCTCGAGAGATAGACGGCGTAGCGGATGGCTTCGTCGGTGTAGCTGACGGCGTGAAACTTTTCGTAGCGTTCGCGCACGCCCTCGAGAACCTGAATCGCTTCATCCTCGGACGGCGCGCCCACTTTCACGGCCTGGAAACGGCGTTCGAGCGAGCGGTCTTTTTCAACGGACTTGCGGTATTCGCCCGGCGTCGTCGCGCCGATGCACTGGATCTCGCCGCGCGACAGCGCGGGCTTCAGAATATTGGCGGCATCGAGCGAGCCTTCCGCCGATCCGGCGCCTACCAGCGTGTGCAGTTCGTCGATGAAGACGATCGAGTTCTGGCTCTCCATCAATTCCTTCATGATGGTCTTGAGCCGCTCCTCGAATTGGCCGCGGTATTTTGTGCCGGCGACGATCAAGGAAAGGTCCAGCGAAAGAATGCGCTTGTCGGCCAGGAAGGGCGGCACGTCGCTGTCGGAAATTCGCTGCGCCAGGCCTTCGACGATGGCTGTTTTCCCGACGCCCGGCTCGCCGATCAGCACGGGATTGTTTTTCGTGCGGCGGCACAGAATCTGAATGACGCGTTCGAGTTCGCGTTCGCGGCCGACGAGCGGATCGAGCTGGCCTTCGAGCGCGGCTTGCGTGAGGTCGCGGCTGAACTCGGCGAGCAGCGAGGTTTCTTTCGGGCGCGCCGCGGGCGTTTTTTCACCGGCGCTGCGGGCCAGTTCTTCGCGCAGCGTCGAGAGCCGCAGGCCGCGTTCCTGGAGGATTTCCGCGCCAAAGCATTTCTCTTCGCGCAGGATTCCGAGAAGCAGATGTTCCGTGCCGACGTGCCGGTGCCCGAGGCGCTCGGCTTCTTCCGTGGCGAAATTCAGGATGCGTTTGGATTCCTGGCTGAGCGGCACTTCCACCGACGTGGAGATGCGCTCGCGAATGGTGATGCGCTGTTCGATCTCTTTGCGGATCGACTCGATCGAGCCGTGTGAACGCAGGAAACGATTGGCCAGCGCCTTGTCCTCGCGCATCAGGCCGAGCAGCAGATGCTCGGTCTCGATGTACGGGGAACCGTACTGGCTGGCTTCGTAGCGCGCAAAGAATATGACGCGTCGTGCCTTCTCTGTGTAGCGTTCAAACACGGGTCAACTCGTTTCTCCCTCAGTACAAAAACCAGGGCTATGGTCTACGTCTTCTCAACCGGCTGGAGCGTTCCATGCTCTAATTGCAGCACGCGATCCGCGCGCCCCGCCAAAATCGTGTTGTGCGTCGCCAGGATGGAGGTAAGCCGGTGCTCGCGATGCAACCGCTGCATCAGCTCAAAAACGGCCATTGCGTTTCGCTCATCCAGGTCTCCGGTGGGTTCATCGGCCAGCAAAAGGGCCGGTTGTTGAACGAGAGCGCGGGCGATCGCCACGCGCTGTTGCTCCCCCCCGGATAACTCCCCCGCACGCTGTGTGACTCGCGCTCCCAGGCCGACTGCCCTGAGCCAGCGTTCGGAGGTTTCGAGCGCCTCATCGTACCCTGCGCCGCGCATCAGCAGCGGCATCGCCACGTTTTCGGCTGCCGTAAAGTCAGCCAAAAGGTGGTGCCTCTGCCACACAAAACCAATAGACCCGTTGCGATAATTCGCAAGCTCTTTTTCCCGAAACGAATCTATCGCTTTCCCTTCGAAGTATACTGTACCGCTTGTTGGCGTGTCTAGCGCAGCAAGCAAATGCAGAAGAGTACTTTTTCCCGCTCCCGAAGGGCCTACCACTGCGATTAACTCGCCTGATTCGACAGTCACGTTAACGCCGGAAAGCACCGTGATTTCGACCGCGCCTGCGCCATAGGTTTTGCGCAATTCTTGCGTCTCAATCAGCGCCCCTGCGTGGGTTGCGCCGCTTGCTGATGTGCTTGCCGAAGCTGAAGTCTCTGCCGACATATTTGCTTAGAATTTCCTATCGCACGATCCCAATTTTCGTCGCTTCGTGCTTCAAAACCTCATCCCTATCTACTGTAATTAGATGCCCTTTTTCGTCGCACCGTTCGATTGCCGGCCTGCCATTCTGAGGTCACTCGCTCACGGGGACAAACGATTTCTCTTTAGTGCCCTGTGAGTACCTGTGGAAATAGTGATCTCATTTGACACTTCCCGTCCAGCTTCCTAAGTCATTGATACGGCGGCGATTGTACCATGGCCCGGAGGCCCCGTTGGGACCCCAGGACGCATTCTTCATGCCGCCCAAGCTTACGCCAGTTATAAGTGCAACCAGAACGCCAAAGAGGCGGAAGTCTCATCGAATTTTCTTTGCCTGCCTATTTCAATATAAGGGGGATAACGCCGGAGTCTGATCCTTCGTTCGACATATATCGGAGCACGATGCAGCCTTGCAAGCAACTTTCTGTCAGCTATCGGATGTGAGATATCATCGAGCGGTGCGAACCGGGAATCCAATTTGGGAGGGAAATAATTTTCGGAGAAGGCTCCGTTGCGCGCGGTTTAGCCTAATCGTTGCCTTGCTCACCGCGACGATCGCCGCTCGGCCGGCGGCCGGGCAATCTCAGCCGCCCGCCACGCAACAAGACGCGGAACGGGACGAGCCCGAAGCGAATCCCGCACGCCCCACCGTGAGCAATCCCGCCACACTAACACCCGTCGGCTTTCTGCAATTTGAAACCGGCACGCTGGGCGCGACGGACTCGCCCGAGTTTTCCACTCGCTACGAATTCAACGAAGTCATAAAACTCGCGGTCACGCGCCGCCTCGAATTCGTCGAGGCTTCCGAGCCCGCCGTCCACTACACCGTGAACGGAGTTTCAGCAAATGGCGTCGCGGAGGTTTTTCTTGGCGCGCAAGTCGTGCTCCTGCCCGGCGAGGGCGCGAAGCCCACGCTTTCCGCCAGCTATTCCCGCCGCGTCTACGACGGCGGCGCGCCTGAGCTCGATGTTGGCAGCCCGTTAAACTCCTCGGTGCTGTACGCCAGCGCCGATGTGAAGGGTTTCCACTACGACGCCAACGCCGTCTTCAACGAGGTCCTCGAAGGCCCGGTGCGCAGGCTCCAGTTCGGCCAGACGCTCTCGATTTCTCACCCGCTCGGAAAAGGCTTCGCCCTCTCCGGCGAGGTCTGGCGCTTCACCCAGCCCTTCCTGCGCGGCAACGCCATCGGCAATCTCTGGGCCGCCAGCTACGCCGCGCGAAAAAACCTGGTCTTCGACGCGGGTTTCGAGAAGGGTTTGACCGGCACATCCACGCACTGGGAAGCCTTCGCCGGGCTCACGTATTTGCTACCCCACCGGCTTTGGAAGAAGTAGTGGCACAGGCTTCAGCCTGTGGGGGTTAGTCGGAGCAGGATCGATCTGGCCTCAACCAAAACCCACAGGCTGGAAGTGTCAAGTCTCAGGACATCCCTTACACAGCGGTCTCAGGACATCCTTTACACTTTTCTGGGCCAGGACCGAGCCGCCAGCGGTCCACCGCGGTGGACCGCTGGCGGCTCGGATCGAGTTCGCGCACCAGGCTCCGGCAGTAGTACACCAAGATCCTCTCCCCGATCCGAATCAGCTGCACCCATTCTCCGGCCAGCGCTTTGCTGATCTCCCACCGTTGCCCTTCGACCGTCATCTGTCCTGCCCCTCCTAGGCGCCGCACCTCCGCTCCCGTCTCATACTCCCAAGCAGGTGGGTTGGCCTGATAGCCCCGCTCGCTGCGGCGCCACACCGACCCTGGCGTCTTCATCCCCAACGCTTCGTGCGGTCGCTCTTCGTTGTACTCCTGGCGAAACGCGTCGTACCACCCCTGCTCCGGCTCACTCTCCGACCGGTCTCGCTTCCTTCTCGCCGCTTCCAACGATCCATGAAATCTCTCCACTTTCCCTTGCGTCTGCGGATGTCGATACCCGCTGAAATGCAGTTTCATCCCTTGCTTCATCAACCATACTGTCAGCCACGTCCACCCCGCCGCGGCCTGCATGTTCCACCACGGCGTCCCGTGATCCATCAGCATCCCGTCTGGTACTCCGCAACGCTGAAACGCCTCCTCCAGCCGCTCTCGTACGGCCTCGGCTCGCGTCGATCCCGTTTCCGCCAACACAATGGCATACCGGCTGTGATCATCTAACACCGACAGCGGCCCCGTCCCCGCGTTCCATCCCGCCGACCCTTTGAAATCCATCTGCCAAAGCTCGTTCGGCGCTCCTCGCTGGAAGCGTTGCACCGCCCGCCGATGCCGATCCTGCACTCGCACCAAATTGTGCCGCACCAAAATCCGGTGAATCGTGATCCGCGGCACCTTCACCCCTTCTCGCTCCAGCAGCACCTGCACCTTCTTCGCTCCCCAGTCCGGCCGCTGTTGCCGCAACTTCACGATCCGCTGCTCGATCTCCCCCTCCGTCCGTCGCGGACTGTGCTCTGGTCGCCGGCTCCTCTCCACCACCCCGGTGATCCCGCCCCTCTCATACCGTCGCAGCCACTCATACCCGGTCGGCCGCGAGATCTCAAACTCCTCGCACAACTCCCGCATCGTCTTTTCCCGCCGGCTCGCCAAGATCACAAACCGCATCCGTTGTTCGTCTACGTCCACTGTTCCCCATGCCATCCTCGGCCCTCCTGGAGGGCCGACACGGTCTGTTTTCCTTCGTCACCGGCCCCGCTGAATGTAAAGGATGTCCCGAGACCGTTGTGTAAAGGATGTCATGAGACCGAACACTGGAAGCCTGCGCCACTAAACTCTTCGACCGACCACGGTTCTACGTTGCTGACACATTTACAGGATTCAGGCATTCTGTAGATGCGCCGTAAGAGCCTGGGGGACATGTGAGAACAAGGGTGAAGCAATGGGGCAAAAGTGCGGCGGTGCAGATCCCGGCCGCAACAATGCACGCCGCGCGGCTTGATCCAGGTGAGATGGTGGACGTGCGCGAGGAGGCGGGACGGATCGTGATTGAACCGGTAGGGCAAAAAACGTACGACCTAGGCAAGCTGCTGGAGGGGATTACCTCGAAAAATCAGCACGAACGCGTTGATTTTGGCCGGCTGGCAGGCAAAGAAGTCTGGTGAAGCCGCGGTATCCGTGGAAGAACTGACCAACGTGCGCACCCAAATTGTAGCGTTCATAGGTTGACCTGACCGCCCTCCGCCACACGCGGGAACCGCCCCACCTTTGGCACTTTCTTCCGGGCGTGCCAGAGGTCGTACTGCACCTTCATCTTTAACCAGAACTCCGGCGACGTCCCCAGCGCCGCCGACAGTCTCAGCGACATTCCCGCGGTGATCCCGGCATGTCCATTGATGATGCGAGACAACGTCGCCCTCGTCACACGAACGCGGGCTGCTGCTTCCTTGACGGTCATTCCGCCTAGGTAGTCCTTCAATTCTTCTCCGGGATGTGCGGGATTAAAAATCATGGTCGTTTCCCTCAGTAGTAGTCTTGATAATCCACGAGGATCGCGTCCTCGCCTTCAAACGCAAACGTAAGCCGCCAATTTCCGCTGATGCCCACTGACCAATGACCCTCCATGTTTCCGCGGAGTGGATGCAAACCGTATCCGGGAGCATTCATATCGGTAGGGCCACTTGCCGCGTTCAGCGCCGTGAGTAGATTTCTGAGCCTTTTCGGATGGGCAGGCTGGATTCCAACTTTAGACCCGGCGAGAACGTGCAGCCCTAACTCTTCTCGTTGCTGACCAAGATCAGGCTAGACAAATGCGGGAATATCGATAGGCAAGCCAACCCTCATAAAATAGCGCGCGAACGCCTGGGAAAGGTGTTCTCTGTATGGTGGAAGCAGGCGAGGCCGTTCGCCTCCCCGCGCCGCAACTAGTTTTAGAAAATCAGCTGGAAGCGTATACAAAACACGAAAATCCACCACACCGTATTCGAACCCAATTTCCACATCAGAATTAATGAGATGCAGAAAGAAGTATTGACCGCCCTTTAATTTATTTTTTCCACCTGGCGACGCCAACTCTCCGCGCTGTTCAGCAGCTTCCGCAAAGGTAAAAACAGGGCAGAGCACAATGCTATCAACCTTGTTCTGTTCAATGTCACAGGCTTGCGTGAGCACAATGAGAGTCGCAGTCCTAACAATAATTTGAGCTTGAGCTTGGTCCCGCTCTCTAATTGCGGCTTCAAAGAACGCCTCATCCGGCGCAGGAACCGGAATCGGGCATCCCTTGAATATGTCGCCTTGCGTGTACGCAGGACCGCTAACTATCTGATACCAATCATAAGATGGATCTTTTCGAATGGCCATCTAGATACACATCCAAATTTAGAAATCACCCAAAATGGGCAACATCTTAAGGCGTCCACTAAATCGAATCTTGGCGACTACACTTCGCGAAACAGGAACTCTAAGCGGGCCCAGTTCTTGCCACATGCCGTTGTAGTATGGCGAATATGCCTCAATTCCCAGGCCGTCTTCGCGCCTTCGAGTTCGTAATGATGTACACATAACACTCTGATCGGGCGAAAATTCGGGCTCGGTCAGTTGAATATTCGCAGTAGTCGGTAAAACGAACGCAAGTGCGAACAAGGCAGGACAGACTGTCAAGCCGACCTGTTTCATCATATGACCAACTACGGTCGAGTTCGGAGTAGTGAGCGTGTCCTGATCCACAGGTGCAGTAATCCTAAAGTCGTTTCTATTACTCATATAGCTCTCTCCTCACTCGAAACGGCGCCGTAGCTCGCCTTCTATAAGTTTAAAAAACCAATCGTGCGTGATCGCATGTGCGTCGAAGAGCCACTTTGGAAATTGTTCGGGCAACTTCGGGAGTTCAGTAACAAGCGAGGCGACAACTGTCTCCCAAATGAGGGCGTCCTTCTCTTTCACTTTGCCCTTAGCAAACTTCACTTGCACAGTGGCTTCGGGAGCATGAGACCTGAATGATGACTGCAATACAAATCCGTTTGGCGACGACTCCACTTGGCCACTTTTAAAGAGTGAATCCGGAAATGCAACCCTGACATTCAATTTATCTTTCAGGAATGAAATAACGCTTTCCTTCGAGAAATCCACTTCTACTCCATCTATATAACGAAGAGTTAAGCTTTCAAAATCTATCTGTTCGGGAAATGTTTCTATGAGCTTGGCGAGGGCCCAGTGGGCTTGACTCTCAAACTCATCCCACACATATGATTCGGTGTTGTTGAGTGTCAGAATACCTGGTCCGATTTGTAACAACGGATAACCAGTATCCTTGCTTCTAAACCGATACTGAACCATATGTGGCGCCATCCCTTCGGGAATGGCAGCAGTAGGCAGACTCTCGTGGACTTGAAACCGTTTGATAACACGGTCATGGAATCGTCCAACAAACAATCGATAGTTGGAATCAATTGCAGGGGTGACCGGCTGCGTCGCTAGATGCCATCTGATTTCGAGAATCGCCTCAACAAGAGGCTTATGCTTCAATATGATAGGTGCCATGTCGTCTCTGAATTGATCCAGCGGGCATTTCCGAGTTCGCATCCCATAGTACCAGAGCTCCACCCGAAACGGTATTCATCACAGTTCGCAAGCGTCACGATTCTACACACCGAGTTGTGCGCGGTTGTCTTAGCACGAATTATCTCTTATTCATACCGCAAGATATCGACCGGCAAGATGCGGGACGCGGCGCGCGCGGGAATCAGCGTGGCGGCGACACTGATGGCCAGGGCGGCGGCGGCGATCCACATGCCGTCGAAGGCGCTGGACACGAACGGCACGTAGGGCACCGAGTACACCTGCGGATCGAGCGGGATGAGGTGATAGGAGCCGGCGGCCCAGGAGAGGGTGTAACCGGCGATGAGGCCGGAGACTGTGCCGATCACGCCAACGGCTAGGCCTTGCAGCATGAAAATATTGCGGACTTGCGGGCGGTACGCGCCGAGCGACATGAGCACGGCGATGTCGCGCGCGCGGTCGGTGACGCTCATCGACAGAACGACCAGAATGTTCAGCCCGGCGACGAAGGTGATCAGGCCGATGAACAGCGCGGTGACTAGTTTTTCGAGGCGCAGCGCTCGGAACAGCGCGCGATTTTCGTCTTCCCACGTAGTCGTCGTGTATCCCGAGCCCGCAGCCGCTTCGATCGCGCGAGCCGCGTCCGCGGCGCGGTCCACATCGCTCACGCGGAACTCAAGGACGCTCACCACATTGCCGACGCCAGCCAGATTTTGCGCGGCGGCCAGCTTGGCGAAGACCCAGTTGGCGTCGTAATCGTAGAAGCCGGAATTGAATACGCCGGCGATGCGGAAGCGGCGCGAGCGCGGGACCATGCCGTAGGGCGTGAGCCGGCCTTCGGGGCTCGTCAGCGTGACGTAATCGCCGGTGCGGAGGTTGAGTTCGTCTGCCATGAGGTGGCCGACGACGATGGAATCGAAGCCGTCAGAGTCCGGCGTAAAGTCCGCGGCGCCGGAAACGATGCGGCGCAGGGCGTCATCGAAGCGGCGCTCGCGTTCGGGATCGATTCCCTTGATCACCACTCCGCGCGCGTGGCCGCCGCCGGAAAGCAGCACGGTCAGGTAAATCGCGGGCGCCACGCTGCGCACTCCGGCGACGTGGCTCAACTTTTCCGCGAGCGCTTCGTAGTCCTCGATGCCTTCGGCGCCCGGCCGCGTCAGGTTGACGTGAGCGGAGACGCCGAGCAGGCGGTCCTGAATCGTGCGGCGAAAGCCGGTGTTCATCGACAGCGCAATCACGAGCGTCGCCACGCCCGCGCCGATTCCGATCACCGAGAAGAGTGTCACGAGCCGCAGCACCGCGGGCTTGTAAGGCGACCGCAAGTAGCGCCGCGCAACCAGCCACGCAAATCTCATTTCTTTTCGCCTGAATCCTGCTCCGTGGAATTGGACGCGCCCGCGGCGGCGGCCTGGCCGGAAGCCTCGGGCCGCAGCAACGGAAACAGGATGACTTCGCGGATGGAATGGGTATCGGTGAACAGCATCGTGAGGCGATCGATCCCGATGCCTTCGCCCGCGGCGGGAGGCATTCCGTGCGCGAGGGCGCGAATGTAGTCCATATCCACTTCGCGCGGCGCTTCCTCGCCTCCGGATTCGACTTGCTCGCGGAATCGGCGTTCCTGCTCGATGGGATCGTTCAGCTCGGAGAAAGCGTTGCCAAGTTCCATCCCGGCCACATAGATCTCGAAGCGCTCGACGAGCGAAGGATCGTCCTTGCGGCATTTGGAAAGCGGCGAAATATCCGTCGGGAAATCGTACAGAATCGTGGGCTGGATCAATTGATGTTCGGCGACAGTTTCAAACAGCAGCCCGGTAATTTCGCCGTCCTTCATGCTCGCGAGTCCCAGCAAAGGCTCGCGGCCCTCGGACTGCGCCCAGGTGTTGTAGCGATGCCCGGCCGCTTGCGGGCCACCGGGGGCGGCTAATTCCGCCATCGTAGGCGGCGGCGCGGCGCCGGCGGGCCAATACCGGCAAACGGCTTCGCGCATGGAGAGTCGCTGAAACTTCGAGAAGTCGATTTCGTGCTCGCCATATTTCACGAACGTGGAACCGGTTACTTCCGTGGCGAGAGAGGCGAAAAGTTCCTCGCTCAATTTCATCAGGTCGTGATAGTCGCTGTAGGCTTCGTAAAATTCGAGCATCGTGAATTCGGGATTGTGCGAGGTGGAGATGCCCTCGTTCCGGAAATTGCGGTTGATCTCGTACACGCGGTCCAGGCCGCCGACGACGAGGCGCTTCAGATAGAGTTCGGGCGCGATGCGCAAATACAGGTCGAGATCGAGCGCGTTGTGGTGCGTGACGAACGGCCGGGCCGCCGCGCCGCCCGCGATGGGCTGCATCATCGGCGTTTCGACTTCGATGTAGCCGCGCGCGTTGAAAAACCGCCGCAATTCGCGAACGATTTGCGCGCGCCGGATGAAAATTCCGCGGGCGCTTTCATTGGAGATCAGATCGAGATACCGCTGGCGGTAACGTATTTCCACGTCCGACAGGCCATGCCATTTTTCCGGCAAGGGCAAGAGCGCTTTGCTGAGCAGGGTGACTTCGGTGACCCAGACGGTGAGTTCGCCCGTTTTCGTCCTGAACAAGTGTCCCGCGACGCCGATCAAGTCCCCGAGATCGAGCAATTGGAACAGCTCGTACGACTCTTTACCCACATTATCCAGCTTCACATAAATTTGCAGCCGCTGCCCCGATCCAAAAATGTGCGCGAAGCCCGCTTTTCCATGCAGGCGGAGCGTGAGGATCCGGCCGGCGACGCGGACCATCGGCTTGGCGGTTTCGAGGGTGGCAGCGTCCGCATTGCCGTACTGCTCAAACAGTTCCGGCGGCGTTGCCGTCCAATCGAATTTGTGCGGATAGGGATCGTGTCCGCGCGCCTCGATCTCGGCAAGTTTTTTCTGGCGCTGAAGAAACTGATCGACTGGATCGAAAGGTAACAGGGGGTTCTCTCCTCGAAAGGCGATGGGCAGTATAACGGCTGGGTATGCCAGTGGCAAGGAAGTGGTAGCGGCTCAAATTGACCGTGAATATGCCCGTTCCGCCCCGGAAAACACGGTGCGGAACACCCTCAAGAAAAACCGTCCTCCGTTGTGGAAAGAAGATTTTGTAAGGGCAGCCGGTTCTCAGTGAGAGCCCCTCTTTGCTTCATGAAGTAGGAAACTAAAGTCAATACCATGAAACCCTGAAGCTTGCGTCGTATGGTATTATATGGGCCTTAGTGGGGGGCCTTGGGGATGACGCGCGCCAAACGCGCAGGCCAACGTTCACGTACCGTGCGCGAGGACTGGTCCGCTTGGATTCCCAACGAAATGGACCAGCTTTTCGACGCCACGCGCCACGAATTGGAATCTTCCAACTTCATTTTGAGCATTAGCCTGGACGAGGCGCTCTCCCTTTGCAAAGGAGGGCAATTTGACTCCGCAAAGGAAAGGGTGACTATCATTGCGGGACTGTTCGATCGCCTGGCAGTCCGCGTCGGCCATGTGATTGGCACGATCAGGGACCACGGCGTCCATTTTGGGACTCTGCCGAACGTAATGCCCCTCTCTCCCTCCAATTTTCGAGGGGCGGCCGCGCAGAGGGTTGCCATCATGAACAATTTGCTCGCCAGGGTTATATTCCGGGAAAGGACGCGCTTCTTTCACAAGCTCCAATCCCTGGGCGAAATCAACGAAGATTTGCAGACGGAAGCGCGCGCGATCCTCGCTGGCATCGCCGAGGGAGCTTCCGAGTTCCCGGATCAAGCCTTTCAGCTCCTGGAAGTCCTTGGTTATGATCTAAATACGTGCATGGGAGAGACGACGATTATTCTGAAGTCATTCTTCTGCGCACTTCCCCCCGAGGAGCTGGAGACATTCCGGCAGAAGCTTGTCAAGTTGGTTCCGTCCCATCCTCCGGTTGATTATGGACACTTGCCGTCTTTCGGGAGCGAATAGAGCAACATGAAGAAGTTCGTTACTTAGGCCCGACCGTCTTCCGAAACAGGAAACCGAAATTAATCCAGCACAGTCGATCAAGGACGCGTGCAACTTAAGGAGCAGGGGTCGCATCCCAAACGATGGATGCATCCCGAACGGGTACGGTGACCCGCACGAGACGCACGGAAACCAGCGAAATGACAGAGGCTGAGGCCATACGCCTCGCCCAACAGGGCGACGCTGGAGCCTTTGAGCGAATCTATCGGCTCCATAGTCGACGGGTATATGCATTGTGTCTGCGCATGGTCGGAAACACGGCCGAAGCGGAGGACCTGACTCAGGACGCCTTCTTGCAGTTGTTTCGCAAGATTGGGACGTTTCGGGGAGAGTCGGCATTTTCAACCTGGCTGCATCGTCTCGCAGTGAACGTAGTCTTGATGAAGCTGCGGAAGAAGACGCTGCCGGAAACTTCGCTGGAGGAATCGACCGATCCGGAGGACGAGTCGAGCGGGCCGCGAAGAGAAATTGGCGCACCCGACCTGTTGCTTTCCGGTTCCATCGACCGAGTTCATTTGGAGCGGGCCATTGAACAGTTGCCGCCGGGTTACAGGCAGGTATTCGTGCTCCACGATGTGCAGGGATTTGAGCACAACGAGATTGCCCGGCTGATGGACTGCTCGATTGGAAATTCCAAATCGCAGTTGCACAAAGCCCGGATGAGATTGCGGGAACTCTTGCAGGAAACGTTGCGGAGCCTGGCGCGGCAGGAACGCCAGGCGGCGAAGGGTTCTGGAAGTTAGAAGTTGGAGGTTAGGGTTTGGAGTAAGACGTGGAACAAGAATTGAAACACCGAGGGAATGAAGAACGGAATGGAGTACAGAAGGAAGAACGAACATGAACATGCAGTGTGAACAGTTCGAACAACTTTTAGAACAGCAGGACGAAGGCGCGTTGCCGAAGCCGGCGCTCGCTCACCTGGAAACGTGCGAGGCGTGCCGCGCCCTCTCGGCGGATTTCGGCGCCATCCACGACATGGCTTTGGAGCTGGGTAATGAAGAGGTTGCTCCCCCCGAGCGCGTGTGGATAGCGTTGCGCAACCAGCTCGAAGCGGAGCGGCTGATTCTCGACCCGCAGGCGGCTCCGCGGAGCGCAAGCCGCGCAAGCTCTGGCTGGTGGTCCGTTTTTCAACACCCCGCCGTTGCCGGCGCGTTCCTGGGGCTCGTGCTTGCCGCGGCTTCGACGGTCGGCTATTTATCAAATTTCGCGCAGACGTCGGTCCACTCGCAATTGGCGTTTCAGCAAGAGAGTTCTCCCGTTCCCGCCGCGGACAGTGTTTTCAAGGAAGAAGTCCTGACCGTGGGAAGCGACTCGATTCCGGGCCTGCAAAGGCAGGACACCGCGGTAACCGCTTCCATCCGTCGGAACCTGCAAATTGTTGACAACTTTATCGCGATATGTGAAAAGAGCGTACGCGAACAGCCTGACAATCAAATGGCTCGGGAATATCTGTACGGAGCCTATCAGCAGAAAGCGGAGCTTTTGGCTACGGCCATGAACCGCAGCATGCCGGGAGGACTGCAGTGAACGCGACTTTAAATCTGCGGGCTGCAAGTACAGCCCGCACCCGTATCCCAGTACGTGTAGGCGCCCTTGGCGCGGTCATGGCGGGATTTATTCTCGCCGCTTCTCCCGCGCACGCGGACCGCATCGAGAAACATTTTCCGGTGCAGAGCAAGCCGAAAATCATGGTGCGGAATTCAAGCGGGCGGATTCAGGTGAAGGCCTGGACCAAGAATGAAGTGCTGGTCGCCTGGACGAATGCGAGCGGAAAATCGGTTGTGGAAACCGAAGCCGCCGGAAACCGGGTCGAAGTGTCCACGCAGGCGAACGAGGACGGGATTGCGGCGGACGACAGCAAGACCGACTTCGAGATCACCGTTCCCGTCGAGAGCGAACTCAGCGTGCGAACCGACTCCGGGAACGTGACCGTCGACAGCGTCCATGGGGACATGACCTTCGACACCGTTGGCGCGAACCTCCAACTCTCCGACGTGGATGGCTACATGGTCGTCAAGACGATTGACGGCTCGCTGCTCTGCACGCGGTGCTCGGGCAAGCTGGAAGCCAACTCGATCAGCGGCAATGTGCAGATGATCGCTCCTACCCTCGATAGCGTGCGCGTCCAAACCTCCTCCGGGAATATCCTGTTTGACGGCAGCTTTCTGAGCCGCGGCATTTACATCATGAAGAATTTCAGCGGCACCATTGAAGTTCACTTCTCCTCCAGCGACTCCTTCGACGTCAATGCAAACTCGCTCAAAGGCGACGTGATCAATCAGGCTACGTTTAAGCCGGATACGCACGGAACCCCTCATCCCGCCTCCAAGTGGGGCCACGGATTCGTTGGCACAATGAACGAAGGGCACGCGAAGGTCGAGCTCTCTTCCTTTAGTGGTACAATCAAGATTCTGAAGCGTGACTAACGCTCAGGGCGCGGGCTGTACTTGCAGCCCGCCGGAACACCGAATCGCTTGCAGGATTCATCCCCATCAAACACGCCCGCACCAGGGCCTGTGCCGGAATACCGCGTGGTTTGCCTGACCGGATTCATGGGCTCGGGCAAAAGCACGGTCGGGCGCATGCTTGCCGCTCAGCTGGCGTGGCATTTCGCCGATCTCGACGCGGAAATCGAAAGCGAATCCGGCCTGTCCATTTCACAAATCTTCGCGCAAAAAGGCGAGGCGGTGTTTCGCGAGATCGAGCACGAATGTCTGGCGCGCGTTCTGGGCTCGGCGTCGGAGCGGAATGCGCGACTCGTTCTAGCTCTCGGCGGCGGCACGTTCGCGCAGCCGCGCAATGCCGCGCTCATCCGCGAACTGGGGGCGGCGCAGCGTGGCGCGGGAGCCGTCGTTATCTGGCTGGATTGCCCGGAGGAAGATCTGTTGCAGCGGTGTGTACTCATGGGTGACCGGCCGCTCTTCCGCGACGCGGCGAGTTTTCGTAAACTCTACGAGGAGCGGCTGCCTTTTTATCGGCAGGCCGACTATCGCGTCGAGAGCGGCGGAGAACCCATGCGCGTCGTCGAGCAAATTCTGGCCCTGGGAATTTTCGGACGGTCGGCCCAAACTCACGCCGGCGGAAATCTTCCCGGAGCGCCTTTGTCATGAAACGTGACAAATATTTTGAGAAATGTCTGCTCGGACCCGTGCTGGCATTGGCCCTCGCGGCCGCAGTCCTGGCGGCGCGCCCCAGTGGCGCAGGCTTAAGCCTGCGGGTTTTCGGCCCGCCCTCCTCGCCCGTCGCTGCAATCCCGGCTGACGCGCCCTCCGTGTTTTCCGCCGACAAGGGAAAACTCCGCATCCTGGTCAATGGCCAGCCGGTGGGCAGCGAAGACTTCGAGATTTCACAGAGCGGCGGCGGCTGGGTCGAGCGCAGTTCGACGAGCGCACACGCGCCCGGCGGCGGGGACATCAAGGCCACCGGCCAGCTTAGCCTAGCCGCGGACGGCACACCCATCCGTTACGAATGGTCCGCGGAGGCTCAGAAAAAAGCCACCGGGTCGGTCGATTTTGTAAACGGGACGGCAAAATGCTCGGGCGATTTCGGGATGCCTTCGATCTTGCGGAAGGATTTCGTGTTCACTTCGCCGCGCATCGCAGTGCTCGACAACAATCTCTACTACCAATTCGGAGTGCTCGCGCGGATATACGACTGGAAGGCCCGCGGCAAGCAAACGCTTCCAGTGGTCATCCCGCAAGATATGGTTCCGGGAACGATTTCGGTGGAATCGCTGGGCCAGCAGCAGGCCGGAAGCGGGAAATACGAAGCGCTGCGGGTCAGTTCCACGGACCTGGAAATCATGGTTTATCTGGACTCAAACCACCGCATGATGCGGCTAGAAGTGCCCTCCTCGAACGTCATCATCGAACGGGAGTAAGCCGGCAACTAACGCTGGCCCCGAGTGCGATTCATTCCGCCTTCGGATGAGACCGTTTATCGGGCCATGCCTTTGCTTCCGCGATCCTTCCTGCGCGCATGCCATTCCTCGGCCGTGATCTCCCAAATTTCCGACTGGAAACGGCCTGAGACGTATTCGCGCTCTTCCGTCGCAATGATTCGCATGCCGGACTTTTCGGAGATGCGCCGCGATGGCAGGTTCACCGCAGCCTTCGGAACGCGAAGCACTGGAAACTTCAGGACATCGAACCAATAATCCGTGACCACCTCGCAAGCCTCTGTCATAAAGCCCTGTCTCTGCCATGGCAAACCTATCCAGAATCCACGGTTGTTGTTCTCTTTGCCCTTCAGGTTGATGCTCCCGATCATGGAAGCGGGAGAACTCTTGAGGCGAATTGTCCAGTTCCATTCCTCGCCGCGCTCCATCGCCGGAAGAGCGAAGTCGCGGTACCACGTATGCGCGCCGTCGGGCGGGTAGGGCCAGGGGACAATCTTGTCCAAATACCGCACGATCTCCCAGTGTGGAAACAGGATTTGGGCCTGCTCCGCGTCGGCCAGTTGCAATGGCCGCAACAAAAGTCGCGGCGTTTCAAGGATGTGAATCATATGTGCACCGCGGCAACCTGCGCTCGGTTGCGATTCGACATTGGCACATTCTTGTAGCGCCCGCCTTCAGGCGGGCACTTTGGAATCAGGCAAATGCCCGCCTGAAGGCGGGCGCTACATCAACCAAAGCCGAATTCTCACACAGACTCTTCTGCCCCGGAAGCTTCAGGGGCAAGGTTGGCTCGCCCAAATTGCCGGAGACAATTACTCTCCACGCCCCGTTCGTATCATTTTCCATCCCTCTTTGAGCCTTCTATCCACATCGGCCTTGGTGAGCGCAGTGATGCCGCACGCGACGTTGTGGGCCTTGCACGCCGCGAGAATTGTCTGACGGGCTTGTTCCACTTCGGGCGCATCTTGCGGCACGCCGAGATATTGATGCAAATCTCCTCCCGCGCCGATGAAGATCGCGCCGACGCCGGGAACAGCCGCAATTTCGTCGACGTTCTTCAAGCCCTCCAGCGTTTCGATCATGGGAATGGCGAGCAGGTCGCCCTCCGGATTGAGCGGCCAAACGTCGGCATGCCGCTCGTACTCCGCCGCGGAGACGCCCCACGCAAAAACCGCATTCCCCGGAGCGTACCCGCGCAATCCGGGCGGCTGCTGGTACTTCGACGTTTTCTGCTGCGGGTAGCGCATGAAGCGGATCAGGCGCGTCATTTGCTCCTTGTTCTCCACGCCATTGAAGATGACGCCCATCAGGCCCATGTCCAGCGCCTGCTTGACGATCCAGTCGTTGCTTTCGAGGTCTCGCCCATACGGCGGGAATCGCGCAAACAGGGCCACCTTCGGCTGCGCGTTGCCCTTCTTGAGAATCGCGGCCTTATCGACCATGGCGGCCACGCAATAGGCCAGGCCGTCGAGATTCAGCGGCCCGTGCTCCATATCCACGTAGGCGTAGTCGAAATCCAGGCGGGCGAGCGAATGGCAGTTCTGTAGCGACATGTCGTCGGTTTGCGTGCCGATGATGGCATCTCCGCGCGCGAGTTTCTCGACGGCGGGATTGAGGTGAAGCGGCGCCTGCTGGGCCAGCGCGCTGCCAACTGGCAGAACAAGTAAGGCGATGAACGCGATGACTGCAATCATCGCTTCCATCAGACGGCGACGGAACGGCCGCGAGGCGAGGCGCCGCAAGGCGGTTGTCCGCAACGGATACGATGAAACGAGAATCGGTTTTGTCATGGAGCTACTCCCTTTTGCAAAGTGTCAAATGAGCGTCAGCGTCGTCTGAACAAAGATGGTCGGAGTTTACTCCCACATCGAAGCTAGCACTAGGGAGGTAGTTCGGCGGGACGGGAAATTGCCGGCAAAACGGCGGAGGTCGTTGCGATGGCTTAATGCAGGCGAAAGGAGACGACGAGCGTGGTCACTACATTGGCGGGGCGGCCATTCATCCTCGGGGCTTGATACTGCCATTGCTGCACCGCTTCGACCGCCGCGCGCGCCAGAATGGGCGGGCCGTCGAGAACTTTCAAATCGGTGACGCGGCCGCTGCTGGAAACATAGACGCGTAGGACGACGTCGCCCTCCACTCCCGCCTGGCGCGCCACTTCCGGATAGACGGGAGCCACGGAACGCTCGATGTGCTTCTGCATTTCATCGGCGTCGACTGGAATTCCGCCCCACCACGATTCCAGAATTCTCCGGCGCATTTCGGCGAAGAATCCATCGGCGTCGGTGAACTCTTCGCCATCTCCGGAGGCTAAAGGCTCCATGCGCAGCGGGGGTGAGACCGCCCTGCATCCAGCCGGCGGGGAAAGGCGCGCTCGATTCCATGTCCGGGTCGCCCTAGTCGCAAAACGATATTTCCCGAAACAGTCTTTCAAGTGGAAGCGCTCGCCTCCTCCATTCAGCAGGCCCTCGCAATGAATCGTGCGGGCAGCGTCCGTCGAAATCGTGACAATCGATTTTGAACGGCAAGGAAGGATCGGTGGCGATGCGATGGCCGCTGCCATCCTCGACAATCGCATCGATGCTGGCGGCCAGTTTGCGCGGGATGTACAGGACAATGTCGCCGGAGGTGGAGGACAATTGCGAGGCTTGACGCAGCTTTTGCGCGACTTGCATCCTTGACGGTTTTCGGGCCGGGAACATCACTGAGCCACGCAGTAATGGCGCCGTGATTCGCAGACACATGGAGCGGCGAATCCGCTTGCCGGAGGACGATGCCGCCACCGGCAGTATCCGCGGTCACGCTCGAGCCTGCGCCCTCGATGTGAATGTTGCCGCCGCCGGAATCCAGCGCCGCGGCTCCTGCAATGCTTCTTGCGTAAATTTGCCCTCCGCCGGTGCGAAGAACGGCATCGCCGGAAATGTTTCCGGCCGTGATGTGTCCGCCCGAAGTTGAGGCGCGAAGCGTCCCCGACACATCGCCCACGGTAATGTGCCCGCCTTGCGTGTCGATGCGCGCCGCCTCCAGTAGGACAGGCTTCAGCCTGTCGCTTTTATTTCTGTCCGAATCATCCCCGCCACCCACGCGCCCCATATTGATATTTCCGCCCGCGCTCGTCAGGCGGATGCGGCCATCGATATCCTGGACTTCGATGTTTCCGCCGCCGGTGCTGACTTCCAGGTTGTAACGGCGAGGAATGTGAATCTCAATCGTCGCGCTGAATCGTCCGTGAAGCCCTTGCCACGGCACTTTTCCATCGAGGGCAACGCCCCAGTGCGTCTGCCGCGCGATGAAACTAAATTGCCGGAGAAATTCTTCCGCGCCCGGATCGCGGGAGTCCGCCTCCACAATCGCGTGATAGGAAATCTGCGCGGACTCATCGGTGAACACCTGGACATTGCCCAGCTCCACGATCACGCGCAGGGAGCGGCCGTCTTTCGTGGGAATGGTCCCCGATTTTTCGGCGGAGAGTCTCGGGAAATTTTCGGCCGGGCCGGTGGCGGAGGGATCCTCGATGAAGATCGCGGCGGGATCGTGCGGGCCCGGATCAGCGCGGTAAGAATGTCGGCGGGCCAGCAGTGGGGCCGGCAGCGCTGCCAGGAGCAGCGCCGCTGCCGCGGCGAGTTTTTGCCAAGTGGTCATGAGATTCGTGCGGCGCGGGCTTTAGTGGCACAGGCTTCAGCCTGTGGGTTTTGGTCCTTGCAAGGACGAACCCCCACAGGCTGAAGCCTGTGCCACTTAAACCTACTGTTCGCCGAGTTCGCGCAGGGCTGCCGCGCTTTGCAGGCGAACGTAATTATTGGGATCATTCCGCAGGCGGTCGCGCAGCACGTCCAGCATTTGCGGGTCCGGCGCGGCGGATCCGTTACTGGATTGCAGCGCGCCGACGAGAAGATTGATGGCCTCGACGCGCACGCCGGAATTGTCGTCGCTTTGCAGCGCATCGAGAAGAGTCTGCCGGACCGCGGGATCCTGCTCGAATCCCTGGAGCGCTTCGATGGCCTTCATGCGCACGCCCGGATTGCGATCGAGGCGCGCGGCAGCGCACAGCGAGCGGCGCACAGCGGGATCCGCGGCGCGCGTGCGCAACACGTCCAGCGAATCAAGGCGCGCGTCCGGATCGAACCGCTGGCTGTTTTCCAGAACGAAAGTAAGCGCGCGCTCCACGTCCGCGTCATCGGGCGCGCCGACAATGTTCATCGGCGTCTGCGACATCAGTTGCACCTGCACGGTGGGCGTGCGCGAGCCGGACGGCGTCACCCAGGCCACGTGGGCGCTTCCGGCGCTCTGCAATTGCTGGTCGGTAATTTTGGGGGAGGCGGAAACCGTCATCACCGGGCGCGCCGAAACCGCCTGCGACGGAACGACGCGCAGCCTCTGTCCCGCGACGCCCGCGAGAAATCCCGCCACCACGAGAAAAGCCATGCTCATCGCCGGATGATAGATCAGCGTATGGCGCAGCGCGCCCCACCACGCAACGGGAGAAAAAATCGAGCGCCACGCGGGGCGGTTGGCGCGCGCCTGCCGATCGTCGAGCGACTCCGCGAGCTGGCTGCGGCATTGCGCCAGGAGCAGGCCGGAGCGGTCTAGCGAATCCGCCGGCTGCTCAAGCGATGCGACCGCCTGCTGGAGGCGCACCTCGCGCGCAAGGACCGCGGCGCAGGCAGCGCACGCCGCAGCGTGCGCATCGAGTTCCGCGCGCGCGCCGGCATCCAGTTCGTCGCAGGCGTAAAGAACCGCGAGAGATTCGATGTCTTCGCAGCGAACAGGTGGGACAGGCTTCAGCCTGTCGGTTTTCGTTTGGGCAGGAGTCAACCCCGACAGGCTGAAGCCTGTCCTACCTGTGGGTTGTGTATTTTGTTGCTTATCGCTCACAGCAGTCCTTCCAATTGCGCTCGCAACTTGCGCGTGGCGCGGAAGAGAGAGTTCTTCACGGTTTCTTCCGTCGTGCCGAGGGCGTCGCCGATGGCGCGCAGCTTCAGGCCCTGATAATGCTTCATCTCAAACACCATGCGCTCGCGAGGCGTCAGCAAATCGAGCGCGCTGGAAATTCGCCGGCCGATTTCGAGTCCCCTCATGCGGCGCTCCGGATCGGACGATGCTGCCTGATCCTGTTGCCGGTCGAAGAAATCGCCCGCCACGGTTTCGCCATTCCGGTTAGACGCAAGGTCAGGCGCTTGGTCTTCTGGCCGGCTGCTGCGCCGACGCAGATGATCGAGGCAGACGTTGGTGACGATGCGGTATGTCCATGTATAAAAACTGCACTCGAAACGGAAGCGCGGCAGATTTTTGTAAATTTTCAGGAAGGCTTCCTGATAGACGTCGCGGGCATCTTCAGGCTTGCGCAGAATGTTGAGGGCGATTCGCAGGACGTCGCGATCGTAGCGGTGCACGAGCTCTTCAAACGCTTCGCGGTCGCCGCCCTGCGCGCGTTCGATCATGGCGCGCTCTTCGGACGGGCTGGGATTTCGCCCCGTGACGCCGATGGAGGTCGAACCTTCCACGGGATCTCCGGAGCCGTTACCAGACCAGGCGATCGTCATTTCGTCAGCAGCCATGGTGACGTACTCGATGCGCTCGGACCACTACACACTATTAGACGCGGTAGCGGGCAAAAGGGTGAGCAGCCATTTCCATATAATTCCCCGATGCAGAATGCTCTAACTGTTTCATTCCCAATATATTAGACTACCGCCGTTTCGGCAACGGTTTGGTAGGACAGCCACTCTTGGCTGTCCTCTGTGAGGAGGGCTCGCGGAAAGCAGGCGAGGAAATTACTTATTCCCATTCCAAGGAACCTCATTAGGACAAAAGAGGACAGCCAAGAGTGGCTGTCCTACTTATCGCACATGACCATCGCTAAAGCTGGCAACAAAAATGGCGGCATGAAAAGCGTTGCAAAAATTTCCGTCGTGCCCATGATCACTGCAACTTACTTCATGGTTGCGGGCGGACCGTATGGCCTCGAAGACATCGTCCAAAAGACCGGCTATGCTGCCACGCTGCTGATCCTGATCATTACGCCGCTGCTGTGGAGCCTGCCCACGGCCATGATGGTGAGCGAACTGGCCACCGCCATCCCAGAAGAAGGCGGCTTCTACATTTGGGTGCGGCGAGGGATGGGCCGGTTCTGGGGATTTCAGGAAACGTGGCTGACGCTGGCGGGCAGCGTGTTTGAAATGGCGCTGTACCCCAATCTGTGCATCGACTACATCGGCCAGTTCATGCCGGGGCTCGTCGCGGGGCATCGCGGGCTGATTTTGGGGTTTGCGATGATCGCGATTTGCACGGCGTGGAATGTTTTGGGAGTGAGATCGGTTGGCGAAGGGTCGGTGTGGCTGAATGTGGCGCTGCTGGCGCCATTCGTCGCGCTGACCGTTCTGGCGCTCGGAAGCGGAAAGGTCGGGAGCGCGGACGCGGCTCCGGTTCCGCTGCGCCACGCGGATCTGCTTGGCGGCGTGCTTATCGCAATGTGGAATTACATGGGCTGGGACAATCTATCCACGATTGCGGGCGAGGTCGAGACGCCGCAGCGCACGTATTCGCGAGCGATGTTTGGAGCGGTGTTACTGGTCGTCGTCAGCTATTTAATTCCTGTGGGAGCGATTGCCCGCACCGGGATCGACCCGAATCGCTGGACGACGGGCGGATGGGTAGATATCGGGAAAATCGTCGGCGGCGAAACCATGGCCATCGCCATCGCGCTCGCGGGCGTGATCGGGGCCATCGGATCGTTCGGCGCGCTGATGCTTTCCTTCACGCGGCTGCCGCTCGTGATGGCGGAGGACGGTTACCTGCCGCGCATTTTCACGCGGCGCGATGCGCGCACGGGCGCACCGTGGGTTGCCATTCTGGCGTGCGCGATCTTGTGGGCCATTTGCTTTCCCCTCGGATTCGAGAAGAGCTTGATCCTGGACGTGCTGCTGACGGGGTTGAGCATTTTGTTGGAATTTTGGGCGCTTGTGGCGCTGCGCGTTCGCGAACCGGAACTGGCGCGGCCGTTTCGCGTTCCCGGAGGAATCGGGGGAGCGGTGGCCATCGGCGTTCCGCCGCTGGCGCTGATGATTGCGGCCTTCGCGCGCAATCTCACGGAGCTGGTGGGATCGACGAATGAGCTGGTGATTGGGATCGCCGTGATCGCCGCTGGAGTGGGACTGTATTTTCTCAGTAGAGTGATTCCCAGGAAAAAGGAAGCCCCGCCGAGAGACCGATAGGCAATCCTTTGCGAGACACTGGCGACTGCAGTAGCACAGGCTTCAGCCTGTGGGTTTTTTGTTGCGGCAAAGGCGACCGTGCTCCCACCAGCCCCCACAGGCTGAAGCCTGTGCTACTTAGGCGCTACCGGCACGCTGCCAACGCATTAGCGGCCACGCAAGGATCGCGAGGGCAATCGCCAGGATGGCGTAGCCATTGGCGTGGAGGTAGGGATTAGGCTGCTCGATCAATTCGATCGCGGCGGGAACGAGCGCAATCATCGCGGCGAGAAGGAAGTAACCTAGCACATTGAAACGCGCGATGTGCGTGACTCCGAACCAAACCGCGGCGACAGCCACCAGATGGAACGCCGCTTCACGGAAGAAGGCGCCGGGCGTCGCCACATTTGTCGCCATCAACACGGCGTAGAGAATCATGAGCGCGGCGCGCATCCACGCGGGGCGAACGTATGCGGCAATCAGGCCCGCCGCCAGACCGAGAAAACCCACAGTGAGAAAAGCGGCGGCGATGGAGGAAGCAAGGGCTCCTACCGCGGGGTTAAGCGCGTCCAGATTTCCCGGAACGCTCGCTCCCAGCGAATGGCGCAACAGCGGCCAGCGCGCGAACAGCGCGGGCAGGCGATTGAAGCCCATCACCGCCGCGGAACCGAAAAGCGCCACGCAGCACGCGTCGCGGAAGTACGCGGCATTCATCCCGCGCCACGGCGGGATGCGTCCGGGGCCAAAGGCCCGCTCCAGGAAAAACCAGGAGAGCCCCAGCAGGAGGACGGCGCCCGCCAAGTAGATGGCCACAATAAAAATCATAGTAATAGAGAGAATGATGTAGAAAGTGGCGAGCGGAGAGGCCGTCGTGTAGTTCATGAGGAGCTGAGGCGCACGATTGACGTAGGTCGCAATCCCCGCCAGCAACATCAAAATCGACAGTTTCCCGAGCGCGCGCCACGGAACGCGGGCCACGTCCGGACTCTTCAGGCTGCGAAAGAAAATCACCAGCACGGCGATAAGCGCGACGCCGAGACCGCAGGCCACGCCAAAAGACTGCGCGAGTTGCGCGGGAGTGGTCCGGCTCTCCGCGTCGCGCCAGGTTTCGGGAATCTTGATGAAAACGCGATAGCCGGAAACTTCATCGCCTTGCACTTGCAAATGCACGCGGATGTGGGCGCCCGCCACGGCGGGCTGGCCAGGCGGCGCATCCAGAGCGGTTTTTTCTTCCCACTCAAAGGTGTGGTCGGTCCTCGCGGGTTTCTTGTCGGTGTCTGTTTCGACCAGGTTCCAATCCGCGAGATTCACGTCTTTTCGGTCGCGCAAAAATACTTCCGCGCGCGCTTGAGCTTCTTCTTTGGACAGGTTCGCGCCGGGGGTTTTTTCGTCGAGCGTGTGATGCACGGAATGGAGCGAACCGTCCGGCATCAAAACGACCATGTACTCTTCATTTTGCAAATCGCGGAAGTAGCGGACCGTCCAGAAGGCGGATGGAACCTGATCGCGATAAATGCGGTTGGCGGCGGCGATGCCGATCGCGCGGCGCAGGTATTCATTCGCGTAGTCGTCGAACGTGTAGGTGACCGTCGTGGCGTGGTGATAGGTATTCGGATCGATGTTGATCTGGCGCAAATCCTCGTCGGCGCGTCCGGTGGCTTCCCGCGCGTCGGTTTGGAAGCGGACAAAATCGCCGATCGCCTCGCGCTTGGCTCCGGCGAGCAGGGCAACACCCAGCAGGCCGCACGCAATCAAGATAGCCAGCGCTCGAGAAGACATGGCCGCGTGGCTCGCTGAAGTTTCGGAAGCGACAGCGGGCGGACTCATCTCAGGCGCCGCTTGCTCTGTCTCTCCATGCGCCGTGTCCATCGGCGGCCCGCCAATGGGCCGGGCGCGGTTCAGCAGAGACGCATCGGCGACAAATCCGCCGCGCGAAAGATAGGAAATGGCGGCGATGGCCAGAGGAATCAGCGCCGCGCCGCCCACGATCGCTCCCGAGACGCGCAGATACGCGCCGTGCGAGCGCAACAGGGATGTGCTGATAAGAAATGCGTCCACCGTGTAGTGCCAGATCAGCGTGGCCCAAATTCCCCAACGCAGCAGGACGAGTCCGGCGACGATGCCGATCAGGCCGACTTCGAGGCCGCGAATGTACGCGGGTTCCTGCGGATAATTGCTGTGCAGAAATCCCCAGAAAAATGCGGGGAGGACGACGGCCAGGAAGCGCGACTTCGTCGTGCGCAACAAATATGGAATCGCGAACAGGCGGAAGAGAAATTCCTCGCTCGTCGCGGCGTAGATGCCGATCGTCAGCGGGTAGACCCAGGGCACATAGGTGCTGACCACGTTTTCGTAGTTGAGATCTTGCGGCGCCCACGCGCCGAACTTGCGGCTGATGATGTAGAAGACGGTGATATAGCCGATGTGCGCGGCGGCGAGGCAAATGCCAATGACGTTGGCGCAGAAAAATTCCTTGGTGCGGATTCCGCGCAGGCGGAATCCGACATCCAGTCTGAGTTTATCGGGCTGAAAGATGCGATACAGCGGCTCTCCTGGAACAACGGCGAGGACGACCAGCAACGCGCTTACGATGCTGAGCAGCGCGGCTTGGCCCATCTTGCCCAGGAAAAAACTGGAGTATGGCGTGTTCGTATCGTATCCCGCGCGGTCCAGCGGCCACTGATTCATCGTCATGATGAAAAACAAAGCGGTAAGGAATATGCCGAGCGCGAGCCCGAAGCGCCATTCGAGCAAGCCGCGGCGTCCCAGCGAAACGATCACGTAGAGACACCCGCCCATCAGGAACGCGTAAGGAATGATCGCGATAAATTCAAGGACATTGTTGGACGACCGCAGGTGCTCGTAATCGCGGCTCCACGCTTCGGGGACTTTCAGGAATTCGTTGTAACCGCTGACGCGGTCTCCGGCCAGCGTGACGGTCAGGCGGTAAGACGCGTCCTTGGCGCGGAAACCGCGCCGCTCCCAGGAAAAACTCCAATCGCGGCGCGCCGGACGCTCTGTTGGGTTTGCTTCCTCCTCGCGGAAATCGTAGAGGGAAAGGTCCGCGTGCAGAGTGTCGCGCAGAAAGGATTCCGCCGTAGCCTGCGCCGCGGCCCGTTCGAGGCGCGCGCCCGGCGCGGCCTCCTCGAGTTCGTGGTTGTAGCCGACGATGCCGCCTGCGGGATCGACGCGCACATCGAACTCTTCTTTTTGCAACGGGCGGAAAAACCGCGTCTGCCAATACCAGACGTGTACTTCGTTCGCCATCATCTGGTTGGCCTGCTGGAGCCCTACCTCGCGTTCGAGGTACGTTTTCGCGGTATCGTCCACATCAAAAACGATGCTCGAATCGTAGCCGCCAAGCTGCGCGCCTTGCGCGGCGGCAAATTGTTTTGCAAGGGCCAGGGCGTCGGCGCGGGGGACTTTGAATTCGACGGAGGCTTCGGGGAAAGCTCGAAAGAAATACGTGTACGCTACGCCTGCGCCGAGAATGCCTGCAAGAATCCAGATCAGGAGAACTTTTGCGTCATTCCGGTCAAGCCGTTCCAGCGGCAAGCACGCCTCCTGTAGCGCAGGCAAAAACGATCCATCTTTTCCCATGCAGCGGGGGATTGCAAGGCATTCGGCGGCGTTCGTTAGTGCAGGCTTAAGTAGCACAGACTTCAGTCTGTGGGTTTCCGCGGGACCTTGGCTGGCGCCCACGGCCTGGGCTACCTAGCGAACCCCCACAGACTGAAGTCTGTGCTACTGGTGCGTGATATAAACAAGAAATGTCCGTGACGCCCGCGACCGAGCTGATGTACCTCAAAGGCGTAGGTCCGCGCCGCGCGGAAATTCTTGCGAAGCGCGGGCTGCGGACGTTTGAAGACCTTCTGGGGTATTTGCCCTTCCGGTACGAAGACCGCATCCGCTTCGCCAAGATTCGCGAGATCGTTCCCGGAAAGGTCTACACCATTCGCGCGCAGGTCCTCAGCGGGAGCCTCGTCCGATACACGCGAGCGCGCGGCGGCATGTATCACTTGCTCGTTCGCGACGAGACGGGGTCCCTCCCCTGCAAATTTTTTCACGGGCAATATCTCGAGAAAACATTCAAACCCGGCCAGGGCCTCGTTCTTCACGGGAAGGCCGAACTGGACGCGATGCGGCCCGGCCGGATCGAGATGATCAATCCGGCGTACGAATTGCTCGGCGACGGAGACGCGGATTCGACCGAAGTCGGCCGCATCGTTCCCATTTACGAAGCCATCGGCGGGATCGGCTCGCGCACGATGCGGCGCATCGTTTATCTCGCGCTCGAAAAATTTTCCGGCGCGCTGCCCGACCCGCTGCCCGCGGAAATTCTGGCGCGCTACAAATTCCCTTCGCGGCGCGAAGCGATCCAGTTCGTCCATTTTCCGCCCGCGACGGAATCGGTCGAGGCGCTGAATTCGTTTCGTTCGCCGGCCCACCTGCGCCTGATTTTCGAGGAATTTTTCTTTTACCAGTTGAGCGTCGCGATGCGGAAGAAGTCGGCGCAGCAGCAGGCGGGGATCGCGTTTCGCGTGCGCGAGCCGGCCATCCGCGAAGCGATCAAGCGCGTGCTGCCGTTCAAGCCGACCGACGCGCAGAAGCGGGCGCTCGCGGAAATCGCGGCGGACCTGGAGCGCGGCGTGCCGATGAACCGCCTGCTGCAGGGCGACGTTGGGCAGCGGGAAGACCATCGTGGCGCTCGAAGCCGCTACGATCGTCATCGAAAACGGTTACCAGGCCGCGCTCATGGCGCCGACCGAAATTCTCGCCGTGCAGCATTTTCTGGCCGCGGGGAAAATATTCGCGCGGGCGGGCTATCGCGTGGAATTGCTGATCAGCGGATTGAAAGCATCGGAGAAAAAAGCTGCGCTCGAGCGCGTGCGCTCGGGCGAAGCGCAACTCGTCGTGGGCACGCACGCGCTGCTTGAGCCGCAAGTGGAATTCAGGAGGCTGGGCCTCGTGATCGTCGATGAGCAGCATCGCTTCGGCGTGCTGCAACGCAAGGAGCTGATGGAAAAAGGGTCGGCGCCGGATGTGCTCGTGATGACGGCGACGCCGATTCCGCGCACGCTCTCGCTCACGCTCTACGGCGATCTCGACATCTCGGTGATCGACCAGATGCCGCCGGGACGCGTGCCGATCGTGACGCGCGTTTCTTCGGAGGCGAATCTGCCCGGGCGTGTGGGATTTTCTGCGGCGCGAAATGGCGGCCGGACGGCAGGCCTACGTCGTGTACCCGGTGATCGAGCAATCGAAGTCCGAGGAATCGCAGCGGTCGCTGAAAGCGGCCATCGTGGAATTCGAGCGGCTGCGCAGCGTGATTTTTCCGAACCGGCACGTGGGCCTGCTGCACGGCCGCATGAAAAGCGAAGAAAAAGAAGACGTGATGGACCGATTCCGCCGCCACGAAATCGATATCCTGGTCGCGACGACGGTGATCGAAGTCGGCGTCGACGTTCCCAACGCGACCGTGATGGTCATCGAGCACGCCAACCGGTTCGGCCTCTCGCAACTGCACCAGCTCCGCGGACGGATCGGCCGCGGCGGAGAAAAGGGGACCTGCATCCTGATCGCTCCGAAGAATCCGGGAGACGATGCGCGCGTGCGCCTGGAAACCATGGTGCGCACGACCAACGGTTTCGAGATCGCGGAAACGGATTTGAAATTGCGCGGCCCCGGCGAATTTTTCGGCACGCGCCAGCACGGCGAACTCGGATTCCACATCGCCAACCCGATTCGCGATTTTGATTTGCTGGAGCAAGCCCGCCGCGAAGCGCTCGCGCTCGTCGAGCCTCCCGAAGCCGCGCCCGCGCGCCAGCGCCTATTGGCACAGCTCCCGGTCGAGTGGCAGCGCCGCTATCAGTTAGCATCTGTCGGGTAAATGCATTGGAACCACGGATGCACACAGATGAACACGGATAAAGAAAGGGAAATGATTCTGAAAACAGCAACGACTGTCCTTGAACGGCTGAGACCATGGGGAGCAATTGTTGACAGCCCTCGCGACGTAATTTCAATCTCTTTTGCTTTTGACTTTTCCTTATCCGTGTTCATCTGTGTGCATCCGTGGTTCCAAGGGGTTTCTCCATGCGCGTAATCGCCGGAAAATACAGGAGCAGGACGCTGCGCAGCTTGAAGGGGCAGATGCTGCGGCCGACGAGCGATCGCTTGCGGGAGACGCTCTTCAATATTTTGGGGCCGGCGGTGGGCGGCGCCACGTTTGTGGATCTGTTTGCGGGCACGGGAGCGGTGGGTATCGAGGCGCTTAGCCGGGGGGCGCGGCACGTGATTTTTGTCGAGCAGCACGCGCCCGCGGTGGCATTGATTCGCCGCAATCTGGAGTCGCTCGGGATCAGCGCGGAAGCGGAAATTCTCGGGATGGATGTCGCGCGCGCGATCGAACGGCTGGAGGCGCGGAACGTTCACGCGCAATTCATTTTTCTGGATCCGCCGTACGCCGCCGACATCGAATACGAAAGCACGCTGGAAGCGCTCGGTGAATCGCCTCTGGTCGCGCCGGATGGGCGCGTGATCGTGGAGCATTTGAGGAAGCGCGAGCTCTCGGAGCGAGCCGGGGATTTGGAGCTTGTTCGCGTCGTTGAGCAGGGCGATGCGGCGCTTAGTTTTTACAGGCTTGCGCTGGCCGCGTAGGACGTCTTCAAAAATTAGAATTAAATCGATGTTACGCCACAAGTAGCACAGACTTCAGTCTGTGGGTTTCCATCTGATCTTGGCCGGCACGCTGATTCTGGCTGCCGCGAATGGCCCGGAGACCCGAATGGACCCCCACCGGCTGAAGCCTGTGCTACTGAAACCCGCGTATCAGTTCTTCTTCTTGAACAAATTTTTCAGTGTGTTCACGTCGCCCTGCACCGAGGGCTGCTGTGAAGAGGGCGCGCCTGAGGGAGCTGAACCCGATGCGGTAGACGGCGCACCGAAACTCGGGACGCCCTTGCCCGGCGTCACTTTCGGGCTCTCGATCGTTCCTGCGAGCGCGAACGGCACCGTGATTTTCCCGACGCGGTTGCCGATCAATCCGCCCACGACGCTTCCCACTTTGCCCGAGCCCAGGGCCGCCGCGGGATTCACGGTGACCGAGCCTTGATAGTCCATCGTGCTGTCGAGCCCCAGGCTGCCGCGCAGGTCCACGATTCCGGCGGAAGAATCCAGATGAATTTGTTTGCTGGTGACGCGCTGGTCGGCGATGGTGATGTCACCTTCGAGAACGGTAAACGGCGTGTCTCCGCCGACGCCCGCCATTTTCATGACGGATTCCGCGGCGCCCGCCAGATTCACTCCCGGCAAATGTCCGTTGCGCACGGCAAACTTGCCCGTGCCGGTCAGCGTTTTTTTCCAGGCATCGCTCAGGGAGCCGCCCAGTTGCGGCAGGTCGAGTTCTCCCGTGCCGCCCATTTTCCCGCGCGCCGAGGGAGAAACGTCGAGCACCTTGGCGACATCCAGATTGCGCAACTGCACGTTCGCGGTGAAGCGCGCCGGGTCGGTCACGCGATCCACGCGCGCGGAAATTTGCAGCGTGCCGCCGTACATGCCGATGGAAATCGGCCACAGTTCCGCGCGATCGGTGTACACGCGAATCTCGACGTTCGCGGGACCCACGGCGTATGGCTTCGTCGTGATCTTCTCGATGTTGATGTGTCCCCGCGCGACAAGTTCGCTCTTTGCCGCGGGCGCGGGAGCAGGCGCGTTCGCCGCCGGCTTCGCGGGAGTTTTTGCTGTGGGCTTCGTGGGAGCGTTTGCCGTCGGCTTTTGCGGCGCGGAGACGGGGCTGCTTGGCCCGCTCGGGTCGGCGGCACCACCAGGTCCGCTTGGGCCGCTGCCGGCAACATCGATCAATTTATCGATGTCGAGCTGCGAGGAGCTCATTTCAAAATTCACCTGGGGATGCTCGAAGTCGGGCACGTTCAGGGTCCCTTTGATGTCGGCGGCCGTCGCGAGGTCGGCGACAAATTGCGCGTCGAGTTTTCCCCCGGACAAGGTGAACTGGCCGGTGTGAAACGCGATGGGGTCCTTCCAGCCGCTCAGCGCGAGCGTCACGCTGGAGAGATTCGATTCCGCTTGCCAGTCATGCATGCGCATCGGGCTCACGGCGAAATTGTGGAGCGTGACGTTGATGCCTTTGGTGTCGGCGAGCGGAGCGGCGGCGCCCTTGATTACGCTGCCCACCACGATTTCGGCGCCGGTCAGATTGATGCTGTCGATTTGGTCCAGCGTCATGCTGGAGGAGGAATCGCTGGATTTTGCCGGCGCCGCCGATGGATCCGATGCCGCGAAGGTGTAATTATTTTTCCCACTGCTGTCCGTGAGGAGCGTCAGCTTCGGGCGCACCAGGTCCACCGAGTTGACGTGGATAGTTCCATGCAACAGAGGAGCGAGCGCCACGTTCACGCGGATTTCGTCTGCTCCCACCACATCGCCTACGGGAAAGCCGGGAGGGTTGCCGACATGCAGTTCCGCGACCGTCACGCCGGCCCCGGGGAAGAGTCGCGCGTGAATCGAGCCGACCGTGACTTTCCGTCCGGTCTGTTTCGCGAGGGCGTCGGCGATCGTGTCGCGATAGCGATCGACATTCAGGAAATAAGGCACGGCCAACACGACAAGGATCAGGACGACAAAAAGCCCCAGGAGAATTTTCGCCCAAAGAGGGAACCGGCTGGATTTTGTTTCTGGGGAAGAAGGGGTAGCCATGGCAACTCACATTCTCCGGCATGCGAAGAGCGGCATTTGAGTCCGGGAGGTCGTTGAGGCCCCTATCGTTGCAAATCAAGTGTCGAACGGCAAGGCATTCGTTTGCAAGTAGGACAGCCACTCTTGGCTGTCCCTGGCAGTCTCATCACAGAGGACAGCCAAGAGTGGCTGTCCTACCAAAACCCACACTCTGCAACTCAATTTGGTTAGCGCGCAGGAGCCCACGAGAAATAACTTCGGATGGCGTATAATTTCGCGGGGGGCCATTCCGTTTGCTTGAGATCGCTCATTTGCATGAGAGGGCGGGTTTAGCTATTTCGTTCGACTCTTCGCCGGAGTTGCCTGCTCCGCGGCTTGCGCTAGTAAAGACGGCAACGCTTAAGGAGTTCTTCTCCAGCCTGATCGCGTTGCTTCGTGGCCCGGCGCCGCCAAGAAAATTTCTCGGCGATCCATATTTTCGGGATTGTTGGATTGACCAGAGATTCCCGAAGTACGCATTCGCGCTCGCGATTGTTATACAGGCGCTCCTGATCCTGTTTCCTCCTCCCATCTGGAATATTCAGCCGACGCGCACGGTATCCGCGGCGACTCCGACGGAGATCACCTGGTATGGTCCGGCGAAGGATTTTCCGGCGATCTTGCCGCCAATGCGCAAGCACAGAATCGCCGCTCGGAGGGAGGCGTCGAAGCCGCTGCCTCCTCGCGGCGCTGATGCGTTCCATCCTCGGCAAACCATTCTTTCCGAGCCTTTGCATCCGACGCATCCCCGGCAGACGCTGATTCAGCCAAGAGCGCCGCAAGAGCCGCCCAAAATTTTGCCGGCGCTTCCCAACATCGTGCAACTCGCCGGTTCGCAGCCGGACCGCCCAAAGCTGCAGCTCACCGCAGCGGAGCTAACGTCTCTGCGGCCGAAAACTCGCGCCTCGCTCGCGGCCTCGAATTCCGCCGCGCCTGAAATTGCGGCGCTGGAAAAACAAACAGGTGCGATCGACATTGCGTCGTCCTCGCAGGCCCCGGCAAAGCCGGTGCTTCCGGTGAATCCAATGTCCGCGCCGCGCGCGGTCCCGCAAAAAACGGAAACGAACGCAGCGGCTCCAGACGTTGGCGGACGGGCCGGTGAAACCGAAACGCTCATCGCGCTTTCGGCGACGCCCGCACCTGTGGCTCCTCCCGCAATTCCCGCCGGAAATCTTTCGGCGCGCGTTTCGATTTCGCCGGATGGACCCAAGGCCGGAACTCCCGGCGGGACTGCGTCCGGCACGGGCGCTGGCGGTGGCAATCCAGGCGGAGCAGGAGGCCGTGGCCCGGAAGGCATTTTCATCAGTGGCGGAAACAATGCAAACACCGGTCCGACTTCGGGACTGGGCATCGGGTCGGCCTCGCGAGAAGCTGGCAATGCGCTGCCCTCGCGGCCGTTTTCTCGCGCGCGCATCGCGCCCGAGGGCTCGATATCTCTATCCGCGGATGCAGAAGGGGCCGCGCAGTCCGCACCGAAATTGGGATTGTCTCCGCAGCAAGTGCTCGGCTCGAAACGCGTTTACACGCTGCACATCAATATGCCGAATTTGACGAGTGCGTCCGGAAGCTGGGTCTTGAACTTTGCCGAGCTGAATGAGACAGCGACGAGAGGTATCGTGGATCCCGGTGGTTCCGAGTTGGCCGGTCCCGTGCCGCTGCGAAAAGTGGACCCGAAATATCCGCCGGAGCTTCGCACATCGCACGTGGACGGAGAGGTGGTGCTCTACGCCATCATCCGCAAGGACGGCAGCGTGGACAGCATCCAACTGGTGCACAGCGTCGATCCGCACCTGGATGCAAACGCGATGGAGGCGCTCGCGCAGTGGAAATTCAGCCCCGCGCAGAAACACGGCGAGCCCGTCGATCTCGAAGCCGTAGTGCACATCCCATTCCGCTCCCGCGGCCCGTCGTTCTGAGGGTTTAGTAGCACAGGCTTCAGCCTGTGGGGGTTGGTCCTTGCAAGTACTAACCCCCACAGGCTGAAGCCTGTGCCACTTGTGCGCCTAAAAATGCTCCCGCAGGGCGCGGAAGCTCGTCAGGATGAGAAGACGGCCTGCCCCGCTGCGCACCTCTTCGTGCTCGAGCGCCCACGTGGCGTGATGAGGAATGAACACCGCGTTCAGCCCCGCCTCGAGCGCGGGATTGATATCGCTGCGAGGGCTGTTTCCCACCATCCATCCGTGCGATTTCACGACATGGTGCCGGTTCACCAGCGCGCGGTAGGTGGCCGCGTCTTTTTCGGGGACGATTTCGATCGCGTCGAAATGAATCTGCAGGCCCGACCGCTCGACTTTGGCCGCTTGCTCGGCCGCTTCGCCCTTTGTGAAGAGGATCAGCCGGTGCCGCCCGGCGAGATAGGCGAGTGTTTCGAGGACGCCGTCCATGATATTGGGCGGCGTGCGCTCGAGTTCCTGGACGCGGTGGTGGATATTTTCCACGGTCGAGCGCTCGGCCTGGTGCCCGGCAAGCTTCATGTAGGTTTCCTCGAGCGACCGGCCGAAGCTGCGAACGCCGTAGCCGTGCTGCCGGATGTTGCGGCGCTCGGTTTCGTTCAGAATGTGGCGGGCATATTGGCGCGGGTAGCCGAAGGGTTCGAGCAGCGTGAGAAATTCCTCGATGGTCTGCTCGAAGAAAACATTGTTCTCCCAAAGCGTGTCGTCTGCATCGATCAGAATGGTTTCTCGGGGCATGATTTCAGGCGAGCCTTGGCAACTCCGTGTTCGCAGCCGCGCGGATTCTCCGCGCGGCGTGAATTCGCACAGGGCGCGATTTTGCGGCCTACGCTTTCTTGGCCTCGCTGGCCGCAAGCCTTTCCAGAATTTCGAGCGCAACCTTTTGCGTTTCGCCGTAGTGGGTCAGGTAGCTCTGAAAATCCCGGTTCATTTCGATCGCCTCGCTGGCGTCGTGCTGCGTTCTCAGGATCATGTCGCGCAAGCGCACGGGGTGAGGCAACACCGCGTCTTCCCTGAGTTCATCGAGCGCCGATTTGACGTCATAGGGTTCCATCGTTCCTCCCAGTCATATTCTGCAAAGGCAATTCTACTGCGAAACCTGCGCCAAACGAAGCAGTAGGACAGACTTCAGTCTGTCGCTTTTGAATTTGTGGAGAAATCGAAACCCGACAGGCTGAAGCCTGTCCTACTGGCGGGATTTCCGGAAAATCAAGCGGCCGTGGGCAAAAACTCGTAGCGGTCGATGCGCGCGGCAACGCCGTGCCGGCCGTTATGCGGTTCGACGCGCACGATTTCCGCGAAGCATCGAATGTGGACGTCGCCGGCCATGGTGATTTCACGCGGCAAGGTGAGGATGAATTCGATGGACGATCCCGGCGCGAAGTCCGCCTCAATCAAAAAATAGAGGCCGCGGAAACTGACGTCCCGCGTTTGTCCTTGCCGTTCGCCGCCGCCCGGCTCGGTGGAACGAACCGTTAACGGCAGCGTCATCGTAAATCGCCGCGATGCCCGGCGTTCTGTCGATTGTTGCATGAGTCCCCCGGAAGAGGGCATTCCAGGTTCAGCCAGCACACCGTAGCATTGCGGAATAAAAATCGCAACGGGAAACGCACGATGGATCTGAAAAAGTTTTCCACTGGTTGGCGACGGCGGCCGTCCGCGATTTGTTCCGGGGCGCCGCTCTGTGGTTACATGGGTTCCTGCATGCCCATGCAACTTCATCGGACGTTGATGCTGCCCGGCCCCGCGGGCCGCATCGAAACGATCCTTTGGTCCACATCGAAGGAGGGAGAAGGCGCGCCGCCGCCGCTCGCCGCCGTCGTCTGCCACCCGCATCCGCTGTTTGGCGGGACGATGCAAAACAAAGTGGTCTACCAGACCGCGAAAACGATTCACCGTTTTGGGCTGCCCGTCGCGCGGTTCAACTTTCGCGGAGTGGGCCTGAGCGACGGAACGCACGACAAGGGAGCCTGGGAGGTAGGCGACGTCCTGGCCGTGCTCGAATTTCTCTCGGAGGAATTTCCCGGCGTGCCGCAGCTCGTCGCGGGCTTCAGTTTTGGTTCCTGGGTCGGTTTGCGCGCCGGGTGCGGCGATCCGCGCGTGACGGAGCTTCGTGGGTCTCGGCTTGCCGGTCGGCGATCTGGGCAGCCGCAGCTTCGCCTATCTCGACACCTGCGGTAAGCCGAAGCTTTTAGTATCCGGAGAATTCGACCGGTTCGGTCCGCCGAAAAAGCTGCGCGCTATGGTCGAGCAGTTTCCTTTGCACATCCAGGAAAACACGAGGGTAGCGATCGTCGCCGGCGGGGATCACTTCTTCACGGGGCATCTGCCCGAGCTGGACCAGGCGATAGCGGGATGGCTTCTGGAACGGCACCCGGAGCTGGCTGCGCGCGAAATCTGATGTGCGCAAAATCAAGTGAAGAAGACTTGCGAATAGGATGGCTTAAGTAGCACAGACTTCAGTCTGTGGGTTTCCGTCAGAACTTGGCGAGCGCGCTCGGCCTGGGTTTGCAAACGGACCCCCACAGACTGAAGTCCGTGCTACCAAACCCCTCAGAAAAAAATGAAACGCTTGCGCTTGCGATATTGGATCGGCTTGGCGCCCGGGTCGGCCTGCTCGGGCTCGTAGGGCAGGCTGCGGCCTTCAAATGCGGCGAGGGGATTGTCGCGGAACAGCGCGTTTGCGACTTCTTCGCCGCGGCGTTTGGCGACGGCGTCAAATGCGGCGCGAAGCTGGAGCGGGCGGCCCTTCAAGTTGTGCGCGTCGCTGGCGACGAAGTGGACGCGATCCTCGTCCAGCCATTGCTCGGCGCGATGTTGCGCGGCGGTGCCGAAACGCCCGAGGATGGATTGCGCGGTGATCTGCACGTAGCTGCCCTGGTGCAGCCAGCGATACATTCGCTCGGGCTTGGTGCGCAACATCGCGTTCCGTTCGGGGTGAGTGATGATGGGCGACAATCCGATGAGATGCAGGCGGTGCATGGTGTCGTCCATGGACGGCGGAATGGAAAAGTCCGCGAATTCCACGAGCAGGTAATTCTTCTGGTTGATCGTGTACTTCTGATGGTTTTTCTCGAGATCCTGCAGGTTCTCAAAATTTAAATGAAAATCGCATCCCGTCGCCAGCTTCAGTCGGTCGCCGACGGCGGCCTGAAGCTCGTCACGCCGCTGGCGGATCATTTCAGGATCGAATTTGTATTCCGAATTGGCGTGCGGCGTCCCGACCACATGCGTAACGCCGTCCGCAACGGCCATTTCCGCCATCTTAACGGATGTTTCGAGCGTGTCCGCGCCATCGTCCAGGCCGTGAAGAATGTGGCAATGAATGTCGACCATATCCACTCTGCTTCCAGTGAAGATACCCGAACGAAGGGCGCGCGGACAACCCCGGTTGGAGGGAAGAGTAACTAGAGATTCGTATTTCGTGAGTTACCCCTCGAGGCAGAGAGATGGAGCAACTTGCGAATTTTTCACCTGCTATAATCTTCGTTGCGCTGTGCGCGGAGGTTCAAGTGGCACAGGCTTTTTACCCTGAGCATTTCTGAAGGGCAGCCTGTGGGGTTTAGTCCTTGCAAGGACCAAAATCCACAGGCTGAAGCCTGCGCCACATCACAATGGCGACATTTTTCATCGAACAATTCGGGTGCCGGGCGACGCAGGCCGACGCGGCGGCGATCGAGCGGCAACTCGTCGAGCGCGGCTATGCGGTTTCCACGGATTCGAATTCCGCCGACGTCGTGGTCGTCAATACGTGCACGGTGACGGCCGCGGCGGACTTGCAGGCGCGCCAATCCATTCGCACGATTCACAGGGAAAACCCGGCGGCGCGCGTCATCGTGACGGGCTGCTACGCGCAACGCGCTCCCGAAGAACTTGCCGCGCTCGAAGGAGTTTCCTGGGTGGTCGGAAACTCGCACAAGCCGGAAATTCCGCGCCTCATTCAGGAGATGGTGCAGGAAACGGCGTCAGATTCTTCTCCCGCCGCGCGCCAGGGATTTGTGCCTCTTTCGATGATTGCGGCCGAAACGCTTTCGCTCGACCGCGGGCCGGCAAAAATTTTGACCGGCGACATGCTGGAGCAGCGCGAACTGCTCGTCGCGCCCGTCGAGGGCGGCGAGGCGGGTCACACGCGCCCAGTGCTGAAAATTCAGGACGGATGCAACAAGCGCTGCTCCTACTGCGTGATCCCGCAGGTGCGCGGGCGCAGCCGGAGCCTTGCGCCGGGCAGCGTGATCGAGGAAATCCGGAAGTTGTGCGAGGGCGGCGCTCGGGAAGTGGTGCTGAGCGGGATCGATCTCGGCAACTACGGACGCGATCTCGCGCCGCGCGCGGAACTCGGAGAAGTATTGCGGCGCATCCTGGACGAAACGCCCGTCGAGCGCCTGCGCGTCAGTTCGGTGGAACCGATGGACGTCACGGCAGACCTGGTCGCAATTTTCGCGGCGAGCGATCGGATGGCGCGGCACTTCCACATGCCGCTGCAATCCGGCTCCGACCGCATCCTGGCGGCGATGCATCGCTGGTATCGCGCCGAACACTACGCGCGCCGCGCCGAACTTGCGCGCGAGTGGCTCCCCGACGCGGCCATCGGCGCGGACGTGATCGCAGGATTCCCCGGCGAGATCGAGGAAGACCATCAAGCAACGCTCTCGCTCATCGAGCGGCTGCCGATCACTTACCTGCACGTATTTCCTTTTTCGATGCGGCCGGGAACGCAGGCGGCCGAGTTGCGGAATCAAGTTCCAGAAAAAGTGATCGCGCGCCGCGCGCGCCAATTGCGAGCGCTCGGCGAAAAGAAGAAGGCCGCATTTCAAGCGGCGCAGACGGGACGCTCGATGCGCGTCCTCACACTGAACCGCCGAGGCGATGGCGCTTCCGGGCCATGGACTCGCGCGCTGTCGAGCAACTACCTCGATGTGCGTGTGTCCGGCGAGTGGCCGGCAAATCAATTCCTGGACGTGCGCATTACCGGCGTATCAGATGGCCATCTCACCGGGAGCGCTGCGTAGAATAAATTCAGATTTTTCGCAGAATGCTTTCGCCACTCCCATTCATTCTGTGTGCGCAATACCAATGTGTCACGGCGGGCCCAGTAGCACAGGCTTCAGCCTGTGGGGTTTCGTCCCGGTGCAGCGGCGGAAACCCACAGGCTGAAGCCTGTGCCACTGTGCCCCTTTTGGAATTTACGATTCGAAGATGACTTGCGCGAGGGCGGTGTTCCCGTCATGCGTGATCGTCACGGCGATATTTTTCACGCCAAGGCTGTCGGCGATCGCGCGCGTCGCGCCTGACAATTTCAGCGTGGGCTTGCCGCTCGGTTCGCGGACGACTTCGATATCGATCCAGCGCACGCCGCGCGCCCAGCCGGTCCCGAGGGCTTTCATCGCGGCTTCCTTGGCGGCGAAGCGGCCGGCGAACCGCTCTGCGCGGTTGCGGTGCCTTTCGCAATAGGCGATTTCCGATGGCGTGAACAGGCGTTCGAGGAACGCGCGGCCGCGGCGCGCGATGGCCGCTTCAATGCGATCGACTTCGGTGATGTCCACGCCCAAGCCAACGATCATTCCATGTACTCCCAGTGGCACAGGCTTCAGCCTGTGGGGTTCAGTGCATCCTGAGGACTAAAACCCACAGGCTGAAGCCTGCGCCACTAAATTATACCGTGTCCGCGGGAGGCAGACAGAAGCGGAGGCGTTACGCTAAAGTGGTGAGTAGGACACACGGGAAGAATGGCGCGAGCGATTAAAATTCGATCTTCAGGACGCAGTCCCGCCACGCGAGGAGACCGCGCGGCGCCGCGCAGCAGCAACAGCGCATACTCGATTCGCGGCGCGCATGGTCTGCAAGTGTTGGAGTCGCGTGCATTGGCAAAGCTCGCATGGCTCGCTCACGGCTTCAGCACGCGGCCCGGCGGCTCGAGCGTCCTCGACGGAAAGCCCGCGCTGAATCTGGGCTTCACCGAGTGGGATGAGCGCGACCGCGTCGCGGCGAATCGCGAAAAATTCATGGCGGCGGTTGGCGCTCGCGAAATGCCGCTCGTCACGCTGCGCCAATTCCACTCGGACGTGGTTCACATTGCCGCCGCCCCCAGCGACGAAGCTCCGAAAGCGGACGCGCTGATTACAAGCACTCCGGGTTTGTTGCTGGGCGTGCAGACTGCCGACTGCGTGCCCATCCTCCTTGCGGACACTCGGCGCCGCGTGGTGGCCGCAATTCACGCCGGCTGGCGCGGCACGCTCGCGCGCATCGCCGTAAAAACTCTTGGCCAGATGCGCATGGAATTCGGAACGCAGCCGCGCGATGTGGTCGCCGCACTCGGGCCGGCGATTGGACGCTGCTGCTACGAAGTCGGCCCCGAAGTCGCGCAGGCGTTCGCGGCGCAATTTTCCACGGCGGCGGACTGGTTTGACGGCCCATTCGAGCAATTGGCGCACGGCGAGGAGCCGCTCTGGCTGCCCTGGCTGACGATGATGCCGCCCGGCCACGTGCCTCCGCCGCCGCGCGTGCAACTCGATCTGCGCGCCTCGAACCGCTGGCAATTGATCGATGCCGGCGTGCCGGAAAAACAAATCGGTGTGAGCGATCTGTGCACCGCATGCCGCACGGATCTCCTGTTCAGCTACCGCCGCGAAGGCGCGAAGACGGGACGCCTGATGGCGGTGATTGGGGTTAAGTAGAACAGGCTTCAGCCTGTTTGGTTTTGACTTTCCTGCGAAGAAACCCAGATTCAAATGCAACAGACTGAAGTTTGTTCTACTACTACTGCAATGCAACAAACGGGCTCGGCGTTTCCATGAGCGCAAGCTGGCCGCAGGCGGCGAAGACATCCTGCCCGCGCGAATAGCGCACAAATGTCGGCACTCCTTTGTCGACGAGGATGCGCTGAAATTCCTCGATGCTCTCCGCGGTCGGCGCGCGATACGGCAAATTTCCGGGATTCCAAGGGATCAGGTTTACTTTGGCGCGGATATGCGCGATGAGGCGCACGACGCGCTGCGCATCCTCGGGCGTATCGTTCACGCCTCCGAGCAGCACATATTCAAACGTGAAATATTCCCGCGGGCGCAGCGGATATTTCCGGCAGGCCTCGAGCAGCACCTTCAGCGGGTACTTGCGATTGATGGGCATGAGCGCGTTGCGCTGCTCGTCGCTCGAGGCGTTGAGCGAAATGGCCAGGCTGGGCCGAATTTTTTCCTTGCCAAGCCGCTCGATGCCGGGAACGATGCCGCTGGTCGAGAGCGTGACGTGCCGCGGCGCAAGCGCGACTCCCTTGGGATCGAGCAGAATGCGCACGGCGGCCATCGTCGCCTCATAATTCAGCAGCGGCTCGCCCTGGCCCATGAGAACAACATTCGTCTGCGGCGCGAGCTGCTCGCGATTTTCCTCGAGCGCAACCAGAACTTGCCCCACGATCTCGCCCGCCGTCAGATTGCGGATCAACCCCAACTGCGCAGTGAGGCAGAAATGGCAATCAACGGCGCATCCCGCCTGCGTCGAAATGCAAATCGTCTGGCGCCCTTCGCGCGGCATGAAGACGGCCTCAATCTGCGCAGGCTTTTCATTTTCGCCCCCGATTGAGAAGAGATACCGGATCGATCCGTCCACCGAAGGAAACCGGCGCGCGATGCGCGGCGGCGTGATGCGTCCGCCTTCGGCGGATGCGAGACGCTCGCGGAGCGCAGCTGGGATGTTCGTCATCGCGGCAAATGCAAAGCGCCGCTCCGCATACAGCGCATGATACAGTTGCGCCGCGCGAAAGGGCCGCTCGCCGAGCGACGCCACGTACTCGCGCAATTCCTCCGCTGATTTTCCGAGCAATTCGACAGGCACGCGCAGTCTCCCTGAAGGCGTCCTTTCATATTAACATGCGCGCCCGCGAGCAATCGCAATCCGCCCGTCCGCCCGAGACCACTTACTGGACACATCCTGAAATGCTCCCTGGCATCGCGCATTTTAGATAGTGGTACCATACCCATCGTGGGGAAAGTGCGCGCTGAAGCCGACTACCGTGAGTCCGTCATGGCGGAGACCAAAATTGCCCGGCACCGAACCACGCGAGTACACATCGCCATTCCCGTGTTCATCTACGGAAATACTGAATCCGGCCCGCCCTTCAAGGAAATCACTCAGACCGTAGAGGTCAATGCCAATGGCTGCCTCATGGAGCTCGCGACTCCCGTTGTCAAAGACCAGCCGCTTCTCCTGACGAACTTGAAGACCAATGAAGAAATCGCCTGCACTGTGGTAACCCAGGGAAACATTGTGAATGGAAAAACCGAGGTGGGGCTTCGCTTCGCCCAGCCCTCACCGCGCTTCTGGGGAATCGGATTCCCGCCTGAAGACTGGGACCCGGCCGACCGAAAACGCCCGGTACCGCCAAAACGATGAGAATCGATATGGGACGCGGACTTGTGCGCGTGTTCCCTTTCCCTTGCATGCATAAGACGTACTCAATAAATTGAAACACGCCCGCCATCGAGTCGCGTTCGCAGCCGCACGTATGCCACAATAGACGCATGAATCAGCCAGCGCGCGATATCCAACAAGCGGAACTGCCGAACGGCGTAGTGATCGTGACGGAGAAGATGCCGCATGTGCGGTCCGTTTCCGTGGGAATCTGGCTTGGCTCGGGCTCGCGCGCCGAATCTTCCGAGCGGAACGGGATCGCCCACTTCATCGAGCACATGGTGTTCAAGGGCACGCGGAAGCGCACCGCCGAACAGATCGCGCAGTCGGTGGATTCCGTCGGCGGAATGCTCGACGCGTTCACGGCCAAGGAGATGACCTGCTTCAACGCGAAAGTGCTCGACGAGCATCTTCCGGTCGCCGTCGACGTGCTTTCCGACCTCGTCCTGCACCCGCGCTTTGACCCGGAAGATATCGCCAAGGAAAAGCAGGTGGTCCTCGAGGAAATCAAGATGGAAGAGGACAACCCCGAATATCTGATCCACGAATTGTTCACGCAGAATTTCTGGCGCGGGCACCCGCTCGGGATGCCGATCCTGGGCACTCCGGAAACCGTGTCGCAATTTTCGCAGGGCTCGGTGTCCGATTGTTTCGCGGAGTGGTATGCCCCGAACCGTGTCGTGGTCACCGCGGCGGGAAATCTGGAGCATGCGCGCCTCGTGGATTTGGTCGCGCGCGAATTTGACGGCGCGGCGCGCTCCGCAACCGCGGCCAAGCCCACGCCGCCCGACACGCATGCCTGCGTCGAGCAGCGCGACAAAAAAGAACTCGAGCAAGTCCACATCGTCCTGGGCGTGCCGTCGTATCCGCTGGCCCACGAGCGGCGCTATGCGGCGTCGCTGTTGAACGTGATCCTCGGCGGCGGGATGTCCTCGCGGCTGTTTCAGAACATTCGCGAGCGGCAGGGGCTGGCCTACGCGATCGAGAGTGACCTCTCGCCGTACACCGATTCGGGCGTGCTTTCCGTGTACGCCGGAACTTCGCGCGAATCCGCGGCGAAATTGATTCGTTCGGTGTGCGACGAATTCCGCGCGGTGCGCGGCGACGGAGTCAGCGCCGAGGAATTGCGCCGCGCGAAAGATCACCTCAAGGGCTCGATGATGCTCTCGCTCGAATCGACCAGCGCGCGCATGTCCAACCTCGCCCGCCAGGCCATGTACCTGCACCGTTTTATTTCGCTCGACGAAATGCTGACGTCGATCGAAGCAGTGACGCGCGAGGAAGTGCACGCCATCGCCCGCGATTTCTTCGAGCCCGGCCGCATCACCCTCACCGTCCTCGGCAGCTTGAACGGCTTTCGTGCCACGCGCGAATTATTGTCGTAAGCGCCGTGTAGCGCCCGCCTGAAGGCGGGCGCTACATCGGAATTCCCAAACAATTTCCAGAAAATATTGCCTAGAACGCGATTGCCCGATTGACGCGGGCGCTCCCGTTTGTCATTATTCGCTTGGCCTGCGCGCACATGCGCATGTCCCCCGGGGGGAATTTATCAGTCTGCGCGTAACGATTCTGGGTTCAGGCAGTTCGGGCAACTGCACTTTGCTCGAGACGGACCACACCCGGCTGTTGGTCGACGCGGGCCTCGGCAAAAAGGAAACGCTGCGGCGCCTGGCCGCGGTCGGACGCGACGTCGATCGCCTCGACGGCATCGTCATCTCTCACGAACACACCGATCACATCGGCTCGCTCGCGCAAGTGCTCGGCCAGTGGCGCACGACGGTCTACCTCAACGAAGCCACGCACACCGAAGTGATGCGCATCCTGCCCGAAACCTCGCACAAGCGCCTGGACCGCGTCGAGCACATCCGCGCCGGACAGCGATTCATTGTGGGCGACATCGAAGTCTCTCCCTTTTCGATTCCGCACGACGCCATCGACCCGCTGGGATTTACGTTTCGCGCGAATGGCACGAAAGTCGCGATCGTCACCGACCTCGGCTACCTGCCCGAACTCGTGAAAGTTCACTTGCGGGATTCCGACTGCCTGATGCTCGAATCCAATCACGATCTGGAAATGCTGAAGGTCGGGCCGTATCCGTGGCACATCAAGCAGCGGGTGATGAGCCGCACGGGCCACCTGTCGAATCACACGGTCAGCGAATTCCTGGCCGACACGGAAGCGTTCGACGCGCACGCGCGCTACGTCGTCCTCGCGCATCTCTCCGAGAACAACAACAATCCCGACGTCGCGCGCATCTCCGCCGAAGAAGCCTTAGGCCGGCGCACCGGCGCCGCGGCGTTCTTCGGCGAACTCATCGTCGCCTCCCAAAGTTCGCCGCTTCCCACACTGAATTTGTAGATCGCTCCGCCAGGCTCACCCGATAGAAAAGGCTGCCGCTCATCGCACGCCGCGTCCAACTTATTCATAGACTTCGCGCCGGTGCGCGATCCGAGTCACATCCACGGTTCTCGCCGCATCGTCAATGACGTAGACGATCCGGTAATCACCAACACGAATCCGCCATTCGTTTTCTCCGCCTTTGAGTTTCTTGCAGCCCGGAGGACGCGGAGCCGACACTAGCTGTTCGAGACGAGGGATGATGCGGGAAATCACTTTCTTGGGCAGCCGATGCAATTCCTTTTCCGCGCTGGAGGCTAGCGCGACGCGATAGCTACTCACGTGAAAGCTTGCCGCTCTTTATGAGTTTCGCTTTTACCTTGTCCAGCGGAATGCGCTTTTCATGCCGGCGCGACCGTGAGACAAGAACATCCTGAACGTCTTCCCACAGTTCCCCGTGTTTTGCCAGGTCGATTTGGACAGCGACCTTGCGGCCCTTTTCATCGGTCAAATACTGGATTCCAGTCATGCCCTAATTTTACTCCAGGTGATGGCATCGGCGCATCCGGCACCTTGCCGCAAGAGTGCCGATCCGGCACCCGTTGAGATAGGGCGGTTTCGGACGCAAAGGCGCGCTCAGTGCGGCACCGACGCCTGGTAGACGCGGTACCAATCCTCTGCGATTTCGCGTTGCGCCTGGTCGAGCGTCAGGCTCCCCGAACAAACTTCCGCGTGCAGGTAATTTTCCACTTTGTCCTTGGCGTGCGCGCCGCCGTCGGGGATGGACGTCTCGAACGGTTCGGGCCAGAGATTTCTGGGGTCGGTCGGATTGCCGCCCAGCTCAAGCGGAATGAAATGGTCCTCTTCGTAATCCTTCAATCGGGAATCGGAGTAGCCATATTCCCCGATTTGTTCGATTTTCAGGCGATTCGTGTAGCTCGCTTCCGGGCGTATGGATTTCGTGCTCCATCGCGGATTGCAGATCGTCTCGCGGATATTTTCCTGGGTGATGTCCGGATTGGTTGCGCCCGGAGTCCGCGACGGGTCGGGATATATATCCGGCGGGCCCACATGAGCCCGGACCGATTCGCTGTTTGCAGGTGAACTCTTCTCCGAGGGATGAAATTGCGTGCGGATGAACCAGGCGACGACAAGAAGCACCAAGACGGCAATCAGAAAAGGAACTACGCTTTTGCGGTTCCGCATCCGCTCCAGTGTAACTCAGGTGGGAAGAGGTGTTTGGTAGCACAGACTTCAGTCTGTGGGGTTCCATTTGATCTTGGCTATCGCGCGGCCTGGGCGAACTGACGAAGACCCACAGACTGAAGTCTGTGCTACGGGCGCCGCCGCGACACGGGAAGCGCACTTCGGGTATCATCAGCAAGGGAGTTTCCCAGCTAATTTTCGCAAATTGCCGCGCCTGATTTCGACGGCGTGTGCGCCGAGGGAGTTCCGCTTGATTTCACGATACACGCGCGAAGAGATGGGCCGAGTCTGGACCGAGGAGGGCAAGTTCCGCCGCTGGCTGGAAGTGGAGCTGGCCGCCACGGAAACGCTGGCTGAAACGGGAGTCGTGCCGGCGGCGGCCGCCGCGAAAATCCGCGAGAAGGCGCGCGTCGACGCGGGCGTAGTGAAGCGCATCGCGGAACTCGAAGCCAAGGTGAAGCACGACGTGATCGCGTTCACCATGGCCGTCGGCGAAACGATAGGCGATCCCGACGCCGCGCGCTGGCTGCACTACGGCCTGACCTCGAATGACGTGGTGGACACGGCGCAGGCCCTGCAGATTCGCGAGGCGTCGCGCCTCATCGAGCATGGACTCGTCCGCTTCGGCGAAGTGCTGGAGCGCCGCGCGCGCGAGTTTCAGCACACGCCGCAAATTGGACGCACGCACGGCATTCATGCCGAACCGATCACATTCGGCCTGAAGGTCGCCAACTGGTTTGCCGAGAACCGCCGCAACCTCGAACGGTTCGGCCAGGCCGCGGGACAAATGGCCGTGGGAAAAATCTCCGGCGCCGTAGGCAACGCGTCGCACCTGGGGCCGGACGTGGAAGCGGCCATCTGCAAGCGCCTGGGCCTCGATGTGGCTCCAGTGGCATCGCAAGTAATTCAGCGCGACCGCCACGCGCAATATCTTTCGGCGCTGGCGATCCTCACGGCCACGCTCGAAAAAATCGCCCTCGAAATCCGGCACCTGCAGCGCACCGAAGTGCGCGAGGCCGAGGAGCCGTTTGGCGGCGAGCAGCGCGGCAGTTCGGCGATGCCGCACAAGCGCAATCCGGTGTCGAGCGAACAGGTGTGCGGCCTGGCGCGCGTCGTGCGCGCCAACGCCGGCGCGGCGTTTGAAAACATCGCGCTCTGGCACGAGCGCGACATCTCGCACAGCTCGGTCGAGCGCGTCATCCTGCCCGATTCGACGATCCTGGCCGATTACCTGCTCGCGCGCATGACCGACATCGTTTCCGGCATGCGCGTCTTCCCGGAGCGCATGCGCCGCAACCTGGACGCCACCGGCGGCCTCGTCTTCTCCGGCCAGCTTCTGCTGGACCTGATCGAAGCGGGCGCCCCTCGCGAAGACGCCTACAAATGGGTGCAGGAGCACGCCATGGCGGCGTGGGACACGGAAACAAATTTTCGCCAGCGCGTCGTTGGCGACTCGCGCATCAAAGTTTTTCTGGACCGCGCCGCCCTCGAAAATACGTTTGATCTGAACCGGCACTTGCGTTACGTCGACGCGATTTTTGCGCGCGTTTTTAAATAAATCGAGCGGCGCGCAAAGACGGGTAAAAAATCAAGAGCGTTTGTTTCAACGAGATGCAGGACAGTGTTTCTTCTTGAACCGCTTCCGCCGCAGGCATGCCATCTCATCTTGACACCCCTGCTGCAACCGCCGAAGATGTAATTCCCTTCAATCGCAAGCAGAAAAATGATCGCAGGCGGGAGATTTCCTCTCTGTTCCGCTTTGCACGGCCATCCACAGGGGGAAGAGTGTCTTCCATTACATCACTCAAGGGAATCATTCTTGTTGCGGACGACGACGAAACCGTCCGCGAACCGCTGATCGAAATGCTGCGTTTGAACTGCTACCGCGTCATTGCGGTCGACAATGGCGAGCAGGCGTTCAAAGCGGCCTGCTCCCAGCCCGTGGATCTGGTGCTGCTCGACATCATGATGCCGGGGCCCACGGGATTCTCGGTGTGCCGCGCGATCAAGGCCCGGCCGGAAACGCGCTTTGTTCCCGTGGTGCTCATTACCGGGCTCGCCAGCGCGGAAGACCGCATCCAGGGCATCGAAGCGGGCGCGGACGATTTTCTGCACAAGCCCGTGAAGAAGGAAGAGCTGCTGGCGCGCGTGCGTTCGCTCGTACGGCTGAAGCGCTACACGGACGAACTGGAAAACGCGGAGACCGTCCTGTGCACGCTGGCGCGCAGCATCGAAGCGAAAGATCCTTACACCGAAGGCCACTGCGACCGTCTCTCCCGCTCCGCCGTTTCGCTCGCCGAAAAAATCGGACTGTCACGGGAGGATTGCAACGACCTGCGGCGCAGCGGAATCGTGCATGACATCGGCAAGGTCGCCGTGCCCGAATACGTATTGCTGAAGCCCGGCCCGCTCGATGCCGCCGAGCGGAACATCATGGAACAACACACCATCGTCGGAGAGCGCATTTGCGCGCCCATGAAATCCTTCCGCAACGTCCTGCCCATCATCCGCTGGCACCATGAAAAGCAGGACGGCAGCGGCTACCCGGACCATTTGAAGGGCGAAGAAATTCCTCTGACCGCGCGCATCCTGCAAACCGTGGATATCTACGATTCGCTCACCACCGATCGCCCGTACCGCAAGGCCCTCTCTCATGAAAGGGCGCTCGAAATCATGTGGGAGGAAACGCGCCGCGGCTGGTGGGATGCCGATCTGGTGTCTGCTCTTGAAGGATTGCTGGCGGAATCACCCCAGGCATTGTCCGTGGCGAACGTCTGAACCAGCCTGATTTCTCAAAATAATTCCGATTCGTGGAATACAAGCCAGCGGTTCAGCAGGAAAGATTCTCGTGGCGCGGCGTCCGCCGGCGGTTTTCCGGTTGTCGATACGCCGCAAAAACGCCGGCGGGACGCCGGCGCTACAACAATCACACGCGCTGCACGTAGCGCGCTTCCGACGTATCCACTCTCACCTTGTCGCCGGTATTGACGAACGGCGGCACCTGGATCGTAAGACCCGTCTCGAGCTTTGCCGCTTTCATCACCGCGCTGGCAGTGGCTTTCTGCACGGTCGGCTCGGTATCGACGACCGTGAGGTCCATCGTGTCCGGCAGCACGACGCCAATCGCTTTGCCTTCGTAAAATTCGAGCTTCACCGTGGTGTTTGGAATCAGGTAGTAAACCGCTTCCCCAAGCACGTCCGCGCCGAGGTGAAACTGTTCGTACGACTCCGTGTTCATGAAGTGATAGCCATCATTGTCCGAATAAAGGTATTCGTGCTCGATCTCATCGAAGATGGCGCGCTCGATATCCACTTCCGCGCGGAACCGGTAGTCGATGATCGAGCCGGTGCGCAGGTTGCGCATTTTCGTGGCCATGGCGGCGCGCTTGTTGCCCGGCGTGCGGTGCTCGACGCTATGGACCGTAAACAGTTCGCCCTCGTGGCGGATGGTCATTCCGGGGCGCAATTGTGTTGCTCGCATTCTATCTGCTCCTGATGCCTACGGGGTCTTGCGGCAGGCGGTTCCATTCGGCTGCAATTTCGATTCGCGCAGTCTGGGCGGTCTAGGGATGCCGGACCAAAAGTGCGCCGCCCACCGAAATTAGATTATAGACGCCGGGTAGAGGGCTGGTCAACGCGAGCATCGAGCAGGATCAGGGAACTCTTCCTTTTGCCCAGACCGGACATTTAGGGATTGACGTGGTTTTCTCCCAATCAAGACCCACCTCGAGACCAGTGACGAATCCCGCTATGATCCACAACTCATAGGGGCTGCCACCCGCGTATTCCACTACCTCATACGTCTTCCCTCTACGAACGACTCGAAGCGAGTCGATGGATGAATCGCTCACAGATCGATAGTACTTTTGATGAAGCGAATAGAACCGGTTTTTCTCAAGCAAGACTGCGAGGGTGCCAAACGTATCCCCGAAAATGCTACCTTCCTTTACTTCGCAGTACGTGACTCTATCTTGGGGCGTCTTATTGCGGCATTTCTCGGTGAAGAGTTTCGCCGTGCCGTCCGTACGGAGAATGATTCGGTTTTTCGCGCATAGGACGGAAGTAGAGAGCGATTCGTAGTCGACTTCTGAAACATCCGTGAAGGCCGATGGCTCGCCGATGATCCACAAGGAACCTGATAGCCATTTCTTGATTAAATTGTCCGGAAGTTTCCCCGAAACGGGGTTGAGCACAATGTTAATTTCTTCTAGATAGGTCAATGCGGACAATGCCTCAGGGAGGACTCCCGAGAGATTGTTTTCCGAAAGCTCGATGTGAGTCACGTGATCCGGGTGATTGGAAGCTGCGCACGTAATTCCATGCCATGTGCACTCGGTGCCTTCCGGTCCCAGCCAGCCGACGTTGTGCGTCCAATGGTCTCCGTCTGTCGACTTGTACAGGGCCTCTAAGGCCCTTCGCTCTTCGATCGGAATATGTTGTTGATCTTGGGAAAGGCTTTCAAAACCTGGCGCACTTTCTCCCGCTGCTTCTCTTTCGTCAAGTGTTCCGACGAAAGCACACTCTCGTTCGGTTGGTTCACTCGGCCCGCTACGGCTAAGTCCTGACTGTAGAGCCACATCTTTTGGCAGGGGTCTCCGCTCCCCATTGACTTCTAACCATGCCTCTCCGAACAAGGTTGGCACGCGAGCAGCTTTGTCGGAAGTTGAAAGCACCTCTCCTTGGCGGGGCCTAATCACCAGAGCGTCTCCCTCTCGCGGCAACGGCGCCGCCCCCCCGATACCGAAGTCCACGCAGACCCAACCCCTGAACTCCTCGGGAAGCAGAAAGATATACTTTCGTGGCGCGCTCACAGGATCTTTCTTCGATTGGGCCGCAGCTGGAGGTGAAACGGTCATCCAAACCAGGGAACTGGCAGCAAGCCCCAAGCGCAGGAATGCGAGGAAGATGACCACGAATTTCTGAATACGGTCCCTGAAAAAGCTTCGCATGAATTGACTCCCGAGCGATATCCGCTCAGTACATTATGAATGAGTGAAATCCGGAATGAACTGAACATTTCGCCTAAGGTTCTTCAAAATTAACGGGCAGCGAACCTATCGGGAGTCCGGTTCGCATCACGCTTCCGGTGGAGTACAATCTGTTCCAGCTCAGAAATGACGGAAGGAGAAAAAATGGTAGAACCGACATACGATGAACTCAAGGCGCGCTTGGAGGAACTGGAAAAGAAGGGAGCGCGGCGCACCGGCGAACTGGACTTCAAGGTCGGCGAAAAAGGCGGAGTGAGCGTTTACGGCCTGGGCCGGTTCCCGGTCACACTGTATTACGAGCAGTGGAACCGGCTGCTGGAAGCGGCGCCAAGACTGCGGGAATTCCTCGAAGAAAACAAGAGCAGGCTAAAACTCAAAGAGAAATGATCTTCCCGGTAGGACGGGCTTCAGCCTGTCGGGTTTTGATTATCTAGTCCCGTCAAAAAAGCGACAGGCTGAAGCCTGTCCTACTTGGCTTTTCCCTCCGCCATGATTTTTTCGATTTCGTCGACCGAGCGCGGCAGGCGCGCGGTGAGCAATTTGTAGGCGGTGGGCGTGACGAGCACGTCGTCCTCGATGCGCACGCCGAGATTTTCCTCGGGAATGTAAATACCCGGCTCGAGGGTGATGACCATTCCCGCCTCGAGCGGCCTCGACGGCCCGCTCGGATCGTGCACATCGAGCCCCACGTGGTGGCTGAGGCCGTGAATGAAGTACCGGCCGAGCGAGCGGCCCTCCAAGTCCTTCCCGTGCGAATCGATGTAGTCCATGGCGATTTTCTGGAGGCTCATTGCGTCCTTGCCGTAGAGCGTCATGCCGGGCTTGAGCGCGTCCATCGCGGCGTTCTGCGCTCCCAGAACGATTTCGTAAATTTCGCGCTGCCGCGGTGTGAATTTTCCGTTCGCGGGAATCGTGCGCGTGATGTCGGACGCGTAGCCGGAATATTGTCCGGCGACATCCATCAGCACAACGTCGCCGTCCTCGATCCTGCGGTCGAGCTTGTTGTAATGGAGCACGGTCGAGTTGAAACCGGTCCCGACAATCGGCGCGTACGCCTCGGTTTCGCAGCCCGCGTACGCGTGAATCTCAACCATCTTCGCCGCCACCTGATATTCATACAGGCCCGGCCGCATCATCTTCATGGCTTCGAGGTGCGCGTCGATGGAGGGATCGACGGCCTTCTGCATCAGCGCCAATTCGCCCGGCGATTTGATCGCGCGCAGCGTGCCTTCCGCCGGGGAAATGTCCTTGAGCGAAGCCTGCGGCGCCGCGTCCTTCACCCACTTCGACCAGTTCGCGGCGTGCGGGTAGCCCTCGTCGTGAGGGCCCGGCAATTCGGTGTAAATTTCCGGATAATTTTTTGCCAGCGCGGCGAGCGCATCATGCAACTTGGCAAATGTTTCGACGCGCGCGAAGCCCGTCTTTTCCAGGATGCCCGGATCGTCCGGCCCCATGCGCGGGCCGTTCCAGCGCTCCTCGGCCAGATCGCGCGGCGGAAGATACAAAATCTCGCGCGCTCCGGTCCAGCCTTTCTGTTCCGCCGATTCCGGCACGAGAAGCAGCGCCGCGCCTTCTTCATTGTGTCCCGTGAGATAATAGAAATTTTCTTCCTGCATGAAAACGTAGGAGGGATTCGCTTCTTCGTGGCCCGTGTAGCCGAAGAGAACGACGGGAGCATTGACCGCGGCGACAAGCTTCGCGCGCCGCGCGGCAAACGCGCTCAGCGGCTCGCGCTCCCACGCCGCGAGCATCGGCGCGAGGCACGCCACGAGCAGAAGGGCAATCGCACCGCGCAAGATCGAGCTGCGTCTCTTCATCGGGTCACCTCGCGCGAACACTCCAGCAAAAACATTTCACCACACAACTTGGATGCGTTCGAATCTTATATTGCTTCCTTGTGCTTCACTTTCCAAATTCCGAGCAATGCAATTAGGGCCAGAACTCCCGGATAGCACGACACAACGTAACGAGGCTCAGGGGCTTCGACGGTGGTAAGGAACGCCGTTCGAACCAGAAAATACACGAGCAGCAGGGCTATCCCCCAGAGGTTCGACCTAGCAAGTGTCCCGGCCGCGCCGGTTTCGCGGCGCGTGCGCCATGCCAGCCAGACTCCGCCGATCGCCAGCGCCACGTACAGGTAGCCCAACAGCGCAAACCCTCCCGTGACGAGCACGTCGGCGTGGGAATCCTCCCATTGCTCGCGGAGCGGCCAGAATTTGCCGTCGATGGGCAACAGCTCGGTCCGCGGCGTGAACCAGATCGTCAAGGCGCGTTCGAACGGCACGCGCACATAAGTCCTCAGCGGGTGACGCCGCGTCCTCTCGCGGGCGATATCTGCATACTGGCGATCCATTTCGGGAGAAATGTCGAGCTCGGGGCTATCGTTGTACTGCGCGATCAAATCCGCGACTCGCACCCTTTCCTCGGGAGAATCGAAAGCCGAAGCAGGGAGATCATTTACATCCGTGCGGTCTTCTCCAATCGCCCAAACTGTAAAATAAACGTCGCGAAAACGTTCGAGCCACGTCCCCGTCCAGGCGTAATAGCCAACCGGCGGGTATTCGCCCGGAAACGTGGCATAGCGCGGCGCGAGAAATTGCAGCTTGTGCAAGGAAATGGCATTCCGCGCGGCCCAGGGCAGGAGCGGCAGCAGAAACGCGCCCGCCATGGCCACAGCCAGCAGGATTGCTTTTCGCGCGCCCTGAGCCCTCCATGCGCGAAATCCGTACACGAGAACCGCGACGGCCACAAGTAACGGCATTTCGGGGCGCACCAGCGTCGCCGCCCCGGTGAAGAATGCCCCAAGCAGTGCAAAGGCAATGTGCAGGTTCCATTGATCGCCGATTCGAATACCCAACTGTATGGGCCCAGGCCCGAGTCCCAGAGCGAAACAGGCGAGCGCGGCCGTAGCGAGGAACGTCACCACGACTTCGGTCAGCACGACGGCCGAGTAGTTCGCCAGGAAGGGGCACGTCGCGGAAAGCCAGAGTGCAATGATCCACACGCGCCGGCGCGCACCGGCGGGTGCTAACGCCGCGGCCAGCGCCGCCGTCAAAATACAGGTGAAAACGTCGAGTACGGCCTGAGACAACAAAATGGCCTGCATCGAGCGTCTAAAGAGTAGAGTCACCCCAGCCAGAAAGGCCGGGTAGCCCGGCGTTCGGAGGTCCGTCGGAGTCACTTGGCCGTTCTGCAACAATCCATAGACATGATGGTCGACCCAATTGTTCGCCAGTTGCAGGTAGGTCGCGCTGTCGTCGGTCGTGGCTGGAAACCAGTGGACGAACACCAGGCGCAGGGCCAGCCCCACGATTACCGCCAGGAACGTGTGAACGTAAAGAGCCGTGACGCCGCCCCGCGGTGCGAGTATGATCGGGTCTTCCCCGTCGCGAGGTTGTGTGGCAGGTTGGTTGGTCATCGACGCCGTTCCGAAGGACGGCTCGCTTGAGATGAATGCATGAAGCCGCGCAAGCCCATATTCTACGATGAGCAGCGCCGCCGTTGGCGGCGCACCAGCCGTATTCTGGAAATCAGCGGCGCGCTTTTTACGTTGCTGGCCATCACATTTTTAATCAATGTTCTGGTCAGTCCCCGATTGCCCGTGCCGCTGCTTCCCACCAACCGGACGGCTCTTCATCCGGTCCGTGAAAAAACGAGAACGAAAATCACGCTAAAGCGGACCGGGCGGCAGCGCCGCGTCGAATCGCTCGGCCAGATGCCCGCCACGTACGATCCCGTGCGCGCCGCATTTTACGTCAGCTGGGACCCCACGTCTCTCGCGGCCCTGCAGCAACATTTCCGCGACATCGACCTGCTCATCCCCGAGCGCCTGCACTCGATCACCGCAACCGGCCGCCTGGATGTGGAGCCCGATCCCAAACTCGCGGCCTGGGAGCAAACGCTGCAGCAGCAGACTCCGCCGATCAAAATCCCCACGATGCCGCTGCTGAACAATTCCGACGGCACCAACTGGCTGACCGACGAAATGGCCACCATGCTCAAGAGCCCCGCGGCGCGGGGAAATCTGGCGCAACAGTCGGTCCAATATCTCACACAAAATCATTTTGCCGGACTGGTTGTCGATTTTGAAGAAATTCCCGACAAAAGCCAGAAGGATTTCAGCCAATTCATTTCCGAGCTTGCCGCCGACCTGCACAACTCGAAACTAAAACTCATGGTTGCGCTCCCCGCGGCCGACTGGATCTACGACTACGCCGGAATTGGAAAAGCCGCCGACGCCGTGATCCTGATGAATTACGACCAGCACTGGCGCACTTCCGGGCCCGGCCCCATCGCCGCGCAGGATTGGTTTGTGAAAAACATCGAGGCGATCACAAAACTGGTGCCACCGGGAAAGCTGGTGATGGGAATCGCGAGCTACGCCTATGACTGGCCCAGCAAAGCGGGATTGAAGGCGCACGAACAGGCGAAGGTCGAGAGCTTCCAGGAGTCCATCGTTACTTCGACGGAATCCGAAGCCCAGGTCCAATTCGATTCGGATTCTCTCAACCCTTACTACTCGTATTCGGACGAACATAACTTCATTCACCGCGTCTGGATGCTCGACGGCGTCACCGCGTACAACGAACTGCGCGCCGCCGAACGCGTCGGCGTGCAAGGCACGGCGATCTGGCGGCTCGGCTCGGAAGATCCCTCCGTCTGGTCGATCTGGGATATCGCGCGCCCCGACGACGCCGACCGCGCGAAACTCGAGGACATGCCTCCGGGATACGACCTGATCCTCGAAGGCGACGGCGATATCTGGCGGTTCGCGGACACGCCGCAAAAAGGGAAACGCTCGATTCGCTTCGATCCTTCAACCGGCAACATTGTCGAGGACAATTATGAAAAGGTTCCCTCGTCGTATCGCATCTTCCAGATGGGCGCAGCGCCCTACAAGGTCGCGCTGAGTTTCGATGACGGGCCGGACACCACATTCACGCCAAAGATTCTGGATGTCTTGAAGGAGAAAAAAGCTCCGGCGACGTTCTTTGTGATCGGCAGCAGCGCCAACGATGCGCTGGGAATCATCCGGCGCGAATATGCCGAGGGCCACGAGATCGGCAACCACACCTACACGCACCCGCGCTGGAACGAAATCTCGCGCACCCAGATTGACGTCGAATTGAACGTGACCGAGCGCCTTCTGAACAGCACGCTGGGCGTGAAAACGCTTTTGTTCCGTCCGCCGTACGGCATCGACCACCAGCCCGAAACGGCGGATGAGGTCGCGGAATTGCCAATCGCGCAATCCATGGGCTACCTGATTGTGGGCGCGCGAATCGATCCGCACGATTGGGGCGAGCCTGGCGGAGTCCCGCCGGCGCCCGCGCAGGTGATCGTGCAGCGCGTGCTCGAGCAGGCGCGCTCGAACGGCGGCAACATCGTGCTGCTCCACGACGGCGGCGGGGATCGCACCCAAACCGTGCTGGCGTTGCCGCAAATTATTGACGGCTTGCGCGCCGCGGGTTTTCAGATCGTTCCCGTGTCGGACCTTGTGGGGCAGACGCGCGCGCAACTGATGCCTCCGCTCACTTTCCGCGAACGTCTGGTCGCCCACGCCGATGGACTGATCTTCACGTTGTACGAGTGGTCGCGATTGAGCGTGGCATTTATTTTCGTCCTTGGAATTGGCCTGGTCAGCTGCCGCGCGATCATCGTGGGATTTCTGGCGATTATCGAGAAGTTCCGGCCTTCGCCTCCCGATCGGCCGGATTTCCAGCCGATCGTCAGCGTGCTCATTCCCGCCTACAACGAGGAAGACGTCATCGTCTTCACGATCAATTCCGTGCTCGAGTCCGACTATCCGCGGCTGGAAGTGATTGTCGTGGACGACGGATCGAACGATGGCACCGGTGAATTACTCGATGCGCAATTCGGGCGAAATCCCGCCGTGCGCATCATGCACCAGCCCAATACCGGAAAGCCGGCCGCGCTTTCGCATGCCCTGGCCGAAGCTTCGAGCAGCATCATCGTGACCATCGACGCCGACACCGCGATCGAGCCCGACGCCATCAGCAAACTCGTCCGCCATTTCGTCAACCCCAGGGTCGGCGCCGTCGCCGGCAACGTCAAGGTGGGCAACCGGATCAGCTGGCTGACGCGCTGGCAGGCGCTGGAATACGTCACGAGCCAGAACCTCGAAAAGCGCGCGTTCGACTTGCTCAATTGCATTCCGGTTGTCCCCGGAGCGCTCAGCGCCTGGCGCGCGGAAGCGATCAACGATTCAGGCGGTTTCAGCGCGGACACCGTTGCGGAAGATACCGACTTGACGATTACGATCCGCCGCTCGGGCTGGAAAATCGATTACGAGGAAGAAGCAATTGGCTGGACGAACGCTCCCGAAACCGCGTCCACGCTGATCCGCCAGCGATTCCGCTGGACGTTCGGAACGCTGCAAGCTTTCTGGAAGCATCGCGACACACTGGCCCGCACAAAATACGGGACCCTCGGATGGATCGCGCTGCCCAACATGTTCCTGTTTCAGCTTCTGTTGCCGCTGTTCTCTCCGGTGATCGACCTTCTGTTTCTCGGCTCGCTGGTCTTGTACGGCGCTTCGCAATTTCATTTCTCGCGCCTGCCGCAGTTCTATACCGCCGCGGACGTGCAACGCTCGCTGGTTTTCTTTATCGGATTCATGCTGATCGATTTTCTGACCTGCATCGTCGCGTTCACGCTCGAACGGCATGAAGACTGGTCCCTGCTGTGGCCGCTCTTGCTGCAACGTTTCTATTACCGCCAGATGATGTACTTCGTGTTGTTCCGCTCGGTGATGGGCGCCGTGCAAGGCAGGTCCGTCGGCTGGCGCGGCGTCGAGCCCGAAGTTCCGACCGCTCCGGTGGCGCCGGTAAAGGCCTGACCTCGCTCCAAAATTTCCAGCGCACAAGGTTTTGAACGCATTTTGGACACAGGCATGTGCAGAGGCATACCGTGAATGCCACTCTGCGTTCAGAGTTCCAACTTCCGGATGGGCGACAATATGCCCAGAACTTCATCTTTCGCTTCACACAACCCTGTTGCGGACCCGCGAAGCGTGCTGAGGTGTCCTCTGACCTAGGCTATTCTTTGATTCAACCTAGGCCTCAACGGCATGCCAGTGCGATGAAGAACGAAACACCGGCAATCAACGGCAGCCAGGTTCTAGCCTCCCGCATTGCCCGTCCAAGGCTCTCAATCGATCTGGTAAACGGCCAAGGAACACGCTTTCCGGCGTTCTCTCTGAACTCAGCCTCCCAACGGGAAAGATCTGTTTCGGCGTAGTCAATCCGCGTCCTGTTCAGCTCGCCCATCCATTTGGCAGCCACGACACTCAGCCCCAGTCCGACTATGACCAAGCTGACTGAAAGCATCGACCAGAAGTTGTTGAGAAGCTTGTCCACAGACCCAAAGACTGCCCAGTTTGCCGCGACCACCGCGTAGGAAAGTTGAAGACTCGTATCAGTGAGCTTTCCAGTCCAATAAAAATAGTCTTCCCGGACTGCCTTCAGAGCCTCATTGGGCGATTGATATAACGCTTCGGTCCTCGCAGCGGCAGCCAGAGGCGCGTTTGGCGTAAGCAAGTGGGATGACCCTTCGGATGGCTTAGCGTCCACCACCAGCTCCAAAAGACACGGCAGCAAGGTCGGTTTGTAGCTGCGCGAAGTTGAACCCCGGCGCAAAGCCGGCCTTTTCGGCTTCCGGCGGCAAGATGGCGTAGGCCTCGTCCACGCACTCGTCCCACCAAGCCCAGGTGGCCTGCTGCGTGTTCCCCCAAGTCAGCACGGTCACGCCTTTCTGGTCGTACGCAACGGCATAGACCGCGTGGCCGTCGTTGGTCAGCGGACCCGGCGTCCAGGGTTGGTGGGCGTCGAATTCCTGCACGCAGTTTTGCTGAACCTGGAAACCCAGATAGACGCCGCCAAAGAGCTGAGTCGCCTGCTGGACGTGGGTGTGATTCTTCGGATCGATACTCACGTAGTTGACGATCCTGTCGCCGGAAACAGGATTCTGGCGCCAATAGTTCAGCACATCGAGCTCGTTCAGGCCGGAGTCCACGCCGCCGGTCAGGTGCATGTACAAATTGACCACGGTTGTATTCGGCAGAATTGTTTTCTTGCCAAGAAGTCCGTGAAAAACCGTATCGGCGTGCGCCAGAGCGGCGATGGTGCAGTCTCCCAGCGTATCGTTGCCGTCCATTGGGAACAACTTCGTTGGGTCCGTGGTTTTTAGTTTCGGGTAGACGCTGGTGGTTAGAACATTGTAGGTAGCAGGCGGAGCAGCGATCCCTGGCATCAGGTAGTTTTTGAAGCGCAAAGTACGATAGTCCACTTTCGGCGGATGTTTTCCAAATCGATAATTCGGCATTGGCTTTGCTCCTTTAAGTTATTCAAATAGGAATAGCCTTTTGAAGGGTATTCCCTCGTTTCCATCAAACGTACTGAATAGACGGCCTAAGTAAAACTGGCAAGCTGGAACCCCTCATCGTCTCACTTGGAAACCACGGTGTGGCTGGCCAAGTCTACGATGACAGTATCGACGCCTGGTTGCGGGCCTTTGCTGCTCACCGGATGGAACTCAATGCGAAGTTGCTTTGGGTCCGCGGTAATGCGCAAGTAACCGTAATCGGTGTGGTCAAAATTATTGATCGTAAGCCCTCCGCCGAGGCCGGAAAGATTCGCATCGAGATAATCCACTTGAGCGCCGCGCACAGGATCCGGAGGCGTGACTCCAGCCCGCCCCTGGACAAGGGCCTTCACGTTATACCCGCCATCGCCCGAGACGACGAACGGCACGGTGTAATGTTTCCCTGCCAGGGTGACCTTCCGGGTGTAACGCTGATAATTGTGCGCGTGACCGGATAGGAATGCGTGCGGGTAAACCCCCTGCGTTTTGCAGATCGCGTCGATCTCCGCCAACATCGGTGCGGTGCCGCCGTGGGTGCCGCCCGCTCCGCCGGCGTTCGATGGCGGGGCATAACTGAACGGGGGGTGATGAACCGCAATCAAGATCGCGCCAGTGTAGTTCTGGGCCTTGATGTTTTGCAGCTGGGCAGTCAGATAAGCCAGCTGCACATCGGGCACGCCGGGCCACTTCATCTTTTGCCCCTTCTGGCTGGAGATCAGTCCTGGGTCCTCCAGCGCATTGCTGAACAATCCGAGGACGCGAACGAACGGAGCGTCGAGAGTGAAGTACACGCCGGGTTGCGTCATCGCCGTCCGGTGGAGCGATCCGGCTTCCTTGGTGAGGCTCGGGGCGGCCGCGCAAAAATTACGGGAGAACGTGGTCAGCGGAGTATCCGCCGGTTTGGTGTTGGGGATCACGAAGGAGTCGTGATTGCCGGGGATGGCAAAGATCGGCACCGGGTAGTTGCGAAACGGCTCATAGAACTGATCGTAGTAATACTGGGATTCCCCAAAGCTGTAAACGATGTCGCCCAGATGGAAGAGAAAAGCAGGACGGTCTGCGTTGGCCGAAGAGTGGAAGTCGTTGGTCAAGTGATCCGCCACCGTGACTTCATTGACGAGCTTGGTAAGATAGGCGGCCCCGGTGTCTCCCACGGCATGAAAAACGATCTTCCCTGCATTCTGGATGGCCCGAACATCGGCGGGCCCCTGAGCGCCAAGTGCGCTCGCAAGGGAGTACAGATCTCCAGGCTTGCCGCGGGATGGGTTGAAACTGACCGTGTCCTTGGTCAGAAGTTTTTGAACCTGGTTGTACAGTTGGTCGTCCGACTTCTTGTCATGCTGCGTGCGAAACGTTGTCGGATCGGGAGTAGGGGCGCCGGCTTCATTAAACACGGGCTCGCCGAACATGGGGTTGGGAAGCGGGGCGTTCGCTTTTCTTGGCATGGGGAGCGCTCCTTTGCGGTTTCTCGGGGTTATAGGAGCAAATTAAGTAGCCTATGCAATAACATCCGAACGATAAAGTCAAGGGCTGTTGAATAGCGCGTCGGAAGGACGTTTCTCCCATGGAGTTCTCGGAAAGCCCGGGGCTGAGAACTAGAGGGGGAATTGTAACAACTCATGAGTCAGTTTTGAACCCTGCGTTGGTCGCAACCCCCGCTCGCGGTATAATCCTCGGATGCCAATGCGCAAGAATTTTCCGCCGATACACGGCACCACGGTCTTGTGCGTGCGCCGCGACAACAAGGTAGTGATCGCCGCGGACGGCCAAGTCACCATGGGCGAACATGTCATGAAGCATACGGCACGGAAAACGCGGCGGCTGTTCAACGAAAAAATCCTGGCGGGATTTGCGGGGTCGACGGCGGACGCGCTTTCCCTGTTCGAGCGGTTCGAGGGGAAGCTGCAGGAGCATCAGGGCAATCTGGCGAAATCCGCGGTCGAACTTGCGAAGGAATGGCGCAAGGACCGCGCGTTGCGCCACCTCGAAGCGCTGCTGATCGTGGCAGACGGCAAGTCCACTTTTCTCGTGTCCGGAAATGGCGACGTGATCGAGCCCGACGACGGGATTTGCGCCATCGGCTCCGGCGGACCGTACGCGCTGGCGGCGGCCCGGGCGCTCGCCAAACATACGAAGCTATCCGCGAAGGAGATCGCGCAGGAGGCCATGAAGATTGCCAGCGAAATTTGCATTTTCACGAATGCGAATTTCACGATCGAGGAGTTGTAGCGCCCGCCTTCAGGCGGGCATCTGCTCAATTGTAAGATGCCCGCCTGAAGGCGGGCGCTACAATGACGTCGCGAGGATTCCGTAAAGGTGGAACGTAAACTATGGTGATCTATCTTCCCGGCGAGCAGCACGAACCAGAAGCCGCGGTTGAGCCGTCGTTCGACGAGCTCACTCCGCGCGAAATTGTCGTCGAGCTGGACAAGTACATCGTCGGCCAGGCCGCGGCAAAGCGCGCGGTCGCCGTCGCGCTGCGCAACCGCGTGCGCCGCCAGAAACTCACGCCCGAAATGGCGGAAGATGTGCTGCCCAAAAATATCTTGATGATCGGGCCCACCGGAGTGGGAAAAACGGAAATTGCTCGGCGCCTCGCGCGCCTCGCCGGCTGCCCGTTCATCAAGGTGGAGGCGTCCAAGTACACCGAAGTCGGCTACGTCGGCCGCGACGTGGAATCCATGGTGCGCGATCTGGTCGAGACGTCCATCGACATGGTGCGCGAGGAAAAACTGGACGAAGTGGCCGAGCGCGCCGAACACGCCGCGGAAGAGCGCGTCCTCGATCTGCTCCTCCCCGCTTCTCCTCTTCCGCCGCCCGAGTCGCCCAACTCGCCCAATTCTTCCGCCCCGCAAATCGAAGAGCCCCGCCGCGACCAGATGGATCGCACCAGGGAAAAACTGCGCGCGCAGTTGCGGGACGGCAAGCTCGACCAGCGCCTGGTGGAGGTCGATGTCCGCGAGCGCTCTACGCCCGCGTTTGAAATCGTCTCGAGCCAGGGCGTCGAGGAAATGGACATCAACGTCAAGGACATGCTCTCTGGAATTTTTGGGCAGCAGAAGAGACGCCGCAGGATGACCGTCGCCGAGGCCTTCGATTACTTGATCCAGGAAGAAGAGAACAAACTGATCGACATGGATCAAGTGACGCGCCTGGCCGTCGAGCGCGCCGAGCAGATGGGCATCATTTTTATTGACGAGATTGACAAGATCGCCGGGCGCGAGTCCGGCCACGGCCCCGACGTTTCCCGCGAAGGCGTGCAGCGCGACATCCTGCCGATCGTCGAAGGCACCACGGTGAACACGCGCTACGGCATGATCCGCACCGACCACATTTTGTTCATCGCCGCGGGAGCGTTCCACATCAGCAAACCTTCCGACCTGATCCCGGAGCTGCAAGGCAGGCTGCCGATCCGCGTCGAGCTCACGGCGCTCACCGAGGGCGATTTCGTGCGCATTCTCACCGAGCCCAAGAACGCCCTCATCAAGCAATACATCGCGCTCCTGGACACGGAAGGCCTCAAGCTGAATTTCACCGAGGATGCGATCGCCACCCTGGCGCGCTACGCCGTCATGGTCAACGAGCAGACGGAAAACATCGGCGCGCGCCGCCTCCACACCATCCTCGAAAAAGTGCTGGACGAAATTTCCTTCGAGGCGCCGGACATGAAGAAAAAGAACGTGAAAGTGGACGGCCCGTACGTCACCAAGCAGCTTGCCGACATCGTGAAGAATCAGGACCTCAGCCGGTATATCCTCTGACGCTATGGTAAAGCCGATGGTGAAGAGATGATCCGCGCCGCCGCGCTTCTCGCCATCGCGTTTTGCCTCTTCGCGTGCGCACTAGCGGCAGGTTGCGCGGCCCCGGGCGAACCTACCGCGCGGCATCCGGTGGTTCCCGTTGCGGTGAGCGACCTCGCTGCGCGGCAGTACGGCGCCTCATTCGCTCTCACGTTCACCCTGCCAGCGCGATCGATGGACCGCGAAACCCTCGCTGAACATCCCACGATTGAAATTTATCGCGCCGCGCTTCCGCCTGGCGCCGCTCCGGACAAGAAAACGGCGTGGCGGCTGGCGTTCACGATTCCTTCCGAGCAAGTGGATCCATATCTGAAAGCAGGCCACATCGAGTTTCACGATCCGCTCACTGCGGACGATTTCACTCGCGTGGCCGGCTCATCGATGGCGTACAAGGTTCGTACCAGGGCGGCGAGGGCGCGCGCCTCGGAAGATTCAAACATCGTCATGGCGCGGATTTATCCGGCGCCGGAAGCGCCGCGCGACATTCGCGTGGAGGTCACGGAGTCCGCACTGATCGTGAACTGGACGGAAGCTGCCTTGCCGCCCGGGGCTTCTTCGCGCGTGTACCGCGTCTACCGCGGAGAGATCGCATCCGGTCAGGAAAATCCTCCGCAAGACGTTTCCAAGGAGAAGCTGAAAACACAGTTGGATCTGGCGGGAACTTCGCCTACGACCGAGTTTCGCGATTCACACTTCGAGTTTGCGACGCCGTATGTTTATACCGTGCGCAGTGCGGCGCAATTCGGCGCGGATCTGGTCGAGTCCGCTGACTCCGCACCGGCCATGGTCACGCCGCGTGACATCTTTCCTCCTGCCGCGCCCACGAACCTTGATATTACGATTATTCCCGCAACCAACCAGGCCCCTGCGTACATCGAACTATCATGGGCGATCAGTCCCGAGGGGGACCTGGCGGGGTATTCCGTCTACCGGAGCGAGGCAGAAGACTCGCCCGGCGAGCGCGTCAGCACGGATATATTGCCGAGTCCGACGTTTCGTGATATCTCCGTAATGCCTGGCAGGCGATATTATTATCGCGTTTCCGCTCTTGACCGCGCCGGCAACGAAAGCCCCAAGAGTTCCGCAGTCGTGGCGGAAGTTCCATAGAGGGAAGTTCCGAGGAAGGATGGCATGGCAGCCCGATTCCAGCTTCCGGGCATGCGTTGGTTTTTGTGGATGCGCATTGCGTCGTTGCGCACCGGCATCCTCACGGGAATATACTTGTCCTGTGTTTTCGTCGCGTGGTTGGAAGTTGCCAATCGCGTCGCCGAACTGGAGCCCTATGCTGAATTGCGCAACCTCCTGGCGGGCGCGATCTTGCTTATGGTCCTTGCGATTCCCGTGCTCCGCTTCCGGAATCGTCCCGGAAGGCTTTTCGTTTCGGGCCTGACGGCCTGGGCGCTTCTGACCTTTACCTATGTCGCGGCGGAGATGCATTTTACGCTGCTCAATACCCGCATGGGGGCCTTCCACGTTTTCGTGCTGGGCGCGGTTTCCTACGGCTTCGTTGCCGTGCTCGATTGGGTATTCCTGATGTGCGCGGGAGTTCGCCACGAGCACATCGTTCAATCCCGGGAAACCGTGGCCTCCGCCGGCAAGCACCGTACGCACTAATTTCTCAAATCCCTCAAGAAGGAAAAAGGACTCGATGAAACTCTGCCGTTTTCAAACAAAAGAGAAAGCAGGCTCCGCCGCGCATCCGGAAGTTTTGCAGGGCGTTATTTCAGGCGAAACCGTTCGCCAGGTTTCCGGCGATATTCTGGGAAAGTGGGAAGTGACCAGCCGGTCCTGGCCTCTTGCGGATGTGAAGCTGTTGCCGCCGGTCGCGCCCAGCAAAATCGTCGCCCTGGGCAGAAACTATGCGGATCACGCCGCGGAATTCAACAACGCCCCGCCGAAAGAGCCGCTGATTTTTTTGAAGCCGCCGTCCTCCCTCCTTGCGCCCGGCGATCCTATCGTGCTTTTGCCCGGGGTGCAGCGCATCGATTTCGAAGGCGAGCTTGCCGTGGTCATGGGGCGCACGTGCCACAATTTGCGCGACGGCGAGGATTACCGCCCCTACGTCGCCGGCTACACGCTGCTCAACGACGTCAGCGCACGGGATTACCAGGCGCTCGACAAGCAATGGACGCGCGCCAAGGCCTTTGACACGTTCTGCCCGCTCGGACCGGTTCTCGAAACCGAATTCGACGTCACCCACGGTTCAATTGAAACCCTCTTGAATGGCGTTAGGAAACAGTACGCCCCGTTCACCCTAATGCTCTTTCCCATTGATGTTATAATTCCCTGGGTTTCTCGGGTAATGACGCTTTTGCCGGGCGACGTGATTGCTACGGGCACTCCGGCGGGCGTCGGCCCGATGAAGGCCGGCGACGTGGTGGAAGTCGTGGTTCCCGGAATCGGCACGTTGAGAAACCCGGCTGTGAATCCCCCGGCCTGATCCTTGCGGTGTCCTCCCCACCGCGCTGGTTGCGTTTCTGCGAAAAGGAGGCGGCAAAAATGAAATTCTTTCTCGATACCGCAAACCTGGATGAAATCCGGCAAGGTGTCTCGCTGGGCATCATCGACGGCATCACCACCAATCCCACGCTGGTCGCCAAGGAAAAGCGGCCCTTCCGCGAACACATCATCGAAATCTGCAACATCGTGAAAAACGGCGAGATCAGCGCCGAAGTCGTGTCCACCGATACGCCCGGCATCCTCCGCGAGGCGCGCGAGATCGTCACGTGGCATCCTAACGTGATCGTCAAGATTCCCATGATTCCCGACGGCGTGCGCGCGCTGAGCATCCTGTCGAAGGAGCACATTCGCGTCAACGTGACGTTGATTTTTTCAGCGCCGCAGGCCCTGATTGCGGCCAAGGCCGGCGCTTATATCGCCAGCCCGTTTCTCGGCCGCCTCGATGATATTGCCTCCGACGGCCTGACGTTGCTGCGCGAAATCATGGACATCTTCAAGGCCTATAACTTCCCGACGCAAGTCCTGGCCGCGAGCCTGCGCCACCCGCTCCACGTCGTGGCGGCCGCGCGGATGGGCGCGCATATCGGCACCATGCCGTTCAAAGTATTCGAGCAGCTCTTCAAGCATCCCCTCACGGACCGGGGACTTGAAGGGTTCTTGAAAGATTGGGAGAAAGCGCGCGAGACGCTCGGCGATGTGTTCGAGCCGGTTGCCGCGCGCAATCCGAAGCGTTGAAACACCTGGCAATCGATTGGCGGATGGTTGTGGTGGGCGCGGTGATCGTCGTGGCCGTCGCCGCCGCGGCTCTGCGTCAATATTTCCAGAAACCGGCAGACCCCGAAGACGAAGAGCGTCGCCGACGTTCTCAACTCAATCAAGTCGGACGCATCGTGGAAGGGCTGGTGGTCGAGCTGGTCGAATCGCAAGGTCCGGTCGCGCCCGCATTCAATCCCGCAAAGACTCCGAGCGGCAAGGCCGCGCCATCTGGATCGGCCGGAAGCGGATTGCGCCGCCTGGTCCGGTACAGCTATTCCATCGCCGGCGTCACCTACGAAACCGCGCAAGACGTTACCGGCCTCGAAGAACGTCTGTGCCTCGAGCGGATCGCTTCCGGCCAGCCCGCCAGCGTGAAGTACGACCCGTCAAACCCCAGCAATTCGATTCTTGTGGCGGACGACTGGTCAGGCCTGCATTAATCCCCCTGGGAACGCCAATCTCCTGATTGGCGCTACGCAAGACGCGCAAATCGGGAGATTGGCGTTCCCAGGCTCAAATCATCGATTATGGCGTTTCGGATGACATTCGCCGCGGGAGTCCCTCGATGGTCATGAAAATTCTTGGCTCCGTAACAGCTGTGCTCGGCGCCGCCGTCTTGACGCTGGCCTGCATGATCGCTCTGGTGCGAGGCACCATCCGGGCTGTCTCCATCGATCAAATGCCTCTGCGCGTTCTCGCCGTCTCCGCGGACCTCGTCTTAGGGACTCTCCTTCTTCTCGGGTGCATCTACCTGGCCACGCACCTGGCCGTCCGCATAGTGGGCGTCGGGCAAGCCGAATTTCCTCCGCTGCCGATTGACGAGTATTCCCGAGACGTGCGTTCCGGCGATTCCGCCAAAATTTAGTGGCATAGTGCTTCGAGCTTGTGCGAAAGTCTCGAAGGCCGTGCGCCACGATGCTGCGCGCAGGCATCGTCCTATGACCCGTTCTATGGATAACGAAACGAAATCGATTGATCCGATCGCGGAGCTGCGCCGCCGCAGCGCCGAAGCGGAAGCCGGAGGCGGCGCGGAACGGCGCGAGCGCGAGCACAAAGCCGGAAAACTCACGGCGCGCGAGCGCGTGGCGCTGCTCCTCGACGAAGGCACGTTTGAAGAGCTCGATAAATTCGTCGCGCACCGCTCGGATGAGTTTGGAATGCAGGAGCAGCGGCCGCCCGGCGACGGATTTATCACCGGCTTCGGGCGCATCGCCGGCCGTTTGGCGTACGTGTTCGCGCAGGATTTTACCGTGTTCGGCGGCTCGCTCTCGGAAACGAACGCCCTGAAAATCTGCAAGATCATGGATCTGGCGATGCGCAACGGCGCGCCCGTGATCGGCCTGAACGATTCAGGCGGTGCGCGAATTCAGGAAGGCGTGCGCTCGCTCGCGGGTTACGCCGATATTTTTCTGCGCAACACGCTGGCGAGCGGCGTCGTTCCGCAGATCAGCGCGATCATGGGGCCGTGCGCCGGCGGCGCCGTGTATTCTCCCGCGATCACCGATTTTATTTTCATGACGCGCGACACCTCGTACATGTTCATCACCGGGCCGGACGTCATCAAAACGGTGACGCACGAAGACGTTTCCAAAGAAGACCTCGGCGGCGCGATGACCCACAACGCGACGAGCGGCGTCGCCCATTTCATCGCCCGCGATGACGCCGAATGTCTCGCCATGATTCGCGAGCTGCTCGGCTTTCTGCCGCTCAACAATCTGGATGACGCGCCGCGCCGCGCCACTTCCGATCCCGCGGACCGCGCGGACGCCGCGCTCGATTCGATGGTTCCCACCGATCCGATGCAGCCGTACGACATCAAGGACGTGATCCACGCCATCGCGGACGACAACTATTTCTTCGAGGTCCACGAACATTTCGCAAAAAATATCGTGGTCGGTTTCGCGCGTCTCGGCGGCCAGCCCGTCGGCGTTGTCGCCAATCAACCGGCGGTTCTGGCGGGCGTGCTGGACATCAACGCCTCGGTGAAGGGAGCGCGATTCGTGCGCTTTTGCGACGCGTTCAATATCCCGCTCATTACGCTCGAAGATGTGCCCGGCTTTTTGCCCGGCACGCAGCAGGAATGGAACGGCATCATCAAGCACGGCGCGAAACTGCTCTACGCGTTCGCGGAGGCAACAGTCCCCAAATTAACGGTGATTACGCGGAAAGCGTATGGCGGCGCGTATTGCGTCATGTCGAGCAAACACATCCGCACCGACGCGAATTTCGCCTGGCCCACGGCCGAAATTGCGGTGATGGGCCCGGAAGGCGCGGTCAACATTGTCTACAAACGCGAACTCGAGCGCGCGCCCGAAGCCGACCGCGAGCGCCTGCGCCGCGAAAAAGTCGCCGAATTCCGCGAGCGCTTCGCCAATCCCTACGTCGCCGCCGAACGCGGCTACATCGACGCCGTGATCGAGCCGTCGCAAACCCGCGCGAAACTCATCACCGCACTGCGCTCCCTCGAAACCAAGCGCGACACGAACCCCAAAAGAAAACACGGCAATATCCCGCTTTAAAAGGGGAGTAGAATAGCGTTGGCATTAAAGTTTGCGGACTCCAAAGACGTTGTCATTCCGAGGCACGCTGCGTGCCGAGGAATCTCTCTTTCTTTCGTTCAAATCGAAGAGAGATTCCTCGCTTCGCTCGGAATGACACCATGGGACATTTTTTTCGCAAGCTGCTTAGTTGCCGGAGGACGCCATGAAAAAACTGGTGTTCGCAATCGCTCTCTTTTTGATCGTTCCAGTGCTTCGCGCTCAGCAAGCGGAAACCAGCGGTAACCCTCCGCAGGCTGCACCCCAGGCCGCGCCAGAGGCCGCTCCACCACCGGCAACCCAGAGCCCCAACTCGCAGGATAATTTACCCGCGTCAATCCGGCCAGGCCATCCTCTCGATCCCGCCGACGTCGATATTCTTACCGGAAAACGAGACCGGGAGATCGAGGCAGCACAGAGGGCTGGAGTGCCAATTTCGGTGGGGATGTACGGAACCTACGGGGATCCCTACGCGACGCAGGGGCGTTTTGGCAGAGGGTTTGATATGCCGATGCTTCCGCTGGCGCGAATCAGCAATCCGTTTTTCTTTTCCACGATGCAGCCGCGAGGTTTTGGACGCGGCGGGTTTCGCGGCGGCCGCTGATCGCCTTTCGTTAACCTAAAGCAAAACCGGGTAGTGGTCTAGTTTGCATAAAGTGAAAAATCGTGTGACGGTTTACTTATGCGTTCGACTGTATGGTTGTTTCTATTGGCAATCTTGATAGCGCCTGCCACGCTGTGGGGCAAGGGGGACATGGTGCTCATCGAGGTTAAAGGCGGAGCACTGAGATCGCCGATAAGAATCACGGATACCAGAATTCAGGAATTTAACGTCTGGGCTGGCCCTGGAGTTAACCACACAACGCTTGAAAACGCCAAAGGCTTCATCATTGATTGGCACTCTGGGACTGTCTCGCCGCCACCATCTGGACTTGAACGCTATGAAGTCAGGTTCTACGCAGGCTGCAACTCGATTCCGGATGATCCTCAATGCCTCGCTGAGAAACCTACGCTCGCTTACGTTGTGTCCTACGATTATGACCCCTCGTCCAAACGCGGCTATGTCTACCTGCCGCGCCGTGGGGAGCCGTGGTTTAAATTGAACGGAGGTACGATCTGGCACGGACCGGGGATAGAAGGACACTGGTTTTTGACAACCGATTCTTGGGAAGAGTTCGTGAGGCCGTTCATCGCAAAGGCACTACACCTAGTTCAATAGGTTGAGCAATATTTTCGGTCGGACAATTTCAAACTAGACCACTACCCAAAACCGTCTCTACTGGACCACCGTCCTCGCCACATCGCCGATCTTAAACCCGGTGCCGGAGACAGGTTTGCAAACCGCGGATATTTCATCCACGTCGGTGACTTCCAGTTCTCCCAGCTTGGTGGTCATCTTGCGAAGAACCGCGCCGGTGGCCGGGTCCTTGATCGTGCTCGTCACGCGCTCCACGGACATGTGGTCGCCCACTTTGATACCGGTCTTCAAGCCGACGTTCAGCACGATTTGGTCGCCATCCACGGCCGCCACCAGGCCTTCCACCTTGATGATGCGCGCCTGGAGCTTGGGCGCCGACGCGATCACGCCCGCGGTCATTTGATCGGTCGCGGCCTTCACGGCCTCGCCGATAATGGTTTGCTGGAAGTCGCTCGACCCGAAGTCCACGGCGCCTCCGCCGAAGCCGTGCCAGTTCCCGCCTCCGCCTAGCAACGAAGTGCTGCTGCGCTTGGATTCGCCCTTGCCTTCCGCCACGCCCAGGATCTCCGCTGTATCGATGTCGACCAAGCGCGCGTCGAGCATGACGTTAGCCTTGGATTCCTTGTGGCCAATTCCGCCGATCCCGAATCCGCCGAAGCCGCCTCCACCGCCTCCCACATTCCTGTTTTTGGTCTCGTTCCCAAACTCGGTGATGCTGCCCACAATGATGGCATCGAGGCCAAGGATCTTGCCGATTTTGGCTGCCGAAGCCGGATTGGCGCGGTCGCTGTTTGAAAAGTTTTGCTCGGCCAGGATCTTGTCGAGCGCCTTGCGTTCGATCACGCTGTACGTCCCGTCGGTCACCAGATTCTTCACCAGAAGGTCGGCGATTCCCTTGCCGATATCGATGTCCGTTCCGAATAATGCCGCCGAGTTGGTCTTCACCGTCGCATAGTCAAAATCGAAGACCGCAACGCGTTTCTTGCGTCCCTGGGGCGCCTGTGCGGCGGCCGCGCCCGGAGCGCTGGCGGCCGGCTGAGCAGCCGGTGCGGTGCCCTGCGCTCTCATAGCCAAAGGCACGCAAAGGACGCTCAAGATAAAGAGGGCGGCGAATCGTTTCATGGCGATCTCCCGTTCCGAAGTGACGCAGCGTGAAGAGTACAGTAATCCAAGTATTGCAGTCGAATGATTCTAGTGAAGCGTAAATCCTCATGTCAACCATCGCTTTGAAAGGATGCGCGCAGGAAGTCACTTCCGGCGCATTCAGGATTGCGGCTCCCTTCGGGCTAAAACGTGTCTCGCTGCCAGGCCCACAGGAATCAGTGAAAAAACAAGGAATAACAGCACGGTCAAGACGAGGTCCTTGAACCCCGGCGCGAAATCGCCCCCATGCCGAATGGCGAGGACGCAGATGTAATAGGCCGTCGGTGCGGCGAGAACGATTTCCGCGATCAGGTAGGGCTTCAAGAATCTCCCGCGGAAGAAAATCATGGCCGCCGCGACCACCAGCCACGTGGCCGTGATCCACTCCACCGGATAAATCACCTTGTTATCGAAAGAAAAGTGATTGATGAGGAGAACGGGAATGCCGGCGCGCGGATCGAGGATAAACGGCGGCCCGCCCGGCCAGCAGTAAATTCCAATTTGATAGACGCAGAGGGCGAAAAGATACGCGCCGAGCAGACGCTCTCGTTGGAGTTTCGTGTTGTCGTTTGTGGCCATTGTTCCGGGAGGGGAATTATCGTCCGCTGCGACTTGAGTGTCCACGGCAGGATTTCAGTTCTGGCAGGTGGACTGCCAAGGCATGCCCCGATTCGATGTGTGTTGGCGCCGTGCTAGAATGCGCTCCGAGATAAACTTTTTGCATGTTCAAAAAAATCCTCATCGCCAATCGCGGGGAAATCGCCGTGCGCATCGCGCGAGCTTGCCGCGAAATGGGCATTGCCTCCGCCGCAGTTTTTAGCGACGCGGACCGCGCCGCGCTGCATGTCCGCCTCGCCGATGAAGCCTACCGGATAGGCCCCGCACCCTCACGCGAAAGCTATCTGCGCATCGACAAGGTGATGGAAGCCGCGCGCCTCGCCGGGTGTGATGCGTTGCATCCCGGGTATGGATTCCTCGCGGAAAATCCCGACCTCGCGCGGGCTTGCACTTCAAACAACATCACCTTCATCGGTCCATCCCCTGAAGCGATGGAGCGCCTGGGATCGAAAACCGCCGCCCGCCAACTTGCCGCGCGGGCCGGAGTGCCGATGGTTCCCGGAACCAAGGATCCAATCGAAAATCTGGGCGACGCAGGAAAAATTGCGCGCGAGCTTGGCTATCCCGTGCTGCTCAAAGCGGTGTCGGGCGGAGGTGGGAAAGGCATGCGCCTGGTCGCGGCGGATTCGGAAATGGCCGGCGCGTGGCGCGACGCCGCTTCGGAAGCGCTGAACGCGTTTGGCGACGCGAGCCTTTATCTCGAAAAGTACGTCGACCGGCCGCGCCACATTGAAATTCAAATCTTCGGCGACGCGCACGGCCACATCGTGCATCTGGGCGAGCGCGAATGTTCCGTCCAGCGGCGGCATCAAAAAGTAATCGAGGAATCTCCGTCTCCGGTCATGACGCCTGATCTGCGGCGCGCCATGGGCGAAGCCGCCGTCCGGCTCGCAAAAGAAGCGGGCTACGCCAATGCCGGCACGGTGGAATTTCTGGTGGACGCCGCGCGCAATTTTTATTTTCTCGAAGTGAATACGCGCTTGCAGGTGGAACATCCGGTCACGGAAATGGTCACGGGGCTCGATCTGGTGAAGCTGCAAATCCGCGTCGCCTCGGGCGAGCCGCTCCCCTTTTCGCAAGAGGACGTCAAGCTTTCAGGCCACGCCGTCGAATGCCGCCTTTACGCGGAAGATCCCGGCAATCAATTTTTCCCGTCGCCCGGAACGATTCTTTCGCGGCGCGCGCCTTCCGGCCCCGGTATTCGATTCGACGACGGCGTGTACGAAGGTTTTACCGTCTCGACGGAATACGATCCGATGCTCGGCAAGCTGATTGCCTGGGGACAGAATCGCGAGGAGGCCATTGCGCGGCTCGCGCGGGCACTCGAAGAACATTCAGTCACCGGAATCAAAACGAACTCGGCCCTTCTTCTCGGCATTCTCCGCGATCCGCAATTTCTGCGCGGAGAAATTTCCACTCGCTGGCTGGATGAAAAGCTGCCTCATCTCCTTGCCGAAATGCAAACGCAAGAACGCGACGTGGTTGCCGAAGATGCGGCGATTCTCGCGGCGCTGCTGCATTCACTCGGCGCGAGGGACACGTCGCCGGCGAACGGAACCGCCGCGAAAGCGGAGTCGCGCTGGAAGCGCGAAGCGCGGCTTGAGCAGGTCGACCGAAGCGAGTAGACGCCCGGCGAAATATGACGATGAACTATGAAATTGTAATCAACGGCGCGCGGCGAAACGTGGAGTTCACTCCGCAGACGAATGGCGCGTCGCGCGTGGCGTTCACCGTCGACGGCCGGCTGGTGGATGCCGACGCCATACGGATTTCTCGCGGCGCGTATTCGATTCTTCTCGGCGGGCGCTCTCTCGAAGTCACCGCCGAGGAAAACTCCGATGGCTTGCTAATACGCGCGAATGGCCGCGAATTCCAGGTGGAAATTTTCGATCCGCGCTCCTGGCGGCGCAGGCGTGGCGCGGGGATCGAACTCGAAGGGCGTCAGCAGCTTGTCGCGCCCATGCCCGGGAAAATCGTGCGGGTACTCGTTGCGGCGGGCGAGCAAGTCAGTGCCGGCCAGGGCCTGCTGGTCATCGAAGCGATGAAAATGCAGAACGAAATTCGCTCGCCCAAGTCAGGCGCCGTCGAAAAGGTGGCGCGCGAAGGGCAAACAGTCAACGCGGGAGAGGTTCTGGCGATTGTGTCTTAGTAGCACAGGCTTCAGCCTGTGGGGGTTGGTCGCCGCAGGTACGAAACCCCACAGGCTGAAGCCTGTGCTACTAAAATCCCAAAATCGAATTATTATTTTGCTGGAGAGGCCGCGGCATCGCTCGCCGCTTTCGGCGCGACGACAACGGGCAATTTCCCCGCCGATTCCACCACTTGCTGCGCAAGATAGTTCGTAATCTTTGCGTTGTTCCGCGCGGTAGCCAGGTACGCGGCGCGCAGCAACTGTTCCTTGCGGTTGCGAATGTTGTCGCGAATCGATTGCTGCACGGCCGGATCGTTCAGGTCGCGCTGCCCGGGCGCTTCCTTGCTCACGAGCTTCAGGATGCGGTAAGAATCCCGCAAGACGATCACGCCGCTGATTTGTCCCGGCTTGAGCGACATCACCGTTTTTTTCAAAGCGGGATCGCTCTGCGATAGCGACGATTCCGGCACGTAGCCTAGGTCTCCGCCGGAGCCGGCGGACGCGGGGTCTTCCGAATAATCCATGGCCACTTGCGCGAAGTCCGCGCCGGTGCTGAGCTGCTGCTCGAGGGCCGCGGCCTTGCGCTTGGCTTCGGCATCGGTGGTGGCATCGTCGTTCTTGCGATTGCGCAAGCCCGGATCCTTGTGCGGAGTGACCACGATCTGCGCGATGCGGTACTGCGGCTCGGTCACGTTGAATTGCGCGCGGTTCTGATTATAAAAATCCTGAACGTCCTGATCGGTGACGGTGATTTTGGCCACCACTTCGTGATTGATCACCTTTTGAATGGAGAGCTGCTGGCGGATGTCGTTTTTCAAATCGTCCACCGTGTAGTTGCGCCCTTTGAGCTGGCGCTGAAATTCTTCCTCGGTGTAAGGGCTCTTGAATTCGGTGAACTTGTCCTCGACTTCGCCGTCGGCGGCCTGCAGGCCTAGCGTTTTCGCTTTCTCCAGCAGGATGTGATTGTTGATCAGCTCATCCAGAACATTCAGCTTGAGCGAAAGCGCTTCGTCCTGCGAAGGCTGCGGCGCATCGGGGTTCAATTGCGTGCGGTAGTATTTGTCCACTTCGGTGCGCGTGATGGGCGCGCCGTCCACGACGCCCCACACGCCTTCATCCGGCACCACCGGCTTCTTGCATCCGGACACAACCGCCAGGGCCGCGGCCAGCATGAACCATCCCTGCCCACGTATCCTCAAGGCTGTCTCCTTTTACCGGATGCGGGCTGCACAACCCGCCGATACGATGTTCCGATGCGGAAATAGGCTCGTTAGGCTGCTTTCGTGACGCGGCCGGACCGAATGCAGGAAGTGCAGACGCGAATGTGCATGCGCACGCCTTCGACCACAGCGCGGACACGTTGCAGATTAGGATTCCAGCGGCGGCGGCGGGTATTGTTCGCGTGACTGATCACGTTGCCGAACGACGGCCCCTTGCCGCAAATCTTGCATCTCATAGCCATGGCAACTCCTCACCCATTTGCGGAATCATAAGCAAAGCGAGCAGTTTAGCAGAGTTTTGACCGATCCGCACTCGATTTGATGACTTGGCAGGGGCTCAGTTTGCCAATGAAGATGCCCGTCCGCCGCGGCGGACGGCCGCTACAAGACCTGCCTTGTTGGTCGTGGGTGTTGTAGAGGCCGCCTTTTTTTTGGGCGGGCAGCCGTCTGCGCCCCAGAACCAAACGCAGCCATTAGCGATTCGTTTGGTGTGGGCCACTTCTTGGAACTTTGGCGCCGGAACCTGGCAATTCGTGTTGGGGTCTGCTCGGATGGCGAGGCCGTTGTGTCGAACATGGGAAAAGCGTTCGATGCACGACTCTGAACTTAACTTCGGAAGTTTTTATTGAAAGAATTTTGACTTTCATTGCATCGACAGGTTGGAGTACCATCCGCGTTTCGAGTCACTTGGAAATCCAGCTTGGTCATTGGAATCCGAATCTCGCCGGGCCAGGAGAGTTCATGAATCGCGTCCTTTTTGGTTCCCTTACGTTGATCGCTGTCGGTTTGATGGCAGGCTGCGGCGGCTCCGGTGGCGGCGGCCTCGGTAGCGGCCCCCCACAGCCCAACGCCCTGAACGGCCAATACGCTTTTGTGCTCACTGGCTTCGATACGAATAGCAGCGGTGCCGCAGTCAATCCGATCAGCATGGCAGGCAGCTTCAAAGCGGATGGTCTTGGCCATATCACGGCCGGTGCGGTGGACGTGAATGACAATGGAGTGGTCAGTTCGAGCAGCTCGGTGGCCGGAACTTACGCGTTTGACGCCAACCAACTAGGCGCACTAGTCACAGTTGCATTAACTAACCCTGTGGGAGCCCTCCACCCATTGCAATTCGGCATCGCCCTTCAGGCCAACGGCGCGTTCGGCGACATCATGAGTGTGGACACCAACAACTTCATCGTGGGGGGAACGATTCAGCAGCAAAGCTCATCGGCTTTCTCGCTCGCCAGTTTGGCAGCGGACTACATCATTACGCTCAACGGAAGAAATGCGGCTGTTCCGACATCCGCGCTCGGCCGCTTTACGCTTGGCGCGACCGGTGGCGCAGCCACCAATGTCACGTTCGATCGCAGCGTCGCCGGGGTCGGCACCGCTGGTCCCACAACAGGCGCTTCGGCTTTGATTACGTTTGCTTCCACAGAGCCTGATACAAATGGCCGCGGCACGTTCACCGTGACCCTGACTGACGGTCTCACGAATTCCGGCACACAGCAGAATTTCGCTTATTACGCCATTACCGCAAATCGGTTCGTGGCTGTAGAAACGGACGCCACCGGGACCATGATCGCCGACGCGTCCAAGCAGGGGACTCTTTCTTCCTTTACCGCGACTACCGTCAACACTGCGGGAAGTGTATTTGGGGTCGCTGGAGTCGACTCAACCGGGAACGAGATAAGCGCCGTCGGGCAAATGCAGATCACCGGTCCGAATGCGGGAACCCTGAGCATAGACTCTAACGACAACGGTACCTTCGCCAGTGTGCCCGCGCTGCCGGTCCAGACCGACTCGTTTGATTCGACCACCGGCCGCGGTACCATCGGTGCTACAGGCGGTTTTTCAGACGGCATCTTCGATTCCGCCGTCTTCTATCTCACCGCCTCCGGCACGGGTTTCATCCTCGACGCTGAGCCCGGGACCAACAACCGCGCCATGGCCGGAACCCTCACGGCACAGACAGGCTTGCCTTTTGCACTTTCGGCGCTTTCCGGCCAGATGATCTTACGCGCGAGGGGCTCAACGGTGAACGACGCGCAAACCCTGGTCGGCACGTTCTCTCCCACTGCCACCATCGGCGTCTACGACTTCGCTTTCGACCAGCGCTTTCAGTCCAATCCCATTACTACCCAAACGGACCAGGACCTTGCAGCAGGCGTCGGGGCACAGATTTTGCTTCCCGCTACCGGCAGGGGTACCTTGTCGTTGCCAGCTTTTGGCGCGACAGAAGTCTTTTACGTGATTGGCGCGAACCAAATGGTCTTCATCGACGTGACTCCGGGAAGCAACTCTTCCTCTCCCCTGTTTTTCGTGAACCCGTTCTAAATGGGAGCGCCGATCCAACAGCGTCACTTTCGCGATTGACGATGTCTTTTTTGCGCAACCGTCTCAGCTTGGCGTCGTTCGTCCAGCGCCGACAATATTCCGAATCTACTTTCCATTGTCTTGAGCGCTGCTTTGGTCTCTGTAGCTTCCCGCTCAGTAAGGCCTCTCCTTCGAAGAAACTGGCCGGCTGCTTTTGCGGGACATCCAATCGCGGCGCAATTCGCCCACGAGGTAGAGCGAACCGGTGATGAAGATAACGTCTTCGGGAGAGGCGAGTTCGAGGGCGCGCGCCAGGGCTTGCGCGGGATCGGGCACGACTTCCGCGCGCTTCGCATGATGGGCCGTCATTTCCGCGAGCAACGGTGCGGAGATGGCCCGAGGCTGCGCGGGCGCGGTGAGGATCACGGCGGAAGCGCGGGGAAAAAGCAGGCCTGCAATTTCATCGACGGCCTTGTCGCGCATGGCTCCGTAAATCAAATAAATATTCCTGCCGGCGAGGAATTGCTCCCAGAAGACGGAGATTTCGCGGGCGCCGGCGGGATTGTGCGTGCCGTCAACGTAAATTTCCGGTCGCTCGCTGATCTTTTCGAGGCGGCCGGGCCATGTCGCCGCGGCGAAGCCGCGCGTGATGGCTTCCTCGCCGATGGGCGCGCCGCGCTCGGCCAGCATGCGCGCGGCGGCGAGCGCCGTGAGCGCGTTGCGCACTTGAAACCGGCCGGCGAGCCGCAGAGCGATGGGAATGCGCACGCCCGTCTCGTAGGAAATCGCGGTGAACGAAAAGCAGCCTTCGTGAGCGGCTACATCCTCCAGGTAAAAAGCATTTTCAATTTCCACGAGGAACGCGGATTGCTCCGCGCAGCGGCGCCGGATCACCACGCGCGCGATGAGGTGCTCGGCGGCGCTCACCACGCGCGCGCCCGGCTTGATGATTCCCGCTTTTTCTCCCGCGATTTCCTCGATCGAGTGGCCGAGATAATTTTCGTGGTCAAAATCGATCTGCGTGATGACCGCGACTTCCGGCAGCAGAACATTCGTCGCATCGAGGCGCCCGCCCATGCCGGTCTCGAACACGGCGAACTCCGCGCCAGCCCCGGCGAAATACACGAAGGCAATCGCCGTCACGCACTCGAAAAATGTGGGGTGCGCGGCGAGGCGCCCGGCAGCAAGCAATTCCTCGATCGCTTCGCGGACGCGCGTGAACGCAGCGGCAAATTCCTCGTCGGAAATTTCCTTGCCGTCCAGGCGAATGCGCTCGTTGATGCGCTCGAGGTGCGGCGACGTGTACAGGCCGGTGCGCAACCCCGCCGCGCGCAGGATCGAATCGAGCATCGCCGACGTGGAGCCTTTCCCGTTCGTGCCCGCGACGTGCACCGACTGAAACTCGCGCTGCGGCTGCCCCAGGTGTTCGCAAACCACGGTGATATTTTTCAGATCGAATTTCGTGGCGCTGGCCTGCCTCGGAGAGGCGAGTTCCCGTCCCAGGCTGAAGAGGTACTGGACCGATTCTTCGTAGGTCATGCGGTTACGCCAGGAAGAAATCGAGGGCGGAGGAGATGTAGGCCTTCAAGTCCTTGCGATGGACGACGGCGTCGAGGAATCCGTGTTCCAGCAGAAACTCCGACGTCTGAAATCCCTTGGGAAGTTTCTGCCGAATCGTCTGCTCGATCACGCGTGGCCCGGCGAAGCCGATCAGCGCGCCGGGCTCGGCAATGTTGATGTCGCCCAGCATGGCGTAGCTCGCCGTGACGCCGCCGGTGGTAGGGTCGGTCAAAACGGAAATGAACGGCAGGCGGACCTCATCGAGGCGCGCGAGCGCGGCGGAAACTTTCGCCAGCTGCATCAGGCTGATCGTGCCCTCCATCATGCGCGCGCCGCCGGAACAGGAAACGATCACCAGCGGCAATTTTTTGGCGATGGACATTTCCACCGCGCGCGTCACTTTCTCGCCCACCACCGCGCCCATCGACCCGCCGATAAATGCGAACTCCATCGAGCAGCAAATAACCGGGCGCCCGCCGAGCAGGCCTTCCGCCGTGATGATGGCGTCGGCCTTGCCCAGCTTGCGGCGCGCTTCCTTGAGGCGCGCGGCGTAGGGCTTGGTGTCCGTGAATTTCAGAGGGTCGCTCGACGCGAGCTCGGCGTCGTGCTCCACCCAGCGCGAATCAAGCAGAAGTTCCAAGCGCTCGGTCGCGCTCAACCGGAAATGGTGCTGGCACTTCGGGCAGATGCGCCAGTTGGCGTCCAGGTCTTTCTTCCAGACAATCGTGCGGCAGTTTTCGCACTTGGTCCACAGCCCTTCCGTCTTCACGCGGCGCGCGTCGGGCGGCGTGGGCTGGTCGATCCGTTTTTTTTCCCGCTTAAACCATGCCATCGTGATCGGGTCCTAATTCGTCGCTATGTGGCACTTTGTAGCACAGACTTCAGTCTGTGGGGTTCCACTCGAGCTCGCAGACTGTGCCATATGCACCCACGAACTTCTGAACGGATTGAACGCCTCGGCGACGCTGACGAAAACCCACAGACTGAAGTCTGTGCCACTAAGAGCGCACCCCGGCGCCTAATGTTTACTTTACTTCCGCGGGAGTGGCCGTCGCCGGCCCCTCGCCCACAATTTCCAGGACCACGTCTTCGTCCTTCGCGCCGTCGTAGTGAACCTCTTTGCCAAAGTGTCTGGCGAAGCTGCCCGGCGGCAAGGGCTTGGTGCTATCGGGATCGAATTTCGTGCCGGTTCCCACCCACCAGGTTCCCGAAATCACGGTGATAAACCGGTCGTTGGGATGGAAGTGCGGATGGCTCATGTGATGGGCATGCCACTTCACGAGTTCGACGTAAATTCCCGCCGATTCCGGATTGCCCGCCAGAACGGCCGTGCTCTCGCCTCGTTTCATATCGTCATCCCATTTGATCTGATCGGGCAGCTGGATCTTGATCGCCGCGGGATTTAGATCGGTGGGCCTGGCCGACGCGAGCGACGCCAGCGATGCAACCCCCACCGCTGCAAAGAGCAAGTAGCTGCGAGATTTCTGGTAGATGGACATCACTTCCTCCTCATGACCAAGCGGGGGTTCTGCACGCAGCCCGCAAGAAGTATGGTTCAGGGATTCGACCTAGATCAATTAAAGCGGCGCGTCGATTGGCGGATTGCGCCTGATAGTTCGATCCAAATCTATCCACGGTACTTTACGCCCGAGCGCCACCACATGCAAACCCGATGGTATTTAGTAGCACAGACTTTAGTCTGTGGGGTTTGGTCCTTGCTAGGACGAACCCCCACAGGCTGAAGCCTGCGCCACTTAATCCGAATCGATACTTCAGGAAACAGGGCTGACAGGAGAGACCTGCGGCTGCATTATCTTCTTTGCTTCGGCAATGCCGCGGTCAATGGTGGTTTGCCAGTCCGCGTGCGGAATCGAGGAAGACTGAGCGGCTTCGTACAGGCGCAACGCATCCGCGGGGCGATTCATGCGCTTCAGATAAATGCGTCCCGCGGCCATTTGGGCGAGCAGGCCCTGCTTTTCGGCGGGATACGCTTGCGCGAGCTCCAGGTACTCGTCCGCGGCACGCGAGATGTCCGGCTGGGTTTCCAGTTGGCGGCAGAATTCGAGCCAAAGGGACGCGGGGAGCTTCTCTCCTCCCGCATTTCTGAAATCCTGGCAGGTCTGCAAGGCGCCTTCGTGATCGTTGGCCTTGATTTCCAAGCTCAAAAGTTTCGCAAGGGCGTCGCGGTACGCCGGGATTTCGTTCTTTTGCCAGTAGATGCGCTGAAGCATCCGGTACGCGTCGATCGAATCCGGCTTTTCCAGCAGCAATTTTTGCAAGCTCGCGGCGGCAGGGTCCAGTTGCCCTTTTTCCATTTGTTCGCCGGCTTCCGCGAGCAAGGGATGGCTGACCCAGGAAATCTTTTCCTGAATCCCCTTTTCGGCCATATGTTCAAGTCCCGATTTTTGAACCGCGAGAGCGATCAGCGCCCCAAATGCGAAGCCGCCAACATGGGCCCAGTGTGCAACGCCGGACGACTGGCCCGCGGAGCCATAGAAAATTTCCGTGAGCAACCACACAGGAAGCAGCCAGTACGCAGCCATCTTGAACCGGACGAAACGGTAAATGAACAAATAGCCCATCTCGATTTTTGTCGTGGGGAAACGCACGAGGAATGCGCCCATCAGTCCGGCGATGGCTCCCGAAGCGCCAAGCGTCGGCGTGAAGCTTCCGGCGTTGACCATGGCATGCACCTGGAACGCGAGCACGCCCGCGATTAAATAAAACGCCGGGTAGATCAGCCGGCCCCAGGTGTCCTCAAGGATTGCCCCGGCAAGCCACAAGAACCACATATTGCCGATGAGGTGCAGCCAGCCGGCGTGCAGGAAATTCGCGCCCACGAGGCCCAGCAGTGTGGGGTGCGCCGGGATAAAGGCGTACTTGCTCAGAAGCGAAGCCGAGTCCAGCTTCGCGTAGCTATCGCCGAGAGAATCCATTTCCTGCTGCAATGCTTCCGGGTCTTCCTGCATGCGGATTTTGGCGTCCCAGACATCGAACACGTCCCGGTTCGGGTTTTGCGCTTCCTTCCATACAGCGGCATTATTGGTTTGGATGGAGGCGACGAACTCCTGCGCTTTTTCCGGCACTTTCAGCTCGGGATGCATGGCCGAGAGGAGAATGAGATGGAGCTTGACCAGGCCCAGTTCCGGTCCTTGCCTGTCGATCGTCCAGTGAGTTCCGAGAAATATGAAGACGTTGAGCGCGATGATTCCGAACGTGATGACGGGCCACCGGCGCCCTTGCATGTTTTCATGACGCAGCGGAATCAACATCCCAGGGTCTCCATCCAGGAAGCGAGAAGGGTCACTTTCCGACGGCTTTGCTTCTTCCAGTTTATGAGGCCTTGAGGGTCCAAAGATCGGTATTTCCAGGCCGATTCGGGAATCAGTAACACCTGACGGTTTGGACACGCGAGGGGAGAAAGTGGCACACGCTCAGCCTGTGGGTTTTTGTACGTGCAAGGACTAACCCGCCACAGGCTGAACAGGTTGCGGAAACAGCTGTGTAGCACAGCCACTCTTGGCTGTGTGGTTTCTCAAGGCATTATCAAGAGAACCACACAGCCAAGGGTGGCTGTGCTACAAAAACCTATCGCGCGGCTACCTGCTTGGAAGCCGCAGGGGGAGGAGTAACCACGCCTGCTAGGATGCGAATCATGCCGTCCGTCTTGCTCAGGACGTAAATTTCGCCGTCGCCGCCCATCGAGAGGCGCACATCCGCGCGGCCTCCGCCATAAGGGACGCCGTAGGGATCGGGCTTGGCCGTCAGGAAAGTCTTGCCGCGCCAGCCGCCTGTGGCGTTGGCCCCTCCGGGCAGGACGCCTTGATGAGTAGCCGGATCGGCGACGCCGTCTTTGTGCGCAAAGGCATCGGCGACGATGTCGTACATCCGGCGCTTGACCGGGGCTTTTTCGGAGGCGTCATACGGGCTCTTGTACATGATCTGGATTTCGTGAATCGCGGCGTGCTTGCCGCGCTCTCCACGGGCGGCCAGCATTTCCGCGAGGTCGGTGTAAAAAAGGCGCCCCGTGGTCATGTCCGAGAAAATGTATTTTCCAACCATCTGCGGCATCTTCTTGCCGCGATACACAAAACCGCTGCCGATCGAGTCGCCCTCTTCGTGGCTGTACACGGCGACGGGATAAATGGGCGCGACCGGTTTCTCGAGGCCTTCCACGGTGAGGAGATCCGATCCGGGGAACGGGACTTGCGGATTCGATTGCGTTCCGGTCTTGCCTCCGCCGGGAACAGTCAGCACCTCGTCGCCTTCGCGCTGGGAGTAGCCGTAATTGCCGCCCTTGGCGACAATGTCCACTTCTTCCCAGGAATGCAGGCCGATGTCATTCACGAGCAGCGTGTTGGTTGGGACGTCCCAATCCATGCGGTGCGGATTGCGAAATCCGTAGGCGAAAATTTCTCCCCTCGCTCCGGCAACGAAAACGAATGGGTTAGGGTCAGGTCCGGTGGAGGGAATCCGATAGCGGCCGTTCTCGCTGAGCTTGTCGTTCGAGCGCAGCGCAAGGTCGGGCGTGATGCGCAGAATTTTTCCCTGCAAGGCGCTAAGCAGTTGGGGAGTCGTTTGAGTGGGGCCCGGAGTCTCTCCCGAGCCGCCATCGCCCATCGATATGTAGAGATTGCCGTAATCCGCGCTGCCGGGCTTGGCCAGCGGATCGAAAAGAATATCGCCCATGGGGTGAATCATGCTGTTGAAGCCGACGCGCAGGATTTCCCGCGCCGTCCCCTCGAACGTGGAATTTTTGATGTTGGTATCCGTCCATTCCACGAGGACCGATTCATTTTCGTCGTCGCCGGCCGGCGGTTTCACCACCGGAGTCATCGCGTACCCATCCAGCTTCAGACTCGGCGTGTGGGCGTTCGTCGGTTGCGCCGAACCGGGCTTGGCGGGATCTTCCACGTGCACGGTATAAAATTTTCCGTTTTTCGCGTAGTTCGGATCGAAGACAATGGCGGACACTCCGGACCCGAAACGCTCCGTGGCGTACTTTGGAAAAATTTCAGGAAAGGTGATGTACGGCGTGAATTTCTTGGTCGCTCTGTCCAGAGTATAGAGATTGCCATTCATGTCGGCGACGAAAAACCGCGTGGACGCGAGCGGAGCATTGGACGGCTCCGAGCGCAACGTGTTGACGCGCGCGAGCATTCCTTTGTAATCGATGGGCGGCGGGTAGGCGTGATCTCCCATCGCGCTCGAAAGCGGAGGATTCGCGTAATCCTCCATTAAAATCGCCGTGCCGTCTTTGGTGACCTGAGAGCTTGAGGGATATTGCAGTGGGTACTGCGCCCACGCAACAGGCAGGCTGAGCAGCAGGCCGGCAAAAAATGGCAACCCGCAATAAAATCGAAGTGATTGCTTTAGGATTTTTTGCGCGTTTCTCATTGCAAGAACCTCCTTGTTTCATCCGCAATTTCCGCGGACGTGCCGCACCGGGTCCTCGCCTCTTCCTATCGGCACGCAAAGTGTGTCATGGAAAACGCGGACTCAATGGCAGAGCTTTTCCTTCTGGGTAAAAGTATACACAACCAAGGTCGGAAAAATCAGCCTTGCGTCAGCCTTGTCTTGAGAGGTCGATAATATTTGCCGACGACGGCCCCGCTCCAGTCGAGAACTTCAGGCAAATCCGTCAAATCAATTTCCTTGTCGTGCAGGGAAGAGAGTGCCGCCAGTTCCTTCGCTTGTTTTTTGGATAACTTCTTCATAAATCTTCTATTCGTCCCGAATACCGTTTTGCAAGGAAGCTCAAAAGCGGGTAGTGGGTCAGTTTGAATTTTTACGCTAAAAAGACTCCATTTTGGGCGAGACCACCCAATCAAACCCTTCCAACGTGAGTTTTCCTATGTGAATGTCACCGCCTATTTCTTCATTTCGGGGGTCGGCAGCGCAATCCTGTATATACCGTTCAATCATAAATTTAGCTTGATCTAACGATACGGGATTCTCAAATGTTACCGGCTCGACGCCACCGCTGACAATAGAAACGCTCCCGTTCGGTGTCCCGCCATCAATAACGCGAGAATCCCAGGTACGACCGTTTTTGAAAACAGAGATTTCAAACCCCATTGGAACACCCTTCCAAAAATACAGAAACACCCCACGGGCGCATTCACCCGTTGTATTGACTCTCAAAGACGAAAGACGCCCTCGAAGACGCTCGTTAAAATCTCCGTCAAACATTTGAAAATTAACGTTCGGAAGAATATCCTTGGACTCTTCAATGAGACTGAAGTCAAAATTCTGAGTATGGGTTTTGACAATACCGGCCCACGCAAACACAACCGACACTGACGGGCTCTCAAAGGCGAATATTTTTATTTCTTTGTTTGTTTCGACTTGTTTGGTTATTTTATTGAATGCGCGACCGTCTGCCCCAATTATAAAACCTTCTGACATGCCGCAGTAAAGAAGCGCAGTAGACATACGTATATTATATTTCGATTTCCATTGCATAACCCTCTACTCTATAAAACACCGCAAGTCTTCAAAATCACACCGCCCGCCTGTTCTGTCTTCCAATCTAAAGGAAGTAACGCAATTTTCGGGTGGCGGCTGCAAACTTCCTTCGCCAACTTCTGAAAATCCGCTACCGTACTGCGGGCTTCACCGTCGGAATTTGGTCTCGTTTTGAGAAGGCTGAAAAGCGTTCGCTGAAATTGTCCCGAGCTTAGTTGATGTAGCGGGCTCTCGTGGGACTGCACGTTACGCGACCTGGACCTGTTGAGTCAACGACGGATTCAACCGGTGACGCAAAGCTTCCAATTCGCGGTAGCCTTTAACCCTCCGGAATTTCTTTTCGGCCTGCAACAAACCTGTCGCGGTCCAGCGCAGCGGCTGATCGCCTTCGCGCCAGCGTTTTACGTTGTGTGCCACACGCTCGACGGTGGAAAGGCACGACTCGATGGGATTGGTCGAGGCCAAAGTTCTGCGTAGCAGCGTGCCCACATTCAGCCGGTGCACGGTGAGCGTTTCTTCCAAGCCTTCTTCCAGACTGCGCGCCGCGCTGGGATTCACTCTCTCCAGTTGGCGGAAGATTTTCTCCAACTCGGCCTTGGCTTCCGCGTAGCTGGTTAACGTGTAGGCATTGCGGATTCTCCGGTCCGTATCGCCCTGGGCCTGTTTCGGCAGATGCTCTTTCACATTCCTCCGCTTATGAATCTGGCAGCGCTGCACCTCGGCGCGGTCGCCGAAGACTCGTTCGATCGCGGCACGCAGCGCTTTGGCCCCGTCGATCACGAACAAATAGCGTCGCTCCGGATTTAGGCCGCGAGCCACCAGGTCTTCCAGCAGCTCTTTGACGACGGTGGTGTTCTCGGTGGCCCCCTGCCAGAGTCCCAAGACGTGCTTTTCCCCGCTGGTTTCGATGCCCAGCGCCACCACCAGCACTTGCTTGCCGAGATGGATGCCATCGATCAGCAGCGCCACCAGATCGAGATCACCCAATTTCTTCTCGCAGAGTTGTTTCAACTGCGCCGCGCTGGCAGCCACGAACTCCCGGCTCACGCTGGACTTTTCGATCCCGTACCCATCGAGCACGCTCTGGACTGCCCGGTGATAACTCCGCGATGTCAGCCCCGCGACGATCCCTTCTTGCACCGCTCGCTGCCGCCGCCCGTCGTGTTGCAGCCGCGCGTAACTGTCCAGGGAAACTTCCTGGCCTTTCCGCATGCGCACTCGGGGACGTTCCACCGCCACTTTCTGCCCGGCAAACACGACATAGCCCGGTTGCTGCCCCCAGCGCACGCAACTCGACGCCGGGTCCGGCTGGTAGCGCGGTCCCACGCGCCGAGTCACTTCCTCTTCGATCACTCCCCGGATGATCTGCAGCCCGGCCAGCCCAGCTAGGTGTTCGACCTGTGGTTGCAGTTCCTCCCACAGCTCGACGAGCGGCAGTGGCAAATGCATCGCCAACTGCCTTGCTCCCACGACCTCGAATTTCCGATTGGACTTCTTCGCACTGCTCTGGTATCTCATGGCCATAGCGGCTCTCCTTTTCCAAAGAAAAGTTCTCATCCCGGACTCTATCCGAGTCCGGGCCGAGAGCCGCTACTTCCTCTTTCAGGTTTCAACTAAAGGCGGGACAACTTCGCGTTCGCTGTAATTGCATCTTCTCAAGCACAGCATAGTCGGCATCTATCAGGCGATCTTGTCTCACGCTGGCGGCTTCACACGGCAATACGACAACTGTCCCGTTTGCTTTGATGGTACCGATACCCTCTATTTTTTGGTCGGCGGTTGAATTCACAGTACGGGAAAGAACACATACATATTCGGTTGTTCGGGGGTCCACTAACCCGGTTTGCGCCTCCAATCGTCCCCAACTCACGACCAAAATGCCTACAAAACTCATCATCACGATTTTCCGATAGTCAATTCTCATCTAACGGCTCTCCCAAGCCTTACAGAGAGTGTATTATGATCAGGAAGTAACAACCGTTCTAATTAGGAGACTGTATGCAAAACGAAATGACTTGTCCGAAATGTACAAATTCCCCGCCTATGAAAAAATCTGAACTCTTCGGTTTTATCCCTGCTTTGTCACCCAATGAAAAAGTCGCGGGGCCTACAGAACCTAAGCCGGGGTTTCCGGTTTCGATTTATGAGTGTCCTCGTTGTCATCTAGTTGAACTTTATGCTCGGTCTTAAAAAGATTTATAATTTCTACCGTGCCCGAAAACTCCGGCGGTGCGGGGTTCTCCCATAAATTGATTATATCGGGGTTAAATTTTTCTGTTTCTCCCATTTATTTGTTCTCCAATAAAGCTACGGTTTCTTCAACTTCCCAAACGTGATCCGTAATTCCGGCTTCCATCGCTGGCGTGACTCGCAATGTCTGATGGACGCGGCAGAAGTTGTAATACATGAAATACAGTGAAAGCCCCGCGACATGATTTTCTAGCTTCTTTGAGAAGGCGTTTGTCAGCCGTGCGAAGCGTCGCATAGACATTCGCATTGTCAGATTGTGCCGCTCAACGTGGCTTGTTGAAATATGCTTCGATTTCGGACTGCCCGTTACATCAATCGTTCGCGTCCCGATGCACTCCGCTGGGCTGTACTTCGTTTCCGGCGCGTTATCACCGCCGTATAACTTAATCAGCATCGCGTAGTCTATGTTCGCGCCGAACGCGTCCTCTACCGCCTGCAAATAGGCTCTGTGACCGTCTGTAGTGAGTTGGACACGGTTTGCCAGCCGTCCGGCCAGATCGTTCATAAACTCGTATGCTGTGCCCGCGTCCCGCTTGCCTACCGCCCAACTAGCAATCAATTTGGTATCCGGGTCGATCGCGGTCCAAGTCCAGACATCCCCGAAACCAAACGTCCCACGCTTTTCTTCCGGGACGTTCTTGTCTTTCGCATAGCAGAACGACCAGATTTCATCGCACTGGATTCGCTTGCACGTCAGGTTACGGAGAGCCTTGTCCTGATACTGAGAACACGCGGAACCAATCTCGCGGAGGAGCTTAACGATTGTGTTCTTTGCTACGCCCGTGATACGGACAGTTGACCGGATGCTGCTACCTTCGACATATCTGCTTTATAACTTGGGTTCGCTCGGAATTCGATAGCTTGTTCATACTGACCATTATGCTTGAGAGAGTATTGCTTACTGTCAAGCATAAAAGTCATTTTGATAATAGTTTTTGTGGGCTGTAATTGCTTGAAAATAAAGGCTGCTACAACTAGACTCCGGGACGAGAGGACTCTTCCCTCAAGGAGGTAAACCTTGAATAAGCTCATAACTTATTTAGTGGGAGTGTCCCGGAGTCAGTTGTGCAAACAGCGACGGGACTATACAAACCCCTGACAACGCTAGGGGAAACTACTGTTTCGCCTTAGGAGCCTAACTCTTAGAGACTAAGCGGCCAGATGTAAAACGGGCCGATCCCGCTAACATCTGAACCTTCTGGCAACCGTTGTCGTGGTGAAATCCCGCGTCAAGGGGCCGATGCCAATACCATCGGTCCTCGACACTTTGTGGCGCAATTAATCGATGTGATGAACTGCGCTGTTTACAAAGAGGGTAATTCCGAAATTTATTTCTTCCAGCGGGCTTTCGCAGCTTTTAAGGCTATTGTTTTCCGACGTTTAGCGGATAACTTCTTAGCTCTTGCCTTGCCACCCTTGAGTCCGCCTAGACGACCACGGTGAACTGCCTGCAAATTTATAGTTACGTCAGGCGTTTCTAATGGAGAGCCGTCTAGGTGCTCGCCAATAGCCCTCTCAACCGTTCGGCGAGCAATTGAAACGAAGTCTCGATCTTGTAGTTTACTTTGCACGCTCTCAAGCATAAGCCTTTTTCCTTTGGAGTCAAGGCCTCGGAAATTCGAACTGACCCACTACCAAAAGCGTAGCCACCACAACGTACATATAGAATCGTACATCTGTGGATGGAATGCAAAGAATCACGGCGGGGTTCGCTCCAATTCCATTTCCCAAATGGAGATATAGGCCGTTAGGCTATGGGGAGGAAATCTGGTAGAATGGTTTTTGCAATGGGCTGTATCCCGATGTCAGGGAGCGGCACCGGAGGCGGTTATGAGCGTTGTTCCTTCCGCAGGCAACGGCAAGATTACCGTGCCTGGCATCCTCGAACGCAAGTCTCGGATTTCGTTACAAAATTCTTCACCGACTAAGATTACGTGTCTTACGGCGTACGACTATCCGACAGCGCGGCTGCTGGACGAAGCGGGCGTGGACGTTCTGCTCGTCGGCGATTCGCTGGGGATGGTGGTGCTCGGATACGAGAGCACGTTGCCGGTCACTATGGAAGAAATGTTGCAGTGCACGCGAGCGGCGCGGCGCGGCACGCGGCACGCCTTGCTGGTGGCGGACATGCCGTACGGCAGCTATCACGATGACCCGGCGGAAGCCGTTCGCAACGCCGTGCGCTTCGTGAAGGAAGCGGGCGCAGAGGCCGTCAAGATCGAGGGCGGCGAGCGCCGCATGGAACTGATCGCGCGCATCGTGGAAGCCGAGATTCCCGTGATGGGGCACATCGGCCTCACGCCGCAATCGGTGAACGCGTTCGGCGGGTTTCGCGTGCAGGGCAAAACCGAGGAAGCGGGCGAACAGCTCATGCGCGACGCGCTCGCCGTGGAAGCCGCGGGCGCGTTTTCCGTCGTCCTCGAATCGATTCCGCGAGAGCTTGCGGCGCGCATCACGGCGAAGCTGAAGATTCCCACGATCGGAATCGGCGCGGGGCCGGATTGCGACGGCCAGGTCCTGGTGATCCACGATCTCGTCGGCCTGAGCTTCGGCCACAAACCGAAATTCGCGCGGCGCTATGCCGATGTGGGTGAAATCATTTCCCGCGCGGCCGCGGAATATTGCCGCGACGTGCAGCAGGGATCTTTCCCTTCCGACGAGGAGTCGTACCACGCGCGCGCGGAGAAGGCCGGCGCGCTTTTTGCACAGCGCAAATAAACACGCATCCCAAAATCATGGTTTAGAATCCGCTCCGGAGGATATTCGATGGTTACGCCTGAACTGATCCGATTCCTGTTCCAATACAATGCCTGGGCCGATCGACGTCTGCTGGATGCCTGCGGCGCGCTCACCAACGAACAATTCACGCGCAATCTCGGTTCGAGTTTCAGTTCCGTGCGCGATACGGTCACGCACTTGTACGGCGCCGAGTGGGTGTGGAACGAGCGGTTCCAGGGGCGCTCGCCCTCCGCGCTTATTTCCGGAGCCGGGTATCCCGATCTCGCGTCGATCCGCGCCAAGCTGGAAGAAATGGACCAATACTATATCGACTACGTATCGAAGCTCACGCAGCAGGATATGGATCGAGTCATCCGGTACAAAGGTTTTACCGGCGATGAATTCTTAAATCCGCTGTGGCAAAGCCTTCACCAGCTCACCAACCACGCCAGCTATCATCGCGGGCAGGTGGTCACGATGCTGCGGCAGCTCGGCGTGAAGCCGGTTTCCACGGATTTGATCATGTACTACCGCGAGCAAGCAGCCGCGGCGCGCGCGTGATTTAAGTGGCGCACGCTTCAGCCTGCGGGGGTGAATCCTTGCAAGGACCAAACCCCACAGGCTGAAGCGTGTGCTACTAAACCCCCTTGGAAACCATCCACACCATCGAATGGATGAAGCAGGTGGCGCGCCAGGCGCGGGCCGAAGGTCGCTCCACCGGCTTCGTCCCAACCATGGGCGCGCTCCACGCGGGGCACCTGTCGCTCGTTCGCGCGGCTCTCGCCGAATTCCAGCCGGTGATCGCTTCCATTTTCGTGAATCCCGCGCAGTTTGGCCCCAGCGAAGATTTTCAGAAATATCCGCGCACGCTGGAAGCGGACTGCAAGAAGCTTGAAGACGCGGGCGTCGATTATTTATTCGCGCCCGAGGCTTCGGAAATTTATCCGCCGGGGTTTCAGACCTGGGTGAATGTCGAGGGCCTCTCGGAACGCCTCGAAGGGCGGGTGCGGCAGGGACATTTTCGCGGCGTCACGACTGTCGTATTGAAATTGCTCGATATCGTTCAACCGCAGAAAGCTTTTTTCGGCCGCAAGGACGCGCAGCAGGCGCGCATCATCCGGCAGATGGCGCGCGATTTGCACCTGGACACGGAAATTGTGGTGTGCCCAATCGTGCGGGAGGCGGACGGACTGGCGATGTCGTCGCGCAACGCATACTTGAATCCCGAGGAGCGCCGCGCCGCCACAATTCTTTTTCGCGCGCTTGACGCCGCGCGCGCTTCCATATCGCGCGGCGAGCGCGACGCCTTGCGCCTTACGGCTGCGATGCGCGAAGCGTTCCGGACTGAGCCGCTGGCCGAGCCCGAGTACGTGGAACTGGTCGACGCGGAAACGCTCGAGCCGGTCACGAGGCTGCGCGGCGTGTGTCTTGCTCTCCTGGCCGCGCGGATTGGCGCCGTTCGTCTGATTGACAATCTTCTGATTGAAGAACGCGAGGGAGCGTTTCACACGACGCTGTGATGCCGGGTCTTGGTAGCACAGACTTCAGTCTGTGGCTTTCCATCAGATCTTGGCTGGAGCGTCAATCTTGGCTACCGCGGGCGGCCCGGGCTTGCTTGCGAACCCCCACAGGCTGAAGCCTGTGCTACTTAACTACTGAAGCGCTTTCAACGCTTCCACGACTTCCGCGGCATGGCCTTTGGATTTGGCCGTCGGCCAGATTTTTTCCACCTTGCCGTCGGGGCCGATCAGGACCGTGCTGCGCACGATGCCCAGGTAGGATTTTCCCAGAAAACTTTTCATGCGGCGCGCGTCATACGCTTCGATCACGGTGAAGTCCGGGTCGCTGAGCAGCGGGAAATTCAGCTTCTGCTTGGCCTTGAATTTCGCCTGCGACTCGACCGAATCCGCGCTGCAGCCGAGAATGATGGTGTTGAGCTTGTCGAATTCGTTCTTCAACTCGCGAAACTCGATGGCTTCGGTGGTGCAGCCGGGCGTGCTGGCCTTGGGATAGAAATACAGCGCGACATGTTTGCCGCGCAGATCCTTCAGGGAAATTTCGCGGCCGTCGTCGGCGGCAAGCCGGAACGCCGGCCCTGGATCGCCTTCCTTCAGCATGAAAATGCTCCTTTTGGTTCGATATCAGGCAAGCAGGCGCTTGAGTGTGTCATTGACGGTTTGCGGATTGGCCTGTCCACGTGAGGCGCGCATCACCTGGCCGACGAAAAACTTGAACACGCCCTCGTTACCCGCGCGATACTTCGCCAGATTGTCCGGATTCTTCTCGATCACTTCGCGGCACCATCGCTCGATCTCGCCCGCGTCGCTCACTTGCGCGAATCCTTCCGCCACGATGATTTCCGCCGCGGGTTTTCCTGTCTCAAACATTCGCGCAAACACTTTCTTGCCCGTCGCCGCGTTGATTTCGCCGCTTTCCACCTTGGCAATCAGCGCCGCAAGTTCCGCGGGCGGCACGGGGCTTTCGGTGATTTCTTTTCCCGCGTCTTTCAACAGGCGCAGCAATTCGACCTGGATCCAATTGGCTGCGGATTTTCCAGCCGCGCCGGCGCGCACCACGCCTTCAAAATAATCCGCCAGCTCGCGCGTCGAGGCCAGCACGCCAGCGTCGTACGGCGTGATGCTGTAGTCACGCACGAAGCGCTTGCGCTTCGCATCCGGCAGCTCGGGCATCGCGCGCGCGATTTCGTCGCGCCAGGCGGCGCTGACGCGCACGGGCAGCAGGTCCGGCTCCGGAAAATAGCGGTAGTCGTGGGCGAATTCCTTCGAGCGCATGGGATCGGTGCGCCCCGCCGCCACGTTCCAGAGGCGCGTTTCCTGCACCACCGTGCCGCCCGATTCGAGCACACCGATTTGGCGCTCGATTTCGTATTCCAGGGCGCGCTGCAAGTAGCGGAACGAATTGAGATTCTTGACTTCAGCCTTGACGCCGAATTTTTCCGCGCCGCGCCGCCGCACGCTGACGTTGGCGTCGCAGCGCAGCGAGCCTTCTTCCATGTTGCAGTCGCTCACTTCGGTGTACAGCATCACTTCCTTGAGCGCCGTCAGATAGGCGTGGGCCTCGGTCGGCGAGCGCAGGTCCGGCTCGGACACGATTTCCGCGAGCGGCGTGCCGCCCCGGTTGTAGTCGATGTAGCTTTTTTCGGCCGAGTCGGGAAATCCTTCGTGCAGATTCTTCGCGGCGTCATCCTCCAGGTGCAATCGCGTGATGCCGATGCGCTTGATCTGGCCGTCGTGCTCGATCTCAAGGTGCCCGGCCGTGGCCAGCGGCAATTCGTACATCGAAATCTGGTAACCCTTCGGAAGGTCGGGATAAAAATAGTTTTTCCGTGCGAAGCGGGAGAATTCCTGCACATTTAAATGCAGCGCCAGTGCCGCGCGGATGCCCAGCTCGACCGCGTGTCTATTGAGCACCGGCAATGCACCCGGCAATCCCAGGCAAACGGGGCAAGTGTTCGAATTCGGAGGATCGCCGAAGCGCGTCGAACAGGCGCAGAATGCCTTGGTCAAGGTCTTCAGTTGCACGTGGACTTCAAGGCCGATGACCGGCTCGTAGCCCGCCAGGACTTCCGGAGAAATGCTCATCGCATCTTGCGCCGATTTCGCCATCTGAATTGCGGATTATACCATCTCGGGCGGCCACAGATCGACGCACGCACGGCGCGAGCGGCGGGTCCAACGGATCGGCTCTTCTCCGTGTCCAGGCGGCTAATTTTGCCGCGGGGCCGTGTCGGAGGGAACTAAATAAGAATTATTCTCTTCGCAGATGTTTTCGCCGATTTCCCAGTCGGGTTTCCGGTCAAATTTCCTTACCGCTGTCCAGGGCTTTGTGTATGCCTTTGGATCTTCGACCGTTATTTCGACCTGCAGCACGTCGGGGCTGACCAGCCGGATTCGTTCGATCACGTGGAGCTCCCCGGAGTGGGGAAGCCCCCACAGGTCAGCCCAGGTCAGTTCATTGAATCCCGTCGTGTCCACGATGAGCGTGTCGCCTTCCCACCGGCCGACCGAGTTCCCCATCCACGTGGGGAACAGGTCCGCAGGATGTTCGCGGTTCAAATAAATCTGCCGAACCAGGTGCTCCTGTTCATGAAAGATCAGAATGCGGCCGGGCAGAGGGATAATTTCAAACGGCTCAGGAATCTGCCAAGCCGTCGGCACGCCGGGAGGAAGGCAGATCGCTTCCGGAAGCGGTTGTTTTCGATTGATCTTCAACCGGTCTGCTCCCCAAGGCGTCAGGGGAGCGTCTTCCGGGGGAATCAGGTGGACCTTGACCGTGCCCTGCATGAACCAGACTCCCGAGAGTCCGGGATGCTTGGCTGGGCTCTTGACTTTGGATCCTGCGGTTGCCTGCGCCGAAAGTTGCGGCGCGAGGGCCGCAAACGCCAGGAGGATCGAGCCCGCGCGAAACCCGGAAAGCAGACGTCTCATCGGCTGCACCTCGCTTTTTTCGCAATTCAAACTACGGGTTCGGTTGCGCCGCGCCTGCCGCACGAAGGGCGGGCACGAGAATCAACGGGAGTCAGAACTAGGTAGCATTTCCTTGCCATCGGGCAATATGAATTTCACCAGCACCATCGTGGGCTTGCCGTCTTTATTCGCATGGCCGGCCGCCGTGATCGCATCTCCCGGCTTAAAAGTGTCCCGCGTGAAGCCCACCCGCATCAGCATGAGCGCACTTACGCTTTCGACGAGCCATTCCACGGAATTCCCGTCGTCTCCGATCACCTTTACCCGCATCAGCATGTGTGGATTGATCAACTGATAATCGACGACGGTACCCTTGATCGTGACAACCTTGCTCATGTCGAAGGCCGGTACTCCGTGATGCGCAAGCAGACAGGGCGCAGCCGACAGAAACGCAAGCAAGACAACGACAGTAGTTCCCCGCCGGATTTTCATGATGTGACCCTCCCGGAGAAAGCGATCCACTCAGTTCCCTAATCCTTAACCGCGGATTATACACATCTGAGGTTTTTTAAGTAAGCGCTTAAGAATAGCCCCGCGGGTTGAAGGGCGGCGCCGAATGGAGCGATCGAAGCGAAGATTCCAAAGCGCTCGTGCACGACCCGCGCCATCTCGGCGTTCGAGTGATCTAGGAACGGGATCTTATCTCCCGGCATCCCGGCGTGGGTGCTTTACAAAGAATTGGTTGACAGCAGCTTGATGGGACATGTAAACAGCCCACTTGAGAGCCTTACCCATTGCTAATCAAGACACCCAAGGAAGGCGCCCGAGAGACTTTTTCCCGGGTTCGGTGTTCAATGAAAGTGGAGATTGACGGACCTCGGTTCAGCCCGGCCGCCCGGCCAGCGTGCTGTTCGATTAGGGCTAGGACGTTTCAACGGCCACGAGGCAAGCCCACGGAGGGGCTATCTATGCGAAAGCTTCTGACGCCAACGATTTTTGCTCTGCTATTCGCCCTGCTTGCGTTTCCCGCGCCTTCTTCGGCGCAAATCGCCGTCGGTATTACGGTGGGTGTTGCGCCGCCGGCATTGCCCGTCTACGCGCAGCCGCCGTGCCCGACGGAGGGATTTATGTGGACTCCCGGCTACTGGGGCTGGCGAACGGAGGGTTACTACTGGGTTCCGGGCGTGTGGGTCGCGCCGCCGCGCGTTGGCGTGTTTTGGACGCCGGGCTACTGGGGCTTTGCCGGCGGGTTATATGGCTGGCATGGGGGCTATTGGGGACCGCACGTCGGCTTCTACGGTGGCATTAACTACGGTTACGGATATGGAGGGGTCGGCTTCATCGGCGGCCGTTGGGGCGGCGGAGGCTTCGTATACAACACAGCCGTCATGAACGTGGGCGTGGGTTTTCACAACACATACGTCGATCGGACCGTGATCAACAACACGACCATCAACAACAATCACTACAGTTTCAACGGCCAGGGCGGCGTGGCAGCCCAGCCGAATGCGGCCGAGCAAGCGGCTGGGCGCGAACAGCACTCCCAGCCGACCTCCAATCAGCTCTCCCACGAGCAGTCTGCCCGCTCGGACAACGGTCAACTGGCTTCGGTGAACCATGGCCGGCCCGGCAATGTGGCGATGGACTCCGTCAACGGGCGGCGCTACAACCAGCAGGGGCGCATTGCCAACGGCGTCTCCTCCGGACAACTGACAGCGGGCGAAACCAAGAACCTCGAGAGCCGCGAGGCGGGCCTGAACAAGGAAATTCACAACGACCGGGCCGCGAATGGCGGCACGCTGACGCCGCAGGAACGCGGGCAAGTCAACCAGCAGCAGAACAACCTCAGCAAGTCGATCTACAACGACAAGCACAATGCCAATACGGCCACCTATGGCAACAACGAGGTCGGCGCGCGACGCAATCTGCAGCAGCAGCGCATCGCGAACGGCGTGGCCAGCGGACAAATGTCTCCATCGGAAGCCGCCAAGGCCGAAAATCACGAACAGAATATCAACAAACACATCGCCGCCGACCGTGCGGCCAACGGCGGAAAGCTGACGCCGCAGGAAAAGAAGAACATCAACGGGCGTCAGAACAATGCCAGCCGCCAGATCTACAACGAAAAGCACAACGAAAAGACCGCGCCTAAGTAAACACTCGACCGGCCTGTGATTCCCCTATCGCGCGGCGGCTCATCAGATGATGAGCCGCCGCACTTTTTTTTGGCACAAACAATTCCGCGGATGCTTCCTTCGTTTGGTCAATAGAGTGAAACCCAGGTGAGCTTGGTTCTAAGTAGCACAGGCTTCAGCCTGTGGGGGTTCGTCCTTGCAAGGACCAAACCCCACAGGCTGAAGCCTGTGCCACTAAAAGCCACCCCGCATGCCACTCAGGTCAGCCAAGAGACACAGATTTATTTTCTTGGTTTTGGAAATGTGAGATCGACTATTGCCAATTGCAAGGGCCTGAGAAATAAGCTTTAGCCCTTGCTGAAGCCGGGGGCGGGACGCAGCTCCGGACGCGGCACTTGCTTGGGCTCGGCCCCGGGCAGAGGCTGCGGCGGCGAAGGCGGCGCGGGGCGCACCTTTTCCGGCAGCGGCTTGTTTTCCATGAGCAGCTTTAATTCCGTCGCATCGAGGACTTCACGGTCGAGCAGCGCGAGGGCAATGCGCTCGAGAGTGTCGCGATTGTTTTCGAGAACGCCGCGCGCGTTGTTATAGGCGGTGGTCACGATGCTATGAACTTCCTGATCGATCCGAATGGCGGTGTCTTCCGAGTAGTCGCGGTGCTGCGCGATTTCGCGGCCGAGGAAAATCGCTTCTTCCTTCTTGCCGTAGGCCAGCGGGCCGAGCGAGCTCATGCCCCATTCGCAAACCATCTTGCGCGAGATATCCGTGGCGCGCTCGATATCGTTGCCGGCGCCGGTGGTGATGTGGCCAAGAAAAATTTCCTCGGCGCAGCGGCCGCCCATCAGCACGGTGAGCGTCCCTTCGAGATAGGTCTTCGTGTAGGTGTGCTTATCGTCGATGGGAAGCTGCATGGTCAGGCCCAGCGCCATGCCGCGGGGAATAATCGTGACTTTGTGCAGCGGATCGGTGCCGGGAGTGATCGCCGCGACGAGGGCGTGCCCCGCCTCGTGAAACGCGGTGTTGCGCTTTTCCTCCTCGGACAGAATCATCGACTTGCGCTCGACGCCCATCAGGACTTTGTCCTTGGACATCTCGAAATCCGCCATGATGACGAGTTTGCGCCCCTGTCGCGCCGCCCACAATGCGGCTTCATTGACGAGGTTGGCCAGGTCCGCGCCGGAGAATCCGGGCGTGCCGCGGGCAATCACGGACAGTTCCACATCATCACTCAGCGGAACCTTGCGCGTGTGCACGCGGAGAATTTCCTCGCGGCCCTTGACGTCCGGGCGGGCGACGACCACGCGGCGGTCAAAGCGGCCGGGGCGAAGCAGCGCGGGATCGAGCACATCAGGGCGGTTGGTCGCGGCGATCAGGATGACGCCTTCGTTGGACTCGAACCCGTCCATTTCGACCAGCAGAGCGTTGAGCGTCTGCTCGCGTTCGTCGTGGCCGCCGCCAAGGCCGGCTCCGCGATGGCGTCCCACCGCGTCAATTTCATCGATGAAAATAATGCAGGGCGCGTTCTTCTTGCCCTGTTCAAACAGGTCGCGCACGCGGCTTGCGCCGACGCCGACAAACATCTCGACGAAGTCGGAACCGGAAATTGAAAAGAACGGAACGTTCGCCTCGCCCGCAATGGCCCGCGCCAGCAAGGTTTTTCCCGTGCCTGGAGGGCCGACGAGCAACACGCCCTTCGGGATGCGCCCGCCGAGCTTCTGGAATTTCTGCGGATCCTTCAAGAATTCGATAATTTCCTGGAGTTCTTCCTTGGCTTCATCCGTGCCGGCCACGTCCTTGAACGTCGCTTTTTTCTGCTGCGCCGTCAGCAGGCGCGCGCGCGATTTGCCGAAGCTCAGCGCCTTGTTTCCGCCCGCCTGCATCTGCCGCATCATGAAAATCCAGAACGCCACCAGCAAAAAGAGCGGCGCGGCGTTCAGCAGGAACGTAACCCAGTCCGCGCGATTCACTTCCTTGACGTTGATCAGGACCTGCTTGTCCCGCAGGGTCTTGGCCAAATCCGGCGCCGATTCCTTGAAAATCGTGGTGCGGAATTTCTTGGAGGGCTCGCGCCATTCGCCTTCAATTTCGTAGCTGGTGGGAGAAAGATACAGCGTGACTTCTTTTACGTTGCCGCGATCCACCTGCGCCATGAACTCGCTGTAGCTGGGTTCTTCCTCGCGGGCCGACTGGCCGCTCTTGGAAACGAGCGTCCACAGCAACACGGCCAGCATGATGATGAACAACCAGAACATTACGGTCTTCAGTGTCGAACTCGGGTTCACGGCTTTACCTCACCTGCCGGGTCTTCCGGCGCGCGGCATCCTGATATCGCCCGCGCATCAAGAACAAAATCCTGGACTTTGAAGTGCGTTCTCCTGCGGCTCTAAATTGCCCCTAACCCTTAGATGCATGCCGAGGGCCAAAGTAATCAGGCCATCTTCAAAGTTCTTCCTCGCCAATCACCAGGCCCGTTTGCGTTCCCGGATGCGCCGCAAGTTCCTCGGCGACCGGATAGCCGGATGCCCAAATCACTTTCCCCTCGCTGGTTAAAACCGGCCAGCTTCCCCGGGCGCTTCGGGGAACGCGGGATTCCAGGAGCAACCGTTTGAGTTTTCGAACGCGCCGGCTGCCATGCGGGCGATAGGAGTCGCCGGGGCGCCAATTCCGAAGGACCAGAGGCCATCGGACACGGTCGAAATCAAGAGCACCCCATCCCACTACAGTGTCGCGCGGGGCCGTAGGCCAGTCAACCATTTTCAAATTGAACCGGCGGTGAATTTCCGTAACAACAACGGAAGCGGATTCCATGCCTGCAGGCCGCGAAAGGGTGTATGCAAAATCGCGATTTTGGCGCGTGCTTTCGGCGCCTTGCAAAGAATCCAACGCTGCGGAAACTTTTGTGAAACAAAGCCTGTCAAAAATTCGCTCGACGCAAACTCCGGGCAGATCGATCCTCGCGCCGCTTTGCGATTTTGCGGCCAGATCCACAACGCTATCGACATGCCGCGAAGTCAATTGCTCGCGGCTGCCTCGAAGATCAGCAAAAATCCGGCGTACGAGGCGGCGAGTCAAAGCCATCGTTGGCGAAATGATTGGCGAGATCGAAGACGCTGCGGAGTCGCCCATGGCGTCCAGCTGAGGCAATGGCGATAAAAGATCCTCGACGCTCAAGGAAATCGCAACCGAAGATTCGCGGGTGACCAGGGCATGGAATCGTTCGTCTTCGAGCGACCGCCAGAATGTTTCGTCTTCGCGGGCGTGCATCGCCAGACGCGACAAGCGGGTCACCACCGCGGGATCAAAATCGCGAAGGAGAAGCGGAATCAGTTGGTGGCGAATCCGGGAGCGCGTGCGGGAAGTGTCTTGATTGGTCGCATCTTCACGCCACGGTTGTCCTAAATCAGAAAGGAACTCGCACAATTCCTCGCGCCCCAATTCCAACAGCGGACGAATGATCAGGCCGGCGACGGGATAGATCCCCGCCAAGCCCGTCAGGCCGGTGCCCCGCAGCAGATGCGATAAAACCGTTTCGGCCTGGTCGTTCGCCGTGTGGGCGACAGCGACCCGATTCAGGCCGCGCGCTTCGGCCACGGAGGCAAAAAATTGATAGCGCAATCGCCGCGCTGCGTCTTCCACATTCCAGCCGTGAAGGCGCGCTTCGCCGGCAACATCGGCGCGGCCGGGTTCAAATTCCAAATGGAATTCTTCCGCCAGCGCCTTCACGAAGCCTTCGTCTTCGTCTGCTTCCGTTCCCCGTAGCTGATGGTTGAAATGTAGAACAAGAACCGCGATCCCGAGTTGCGTCCGCAACTCGGCGAAAATTCGGAGCATCGCCACCGAATCCGCGCCTCCCGAAACGCCAATGCCCAGGCGGCCGCCCGGCCCAATCATGGCGTGCCGGCCGATCATGTCGAGAACGCGTTTGTGGAGATCTTTGTTCATCCGAGGAAACTTTTGCGGCGGATTCCTTCGCCGCCTGCGGGCTCTACGTGCAACCCGCCAGAAGTAACGATGGTAACAACGAAGGCCGGAATCTCACAATCTGCAGAGAGCTTTCATCAGAGCAAGTGGAATTGAACGCGGCGGGGCGGGACTAAATTGAACGGCTCGTTTGTTGCGCCATGATCGTGCGGTTGTAAGCAATCCGGCGATCCAGGACCACTGCGGCGGCGTAGGCGCAGCCGCCACGCTCCGTCTCGATCCACGCTGTGGCGGAAGGAATCGTCCATTCGGACAAACGGCGCAGGAAGCCCAGCAAATGGAAATATGCCGACACCATCAGCAATGTGTTGCCGTCCGCGCCCGATTCCGGACAAAGGGCAATCAGTTCCGACAGCCGCCGGAATTGGTCGCCCGCCGCCGTCCTGGCCGTGAGGCCGCAGATTTCGCGGGCCTGCTCGGACAGCTCATGACCGCGCGATTCAGCGATCAGGGAACGGCTGTAGGAGACGAAGAATTGAAGCATCGTCATAAACGAGATGACGAAGATCAATCCGGCGATCATTGATTGGGAGCGAGCACCCTTGCGGTTGCCAATCGAGCATCTTCCGGAACTTTCAGGAAAGTATAAGCCCAGGAAACAGGCAGCCACATGGAGGTGACTGGAAAATAGTACTGCCAGAATCCATGATTCGGGTACAGATTATTAAGAGCGTAGCTGCCGGCGGACAAACTTACATAGACACCCATCGAGAGAACGAGTTGCATCAAACGCGTCCTGTTCTCACGCAGTTTTGCCATTGCGCCCCAGAGAAGATAGGTCAACACGACCCCGACAAAGTAGAGGTTTTGTCCAAGTTCCACGACAAAGTGCGTAACAAACCGGTTGGCGGATGTTGCGACCATGTAATAGGAAATTCCAGCCGTTCCCGCCAATAGAAGCATGGCGCCCGCGCGAATGTATTTCCCCACACCCATTTCCGAAAACACGTGGGAGTACAGATTCATCAGAACGAAATAAAGACAAATTGTCAGCATCGATTCCGCGTAAAAATAGAAATAAAAATAAGCGTTGGAGTCGTAACCCGAAGTTTTGATGATGCTGAAACTTCCGATATCGGTCGCAAGGCAGGAGCACAAATAAAGCAGAAGAGTGAAATGCTGGGTGAAGGCTCTCCTCCTCAGCAGACAAACCAAAGAGAAGAGTTCTACAAGTATAACGGCCAGCCAGATCGAGTAGTTAACTGGGCCCAGCACGAAAAGTATCCTCCGCGTGGACCCAGTCATCTACTGGTATCACGCCCTGGTTACTGGCCTCCACCGCGTGGCAATGGCGGAGGGAACGGATGACCCTGCACCGAGAGACTGGAGTTCCCCGAATTCGCGGCATGTGCGACTGCGATATTCCGAAGCCCCATCGCTCCCGACAGTACGAGTAGCGCGAACGCAACTACCGTTAGACACTTGGACATAGACCCTCCGGAAGGGAAACTAACCCGGGGGGGAGTATATGTAGTTCTGTTCCCTAATGGAACAGAATTGTTACTTTGTGTCTAAACGGTCAATACCCTTGGACAATTTCTCGCTGAACGGCTCTTGCCGTCCAGGGCGGGACAGTTTCAATGGCATTGTCCACGATTAAGATAGAATCCGAGACCGGCGGGGTCAACGGTACAACAGTACTAATAGAAGCTGGCGCTAAGAGCCTATCTTATCAATGAGATCGCTGGTTTGAGAGATGGTACGGCATAACGGCCTGCGCTGCTTGTCCCAGTTTGGGATAGCTTGGACAAGCCCTGTTCGTTTCAGATACCCTTTCCCTGCTTGACAGTCCTTGGAAGGCATCCGTAACATGGAGCGCCTTATTCTTGCCGGTGTAGCTCAGGGGTAGAGCGAGGGTCTCATAATCCCTAGGTCGAGAGTTCGAGTCTCTCCGCCGGCACCATTCATTCCATCGGTGCTTCCAACTCCTCTATTTCCGGCATGACCTCGGAACGCTTCCAATCCCTGGCCAGGCAATACACATACGCGGTCAGGCAAAGTGGCAGAATCCATGCCACGCGTCCCTGGTAACGATCGTACACTCCGGCGAACGTGGCGCAAATCGCTGCGTTGATCACGAGATATGCGATGGCCGAATAGAAAAACATGTTGATGCGCCCGAACCGGCCCGTCCGCGCAAGCAGCAGGCAAGTCACAACACTTAGCCAGAATACGGTTGAATCAAGCGCGGCAGCGCCGTCCGCCAATGGGGTCAAGCGGCCGCGATACTCCCTGCCGTTTATAAATGCTTGAAAATCCCCGGGAAACACTAACGGGATGACGTTGCTATTCCATTCCCTGGCGCCATAGGAGCGTATCTCATCCCCCGTGCGCAGCGAGGCAAGCTGGAGCAAGGTTTCCTTGGCGCTACTCGCCGCGAATCTGACCGGATAGGCGAGAATTGTTCCACGTACGATTTTCTCCATCTCATCCTCGTGTCCTTTGAGTTCGAGGTACAAAGGATGCTGGAACAAGAACTCCTCCTGCGTTTGAGGCATCTGAGAGAGATATTGGCAGGAAATATAATCCTGCTTCGGGCAGTTTACCCGCAGGAAATCCGCCGCCAGTCCGTCGCCAAAAAGCCTCGCCAAGAGGAATGCATTTCTCGATGGTGAAATTCTAAAGCCGAGGCCCATCTGGCGATTCAACGCCGCGGTGAAGATTCCTGCCGCGAGGATCGGGACGAGCAACCAAGCCAGTACGGACCTTGTCGAAGGAAACGCGCGCACCGTGCGATCCGTCTGCCTAAGCCTTAAGATGATCGCCGCCGCGACGAACAGCGCCGCGATAGGAAGCAGCGAAGCGTGGGCAGCGACCGAGATCGTGAAAATTACGGCCAGGACGATGCGTCGGATAGGTTTTAATTCCTCGGCAAAAGCCAGCAAGAACGCCGACAGAAATAGCAGCCCTGCGAAGACGTCCGGCATGAGCAGCGAAACCAGCCAGGGCAGGCTTGTCAGCCCCGTCAAAACGCAGACGCTGGCAAGGAAATAGAGGTCGGCAAACTTGCGGTCGCCTTCGGTGAGGTAATCGCACGTTTCGTACAGGACGTACACGACCATGGCCGCCTGCACGACGATCGTGAACCAGGCGCTGATCCCCATGCTCGTGAGTCTCGTGAAAATGGCATAGCCTGGCGCGCGGAACGGAGGAAGCGCGATCAGAAACTTTCCCGTCAAAAGGTAGCCGCCGGTATCCGAGAAGACCGTCGGATAACCGTTGTACAACGCGATCGAGACCAGCGCGCAGGCCGCCAGCGCCCCAACGAAGAGCCGCCTTACGCCGAGTTCTTCCTTTTGTTTCCCCGGCTGCGAGTTACTGTTTGTGTCCTCCAAATCCGCTCCCCGGGTTAAGTTTTGATCTCTTACACTCTCCGACCGATTCAGCCTACCCAGATACTTTGCCCGATTTCACCAGTTTTGGCGCTTTAACTTTTTTATGCTATCAATAACCCGCGCTTTGCATGGTTGCCAGCGGGTTCGAGTCTCACCGCCGGCACCACTCGTTGCTTAACAGGCTTCGGAAAAAGTAATTTATTTTGTCATTCTGAACGAAGTGAAGAATCTCTCTCCGGTTTAAATGCAGGAAACGAGAGATTCCTCGCCCCGACCGGGTCGGGACGAGGAATGACAAAATTTTGAGTTTTTCCGCAGGCTACTAAGTCCATTTCACTTATTCTAATGTTTCAGAGGGGGGCGGACTTTGGCAAAAATCACCGGTGGCCGATTCATCGCGGAATTTCTGAATGCCCAGGGCGTGACGGCTTTCTTTTTCGTCCCCACGATGCTCAGCCGCGCCCTCGCCGAGATGGACAACATGCCCATCAAGCGCGTCCTGACGCACGGCGAGAAGGCCGCCGCGTACATGGCGGACGGCTACGCGCGCGCTTCCGGGCGGCCTGGCATCTGCGCCGCGCAGGCCGTGGGCGCGGCGAATCTGGCGGCGGGTCTGCGCGACGCGTACATGGGGCACAGCCCGGTGATCGCCCTGACGGGCGGCCGTTGGGGCCACCAGAAACACAAAATCAATTACCAGGAAATGGATGATTTCCCGATTTTTTCTCAGGTCACGAAAGCCAACTTTCAGGTGGACAGCGTGGGCCGCTTGCCCGACCTCTTGCGGCAGGCGTTTCGCGAGGCCACGTCCGGTACGCCCGCGCCGGTGAATCTCCTGTTCGCGGGAAAAGAAGGCGACATTGAGCATGAAGTGGCAGACCTGAAAGTGATCGCGGAAGAAACGTCCGCGCAGGTCCCCGCTTATCGTCCCGCGCCGGAGGAGGCGCGCGTAGCCGAGGCCGCGCGAATTCTGAAAAGGGCGAAGCGGCCCGTGATTGTAGTGGGCGGCGGCGCGCGACTGTCGGGCGCCGGGCCGGAAGTTTTGAAACTTGCGAAGAGCTCTTTCGATTCCCGTGGCGACTTCGCTGAACGCCATGTCCCTCGTCTCGGAGAACAATCCGCTCTACATCGGCGTTCCCGGAACCTACTCGCGCTCCTGCACAAATAAAATTTTGATTCGCGCGGATCTCGTCCTCTACATCGGGAGCCAGACAGCCGGACAAGTCACGCACTTCTGGAAGATTCCGCCGGCCGGAACTCCGGTCATTCAAATTGGAATCGATCCCGCCGATTTGGGGAGGAATTATCCGAATGCCGTCTCGCTGCTGGGCGACGCGAAAGTGGCGCTCAAAGCCCTGAACGAGGCGGTTGGCGGCGTGGGGAAAACTCCGCGCAACGCCAAGTGGGTCGAGGAAACGAGCGCGACGGTGAAAGAATGGCGCGCGGAAGTAAAGCCGCTACGGGATTCCGACGCCGAGCCGATGCGCCCGGAACGAATCATGAAAGAATTGGGAGACTGGCTGCCGAAGGAAAGCATCGTCGTTTGCGACACGGGCCACGCGGGCATGTGGTCGGCCCAGCAGCTGTGGGTTGCGAAGCCCTGGGATTTTATTCGCGCGGCGGGATCGCTGGGATGGGCTTTCCCCGCATCCCTCGGCGCGAAAGTTGCGATGCCGAAAAAGCCGGTGGTCTGCTTCACGGGCGACGGCGGCTTTTGGTATCACCTGCAGGAACTGGAAACCGCGGTGCGCTGCGGGATCCCCACGGTGACGGTCGTCAACAACAACAACTCCCTGAACCAGGAGACCACAATTTTCCGCCACGCCTACGGCGGAAAACCGTCAAAGAAGCAGGGCGAAATGTGGCATTTCTCGAAAATCAACTTCGCCACAATCGCGGAAAGCATGGGCGCACTGGGAATCCGCGTCACGAAACCCGGCGAGCTGCGCTCCGCCCTGGACCGCGCCATTTCAAGCGGCCTCCCCGCGGTGGTCGAAGTAATGAGCGACATCGAAGCGCTGGCGCCGAATGCGTGGGAAGGCTAGTCGTTCGAGCTGCTGCCCGACGCTCGAAATACCGCGAGCACAGGGTCCCCGGCCATTGGTGTTCGCCCCCAAGACTGAACCAAAGAGCACGGCCGGAGTGACTCGAAAGGATGCCTACCACACATCATCAAGAGTTTTGGCGGAATCTAACTTCTGGCGCGTGGTGTATCGCAAGTTCTGTAATGCTTTGACCCGCCCACCTTTAACTAAAGGGATCGGGCCAATTTCCTTTGCTGGCTCAGCAAAATTAACGACAAACTTTCCACCGTCTTTCCAAGGCTCAATTGAACTGACGGGTGCCAGGTGCGTTATGGCTGATACTGGACAACACCTCCCCTATATCCACTATAAGGCGCGGGAGAAGCCGCGGTTTGGCTATCGGCGCTTGCATGTTTTGTTGCGACGCAGCGGAGAAGCGGTGAACCACAAACGAGTGCATCGAGTGTATCGGGAGGCAGGATTGAGTATCCGGCGCAAGAAGCGCAAGCACTGCGTGCGAACGGGACAGCCGCTGCGAGCTTGCACAGCGGCGAATCAGGAATGGGCGCTGGACTTTGTGCACGACGCGGTGGAAAGCGGGCGAGCGATCCGGGTGCTGAGCGTGGTGGACGCGTACACACGAGAGTGCCTGGCACTGGAAGTGGACACCAGTTTTGCAAGTCGGCGCGTGACGCGGGTGTTGGAGAGGATCGTGGCGGAACGAGGGACGCCGCAGGCGATTCGCTGCGACAACGGGCCGGAGCTGACGAGCCGGCATTTTCTGGCATGGTGCATCGAGCAGAAGATCGAGTTGGTACACATTCAACCGGGACGTCCGATGCAGAACGGACGGGTGGAAAGTTTCAACGGGCGGATCAACTCGGTACGCCGCGATGTACTTAATTTGTGGTCTCATCGTCCCGTGGACTCGAATCTCGTACCATCGGTTCTCACCCAAGAATACATCTTCGAAACCGTCATCTCTTGCCGGGACAACTACGGTATCGACCTCGTTAAGGTCGATACGCTCGCTGATCTGTTCACCCGCCTCAGGTTTAGAGACAACGTCTGCGACTAGATCAGCAAGAAACGGCTCAAAGTGATAAAGGCGGTCACCTTTGTCGTTCTCATATCGTGCGAGTTCCAATACCTCAACGCCAAATCGGAATCTCCGAGTTAAGACATTTTCCAAATCTTCTGGAATCTCATCTATGACAACGAGAGCGGCAAAGGGAGCCTCATACACCAAATATTCGAGCATGTGATCGAGATTGCGGAATTCATGTGTCGAAGCATATTCCTCACATTTTCGCTTAATGATCGGTTGTTCCTGAAGGGCATTGAACAAGATCGCCTTCACGACGCGTTGGTCGGTCTCGAACGATAATGAGAACTCCAGAATCTGCACCGCAATGTGCCGCAGGGGCTCGTGAGACGCCAATTCGTTTTCAACGACGTAGAGGCGAGGCTTTCGGCCGCTTAAGTCAAGTAAGTATCCGTCAGGAATGTTACGGATCCCACTCTTAGATCCGATCTTTCTCTTAATGTCCAAGTAGATGCGACCAACGCCGAAGAGCTCGGTTTGCACCTGGAGTATTGTTGCTTCCAAGTCCGATTCGCTTGCGTAATTAATACGGCGATAGGAGCCATCGCGAGTCCATATAAGGGGCATTGCGGATAAGCTAGACAGACTTTCCATATAAGTCAACAGCAAGGAGGATTGTCACCTGGGGGTGGGCCGCCCTCTCCCGCTTTCTTGTTGGAGAACGGTCACAGGCGGGAGGCCAAGTCACGATCCTCGGCGGCGCCCTGTTCGAGACGGGTTAGCTCGTCGCAGAGGACGATCTTGCCCTCCTCGATCACGAACAGGGCGAATACGCGGACGACGACTCTGCCGCCCGCGATCTTCTCGGCTTCGGCTCGGTGAATGCTGACGACGTTCGCGCCCTCGGCCACGGCGCGCTCGAACGTGATCTTGACGTTCTTGAGCGTGCGCTTGAGTTCGCGGACGTGAGCGACGAATCCCGCAAAATCGAGCGCGCGCCCATCGGTCTTCTGCACGTAGCGGGGACTGAAATAGCGGGTGATCGCGCCTTCATCGAACGCGTCGGACGCGAACACGTCTTGAAACGCGCGCTCGACCAGGGATTTGTTGAACTCTTCCTGGCGCATGCTTATTGGCCTCTCTTAGGAAGCGATCCGGCGACCGGCATGGCTTTCGGGCAGCGTGAGCGAATCGCTTACAGTGACTTCGGCGGCGTGGAGCCGTGCCACGGTAAGGTCCTGAATCTCGAGCGATTTGAATTTGGCGCTCTCGATCGAGACCCGGCGGATCGCCAATCGCCCAATGGCCAATGCGCCGATCGCGAATGCTCCAACAGCGACCGCGCCGATTGCGGTGGCTATCATCGCCACGCCGAGGAAGCTCATGCTTTGTGAACTATCTGGGTTCTTCATAATTCCGTCTCCTGAGGTTCGGTAAGATAAAGTGGCTCTGGCCATCGGGCCGCCCCTTCCCGAGTGTGGAACGCTCTTGGCGAAATGATACTACTCCGGCATGCGTACTGGTTTGGATTTTGCGGGTGCCCCATCCTTCCGGTTTTTGGAAGGGTGGGGGTTTAGAGTTCACATCGTTGAACTACTTTGTGTCAATTTCGTACCAGTCCGATTCACGGGATAGATCGCGCTCGAACAAGAACCAAAACCCCCACCCTTGTCCGCCGCGGCGGACAAGGGTGGGGCACCCGAACCTCAAAACCCAAACCAGCCCTAAAGGTGTGGTCGCTCGCATGGGGTATACTTTCTAATCGCGCATGACAATTCTAATTGCAGGAAATTGTTTCGGGGGAGAATAGGCTGCGGAAAAAGTAAATTATTTTGTCATTCCGGAGTCGCCGCGGCGACTGAGGAATCTCTCTTTGGGTTAAACGCAGGAGAAGAGAGATTCCGAGCCCCGACCGGGTCGGGGCTCGGAATGACAAAAAGTTTAGTTTTATCGCAAGCGGAGAAGCATGGCGGAGGACTACGACGTAATCGTCGTTGGCGGCGGGAACGCAGCGCTGTGTGCGGCGCTCGCCGCGCGTGAAGCGGGGCGCAGCGTGCTCGTGCTCGAGCGCTCGCCGCAGCATGCGCGCGGGGGGAACACGCGCCACACGCGCAATATCCGCTGCTCGCACGCCGCCGCCGACCAATTTTTTTCCGGGCCGTACTCCGAAGAAGAACACCTGCAGGATTTGATCGGCGTGACGGGCGGTCCCGCGAATCTCGATCTTGCCAAGCTGGCCATCCACGAATCGAGCTCGCTGCCCGGATGGATGAGCGCACACGGGGTGCACTGGCAGCAGCCGCTCGCGGGCACGCTGCATTTGGGGCGGACGAATCGCTGGTTTCTCGGAGGCGGCAAGGCGCTGCTGAATACGTATTACCTCAAAGCCGCTCGCATGGGAATCGACGTGCGCTACGACGCGCTGGTGGAAGACCTGGTCATCGAGAACGATCGGTTTGAGGCGGTACGGCTCAAAAACGAAAATGGCGGAGAGCTGATCCGCGCGCGCGCCGTGGTCGTCGCGGCCGGCGGTTATGAAGCGAATATCGAATGGCTCAAACGGCATTGGGGCGATGCGGCCGACAATTTTATTATTCGCGGCACGCCTTACAATGACGGCACGCTGCTCGCCGCGCTGATGAAACACGGGGCCAAGTCGATCGGCGATCCGAAAGGTTTCCATGCGATTGCCGTCGATGCGCGCGCGCCAAAATTTGACGGCGGCATCGTGACGCGGCTCGACGTCATCCCGTTCGGCATTGTCGTGAACCGGGACGCGCGGCGATTTTACGACGAAGGCGAGGAAATCTGGCCCAAGCGCTACGCGATCTGGGGAACGCTGATTGCCGGCCAGCCGGGACAAATCGCTTACGGCATTGTGGACGCAAAAGCCATCGACCGGTTCCTTCCGCCCATGTTCAAGCCTTATCAAGCCGAGACGCTCGAAGCGCTCGCTCCCCAGCTTGGCCTCGATCCCGGCACTTTCGTGCGCACAGTCACGGAATATAATCGAGCGGCGGCGGGCAACACGGAGCTGCGCATGGAAAAGCTGGACGGCAACTGCACGCGAGGCCTCGCTCCGGCGAAGAGCAACTGGGCGATTCCGATCGATCGTCCTCCGTTTTACGGCCTGCCGCTGCGGCCGGGCATCACGTTCACGTACATGGGAGTCGAAGTGGACGAATGCGCGCGCGTCGTCGATCAAAGCGGGCGGGCATTCCGGAATGTTTTCGCGGCGGGAGAAATCATGTCCGGAAATATTCTCACCAAGGGCTATCTCGGAGGCTTCGGCCTGACGATCGGCTCCGTATTTGGCAGGCTTGCGGGCAGAGAGGCGGGCGAAATTGCCAGGGCTTGACGTCATTCAGGAAGCCGGCCGCCAGCTGGTCATCTGTAACGCGTGCCGTTACTGCGAAGGTTACTGCCCAGTCTTCCGTGCGATTGAGACGCGCCGCGATTTCAAGCAGGGCGATGTTTTTTATCTTTCCAACCTGTGCCACGACTGCCGCGCCTGCTATTACGCCTGCATGTACACGCCGCCGCACGAATTCGCGATCAATATTCCGCAGATTCTGGCGGAGGCGCGCATGGAAACCTACCGCCGCTGGAGCTGGCCCGATTTTCTCGGACGCGCTTTCAAGAATCGCAGCGTGACCGTTTTTCTCGCCGCTGGAATGGCGGCGCTCGTCGCCGTTCTCGCGCTGCTTTTCATTCCCTCGGAAAATTTGTTCGCGGCGCACCTCGGTCCCGGCGCGTTCTACGAAGTCGTGCCGTATCTTGCGATGGTGACAGGCGCGCTGATTTTATTTTTTTACGCAATCGCCGTGTGGCTGCGCGGCGGCGCGCGTTTCTGGACTGAAACCCGCAGCGTGTTGAACGAGCGAGGCAATTGGAAAACGCTGGCCGCGGCTGTGGGAGCTGCGCTCGGTTTGCGATACCTGAAGGGCGGCGGACCCGGATGCTTCTATCCGGACGAGCGGCCCTCTTCCGTTCGGCGTCTCTATCACTCGCTCACGTTCTGGGGTTTCCTAAGCGATTTTGTTTCCACGTCGCTGGCATTTATTTACCAGGATTTTTTTCACATGCTTCCGCCTTACTCGCTCACCAGCGCGCCCGTGATTTTTGGCAGCGTCGGCGGCGTGGCGCTCCTCCTCGGAACGTGCGGCCTGACCTATTACAAATTGCAAAGCGATCGCGAGCCCGCGGCGGCAGCCGCTTCCGGCATGGACTACGTTTTTCTGGCGACGCTCGCCTTGACGGCGTTGACAGGCATGCTCACGCTGATTCTCCGCGCCACCGCGGCGATGGGGAGCATTCTGGTGCTGCACCTGGCGTGCATCGCGGCCCTGTTCGTTACGGCGCCGTATGGAAAATTCGTGCACGCCGTTTATCGCACACTCGCCTTGATCCGTTACGAGATTGAGCAGAGCCAACCGCACCAACGCGTTGGACATTAAGTAGCACAGGCTTCAGCCTGTGGGTTTTGGTCCGTGCAAGCACCAAACCCCACAGGCTGAAGCCTGCGCCACCAAACCCTCAAATTCAGCGAATCTTTCGGCATGAACATTTCTTGTAAAACGCGAAACCAAAGAATTAGTAGTTTCGTCCACTTCATTATATAAATTCCGGTACAGCTGAATCGGGCTTGCCAAATAGAAGAACCCAGGACGGATTGCAAGGGGAGGACTGATATGCGAGGAACGACACGCGCGATGATGTGGTCACTCGTGGCGCTGATATGCCTTATTTCACGTCCGGCGGCGGGCGGCCCGCAAGGCGCCTCCGGAATGCAAGTCGATAAGAGCAGCATCGGCGGTGTCGTGCTGAACGCCAACGGCGCAAAACCGGAGGCCGGCGTGTGGGTGATCGCGGAGACGAAGTTGCAAGTCCCGTTCCGCAAGATCGTGGTCACCGACGATGAAGGACGATTCCTCGTGCCCGATTTGCCGGATGGCGCGTACGAGCTGTGGGTGCGCGGCTACGGCCTGAAGGATTCGGAGCGCGTTCCGGCTGCGCGCGGCGCGAAGGTGAAGATTCAAGTGGCGAATGCCGCGACTCCGCAAGAGGCGGCGAAGATTTATCCGGCCAGCTACTGGACGTCGATGATTCATCCTCCCGCGAAGGAAGATCTCCCCGCAGGGTACGCTACCCAGGAGCATTGGCTCGCAGCCTTGCGCGGCGCATGCAACCAGTGCCATCAACTCGGAATGGTGGCGACGCGCCGCCATACCGACGTGGACGATTGGGACGGCATCTTCCAGCGCAATCAAGGGATGGGTCAGGCTGCCACCCGGCTCAACAAAGATTTGCTGGAGAAGACTCTTGTCGATTGGGAGCTGCGCATCAAGGCAGGAGAAGTGCCTCCCCAGCCGCCGCGGCCCACCGGCATCGAACGCAACTTTGTGGTGTCCCAGTGGGATTGGGGAACGCATGAATCTTTCTTCCACGACGTGACTTCCACCGACAAGCGCAATCCCACGATGTACGCGTATGGAAAAGTCTACGGTGCGGACCGAACTGGCGGCGGCGTGCTGTGGGTTCTGGACCCGGTGAAGAACACCGTCGAACCGCTTCAGGTGCAGCCGCGAAACTCGAAAGGGTACAGCACGAAAGTGGACTACTACCACGATCGTGAATCCGAGGACGCCTGGATGGCCAGCCCGCACAATCCCATGCTCGATGAACAAGGCAGGGTATGGATGACGCAGCCGACTCGCCCGCCGGGAGTGGAGAACAACCCGAAATGGTCGGCCAGCACCATCGCCACGGACAATCCTGACCCGGCGGCCCGGGACATTGAAGCCAAGGCGCTGCTGTCGCGCAGCCACGGAATGCAGCTCGGATTCTACGATACGAAAACGAATAAGTTTGTTGGGGTCGACACTTCCTACAACACCCATCACTTGCAGTTCGACTGGCAAGGGCGGATCTGGACCGATGGAGATGTCCTGGGAGAACTGGACACGACCAAAATCGATCCCGCAAATCCGGAAGGAACCGAGGCGGCCGCGGAACACGCCTGGATGCGCGCGGACATGGATACCAAGAAGGTCATTCCGACGAACGGCTACGCCACGGCGGTCAGCCCCATCGATGGCACCGTGTGGCTGTCTGTTCCTGTGGTGAATGGACCGGAGAACAAGCTGTACATGCTCGATCCGAAAACGAGCAAGTTCACCGATTATCCGCTGCCTCTTCCCGGGCGCCTCTCGCACGGCATCGATTTCAGCACGGACGGGAATGTGTGGTTCTCGGCCGGGAGCGGCCACCTGGGACGCCTGGACAGGAAAACCGGGAAATTCAAGTACTGGGATTTGCCGGGACCGAAATTTACAGGCACAGGCATGGAAACCGGCAGCACCGAATATCCCTATTTCCTGTGGGTCGATCAATTCGATACGCTCGGGCTTGGCAAGGACACGGTGATCGTAACCGGAACAACTTCGGATTCGATGCTCATATTCGATCCGAAGAAGGAAACGTTCACTGTGTTCCGCATGGCGTATCCAATGCCTTTCTACACGCGCGGTCTCGATGGACGAATTGATGACGCCAAGGCAGGTTGGAAGGGCCGCGGGATTTGGGCGACCTATAGCTCGTACATGCCCAAATTCACGGAGACCCGGCTCGGCTCGGTCAATCACATTCAGGTGCGCCCGAATCCGTTGGCGAATTGACGAGTAGATTCGGCCGACGAATTCGTCCGATAAGATTTGTGAAGGGTGTAGTCCTTCCGCCGCAGTGCGCGGTTGAATTGTGCGAAAGAAATCTGAAATCTCAAATTTGAAATTTCAAATCTGAGATTCCAGATTGCAGCTTCCTTGGCCTTCCCGGGTGAGGCGAACGATGTCAAAGCGATGGGGGCAACCGGCGGCAACAGCAACATTCCTGACAGCAGCGCTTTTGTCGCTCGTGTCCGCCATCTCCGCTCAAAACGCGCAAAACGCGGAATTGTTCAAGGTGCGTCTTTCGCCTGTTCCCATCAGCGTCGCGATGATGTCTACGATCGCGGGATACGGTTCGCTCACCGCAACGCTGAACGGCAAGCAGCTCACGATCCAAGGAACATTCGAAGGACTGCGCTCGCCCGCGACCACGGTACAGATTCACCGCGGCCCGAAGGGCATTCCCGGGCCGGCGATCGCCGATTTAAATTTGACGGTGACGAAGGCGGAGAAGGGTACGGTCAGCGGCACAGTGGACCTGACGCCGGACCAGATTGCCGACCTCCGCAACAGCCGCTTGTACGTGCAAATTCAATCCGAGCGCGCGCCCGATGGCAATTTGTGGGGCTGGCTTTTGAAGTGATCTATGTAGCGTCGCCCTTCAGGGCGACATCTTCGACGCCGGCACGTGCCCACCTGAAGGTGGGCGCTACAGAAGTCGCGTCAGAATTCTTACAGAGACAACTATGACGAAACCAGGAACAAGATTGAACCGGTCGGCGGCTTGCATCGGCGCAATCATTGCGATTGCATTCCTCGGACATGAGAGTTCCGCCGCGCAGCAACCTGCGAGGACCGGCCCCTTCACCGCCGAACAAGCCACCGCCGGGCGCGCCATTTACCAGGCGACCTGCTCGACGTGCCACTTGCCGGACATGAAAGGCACCTTCGAAGCCCCTCCGCTGGCCGGCGCCAATTTCTTGAACACTTGGCGCAACCGCCCGACGAGCGATCTCTTTACTCGCATCCGCAATACGATGCCGATCAGCAATCCCGGCTCGCTCAGCGATCAGGACGCCGTCAATCTCGTCGCATTTATTCTGCAGGCAAACGGCGCTATTGCCGGCACGCAAGCGATGACGGCGCAGACGATCGTGCCGATTGGAGCCGTCGCGAACGGCGGCGCTCCGCCGCCCGCGATGCAAGGCGGCGAGGAAGATGCCGCGCCCCGCGCTTCCGCTACGCCGCGAAACGTCCCTCTCGGAGTCCTCGTTGCAGGCGAAGTGAAGAATTATGTTCCTGTGACCGACGACATGCTCCTCAAACCCGATCCCGCCGACTGGCTGATCGTCCGCGGAAGTTACCAGGGCTGGAACCACAGCGCGCTCGCGCAAATCACGCGCGACAACGTGAAGGACCTGCGCCTGGTGTGGTCGTGGAACATGAACGACAGCGTGGCTGCCAACGAACCGACGCCGCTCGTCCACAACGGCATCATCTACCTGACCAACACCGATAACATCCTGCAGGCGCTCGACGCGCGCACGGGCGACCTCATCTGGGAAAATCACATGCGTCCGCCGAAGAGCCAGGCCGGCGGGACGGGCGCGATGCGCAACATGGCCATCTACGGCGATAAAGTGTTCGCCGAGACGACGGATGCGCACTTGTTCGCCCTCGACGCGCGCACCGGAAAAACCGTGTGGGACGTCATGGTTGGCGACAGCGCCAAGGGCTACGGAAGTTCGAGCGGGCCGATCATCATTCACGGCAAAGTGATTCAAGGCGAAAACGGATGCGACCGCTACAAGTCGCTGGACAAGGATCAAGGCTGCTTCATCAGCGCGTTCGATCCCGCGAATGGAAAACTCTTGTGGCGTTTCAACACCATCGCACGCGCGGGCGAACCCGGCGGCGACACCTGGGGCGATCTGCCGAACATGCTGCGCGTCGGCGCGGAAACCTGGATCACCGGCAGCTTCGATCCCGAGCTGAACCTGACGTACTGGGGCGTGGCGCAAGCCAAGCCGTGGATGCAGGTGAGCCGCGGGACAAAGGGCTCGGCGCTGTATTCGAGCTCGACGCTCGCCCTGAAGCCGGACGATGGAAAACTCGCCTGGTATTTCCAGCACGTGCAGGGCGAAACGCTCGACATGGACGTCGTGTACGAGCGCGTGCTCGTCGATATCGGCGACCGCAAAACGCTCTTCACCATCGGCAAGGACGGCATCCTCTGGAAACTCGATCGCAAGACCGGCGAATTTCTCGGCGCCAAGGAAACTATTTTTCAAAATATTTTCAACGTGGATGACAAGACGGGAAAACTCGCCTACCGCCCCGACATTCTCGAACAGGAAATCGGCAAGTGGACTCCCGTTTGCCCCAGCACCGAAGGCGGCCATAACTGGCAGGCCATGACCTACGATCCCGCCACCGAGCGCCTCATCATCCCGCTCAGCCAGAGCTGCATGGAAATGTCCGGCCGCAAAGTCGAGTTCGTTGAAGGCTCGGGCGGCACCATGGGCGACCGCCTGTTTTACGAAATGCCCGGCACCGACGGCAACGTCGGCCGCCTCGCCGCCTTCGACGTGAAAACGATGAAGGAAGTGTGGAACGTGCAGCAGCGCCCGTCGTTCCTCACCGCCGTGCTTTCGACCGCCGGCGGCATCGCCTTCGTCGGCGACCTCAACCGCGTCTTCCGTGCCGTCGACGTCAACACCGGCAAAATGTTGTGGCAAACCCGCCTCGGCACATCCGTGCAAGGTTTCCCCGTAACATTCAGCGTCGGCGGCAAACAGTACGTCGCAGTAACCACAGGCCTAGGCGGCGGCAGCCCGCGCAATGTCCCGCGCACGATCCTGCCCGATGTGCACTACCCACAGAGCGGCAACGCCCTATACGTGTTTGCGCTACCGTAAAGCCATCGCCCGTGGCGGAGTTCTTAGAGAAACATTCTCGTTTGTTAGTTGATTCGTACCGTGCCGATTAGTGTTTGTGCCCGACTAGTTTCCAAAGGAAGTACATACCCTCCAAGGAAACGTCCCTTACCTCTTCGATGTGTTTCTGAGCGGCAACATTGATCCCTGCGGTCACCGCTGCAACTCCAGCCGGAACGGCCACCGTCGGCAGCGCGCCGCACAGGATTCCGCACGTTGTACCGAGCGCCCCAAGAAACAGTGTCACGCCAGCCTTTTTTGCTAATGCCCTCTCTGATGCAGCCAATCGCATCCTAATTCTTCCCAATGCTGGCTCGATCAGGTCGTTTTGGACTTCGACCGCAATAGACTCTGCGTTCGCGGAGCCAGCCACTTTAATTCGCTCAGTAACAGCCTTGCTCAGGCTCGCCCTGAACTGATCGAAAGAGTCACGCTCATCTTCCCTGAGCTTGATGAGATCCTTGGTTGAAACTCCAGCCAGAACCGGGAGTCTCAAGCCGAAAGATGACATCGGCTAAGGTTGCCGGCGCGCTGGACGACAAGAACTCTTCATGCATTCCGATAACTGAACCCAGCGGAACCTTAAGCTGATGCGCTGAGGTTACGTCAAACGTCAATGCTTTAAAATTTTCCTGAAAAACCAGAGAAGCCAGCACCGATCGTAATTGCTCCTCCGTATGATCGGGAAATCTACTTAGTGGGATGCCAGTCGTCGTGTCTGTACCAGGAAGACTTATCCAATACCCGAGCTCACCCAGATAGTCCTTTTCATAGAAGAACTCGCCACGTTCCTGAACCTTACGCGTCAGAGAATCTCGGAGTCTCAGAGCTTCACCCAAACCCTCTTCTCTGGCGTGATTTTCCCAATGATCTTCGCACGCGATCTTCGGCGAGAACTCCAGTAGATGCTCGGCCCCGAGTTCCTGAACGTAGAACAGAGGGGGTAGATGTGTGACGAGGATTTGAACCAATTCTTGCTGCGAGATTTCGGGGGCCTCTAGAAGATTGGGGGTGAAAATATCAGCGACGACAACTCGATCGAAATAATGCCAAACATGGTTAAATAGCTCGTCGACTTGTCTTCGCATGCAGACCGGTGAAGGGCAAGTTGTCTCGCCACCAACGAAATCGATTCCGGTACCGGCAAGTATCTTTTGTTTCGCCTTCGAGTGATGTTGCTCGCGTCGGTTTGCATACCTTCTGGCGCGCTCCCTGAGACTCTCGATTGCAGTGCTCTGTGACAGAGCAGCAGTGGCTTTCGACTGCGATGTAATTCCGTTGTCTCTTAGCCAATCGAAAACCCAGAATATGTGGTCCATAGGACCTTTTCCTCGAAAGTGCGATCGCGACAGGCCCCGAAAGAATTACATCCTTTGCAAGAATACCACTTATTACAGGTCGCGTCCGTAGTTCCCAACCAACCGTACGGAGGAAATAGGAGAGTTTTCCTGGCACTGGGGTGGCGAAGAATGGCAGGCGGATCGCCAGCCGTTTCAGTACAATGTCCGTCGCGAGAATCCATAAGAATCTGGTGGGAGGCAGGATGGCGGAAACGGGAGCATCGGCGCGCAAGCTGACGATGGACGACATTCGCGCGGCGGCGGAGCGCCTGAAAAATTGGGGCCGCTGGGGCGCGGAGGACGAAGTCGGCACGCTCAACTACACGCGGCCGGAAGACATCGTCGCGGCGACGCGGCTCGTGCAAAAAGGGAAAGTGATTTCGCTGGCGCTGCCGTACGACCATCGCGGGCCGCAGGGCGGCAAAACGAAATATCCGGCGCTCGGGCGGTTCAATCCCGTGCACCTGATGATGCGTACCGGGACCGATGCGTATTCGGGCGTGCTCGACAGCAGAAAAATTCGCAGCGCGGACGACGTGATCATGATGCCCACGCAATGCGGGACGCAGTGGGACGGGCTCGGGCACATTTTTTACGGCAATCACATGTGGAACGGGTACGACTGCCGCACGGTGACTTCGGCAGGGGCGCAGAAATGCGGCATCGAGAAAACCAAGGACCGCATGGTGGGGCGCGGCGTGCTGCTCGACATTCCGCGCATGCTCGGAATGGAGCGCCTGCCTGACGCCTTCGCGATCACCAACGAAATGCTCGGCCAGGCGGAGCGGCATTTTGGCGTCGAAGTGCGGCGCGGCGATTTTTTGCTGGTGCGCACGGGGCAAATGGAAGCGATGCTCGCCGCGAATACGTGGGACGGCTATTCGGGCGGCGACGCTCCGGGCCTCGCGTTTGAAACGCTGGACTGGCTGCACAAGAAGCAAGTCGCGGCCATCGCCACGGATACCTGGGGCGCCGAAGTGCGTCCCAACGAGACGGACGAGGCCAACCAGCCCTGGCACTGGATTTCCATCCCCGTCATGGGCCTCACGGTAGGCGAAATTTTCGACCTCGGAGAACTCGCGAGGGAGTGCGCGGAGGACAAGCGTTACGAGTTTCTTTTCGTGGCGCCGGCATTGCCGGTGACGGGCGCGGTCGCTTCGCCGGTAAATCCACTTGCGATTAAGTAAGAAACTAAATCCGCCACAGAGACTCAGATCCGCGGATTAACGGCAGTGCCAGACAAAACCCCGGGTCTGAAGACCCGGGCTACAGCAATTGCCGATCCGTTGGACGAATTGTTGTAGCCCGCCTCTTCAGAGGCGGGGTTTTTCCGGACCATTTTAGAAACGAGGATAAGACCTTGACGAGCACACCTGCGGGAGATTCGGGAAATGCGTTGACGGTATCGCAGGCGCTGGCGAAACTTTTGCGCGCATACGGCGCCGAATACGTTTTCACTCTGACCGGCGCGCCGCAGGATCCGCTGATTGAAATGCAGAATCACGAAGGCGTGCGCGTGGTCCTGGGGCGCAGCGAGCGCTCTGCCCTGGCGATGGCGGACGCTTACGCGCGCGTCACCGGCAAGCCGACGTTCGGCATCGTGCAGTTCGGCCCCGGGGCGACGTATCTCCCCGCGTCCATCATCGATGCGTTCTGGGCGTCGAGCCCGCTCATCGCCATCAGCGGCACGACCACGACGAAGACGCGCTATCGCTACGAGTATCAGGAACTCGAGCAGACTTCGATGTTCCCCGCGATCACCAAGTGGGCGGGCGAGCTGCCGCAACCCGAGCGCATCGCCGACGTAGTGCGCACGGCCGTGCGCGCATCCGTCAGCGGAGTACCCGGGCCATCGTATCTCGGCATCCCCGCAGATTGGTTCGGCAGGAAGGTGACGATTCCGCAGGAAATTTACGCCGAGCCCGCGTTTCTTCGCACTCCCGCGCTGAGAGTCGCGCCCATCGCGCAGGACGTGGAGCGCGCAATCGCTCTGCTCGCGACCGCCGAGAAACCCGTGCTGATTGCCGGCGGCGGCGTGATTCTCTCCGAAGCGTGGCAAGAGCTGACCGCGCTCGCCGAGGCGCTGAACATTCCCGTGGTGACCACGATGGCGGGCAAAGGAAGCATCGCCGACACGCACGCGCTGGCCGTCGGCGTGTGCGGGCGCTATTCCCGCAAGGTCGCCAACGACACGCTCGCCGGCGCCGATTTCTGCCTCGCGATCGGCACGAAATTGAGCTCGATGGGCACCAACGTATTCCAGTACCCGGGCAAAGGCACGCGCATCGTGCACATCGATCTCGATCCGAATTCGCTCGGCCGCACGTACCGCGAGGAGTTGTCGATCGTCGCGGATTCGCGCGAGGCGCTGAAAATGTTGCGCGAGGCGGCGCTCGCGGCGCGCGTGAACGGAAGCAAGTGGTCCTCCTGGACAAAGCAGGTGCAAGGCTCGGTCGCCGCATGGCAGGAAGATCTCGCGCGCGTCTCGCGCGAATCCATGCATGAAGGAAAACTAAATCCCTATCACATCATGCGCCTCATCGATCAGCACGTCGGCGGCGACGACATGCTCGTCGCGGACACCGGCTACATGGCGGCGTGGGCCGTCACCGTGCTGCAGCAAAAGAAAGCGGGACGCAACACACTGCGCGCGGCGGGCTCTCTCGGCTGGGCGTTCCCTGCGGCGTTCGGCGCGAAGCTCGCGGTGGGACCGAAGCGCCGCGTCTTCGCCCTGACCGGCGACGGCGGCCTCGGCTACCACTTTCCCGATCTCGAAACCGCGCTGCGCATGAAACTTCCGACCGTGACAATTGTGATGAACAATTGCTCGCTCGCCTTCGAGTATCACGTGCAGAAATACGTGCACGAAGAAATGTGCCCGGAGGCCAGCGAGTTCCTCGATGTCAAATTTGGCGACGTGGCCAAAGCGTTTGGGGCACACGGCGAACGCGTCACGTCCGCCGGCGAATTCATCCCGGCTTTGCGGCGCGCGGAGGAATCGGGCAAACCTGCGATCGTCGACGTGGTGGTGAGCCGCGAGCTCCCGCCGCCCGTAACGCGCTACGAAGCGGCCGGCCTGCGCAAAATTTGATGACGGTGCATTTCCAAGTAGCACAGCCACTCTTGGCTGTGTGCTTTTGTAGGCCTCACCACAAAATCTTCGGCACACAACGATGGCAAACCCCACACAGCCAAGAGTGGCTGTGCTACAGGCGGGGCGAACCGCTTCTACACTGAACTCCCACTAGAAGCGGGACCGCGAACGCTGTAACCTAGTATTGGCGCCTGGCCGCAGCCCGATATGCATCGAACTGGGGACATCATGAGAAATCGCAGAGGAATTTCCTATTTCTTATCCCTCGGAACTGTTTTGCTGTTCGCGGGAATCCTGTGGGCGCAGAACACGCCGGACCGGGCATTGATTGTAAACGGAAAGTCCGCGGGGATGGTCGTGCAGATGCGCGGCCACGCCTACGTGGATGTTGAAACCGTGGCCCAGATCATGAATGGTTCCGTCACCCTCGAGGCCAATCGAGTCGTGCTTACCTTTCCGGAATCGAGTACGACAGAGGCGCCAAGTGCCGGACTCGCGCCAGCGCCGCAGGCTCCTCCGCCGGGCTTGTCCAGGAGTTTTGCGAGTCTGGCCATCGCCGAACTGGCGGAGATGCGCGAGTGGAGAGGAGCGGTCGGCGCCATCCTCACCTACGGCGTGCCGGTTTCGGGAAGCTGGCCGCAGGACTATCACGATCGTGTGCAGGCAAACCTGGGGCAGGTAGGGGTGGCCGCGTCAACAGCGGCAGACCAGGACGCCATGCAACTCCTCCAAAACGAATTTTCAAACCTCTCCCGGTGGGCCAACGACGTCGTGACCACGCGCCAGTCCCTGAATGCCACAAACACTGTGCGCCCCGACACGATACAGAACGATCCAGCCCTGGCAAAGATCTCCGATTGCAGCCGGTTTTTGAATTCCATGCTCGTCAGCGGAGTATTTGCCGACGATCAGAGCTGCCACTAATCCCGCAGGACGCGCGGGTTGAGTGGCACAGGCTTCAGCCTGTGGCTTTTGGACCTTGCAAGGACTAACCCCCACAGGCTGAAGCCTGTGCCACTCAAACTGAAATTGGCCGCATCCACTAGTGAAACCTCCTGCCGATGGGGTATATTCCTTCCCTGCTACTTTCTCCGGGTGGTTCCCGAGTTTCGGAATCCATTCGAACGGATACGCCATTTTTCCCGGCGAGGACTCCCTTCGTCTTCCGAGCCCGCCGGATAGAAGATCGGATGGAAAGGAAAACACGATATGACGGCAACATCGCCAAGCGCCGGTGAAGGTGCGGCTGGAGCGAAGGCCACACCGGTTTCCGACGCGGCTTGGAAGTGCCTCCAGGGCGCATATGACTTGCAGGTGCACGTAGCGCCCGACGTCATCGAGCGGCGCATCGACGACCTGGACCTGGCAAAGGAATTTCTGGGGCGCGGACTGAAAGGGTTCGTCCTCAAGTCGCATTACTTTCCAACGGCCGAACGCGCCAAAGTCGTCACGAAAGCGGTGCCGGGAATTGCCGCTTACGGAGCCATCACGCTGAATCATTCCGTGGGCGGGCTGAATCCCGTGGCACTGGAGCTGGCCGGGCGCTCCGGTTGCAAGATCGTATGGTTTCCGACCGTGGACGCCAAAAATGAAACCGCGGGCAGGCTGGACGGGCCCAACGTGAAGCTGCCCTTCTGGGCGAAAATTCAGCGGGAACTCGCGGCCACGGGAATCTCGCCGCCACCGCTCACGGTGCTCGATTCCAATGGCAAGATTTCCGAAGTCACGCGCCGATGCATCGAATTGATCGCCAGGCACAACATGATTCTGGCGACGGGACACCTCGGGCGCGTCGAGATTTTCGAGCTGGTGAAAACGGCGCGCGAAATGGGGACGAAAAGAGTTCTGGTCACGCACGCGGAATTCCCTTCGCAAAACCTGACCACGGACGAACAGAAACAGCTCGCGGGAATGGGCGCCTTCATCGAGCACTGCTTCACCACCATGCACACGGGGAAAGCTCCGTGGGACGCGGTGCTCGAAGCCATTCGCGTGGTCGGCCCGGAACGCTGCGTGCTTTCCACCGATCTCGGACAGACGATCAACCCGCCGGTCGCCGAAGGCTTTGCCATGTTCGCGCAGAAAATGCTGGATAACGGATTCAGCGTCGACGAGATTCGACGAATGACGGTCACGAATCCGGCCGCGCTCGTTCAGTAAACGCATTCAGTTAACTACGGAGAATTTTCCCATGAAGCCAAGAATCGTACGCAACATCGAACGGCCGGACGCGGAGCTGGTCAAAAAGCTCGGTGAATATGGCGTTGCCACAGTGCACGAAGCGCAGGGCCGCGTGGGCCTGATGCTGCCGTACATGCGGCCGATCTATCCGGAAGCGCGCATCGCGAGCCCGGCCGTGACCGTGCTGTGCCACCCTGGCGACAATCTGATGTTTCATGCCGCCATCGAAGTTTGCAAACCAGGAGACGCGCTGGTTGTGGCGACGCACTCCGATTCCACCGACGGATTTTTCGGGGAATTGCTGGCGACTTCGTGCCGGGCGCATGGAATTAAGGGACTGGTGATTCACGCGGGCGTGCGCGACGTCGCCGACCTGACCGCCATGCAGTTCCCGGCGTTCTCGCGTGCGATCTCCGCGCAGGGAACCGTGAAGGAAACGGCGGGCTACGTGAACATCGACATCGTTTGCGCGGGGGCGCTGGTACATCCCGGCGATGTCATCGTGGGAGATGTCGACGGCATCGTCGTCGTCCCGCGCCAGGATGCGCCGGAGGTTGTCCGCCTGTGCGAAGCGCGCCTGGCCAAGGAAGCGAAAAATCGCGAGCGCCTGAAGGCCGGCGAATTGGGTTTGGACATGTACGGCCTCCGCGAGAAGCTGAAGAATCTAGGCGTGGAGTGGGTGTAGCACCGTTCGACTTGGCTCTGTAGCGCTCGCCTTCAGGCGAGCATGTGTTTGAATCTTCAGTGCCCGCCTGAAGGCGGGCGCTACAAAACCGTTTGAAATCTAGATGGCCCTTAACCTTGCGGCAAGTTCGTCCGCATCCTTCGCATCCTGAAATAATCGTATCGCCGCGATTCCCGCGGCTCCCGCCGCAATGCACTCGCGCACATTTTCCACATTCACCCCGCCAATGGCGAGCACGGGTATCCCAACCGACGCGCAGACTTCGCGCAGGCGTTCCGTTCCTTGCGGCGCGCCAAACGCCGCCTTGGATGGCGTCGCGAACACCGGGCCGAAAAAAACATAGTCCGCTCCGCCCCGCTCGGCCGCGCGCGCGGACTCCAGGGAATGGCAGGAAACGCCAATCAGAAAATCCACCCGGCCGGTGGAGCGGCGCCACTCGGTTACAACTTCCACCGGCAAAGAATTTTCCCCCAGGTGAACTCCCGCGGCATTCGCGGCCAGAGCGACATCCAGCCGGTCGTTGACAAGAACCCGCACAGAGGTCTCGCGCGTTTCGGCAATCGCGAAACGCACGAGCTCCGCAAGAGATCGCGAATCAAGATCCTTCTCCCGAATTTGGATCCAGCCGGCTCCAGCAGCGGCCGCCCGACGGATGGAATCGTGAAGTGTGTGCGCGCGAATCGGAGCAGTCTCACCCGGCACAGAATCGGATGGAATACGCGCAACTTCCAACGCGCGCCCGTCCGTTACGTAGCAGAAAATGGGTTTACGTTCGGGTGGCAACGGAGTCCGTCCGTCCCCGCAACATGTTCGCAGCGAGCAGAATATCCAGTGTTCCCAGACCTGTCACCGCCCCTCGCACGGAAGGATGAAGGAGAAGTGGAATCAGCCCGGGATACTTGTCGAGGAAAAAATTGTGGTCCCAATACCCCAGCCAGGGAACCAGCACGAGCAACACTCCGAGCAGAAAAACATCAAAGCAAAGCAATACGTGCAGGAAAGATTTCATTCGGGGTGTGTCTACCGCGCCTTCCCGAGAAGGGCAATCCGCTCGGACACATCACGGTAATCGATGTTCATTGCGTAGACCTGCGAAAAACTGGTGAACGCTGCATGTGTGTCGCCCGCCAATTCCTGGGCGACCCCCAAATCGTACCGCAACGCAAGAATCGATTCTTGATCCAGTCCCGGCGTCTTGAGGGCTCGTTCGTACCAGATCGCGGCAATGCCCGGCTGCCCTTTCTCCATGAATGCCAAGCCCAGCAGCGTACTACATTGCATGGCATAACGGAAAGCGGGCCCTTTGTCAGTCGAGCTGGCCACTTTCTGGAATTCGCTGATCGCTTCTTCCAGCAAGCCCATTTCGCGGTAAGCGATTCCCAGATTGTAGTGGGTCTCGAGATCTTCGTCTTCCTTGGTTTCACCGAGCTCGGAACGGAATTCTTCAAACAAGTCGCCCAGCGGACCGCTGAGCGCTCCGCCGGCTTCCACGGCGGGAGTGCCATTTCCGGAGACGGCGTGAGCGGCAGGCGGCTTCGCGGCTTCAGGCGCCTTTACTGCCGCAGGCGGTGTCGCAGCAGCAGGGGGTTTCGCAGCAGCGGGTGGCGCGGCGGAAGCTCGCACCGAGGCAGCCGGGACGGTGCCGGCGGGTATTCCCAGTGACGATGTAATGGAATCCAATTCCCCGGCAAGGTCCGCGATGAGCGCGTCCGCCGCCAGGGTTTCGCTCTCTACAACTTCCACAGGCGCCGCGGACTGGAGTTCCAGGTCGAAGGCTGGCGCTTCAGCAATCGCTTCGGCCTGCGATTGCGCCGCTTCGGCCGGAATCAAGACAGACGCGGGGACTTGGACATCGTGTTGCGCCTTCGCGGTTTCCTGGACGGCAGTGGCGGTCTCCTCCTGCATCGCGGTTTCGAGTTGCTGCGACAACGCCGCCCACTCATCCGACAGGTCAACCTCATGCACCACCGATTCCACCGGCATAGGAATGGCCATGGGTTCCACCGGCGGCGGTTGCGGTTTCGGTTGCGGCGGCGGTGGCGGGGGTGGCGGGGGCGGTGCTGCCGCGACCGGTTCGTCGAGTTCCGCCTGAATCATCGGAACAGAAAATTCCGGCGGAGCGGCGGACGCGGGCGGCGCGGCTTTCGTCTGCTCATCCGCGGGGACGAGCCCGGCGGCGCGCTGGAAGCGGCGGCGGAGTTCGGCAAATCGCTCCGTGCCTGGGCGGTCGTTCCGCTCGATGGCAATTTCCTCAAGAACCGCGGCGAGCTCCGCGGTGCGGCTGTCATTGCCCGAGCCGACGGACAGATCGAGCAGGCGTTCGAGGATGGGAGTGTGGCGCGGCGCGCGCTCCAGGACGGCTTCCAGAAGATCGATCGCTTTTTGATTCAAGCCGTAGCTGGAAAACAAATCGACATCGGTCAACGCCTGCGTGACGTATCGCTGAGTTTCTTCCTCGAGCGCCGGCTCGGAAGACGCGGGCGCCGCAGGTTTGACCGCCTCTTCCGTAGGCGCCAATTTTACGGGCGGTGAAATTTCTCCTGAGATCGGTTCGAGCCCCGTCTTCGCGCGCAAGCGCATGTATTTGCGCCGCGTGGTTTCATCCTCGGGAGTTCGTTCCAGCAATTTTTCGTAGGTGGAAATCGCCTTGGCATCGTTCCCCGAAGCTTCATAGGCGTACGCGAGCTGAGCCAGCGCATCTGGCAGGCGGAACGAATCGCTGGCCCGGCCGTAAAGATCCACCAGCCACTCGAGCGGCTCGAGCTGGCCCGGCTTGCGTTCCGCGAGACGCGAGAGCGTTTGCGCCAGGGCTTCGTGCTCGCCCGAGTCGATCATCGTGTCGCGGATAAGAGCGAGCATGGCATGCGCGCGGTCCAATTCCCCGGCTTCCAGCAACGAGCCCGCAATTCGGTGCACCACGGCATACTGTTTCGGATCGCGCGCATGCACTTTTTCAGCGAGCTCGGCGGCCTTGACTGCCTGGCCGCTTTCCATGTACATGCCCAGCAGCATCGTCGTCGTTTCGCCGCCGCTGTCGCGATCCGGAAGAGTTTCGAGAAGTTTTCCCGCTTCCGCGGCTTTACCCGAAGCGGTCAGCGCCCGCACTTTTAGTACGAACGTGGCCTGATGCGCTGGATCCAGTTGCAGAATTCGGTCGGCCAGGCGAATGGCTTCGGCGTGGTCGCCTTGCTCCAGAATCTTCTGCATGGCGCCGTGGAACATTTCAATGGATTCTTTCTGCTGACCCATGGAAAGGTGCAGTTCCGCCAGCCGTATTTGGATGCGCAGGTTATCGGGCTCGGCTTCCAGCAGCTTGCGCAAGAGCAGCGCGGCTTGCGGCTGGCGCCCCGCTTTCAGTTGCATTTCGGCGAGTTGCAGATAGAGGGGCCGCGCCTCGCTCAAGACTCCCTGCTGCACGTAAAGTTCCGCCAGCCGTTCCAGCGGGCGGCTTTCCTCGGGAGCAAGTTTGGCGACTTTTTTGTAGATGGCGATGGCTTTGGTGGTGAAGCCGTCGTTCAGAAAAATCTTGGCCAGCCGTTCAAAATATTCCAGGGCCTGGAAGGTTTCCCCTTGCCGGACGAACAGATCCCCCAAAGTCATCAGGGTGACCTGATCCTTGGGCTCATTCTTGATAATTTGTTGGTATTCGAGGATGGCCTGCGGCATCTTCCCTTGCTGAAGATACTTCGCCGCCGCATTGAGGTGCTTGGTCTTGTTATAAGCCATCTTCAGATGCTCATTCCATTGTCCCGGCTGGAAAGGGAAAAGTCGGACAATGGTCGATTCGCTGCCGCATTCTTTCCGGCCTCTTCGGGCCGGCACACCGCGGCGTAGTAAACAACCTGGACCGGCGGGATCGCCATAGAACGATCCCCGCAGGCTTAGATTTCACGCTAGCACGCGGCAAAATCCGAAGTCAACGCGACGCATTCAAAAGCGTACGTGGCAGTTAAGGGCGGGAATCGTGACCCGTGGTTCGTGATCGGTGAGGGCAAAATCGTCTCGCCAGGTGGCGGGCGGCAGGTGGCTGTTGGCTGGTGAATCGCGATCGATGACAGGTGAAAACCTTTCCCGGGGCGTGCGAGCCGATGAAGTCGGTGACCACATAGGCTGTGGTTCACGGGACACGGCTCACGGGCACGGCTCACGAATCACGGCTCAATGGCAAGGCTACCTGTGTCGCGCCCGCGGCCCAGCAAGAGGCCTCACGCACCGGCGCAAAGGAAAATCGATGATGCGGCGTCGGCCCGTGCGCGCGCAGAGCGGCGAGATGTTCGGGCGTGGCGTAACCTTTATGACTTGCAAGCCCGTAGAGGGGGTAAATCCCGTCCCACTCGACCATCCGCCGGTCGCGCTCCACCTTGGCGATGATCGAGGCGGCCGCAATCGAAATCGAGAGCGCATCTCCGTGAATGAGCGATTTCTGCTCGATCAGCACATCCAGTTGCATGGCGTCGAGAAGCAAATAATCGGGCGAGATTTTCAACTGCCGCAGGGCTTCGGCCATGGCCTGGCGGCTGGCCTGATAGATATTCCAGGCATCGATGCGGCTGGCATCGACTTCCGCGATCGCCCAGGCCAGGGCGTGTTCGCGAATTCGCATCGCCAGCACTTCGCGGCGCTCGGCGGGCAATCTCTTGGAGTCGTCGAGGCCGACGATGCGCCGCTTGGGATCCAGGATAACGGCCGCGGCGACCACCTGGCCGAAAAGAGAGCCGCGCCCCACTTCGTCAAGCCCGGCGATTCTTTGCCAGCCGCACTTGCGCGCTTCGCGCTCGAATCGGGAGGAGCATTGCCTGCGCATCGCCGCGGATTTTACCACGGGTTTTGTAGCGCCCGCCTTCAGGCGGGCACTTTGGGATCAAGCACATGCCCGCCTGAAGGCGGGCGCTACACGAACCAAAACCGAGTTCTCACGCACACTCGCCCGGTGCTGAAGCCGCGACCCACAAAGCCTATATACGAGATGGCTTCCTATCAAATCCAGCGAAAGCGGGGCCCCATAAGAAGCAAAAAGCCCGGGGAAAGTTTCCCCGGGCTTTGCACAAAACAAATGCTCGTTTTGATTTCCTAAGTTTCTTTTTCAGTGGCCACAGTTTCCGGCGTTTCCACGCGCTCGACGCGCTGCAGGCGCGCTGCCTTGCCCTTCAGCCCGCGCAGATAGTACAGCTTGGCGCGGCGGACCCGGCCCTGGCGCAACACCTCGATCGAACTGATCGACGGCGAGTTGGCCGGAAAAATTCGCTCAATCCCGACTCCAAAGCTGACGCGCCGCACGGTGAAGCTTGCGCCCGTCGATTTCCCGCGCTTTTTGATGATCACGCCCTCGAACGGCTGGATGCGTTCCTTTTCGCCTTCGCCTTCCTTCAACCGGACGTGGACGCGCACGGTGTCGCCCGGCCGCAACGCAGGGAAGTCCTTGCGCACCTGTGCTTCCTGAAATTTTTCAATGACTCGGCTCATGGCTTAGATTCCCGGCAGACCCGCTCAGGCGGGGTCGGCACTGCAAACACAATCGCTGAGTATAGCCTGAATTTCGTCATGATTGCCACAAGAAACCACCCGCGCGCCAACATTTCATTCGGTCAACGGAAAGGGCCAACCAAAGACCCGGCTCAATTCTCCTGCGCCAGATCTTTCCGTTCGTATATCCACATGGTGTAAGGTGGATAATCCGCATCGGGCAAGGGGCCAAACTGTCCGACCTTCACATAATTCGCCATAATCCATTGATAGATCGGCACATTGTAGCCGCCGTTCCCGAAACCGGTTACGTGGTATTCCACGACAATTCGATTCGAGATCAGAACATAGCGCACATGATTCGATGCCACTTCGTCGATGTACTGCTGCTCCTGTTCCGGCGCCACATATCCCGGCACGAGCGCATACATCCGGCTGGGAGCCTCCATCCCGGCGAAAACGTACAGGCTTGGCGGTTCCGGCAATACCAGAATGTCTTTTCCGTTTCGCGTGTGCGTCTTCATGAAGGAAATGATTTGCGGAAAAAGAACGGCCACGTCCGGCTTGGTGTAAAAACTTCCCTGGTCCGTGGTAAGCCGCGTGGTCAGTATTTCCGGCCTGGGAAAAAGCAGCAGAAAGAGCAAGGCGGTTTCGCCGGCGAACATGCTCCCAATCACAAAATCAGCACGCTTGGCGTCCAAGGTGCGGCAAGCCCAGCGAATAATTCTGTAGAGCAGTATGGCAAATACAATAAACGCCGCGCCGTTAAAAAAAACAGTGCATTGGAAGAGCGTGGCCCGAAGAAGCATCATTACGCGCAAAGCGACCAAGCCCGCATAGATTCCCAGCGCGGCTTCTTGAAGGGCCATCTCGTCCCGCGGCGCTCGAGCCAATTTCCAGAGGGCATAACCGGTGAAAAATACGACCAGAAAAAATAGACCATGAGGGAAAATGGATTCGGTCGTGGGGATGATCAGGGAAGTCCATTCCTTGGCGGCTTTCGCGATTCCCATGGGATAAATCACCAGGAATGCGATCGCGCCGATCCACAGAGGAGTGAGAGCCGCGGCCACCGATACCGCCATGGACGAACGTGAGCGGAGGTCCATTTTTTTGATCGCATAAACGGCAATAGTCGCAAGCAAAGCCCATTCGGCTACGGCCAGGAGTGTGTACTCCGTGCAGATCAGCAATTCCGATGGCACAAAGCGGAGGCCCTGCGCTGGGATCGTAATCTTCCCGAACGTGCGCATAAAATACGTTCCCGGCGTCGAGATCCAATTCTCAAAAAAGATCAGTCGCGCGGACAATTTCCAGACGAACCAACCGTAGCCCGCCACGGCGGGCATCAATCCCGCAAAACACACCGCGACATTCCGAAGCAGGTCGGGAGAGGAACGTCGAATCCAATAGCAGGCTGCGACTTCGAACCCCAACAAGGCGAGACAGGCGACGCCGAATTCCTGCTTCGTCAGAATGACCAAGCTTCCCAACAGAGCCGCCAAGCCCAGATCCAACGCGCGCATGCCGGAGGCGTGGCGCAATACAAAATACAGGCAGGCCAGTCCGAGGAACGCCGCTAACGAGGCCGCGTAACTATACGGGTAGACAAAATTGCGGATCGACGGATAAAACGCCTCGAATAGGAAAAAGAGCGACGGCACCGTGCTGCCCACGAGCCCCATACGGAAGCGGCGCGCGATTTCAAAGGTAACCAGGGCGGTTCCGATCGTCAGCGTCAATCCGAAAACATAGAGCACCGTCAGCTGAACGCCGAAGATCCGGAACAGCAAGGCCTTCACGTACGGCGCCAGCGGCCCGTACATGTACCAAAGGTCGCGGAACAACAGCTTCCCCTTCAGTATTTCCGCGGGAACGTAGAGTTCCCTTCCGTTGTCGATCTGAAAATCTCCCCAATGGCCCCAGGTGTACCAGGCCAGCGCCGCGGCGACGCCGACGATGACGGCTCGCGCGATCCAAATTCCTTTTTCGCTCGAATCTTCGCCGCTCGCGCTACTTGCCTGCGGAGACTTCAATGTCTTCGGAAGATCCGCTACCATTTCCGTCGTGAAACTCACGCTCATCTGACTCCTTGGCGCGCCCCACGGACGCGCGCTCTACAACTCCCAGCAGCCTGCCGTCCAGCGATTCCGCCAAAACCGGGAAGCTATTCAAAAAGGGTTCGCGTTGTTTTTTTCGTCTTGGATGACCTGTATGCGCGAGGTATTGCACGGCTTCGACTACGGCTTCCGGCTTGATTCGCTGCATGCAGACATTATTCCCGTTGCACGGAGGTTCGTCCGCCTCGTACAAACAGGGGCTGCAAAACACCCGTGCGTAGAAAATATCGACGTAGGGCAAGTCCTGCCCGTAGTGTTCGGGATTCGCGGGCCCGAACAGGCAAACCGTCGGCCGTTCCAGGGCAATCGCCATGTGCATCGGACCTGTATCGTTCGTGAGGACGCACGCCGCGCCTTGCAGGAGCGCAAGAAGTTCGCCGAGGCTCAGCCGCCCGGCGGTATTAAAGACGCGAACTTGGGTTTCAGGCGTCAGCTTTTCAAAGAGGCTTTGTACGAATCCAGCCTCGTTCGGAGCTCCCATCAGCACGACTTGATTGCCCAACAAAACCAAACGGTGGATGGCCTCAAGCACACTCTCGGTCGGCCAGCGGCGCTCGAGCAGCAGGTCCGACGCGTTTGGATTCACGACGATGTACGGCTGCTCCGGCTGCCATCCGGGAACTTCGGCGAGGAGGCGGGACACCTCCGTTCGCTCCCGGTCATGGACCTGAATCGGTCCCATGAGTTCGCTCTGGCCGGCGGGGATTCCCGCGACTCGGCCAAGCTGCAGATAAAGCTGCCGCACCGGCATACGCGTATTGAAATAAACCAGGTGCGTATAAATACCTTTTTTAAAAGCTGTACTGTGGCGGTAGAACCCCAATCGATTTCGCGTCACGGCCCATAGCGCGAGAAGAGACGCGAACCCGGAATAGACCTCGAGATCAAAGTAGAAATCGGCTCGCAGCCGAATGAGGGTTGCAATGGCCCGAAGCGTGGTGCCTGCCATCGACACCAGACTGCGGTCATCCAGCGCGACAATTTCGTCAACGCTCGATAGCCGCGATAGAAGTTCCCGATTGGACCGCATGGTCACGAAAACAAGCTTCGCATTCGGGTAGCGGTGCTTGAGCGCTCTCAAGAGAGGGGCGCACTGCAAAATGCTTCCCATGCCGATCAACTTGGCGACGACGATGACCTTCACATTTTCGGACGTAACGGAGTGATCGCGGCGCAGCACCCTGCCAAGCAACCGCGCGGCTCCGTTAAATAGAAATGCCAGGGGGACAGCGAGGATTCGATCGGCGAGTATTCGTCCTTTGTGAGTCATGGTCGGAGGTCGATTCTTGGGTGAGCGGACGGAATATGCCGCCAAGCCTTGCTGAAATCAGACTCTTCGCCGCGAACGCATGATCGAGTCTCTGAAAGCTATTCCAACATGGGCCCTCAACCCAGGCAAGACAAGCCACGGAAGAGTGTGCTTGGTGAGTAAAATATGATTTGCGGGACACGCTGCTTCCAGCACCCAGAACCTGGTTCCTCTGCAACGATTCCTTCATTTCTGTTTTGGATTCTTCCACCGGGAGGATATGCTCGAATTCCTTGGAGCAAATATTGAGATGTCTCAAGCAGTGAGCCTGTGATGATGATGATGAGAATCACTCGGATATGCCGTGCATCTCTTGCGGAATGTGATTGAAGCCTCCGTGCACTCCATACACTGGATTATTCTTGCGGTCTGTTTGCTTCTCCTCTGGCCCAAGCCGGGATTGGGTGAGCCGATTCTGGTCTGGATGGAGCGAAAGTTCACCCAGTTCGCGCGAAATAAGCGGATCGCCGTCGCGGCCATTGGCGGCGTCACGATCCTCGCGCGTGTGGCGCTTTTGCCGTGGCTGCCTGTGCCGCAGCCCAAGGTTCATGACGAGTTCAGCTACTTGCTGGCCGGGGACACGTTCGCTCACGGGCGTCTGGCAAATCCGCCGCATCCGCTCTGGATTTTTTTCGATACGTTTCACGTCATCCAGCATCCGACGTACGCGTCGATGTATCCCCCGGCGCAAGGGATGGCGCTGGCCATCGGAAAATTGCTGGGCCAGCCCTGGATCGGCGTACTGCTGAGCGTTGCCGCCATGTGCATGGCGTTCACCTGGATGCTGCAAGGATGGGTGCCGCCGGAGTGGGCGCTTCTCGGCGGCGTCCTGGTTTGGATGCGCTTCGGCGTGTTCAGCTACTGGATGAACAGCTATTGGGGCGGAGCGGTGGCGGCGACCGGGGCCGCCCTGGTCCTGGGAGCGTTGCCCCGAATCTGGGATCAACAGCGAGCGCGCGACGCGATTATTTTCGGTTTGGGAGCGGGCATTCTTGCAATCAGCCGGCCCCTCGAAGGCGCTATTTTTTTCATTCCGTTTGGCGCGGCCCTTCTTTGGTGGGCGTTGCGGCTGAGCGTTCCGACGCGCGGCGCCGCGCTGAGGCGTATCGTTTTGCCTATCGCCGCAATTCTCGCTTGCGCCGCGGGATTCATCGGATATTACAACTGGCGCGTGACGGCAAGCCCCGTCGTTTTCCCTCACTTCATCGAGCAGCGGGAAATCACTACCGCCATTTTCTTGTGGCAGCATGACAAGCCGCCCATCCCCTACGCCAATCCGCAATTTGACGACTTCTACCACAATTTTTTGCCGAGCTTGTATCAGGCCAGTTGGGACGCCGCCAAAGGACAGTGGTGGTACAAGTCCACCGATTTTTGGGAGTTTTTCCTGGGGCCTGCGCTGTCGATCCCTTTCCTCGCCCTGCCGTGGGTATTAATAGAGCCGCGGAATCGGTTGCTGCTCGTTCAAGTCGCTCTCTCGGCCGTCGGACTCTGGGTCATCGTCTACTACCACGCGCACTATGCCGCGCCGCTCATGGCCACTGTCTTTGTGCTGATGATGCAATGCATGCGTACCCTGCGGCGGTTGCGCTTATTCGGCAGGGCTGCCGGCGTTGCCTTGACGCGGCTCATTGTTCTCTTCAGTGTGCTCATCGGACCGATCTATTTCGCGCAGTCCGTCATTTCCCAGCCGAGCGCTTTGTTCGAATGGTCGCACCGTCACAGCGTATTAGCGCTCGCGGTCCCGCTGCTGGTCTTGTTGCTATTGCGCGTGGGTTTCTCGCTCGCCAAGCGGCCTGTGGCGCCATGGCGGGCATATCTGAGCGCAGGCTGCGAACTTCTGCTTGTGCTTGCGATCGTGCTGCAACTTTGCGAGATGCAAAGGAATCTTTACGCGGATGCTTTTCCCTACGTGGATGATTTGAGCGAACCCTTTCGAAAGCCGGTCGAAAAGCAACTCGCGGCGCTCCCCGGCGAACACCTCGTCCTGGTCCGCTATTCGAAAGATCACAATTCCGGCGAGGAGTATGTTTACAACGACGCTGACATCGATCATGCGAAAACGGTTTGGGCGCGCGAAATCCCCGGAATGGACCTCGGACCTCTCTTCAATTATTTTCGAAACCGGGATATGTGGCTCTACGAGCCGGATGAAGATGATTCGACCGTACAGCCGTATCCTGGGGCGGCGCATTGAAGTGGCACAGGCTTCAGCCTGTGGGGGTTGGTGCTTGCAAGGACTAAAACCCACAGGCTGAAGCCTGTGCTACTAAAAGCCCATCCGAATTGCAATGTGAGATGGATTAAGCGTTGACCAGCAAATCCGGGCGGTTCCGCCGCGTTTTTTCCAGGGCTTTTTGCAGGCGCCAGCGGCGAATCTCTTCGTGATTTCCGCCGAGCAAAACTTCCGGCACATTCCAGCCTCGGAATTCCGCGGGGCGGGTGTAGTGAGGGCAGTCGAGGAGGAGGTGACTGGTGACTGGCGACTGGTGACTGGTGGAAATCGTCACTTCGCTATTCGCAGCCTCAAGGGCGCTGAAGGATTCGTTTACCGTGGAATCTTCGTTGCCCAGGGCGCCGGGGATCAGGCGCGTGACTGCGTCCACGATGAGCGCGGCGCCCAATTCGCCGCCGGAAAGCACGAAATCGCCGATCGAGAGTTCGTCCGTGGCGAGATGTTCGGCCACGCGTTCGTCCACTCCTTCATATCGGCCGCAAAGCAGGATGATTCGATCGAGTTGTGCAAATCGGCGCGCCGTGTCCTGGCGAAATAATTTTCCAGATGCTGAGAGAAGAACAATGGCCGCACCCTTCCCGGCGGTTGGTGTTGCTTCACCTTGTAGGGGCACGGCAGGCCGTTCACGGAGAACGTTCTCGGTGAACCGTCTCCCTACAAATCCAATATCGGAATTGCCTTTCCCGCGCCCTCCGGGGGGAACCCCATCGCCCAACAGCGATTCCACGGCCTCGAACAGCGGCTCGGGTTTCAGCACCATGCCTTCGCCGCCGCCGAACGGGCGGTCATCGACGGTGCGATGGCGGTCATGCGTGAAGGCGCGCAGGTCGTGCAGGCGCACGTCCACGAGACGCGCCTCGCGCGCCCGGCGCACTATCCCGTAATCCAGCGGGCCGGCAAAAAATTCAGGGAAAATCGTGATGATCTCAAACTGCATGGCAGGGACAGTGTAACGCGACGCGGGCCGCTCTTTGCGCAAAAACCTGCCTGGTGTCATTCCGAGACGCGTTCTTCGCCGAGGAATCTCTCTTTTTCCCCGGAATCCATCACAGAGAGATTCCTCGCTTCGCTCGGAATGACAGTTCAGAGTGGGTAGTATGGCGGGGGTCAGCCGCGATTCAAATCGCGCAAGCCTTCGGGGAGGTTCACTTCGATGCGCTTCGCTTTCACGTCAATGCGTATGCAAAATTCGGCTGCGAGGGGCACTAAGACTTCGCCTTCGTTCGTATCGACCGCCAGTAAAGGCGCGCTGCCTGGGAATTCGACGTCGCGCACCGAACCGAGCGCCGACGCAGCGCCCGCTTCCCACACTTCGCAGCCGACAAGATCGCTGACGAAGTAACTTCCCGCGTCGAGCCGCGCGCGCTGCTCGATGGGCACCTGAACTTCCAATCCGCGCAGGGTGTCCGCAGCTTCGATACTGTCAACGTCCGCAAAATGAAAAATAACCTGGCCGCCCCGGCCCGGCGAAAGCCAGCAGCGCTGCACGCGGATGCGCCACGGCGGATGACGACCATCGGCGAGCCACACTTCGCGCAACTTCGGTAAACGCTCGGGAAAATCGGTCAGGATTTCTGCGGCCACTTCCCCGCGAAGGCCGCGAGGACGCAGAATTCTCGCAAGCGTTACGCCTGTGAATTCTTCCGCGGGCTCTCTATTCGAGGATTTCAAGCGTCAGGCGCTTCCGAATTTTCATACCGGCGGCGCCGAGGATCGTACGGATGGACTTCGCTGTCCGCCCCTGCCGTCCGATGACTTTGCCCAGATCTTCGGGATGCACGCGCAATTCCAGCACGGTGACTTGCTCCCCATCCACCGATCGCACCTGGACTTGTTCGGGATGATCGACTAATGCCTTCGCAATCGCTTCCACAAGGTCCTTCATGGGGCCCTCCCTCAGTCACATTCGCGGGTTCGATTCGAGCTCTCACTTGTGCAGGTTCCGAGGGCCAGGGGAACCTTCCTTGAGCCACCGCGGGGCGGTTCAAGCGATCTTTTGGGCCGTCAAAAAACTGCGCACGGTATCGCTGGGTTGCGCACCGCACGACAACCAGTACTTCACGCGCTCGGCATCCAATTGAATTAACGCTGGGTTCTTGAGCGGGTCGTAGGTTCCGACGATCTCGACCGTCCTGCCATTGCGGGGTTTGCGCTTGTCGAGCACGACAATGCGATAAAACGGTTGCTTCTTCTTTCCAATTCTAGCCAAGCGGATTGCCAGCACGATTCACTTCCTCCTGGCCCAAGATTATAGCTGGTTCCCCCTGTTTGCGATACCCCGCAGGCCTTCCAATCCCCTGTTTGGCCCATTTATAGAGATGCAACGGCGGTGCCAGGGGTTTGTTTGGGGACTTGAGTAGCACAGCCACTCTTGGCTGTGTGATTTTGTGGGTTGAACGTGCAGGCTACCCGATCCAGCGACGGCCGCAAAAACCACACAGGCAAGAGTGCCTGTGCTACTAGAACTACGACACGCCGCTGAGTTTGCCGAGGCCCTTGAGGCGGCCCTGGGCGGCGAGCGCGCCGTACTGCTTCATCATCTGGCGCATCTGGAGGTATTGCTTCAGCACCTGATTCACTTCCTGCACCGACGTGCCGCTGCCGCGGGCGATGCGCTTGCGGCGCTTGCCGTCGATGACGTTGTGATCGTTGCGCTCGGAATTGGTCATCGAGTTGATGATGGCCTCGATGCGCTTCAAATTCGATTCGTCGACATGCACGTCCTTGGGCACTTTCGCCAGCGGACCTACTTTCGGGAGCATTCCCAGCACCTGCTCGAGGGGCCCCATCTTGCGGATCTGGCGCAACTGGTCGCGGAAATCCTCGAGCGTGAATTCGCTGCGGCGCAGTTTGCGTTCGAGTTCGGCCACTTGCTTGGCATCAACGGACTGCTCGACGCGCTCGATCAGCGAAAGCACGTCGCCCATGCCCAGGATGCGCGAGACGATGCGCTCCGGATAAAACGCGTCGAGCGCGTCGTATTTTTCGCCCGTGCCCACAAATTTCACCGGCGCACCGGTTACTTTGCCGATGGAAAGCGCCGCCCCGCCGCGCGCGTCGCCGTCGAGTTTCGTCAGGACGACGCCCGTGAGGCCGAGCCTTTTGTGAAACTCGCCCGCGGAACGGACCGCGTCCTGCCCGATCATGGCGTCCGCCACGAACAAAATTTCCGCCGGCGTGAGTTCCCGCTTCAGCGTGCCCAGCTCTTCCATCAGCGTGTCGTCAATGTGCAGGCGGCCGGCCGTGTCCACGAGAATCACGTCGTGCGCGGACAGCTTGGCTTCGCGAATCGCGCCGCGCACAATTTCGAGCGGCTTGTCGGTGCCCGTGCCGGGCCAGCACGGAACGTGGACCGCCTTGGCCACCTGCAAAAGCTGTTCGCGCGCCGCGGGACGGTAGACGTCGGTGGAAACCACGATGGGCCGGTGGCCGTGCGCGGAGACCCACTTCGCCAGCTTGCCGGTGGTGGTCGTCTTGCCCGAACCTTGCAGGCCGACGATCATCCACACCGAAGGCGGGCGCGAGGAGAAAAGCGGCTTGGCGTGCTTGCCGAGCAGCAGCGCCAGCTCATCGCGCACAATCTTGATGACCTGCTGGTCGGGCGAAAGTTGGAGCAGGACTTCGGAGCCGAGCGCCTTGTCGCGCATGTGCGTCAGCAATTCATCGATCACGCCGACGTTGACGTCGCCTTCGAGCAGCGCCTCGCGAATTCCCGCGAGGGCTTCGTCCACGTGCTCCTGGGTGAGTTTTCCCTGGCCACGCAGGTTTTTGAAGACTCGTTGCAGCTTGTCTGTCAGGTTCTCAAACATTGAATTATTCTAGCAGGATAGGAGAAGAGTTGCTGAGCGGTATTGGTTGAGTGGCGCAGGCTTCCAGCCTGTGGGTTTTGGTGCTTGCAAGCACTAACCCCCGCAGGCTGGAAGCCTGCGCCACTCAACCCAAAAATTGCAACGAGGGCGCAGGAAAAATCAGGCGTGAACTACTTTTTTCCGGACCGAATCGCTGGAGCAGGATTGGTTTGATGATCGCCGTCCACATCGCATAAAGCTTCGCGGTCGGGTGCAAGCCGTCGGACTTGAACAGATCGGCCGGCAAATTCCCCTTGGCATCGAACATGGACGTGGCGATGTCGATGTACTGCACGTTTTTCTGCGTCGCGGCGTAGTCCTGCATCAGCTTGTTCGCCGCTTTCATCTGCGGCCACTGTTTCCTGCGCAGGTTGGACGGCTTGATCGACAGGATATAAATCCAGGTATCGGGCAACGCGGCATGCACGGACTGAACCAATTTCCGGAAGTCGCCCGCGACCATTTCAGGCGTTTTGGAAGAGCCTTCCGCGAGGTCGTTGTCTCCCTCGTAGACGACCACGGCGCGCGGGCGGTACGCGACCACGATGCGTTGCGCGTACATGTCGAGGTCGGAAAACTCCGAGCCGCCAAATCCTCGATTGACCACATCGAGCGGCTTCATGTCCGAGACCAGCGTGTCCCAAAACCGAAAGCTGGAACTTCCCGCGAAGACGATGCAGCCGGGCTTGGGCGGATGCATTTTGTCTTGCTCTTCAAAATCGCGAATCGCCGGCTCCCATCCCTGCGCCGAGACGGCCGGCAAAAAAGAGCGCAGGGCAAGGCCCAGGAGCAGCGCGGCAAAAATTCCCACGCCGAATAGATGTCTCTTCGCAGCAGGTGCAAGCGGCAATCGCATGATGCCCAGACTATACCTCAATCCCTTGATTGCGGATCAAGACTTTCGTCCGCGGGCGATTGCTAACGTCCTTGCAACACCGCTCCGTCAGGACTATGCTTCGGCGCAATTGGGAGTGGGGCGCAAGCGGAAACCTGGAAACCGGCCAATCAAACGAGAATGCGACTGCGAAGAGGAGGACAAAGCAATGGAACACGTGATCGCGAAACTTCTTCATGACTTCGAGGACGGAAGAATGACCCGCCGGCAACTGATTCAGAGCCTCGCTCTGGCGGCGACGGCAGCCTCGGCCGCGAGTGCGGCCCCGACCGCGGCACCCGAGGGCAACGTGCTCAAAGCCACCTACGTGAATCATGTTGGTTATCAAGTCGCCGATTACGGCAAGAGCCGCGATTGGTATGCGGAACTCTTTGGGTTGAAAGTTACGCTGGACGACGGAAAAAAAGCCAATCTGGCGGTGGGAGAATCGCTGCTCATCTTTCACCCGCGCAAGACGCCTACAACCCCCGTGGTCGATCACGTCTGCCTGACGATCGCGAACTGGGACACGGACAAGAGCGTGAAAGATAAGGTGGAAGCCGAATTGAAGCGGCGCGGACTCAAAACGCGGACGAGTGAGCATAGTTTTCACTTTAGCGATCCGGATGGGTTTGAATTGCAAGTAGGTGGAAAGGACCAATAAGGTTCCGACTCGCAACAGCAAACGCGCTTGTCGAATGAGTGTTCGGCCCCAAGCGCCACGATTTAGAACGACAGGAGACGATCACCCTGCCATAAGGGGCCGATCTGCGTGGATGGGCCGGCTGGATTTGTCGACAGCTCTTTGCAAAGCAGCGAGAGAGTGGGAGAATGGCACACTGGATCTTGCATTGATCCGATGGAAAACGGAGAGAAACCTCATGAAAAAACTCGTTCTGCTGATCCTGCTCGCGAGCGCGGTGAGTTTTGCGCAGCAACCGGCCGCAACCGCGCCCAGCAAGGCGAAGATACTTACCCGCGCGGAGTTTGACTCGCTGCTCGCCAAGCCCGGCAGCGTCTTATTGCTCGATGTCCGGCGGCCTACGGAAATTGCGCAGAACGGCGGATTCCCGGTGTACCTGAACATCCAGGCGGCGGACCTCGAAAAGCATCTCGCCCAAATCCCCAAGGACAGACCGTTGATTCTGGTCTCCAATCACGCGCACCGGGCCGGGATCGCGGCGGACTTGCTGGAAAGCAAAGGATTCAAGATTGCGGGTGCGATTGGCGCGCAAGTCTACGAGTCCGAGGGCGGGACTCTTATTAAATACGCGCCCGAGAAGCCCGCGGCCAATGCGGAGAAATAGCGAGTAGCACAGACTTCAGTCTGTGGGGTTCTGCAAAATCCGCCCAGACCGCTCGCGCTAGCCAAGATCAAATGGAAACCCACAGACTGAAGTCTGTGCTACCGGTTACTTGCTGATCTCCTCGATCGGTTTGTTGTCGAAATTTTCCTCGCAGATATATTCGGAGATATGCCAGTCGGGGCGCAGCTTGAATTGCTTGGTCCCGGTCCATTGTTTCGTGTAGGCCTTCGGATCATCGAACGTGAAGTCGATTTGCAGCATGTCAGGCGCGGTGCGATGGATTCGCTCGGTGAGGTGTAGCGCGTCGGAATGCGGATGGCCCACCTGGTCGAGCCATGTCTTGTCGTTGAAACCGATCGTATCGACGACGAGCGTATTTCCCTCCCATTTTCCTATGGAATCGCCCATCCAGCTGGGATTCAGATCCTTGGGATGCTGCCGCCCATCGGTCCAGATTTGCCGGATGAAGTGGCCGAACTCGTGGACGATGAGTACTCGGCCGGGAACCACAAAAATTTCCATGGGAAAATTGAATAGATAAATCCGCGGCACGCCGGGAGGGTAGCACTTCAAAGTTGTGTCGTCCGACTCTCCTGTGTAGCCGCCCGTGTGGGGTGCTTTAGTGGACTTCAATTTTGCTTCCGCCCAGGGCGTCATCGGCGGTTCCTCTTTGCTGAAAACAAACCCGCCCTCGCCCGCGCTGCGGCCGCCAATGCGAGGGAACTGCGTCCAAACCCCAGTCAAATCGGCTCCGGGAGAAGTAACCGCCGGCATTTTTGGCGCGACGGGGCGGCTGGCGTCCTGAGCCCGCGCAAGAATCGGGAGCGAGAGCGCCGCGAGGAACGCAAAACTCAAAACCGTTGTGCAATTTCGCCTCATGAAACCCTTTCCCAATCGTGATATGGCGTTACGGCGTTCTTGCAGACCGGGATCAATACTCATCGCCCTCGCGCGGCTTCAGCTCTTTTCCATCGGCGAAAATTACTTTTTGCAGGCGCATGACTTTCGAGCCGTCCTTCAGGCGATTCCCGACAATGGTGACCAGGTCTCCCGGCTTGATCGAGTCTCTGTTCCAGCCGGCCCTGGCCAGATTGTTCGGACTATCGGCCTCGATGAGCCATTGTTCGACGTTGCCCTTGTCGTCTTTCGCTTCGAGATGTATCGCCGAGTGCGGGTTGATGAATGAAAACTCGGTAACAGTCCCCTTCACTGAAACGGATTTCGACATGTCGTAGTTCGACGACCCGTGATGCGCGGAAAGCTGTCCGCACAGTATGAGAAGAGCGAGCGCCGTGCCGAGAACGTATCCAATTCTTTTTCTCATGGCCTCCCCGACGTTTCAGCGGATTTCTTATTGGATTCCGCGTTGCTGATTCTGCCTGTATCGATCGCACCCAGACGGCTCGTCATTTTATATCAAGTTTTGGGAGGTGGGGGTTAGTAGCACAGGCTTCAGCCTGTGGGGGTTCGTCGGAGCACGGTCACCGCTGCCGTAACGAAAACCCACAGGCTGAAGCCTGTGCCACAGTGATACTATCCGCTGGTACGTCCGCGTACACAGCCTCTGTCCGCAACGCTGGAGGTCACCATGCGCCCGCTTCGAAATTTCCTGCTGCTGCTCACGATCGTTTTGCTTATCCAGGGCCTTGCAAATGCCCAAACGTCCGACGAGAAACGCCTGGCGATCACGAAGGACGTCATGGATGAATTCGCCCATGGCGGCATCGCATCCGTTCGCGAGCGGTTCAGCGCTGACCTCAAGGGTTCCGTGAGCGAAAGCGATCTGAAAAGCGCGCGGGATGAATTGGCCGGCGTGGCCGGAGCATTCCAGGCGCAGATTTCGCAAACCACAAGGAAGGTTCAGGGCGAGCCGATCTATGTATCGAAGAGCCAGTTCGAGCATTACAAAGTCGAATTGAAGCTGATGTTCGACGACACGAACCAGATCATCCATTTCCGGATCGCGCCGGTTTCCGACGTCAGCCCGGAAAGCATGGAAGCATCGGCCAGGACGATCACGGACCTCTTGCGGCAGCATGAGTTTAGCGAGGTAAGCACCAGATTCAACGATCAGCTGAAAGAAACGATGCCCACCGACCGTCTGGAAGCGTCGTGGATGCACGTCATGATGCACCTCGGCCCGTTCAAGAACATCAGGGCGGCGAGGAAGGATCCTGAGTTTGACCGTGTGGACGTCCGGTGCGAGTTTGAGAACGGACCGATGATCGTTCGCATCGCCTTCGAGCCTTCGGGAAAAATAGAGGGGCTGTGGATGTTGCCCGCCGAGACGGAGAAGGATTCTCAAATATAACCTGGCGGTCATATGTCATTGCCTCGCCTATTCGCTTCTTCGCTACCGGCGTAGCTCCGCTTGCCCACCATTTCAAATGAAGCGATAGCCCACCGGCAAGTTCATGCGCGCGAAAGCCTTGCCGCCCGCCGAATTAGCCGCCTGCCGCGCGTGCCATCAACTGTGGCGAGTAGAGCGTCTTCAGGGTTCTCAAAACATCATCGGACGAAAGGTCGGGTTTCTCTCCAGTCTTGCTTCCGGCGGAGAGGACAACGTCGTCCATGGACAGAATACCTTCGAGCTGCCTCTGTTCGTTGACCACGATCAGACGGCGCACCTTATTCTCGGCCATTGTGTCGATCGCCAAATGGATATCGTCCGTTGGCTTGCATGTTTGGACCTTGCGCGTAGCCGCCGCTGCGACCGTGATTTCTGCTGGAAGCTGATTCCGTGTGCCGAGCGCGATTGCAATATCGCGGTCCGTTATAACTCCCACCACTTGCCGCTGGGCGTCCACGACCGGAAGAATCCCGCAGTTGTGGTTCCACAACATCTCCACTGCCGCGCTCAGATTCGTCTCCAGGTTGCAGAAAACCGGTGTTTTTGCCATTGCGTCCTTGACCCTCATAGCGTCCTCCTTCGCTCCGACTTCTCGGATGTCCTGTTGCCGCCGGCGTCTTCCGCGATAAACGCCAGCCTTACAGTGACGATACTGGGCGCTAGCGACAATGCATTGCTGTGATTCGCGTCACAGAGCGAACTCAGAAATCTGGCCAAGTTGCGGACCGCGAGACACGGCCGCCAACAGAGTTCTTGTTTCAGCTACGAGAGTGTCAAATTGCGGTGGTGAATCGGGGCACCATGAGCATAGCGATAGCATGCACTAGCCCTGGAAACACGGAGACACAATACCTGAAACGAGTGCCAATGCGGCTCTGCAAGCCGGGATGGCCGCAATCAATTCCGGCGGCGCCTTGCGAGGAGCGAATCGACGGAAAAGTAGTCGTACTGTTCCACGGCTAGGAGGATGAATACGAAGAGAATGTAGATCATCTGGTGAGAGACGACCGTCCAGTCCGATCGCAGCGCTGTGCCGAAGAGCAGCACGGTGACCAGCAGGCCCTCCGCCGTCAGAGCCATGCGCGACCAGAGTCCGAGAATCAGGAGAATGCCGAGCAGGCCCTCAAAGTACGGAAGGTACGTCAGAAAGTAATGCACCCACGACATCGGCAATAAGTTTCCGACGAACATCTTTTCCGTGACGGGAACGAAATCCTGGCTGATGCCCCAAGTCCTCACGACGTAGTGCATGATCATGTCGACGCCGAGCGACAGGCGCAGAATGAAGTATCCGAGCGCGCGGCCAAGGGAGTTGTCTCCCGCGGGGCTGGCGTAACGCGCGGTCCCGGCCGCGTGTTCGGACACGCCGGATTCGGTGCGTTCTTGCGAACTGACTGGATTCATCTCAACACTTCCTGTCTCGCAAACGCGGATTTTTGGACGGTGTCTTGCGCCACAACATATGCCATTCAAGCTCCAGGGTCAACGCCCGGTAGGACAGGCTTCAGCCTGCCGCCCTTTAAGTGTCTGTGTGAGAACTCACAATTGACGCGATTTTGTAGCGCCCGCCTGAAGGCGGGCGCTACATGAACCAAAACCGAGTTCTCAAGCAGACTCTTTAAGTCCGCTTGAAAACTGAAACCCGACAGGCTGAAGCCTGTCCTACTCGAGCGCCTCAACAGCAGACCTCGTGTGGCTGTTTTCGACACGTGAAATGCTGCCTGTGGAGGCGGGCAGTCGTCGAGAGGCCTATCATTGATTTACTGAACGGGAGGTCGCCTTGAAGCCGCTCCGGCTCTTCGCACTCATATTCGCGTTGGTTATTTCCTTCATTTTCCTTGTCTCCGCCCAGGATGGCGGTCCGTCGCTCGGAGACATCGCCCGGCAGGAACGCGCGCGGAAGATGGCGCAAACCGACGCGAACGAAATCGCCGGCCTGAAGGAAGGCGGTTTTCATCTCGATCTCTTGCTTATGGATTCCAAAGACTCGGTCCTGAAATGGGTATCGTTGCCCGCGGCGGACAGGCCAAACGCGGGACGAATTCGCCAGGTGACTCGCGAAAAGAAAATTTACCTGCCTTTTGTCGTGACGGATTATCCGTTCCCGGTATCCGAGAAGATGAATTTGACCGCGCACATCCGCTTCCTCTCTCCGCAGGGCAAGGTTCTCCTGGATAACCCGACTTTCTCCGAGACGATCGGGGCCGACCCGCGCTCCCCGCACACCATCGTGTTGAATCCGGTCATGGATGTCACCTTTGATTCGAGCGATCTTCCCGGCACGTACACGTTCCGTTTGACCGTTGTGGATCACGTTCACTCCACGTACGCGAAGGCGGAGGAAAAAATCGAGCTGATCCCGGCGAAGGGGAAAACGGAAAGCGGAGAATTGGATAAGAGCCCGGCAGTAGTTCCCACCAGCGGAAGTCGTTGATTCTTCGTTCGTCCCTCACGGTTTTTGGTTCGGGATCTGAAATTTCAAATTTCAAATTTGAAAATCAAGAATCAGGCGGGCAATGGCTTCCCTTTGGTTTCTTCGCCAAAGGGGACGAGCGCCAGGCCGACGACTAGAGCAAGAGCCATCATCGAAACGGGAATTCCGAACGTCTGGTAGTGGCGGATTCCCGCGCCTACCAGAAACGTGAAACCGGCGGCGAAGAATCGGCCGAGATTGGTGATGAAAGCGAACGCGCTCGCGCGGCACTCCGTTCCGTACTGTTCGGGCAGCCAGAACGAATACACGATGAAATTCGCTCCGCCCAGGCCAAGCAGCACCGAGCACACCAGGAACCACGCGATGGCGTTCTGCTGCATGTAAAAAACGCGGGCGAACGCAAACCAGATCGCGAACATCATCACCACGTAGAAAATCGCGAGCGTGGCGCGGCGGCCCAGCCAGTCCGCCAGGAACGGCACGATCAAAGCGCCGAGAACCGTTGTGATCCCGAGCAAGGCCGTGGAGTACGACGCGAGGCGCGCGCTTTCCGCGGCGGTGCGCCCGGCTCTTTCCGCGATGAAGGTCATCGCCGTCGGCGCGTACACCGATCCGGCCCACAAGCCCGCGAGTGACACGATCAAGAAGAGACTATTGATAATCGTCCTGCGGCGGTATTGCGGAGAAAAAAGTTTCAGGAACGCGCTATGCATCGTCCACTTCCCGCCGAGTTCCTGCACTCTATTTTCCCAGCGCGCGGGCTCTTGCACGTTATTGCGAATCAATCCGATCAGCAGCGCGGGCACGCCGCCCAGCGCGAACATGGCTCGCCAGCCGTAATGGCTGCCGATGAAAATATTCGCGATGCCGGCAAGAAAAAATCCGATGTAGTAGCCGGTGTGCATCAGAGCCGCGCCCATGGTGCGCCGCTCCTCGGGCCAATCTTCGGAAACGAGCGCGGCGCCAATCGACCATTCGCCGCCAATTCCGACTCCCGCCATGAAGCGAAACACCGCGAGGCTCCAGATGCCCGTGGCAAACGCGGCCAGCAGCGTGAACAAAGAGAAACACAAAATGCTGAACATCATGGTGCGCACGCGGCCGAAACCGGTCGGCGATCGGCCCCCAAACGAGCGCCGTGCCGTAGCCGATCAGGAACAGCGTGAAGAAGATGCCGCCGTAGTAGCCGACGTTCGCCGTGGTGGCGGGAATTCCGGAGCGGGGCAGCAATTCGGTCAGCGCCGGGACCAAGACAAGGGAGTAGATGAACGAATCCATTCCGTCCATGCTCCAGCCGCCCCAGGCGGCCCAGAAGCTGCGAATCTGGTTGCGCGTGAGCTTTGGTTTGGTGTGAGCCGCGATCGGAGTTTGGGTGGTGGTCACGCGAGTCCGAGCACGTAGGCGGCGTTGCGGTCCAGGATTTTTTCGGCGTCTCCGGGCTTCAGGCCGGAGTCGCTGACGTACTGAATGGCGTGATCGAAAAGCTCGCCGCCTTCGTACGGGAAAATCCGTGCCGAGGCAGATGCGGTCCGCGCCCATCGAATCGACCGCCGCCCGGAGCGCCGGCGGATGTCCGTGGCCCACGCTGCAATACCACATGCGCTTCGCGGTGATCGACGGCAACTCCGGCAACGGATGCTCCCACTTGGAAATGTTGTCCAGGCGCTGGTAGACCATCGGCAGCATTCCGCCGAGGTGCGAGTTGACGATTTTCAGCTTCGGATATTTCTGCGGAATGCCCGCTTCGATCAAATGCATGACCGAAACCGTGTCTTCCATCGGCGCACCGATGATCCAGCGCAGGTTGAAAGGGATCACGAACGGCGAATCGATTCCGTTGCCCGACGGATGGATGTACAACACCGTGCCGCGCCGGTTCAGCTCTTCAAAAAATGGAGCGAAGGAAGGATCGGCCGGGGAATGATTCGCGGGAAACGTGGTCATCGTCGCGCCGACAAATTTCAGTTGGTCGAGCGCGCGCTCGAGTTCCTTGAGCGCTTCGTCGACATGAGGCAGGGGCACGGCCGCGAAGGCCTTGAATTTTTTCGGCCAGCGGCTCACGGCCTCCGCGTACAGGTCGTTGGCTTTTCGCGCGGCATTCACGGCGTGCTCTTTGTTTTCAAAGTGCGGCGCCTGCGGGCAAATGTCGAGAATCTGCATCTCGACGCCGTTCGCCTCCATCAGGGCGAAGCGCTTGTCCATTTCTTCCTGGCCCATCCCCGCGCCCTTGTTGCGCTGCGTCCCGGTGTCCACATTTCCGTAGCTCTGGCAGAGATCGAGGTAATCCGTAGTCCAGAGATGCGCGTGAATGTCGATCCGCATGCCCTTCTTGGCCTGCGCCCCCAGCCTTACTCCCGCCAGCATCCCCGCCGCCGCGAGAGAACCCGCCCGCAGCACATCGCGCCGCGTGAAACCGCATCCGCATTTCATGATGGAATTGCCTCCCGAACGGCCTTCCAGTTCAATTTCGACGAACATTGTACGCCGAAACGTTTTGGTAGCACAGGCACTCTTGCCTGTGTGCTTTTCACAGCATGCAAATAAAGCACAAAAGTAAAATCGCCGATGCGAATTTTTCGGCCGCCGATAATGTGTGGATACCCGACAGTAGCGAAAACCACATAGCCAGCCTCTCGCAGGGGCTCGGGATACAGAGTGGCTGTGCTACTTCAGCGCTGAGACGCCTTGCCCGTTGCGACCTTGGCGTTGAATTCCGCGGATTTGCGGCGCGGGATCGTCAACGCAGTCCAGTTCGGTCCGGCGAAGTGTTTGGCGAGATAGACGATTTGTCCAACGTGGTAGGCGTAGTGCGCCACCTGGCGGTGGATGGTTTGCATGACGGAATGCGCCTCGGTGCGAATATAAGCGGTGCGGGAGAGATCGGCGTCGGTCAGAGGGGCGAGCGCATCGAAGGCAAGCTGCCAGCCCGATTCCCAAATTGCAAGTACTTCGTCGCGCGTTTTCGGTGGCACTTCAAATTCCGAATCGCGATCGCGATCGGGTTTCTCGCCGTCGCTGGTGAGGAAGTCGGACCAGCGCGAGCGCATGTTCCCGCCGAGATGCTTCACGATGATGGCGATGGAGTTGGATTCATCGTCAAGGGTGGCGAACAGCGCTGCGTCGGAAACTTGCGCCATCGCGCGGTCTCCCAGCCGCTTGTAGAAACGGAGAAGGTCGACCGAATCTTTTAGACAAGAGGTGGTGAATTCCAGAGCCATGCACAAATTTTGCAGCCGCGGTCACTGGAAATCAAGCGAGGAAATCCATTGCGCGGGGGGTTTAGTAGCACACGCTTCAGCCTGTGGGTTTTAGTCCTTGCAAGGACTAACCCCCACAGGCTGAAGCGTGTGCTACAAAACCCATTTTAGGCGTAAAATACGCTCATGCCGAAGAAGCCCGCCCCGACGATTGAAGTGACGTGCCCCTGCTGCGAGGCGAAGCTCACAGTGGATACCGACCTCGCCGTGGTGCTCGCGCACACGGCGCCGGTGAAGGCCGCGCCCGATGTGGACATCAGCGACGCGGCGCGCATCCTCGCCGATCAGGCCCAGAAGCGCGAAGACAAATTCCGCGATTCCTGGGTAGCCGAGAGCAAGAAGGATGACGTGCTCAACCGCAAGTTCGAGGAAGCCCTTAAGAAAGCCAAGGACCAGCCGGTCGAAAAACCGTTGCGCGATTTTGACCTCTGAGTAGCACAGACTTCAGTCTGTGGATTTCCACAAATGCGCCCAGACCACGCGCGGTAGCCAAGATCAAATGGAACCCCACAGACTGAAGTCTGTGCTACCAATACAGATCTGTCATACTCAGGGCGTGATCCGAATTCTTCCACGCGCCGCTTTTATTTTTCTAGCGGCAATGCTCTTTTTCCCCGCGACGCACGTGCTTCGGGGAGACGCGCCGCCGCAGGACACTCCGGCTGCAAAATCTCAAAAGCTGCCGCGCCCGATTTCTCTGGGGAGCGGCATGACGATCGCGCGCGATCCCGCGTCAGGCGAATTGCGCGCAATCACGAAGGAATCAACGCCCGCCCCGCCGGACGGCGCGATCCGTTCGCGCGTCACGCTGGTGCAGGTGCCCTGCACGGTCGCTGCGCCGGACGGAACTCAGGTGCGCGGCCTGAACCAAAACGATTTTCATTTGTTTGAAGACGGCGCGGCGCAGGAGATCGCTTCGTTCGATGCTTCGGCCACGCCGGCCAGCATCGTCCTGGTGATCGATGCGAGCCCCAGCATTTTTCACGAGCTGGCGGAAATGCGAGGCGCGGCGCACTCGCTCGCGGAAAATCTTTCTCCCTCGGACGAAATCGCCGTCGTGTCGTTTTCCTCCGAGGCGCACCTGCTCCTGCCCTTCTCGAAAAATCGCGCGCTGCTGGATCGCGCCATCGAGTCGAAGTATCTCGCCAAGGTCGAGAATTCCTCCGAGTCGCGGATTTATGAATCCGTTTTTCTCGCGGCGCGCGAATTGTTTCAGGGGCGCACGGGGCGCAAGGCGATCGTTCTGCTCACGGATGGGCAGGACAGCGGCCTCGGCCTCTCCTGGGATCCGCGCAGCGCGCTGCCCAGCACGGGCGCGACGGCGTCGCGCCTCGCGTTTGACGACGTGGCGCGCGAACTTGGCGCGGACGGCATCGCGCTGTTCATCGTCTCCACCGAGAATCGCCCGCGCGGGATGACGCCGGAATGGCTGGAGGCGCATCGAAACCAAATGCTCGTCACCGCGGAAGCGCGCAAACAGAACATGCCGAATTACACGCTGTATCTGGCGGAGCTGGCGCGGCGCGCCGGCGGCCAGCTTTATTTTCTGCGCGAAACCGGAAATTTGAGCGAGATTTACCGGCGCATCGCGCTGGCGATCAGCGCGCAATACACGCTCGGCTTTTATCCCTCGGCGGGAACCGCACGCGCCGGTTGGCGCTCGCTGCGCGTCGAGCTGGCCGAGGGGGCAAAAGTCCCTCCCGGCTCAAAGCTCACGTACCGCGGCTCGTACTATGTTTCCGCGTTCCAGTAACACAGACTTCAGTCTGTGCTACCGGAAACGAAACCGCATTTCGGAGCGAGCGCCAAGAGGAGGGAATGGTTCCGTGGCTGCCAAGATTCAAGTCGAAAAATTGGATGCATCCCATTTCCGCGTCCGCGTGATCGAATCCGGAAGCGAATCCACTCACCAGGTCACGCTCGATCCGAAGGACTACGCGAGGCTCGCGGGAGGAGCCGTCGAGGCGGAGGAACTCATCCGAAAATCATTTGAATTTCTGCTGGAACGCGAACCCAAGGAATCGATCCTCGGCCGCTTCGATCTATCCGTCATCAGCCGGTATTTTCCGGAGTACGAACGCGAAATCAAAAAAAGATTGTTGTAGCCAGACTGCGCGGCGGGGCGGATTTGGTGGAACAGGCTTCAGCCTGTGGGGGGGTTACTCCTTGCAAGGACTAAAACCCACAGGCTGAAGCCTGCGCTACTTTAGGGCTTTACGGAAACGTCGTAGTACGCGATGGTGCCGCCTTCGCCGCGGATGGGGTCGATGCGCACGATTTCGAAACGGCCGTGGTTTAAGTCCTGCACATTTTTTTGGACCGTCTCATGCAAATCGTGCTCCAGCTCCGGCGTGCGAGTCGGAGTCGCCAGCAAACGCGCGTCGACGCGGTAGGTGGCAATTTGGCCGGGCGCCACGGTCCGCAACTCGACGAGGGCTGACGCGGGCGGCGGGCCGACCGATGGCTGGTCCGTGTAGTGAATGACAAACGGCGAGAAGAGGACGAACAGGACGATCCCGGCGACCGCGAGATCATACTGCCAGGTTCCCCGCTCGTAGGACCAGAACAGAACCCGCACGATGGCTCGCCAGAGCGTTCGCATGTCAGTCGGCCGGCACCCCGTCGACGATCACGCCGTCGCGCATGTGCACCACGCGGCTCGAATACGCCGCCGCCTCCGGGTTGTGCGTGATCATGATGATGGTCTGGCCCAGCTCTTTGTTCAACTGGCTCAACATGGATAGCACAATTTCCGAATTTTGTGTGTCCAGGTTTCCGGTCGGCTCGTCCGCCAGGATAATTTTCGGTTCGTTGATAATGGCGCGCGCGATGGCCACGCGCTGCTGCTCTCCGCCGGACAGTTCCGACGGCCGGTGCTTCAAGCGGTCGGTAAGGCCGAGCATCTTGGTGATGACCTCAAAGCGGTGCGGGTCAAAGCCGTCCCCGTGAATGTGCTGCGCGATGGCGATATTGCCTCGGGCGTCGAGCGTGGGCAAAAGATTGAACCTCTGAAAGACGAAGCCGATTTTGAATCGCCGCAGCTTGGTCCGCTCGGCGTCGCTCATTGCGGCCAAATCGTTGCCGTCCACCAGGACGCGTCCCCGCGAAGCCTGCGCCAGCCCTCCGAGCACGTAGAGCAGCGATGACTTGCCGCAGCCGGAAGGTCCCATCACGCTGACGAACTCTCCGGGCAGGACCCTGAAATTAACGCCGCGCAGCGCCGGAACTTCCATCTTTCCCGCGTGATACAGTTTCCAAAGATTTTCGGTAACGACGATTGGCTCCACTCTCAGTTCCCTTGAGGAAAGCAGCGCTTCGGCAGGCGGACGTATTGTAGTCGTGATTGGCATTTCTGACTAGGCCCGAGCAGGCTGTGGGACATGATGAAGACCCGAATAACACGTTGCACCCTAAAGTGTTGACGTATTACTGCGAACTCTCAGTTTCAGCTGTGCTTTGTTCGAGTAACCTGAGGTCGTGAAGCATGCCGTTGGCCGATAGTACCCTGATCTCTAATCTTCGCCTCAGGATCGTTTGTACGATTGGAGTGAAACTTCTAAAGTCTCTGCTCACAATAAGTTTATCAGATGCGTAGGCTGCTTCTACTAGGGGAAGATCGGCTTGATCAAAATGTGCCTCGCGTAGTGCGACACTCGCACCCTTGGGAATCACGACTCGCCGGACGGCTCTTATTCGCTGAGGTAAGAGTAGCTGCAACCAGCTATGCGCGTGCATCGGGAATGCAATCCGATTATCGTATTGTTGCTTGATCCTATTCCTGGAGTCGATCGCGAGTGTGAAGTCGGACCGATTAATCAGTATCTCTAATAGAGCATATGAGTCCGCTGCGTACTCACGAACTCCCTGCCCGCTTGCATCGACGAGAACGTTACAGTCGACGACTAGCCACATTGGTGTCAGGCGTGCACTAAAGCGCCGGCGGTAGCAGAAGTCTCTCTGTAGGCTTCCTCAAAGAATCCAGGAGGCCAGTTCGAGACTATTCCTCGGTCATCAAGGATCAAAGGCTCGGCCTTAGATCCGTTCTCTCCCCTAGAGACGAAGAACACACGGAGTGATGATGGGTCCAGCTTCTTCTCCGCAATTCTTCGTAGCAATCGAAGGAGGATGTACTGGCTATGGGTTTCAACGAACAATTGTTTGCCTTGCTTTGCGAATTCGATAAAGAGGTCACCCAAATCGGCCTGCGCACTAGGATGGAGATGGATTTCCGGCTGTTCGATTAGAATACAGGCGGAGGGTCGAGAGAGAAACCCCTGAACTATAATAGGGGCGACCTGAGACACGCCAAAGCCCGCTGCCGATAAGTTTACTGTTGTTCCCGTCTTTGTATCCCTGCCCGCTAGCGCGTACAGGCTCTTCGCCTTTGTTAGCGGTTCTAAGTCGACACCCTTCACAAGGCCGAATTTCTCATCAAGCCAGTAATTAAGATTCTTGAGAAGATTTCGGCGCGTCGTCTTCCTGCGCTTTTCATCTCTATAAAGGACCCCCAACAGATTTTCTCCAGTCGGCCCCACGGTTGTAGGGCTCTCCCCTGTCACACGATATACCTGTCTGATTGCGGTCCGAATGGGTTCGAGGTGAATCATGGCTGGGAAGACTCGGTCGCAAAGCTCCCGAAGTCCGTACAAGCCCTGGAATAGGAACTCCATATTTGCGGGCAAAGGCTGCTGGCGGGCCTTTCCGGTTGGCCAAATCATAGGTAGAAAATGATAGAAATTTAGGGACATTCCACGCTTCCCATTTCCGTGTGCAGTCTCCCAGTGCTTAATTTCGCCTGAAGAGGATGAGGAGCCAGAAAGCACCATTTCACCATCCCGACGATAAATTGAGAACGCCTTGACGTAAATACGGCTGGTTCTTGGCGTTGCTCCGAAGTCAAGAGAGAATCGGTTCGGAATAAAATCTTCCGGTCGTGGTTCTTTGCGTCGAGCTGCGAATGTTGGGAGGCCCTGAAGTGCGTCGTCGTCGAATGTGACTTCAATCGTGATAGACCGCTTTGTGTCGTGGGCGAAGACAACGTCCGCGAAACTCCCCAACTCGAGAATTCGACTATCTGTAAGAAGTTGATTCTCAGGATTGGGGTCTTCGAAGGTCTGTTTCAAGAGCAAGGGTATGTAAAGAAGTGTGGATTTTCCCGAGCTGTTGGGTCCTAAGAAGACATTAATTTCCGCGAGGTCAAGGGAACCCGTGTCTGAAAAGCCTCTAAAATTCTTAGCGCGAATCTGACGAAACACTACACCCATCATTTGCCTCCGCGCGAAGTTTAGAACCGACAGGCGACCGAATCAAGAGTACTACGTCCGTCCGCCAGCTTGGCATCTAATCGTAAGAAAGGGCCTCGATGGCGTCCTTGCGGCTGGCGAGCCACGCGGGGTAACTCGCCCCCAGAAGGCCGCCCGCGAACGCAATCAGCGCCGACCGCACGATCCAATCGAGCGTAATCAGGATTGACAGCGTCGGAAACGAAGAAAGAAACACGGCCCGCCCGGTGTAGCTCATCGCAATCCCCACGCCGATGCCGATCACACAGATGAGGGCCGATTCGCCGAGCAGCGCCCGAATGATGTAGCCCTTGGACGCGCCGATGGATTTCAAAACGCCGATATCCCGCGTCCGCTCGATCACGGTCGTGTACATCGAGAGCAGGATCACGAGGAAGCCGATCGACACGGCGAGCGCGATCATGCTTTCAATGAAGGCGTCGAGGCCCGGCAGATTCGAGGCGGTCATCAAGGACAGGAAATCCTTCAGGGGCCGGATTTCGTATCCCGGGAAGATGGGGCGCATCTCGTCCATCACGGCCTGGGTGTGGTCCGAGCGGGTGCACTTGATAAAGAAAATCGAGGCCTTGTCGCGCGAGCCGGAAAGGTCCTGCAAGGTCGAGAGGGGCACGAACAGGCGCGCGCCCTTGCCGTGTTCCACGATTCCGGCGACGTGAAAGTCGTGGTCCAGAAGGCGGAAAGTGCTGTTCACCGTGGCGTGCTTGGCCTTCGCCGCCCAGTCATCGATCAGGATATCGTCGGGCCCTTGCATGTCGTGGCCTTCGAGGAAAACGAATCCACCCGAAACGTCGCGGAACGACTTCGGATCGATTCCGTAAATGATGTCCACGCCGCCCGAGGAACTGAACTGCAGCAGAACCGGAGCGACCGCCTGCACGTACCGGAGCTCGCGCAATTTGTCGGCAATCTTGATCGGCATGGGCGCCCCGCTGAATGCGAGAAAGACGGAAGCGGAGGGCGGCTGCAACATGATGTCCGCGCCGATGCCTTCGATGCGCTTGGCGGTCTCCTGCAGCAGCCCGCTGGTGAGCCCGACGATCAGGATGACGAGCGCCACCTCCACTCCCACGGCGATGACGCTGACGATGGTGCGAATCGGGCGGTGCAAAACATTGTTCACAACCAATTGGCGAATCATGGTTGCGCCCCCGAAGGCTCGTCGCCCACGCGCACGAGGTCGGTACCCGCGGGCTGCGCCAGCTCAAACCGGTCCGGTGAAATCGGTTCGTTCAGCGTGAGCTTCAGAATCTTGATCTCCAGTTTGTAATCGTCCTGGGGGCGCCAGATGTGGATGTCGCGCGAGAAACTCGCCGGTTCGGTCGCGGGGGCGCCTTCGGCCGGGGGCACAGGCTCCCAGTCCGAATACTGGATGTCGGAATCGAGTTTTCCTCCGGCTCCAAACAGTTGGACGCGGGAGACTTTCAGGTCAGTGCGGCTGTACCAGACTTTCCTCGCGATTTCGAATTTTCCGCCCTCCGCTTGCCGTAGCAGGGTCAGGATGTAATAGCGGCTCACGCTGAAATCAAACTGCTCGAAGAGAACATTCGCGCCGGCTGAAAATTCCGGCCAGAACAACGCTTCGACGATATGTTGAGGGCGCAGATTTTCCAGGGGCTTTTTCGATGCACGGATGAGGGCCGTCGGCCCGACCAGAAACGAGTTCTTCGAGGGAATATAAATCCGGAATTCCTTGCCGTCGCTGACCATGTCGAATATGTTTTTAGCGACGACGGGCGCCTGCCCGATCACGCGGACCGTCGCGGGGCGCTGCGCCAGGATGAATCCGGGAACGTCATGGTATTCCTCGATGACGCCGCTGTAGGTCGTACCGGTGCTGGGAATCAGATCCACCGTCGCCTGCAGGCTTTGCACGGACCGCACCTGGTTGTTGTAGCTGGCCAGGAGATTCTCTTCGCTGGATTCCAGCTGAGGGCGGATTTCTTCCTTCTTGACCTCGGTCCTTCTCTTGATGGTGATACACCCTGCCGCCTGCATGGTCAAAATTGCAAGCAGCAGAACCCAGATTCGCGGATTTTTCCTCAGCGTTTCCTGCTCCCCCAGCACGAACATTCAATCTAACAACCGCTCCGAATGGTGTCAATTTGAAACGCCGGGTTGGTAGGACAGCCACTCTTGGCTGTCCCGCGCAGTCTAAGCAAGGTGAAGGCGGACAGCCAAGAGTGGCTGTCCCACTGGAATCGCAAACTCACCACTCACCGTTAGCGGCCCTTTTCGCCTTGTGCAGGATGGGTTACAGTTCCAGCAGGGGACGCTTCGGGGCCATATGGACGCCTCGAATTCCGGGGGATTTCGATTCCATGAGTTCGATCGCGGAAATGCATGTGGTTTCGCGGATCGCGGGTGATCGCGACGACGTGGAACTCTCCGTCGTCATGCCATGCTTGGATGAAGCGGCAACCGTCGGGATTTGCGTCAAAAAAGCGATCGACGCACTGGAGCGGCACGGCATCCGCGGCGAAGTGATCGTCGCCGACAACGGCAGCACCGACGGATCGCAGCAAATTGCCCGGGACTTTGGGGCGCGCGTCGTCCCCGTGGAGAGGCGCGGCTACGGCAGCGCCCTGCAATGCGGGATCGCCGCGGCGCGCGGCGAGTTTGTCCTGATGGGCGATGCCGATGACACCTACGATTTCTCGCAACTGGACGAATTTGTAGCGAAACTCCGCGAAGGCTATGACCTCGTGATGGGCAATCGTTTCCGGGGAAAAATCCTGCCGGGCGCGATGCCGGCGTTGCACCGCTACCTGGGAAATCCCGTTCTGACGGGATTGGGGCGGCTGTTTTTCAAAAGTCCCGTGGGGGATTTTCATTGCGGCCTCCGCGCTTTCCGTAAGGATGAAATCGAACAGCTCGAGCTGCGGACACTGGGCATGGAATTTGCCAGCGAAATGATCGTGAAGGCCACGGCCTTCGGTTTGCGCGTCACGGAAATTCCAACGACGCTTTCTCCCGACCGCCGGGACCGCGCGCCGCACCTCCGCACCTGGCGCGATGGATGGCGGCATCTCCGTTTTCTGTTGTTGTACAGCCCGCGCTGGCTGTTCCTCTACCCGGGGATTGCGCTGTTCGCTCTTGGAATCGCGCTGAGCGCGGCGCTGCTGCCGGGACCGCGAAAGATCGGGAACATTGTGTTTGATATTCACACGCTGCTGTTCGCGGCGATGGCTATTCTGATCGGGTTTCAGTCCGTCGTCTTTGCGACGTTCACCAAGGTCTTTGCGATCTCCGAAGGCCTGCTGCCGGAAGACCCTCGCCTCACGCGGATGTTCCGCTACATCACGCTGGAAGTGGGCCTCGTTGCGGGAGTCCTGCTGATCCTCGCCGGTGCCGGCGCGTGGGTGCTGGGGCTGGAGTACTGGCGCATCCGCCAGTTCGGCCCGCTCGATCCGGAAAAAACGCTGCGCATCGTGATTCCGGGCGTGGTGTGTTTCACGCTGGGATTCCAGGTGGTCCTCTCCAGTTTCTTTCTCAGCGTTCTCGGGATGTCCCGCCGATGAATGACGCGGAAGATCTCTTCGATCAGTACGCGGCCGCGTACGAGCAGGCGTTGTCGAATGCCATTGCGCCCTCCGGGGAAAGCCGTGAATATTTTGCCGTGGGCCGGGTGGCCTGGCTCAAGCGCTGCCTCGATGAACGGAAGCAGCCGGCCGGCTCGCTGCTGGACTTTGGCTGCGGCGACGGCGCGACGACGCCCCTGCTTCTCCATGCGCTGAATGCGAAAACCGCAGTCGGCGTGGACGTCTCCGCCAAGTCTCTTGAGATCGCGCGAAAGCGCCACCCGAGCGAACGAATCCGGTACGAGTCCATCGGCGAATTTCAGCCGTCCGGCCAAATGGATCTGGCGTACTGCAACGGGGTGTTCCACCACATCCTGCCGGCACAGCGCGCGGCGGCGCTGGCTTTAGTTCATCGAGCCTTGCGCGAGGGAGGCTTTTTTTCCTTCTGGGAGAATAATCCGTGGAGTCTGGCGACGCGCTACGTGATGTCGCGTTGCGCGTTCGATCGCGACGCCATTCCGCTGTCCCCGCCGGAAGCAAGAGCGCTGTTGCGGGACGGCGGCTTTGAGATCCTGCGCACCGATTTTCGGTTCATTTTTCCGCGAGCGTTGCGGGCATTCCGCAGGATCGAAGATTTTGTGTATCGCGCGCCCCTGGGCACGCAATATCAGGTCCTCTGCCGCAAGACCCACTGAGCAAACAGATTCTTATTGAGAATTTCCGGCCATGGCTTGCCCCGCTCGCAGGATTTGATCGCGCAGTCGTTCGCGAGGGATGCCCAGCTTGCTCCTGCAATACCATCCCAAGAAGAATCGCGCGGCCAGCGCAAAACAGAAGAGGAAAACGGAGGCGACCAGCATGGCGAAGGATTCACGCTCGACGAGCAACGTCCAATTGATCGCTTCTTCCCAGGGCGGCCAGATGAAATTAAAAATTCCGCGCAGGTACCGCCCGATCCAGGGAATCCGCCTGAGACGAACGTGCACGGTGCTCTCATACGTGTAGGCCGCCGGATAGTTGGGAATCGATTGCGTTGCGGCGCGGAAAACAGCGGGGTCTTTCAGTTCCGTCCGGGTCGGATAGTGTCCGTCCGGAAGACGTAAAACGAAATGGTAAGAGGGGTCAACCACGACCCATCGATCGCCAATCAAAACTTCCACCACAACGTGCTTGCTGAGCCCGTATTGATCCAGCAAGAGAAGCCGCCGCGCGTGCAGGTCGCTGATCTGCGCAAGGTTCACGAACGCGTTCGTCGCCGTGCCGCACACTTGCAGAAGCTGTTGAATGTTGAGCGTTTCTTCCGGATTGCGCGCGGGCAGATCGGCCGGGTCCGCCGAGCTGCGCCGCACGGGGCCATGTGCCATCCATTGCAATATCGCTTCGATTTTTTGCTCCGTGTCGCCGGAAGCAGGGATAATTGCGTCGGAAAAGCCTTTTAAATAGCTGCGCGTCGAAAATTCCCAACCGGCGCCGTAAAGAACAGCCACAAGGGACGCGGCCAGGAGAACGTTGACGGCAAACCAGCAAGCCCGGATGATTGGATGCTTCTTCATGCTTCGCGCCGCTCCGAGATCAGTTCCCGGTACAGAGTTTCCATTTGAGCGAGCGGCTCAGCCCAGCCGAGCGAGTTCGCTACCCCCTGGCACCCTCCGCGCAAACGCGCGGCGAGCGCTTGGTCATCCAAAATCCGAGCCAGTCCCGCCTCGAGCGCGGCGCAATCATGCGGCACGACGAGACCCGCGCGCTGGTTTACCAACGGCGCGATCCCGCAGCGATCGGTGACCAGAACTGGAGTTCCACACGCGACCGCTTCCGCGGCCGTATTGCCGAAATTCTCGTTCTGTGACGGCAGAACAAACACGTCCGCGTCCCTGTAGGCCGCCCATTTGGCATCCCCATAAAGCGGGCCTGTGAAAAAAACGCTTGCGTTCAACCCCATTTGCGCGGCGATCGTTTCCAGACGCTCGCGGAAGCCATCCCCTTCATCCGGCCCCGCCATAACCAGCACGGACCCGCGAGATCCGTTTCCGCGGCGGTTCCAGTGAGAAAATGCCTCCAGCATCAATTCTGGACTCTTCTTTGATACCAGTCGCCCTAGAAACAGGACAAGTTTCACATCTCCAGGTATGCCCCACTGATTGCGGAACGAGCCGGCGGCCGGAAACTGCCCGGGGATTTCGATCCCGTTTCGCCGGACCACTATTTTGGAGTCTCCGATCCCGCCTTCCAGGAACTCCTGGCGCTCTTGCTCCGACGTGGCGATCACGCGGCTTGCTCCCCGGAGCATGCGGCCACCGAGGGTCTCGTGATAGAGCCGCTTGATCCAGATACTGCGTACAATTGGCAGGAACATGCCCATTGGTTCCACAATATATGGGCGGGCAATCCTGCGGCAGGCGCTGGCGACGCGCGGTCCGATCAGGTCGTAGAGGCCATAAATGTGCGTAAGATCAAAGCTGTCAAGCCGTTCGCGACAGTACGCCGCGACGCCAGGATTCCACGTCAGGGATCGATACCGGGCGCGCGTCCGAAGATAAATCGCTTCCACGCCGTTTTCCCTGGCCTCGAATCCCCACCGTCCCGGAACTGCGCCCGTTATTTTCTGTTTCTCCGAGTCGAATCCCAGGTCGGCGGTTAGGACTGTCACGGCATGGCCGGAGGATGCCAATCCGCGGGCGAGCGCCCTTACTTTGACGGTGGGACCACCCTTATCAAGAAAGGGGTAGTAGGATTGGGTCACATGCAAGAGGCGCATAGGAACTTGAGTTTCAGACGTGCTTGTAGCGCCCGCCTTCAGGCGGGCACATCAGGCTCAAGCACATGCTCGCCTGCCGCGGCGGACGAGCGCTACACTCTGGCCCTGGGTTTGCACAACGGGCTATATAGCCAGGGAAAAGATTCAAAAGGGCCTTCCCTGCCGCGAATTATACTCCCGCGAGCCGCCATCCGATGGGAAGCTTGCCAATTCATTGTTGTTAGGCAAGAACATTGGCCAGGATCTCGGTCAAGTGCGATTGAAATTGCGCGAATGAAAATGTTTTCTCGATGCGGTCTCTTCCGCGCGCGCCCATTTCCCTGGCCCGGCCCGGATCGTGGAAAAGAGATTCGAGCGCTTGCGCGAGACGCTCGACATCCCCGTGCGGCACGAGCAAGCCCGTTACGCCGTCCTCCACAATGTCCGGAATGCCCCCGTGCGCCCCGCCAATCACCGGCTTGGCGTGGGCCATGGCTTCCAGAAATACGAGGCCGAAACCTTCTCCCCGGCTCGGTAAAGCGAAGACATCACAGTTTGCGTAGCAGGCGAAGAGTTGCTCAGGCGTGAGACCGTAGAGAAAGTGCGCGTCTTCCGAGACACCGAGATTGCGGGCGAGCTGTTCAAGTCTTGGCCGGTCGTCTCCGTCGCCGACGAGCACGAGGGATGCGTCTGGCGCCGCTTTCAGGACACTTGGCAGAGCGGAAATCAAAGTATCTGCGCCTTTGTATTTTTCGGCGGTATCCCATCTGCCGACCGTCAAGATAATTCGGCCAGTCCGGGGAAAACCCGGGGGAGGCGAAAGCGGAACGGCGGCCGCAAGGCGCGCCTCAAATTCGGGGTCGAGACTCCAGGGGAGACGCTGAACTTTGCCGGGAAGAATATGTTGCTCGGAAACGAGATGCTGAACGGTGTCCGCGCTCGGACCGATGACCAAATCCGCGCGGCGGAGCGCGGCGCCGCGCGGCCAGCCGAGCGGTTGCCACACCTCGACGCCGTGGGTGAATACGATCGACCGAAATTTCCCGCCGCGCGTTTTCATGGCCCACTGGATGGGAGCTAAATGCGGGTGAAGCGCAATCACCAGGGCCGGTTTGCGGCTCGCCGCGCGCAGCGCTGCCAATACGAATTGAATTTTGCTCCCCGCATAGCCGGAAGCGGAAAATTCCAGGGGACCGACGCGGACGGTGTGCAACCCTTGCGGGTCGTTGAGGCTCAGGAAACGGAACGCCATGCCGCGGTCAGAAGCAAATTTCGCGGTCACGGCGGCGACGTGGCGGCTGGCGCGCTGAACGCCGCCAGGCGGGAGCACGTCCGTGAAAAGTCCCACGATGGAGTTCATTCGAGTAACGCGTCCGGCCTCATTGGGCGCCGCGCTCCCCATTCGAGAACATCGGGAGAGTCTACATCACGCCGGGGAGCTGTGACATTGGATGTAGTGATGGAAGGCCCTGTATCACCGCCTTGAGCACAGGTTCCCCATGTCGGTTGCTATGGCAGGCGCCGTTTCTGCCTAAATGACAACATGGCAGTGGGTCAGTTTCCGGAAACGCCGTAATCCATTCCTGCATATGGCGCTTTCTCACGAATACAGACTCGGACCCTACGAGGTCCGCTCTCGCGTCGGCGCAAGCGGCGTGGGTGAGGGGCATGGCGCAAAGATACTGCTCGAGAAATCTGTCGTGCAGGACGCCTCGCGATGAGCAAAACGGAGCCGGCGCGGTTGTACCCCCTCATGTCTCTGATCTGCCCACGGAGAGAGGCTGAGGCGAACGGTTGTCGCGAATTTAAGAAGAGCGATCGAGGATTTTGATGGTCTTATCGATTCCAATACTCGACCGAAAGCTTGCAAGCCACGGGGTGACTTCAGCGACTAGGATCATCACAGAATTAAAGGGCGCGCCATCCGGCCCGCGCGAACCGAGAACGGCGCGCCCTTCGGATTTGCCGATTTAATCAGCCGAAACGGCGGTTCGTGCTGGGCCGGCAGCTCTCTGCTTCCGTTGATCTTCGGCAAGATCGAAGCGATCGAGGTTCATCACCTTGGTCCACGCCGCCACGAAGTCTTTCACAAACTTCTCCTGGGAGTCTGCGCACGCATAGACTTCCGCGAGGGCGCGCAGCTCGGAATTCGAACCGAAGAGCAGGTCGACACGCGTGGCGGTCCACTTGATCTTGTCCGTCGCGCGGTCGCGCCCCTCATATACGCCTTCGGATGTGGAGGAGGGCCGCCACTTCGTCTTCATGTCCAGCAGGTTGACGAAGAAATCGTTGGTCAGCGTTCCTGGCCGCTTGGTGAAGACGCCGTGTTTGGCCTGGCCGAAGTTGGCGTTCAGGGCGCGCGTGCCGCCGATGAGAACCGTCATCTCGGGCGCTGTGAGCGTCAACAGTTGCGCCTTGTCGATCAGCAGCTCCTCCGGCGATACGCTGAACTGGCCCTTCTGGTAGTTGCGGAATCCGTCCGCGACCGGTTCGAGATAGGCGAAGGACTCCACATCGGTCTGCTCCTGCGACGCGTCGGTGCGCCCTGGCGTGAAGGGGACTTTTACGTCGTGTCCGCCAGCCTTCGCGGCCTTCTCGACCGCCGCACAGCCGGCGAGAACGATCAGGTCGGCAAGCGAAACCTTCTTCGTCTTCTTGCCGTTGGCGTGCGCGCTGTTGAACTTCTTTTGGATCCCTTCGAGCGTGCGCAGCACCTTGGCCAGCCGCGCGGGCTGGTTGACCTCCCAGTCCTTCTGAGGTTCAAGACGGATGCGCGCGCCGTTCGCTCCGCCGCGCTTGTCGGAGCCGCGGAACGTCGCCGCCGAAGCCCAAGCCGTCCCGACCAGCTCCGAGATGGAGTGTCCCGATGCGAGAACCTTGCGCTTGAGATCGGCAATGTCCTTCGCGTCGATCAGCTTGTGATCGACCGCCGGGACGGGGTCTTGCCAGATCAGTTCCTCCGCCGGGACTTCAGAGCCGAGATAGCGCGGACGCGGGCCCATGTCGCGGTGGGTGAGCTTGAACCACGCGCGGGCAAACGCGTCTGCGAACTCATCCGGATGCTCGAGGAAGCGCCGGGAGATCTTCTCGTAGACCGGATCGACCCGCAAAGAAAGGTCCGTGACCAGCATCGTTGGCGCGTGACCCTTCGACGAATCGAAGGCATCCGGAACGGGCTTGGCGCCGTTTTTCGCTTGAAACTGATAGGCGCCGGCGGGGCTCTTGGTCAGCTCCCATTCGCAGCCGAACAAGTTCTCGAAATAGTAGTTGCTCCACTTCGTTGGCGTCTGAGACCAAGTGACTTCCGGTCCGCCGCTGATCGCGTCTTTTCCCATGCCCGTGCCATGACCGCACTTCCAGCCGAGGCCCATCTCCTCAATGAGCGCTGCCTCGGGCACGGCGCCCACAAGCTTCGGATCGCCGGCGCCGTGGGTTTTGCCAAAGCTGTGACCGCCAGCAATCAGCGCGACCGTTTCCTCGTCGTTCATGGCCATGCGCGCGAAGGTCTCTCTGATGTCCTTCGCAGCAGCAAGCGGATCCGGCTTGCCGTTCGGCCCTTCCGGATTCACATAGATGAGACCCATCTGGACGGCAGCGAGCGGATTCTCGAGCTCCCGGTCGCCCGTGTAGCGCTTGTCGCCAAGCCAGGTGTCTTCCATTCCCCAGTACACGGCTTCGTCGGGTTCCCACACATCGGGGCGCCCGCCGCCAAAACCGAACGTCTTGAAGCCCATCGACTCGAGGGCGACATTGCCTGCGAGGATCATCAGGTCGGCCCAGGAGATTTTCCGGCCATACTTTTGTTTAATCGGCCAAAGCAGCCGGCGCGCCTTGTCGAGGTTCACGTTGTCCGGCCAAGAATTGAGCGGGGCAAAGCGCTGCTGGCCGGCGCCCGCGCCGCCGCGCCCATCGCCGATACGGTAGGTGCCCGCGCTGTGCCACGCCATGCGAATGAAGAGGCCTCCGTAGTGGCCGAAATCCGCCGGCCACCAGTCTTGGCTGTCGGTCATCAGCGCGCGGAGGTCCTTCTTCAGCGCTTTGAAGTCTAGCTTCTTGAACTCTTCGGCGTAGTTGAAGGCCTCTCCCATCGGATCGGACTGCGGCGAGTTCTGGCGGAGAATCCTGAGGTTCAGCTGGTTCGGCCACCAGTCGCTGTTAGACCTCATTCCCACATTCGTCGTCCCGTGCATGACCGGGCACTTAGTTTCGGTTGACATGGTTTGCTCCTTCCTTCCGAGTAGCAAAAAATTTGATCAAAAGAACAGGTACGATCTGCGAACCCATCTTGGCTTGCTCTTCGCGCCATCGCCGCTGGCCGCGCGTGCGAATGGGCGCCATTCATTCCGTGTCCACGCACCTACGACGCTTAATGGGAAGCGTGCCGCGGAGCGCACTTCGTGCAGAGTCCCCGGAAAATAAGTTCGCATTCGCGAAGAATCCGCTTACCGAGGGAACCCGAAGCAGGCCTAGGCACGTCGTACCACTTCAGGTCCTCAACATTGCCGCAGCGGTCGCAGATGAAGTGATGATGCCGCACGCCTTTTGCATCGAATCGCGCGGCGCGGCCCTCGACGGCCACTTCACGCACCAAACCCGCCTGCACCAAGTCCCGCAAATTGTTGTAGGTCGTGGCCCTTGAAGAGCGCGGATCCACGCGATTCACGGCTTCGAAGATTTCCGCGGCCGTGGGATGCCCGGTGTGCTCCATCAAGAATGCCATCACCGCGTAGCGCTGCGGAGTGCACCGCAACCCTCTGTCTTCCAAGGACCGCTTAATCGCACCGGTGTCCATGAAGGAGGTAGACTATATCTAATGTAATATTTTGTCCAGATTTATGCTTTTGATTGCTGCCGCGAGCAGAAAACTGCCGGGTATCCTCATCGAATGACCACCCTGATACTCTTCCCACGTCGAACGGTCCCGTCGTTGCGCTCGCGGGGTTTTGAGCCGACCCCAGGGCAGCTGGCGACAGGTTGGTGCGGAATCATGAGGCGCGATTTGTCTGAATAGCGCCATGTTCGGAACGACCACTCGGAACCTCTCGCAATTGTGTGCAGATGGTCGGCTACTCGGAAACTGGCCCGCTGCCGACAACATGGCTCCCTATGCGGCGATGTGATTTGCTGTTACGCTGACCGTTCGTTTTACCAGCCGAGGGGGATCGTCGCGTGGCCGGAAATCCGAAGCGCATTTTGCTGACGGGCGGAGCCGGGTTCATCGGCTCACATGTGGCAGAGGCGTTGCTCCGCAACCATGTTCAGTTGAGCATCGTGGACAATCTCGACGAGTTCTATTCCCCCGCGTGGAAAAAAGACAATCTCGAATCGATCCGCAAAATCGCGCCATTCGATTTTTTCGAGCAGGACATTTGCGCGATGGACCGCCTGCGAGAAACCGTCGCCGGCGTCCGGCCGGACATCATCATTCATCTCGCGGCCAGGGCCGGCGTTCGCCCGTCGATTGAGCAGCCGCGGCTCTACGAGCAGGTGAACGTCGCCGGCACGGTGAATTTGCTGGAGCTTTGCAGGGAATTCCACGTCTCGCGTCTGATCTTCGGCTCTTCGAGTTCCGTGTATGGCGCGAGCAGCCGGGCGCCATTTTCCGAAGAGCAATCCGGCCTGCGCCCGATCTCGCCGTACGCCGCCACCAAGCTCGCGGGGGAATTGTTTTGCTACACGTACGCGCACCTTTACAAACTGCCGGTGATGGCTCTCCGGTTCTTCACCGTGTACGGACCGCGGCAGCGTCCCGACCTCGCCATTCATAAATTCGTCGCTCGCATCGAGGCGGGAAAACCGATTCCCATTTTCGGCGATGGAGAAACGGGGAGGGATTACACGTACGTGGATGACATTGTCGCAGGCGTTCTCGGCGCGCTCGATTACAACTTCCCTTCCGCGGACGAAGCGCCATTTGAAATCTGCAACCTCGGCAACTCTCATCCGGTAAAACTTTCGGAACTGGTTGGCATGCTCGAACGCGCGACCGGGAAGAAAGCGATTGTGCAGCGGGAAGCGCCGCAACAGGGCGACGTGCCACTGACGTGGGCCGACATTTCAAAAGCGGGAAAGCTGCTCGGCTACAGCCCGCAGACCACGCTGGAGGAAGGCCTTAAGAAATTTGTGGCGTGGTATCGCGCCGCCGATCCGAGCCGGCGCGCGTGAAACTGGCGGATTTGAAAATGGAATTGCTATTTCACCGGGACTAAGGCGGCGCCCGCAGGTTTCCACTTGCCGTCCAGCTTCACGAACATCCGAAGTACCGTCGCCTCGTCCGTAACTACAATTTTCCCGCTCGCGTCAGCGGCTTTAAAAACCGTGTGATCCGTGGCGAGCGCAACGTTTCCGTAGACGGCCATCAATTTGAAATCCTGCGGATTGGGTCCCGCATCGCCGGGGGAAACCGGATGAGCCGTGGCGGTCGCGGTCTGTCTCTTCACCATTTCCTGCTTGTCCGTGACTTCTCCCTGGCGGCTGATCTCGAAGAATGTGTCGGGCCAAATACTATTCTTAAATTCGACGCAATCCTGAGCGTGGTTCTTGTGGTATTTATGGGCGCATACCCACTGGTCGTTGATGTCCGCAAGCTGTTTTTCCAAGTCTGTCCAGCCCTTGTCGCCTTTCTTCATGGAATCCTGGGCGACGGCCAAGGAGGAAACGGCCATGAGCGCTAATACAAGCGGAACGCGAATCCAATTCATTGCGAGTTTCCTCCCGAAAGGAACGATATTGGAATCCCTGCAAACTTCGGCGACTTCTACTTCTTCGAACTCTTCGGCCACAGGACGCCCTGGTCTTCCTTCGTGACCGGCCCCAGGCCTTTGTAAACGAACTTCTGCACGCGTTGCCCGCGATAGGTCTCCGTCACGTAGATGTTGCCTTTGGAATCCGTGGCGATGCTGTGCGGGCCGTAGAATTCGCCGGGCTGTCGTCCACCCTCCCCGAACGTAGTTAGAACTTCGAGGGTGTCGCGCAAGAGTATGTGGACGCGGTCGTTCTCCCCATCGGCCAGGTAGATGTACTTTTGTTGCGGGTCCTTGGAGAACGCAATGTCCCAGGCCGAGCCCGAACCCAGCGTGCGCTTGGCGATGAATGCTTCCTTTATGAACGTTCCGTCGGGCTTAAATACCTGGATGCGGTCGTTCACGCGGTCACAGACGTATACCAAGCGATCGACGGACATATCCGCGCAATGCACGGGGTTGCGGAATTGCTGCGCCGGCGGCGCGTCCGGGTCGTATTTTCCGAGGTCGGTGTCGTCCGGCTTGTGCCCGTAGGCGCCCCAGTGGCGCTTGTACTGGCCGGTATCGGCGTCGTAAACGATCACGCGATGGTTGCCGTAACCGTCGGCGACGTAGACCTCATTCGTCTGCTTGTCGATAAAAGTTTTGGCCGGCAGCCTCAGATTCTCCACGTCGTTGCTGCCCTTGCTGTGTGCGGGCTTTCCGATTTGCATCAGGAATTGGCCGTCCTGCGTAAATTTCAAAACCTGATTGTCTAGGTAGGAATTTGTCGCGGACGCAGCCGATTCGTCAGGCGCGCCGCCTGCCGCGGGGCGCGCAGTGGGCCCCCGTCCGTTGCCGCCGATCCAGACGTTGCCTTTGTAATCGATCGTAATTCCATGGTTCGAATCCGGCCAATCGTAGCCGTTTCCTTTCCCGCCCCAGTGGTGGAGCAGGTTTCCGTCCTGATCGAACTCCAGGACGGGCGGCGCCGGAGCGCAGCACATGGCGACAGGCGGGTTCGACGTGGCGTGGAGTTCGCCCGGCTCAAGAGAGCCCTGGCGATGAATGATCCAGACGTTGTCCTGCGCATCGACGGAAACGCCGATGGTCATCCCCATGAGCCAATGGTTCGGCAACGGCTTCGGCCACAGCGGGTCGACTTCGAACATCGGCGCCTGCACCGTGGCGGCTTCGACCGCTGCCCGTTTTTGAAGCATGGTGATTCCCACACCCAGTGCGATCAAGAGCGCCAGAAAGGTCGCGCCGACATAAATATTTCGCCGCATAAGTTTGCTCCTTTGATCCTGACGAAAGTCCTGCGTCGTGTTGCTGAAGCTACAGCGAGCCGCGCGCAGGAGTCAACACTATTGAGAGACGATCGGAACCAATCCTGCTCCCGCCACTCTCCACTTGCCCTTTTCCTTCACAAACATGCGAAGCACTCCCATTTCGCGGACCACGACGATTTTGCCGTTCGCATCTAGTCCCTTAATCACCGTGTGGTCGGTTGCCAATGCCACATTTCCGTATACCGCCATCAACTTGAAGTGGTCCGGGAAAGCGCCCGTACCTGGCTGCCGATCGGTCTTGCCCACCAGGTCCATCATTTCCTGCTTATTGACCACGCGGCCGCCGGGCAGCACGTCGAAGAAGTCATCCGTCCACAATTCCCCCATGCTGTCGGGGCCCGTCATTTTCTTATCAAATTCGGCCTTCATCCATTTCAGCTCGAGCGCAAAGAGTTCTTTTTCCAACGCGGCGTTGCCAGCGCTCGCTTGGCTCTTCTCCTGAGCTAGGACGGGAAGCGGCATACACGCAACAGCACATAAAATAAGCGCGCAAACATTTCTCATGCCGCTAGTTCTCCTTGTCGAAATCGATGTCACTTCTGATACTGGACACATTCCGTCGATTCGATTGCGTGCCCTCATTGATCCGCCAGATAAAAGTACCCGACCCTGTCGTTTGAGGGGCTACCGTACCACAAGCGTCCCTGGTCATCCGGGAAGAATTCGCGGAGCGTATTTTCCGAATGCGGGTAAGGATACTCGACCACTTTTCCGGTTTTAGGATCGAGACATCCCAGTTCATCCATGTAGTACGATGCGTACCAAATCTTGCCTTTCGTGTCGATGCCAAGGGCATAGGGGCTCGGCTGCGCGCCGGGCAACTGGTATTCCTTAAACGTTTCGGTCTTGGGATCGAAGTGCGCGACTTTCCCTGAAAAATATTCTCCAAACCATACGCTGCCGTCGGAAGCGACTTGAATTCGCCGCGGCTCGCCTTTGGTCGGCGGAGCCCAGCTTTTTTGCTCTCCCTTGCTGTTTACCCTGTAGAGTTTCCCATCATCGCGGAGCCCGCCGGCCCAGACGTTGTCGTCCTTATCGATCGTTATCCCATAGAAAGAACCGTCGTCGGCATGGAACGCGGTGAATTTATTTGTTTCGGGGTCAAACCGATTGAGGGGATTTCCCGTGCTCCAGATCATCCCTTTTGAATCGACGCGAATCGTGTGCGTGGTTCCCACCGAGGGAGACTCGTACTCGGTGACCTGTTTCGTCCGGGGATCCAATCTTCCAATTTTGTTTTTGAATTGCTCGGAAAACCACACGGTGCCGTCCGCCGCGGGAACCGCTGAATGAATGCGGAGAACGTCGGGACTGGATACAGGAAAATCTTCCAGCCTACCGGTCTTCGGGTCCAGCTTCGCAATTTTATTCACGGGGCCGTTATAGGGTATCCATACGTTTCCTTTTTTGTCGGGAACCGCGCTCCACGGAAACTTTCCTCCCACTTCGTATTCGACGTAGACGATGTTCATGGCGTCGTCGCCGAACGATTGCACCACCGTGGCGTACCCGGGCACTTCCGCCGGTGAACTAGGAAGCTTCGAGTCCTCTCCAAATACGCTGTTCAGATACGAGGCTATATCCGCGGCTTCCTGATCGTTGATTCGCACCCGCATGGTGGTCCGCATGTATTCGACGCGATCGCGCCAGCCGGCTTCGTCGCGAACCGTGGAAGCGATCCGAGTTTGAATCCCGTGGCAGGCGGCGCAGGTAGCGGTGGGCTGCCCGGGTTGCGGCGTAAACAGTGCGCCCTTTCCTTTTCCCGCAGGCAACAACTGATCGGCTTGATAGAGCGAGAGGTCGGTCCAATGCACTTTCCCCTTCTGCAGGACAAATTCAAACGAGACGGATTGATCGGGCATCAGGTTGATGCCGGTGCGCGGCTGAGCTTGATAGCCCACGGCACGGATTCGCAGTTCGTATTCACCGGCAGGCAAGTTCGGTAACCGGTACTGCCCACCTCGGCGGGATAAGACGCTGACCGTAATCCTGGTGTTTGTATTTCTCGCTTGGACAAATGCGCCCTCGAACGGGGCGCCATCGGGGCCCTTGACCGTACCGGTCACGTCCGCCCCATAGGCGAGCGTGGCCATGCAGAAGACTGCAATCATGGACGCGGCAAATTTTCCGAGTCGTTGCATTGTCGACGCCCTCCCTTCCGGTCTCCCGGATAATCCGAGGACCGCCATCAAGCGAGCAGCCACATTCGATAACAGAAAGTTGCGAAGGAGAGTCCCATCCGGTGCGCCATTTTTCTCAGATGGGCGGAGTCTATCAGCGCATCCAGCCGGGCGCAAGACTGTGGCGTGCGGCTTAGAGTGCGTGTGAGAACTCGATTTTAGTTCATGTAGCGCCCGCCTTCAGGCGGGCACTTTGGATTCAAGCAGATGCCCGCCTGAAGGCGGGCGCTACAAAAACAGTGCGGGCGAAGAACTTCTTTTGCCGCTTCGGCGATCCAATGCGCTTGCAAAAATTGCGCGCATCTCGACGCCGTTGCGGTCCCACGTATATTCGCTGGCGGTCACGGCGGCCTGTGCGGCGATGCTCTCCCTCTCTTCGGGATGCTCGTAGAGCCATCGAATACGTTCGGCGAGGCCTGCAACGTCGTTCGGATCCTGCAGAATCAATCCATCCACGCCATCAGTCATGATTTCGGCGGTGCCGTTGGTCGCGGTGGTGATCACCGGCAAGCCGCAGGCCATGGCTTCGGCGGGAGGCTGCGCGAACGTGTCTTCGAGCGACGGGCCGACGTACACATCGGCGGCGCCGTAATACCATTGCACGTCCGCGCGAGACGGGCAGAACTTTATCTTTCCTTCCAGCCCTAGTTCTCGAATCCGGCTTTGGTAGGGAGCAGAATCGTCCTTGCCTGCCACGACGAGGACCAGCGGCAAATCCTTCAGTTGCGCGAGCGCCTCAATCAAGGCTACGAGGCCTTTCTTCTTCCAATCGTTGCCGACGAGCACAAGGGCAAACGTATCTTCTCCGAGGCCGAGTTGCCTGCGGACTTCGGGGCGGTTGCGAAGCCTCAATTCGCGATTGAAAATCTTGTGATCGAGGCCGATGTAAACGACCGGCAAAGGGCCATCGATGCCGTAATGGCGCTTCAAATCGTCCGCAGTTTTTTTCGCGATCAGAATCAGGCCGGTCTTCGGATTCGTATACATGCGGCGTTCGAGAAAAATAATCAGCCGATAGTAAAGCCACCGGTGCATCAGCCGGGGCCAGAAACGAAGCGGATTGTTCCGGAATCGCAATTCATGTTCCGACATGCGGACGAATTCGGCAAAGACGATGTGGATGGAGATCAGGTCCGCATCCCAGCAATTCGTTCCCGCCGTGTAAACCAGATCGGGGCGGAGGCCGCGCACGCGCGCGTCCCACCAGCGCCAGAGGTGATTGGCGGCGAGCCACCAAAGAAAATTCAAAAGGTGAGGCCCGGGGATCCGGGGAATCCGGTGCCATCGCATGCGGGTGAGGTCCACGTCTTCGACGCGCTGGCTGTAAATATGAATTTCGTATTCCTGGGGCAGCCGCGTAATCCATTCGGCGATGCGCCGCTCGGTTCCGTGGCGTTTATCGATGAAGGGAGAAACAATGGCGATCCGGACGGGTGGCATTCGTTGGCAGCACTCCCTACGGGCTGACCTGCATGAGTTCACACCAGCGCTGGAGAACAAAAAGATTCCAGACGCGCGACCAGCCCACGGCGCCCTCCGACCGCTCATAGTGATCCCAGAGCCGATTCACCGCTTCGGGTTCCAGAATGCCGGTCTGGCGCAGCCGGTCCGGAGCGAAGGCTTCCTTCAACACATTGCGCAAGTCATGCGACAGCCAGCGCTGAAACGGAAACGTGAAGGTGCGTTTCCGCCGGGCCGTCAAATCCGCCAGAAGTGCGGGAGGCAGGAAAACCTTCGCGGCGTCCAGCAGAAGCCGCTTCTGCTGCATGCGAATGCTCGACGGCACGGGAAGCAGAAACTCCACGACGCGATGATCGAGAAACACCGGGCGGACTTCGATGCTGTGAGCCATGCTCATGGCATCCAGGTCGCGCAGCAGGCGCGGCTCGAGGTGCGTGTGAATGTCCATGAAGGCGAGGCGCTCGCGTAGATCTTCGTTCTCGACCTGCTTGGACCAGAACGTCAAATGGTCGCGCGCTTCCGCGTGGTGGCCATTGCGGGAAAAAGAGGGGGACATCAACTCGCCGACATCCCGATCCAGGAAAAGCACTTTCACGGCAAGCTGCGCGGCCACGAACGGATCGTCGGCGCCAATCAAGTAGGAAAGTTTCCTCCAGCGAAACGGAAAAGCGTTCTGGTCGAGCAGGCGGCCGAACGGGAATGAGGGAAACGGCTTGGCCCAGCGCGCAACTTTGTTGAATCGTTCGAACCAGGCGAGCGATTCGTAACCGCCGAACAGCTCATCTCCCCCTTGGCCCGATAGCGCAACTTTAAATCCGGCTTCCGCTCCCAGTTTCGAAATCCAGTAGGAGTTCAATCCGTCCACGGAAGGCTCGTCGAGAGCCCAGACGGCGTGGTCGAGGTCGGCTTCCACGCGGCGCGCCTCGAGGGTCACGACCTCGAGCGGGATGCCGAGCGCTTCCGCCGTGCGGCGGGTCAGCTTGCTTTCGTCGAATTCGGCCTCGCCGAACCCGACGGTCATCGCCGAGAGATTCTGCGCTCCGGCGGCACGCGCCAACGCGCCAAGGCAAGCCGAATCCGTGCCGCCACTCAAAAAAATCAGCACGGGGACGTCCGAGACGAGATGGTTTCGCATCGCGTCGAGCAGCACCTCAGAAAGATCCGCGGCGAGATGATCCTTGGAGAAGGGCTGTGAAGAATGGGGGGAAAGCGACCAGTACGGCTCCGTGCTCCACTCGCCGTCCTTCCAAACTCCAATGTGGCCGGGCGCGAGCGGAGTTACTCCGCGAATGGCGGACCACGGAGGAGGAATATGCCCGAGCTGAAGAAACGCGCGAAGGCCCGCGGGGTCAAGCTTGCGGGGCACGAGGCCTGAGGCGAGCAGCGCTTTGAGTTCGGAAGCGAATACGAGCTGGCCAGCCGGACTCGTGCAAGTAGAGAGGCTTGATGCCCAGACGGTCGCGCCCGAGTACCAGTTTGCGCTCGCGAGCGTCCCAAATTGCGAAGGCAAACATGCCGCGAAGTTTTTCGACGAAACGCTCGCCATATTCCAGGTAGAGATGAAGGACAACTTCCGTGTCCGACGTGGTGCGGAAGGAATGGCCGCGCTGTTCGAGACCGGCGCGCAATTCGCGGGCGTTATAGGTTTCGCCGTTGTAGGTGATCCAGGTCTGGCCGTCCGGGCTGGACATGGGCATGCGCCCGCGTTCGCTCAGGTCGATGATGGAGAGGCGCGCGTTGACCAGGAGGCACGATGCGAATTCCTGGACGCCCTGGCTGTCAGGGCCGCGGTGTTTCATGGAGGCGGCCATGCGGTCCGCAGCCGGGCGCAAGGCTTCGGATGGGCTCACCGTCGCGATTCCAGCAATTCCGCACATAAAATGCATAAGCCCAAGAGTGTCTGTGTGAGAACTAAAAATTGACGCGATTTTTGTAGCGCCCGCCTTCAGGCGGGCACTTTGGAATCAAGCAGATGCCCGCCGCCGTGGAGGCGGGCGCTACATGAACCAAAACCGAGTTCTCACGCAGACTCAGAGGGGCTGACGCCAATCCTCCAAGGCTGTTACTTTATCGTTTCTGGATGAACACTTCTATGCTTACGTGAACGAGGTTGCGCGCGAATAGCGCGAGCGGCAAGTGTGCTAGGATTGCGGTACAAAACGGGAAGGAAACCGATCGTGGGCGCAATGCAAACTTTCAAGAAGCTTGGCCCGATGCTGTTTCTCCTCTGGCTCGTTCTCGTTAACATTTTGTATTACGTGCAGTTCAGGGAACTGGCTGTATCCCGCTTCCCCTGGTTGGCTCATTTATGGCGCTAGCAGTTTCGGCTGGGTGCGCCGCTCTCGTCCTCGCAATTTTTCTGATCACCGCCGCGCTCGGGAACCACGTCCTTGAAATTGCCGGGCTGAAGGCGGACCATCCGCTCGATACGATTCTGTTTTCCTCCGGCGCCGGGTTCGCAATCCTGCAATTGACTCCTTGGGATTTTGGGATTTGCGGCTGGGCTTACGGTTCGGTCGGTTCTGGCGTTGCTCGTTCTCCTGGCGATTGCGGGATGGGGCGGATGGAAATCCGTGTTTCGCCTGTGCCAGGAATCCGCCAAAGACCTCTCCGGCGTTTTCAAATCTGGGGCGTCAAGAGCCCTGGGACTCTGCATTTTTTTCTTCCTGGGATTGGAAGCTCTTCTTTCTACGGCGCCGCTGACCGGCTCCGATGCCATGCACTATCATTTCACTGCGCCGCTGCTTGAAATCGGCAGGCCGGAACAGCCAATCTTCTGGCTCGCCCATTCGTTTTTTATCGGCCTCGGGCACGAGTTGATCGGGCTGGGGCTGGTGCTCGGAGGCGACAAGCTTGCGCTCCTTCTGATTTTCTTCGGCGGGTTACTGACAACGGCGGCGCTGTTCCAGATGGCGCGGAAGTGGATGCCGCCGGAGTGGGCTCTTGCCGCGGCGCTCACGTTTCTCATGACGCCGATGGTGTTCTGGCAAATCAGCACGGCAGGCTCGCCAGATATCTGGATGGGCTTCTATGCCGTTCTGGCTGCGCTCGCCGTGGGGCAAGCGGAGGGGGCGCCCACGCGTCGCTGGCTGATCCTCGCCAGTGTTTACGCGGGCGCGGGTGCGAGCATCAAGTACACGGGATGGATTCTCCCGGCAGTGATTCTTCTCTGCGTATTGTGGATGACCAGATCCTTGCTGTGGACCGCACTGTGCTCGGTTGTCGCGCTGGCCGCGGGCGTGTTTCCGCTGCTGCGAAATTTCTTGTGGACGGGCGACCCGTTTTTCCCATTCTTGAGCCGCTGGATGGGAAGAGTTCCAGTGAACGAATTCGGATTGGCATCCATTCAGGCAGACGTCCACTCGCATGTATTTTCCAGGCAGCCGTTTCATATCTTGTATTTCCTGGCTGCCATGACGGTAAGAGGCGCGGACTATGGATTGGGACATTATTTTGGCCCCATCCTCCTGGCCTTTCTGCCGCTGCTATTCTTTTGTAATTGGAGATCGCGGCTCGTCTGGGTCGTCACCGCGCTGTGTGTCAGCATGCTCCTCGCCAACGCGTTCACGACGCAAATGGCCAGATTCCTGCTCCCCGCGTATCCTCTCGCGCTCGCACTGACCCTATTCGGTGCGGCTGTGGCCTCCCGTGAAGGAGGAGCCTACGTCCGCTTCGGATGCGCGGCAACACTTGCCCTGTTCGGTTTGTTCTGCCTCGCTTCCGACACGCTCTATGCAAAGGATTTTTTACCCGTCTCGTTGGGGCTCGAAAGCAACGCGGCATTTCTCAACCGGATGGCGCCCGACTATCAAGGCGCCACGTTTGTGAATTCCGCTCTAGCCCAGCGAAAGGGCAAAGCCCTCGTCTTTTTCCGCCACTCTTACTATTTGCGAGTTCCTTATGAGAATGGATTTCCCGGCGAATCCTGGGGGATGAACCCGGCGGTCCTGACGAATCCACAAATGCTCTTCGCGTTTCTGAAAGAGCAGGGCATCGCCTGGGTCGTGAAATCACCGGAGTATCCCAAGCCGCTGGCGAAAGTCTTTGAAGAATGCGAAAAGGAAGGGCTGCTTGTTCCGGAAGCGCGAACCGAAACGGAAACTCTAACCGGCAACTCGCGCATCTTCAACATACGTTTGAAGGTCCCGGTCGTCCTCCTGCGCGTTGCCAATTGACCGGTCCGCCCGCTTCCAATCGCATGACGATTCCGCGATCGAGGTCAGGCGGTGTGTCCGCTGACCTCCAGCGGCAAACCGGCGGCATCGACACTTTTTGCGGAACGAAGATACAGCAGCGAAAGCAAGTACAGCACGGCCGCGAGAATGACCAACGATCGGATCCCCGTCCACATGGACATTGACTCCAGCATTCCTCCCACCAGAGCCCCCAAAAGGTTCGAACCAAGAGCCTGGCCGCTGAATTTGTATTCCGCAAAACTGCGAATGAACACGATGGAAGCAAATGCCACCGGCGAGCAGAGGACTAGAGTGGCGACGACCACCTTGACCCAAAACGACTCGAAAAAGAGCGCTTCGAGCGGCAAGAAGTACGACACGAGCATGCAGACTCCGATTCCTGCGTAAGCAAAACGCACCGGGATCGACGGCCAGGATTCGACGAGAAAATTGACGGCCACGATGAGCACCAGAATCGCCCCGATCACGATGGAATTGACGAGCCACGTCGTCCCAAACAGCATTGCCATGCGGCTCACGATCTGCGCCTCGAGGAGCAGGAATCCCGCTCCCAGATAGAAAAAGTGCCAGTTGATCGCCTGCCCCGCCGCGCCCGTCTTCCGAATCAGCAGCCGGGTCAACGCCACGAGGAGAACGGCCATGATTACGATAATCAAGGGTATGCCCGGCTCGTGTTGATAGAAGAATGGCCAGTCGTCCGTGGTGAGGTGAGCGGATTCCATCTCTACCCCGCTGTGCGATTTGATATAAGCCGCGAGCTCCGGGGTGGACAGGGCCTGATCCAGACGGTTCCTGGATCCCACCACAAAGAAACTTCCCCCAGTGCTGTATTTCGAGGCGTCCGCGTAGAAATCGATGGGCGCCTGGCCAAAAACCGTCTGGAGCAGACCGTGTAATCGTCCCGCAATCCACGCGGTGTGCGCCTGGAATTTCAAAACCAGGATGCCGTCATCCTTCAGCAACCGGCGGGCGGCTTCCAGCGCCTGGGTGGTGTAGACATAGTTGTCGATTCTGACCGAAGAATAGTTGGAAATGTTCGTGTGCGAATCGAGAAGTGAATAAACAATCAGATCAAAATGCTCCTTGCTGTTTTCGACATAGCTCCGGGCGTCGTTGACGACGGGAGTAACACGCGGGGAGGAATAAGGCCGCTCGAAATGAGATTCCCGCCCGAGATGCTGGATCAGCGGATCGATTTCGACGGCTACCACGTGTCCCGCCCCGTTGCGGAGCGCGGCGGCGACGTCGTTGCCCATTCCGGCGCCCAGAACCAGCACGTCCGGCGGATTTGAGTAAAAGTGATACGGAAGGTTGTAGGCATCCCATTCGACTGGCACCTGGGAGAAAAACTGCGGATGAGCCGCTACAAATTCCGGCGAAAGATTGACGACCTGCTGAAACCAGGTGTGGTTGGTGTCAAGCTGATAGGCGATCACTTCGCCGTTTTCCACGCGATTGGAAAGTTCCAGGTACTGATACGGCGACCAGTATTTATGGCCGATCCCCCTGGGTTGCAGTAAAAAAAGCGCGAGGCAGAGCCCAAAGGCCACGATCGAAGCCCAGCGCAGAGGGGCGATCTTGCCGACGAGCAGAACCAAAAGCACTCCCGCGATGGCAAACCAAACCACGGGCGGCTGCCAGTACTGGCAAAGCAGCGTGAAGAGCAGGATGCCGCCGAGGCTCGCCAGGATATTTACAGAGTATGCGAAAATCCCGCGCGGGGCCTTTTCCAGATAGCCACCCACCATCTGTCCGATCGGGACAAATACCATGGCATTCAAAATGAACAGCGGCACCGTGATGGCGACTGCCGCTCCCAGGGCGAGCAATGCCAGACCGGAAAATGGTACGGCGGGTATTCCCATGGAATTGACTTCCGAGGCCACGCCCAAATAAGAGGGCAGCGCGCTAATTAAATCGCGCAGAGGCTGCCAGGGGAATTGAATCAGAAAAACGAGAGTGAGCAACGGAGCGGCCAGGGCAATGAGGTTTATGCGCCTCCGGCAAAGAAAACAGCCCAGGCCGAACCCAAGGAAGCAGGATACCAGCATGTAATTCTTGAGAAAGGCAAAGATGCGCACCTCGGAGGACATCCAGCGGATCATCAGCAGTTCCAGGAAGAGGCCGAGAATACTGGCAAGGATCAGTCCCGTATAACTGAAACCTCCCAGGGCATCCAGGGAGAAATCAAATGCAGCCGTCCAACCTTGGAGCGTCCGCCTCCAGCCGCTGGCGGGCTCTTCCCGATAAAAACTGAAGGTATAGAGACAAGCGATCAAGCCAATAAAAAGGGTCAGACAGAAGGCGACTTGGAAGTCAAGCCGTCCAAGATTTTCTCTCAAGGATTCTCCCCGGGAAATCGAATCGAAAATTCATGCCGAGCAGTTTGAGCGGCAATTTCCGATTTCAAATTCATATCGCGCAGAACCATATTCCAGCCGCCTTCTGGTGTCAACGGCAGCCCGATCAAAGCAATCGCCGGAATGATGCATTGGAGTGGACATCTCCTGAAGGCCCCACGCATGTAAAATTCCGAAAATAATTCAGAGATCACTTGGAATCGGGCAGTATGCCTATGATCGGGAAGCTGGAAAGAACGATGCTGGTTTGGTCTGCCAAGTTCTCTAAATCCCCGTCCCGGTAGTTACACCCCTTCACTTCCCCTGGAAGCAAATTGCAAGCGGGAGAGGGCACGGACATGCTTGGGCATGGGGACGGGCTGGGGCATTTGCGCGAGTTTGGGCAGGCGAAACAAAACGCCAAGGAGTAGCCACAAGTAGGCGTTATTTACAAAATTCTGATACATGGCCATTGTCAAGTGCATGAACAAAATAAGAACTATCACCACGTACCACCAAATTGCGAAGCCCAAAGGAAAATAAACGGTTTCGCGAAGCTTCCGCACGACTTTCCATCCCTGCCAGAGAAGAACCGAGGCCCATAAAAGCCAGAGGATTGGACCAAATATGCCCATCTCCACAATGAGAGTTCCAAAGCCGCTTTCGACGCTGATGTTGGGGATCTGCTCGCCCAGCATACGAGAGACGTATTGCATCCCCAATGAGGACATGCCTGTGCCATGTCCGGCGACCATATTCCCCTCTTGAAAAGCCTCCATCAGATTTTGCATAGGATAATCCCAGCCGCGATTGGAAAGATCGGATCCTCCAGATCCCTGGAAAAGCGTCTCCGAAACGAAAGCCCAGCTCCCGCCAATGGCCGTCGGAAACACTTCAAACATGAGAATCAGGGCGAGTCCACCAATGAGGAAGCCGCGGCGAAGCGCCTTCACCAAACGATGACCCTGCCCCCACCGCCAGGGGGCGCCCCAGAGAAACGCGGCTGTCATCACAAAGGCGCTGGCAACAACGAAAACAAAGGGGGTGCGAGTCCCAGTGACCATGACCGCGACGGTAACAACTCCTATCCCCAGAAAACCATACTTGGCGACAGGCTTCCGGCTGAGCAGAAAATATCCCTGGGCTCCCATCGCGAGGATCCAAAGCAGGACCAAATAAAATGAGAAGCGGCCGGCGCTGACGAAGACAGAGCTTGGCGCGAAAGCCGCCTGGTGCGTAATAGGAGAGTACCTTACCACATGAGATAAATCGTAGAGTTCGGACTGACTATCTTCCGGCGTGAGAAAGCTCACTCCGAGCACGGACTGGGCAATTCCCAAACCCGAAATCACGCATCCCGCAATCAAACTCACCTTGAGAAGGCGGTCCAAATCCGCAGGGCGCCTCAGCATCGCGTAGCCGAGAAATATCAGCGGCACGTAGTAAAAATAGAGTTTCAGTCCCAACAATCCATACATGATGCTCGGGGAGAATGTGTTGAAGACCTGGACGAACGCCAGCGCAAAAAAAAGCGCGAACGGAACGAGGAAGGAAACCTTCAATACATCCACTTCCTTCCGTCGTTTCGCGAAATAGAACGAAAAATAGGCAATGGCAACCAGGAAGTCCTTGGCAAAATACAACGTCATGCTGTTGCCAAGGTACTTGCGGGCGAGGTCCTCAAACAGGAGCCAAACCAGGAATACAATTACGCCATTGCGCCAATCATTGAGGATGTGAACAACGAGCGCAACCACAACCAAACTCAACCCGAACATGACCAAATTCTTATCGGAGCCCGCGACAATCCAGGCCGCCAATTCCCAAATAATGGCCAGTACGACCAGCCCCATGACGGCAGCCTTGACCTGCCGATTACCGCTCAGCGCACCTGTGGTCGTGAATTGCATTCAATTGAATCCCCGGCTAGTATGCCACCCCCTCTTTAGGCTGCAAAGTCCAAACGCAACATGGTTGTTGCCGTAGTGGTTGCCTTGCAAGTTAAAGATGCGTTTCGCTTTCCACAGGGACCCTCGGCCGGAGCAGGCGGCTCCTCACGCTGGCCGTGCGCGCTTCCGTGCACTCGGCCACGCCGTAAGCATAGGCCAGCATCAACAGCCCGATTCCCAGCGCATACAACAAGTGCCGCGGATCGGGCTGCCAGTTTCCCTGAGGATTGAGCAAACCGCGCAAAAGGAGCAACGCCGGGAAATGAGTCAGATAGAGCGTGTAGGAAAACCCGGCCAGCTTCTTGGCCACATTTCTGTAAGCCGGAGAAGCATCCTCGCGCGACCCAAGGAGCAATGTGTACAGCCAGAGCGCAAAACAAAACGCGACGGCGTAGTCGGTCAGCAAGTCAGACGAAAGGCGGTGAGTTCGGCACCATGCGAGAGCGCCAAGGAAGATCAGCCCCGCTGACCAAGGCACTGCCGGAGAAAGCGATTTGAACCTCGTGGCCGGCTGGAGGCGTCCCACCAAGGTTCCTGCCAGCCAGATGAAAAAATAGAGACTGATTTGCGCACCGGTAAACCATAGAAGGAGCAGAGCGACGCCCGCGTATAAAATGCGAATGCGCGTTCCCACCCAAGCCGCCGTCGCAAGGATCAGAGCGGGGAAAATGATGTAGTACCAGAATTCGTAACTCAAGCTCCAAAGCGGACCGTTGGAACCGAACACGGGTGAAACGATACTCTGCAGAAAAAAAAGATTTCCAAAAAACACGGGAACCGTGGAACGCAGGGCGACGCTCGGGACATTAAACTTATACAAAGCATCGAAGTAGAGCGGGGCCGCTTGCGGAATTCTCATTCCGATTCGGTCCCATAGAGCTCCCAGAACAAGCGCCGGGAACAAAACCAGCTGAAGCCTCGTGAGCCTGCTCACCAGGTAAGTACGCCAAGACCACCGCGCCTCGCTCACGGATTCCATCACGCTCGTGCCGATGAAATACCCGCTGAGAACGAAGAAAACCATGACCGCCTGGTGCCCATAACCAGTGACCGCATAAAGCGCGCTGGAGAGCAAAGACTTGTTGGCAAGAAACGGATAGTCCACGAAAAACAGGCCTCGCAAGTGATACACCAGGACGGCGACGGCCGAGACACCCCGGATCAGGTCCAGATGGACGGACGTGCGCTTCGCCAGTCGGGGCGCCTTAGGCAATCGTACCTTTCCAAAATAATCCTGAGGATCGAAGCAGTCAGCCGCGTTATTTCTTTGCCGATTGGACAGCGCGAACGATGCTATCCGCATACTCCCGCGGCGACCATGTTTCCATGCGGCGCCGCGCGGCAGCGCCCAGGCGCGCCCTCTTTTCCTCGTCCGGCAAAATCTGCCGGAGGATCGCGGCCAATGCCTCCACATCCCCTGCCGGAAACACATAGCCGTTTTCGTCCGGACGCACCAGATCAAATTTCGCTCCCACGCGGTCGCTGACTGCCACGGGCAAACCACAGAGCATGGCCTCGTTGACGACCAATCCGAAGGGCTCGAACAGGGACGGCAGGACGAACAAGTCCGCGGCGCAATAGGCAGCCGGGAGTTGCGACTGATTCAGAAAGCCTAGAAATCGCACGCGGTCCGCAAGGCCTGACTCTGTTGCGCGGCGCTCGAGAGCGCTTCGTTCCGGCCCTTCGCCGGCAAAGACGAGATAAGAATTCGGAACATTCGCCCGTGCAAACGCTTCGAGCAGATCCATGGGACCTTTCCAGCGCTGAAGCTTGGCGCAGAAGAGGGCTACAGTCCCACCGGCCGGAATCTTCCAGGCGGCGCGCGCCGCACCGCGGTCCACTTTCGCCGCTCGCTCGGTCCACCAATCATTGTCGACTGCCGTGGGGACGAGGAAAATGTGGTCGCTCAAAAACCCGAGGGACTTCAAATACTCCACACCTCCGGAGGACGAAACCAGGATCGCGCTCGCCAGCGAAAAAATCCGCCGCACCAGCCATCTCTTGAATCGAAGCTTCCAGGGCGATTGCGTTCTCCAGCTTCGCAGGCTGTGCGAATCCGTAATGAAAAGGATGGGAGTGCCATTCCATTTTGCCGCTGCGATGGCGATCCACGCGGTGAAATAAAAATAGCCGGGGAGAATGGCGGCATCAAAGCGACTCTTGCGAATGAGCCTCCACACGCCGGGATTGAATAATCCGAAGAAGCGGCCCAACCCCGGAACGGGCGAGCGATTCGGCAAGTGGACCCACGGGTAACCCTCCAGCACGGATGTGTCCCAGGCAACTTCCACGCCGAATTCCGGGTCGATCTCGGGTTTCGCGCCTTGCAGCGTGCAGTACGCGATTTGAAGATCGAGACGCGGATCATGCGCCATTCGGCGAAAGAGTGGAGACGAGTACTGAATCACGTGAGACGCCAGGATGAGAATGCGTCGCCGCTGGCCGGCAGCGACGCCCTCGGCGTTTGCAGCCTCGGACGACCCCCGCGCCATCGTGCCGGAACTCACGCCGGAGAAACGCAAACTTTTTCCGGCTTCGATGTCTTCCGGCGCGTTCATGGCTTTCTGCCTCTTGCGTTGATCCCATTGAATCCGGTTCCGATGTAGACATCCACGAGGCCCGCGTCGGAAAACCACCGGCGCACGGTGTCAAGAGTTTGCGGATGGTCGTGCACCGGAGAGAACATATCGAGGGCGCTGAGGATTTTCACCTGAACCAGCTCTTGGTCCGTGAAAATTAATCTTGGCGCGTGCGATACCGGGCCGATAGGAATGAGATTGCCGATCAGTTTTCCCACGAGCGGTACCTTGTAGAGCGCCTTTTTCAAATAAAACGCCGGGGGAATCACCAGCGAGAGAAATCTGTGAACGCCCTTGGGACCCATCCAGGTGAGAAAGGGACGGGCCCAATATTTCAACGGGGGTAAGAGCCCCGTATGCTTTTGATAGACGTCGATCACGATCTCGCCGCCCGGCCGCAGGAAGGGCACCAGACTCATGAAGGCGGCGCGCACATCGGGACAGTGCTGCAGGACTCCCATGCAAAACACTTTGTCGAACGATTCTTTCCGGAAAGGAATTTCGTAAATGCTGGCCTGCACGATGTGGACGCGGGCGGAATCGCCGTTATTGCGGAGATTCGCTTCCACGGCGTTGCTCAAATCAAAGGAAAATAGTTCAGCGCCGGTTTCGAGCGCGATCTGGGTGAAGCGGCCCATGCCGCAGCCTGCCTCGAGGATCACCTGCCCGTCCATTTTTTTCGGCCATTGCGTCGTGGCGAAAAACCGCTCGCGGCTCAGGTCGTTGCCCATGTGGCTGTCGAGTTGGGTCTTATCGAAGTAGTTCCACTGGTATCCAAAGCTGTGGGCGTATCCCTCGCTGGGAACGAACCTCGCTATCGAGCGCACGATGGGAAAATCACGTCCGCAGGACGTGCAGATCAATTTTCCCTCGGTGACGATTCCATTATTTTCAGCAGGAGAAGCGGATTCCGCACGGAGGGGCGCGCCACACACGATGCATCTCAGCCATTCCACTGATTCCAAATTCATCCCGGGGCGCAGCTCCTTGACTCCCATTCGCTCCTCACAACACGATTCGAGTAGCACAGGCTTCAGCATGTGGGTTTTGGTCCTTGCTAGGACTAACCCCCACAAGCTGAAGCCTGTGCTACTGGAACCATCTCAAACATTTTCATCGTAACTTTATCCTGAACGAGTCCAGAGTTCCAACCTTACCTGGATGGATTGTCCTGGCAAGCGCGCAGCGCCGGTCAATGGAAAGGAATCGGCACGAATGGTGGACGTTATCGAAGGCAATTGCGGCCAGTGTATACTGCCCGCGGCGCGAGACAGACCGCCAACGCAAAGGGGAAAGGATGAGAGCGATTGCTGTACCGGGCATAGACATCCAAATACCCGTCCTAGGATTTGGCTGTAGTAGCCTGGCTAGCGTTGGCGAGAAGAAAGCGCTTCAGTTGCTCGGGACTGCGTTCGATGGGGGTGTGCGTCACTTTGACGTTGCCCGCTACTATGGCTACGGGGAAGCCGAAGGGTTGCTGGGTACTTTCGTGAAATCCCGCCGCGCGGAAGTCACGATTACGACGAAGTTCGGCATCGAACCGCCGCGGCGCACGAGTGCGCTGGGATTTGCCATGCAAGCGGGGCGGCGGCTCGTGCAGTTCGTGCCCGCCGCGCGCGGTTTCCTGCGGCGCCGGGCGCAAGGACTCGTAAAGAGCGGCGCGTTCAGCGTGAAGGACGCCCAGACCAGCCTCGAAACAAGTCTTCGCGAACTGGGCACCGATTACATCGATTTTTTCCTCCTGCATGAATATACGGTGTCCGAGAATTCACCCGATGAGTTGGTTGCATTTCTGACGGACACCGTCAAAGCCGGGAAAATTCGCTATTTTGGGTTGGCAACGGGAATCGAAACTGTATTGCGGGCCTTGGAATGCCAGCCGGAACTTTGCAGGATCGTGCAATTTGAGAACAGCGTGCTCCATCGGAACGTGGAAAGACTTCCCCGAGGCGGGCCAAATCGGCTCACGATCACTTATGGGTCCCTCAGCGAGAGTTATCCTTCGGTTTCAGCTTTCCTCAAAGCTCATGGCGAAATCGCGGGAAACTGGTCCGCAGAGCTCGCCGTGGATTGCTCCAACGACGAAACAATTTCCGCGCTGATGCTAAACTATTCGGTTCAAGCGGACCCGAATGGGCTCGTGTTGTTCTCATCCAAGGACGTGTCGCGAGTGAACCGGAACGTAAGAGCGGTCCTGGAACCTGAGCTTTCTTCCGAGCAAGTTGAGTTGTTCGGGCAACTAGTGGAGCGAGATTTGATGCCGGCCGCATAGAGCTGCATGCGTGGGCCAATTGAAACTCTGCCTTTGAATCTCGGAGGATGGGGCATTTAGCAAGATCTGCCTGTGGCCGGAACGATAGGCGCTCTCTTTGCAGATGACACGGAGGAATGATGAAGAAGCTTTTGCTGCTGATGAGCGAGTCGCGTAGAAAGCGCCTGGCCTGGGCGATGTTCAGGAACCAGGGAGAGTTTCTGAACGCTTTGGGCGGCAACACGCAACTGCATCAGTGGCTGAAAGCCAATGAACCCATTCCGTACTTTAAGCACAGATTTGAACTTTACGCCGACATGCAGGCGAAAGTTCTGGCTGGTGAACCAATCGACTATCTCGAGTTTGGAGTGCGTTATGGGGACTCGCTTTTCAAGTGGAGCGGTCTCAATGCCCACCCCGATAGCCGCTTCATCGGTTTCGATTCTTTTGAAGGAATTCCCGAAGACTGGGTCAGCGTTACGGGAGAGTCAAAAAAGGGAGCGATGTCCGTCGGTGGAGTCGTTCCTCAAACATCCGACCCGCGCATCCGTTTTGTGAAAGGTTGGTTCAACGAAACCTTGCGCCCGTTCTTGCAGGATTTCACTCCTCGCTCCAGACTAGTGATTCATAACGACGGAGATTTGTTTTCTTCCACACTCTACACGCTGGCCACGCTCGACCCCATCTTGCGGCCGGGATCGATCCTGATCTTTGACGAGTTCGCGAATCCATTGCATGAATGGCGAGCTTTCCAGGACTACTGCTCCGCGTTTGGCCGCACGTGCAAAGCGTTGGGAGCGGCGGGGGATTATTACACGCAAGTCGCGATGGAACTTCTGTAGCGCCGGCGTCCCGCCGGCGATTTTTCCGACCTCCACACTTTGGAAAAGTGCCGGCGAGACGCCGGCGCTACAACAATCCACAAAGTTATCGACCCGACATGGCGCTCGCAAACTGGGACGCAATGGCATTCCAACAAAAGTATTGCTGCGCCGCCGTCACATTGCGTTGGCGCAGTTCCCGGTACAATTTTTCATCGGTCAAAACCTGGGCCAGGGCTTGCGCCAGTCCTTCACGATCGCGCAGGTCAACCAACTTTACGCCAGCCTCGGTAATCGGATAACCGGTCTCCGCTCCGCGATAGCCGACGATGGGCACGCCGCAGACGATCCCGGCGATCGCGCTGCCGCGCCTGCTGGACACGTGACCGCGAACGCACAGCATCACCTGAGCGCTTGCAAGAGCCTGAACGAGATCTTCCGCGGGCATCAAACCGAGCATCGAGAGTTCAATGCCGGATCCGTCCAGCGCTTTGCGTAATTCTCCTTCAAATACGGCGGTTCCTCTTCCGATCGCGATCAGGCGCAAGCGGACACCTTTGGACTGAACGCACTTCAATGCATAAGCGATGTCTGAAACTTCCTCAACACCTTGAGGACCGCCGGTGAATCCAAAAACGGCAACCGTAGACTCACTCGACGGCAGCGCGTCGTTGTTGGCGGCCTTGCGATCGAGTTCAGGGAAGTTGGATCCGACAGGAATGAATACCGCCTTGTCATGCCGTGGGGGAAGCCACGTGATCTTGTCGACGGGAACCGTGAAGACAGCCAAATTTGAGCGCGCATAAAGCTGGCGCAATACGCGAATCTGAGAATATGCGCGGGCATGGCCAACGATGCCTGAACCCTGGGCCGGCATGAAATCGTGAAAAACGACGCCAGGGCGGGCGCCGCTTTGCCGCAGAACATCGAGAACATGAGGCGCGCGCAGAGGAAATCCGCGGGACGACCACGCCAGCGTCGTGTATTGAAGGAGGACCCAGCGATCGCGCCAGGCCGCAGCTGCTTTGCGCAACTCGGCGAGGGCATCGCGCCATCCTTTTTCAGCCCAACGAACCGGCACGATCTCGAAGGAGAGTCCACACTGAATGCCCGCCTCGCGCAACTTATCGCAATAGTCCGCCACGCCGTCGGTGGGCTCGTCCCGCCGTCCGAGCAGCAGGATCGCCTTCTCAACGCTCACTTTTCCACCAGATAGGAACCGATGACGAGGGCGTCCATTCCGGAACTGAAGAACGTGCGAACGGCGTCGGTGGGCGTGTTCACGATTGCTTCGCCGCGCAAATTGAACGAAGTGTTCATGAGGACGGGCACGCCCGTGCGCTTGCCGAACTCATTGATGAGATTCCAGTACAGCGGGCTGATCTCTTTTTCCACCGTTTGCGGACGCGCGCTTCCATCGACGTGCGTGACCGACGGAATGACATCGCGCTTTTCAGGACGCACCGGGTTCGTGAGAATCATGAACGGAGAATCGCAGGCATGCTCGAGGTATTCTCCCGCCACTTCCTTCAGCATGGAGGGAGCGAACGGGCGCCACCATTCGCGGAATTTGACGGCGTTGTTCACCTTGGCGTTCATTTCCGGATCGCGCGGATCGGCCAGGATCGAGCGATGTCCGAGCGCGCGCGGGCCAAACTCCATTCGTCCCTGGAACCACCCGATGATTTTGCCATTGGCGAGAAGTTCGGCGGTGGTTGCGGCGATATCATCCAGCTTCGCCGCGCGGAGCTTGTAGGTCCGCAGCGCTTTTTCAATATCCGGATCCGAATATTCGGGGCCGAGGTAGACGTGGCGAAGCGGCTTCATGGGCAACCGGCCGCCGCTGTCCAGATAAGGCGCAAAGACGGCGCCGAGCGCCACGCCATCGTCGGAAGCCGCGGGCTGAACAAAAATATGGTCGCAAATGCCCGACGCTTGAATTTTTCCATTCGCTTTCGAGTTGAGCGCCACGCCTCCGGCGAGACACACGTTGCGGCAGCCGGTTTTCTCCGTGGCCAGCTTCACCAGCGCCAGCATGGCGGCCTCGCAGGCGTCCTGCACGGCAAAGGCAATGTTCTTGAAGCTGTCGTCGATTTCGCTTTCGGGTGTCCGCTCGGGGCCAAGGCGCTTGGCGATGGCCGAAGTGCCGTTGTTGCGTTCGAACAGAAGCGGCGCATTGACGCGATAAGTCTCGCGATTGAGCGAGATGAATTCGCCGAGATTCACGCCCGGACTTCCATACGGCGCAAGACCCATGACCTTCCATTCATCACTATTGGGAACGAATCCGAGGTATTGCGTGAATTGCGCGTAAAAAAGCCCCAGCGAATTCGGCCACGGGATCGTGAGCACAGGATCGAGCCTGCCGTCGTGGCCGTGCCAGATGGAACTCGCCTCCCAGGCCCCGCGCCCGTCCATCACAACGACGGCGGCTTTGTCGAAACCACCGTAAGAGTACGCGCTGATAGCGTGGGCCAGATGGTGGTCCACAAACCGCATCTGCGCCCTGGTGGGACCGAAATGATAAGTGAACCGGTTAAATCCGCCATTTTGGTGGGCCATGCTGGCATACGAGCGCGTCACATTCAGCAAATTTTCATAGGTGAACGGGAATTGGCCTTTGGCAAAACTTTTCAGATCGCTCACTAACATTCGATGGGGGGCGGGCCAGCCAGCGCAGATCGCGTCGAGTTGATCGGGCCGCACGCCCGCAAAATTGAGGCAAGCGCGAATCGCGTTGTGCGGAAAGCCCGCGTCATGCTTGATCCGGCTGATGCGCTCTTCCGCCACCGCAAAAAGGAGTTCGCCGTCCCGGGCGATGCATGCGGAGGAATCGTGCATCTGGGAATAATTAAATCCGAGGGTAATCACTGAGCGTTTGTCCTCGATTTCAGCCCGCAACACCACGCCATCGGGGTGCCTTCCCCGGTCATTTCTTTCACTGCTGCGCCCGCGGCTTCGATGGTTTTGCGTACTAACTTAGCGTCGAGCGAGGCGCCCCGCCAGCTTTTCCCCGCAATGTCGGGAGGGAGTCCCAACAAGGAAGCGACCCCGCGGCTGGCTTGCCGAAATCCAAGCGCCCAGGGAAAATCCACGATTCTCCACGCCAGGCGGCCCTTCCAGTTCATCGTCATTTTGGGAACCGAGTTGAATTGAAAAAGGAACGTCCCGCCGGGCTTCAGCACACGAAGCATTTCGCGAATGTAGCGAATGGCAAACTCAGGCTCGGGCATGTGTTGGAGCACGATATAGCTGAATGCGAAATCCACCGCTTCATCGCGAAGTCCTAACAGGTCAACTCCATTCCCCAGAATCCAATCGACATTGGAAGATTCCGGGAATAGGACTTTAGCGTGGCCCAGCATTTCCGTGGAAATATCGAATGCGTAGACGCGTGAAAACCGTTGCGCGAAACTTCGCGTCATTCGCCCCGCCCCGCAGCCCAGTTCCAGCATCGCCTTGCCTTGCGGTTCCCATCGCCACCGATCGAAAACGGGCGCCACCAGCCGCTGGTAATCTTCTTCGCCGGATTGGAAAAACGATTCGGGAGTCCAATCCTTGCGCCAAGACGCGATGTAGTGGAACGCATCCTTGCGCGCCCGGTCGTCCCAATCCTGCCGCATCAAATCGGTGGTGTCCACGTTCGCCGGGCCTCCCTGCGCTTGCCGGACTCCTTTTCCTTCACACGAACTCTAACAGAGCGTCTGTTCTCACGATATTCGTCTCAACCAGATCGAGCTGAAGGTATTCGGATTTTGGGCGACGGACTCATAAATGGGAATGCTCTGCTTGAGAAATGCCTCATCAAAATAACGAATCAAGGGAGTGGACAGGGAAATTTTGAAATTCTTATTAAATGCCAGAAAGGCCTGCAACACCATTGGCTCATTCCAAAACATGGGCCATTCCTGTCCAAAGATCCAAAGGTCCGGCGGGTAAGGGAAATTGTAAGGATACGGGATGTCGTGGATGTGCGTTACGACGCCGACGTTCAGATCGGGCAGCACTTCCAGGTATAGGAACGGCACATCCCCGTCGACGCGCAAGATATGGCTCGAATCAATGAACAGGACATCATTTTCCTGCAACTGCTGGAACAGCGAAATATCAACGTCCTCTACTTTCTGGGGCAAGACCTGGATGCCGGGGATAGTGGATAATTTCTCGAAGGGGTAAGGTTCGATACAGGTGATCTGGAGCGGATGCCCCTCGCTCGCATTCCTCTGCGCCGCCAGGCTGCAATAATATGTGGATACGCCGGAACCGACTTCCATATACCGCTGAGGTTTGAGATGCCGGATCATCATGTAGAGCGTCAACGCATCCACAGCAGTATAGCCGGGCCCAAAACCCATTTGCCGGACTTGCGAGTAAGGCGGGTAGGTTAGAAACTCATCCAAATAGCGTGCGAGCAATTCCGCGAGCGCCGACTTCATGGCGGCCAGATCGTACTCTATGCCATGAAGCGCGCTGGGCCGGTTCCACCGCGCAACGTTCGTTCTGAGCCGCGCAACCGAGGGCAAGGGGGAATAGTAATCCTCGTCGCGGGCGACCTGATAACCGGCCTCTTCAAGCGAACGCTGAAAGGCAACGGGATTCCTGCGCGCGAATCTGCGGCTGGCCAGCGCCAAGCATTTCCGCTGGACGGACACCAGCATTCGCTGGAGTTGCTTTAGGCGATTCCACAGCCACGAGGGCATTACTTGCCTAAACATTTTCTTTGACATGCTTTACGAAACGTTATCAATTTCCGCTGCTTTGTTTGGTCGTCTGGTGCAAGGATTCACCGGGCCTGTTCGAAGCCCTCGCTTGCCAGCCGTTTTAGAACTTCGGCAGCGCCTTCGCTGGGTAGGCATAAGACCTCGCAAGAATCCATGCACTTTGCGGGATCCCACGGCTCCTCCAGCCGTCCGAACTCAAGCCGGACAAGACGATCTTTCCGTTCAAGCAAGAAATCCGCTATGCCGGCGGCTGCAAAGCCCGTGGGCGGCTGCTCCCGTCGACGTTGGATACATGGCCTCATCCCGGCCGCCGCTCGACCGCTTGTATGGCGGGCGTAGGTTCTCCGGTCCAGCCTCGGAAACGAGATAGACCCTTCTCCGTGTACCACCTCCGGAGCCGGTAGAACACGCGAGGCGGCAACAGCAAGGTCTGTAATAAGACAAAGGCCCGGAATACCCGGTAGCGCCAAGTCACTTTATGATAGGAAGCTTTGAACGCTGCGCGCTCAACGGAAAACGCTTCCAGAGGGCTGCCTCCATCCAAACTCAGTCGAATGCGTCCCGCCTCGACTTGCGTCCCTTGAAACAGAGTGGCAACGATCTCCTCGGTCGCGCCGAACTCCCGGAGCTTTGGCGGGAGCTCGCGCATAAGGACGTCGAGAACATTCATTTTGCGCCGGGCCCGGACGGGGTCAAACTTTCCGAATTGAAATAGATTGCCGGAATGTATTCTATAGTGACATAATGGTTCATTTAATATCATGGCCGGATGGATTGCGGGAGCAAGGGTGAAAATATATTCGTCCGCCTCGATCGTCAATTCCTCGGGGATTGGCAGGATTCGATCCAGAACCGGTTTTCGGATCGTCATTCTGCTGGTGCCAAAAAATGCGGCCAGGAGGCGGAACAATTCCGCATTTTGTTGTGAAGCGACATCCAGTCGATAGGGGCGTCCCGGAAGAATCAGGCCCTTGGGCCGTCCGTCGGAATATTCTTCATAGAGTCCGTGCCCGACAATTCCGACGGCGGGGTTCGCCTCTAGAGTCTCAAGTACTCGGCGAAGCTTTCCCTTGGCCCACCAGTCATCCCCGTCCAATGTCGCGAGGATTTCTCCCTGAGCCTGGGCAAAACCGAAATTGAACGCCGATGCCTGGCCGCCGTTGGCTTTACGAATCAAGCGCACGCGCGGCTCAAACCGGCGAACGAGTTCCGGCGTCCGGTCCGTCGAGCCATCGTCCACGACGAGGATTTCAATGCCGTCCATCGGCATGTCCTGTTCAAGGACGCTGGTGATGGCGCGCTCAATGAAACGCTCGTGATTGTATGTGTCGATGAGCACGCTCACGTGCGGCTTGGACATGTTCTTACCGTTTTTCCCAGCCATCCAATCGAAACGCCAGCAGCGGGCCGAAGAAGATCCGGCCATCTACTTGCGAGAAACCTGCGAACCCGGTTCAATCTTTTGAAAAAGATGGTACGGATTTGCAGCAACGAGGCGATACCGGCTCAGGGCCATGATTTCGGGCATCAAGCTATGGAGGCTGAACTCCCCTAAAGTGGAATCATCGAATAAGAGGAATCCACCGGTCTCAAGATTCGAATCGCAATGCAGGAAATCCTGCTTGGCATATTCATAGGTATGATTGCCGTCGATGTAGCAAAAACTGATGGGCCCGCCAAGGTGAAAGGGTCTTCCCAGAATATCGGCACAGTTTTTTCGGCCGTTCCATGCGTCAAAAAACTCGTTTGCCGTCATCTCAAAGGTGAACGGCAAATCGTTCCGGCTGAACATTTCGATGTTCCGGATATAGGAGTCTTTGGAGAAAGTCCTGTATTCGGAAAACAGAACCGGCGAATCCGCGATTTTCGAGCGCCCGTTTACATTTTCAAACTCCCACTTATCGCATGTAACGAGCGGATTGGTCACACCGTGTTTTCTTTTGAAATGGGTGATCACATTCGTCGAAAGCCCGCAAAAAGTCCCGATTTCAAGAATCGGCGCCGTACTGGGAAGATGGCCAATCGCGTAATCGATCGAGTACAGATTTCCTTTCTCAAACATCCCTGCATTCACGTAACAGAGCCAGGTTATGTATTCATCGTTGAGGAGGTTGATCGTTGGAGGGGGATCGACGATTCGCGCCGCCTTCCTTAGCACCCGGCCCAACAATTTGTTCACGGAACCCATACTACCCTCGTCTGGAATTCGCCGATTCAATTTTATCTTGGAGCTTCGGAACTGTGACGCTGCCGCAGCCCAAGCAGGCGGCGCGAAGGCTGCGTCAGGACCAATAGTCCGAATCACGCGGCATTGCGGGCGCCTGTGGCCTTGCACTTCGCATGTGCGACGCAATGATAACAGTTCCCACTCAAAACCCAGTCTCGCGCGGGAACAATCGGCCTTGCACCCTTCGAACATATGCCCTCGCAAGGAGCCAACGCCTGACGACTGTTTTCGGGGGGTTCGACTTGCCTAAGTCTCATCCCCAAAAATGTACTGCTCGTCTCCAGCGCCGGGACCAGGATCCTGCAATGAGAGCCGCGCCCGCCACCGCGCCTCCCAGACTCTTCCGGGCGATCTGCGTCCACTGGCGGCGAGCCAGATGCAGATACCCAAAGCCTGCATAAGAGTCTAGATAGGCGAGGCGCACGCGGTGTTTCGGCCAGCTTCGTGCCGGGGCCGTCAATCTCCCTGCGTCTTCTTTCAGTACCCGCTCAATCTCCGCAACGCGCACATCATAGGTGTGCTCGCGAAGTACTTTCTCCCGGCCTGCATCGGCAATACGTCTGCGGGCAGGCTCGTCGGCAAGATACCTTTGCACCAGCGGGACAATTTCCGATTCGTCCCGATACGACACAAAATGGATTCCTTCTTCGAAACCCAGATCGCTGAGCTCATTGCGGTATCGAACTACCAGAAGCGCGCCCGAGGCCAGCGTTTCGAACATGCGCTCGTTTGCCTCGAAGGGGTGATCGTCTCGACAGACGTTGATCACTACTTTTGATTGGAAGTAAATGTCGAGCTTTTCTTGCTCGGTTATAAGGTGTTGGCGTTCCCAGAATGTATTCGTACGGAAGTGCTTCCGGACAATTTCCAGAACTCTCTGGCGATCCCGGTAAAACTCCGCGCCGGGCGCGGGACCGGCCCGGCCGACCCAACCCACGTCATAGATGCGCTCTTGTTCAGGCCCTTGGTACCGATCCGCAAGGATAGCCCACGGCATGGTCAAGACTCGCGAATGACCCGCCGCGCGGAATTGCTTCTCGAAACCCGCATGGAACACGACAACGTAGTCGAATAGCATGGACCAACGGATCCGCCGATGTGTGAATGCATAGGTATCCTGCTGCAGTGTCAGGGTCGGGATATCCACTTCGGTCAAACCTTCCGGCAATGGAAAGGACCCCCACTCCGGCCCGATAATTAGGGAGGGCCGGACGGGACATGCCGAGAGGATTTCCGGCAGGGTTGCCCCCATAGGCATATCTTCAGGGACATACATCAAGCGCACGCCACGCTTGGCGAATGCCAGAAAGTACCCATAATCGTAAAAGGGGAGTCGGCTGTATCGAACCAGCAGCAAAATATTCATCGAATCCTCTCAGCGCTCTAAAAGCCGGACCATTTCCATTCATCCTGCCCGGAAGAGTTGTCCCGGCTGCAGAAACGGCCGGCTGGTTTCCTCGCGCGCGCCCATGCTATAGTCACGACGCCACATAATGGCAGCACCGACACGGTGCCTCCTCGATGGGAGTACGAAAATCGAATAGCACCCGGGATTGGGGGTCCCATCGCCGAAATGGAAGCACCTGCTGAAAGCCGGGGACGCTGGCTGAAATCCCCTTCCTTGGCGAGTTTCAAAAACAATCTGACGCAGCTTCCATCCAATTTGTACGCCATTTGGGGCATCCCCGCTGGCCAACGTCGCGGTGCGGTGTTCTGGACGTATCTGAAGATTCTCACCCGCCTGGCCTTCGCAGGAGTCTTTCCGCGCATGGCTCCTTGCAAGGAACGAATCCTCGGGGCAACCATGCAGGTGCTCGACTATGATTCGTTTCTGAGCCTGTATATCGAGATTATTATCCGTCGCGAATATCAGTTTGCTTTCGATTCGCCTTCTCCCCTGATCCTGGATTGTGGCAGCAACATCGGCATGAGCCTTCTTTATTTCAAAACCATGTGGCCCGATTGCCGGATTGTTGCATTCGAGCCGGACGAGCTGGCTTTTCGAGCGTTGCAGCACAATGTTGCGGCCAACCATTGGAATCATGTCGAGATGCGCAATGCCGCGTTGTGCGGCGAAGAAGGTGAGATTGATTTTTTCTCCGACCCCGCCCAACCTGGCTCGCTAGTCATGAGCACTTTCCAGCAGCGTGTGTCCGGCGCGTCCAGCAAGCCTACTGCCTGCCGAAAAGTGCAGGCGCTGCGTCTGTCTTCCTTTGTTAACGGACCCGTGGATCTTGTGAAAATGGATATTGAGGGGACGGAGTTGGCTGTTTTGGAAGAGTTGGCGCAGGCGGGCAAGTTGCCGCAGATCAAAGAGATCGTTCTCGAATATCACCACCATCTCAGCGATCGGGAAAACCGAATGGCCCGTCTTTTTGGCCTTTTGGAAGAAAATGGATTCGGTTATCAAATTCATGCCCCGTGCACCCGCCCCTTTCTGCGAAGAGCCTTCCAGGACATGCTCATCTACGCCTATCGGCCTCAGTGAGCCCGTCCCCTGCATCCTGCTATCGCGACGCCGTTTTACTTCCCTTCCGATGCGGTAGGTCTGCATTGACTACGCCGCAAAACGTGTCCGCAGCGGCCGCGTCAGAACTGCCGAGTGTTTCAAAGTTTCAGATTTCTCTTGAAATAATTTCTCATTCTCTTGAGGCCCTCACCCGGATATTTCAACATGAAAAGGGCCCTCAACAACTGCTCCTGGGCAAACGTGTAATTGGGAGGGTATCTCCGCAAAATCCCGGGTAACAGCTGGATGTCTCGAGCTGAAAGCCGCCAACCTGGGTGCCATTGGGGGGAGCAGCAACCTTGCAAGAAAACAGTACCGTCATACCCGAAGAACACATAGTTGGGTTCTTCGTCGCGCATGACCTCGAGAGAGTTGTCAGGTATCCCGAAGAGCGGGTAGTACTCGCGCCGGGCAAACAATAGATTCTGCTTGGTAACAGAGATAAGCTCGTAGCCTTTTTCACTGCCCAATTTGACGAGCGAGGCCGCGCTGCTGCCTTGATTACAGCCGGCGTCTGCCGGCTGAACAAACTCCACTGCATTGACCATCGAAATGTTGTACTCGATTAACACCAACTTTGGCTGAAACGACTTGATCGCTCTCCAAATATGGTAATCGTTTCCATCAACGTCCACGGATAGAAGATCAAAGGCTCGCGGGATCGGGTGCCGGCTCAAAATTTGGTCTAAGCCATCGTCTTCAGACCAGCCGACGAATGCATTCGCAAAAACGGCTCGATCCTTGTGTGGGTAGTTGTCGCAGAGTTCTTTGTATTTGGCCGCATCGCCCTCGATGAGCACTACGTTGTAACCCTTACTGCAGACTAAATCGTACGTATTGCTCAAATGCTTGCCATCCCAAGCGCCAAACTCAACACACCAATGGTCCAGATCCGGCAAGAGGCTCAGGGCTTTCTCTACAATGCCATCCTCGCCCGCTTGAGAGGTCACGTTTCCGGCAAATTCGCTCAGCCAGCGGCTGGCGCGCTTCAGTTGCGCAAGCGATGCAAACTCCGGCTGCCGATTTGATTCAATATCGTCCACGTTTACTCGGGATTTCAAGTTTGGACCTCCGCCCTGCGGATCGTACGATTCTCCTTTCCCAGACACAGTTCCGACCCTGCTCCCTCGGGCCAGATCTTGAAACCGATTTGGGCTCATCCTTCGATCAAGCCCCTTGTCACAAGCGCGGCCGGCGTTCGTCGGCTTGGCGCGCCGCAACCGGATTTTCTGTCAAGCTGCGGAGTCTCAACAATCCTCTCTCAGCATACCATCGCCGGAACCGCATGCTAAAGGTGGCGCGGCCCTGCGGTTTGAAGGAAGTTTATTTCCTTCCGGCCTGAACTTTCGGGGCATAGCTGTGCCGAAGGCCAAGTCTATGGCGCAACGGCCTTGTGACATTCAGAAGCCAAAACCAGACCGCCCTGCGAAGCGTGAAGGTTTTGCGTCGCGCCCAGGCGGACCAATGGCGATAATTCGGTTGCATCCCCTCCGGCGTGAGCCGGTGCGTCGCATTTTCCATCGTACCGAAGCAGCGGCACGCTACGAGCACCGCCTGATTCTGCTGGGCTTCCTCTCCGAACGAAACTCCCGCTGCGCCTCCAGGATGATGAGAATAGTCGTGGTTTTGATGTATCGCGCAAACAACAGCGGTGGCATCGACGACGCGCGCTCCGGAATCCCGGGCATGCCCGACCAGCCAGTTGTCGAAGCCGGGGCGGCCGATTGCAAGCAGTGGCGTATCCCTGTAATAGAGGCCGTGCGAAAACACAAAGTAGTCGATCCATTGCGGCGGGCGCCGGTGGTTTGCTTCGATCGCCGTCCGCCGCACGCTCGCTTCCCAATCCGCGGCGCCAAAATTCAACGGCGTGGTGATATCCGTATCCCAGCGCTGGCCAGCCATCAGAAATCTCGAGCTGCTGGCGGCCACGCTCTCGACCGCTGCGCGGAAATCAGAAAGAAGAATGATGTCGCAGTTGATGTAGCAAAGGCGGCGGTGGCGGGCGAGGTCGTACGCGCCGTCGAAAATCGAGGAAAGGAATGGGGTCCCGAACTCGTTGCGCTTCACGTCAGGAACATGCCGAATTCCCAGCTCGCGGGCCGCCTCGGCAATGCCTTCTTCATCCCCGAACAGAATCACCTCGGCATCCGGGTGAACGCGCTTCCAGCTTTCGATGGCGTTCCGCTGGATGATGCCGATGTGGCCGCGAAACGGTTTGGGTGCGGCAAAAAAGGTAATCATCGTCGTCCTTGGTCACGTCCCGGCTTTTTGGCTGTGCTCGCGCTCGGCCGCCACCATCTCTTCCAGGATCAAATCGAGGCTGCGAGTCACGCTCCAGCCAGGGTAGTGGCTCTTCAGTTTCGACAAATTTGAGATGTAGCAGATGTGATCGCCTTTGCGCGCCTGCTCCGAATACGTCCAGGTGATCTTGCAGCCGGTCAGGGCTTCGATTCGCGCGATGGCTTCCAGCATCGAGACGCTATTGGCGCGGCCGCCGCCGAGGTTGTAAACCTCGCCGGGCCGCGGATTGCGCGCGAACTCCTCGAACGCGCGCACTACGTCAAAACTGTGGATGTTGTCGCGGACTTGCTTCCCCTTGTAGCCAAAGACCGTATAAGGCTTGCCTGTGAGCGCCACTTTGAGCAAGTACGAAAGAAACCCATGCAGCTCGACACCCGAATGAGACGGGCCCGTCAGGGAGCCGCCGCGGAAAATCCCGACCGGCATTCCGAAATAGCGGCCATATTCCTGCGCATAGATGTCGGCGGCAACTTTGGATGCGCCGAAGAGCGAGTGAGTCGTGCGGTCAATGCGGCAAGTTTCATCAATACCTTCATAGTCGGCCGGATCGGAATAGTCGTAACGCGTCGCGGTCTCGCCGAGCGGCTTCTCGTTTGGCGCGTCGCCGTACACTTTGTTGGTGCTCATGAAAATGAACGCGGCATCGCGGCAGTGCTGGCGCGCGGCTTCCAGCAAATTCACGGTGCCCAGGGCGTTTACTTCAAAATCCAGCAAGGCGATGTCAGCCGCTTTGTCGTGCGAAGGTTGCGCGGCGCAATGGATCACCAGGTCGAAGCGATTTTCGCGGAAGAGCGTCATGACCCCATCGCGGTCTCGAATATCAAGCGGCGCGGGAGTGAACTGTCGGGTGACGCTCTTGAGCCGTTCGAGGTTCCACAGCGTGTCCCCCGGCGGGCCAAAGAAGACGGCGCGCATGTTGTTGTCCACGCCGACGACCTTGTGCCCTTGGCGGTCGAAGTACTCCACAGCTTCCGAGCCAATCAGGCCGCTGCTCCCGGTTACCAGGATGTTCCAGGGTTTCATTTCGCCGCGCCAAACACTGTTGTCAAGAGTTCCATTTTTCCCGCCCGTTCAAGTGACCGGTCCAGTCTTCTCGAAGGATAAGCAAATGCCGACTTTCTTCGCGCTAAACAGCGCCAGGGAGGATGTAAATGCCATATAGGAACTATAGGAAATACACCGGCGCGGCCCGCCAAAGTCGCTTTCATTTGGGTCCCGGGGAATGCGCCATAGCAGCGACGGAGGCACTGCCACCGATTCCGAGAGATACATACCGCACCCCGTCGGCGGCGCTCAAATGAGGAACCGCGCGCCAGCAGTCCACCACAGTCCGTGGCGGGTTACGGCGCGCCCATTCCGTGGCGGGAATGTTCACAAACTCGGGCCAAGGTGTAGCCAGCACCACAACGCTGGCAAGCGCAATACACTCTTTGGAGGTGGCCGTGAAACGAATTTGACTACCCAATGGCGCACAGATATTTCGAGAACCGGCCGGGTCAAAAACCACCACGGGAACATCTCGGATGGCAAGCTCCTGTGCCAAAAGAATGCCCGCAGCCTGCTCAACAACATCGGTATCGGGCTTGTAGGTCAGTCCCAGGATACCAATGGTTTCTCCCGGCGCGGCATTCTGCTGAACCAGGTCAGCCAGCCAAGAGACCTGGGAAGAATTAAAGCGGTGAGTCGCCTCCGCAATGTCTGCCGGAGCGCCAAGCTCATGCGCCAGGTAGGTCAACGCCAGGTTGTCGCGCGGAAAGCACGGCCCGCCGTAACTGATGGCGCCCTTCAGATATTTGCCGCCAATACGGCTATCTAAACCGATGGCCTTGGTCACCACGTCCACGTCGGCCTTTGGAATCTGCTCGCAGATTCTGGCGAGCATATTGGCAAAGCTGATTTTCGTGGTGATGTAAGTATTCACCGCCAATTTCGCCATCTCGGCGTTGACGAAATTCATCCTGGCAACCGCCGGACTGTTTTGGCAAACCTGGTGGTAAAGCGATTCCAGCAGGGCGCCCGAGGCGGGGTCGGATTCGCCGATGAGGAGAAAATCCGGGTTCAAGAAATCACGAATGACCGAGCCTAAAGCGATGAATTCGGGACTGTAGCAGATGCCGAAATCGCGTCCCGCTTGTTTGCCGCTGGCCCGCTCCAACGTTTCCAAGACCGGACCGCCGGTCATGCCCGGCAAAACCGTGCTGGTCAGGCACACCAAATGAAACTCCGATTTTGACCGCAAGGCGCGCCCAATGGCTTCGCAAACCGGGAGGACGTAGCGAAGTGAAAATCCGCCATTCGGCTCACTCGGAGTAGCCACAACGATAAATGTGAGTTGCGTGGCGCGAACGGACTCTTCGATATCCCGTGAGGCTGAGAGCCGCTCCGCGGAGGAGTGAATCAACTCCTGCAATCCTGGTTCAAACACGGGCGCGCGATGTTCGTTGATTGCCTTGACCTTGCGTTCGTCGGCGTCGACGCCAATGACTTGCAATCCTCGCGAAGCCATGGCTGCGGCCATCGGCGCGCCGAGTTTCCCCAAACCCACAACGCTTATCCCTTTGACCATAGTTCCCCCGGAATTAAAGACACCCTCAAATCGCCTCCGCGGTCACACATAGATGCCAGCCCAACAACGTCTCCAGCGCGTGAAAAACAGTCTCAGGCAACCAGCGAAAATACCATTCCTTTATATACCGGTATTGGACGTAGTCTCGAATCCGATACGGGAAGATATGCTCGGCTCGAATTCGCTTCACGCGAAAACCGCTCCGCTCCATCAAACCACGGAGCTCGCTCTTGCTGTAAGAGTACGTGACCGGGCAACCGGTTTCCGCCTCGGAATAGCGAGCCACAAGTTCCGCTAGTCTCCAGAACTGGCACTTGCCGTAGGTCATCAGAATCCAAAGCACCTTCCAGGAGTACCGATGATAGACCATGATCTTCACGGTGCTCCCAGCCTGGACGTACTTCCTGAGTTGCTCCAGGACGCGCTCCGGATGCGGGGTATGATGGATGACCCCAAACGAATAAACCAGGTCAAACGGTTCCGGCGGCACAACCTGTTCGAGCTGTTCGGCGCTGCCCTGGAAAAAACGGATGCGGTCCTCCAGACCGAAGACCTCGGCGCGCCTGCGGGCCATCTCGAGTGACTTCTCGGAAAGATCGACGGCCGTCACCCTGGCGCCATGACGCGCGAAATTGATGGTATCGGTCCCGATACCGCAGCCGATCTCCAGCACGCGTTTGTTCTGCCACCGCGGGAATTCGGCAAATCCAGGAATATGGGGCTCGACGAAATATTTTCGCCGTTCAACCTCGTCAAAGTATTCGCGGCTGCCGGGTGGCTTCGTCGAGTGACGGATATTGCACGGTCTGCGATCCCAGTATTCCCGGACCTGTTCGATAGGAACTTGTTCGAATGTCTGTGCACTCATATCGCACCCTGGCGGGCGGACTCGCGAACGGCACGGGGCACGGTAAACCTCATTTTGGCGGAAGTCGTGTCATTCATCCAAGTCTCAATTCCGCTGCTCCGGCTTTACCCGCAAAATCCGCAGCGCCGCAAGTCAGAACGTCTCCCGAATGTGGACAATGATCTTATCCACGGATGGGAAATCTCACCTTGCTCCTGCCTCTCGTCTCTGGGGAAGGCGTTCGCCTCTCACCCCGCATGGCTCCCGAGCAGCCAAATTACTGCGCTTGATGGATATTGCTTCCTCCAGCAGCGCCAGCGGACGCCGCTGGAAAAAATCTCGCAGCGCAGCATCCTGCCACGCGCGAACCTCTTCCTGCAAATCCGGGGAGCCTGCAATCGCCCGGAGGCGTCGGGGCAGCTCCATCATGTGGGCGCAGAGCGCAGCGCGATGGCAGATCAAGCGATGAAACGCCTTCTCCTGCTGGCCAATGCAAAGGCACCCAAGCGACGCTGCGTCGCAGATGGCCTGGCCCGCTCCGGCAATGGTTCCTACGGCGACGTAATACTTGCAGCGCGCCATCGCGTCGAAGTAGTTTGCCGCATCGCCCCAGGCGGGCGGATCGGAAATGCCGTAAGGATTCTCGTTGAAACTGGCTTTGTAGCAAACCGGCAGGCTAAGTGTTTCTTCCAGGCGCTTCGCGGCCGCATGTCCGGAAGCGACCCACATCCCGTAGGTTTCGGCCATCCCCAGCGTGGTCAGCGTGCGAAAGTCCGCCCATACCGCCTCCTCTTTTTCCGCCGGGAAGACGGTGCGGGCGGCATCGGGATCGCGCAAATAGGGAAACGCCAGGACCTGCGGCAGCGAGGCGAGGCTTTGCGGCCCGTCCATCATATGCGCGAGAAACAAATCGTAGCGGCCGAGCGGCCCTCGCAATGACTGATCGTAGAGGCGGTCCCAGTGCTCGACCACGAAATAGGCGAACAGCGTGGGCGAATCCGCAGGCACGGCCCAGATCGGGTCGTGCGTGATGACCACATCGTACTGCTCGACGGGGATCTTTTCGGGCGCAATAATGTCGCGCGTGTACCGCGAGATCATCTCCCCTCGGCCTGGATATGTCAGCACGTTTTTCGTGTAGTCGCTCGACAATTGCTGCGGGATGACATACCAATCCGCCTTGAGCAAGCATGTCATCTCCCAGAAGGTGGCCTTGCCCGGCCAGACGTCCAGCATGCGCCGCGGGGTGGTGTTCTCCCAGAGCACGGTCGACCACGGCCCGAACACGTCGAACACTTGTTTGACGAATGCGACTCTCATTTCAATTTCGCGCGCCAGCCTGCGAGAGCGGCGTGCCTCGGCTTGGCCCCTATGACCATCGAGTCGTACTTGTAATCCGGCCCCATTTCCGAGATCTCGCCCGTTTCATTGTTCAGCACATATAAGGTGTAGCCGCAAGACTCGAGGAACCATAGTATTTCCACCGGATGATAGGCAAATCCACGGGTAAGAAATGCGAATCCCTCATATAGGATCAATGGCGCGTCTGGGCGTTCCAGCAAATTCCTCGCTCCGCGAAACAACATCAGCTCCGCGCCCTCTATATCCACTTTTAGGACATCAACACGCGGAACATTGTTTTCCTTCATGAAAACGTCCACTGTAGTGACGCGAACGTTTTCTTGGCCGACCACCTTGCTGTCAGGGTGGGTCGCCTGACCCAAAGTGTTCAGCCCGTCTTTTCCGCGGGCATTGACTTGCAATACGCCCTCCCCAACCGAGTCCCCTAAAGCCATTTGGAAAACATTGACGTCGGCAAGGCCGTTTAATAACAGGTTTCGTCTCATCAGATCATATGTCGAAGAACACGGCTCGAAAGCGAAGACTCCCTTCCCGCCGATTTTCTTGGCGGCGCTGATCGCAAACAATCCTGCATTCGACCCGGCATCGAAAAAAATCATTCCCGAGTCGAGAACGCTCAAGATGAACGAAACTTCATGTCTTTCGCCGCCGAGCCCAGCCCAGATATTGCCGGCGACTGCTCCATGTGGCTCTAGAACAACAGGAATTCCGTCAAAAGATACTGTGACCGGCCGATTCAGAAGGACCGCATTTCGCACAGGCAGGCAAAACCGGCCGATCCAAAGTTTGCGCTGAGCCGGGTCCTGAAACTTCTGCAAGATTCGGACGATCTTACGGCCCGCGCGAATTCCCCAACGCCCGAATTGGAAGCTTTCCAGGTAATCCTTGACCGGTGGAGGAACGAGATGATCCGGAGCCATGCGGTCTTCTTTAGCGAGAGACATCGTTTCCATCCCTGTGGGGGGCCGGTCCGCAATCACTCCCAATTTGCCGGGTCGATCGATCGAAATTACCGAGCATCTATACCGATTCCCTTCTGGCGTGCTCGGCAGTCTCAACTATCGCTACTTCAGCTGAACTCTGGATCCCAAACACGCAGGGTACGTTCAAAATCCCGTTCCACTCATCGCGCATGTGTTGGTGTACTTCCGTGGCGATCGCCATTTCTGGAAAGCACGACCATGCGTCCACTTCGCGGCTATGATCGTAAAGGCTCACAAGCCAGTTATAAAGACCGGGCTTCAAGGGCAACGTGGGGAAAGAATAATGAAATTCATGAGTCCCTTCACCCAATTGGAGATGGTTCGTCGCCCAGCCCCACATCAATTGGCGTTCGTGGTTGTAAAGGGCGATGCCATGGTGGCCGTCCGTCACGGGCTTGTTCAGCCGGAGCACAAATTTCAATCGAACCGGGCCGAGCGTGGTCAGCAGGTTCGGATTTTCGGCGCGAGGCTCGACAATCTCCCAGCTTACGAAACCATTGTGGACCCTGGGCGTACTTAAGTTCTCCTTTGCATCTTCAGGCCGGCGCGACATGGATATTTCGTATGCGCCCGTAACTTCCGGCGTGGGACCGATCTGAAAGATCCTGCCCTGATCGAGCCAGATCACCTTTTCGCAAAGACGCCGAATCTGGTTGAGCTGATGGCTGACGAAAACGATGGTGCGGCCGCCGCTCGCGACTTCTCCCATTTTCCCCAGGCATTTTTTTTGAAACGCCATGTCGCCGACCGCCAGGACCTCGTCCACAAGAAGCGTTTCCGGCTCCAGGTGCGCGGCAACCGCAAATGCCAGGCGCATTTGCATCCCCGAGCTGTAGTGTTTCAGCGGCGTATCGATAAAATCTCCAACCTCGGCAAAGGCCACGATCTCATCGAACTTGCGATCGATTTCCTTCCGGCCCATGCCGAGAATCGCGCCGTTCAGATAGGTGTTTTCGCGGCCGGTCAGCTCCGGATGAAAACCGGTCCCCACTTCGAGTAGGCTTCCCACACGGCCATGAATTTCAGCCCATCCAACCGTGGGCTGCGTGACCCGGGAGAGAATCTTCAACAGCGTGGATTTTCCGGCTCCATTCCGGCCGATTAGACCCACGACCTCGCCCCTTCGCAATTCGAACGAAACGTCGCGCAGCGCCCAAAAATCCCGATGTCCGCCGGACGATCCGTTGCGGTTCGAACTCAGCCAGCGAACCGGCGCCTTCATCGCATGGGTGAGCCGCTCGCCCATGGTCGTCTGGCGGGCAATCGCCCCGATCCGGTAGCGCTTGCCCAATCCGTTTGCGGAAATGGCGATGTCGCTCATGGCTCAGACCACATCCGCGATGGTTCCCTCCATCGCGTGATAGTAAACCAATCCACTCAGCACCAGAAGCACGACGGCGCCGGAGGACGCAGCCAGAAGAATGTTCGGAGGATCGCCATGCCCTGTCAATGCCCAGCGAAACCCTTCGATCACGCCAGCCATGGGATTCAACCCGTACAGCCAGCGCCACTTGGCGGGGACCAGGGAACTGGGGTAGGCCACGGGCGAGGCAAACAGCCAGAACTGGACCAGGAAAGGCACGACGTAGCGGACATCGCGGTACAACGCATTCAGCGCGGAAAGCCACAAACCAACGCCAAGAGCCGTCAGGACCGCGAGCAGCAGGAAGGCCGGGAGCCAAATCACGGCGCGCGTGGGCACCATGCGATAGTAGGCCATCAGGACCAGAAACACGGCGAAGGAGATGGCAAAATCCACGAGCCCCGAAAGAATGGAGGAGATCGGCAAGACCACGCGGGGAAAATAGATTTTGGTGATCACTCTTTGATTTTCCACGACGATATTCGTCGCGCCTTGCATGGCGGCGGCAAAATAATTCCAGGGCAGGAGCGCGGTGTAGTAAAAGATGGGATACGGCAAGCCCTGCGAAGGGATTTTGGCGAGTTTACCGAAGAATAAACTGAAGACCAGCATGGTCAGCACCGGCTGGAGAATCGCCCAAGCCGCGCCGATCACAGTCTGCTTGTACCGGACCTTGATGTCGCGCCAGACAAAAAAATAGACCAGATCGCGGTACGCCCATAATTCCCCAAGATCGAGAGCCAGCCAACCTCGCCGCGCTTCAATTCGCACGACGGGATAATCGGCGGGCCTCGCGGCCACCGCCGCCTGGGTTTGGGCGCCCATGGAAGTCGCTACTCTCCCTGCCTGTTTTCGAGTTTTTGCTGCTCGATGTCTTCCTGCTCGATATGCTGCATCATTTCGCCGCGGCGCGTGAAGTAGGTTTCCAGGCTATGCGTCATACGCAACGGGACATCGACGACTTGATTGTGCACCATCGCGCTCCAGGAAATCTCCCCGCGCGCCGGGACCATATGAGTGCCCCATTGAAAGATAAATCCGGCGTTCCACACAATGAGCAAGGCCAGGACCGGGCATGTCACGGCAAGCGCTCGCGTCGTCTTTCCCATCCAACTCGAATACGAACTGAGCAGGGCGGCAAGACCAAGAATGAAAATGGACGTCAGAGAAACAAAAAAACGATTTCCGAAGCTGGAGAGGCCGTCCCAATCCGGATAGCTGGCAATAAAGTAATAGTAAGCCAGGAAGGTAAGGAGACATCCCGCTCCCAACAAGGCGTCGCGCTTGATGAGAAAAGCGAGCCCTGCGACGGCGAGGATCAGGATCGGAGTCCAGCTGAACATCCCGTGATCGGAAGAAAACAAAACCTTGAGCAACGCGGGAGAAGTCCAATTCCACGTGGAAATTGCCGGATAGCCTGTTTCAAACGGGTTTCCGTAGATGATTTGCCGCGTAATGAATGTGGGAGAAAGCGCAGCGAAAAAGGCCACGAGAAATACGCCGCAGCTCAGAATCATTTTTTGAATGGGGAAGGTGAGCTGGCCGGCGTCTCGCCGTTCCACGAACAAAAGGTGAGCGACTTCAAGCGCCGGAAATATCAACAGAATGGCATTCGGATAGTAAACGTTTCCCATCAATCCGGCCATCAATCCCAAAACGGCCCATTGCCCGGCCGTTCGCTGCAATCTGGTTCGGTCCCAATACCAAAGAAATAAAGCAACGGTAAACGCGGAAAGGGCATGCGACCACGAGGGATTGAAGTACATATAAATCGGCAAGGAACTTGCCATCCAGATCCCGACGGTTGCGAGGAACGTCCATGGACCATCGAAATATTTCCGCGCGATGCGAAAAGCCAAAAATAACGACAAAAAGCCATAGCAGGCAGTCGTGAACGCCATCGCCAGCAAATACGGGCGCGAGTACCCATCCGCGGCCACATGCGCGCCAAAACGATCGGCCAAAACAACAGTCCCGTGGACAGCGAGCATCACGGGCGCCCATAAAATCGCGGGGCCTACCGAGAAATGATTTTCGACATATCCCGTCTTGGTATACAGGCGGGGAAGAAGGCGCCCTTGCGCATCGATGTGGGAAATGACAAACGATTCATTCGCCGCAAGATAATCGTTTTCAAAGCGCAAGTCATGGTCGATCAGAGCGGAGCGAACGTACGCGTAGTAACCGACGCCATCGCCGCGTACCCAGGGATTTGCCAGGGGAAGAGTCAACAGGAATAAAAAGAAGAGCAGCTTCTCGTTTGCCGCAATGATCCAGGACCCCGGCACCGCTACCCGCGGGAGAGGAGCATCCACGGTGATTCGATCGCCACGAAACGCCTCATCGGTCCGCAATCCGCTCATGCTTGCACTCGCACATGGGTCCCGTCGGAGATTCCTGATTGGTCCGCCCAGCCAATCGCTTCGCGTTACAGTGTGGCCTAGCCGCGCTTTCGCAGGACCGGAAGAGAACTTTAAACAGTTGTGCTCGCGGCTTGCCTGGACGCGCCCACGAACTCTTTCTTTCTGCTCTGATACGCCGCCACCCGGTCAATGATTTCGGGCAATTTTGCGCTCGGACGAAAGCCCGTCAGTTGCTCCAATTTATCGAGACATGGGACGCGCCGGAACATGTCCTCGAAACCGGGTTCGTACGCCTGGTCATAGGGAATGTGCTCAATCGGCGAGGAACTGCCCGTTCGCTCTTTCACCAGGAGCGCCAGATTTTCGATGCTGATCTCCTTGTCGTTGCCCACGTTGACGACCTCACCGACGGCCTTGTCCGTCGCGGCCAGGCGCAAGAGAGCTTCCACGGCATCCCGCACGTCGCAAAAGCAGCGGGACTGCTGCCCCGTTCCATATACACTGATCGGCGCGCCCTCCAGGGCCTGCCGCACAAAATTGGGCAGAACCATGCCGTAGCGCCCGGTTTGCCTCGGTCCGACGGTGTTGAAGAGCCGCGCGATAACCACAGGCAGCCGTTTCTCTTTCCAATACGAAAGCGCGAGGAATTCATCCAGCGCCTTTGAGGCGGCGTAACTCCAGCGGCCCTTGGTTGTCGGGCCAAGGACCAGGTCGGCGTCTTCATGAAAGGGAACGTTGGTATTCTTCCCGTACACCTCGGAAGTGGATGCGGTAAAAACCAGTTTTCGCTTCCTGCAAGCAGCCTCCAGCACCATTTGCGTGCCGTTGACATTGGTTTCAATCGTCCGAACCGGGCTTTCCACGATCAGTTTCACGCCGACGGCCGCAGCCAGATGAAAGACGACGTCGGCCTCATCGACAAGTTCCGCCAGGAGCTGGCGGTTCTCCAAGGGTTCGAGAAAATAATGCATCCGGTCATACTTCTTGAGGTGCCGGATATTTTCCATGCTTCCGGTGGAAAGATTGTCCATCAAGAGGACCTGGTCGCCGCGTTCGAGCAGGCGCTCCGCAAGGTGAGATCCGATAAAGCCCGCGCCACCTGTGATGAGATAAACCAAGCAAGTCCTCCTGGCTGTTTAGTCCTGGCCCAATTGCGATTCGGATTCGGCGCGGCGTGCTTTTCGCGATTTCCTGGTGTCTTCTTCCCGGCCATAGCCGCCGTAGGAATAGGGGTAGTACCGATACGAGTAGTAATAGTCGGGCGAGCTGGCATCCACGGCGTTCAGCACCACGCCCAGCATGTGGCATTTCACGCCGACGAGCAGATCCCGGGTGCGGGTGAAGGCTTCCTTCGGCGTCTCGCCGCTACGCACTACCATCAGCACTCCATCCACCAGCACGGAAAGAATCACGGCGTCCGTGGCGGCCATGATGGGAGGGGAGTCGATCACCACAAATTTATACCGGGTACGGAGTTCGGCAATGAGTTCCGTCAAACGGCGCGAGGAAAGCAAGTCGGCCGGATTGGGAGGAATTGGCCCGGTCGGAATCGCCTCCAGATTCGAGATCGCCGGGTGCGGCACGGTGATCAAATCCAGGGAGGAAACGCCCGCGAGATAAGAACTCAATCCAGCGTGCTTGCCGTCCACCAAGCTCAACGCTCGATTGATTCCGGGTTTGCGCAAATCGGCGTCCACCAGCAAGGTCTTGTCGCCAAGCTGGGCGAGAGTCACGGCCAGGTTGACCGCAGCGGTGGTTTTGCCTTCGCGGGGCAACGCGCTGGTCATCAGGATGACCTGGGGAGGATGGTCCGCCTGCGAGAGAAGCAAAGAGGTGCGCAGCGCGCGAAAAGCCTCCGACATTTGCGACTGCGGCATGTTGTGCGAAATCAGCTCCGCACGGCCTTCCTTCGAGGTCACAACGGCGGTCTTCAGGAGTTTTGAAAAACGGCCGCGGCGCTTCCCGCTGGAGTTGGTTAGCGCAGGAACGACGGCAAGCGAAGGGAGGCGCGCCAGCGTCTCGATGTCGTCAGGAGTCTTTACGGTGTTATCGAGATACTCGCGGAGAATCGCCAAGCCGACTCCTCCAATAAAGCCGACGATAATGCTCAACAAAATGTTTCGCATTTTATTGGGACGGGAAGGCCCGCTCGGAATCAGGGCGGGGTCCACAATTCGAATATTGGAGGACCGAAGGCCTGCCGTGATGCCCGCTTCCTTCAATTTCTGGAGCATGCCGTCGTAGAGCTGCTTATTCGTGTCGGCCTCTCGTTTCAGAATATTGTACTGGACGAGCTTCTCGGCCGTCTGGTTCACTTCGGCTTTCTGTTCGTCGAGCGCTTCCTTCAAGAGAAGCTCGCGCTGACGCGCGCCCCGGTAGTCGGCCTCCACTTGATTGCCGATATTCAACTTCTCGCGCGTGATCAATTGATCGAGGTCCTTGAGCTGCGCCTGGATTCGCAAAACCTTTGGGAACTTAGGCCCATACTGGGCCACCGCGTCGGTATATTGAGCGCTCAAAGTGGTCTGCTGTTTCAGAATATCCTGAATGACCACACTTTCCCGCACGGCGGCGATGGCGTCGTAATTCCCTGATTGTGCAAGCTGGTAAACGGCTTCCTTAGTGATACGTTCGCCCTGGGCTTCGGTCAGTTGTTTTTCAAGTTCTCCCAGCTTCTCCGTGCTAATGTCGCTTTTTTCGTCGATGGTCCAAATCTGGTTTTCGCGCTCATATTCAAGGCGCGCGTCTTCGGCGTTCTCGACCTTGATCTTCATTTCGTTTAGTTGTCCGGCCATCCAGTTGGAAGCCTGCGTGGCCGCTTCAAAGCGACTGCGAAAATTCTGCTCGATGAAGTTGTTCAAATGGGCGTTCACCACGCGGGCCGCAAGGATGGGATCGGTCGTCTCAAACGTCACGTCGAGCAAGCGGGAGTTGGTTACCCGCTTTACGCTTAGTCCTCCAAGAAATGCGCCGAGAGCAGGTGGCCGCATGAGGCTGGCATCGCTGCCGGCCGGCACGGCTTTTTCCGTTTTCCCGGGGCTGCCCCCAAATTGGGGCAGACGATCGAGGCCCATGGATCTGACCGTTTGCATCGCCAAAGTTTCACTCTGGAGAATCTTGGATTGCGTGACGATGTAATCCTCCAAGTCCCCGTAATCGCCGCCCTGATCCGATTCGTTAAAGCGAAAAGCGTTGGGAGTGTCGCGGTCCACTTCCACTCTTGCCGTCGCTTCGTAAATGGGTTGCATTCGGAAGGTGGCAATGGTGACAATCGATACGACTGCCAGCAGGAAAAAAGTGATCAGCCATTGGTGCTTCCGCAAAACCAGCAGATAGTCAAGAAGGCGTGGTTCCCGCGGCATCAGGTCCAGTGCAAGAAAGGGGGAACGATTCTGGAGGGATTCCGAGGAATTCGCGTGGGAGTGTTCTCGAGGAACTAGATTGTTTGTCTCGTCCATAAAATCTTCACAAGCTCCAATGATTCAATTCGATTCAGCAGGGCCATCGCTCAGCTACATTCGACCCGCAGCAATAATCCCGACTCCTTCGGTAAGCGCTATCCCCACGTCACCGGCGCGATGCAAAGCCCTCAAACCAGCGCTATCGGGCACATATAGGATGTCGTTCGCTTGCATTTGGACATCTTGGGTTTTGAGCTTCAAGACCTTCCTCAAGTCAACCGGAACCTGATCCCGCTTCCCGGTGTCGAGATTTTTTCGAAGTATGACTGCGTTCTTCATCTTTGCCGTGGTCGTCGTTCCCCCCGCAAGAGATAGCATTTTCAACATGGTCATGTGGTCCAGGTCGTTTTGCAACAAGAAACCGCCCGGCCGAGTTACCGCACCCACGACGTAAATAATGCCCGCGCGGGGTACGGAGACAACATCACCCCCGACGAGAGGAATGTTGAAACGCGAATCGCCGGACTCCAGAATATCGGCCAAATTGACCGTAAAGGTCTGAGATGCCGTTGGCGCCGATCCCTCACCCGGGTCCGCCGAGTCGGAAATGTCCAGGGCAGGGCGTGTAACGATCACCGTGCTGCCTGCGTCATCCGAGATGCCACCGGCCTGCGACAGTGCCTGGAGAAGCGTTGTTTTGCGCAGCGCCTGGATCACCATCGGATTCTTGACCGCTCCGATCACCGTAATGGGCTGGCTGTGCTGTTCCTTCACGGTCACGCTAACCTGTGGGGTCGATACCAACCCGTTTGTCTGTAGCAGCTCGGCAAGCTTGTCTTGCAGTTGAAAAGGCGTGAGCCCACCAGCGCGAATCTTGGAGGGCATAAGCGGCAAGGAAATATAGCCTGTTTCATTAACGCGAACGTCGCGCGAGAGCTCGGGAACATCAAATACTTCGATGCCCAACAAATCACCGCTCCCGACTACGTAATCGCCTTGCCTCACATCCGAGGCAAGCGCAAGCTGAGCGATACGATCATTGGTTTCAGCCGCTACTGCACTTGTCGGCTTGGACGCCGACCCAGGCACTGGCGGCGCTGGCAATTTTTGCTGTTGAGAGTAAGCCGTGGGAACAGCCAGAAGGAGGAAAATCGCCATTTGGCTAGACAAGTACACCATTGGGCGCAATGCGCCCTGCCATCTTTGCTTACTCAAGATAGTTACTCCCCCACGCGATTGCCATTATACAGACACTTTCGCTGAGTCAAGAGCATTTGTTGCCGAAAAAATGGGATGTTCCGGAACGGTACACCTCCTCCTGCGGCAGGCCCTAGTTCTTCGCCGAAGTGCACCCGCTTGGATTTGCTGGGAAATAATAAATTCGAGCTTTTCAAGTGGCACCCGGCATAATCCCAATCTAAAGATCGGCAGGAAACAAACAAGGTTCAGTGCCCGCGAGGCAAAGGCAATGCCGGAAATGCGGTCGTGGCCAGGGCCGATTGCAGAAGGAAGATGAGCGCGTTCGATGGAATATGAAAATTGAAATCAACTCCTGCGTGCACAAGAAGCCCCAGGCAGGCCACCAGGGCGCCCGCATGATAGGCAAAGTTCCGCGGATCACCCTGAACGTTGAGAATCTTCCATGCCATCCAAAATAAGCAGACGAGAAAGACAAGCCCGCAAAAGCCGCCAATCACACCCGTTTCGGCAAGGGCTTCGGCGTAATCATTGTGGCTGTGATTCACGACCAGACCATCGTAATCCGTTTCGTAAAGTGGAAAGACTTCCTGGAGCGTGCCCAGGCCCGTTCCTAGAATCCGGTGATCCTGGAAGATCCGTAAACTGTCGTGCAGCATTTCCACCCGGCGCCCCTCGCTGGTCTCCAGTTTCTTATAGGTGGCAAATCGGTCCAGTGCGGCGCCGATTCCCAGCCATGAAACTAAGATTGCCGCCAGAGTTACGATCAACGCGGCAGCGACAAACACCTTTTTTTCGCGGCGGCGCGCAATAATCAAAATCGCGAGAAAACCTACTTCCGCCACCAAACTAATGATTCCGCCCCGGGAAGCGGACAGAAACAAGGCTCCGATCGGCAGCAAGGTGAATAGGCCCACGAGCGGCAATTGGTCGCGCTGTTCCGCTCCCAGGACTTGGATGGCAAGCCCCGGCGGGATGAGCAGCTCCATGAGGCCGGCAAAATGGTTCCGGTTGACATAGGGGCCAAAAGGAATGCCCCCGTACTGCAATTCCCTCACCCAATACAATTTTCCGTTAAACGTGAAATGCTGAAGGATGGCAAACAAGGAAACCGCAAATCCGAGGCTCAACAAGAACCAGACAAAATTGCGCCAGTGGGTCCGGGTTCTGTAGGACTGCACGCACAGAAAAAACAAAGCCAAAAGCGCCGAGTATTTCAGCAATTCGATCCGCGTCAGGAACGGCACGGCCGTAATGCCAACGGCCAACTGGAACGCCGCAACCAGCCAAAATGCAAGAAGCGGCCACAGCAGCGGGTTCCAAATCAATTTCCATTCGCTGTCCGTCAATGCTTTCCAGGACCAGCCCAGGAGCAAAATGGCGGCTCCGATCTCGAGGACGGCTTCCGACCATGGTTCGACCGCTCCGTGAGCGAGCACAGCGAAGGCAGCCAAAACGCATATGCCGGTGCGTAGGAAGCTCATGTTCATGGTCGGGCCGAGACCGCCGTCATCGGAACTCTTCGCGCGGAACGCGTATCTTGCATTGGGAACCGATTCCCTCTTTGCCGATCGCCGGCCCGTGACATCGCATCGCTAGGTCTTTACTTGTTCTTTCCAGGACCAGACTCCTCGTTAGCGGCCCCGGCCGGCACGATCGTTACGTCATCGATCCACACCGTGCCGCGGAGCTTATTGTCCAGACGCTCGCTCAGCTTCCGCGCGAGTCGAACAAGAATGAGGCGCGTCTGCGGCCCGGTTGTGAAATCCAGTTGTTCGAGGGTCCACGGCAGGGTTCCCGTCTCATTCTTGGTAAGCAGATCCAAATGCTGTGGGTCCTTGGGATCCACGATTTCAAACCGCATCCCGCTCTCGGTCGAAATTTGATCGGTGCGAAGAAATCCTTGAAAATGATAGTGGGCGCCCGGAGAAACCAGGACGGATTGAAATAAATCCGCGTACATCAGATTCTTGGACCCGTCAAAAATCAGCCGCGCGGACCGGCTTCCGGAATGTTTCTCCTCCGTGTCGAAATCGAACTCTGCGCCCTCGACATCTCTTTGCCGCCAGCCGAAACCGCCGCCCGAAATCTCCTTCTCGAATCCGCCATCATAGACGAGCGAATTGCCGGCATACGCGGGCGCGGAAGCTGGGTTCATGCCGACGGCCTGGCGCCAAACGGTTCCGGCTGCCTCGTACTTTTCCTGGGCCACCAGCATATCGGTGAGCTTGATACCCCACTTCAAGTCCGCATGGGGATCTTTTGCAATCAGACGACGCCAGACCTCGATCGCCGCCGTGGGGTCCTGCGCATCGGCGAGGAAAGAGAGAGCCTCGGAGTAGGCCGCGGGCGTGTCGGGCAAAACTTGATCGAGCAGCAAGTGAACGTCCGGGTCGCTATGCCAAACACGCGACACCGCGAGGGGAATCAGTTTTGGGTCCACCGTCGCCGCGCGGTGAATTTGCGCGTACGCTTCGGACAAACGGTCCTGGCGAAGAAGAAAATTGCCATATTTCCAGGACACCTCGGCGGAAATCGGGTAGGCAGCCTGAGCGGCCCGGAAATAACTATCCGCTTCGGCATTCTTCCCAGCCATTTCTAGGGCGCCTGCGAGATCGAGCTTGTAATACGGCGAGTGCGGGTTGAGCTGTATCGCGCGCTGGTAGTAGGAAATGGCTAACGGTATGTCCGCGTTATCGAAATCAAGCTGGCGGAAACGTCCCAGGCGGTACCAGATCTCCGGGTTGTCCGGCTCGATACGAGAGGCGCGCTTCCAGTTTTCAGGGTCTGCAGATACGACGTAGTGGTTTGCCAGCGCATGCTTCGTGCCCGCGTAACAGAACCACGCCGCGGCGGCAATCGCGAGCAATGCGGCCGTCCATCGCCGCGCAGGATTGGCTGGTCCCTCAAGCATGCGCGGATAATCTGCTACGAATCCCTGGCCATGCGCAACTAAAAACCCACAAAAGAGGTGAGCCTTGGCGGATCAGCCAACAGAGGAGCGCGGAGAAAGAAGGCAACCATCACCAGATTGCCCACCATTTGGTCTGCAATGGCCTCGCCTCGCAGCACATTTATTCTCCGCGCGAATGATTGCCGAACATGGGAGCGTGCATCTCCTTTACGACGAGAACTTTTCTCGGCGCTCTAGAAACACTTCCACACCGTTCCATTCGAGAACGCGAGGGCCACGCCCGAACCGCCCCCCGCGCAGGTTTGCCCTTCCGAGGTAATCGTTGTGGAGTCCATGACCCGCCTCATTTGTCCCGCGTTTTCAGCGGCGGCAGCGGGGAGTTGGGAGACGGTGATCGGCGGTGCTTGGAAATACGGCGAGTACAGCCCGGTGCTGTTCATGATCGTCGGGCCGGTTCCCGAGGCGGTCGGCGGCGTGTACCGCTGCGGGGCGGCGGAGGTATCGCAGTAGCTGGGAGCCGCCATGTCCTTGCAGGTGTTCGTCGGGGGAACGTGCAATGCGACACGATACCAAGCCGTTCCCACGTTAACCGTTCCGTCCCCGCTGACGCAGGGGTTCGTTGTGTCGCAGCGCCACACGTTGTAGCTGTAGGGGCCGATCGAATTGGACCACGCCACATCGACCGTTTGCATTCCGCTCCTTGTGGTCACGGCCGAGGACGCTGCGGAAAGGATTGTTTCTCCGTTGTCCGCACCCACGGCGCTCACCGCGTAGACGTACGTGGCCGCCGGAACGCTGCCGCCGTTAGCCGCCCGGGCGGTCACTGCCGTCGTCATCGGAAGATCGAACCACCAGCTGTAGCCACCGGCGCCGTGAATCGGCATTCCAATCGAGTAGAGCGACTGAGTGGCGGCGCCGTAGCTGCCCGACGTCGCGTAAGGCGCGGTGACCAGGTTGAGCATTCCAGAAGTCTTGAAGAGAAAATCCCGATTCGGGAAGGACTGAGCGGAAGACACTGGCGCTTCATCAATGTCCGCGAGACTTAGTCGATAGCCTTGCGTCAACGGAGCCGTCGCTCCGCCGGTGGGATTGTGAGCGGTGAGGCGGGGCCCCAAAAACACACCGCGAGAAAATGCGGCCAAGAGCGGCTGCCCTTCCGTGTCCTGCGACGCATCGTTGAGTGTGATCTGCGTGTAATAGGGACAACCCATGGTCGCCACCATCGGGATGATGCCGCCCTGCCGGTACGACCAGCTGCTCGTGAACTGAGCGAGACCGCATCCGCTGGTTCCAGTGTAGCCGCCTTCGCCGCCGCTGACGCCGCCCCCGCCGATTCCGATGCCCCGGCGGTTCCAAGTCGTTTTGTCCATTGTGACTTCGATGCCCACGTTGGTGTAGTTCTGCGCCGGCGCGATCCAAAAGGAAGGAGTCCAACTCTTGTCGTTCACTTGATCGGGACCGGTCGAAAAACTAACCTTGTTGAAAAAATGCTGCTGAATCGACCCTGTCCCTCGTACGACTACGTTCATGCCCATATAGTCCGTAGACTGACTCCCGGTCACGAGGTTGACCAGGTCGAACACGGACGGGGATGAGTCGTCCACGATCTGGATGCCGCCGTTCATGGCGTTGGTAGAGATGTTCAGCATCCGCAACGTGTTTCCGGTTACTCCGATATACACGGCAGGGTTGGCAAACGGCGCGGAAACTGCCGCTCCGCTCGCGATGCCGAACTGGGGAGTGCCCTGGCTCGACCAGTCGCCGAACCAGTTATCATTGCCGGCCAAGCTGACGGTCTCGTTCAGAGTGAGTTTGCCGGATTGCCAGATCGTCACCTGATTGGGAACAGGAATGTGGGAATTGACGAGGTACGAATTCTGACTGGGAGGAATGTAGATCGCTCCGCCGTAGTAGTTCGGGGACTGGGAAGCTGCGGCGGCGAGCGCGCGGCGAATGCCGGGTGCGTCATCCCATTTCATCGTCGCGCCTGTGACGGAGTTCGTCGCGGCATCGTGAAGCGTGAAATTCCCGTTGGCCGGGTTGTAGCCGGTAATCCAGGTCGACAAGGGATCGTTCAGCGTCTTGTTGGAAGTGCAGATCGCGTTGCGGTCAGTGTTGGTGGGATTTTTGGGGTTATCGTTGAAGGCCGCTTCGGCTGGCGTCTCGATGTATGGCGGGTAGGCTTGCTTGTCCATGTACGGAGAGCCGTAATCCTCGAAGGCATCGTCGAGGTAGCCGCTCGGACCGCTCGGCTTGGTCATGCCGATCAGGTGATAATCTCTGTCTCCGGAACGCTTCGCGCAAACGTAGTACATCCATGCACCCTTCACGGGCGTCCACGCCAGGTAGTTGCTCCGATAGTAGATGAGGTCGCCGCCGCCCGAGTAGGTGGTGGTGTCACCTGTCATCCATCCCTGGGCGCGCGTGTCGATCGGGGTGTTCCAGAATTCAACCTGAGTGCTGCTGTCCACCTGCGCGACGTTGTACCAGCCGGCGAACTGGGTGCCGCTCTTCGGTTCCAGTTCGACGAGATCGCCAGCGACGAGCGGGCTCGCAGGCGCGGCCTTCAAAACCACGGTGATCCGGTCGTTCGTGCGGGTGAGCTTGCTGATGATCGCGGTTTGTTTCCCGATCGAAGCCAGCCCGCCGGAGATCGACACGGGAGTGGCCGGAATTGTCATCCCTCCGTAGATGTCACGCGCGATGACGGTGTAGCTATACGTGGTGTTGCCCGCCGCCACGGTGAACAAGGGAGATTCCGTGCCTAGGAGTCCCCACGTTCCTGCCGGCCTCACCGTGAGACCGGACGGCGTGGTCATCTTTTCCGTCTCCCCGCAGCCCCAGAGCGTGACGCCGTCGTTGATGTTGAAACCGTAGTGGAAACCGTAAGACGCGCCGGTGACCGAACTGATCACGTTGCTCTTCGCCGTGCAGTTCGCTGACGCGGTCGGCATGCCGCCCGTCGGGGCGCGTGCTCCGAACGCAGTGATGTCGGCCCAGGGAGCGGTCGACCAGGTGAACGGTCCCGTGCACACATAGGGGACGTTGCCCACGATAATCGTGTCGGCGGAAGTATTGGCGTCGCCCGGCACACACGTCGCGGGAAGCGACCCGGCGCCACGGACCTTCGTCGTCGCACCCTGCCCCCAAGCGGCAGGAGTGACGAGCGCCAGCAACATAAGAAGAAGAAAAGCTGGAAACTTTTTCATCAGTTTTGCTCCACGATGTGCCAGTTCGCGCCCACCGAGCTACCCTGGCCGTTCGATCAATCCGCAGATTGGCTGCCAGTCGAAACTCCAGACGCATTGCGCAAGGCATCATGAAAATTCACATTTCTCTTTTCCCAGCGAAACCACCCCGCCATGCCGATAAAACAACACTTTTGCGTGTCAGCTGAATCAATTCGCCCTTCCTCGCCTCACATGTCTCACTCTCTGCCGAATGCCACACCGCTGATTTATTCGTGCCAAAAATCCGCCCATCTACTTGCGCCCGCTCATAAATCAAGATTCGCCATTCACCGGCGCTTCAGGCCGGATCCATATTCCCGAAGAAGCCGATAGGGCCGCACCAACATGTAGAGCGGAGTGAGCCAGCCAGGCAAGCGTATGGTTTGCCGGTCGCTTTCGGTCGGGCTCATGGCGAGGCGCAAAGTGTGGCGCAGCCCTTGGCCGATACCGTCCCGCAATCGAACGCGGAACAACGCGCGGGGCAGAACTCCCGCGCCGGGGTCGGAAATGCCCGCGTATTGCTCGTACACTTTTTCCGCCAGATCTTGCACGGCGCGGTCACGGGCGATCTCTTCCAGCAATCGCTCCGGCAAGGGAGCATCGAACAAGTCGTGCGCCAGGTAGAGCCCCAACAGGAGCACGCGCCTCGATTCCATCTTTGCCGCGATCCGCGAGACCAGCGTCCAATCCACTTCCTGAGCCGTCGCCAATTTCGCAATGTCCAGCACCCAGCCCAGCCGCTCCCAGAAATGTTTCGCGCCATGCACGCACAACATCACCAGCGTATCTTCAACGGAAAAAGTGCGGAGGCGCTGTTCGCCGATTTCGACGGTCATCAGCCTGCCAGTCAATTCCTGAAGGTCGATTGGAGTCGGAAAATAGCGCAAGGTCCGCTCGGTATGAAATTCGGCCAGAATCTTGTGCGGGTGCGATTTGAAGGAATACTGGCCCGGCGCAAATCCATTCTGCCCCGCGTGCGCTTCCCGCGGATCGAACGTCGGACGGTATCCCGCGGACTTCAGCACTTCGACCACGTCCGGAATGTATTTTTGTTGGACGACGAAGTCCAGGTCCAGGTATTCGCGCCGCAGAAAGTTTCCATACGCGACCCAGGCAAGCAGAGGCCCCTTGTACGGAATCACCGGAATTTGGGCGGCCTCGAACAACTGATACAGATGGAGCAATTCCCGCAGGAGCACCATCCCGGCAGTCATGGAAGGCGCCGCTGCCTGCCGCAACACATTCAACTGTTCGGGAGAGATCAAGTCTCGCGCCGTCGCGGCGATAATTTCATAGACGATGGGCGACAAACGGTGCTGCTCCGCGATGGCCACGGCCTCGGGCCAATTCAGCCCATTCCGAATGAGGAGGCGAACGCGCTCCTTTGCCGCAGGATCGATCAGGGCGCGCCCGCAGCACAGGTTGAGTTCCAGTTCAGGGCGCGATGCGCCCGGGCAATTTCGCCAGCCTCTTACTTCCGTCATGGCCCTCATTCTCGCGCCTTTTTAAATTCGCCGCCAAGATTATTGCCTGAGGAAAAATCGAAAGGAAGCAGAACCGGAATTCAAGATTTCCCCGCGCGCCCTGGAGTCGCGGGAAAGAGCCGCCCAACTACCGGCTGTTCTCCATGGAAAACCCAGCGGCGAATTTGAGGGCTTGCTGCCAACTCACGAAGCGCGCCGGAAATTCAGATGTCAAGCGCCGCGCAATCTCCTCGAGGGAAGACTTTCCATCCATGAGTTCGAGTGTCCTGCGCTGCGCGAGACCATCCTCGGAAAGTTGCGGGACGAAATCGGACGCTCCCTTGTGAATCTTTTTGAGAGACATCACCGTCCCTGCCAACTGCGATTGCTTAAACTGAATGAGCGCCTCTCCAGGCGGGCGTGCAGATTCCACTCGCGTTACCCATCGCCAGAAATAATTGTCCTCCAGCAACTTCGCATGAAGATGAACGCGCACGGTTTGTCCACTGACAAGAGAGACGGGCTCTTCCCAGGGCAGAAATATGGAGGAGTAGACCATTTCGGGCGATCCAGGGCCGTTCGAAAAACACACGCCGTCGGCCAGGTCTGCATCGAACCAAATCACAATCCCGTGCCCGGTCCCGTCCCGGTTGACGGTCCACGTCAACTCGCCCTGAACGTCAGGGTCCTCGATTTGTGTATAGTCCAACGTCGCCCAAAGATTGGGGCTGGTCAAAAGTTGCCCGGGCGTCGCACGGATTCGGTGAAGATCGTTCACGATCATTCGCCGCACCGGGCTTAGATCTTGGCCCGTGAAATCCCGATCCCAGGGACCGACAATTTGCTGATACCGCTCCGGAGCCTCGACGATCGCGACCCAAATCCGGTCCTTTCGCCCGATCAATGTTCCGCCCGGAGCAAGGAAACGCCGGCGGGCGTCTGCTATACAAGGGATATTGTGATCGAAGAGCGGAAGCGCACCTCGCAAATCCGAGATGATGACGTCCGCCCGGATGGGGACCGTAATGTTCGTCGAAATGTCTTCGAAAAATTCGATTTTGTCGGCGCAGTGGTTGGCTGCGGCGATTTCCCGTGCGACCTGGATGACCTCGCTGGGCTCGATCGCAAACACGCGCGACGCTCCAAGCCGACAGGCCTCCACCGCCATGATTCCTGGTCCGGTCCCGATATCCATGACCACTGCGCCCGGCCGAACCACGGCGCGCAGCGCCTCAAGGAAGGCGCCGGCGCGGACCCGGTCCGCAATCATTTCACCGTAGCTGGAAAGATTGTACGCAGAGGCGCCCATTTCTTAGGGATTATAGCAGGGCGGTCGGACCTTCACTACAGCCGCGGGGACAGTTACATCCGACCTGAAACAAAATGAATAGACCCAACCTGGCAGAAACACCACGCCAAATCAATCGCCTGCCGTCGCCGCGTCCGCGGATTCGCGGATCGCAAGCCGCCTCGCGTCTGCAGCGATCGCTTCCTGGAGTTCAAATATCCGGGAGGGATCGGCGGTTGGCCGCACCCGGCGGACGGGCACTTCCGCGAGCAGACGGCTGAGGACATCGAACTCACGCGCCCTCATCTCATGGTTGAGCAAATAATTCACGTAGGTGTTGGCGACGATCTTCATGATGGCCTCGCCTCCAACCATTGCTTCTATGACCGGAGCGGTCAGCTCCGCCTCGCGCTCGTCAAGAATGTAAATCGCGCCCACGGTCAAGGGAGTCGATTGGAACCGGCATCCGTTCCGGTCGAGTGAAAGGTACCGTTTGTCCCACGTTGGAGTAATGGGAGGCAGGGCTTCTTCGGAACCGAAAAGCGCGCGCACTGAATCCGGCCAAAGATTGATGCGCGGATATCCCGGCTGAACGTCAAACCGGCCGCCGCGGTCGGCCAGAACAACCACATCATCCGAAAGCACCGGGAAACCACGCAGCGCAAAAGCCGCGGCAGTGGTTGATTTTCCCGCTCCTGCCAAGCCGAAAAGCACGACCGCGCGATCTTCCATGGCGATTGCGCTGGCGTGTAAGCAGGTAATTCCTTGAAGCCGCAAGACGAATGCGATCACAGGGCCAATCAGATAGGTGCAGGCGTCTTCGAGCGTATAGTTGTCCGGCCAGTCCACGCGGACCTCTCGGCCCAAGCGGTCCATGATGAATCGGGCTCCGTCGCTGTAAAAAAAGCCAAAGTACTTGCCTCCCTCGATCATGCCAACGCGCAAGTTCGGTTGGCCTTGCTCATCCCTATTCGGACTTACGTAGAGAAAGTCGCCTACCGGAATTGTAAGAGTGGAGGGAAATACTGATTTGCCGTCCTTAAGCCAAATCTGAGTGTCTACCTCACCCGCAAGGGGTTGAACATTGAGACCAGGAAGAGGGAGGTTGGCGGCAATTCGAAGACCGTAGATTGAATAGTGATGACACAACACAGTCGGCAAGATCCCTCGGGGACGAATCGAGCGATGGAGGAACTCTAAATTCGATTCTTAAACCACAGGACCTAAAAAATCCTTAGTAAGGGGGTCAATTCGTCTTCTTAGGCCCTGTCTTGATAACTACGCCGTCATCCTGACCGGCCTTCATGTTCACACTCTGAGTCAACATTCGAAGGTCACCATAGACTCTGAGAATCGGGCTTTGATACGCCTTCTTGAACGATTGGCGCGGCGCTTCCATGACGGATGACCCCTCTCGCGTTTCAATTTGTACACTACCCGGTGTGCCCGCGCAACCAAAAATTCAGGCTCAACGGACGGAGGTTCGTCCAAGCCGCCCAAGATTGTTTCTCTCCATGGACCGCCGGTATGCGATCCCGGACCACGTACTTCCCCAGTTCGGGAACGGGTTCAAAACGATCCACCCAGGCCGCCTCCGGCCGCCTAAGTAATACGATCAGCGGGCTCGCCCGTAGGGGGGTCTTGCGACGCAATCGGACCGCATCAGGCAGCACACCGCGACCCGCCACCCTCAGCAGTTCTTTATCTGAACACCAAGGTAACCGAGGGAGCGCGAGAAGGAAGGTTACAAGGCGCAGATCAATGAACGGGTAACGAACTTCGATCGGAATTCGGGTAAAGCCCGAATCAAACCCTTCAAAAAAGCTCTGCCACGTCGAATCGGCGAATGACTCATGAGCCTCCGGGCGAACAGCCGAAGCGGGCGGCGTAGCCCGGGTCAAGGATGCCCAGCGATCGGGCAAGCCAAGCCGTTTTTCCAGGGATTCGTCCAACCAGCCCGGATAGCCCGAGGTCTGGCTTTTCGCGGCAGCCAGCAACCTCCAACGCTTGCGGAGATAAAGACGCGTGAGTCTTCCCTCTGCCGCGAGAAACTGGGCGGCGTCTCGGAAAGCTCGAGCAAACTGCTTCTTCTGAATCAATTGGCGGAAGTGAACTGAGATTCGGCTGGAAAATCCGGGGTCCCCACCCTCACCCGTCAGAAGGACGCGCCTTCTGGCGGCGACGCTGCGGAAGTGATTCGTGGCAATATCCGGCATTGCCGAGTGTGCGGGCTCGATGGAATCATATCCGGCTTGTTTCGCATGTTCGAACAACCGGCAATCATCATTCGCTAGAAAGGTAATGGGGATTCTCAGCGCATCCGCGACGAGCTTGGCGTAGTGGCGCTCGTCGTGGGGAATCAGACTGTCAAATACCTCGGTGTACGCGAGCAGACCCGGGACCGCCCCCATGCGAGCGAAGATCCGCTGGGCACTGGCTGCCACGGTTGATGAATCCAGCCCGCCGCTCATCAGGATGCCGGCGCTTTCCGTGCGCAATCGATCCGCCACGGCAGCGTCGAGCAATTCTCGGAAGTGTTCGATATATTCCTCGTCCCGTGAAAAATGGATGGGCTTCGTGACGGACAACTCCCAATAGCGCCGGACCGTAGATTTCGCGCGATCGCCAATCAGGACGTGTGCGGGAGGGAGACGTTGAATGTCGGCATAAGTTGTTGTTGCGAAGTCTTGATTTGCGTCGAAGAGGAGAAAATCGGCGACTGCCAAATCATTGAGCCGCCCGGAAACGGAGGGGTGCTGCCGGATGCAATCGAGTGTGTTGCTGAAAATGATCGAAGAACCAGTGAGGGAATAGTAGAGCAGCTTGACGCCTAAATGGTCGCGCGCGCAAAAGAGGCGTCGCTGCGGCGCATCCCAAATCGCGAAAGAGAAATCACCCAGCAGATGTTCCACGCAAGCTTCGCCCCAGTGATCGTACGCATGGAGAATCAGTTCGGCATCCGGAGTGGATAAAGACAGCGAGCGCGCGGTCTGGCTTTTTCCTTTGAGTTTGCCGATCAGCTCGGCGCGCGCGTCGATCCGCGCGTCGGCGACGATCCACAGGCGGCCATCGAGTTGAGCGGGTTGTTTCTCCAGGGGAGTGCCGCTCGTGGTTTGCAGCAACGCGTGTCCAAGGCCCACCGGGCCCTGGCACCAGATTTCCTGCGCATCCGGGCCGCGAAACGAAAGGAAATTGGTCAACTCCTGCAACAATCGAGGATCGGCGGGAGCGCCATCAAAGTTCACAATTCCGACGAAGCCGCTCACCACTGCACCCACGAAAGTCGCTTACGCATCGCGTCCTGAGGCCAAAGAAACTGCGTGGTCTGGTTCATCCTGGCTGGAGTAGAATATCACGTTCACATTTTATCGACATCGCGGATGGCAAACTCGGTCACGAAGTGTTGATTTTGATTTCCACCGAATTCGAGGTTTTCGGAGGACCAGGTGACAGGCGGCGCGGGAAAAGACGGAGTCGGACTGGCGGAAGCCCGGCCCTCCAATAGCCGGCTTTATCCGTGGTACGACTCGGTCTGGCTTTCAAAGTATGAGGAAGCCAAAACCATCATCCGCCGGGTGCGGCCCGACGTGCTCCCTGCATTCGTCCATGCATTTCGTATTTTGCGCACGCGGCCGGATTTCAAGGTGAAATTTCTCGAGCAGCCGTTTGACAACGCGACTCTTGCCGAAATTAGGCGCGTCACGGCTTCGATACAGCCAACGGATCTGGAATTACACGAGGCCCGGCAATTTGGGCGCTTCGTGGTGCACGATCACCCCTTTTTTGCGGAACTCCAGCAACGAACGGTTCCATGGGTAAGTGAAATCGCAGGCGAGCCAGTCGAGGCGGGTTACAACTTCCTCAGCCTGTACACCTCGAAGGGTGTTTGCGCCGTGCACATGGACGCGCCAAGGGCAAAATGGACTCTGGACCTCTGCATCGATCAAGGGGCCGATTGGCCGATCTATCTGAGCGAGGTACAACCCTGGCCGGACTCCGTAGAGGAAGCATGGAAAAAGGAAGGCTGGGAGAATCATATCCGGCAATCCCGGTCGCTCAAATTTACCCCCTATACTCTGCAGCCGGGACAGGCCGTCATCTTTTCCGGGAGCAGCCAATGGCACTATCGCGACCCCATGCCGGAAGCGAGCGGCAAGCAATTCTGCACTCTGTTATTTTTCCATTTTATTCCGAAAGGCGCCGCGGAACTTGTTAGCCCAAACAATTGGGCGCGATTGTTCGGCATACCGGAACTCAGCGGATTGTCCGACGGGGCGGATGAGGCGCTCAAACCCGCTCACGGTGAATTCGCCTTGCCTGCGGCGCGAGGCTCCGCTGCCGCGGCGGCGAGCGGAGCGTCGAAGCGGGCATAATGTTGATGCACTTCCGCGCCGTCATTCAATACTTGCCCGCCCAGTTCAACCCACGCATGCGCCTCGAATCGTCCGCTTTCCTTGCGCGCGCCGAGGTGCAGCTCTCCTTCGACGCCATTGCGCCGCAGCATCCACCACAACGTCATCGAACGCTCCAGGCAATTGGGATGGGCCGGGCCGTGCAGCTCGACGGAACGGACGGCGCGCACGGCGCGCAGGGCCGTCTCGCGCTGCCTGTCAGCCGGCAAAGATGCAGGAAGGCGCGCGGGCGGGGAAAATTTCTCGAGCAGCCCCTTCCAACGGCGGAAGCCGAACAAGCGCAGGCCGATTTCCGTCAGAGGCAAAATCAGCGCGGCGCGTAGAATGAGGACGCGGTCTTCGGGCGGGCGCTGACGGAATCTGCGCCATTTTTCCGGCAAGGGGTCATGACCTTCGGTCATCGGTCTCTCGTGAAGTTCCCATCGGACTTGCGGGATTGCCTGCGCGCTTTGGAATGTAACAGATTTCGCGGAGAATTCCGTCACGTTGGGCGGGGAAGATAAAATTTGCTGAAGCGTCTACTCTCTCCGCGTTTCCAAAAATGACCGCCTCATTTTGGAGCGAGCGATCGCTCCAGAAACAGGGAAACCTTCTCAGGCGCCGGAACCACTCTTCACTTCGATCAAACCCTCGGCGAGAAGTTTCTGAAGCAGGCCAACCAGGTCCTGAGCGCACCGTTCCGGCTCGACTTCATATTCGTCGGTGATCGCGTTCTGAATCTCGGCGACCTCGCGCGGCTCTTGCATCAGATTCCAGATGCGCGCCCCGACCGGGTCGAGACCGTAGTAGACGCCGCTCTTGATGTTCAGGATCGCGGCTTCCCCGGCGAGGTCGCAGGAAACCTGGTCCTTTGTCGCTACCACGACGGAACGCTCCGAAATTGTTGCGTTCATACAGATTCTCCAATTCCTCTTGAAGCCAGAGGCTGATTGCATAGGAGAGTTCGCGCGCGCGGGGGTGCACTCGAATCCCGCAAGCATGCCACCCTCCCTGATTGGGTGGCACCGGCCGGTGCGCGGAATTGTAGCGGTTCCGGCGTGTAACGGCAATGCGATTTGACACCCAAGGGCCGGGCGCACGCCAAGGGGCCTTGTTTCACATCGCTTGAAAGGATATAACGGCGGTCGGTGGAAAACTTCGCGCTCAGCCTCGAAAATGTCGAAAAGTATTTTCCCCCCGCGGCTTCCGGATGGCGGGCGCTCCTGCATCCTATCTCCCGGCTGACGGTTCCCGCATTGCGCGGCGTTTCGTTTGAAGTCAAGCAGGGCGAAGTCCTGGCGCTGGTCGGGGCCAATGGAGCGGGAAAATCCACGCTCCTGCGAATCCTGACAACGCTATTGCTTCCCACTCGCGGCCGCGCCCAGGTCTGCGGTTTCGATGTCGCACGCGAGCCCGCAAAGGTCCGCCTCCAGATTGGCTATCACACCGGCGGGGACGCCTGCTTTTATTCACGCCTGAGCGCGAGAGAAAACCTCGTGCTGTTTGCCGGGCTCAACAATCTATCCGACGCCGAGGCCTCGCGACGGATCGCGGAAGTCACCGGCCCGTTCGGCCTCGGCGAGCTGCTCGACCGGCAGGTGCGCACGCTATCGACGGGGAATATTCACCGGCTGGGCCTGGCGCGCGCCATGCTTCACCGGCCTTCGGTGCTGCTGCTCGATGAACCCACGCGCAGCCTGGATCCGCTTGCGGCCGCCGAGTTCCGAAGATTCTTGCTGCAGGATATTGTCGGCGTCCACGGGACGACATTGATTTTCGCGTCGCACACGCTGGCGGAAGTCGAACAACTCGCCGGCAAGATTGCGGTGCTGGACGGCGGGCGCTTGCTCGCCTGTGACACTCTGGCCGGCGTCAAGGCCGCTGCAGGCGCGGGTACGCTGGAGGAATCCCTGGAATTTCTGACTCGCCGGGCGTTGCGGGAAACACAATGAAGAGTTCGACGCAATTTGCCTTGACGCTGCGAAAGCTGGTCCTCCTGTTTCGCCGGGATCTTGCGGTCGCGCGCAGCTATCGCGCCGCGTTCTTGATCGAAATTTTCCAGGCGCTGTTTGGCTCCGCCGGCTTCTACTTTCTCTCCCGGTTTGTCCAAAGTCCGACACTCGAGAGGTCGCTCCCGCCCGGCACGAACTATTTTTCCTTCGCCCTGGTGGGAATTGCCTTCTTCGACTACTTGAGCGTCGGGCTCAGCACCTTTGACGCAAGCCTGCAGGAAGCACGGCAAAACGGCACGCTCGAAAATCTGCTGGTGACGCAAACTTCCCTCTCCGTGATCCTGGCCGGATCGAGCTTGTATCCGTTCGTTTTGATGTCGCTGCGCACGGCGATCTACATCGGCTGGGGCGCGGTCTTGTTCGGATTTCCCTTGCAGGGGGCCAACTGGCTGGGTGCGTTGCTGGTGCTCGGGGCATCCGTTCTGGCGTTTTCGGGACTGGGTGTCCTGAGCGCGAGCTATCTGCTGATCTTCAAGCGGGGCAACCCGGTGAATTGGGCCATCCTCGGGCTTTCCACCGTGGTGGGCGGAATGATGTATCCGATTTCCGTCCTGCCCGTGTGGTTGCAGTACGTGGCGCGGCTCATTCCGGTCACGTATTCCCTGGAAGGAATGCGGGCCGCGATTTTGGGGCATGCTTCGACGCGCGAGTTGTTGCCGCCGATCGCGATACTTTTGTTGTTTGCGGCCCTTCTTCTCCCCGTCTCATTCGCGATATTTTCCTGGGCCCTGCGTCGGACGAAAATCACAGGCACGCTCACGCATTTCTGAAGTGGGCGCGCGTTGCCACGGGAGACACATGCGGTTGACAAGCCGCGGATTGAACTGTACAGTTCAATCTAACGAACTGGAGAGTCTATTCCAATGCCCAGAGCCGCCAAGAATGCAACCATTGTCGTTTCGGCACTTCATGCCCGCACACACTTCGGCAGGCTTCTGCAGCGGATTGAGGAGGAGCGACGTTCGCTGGTGATCGAAAAACGCGGCACGCCACGGGCGATTCTTCTGAGCCTCCGGGACTACGTGCGCCTCGCGGCGCCAGAGCCCGAAATCCTGAGAGCAATCGGCGAGGAATCAAAGCGCAAGGGCACGGACGCACTCTCCTCGCGTCAAATTGACCAGGTTATCAAGGCGGCACGCGCGAAAAAATCAAAGCACTGATGCTTTCCCTGCGGCTGGTCCTCGACACGAATATCATCGTTTCCGCGGCGCTCAAACCGGACGGATTGCAGCGCACCGTGCTCTTGCTGGCCATGACTCGCCCCGCTCGGCTGTACGTATCAACGCCTATTCTTTCTGAATATCGGATTGTGTTGTCACGCCGGGAATTCAAGATTCGCAAAGGTTTGCGGCAACAATTCCTTCAACAGATCGAAAACAGCTCACACCTGATTTCCCCCTCGCGGAAAATTCAAGTTACAATCGACCCTGATGACAATATCTTCCTGGAATGCGCGGACGCTGCCCGGGCCGATTATCTTGTTACAGGAAACCTGCGCCATTTCCCAAGGTTCTGGAAGCAATCCAAAATCGTCACGTCTCGGGAATTCGTCACGCTCATAGCTCCGCATCTAGTTCCGCAATAAGCGTCGTTCTTGATTCCACCATTGGATAACCGCGCTTTATCTCGAAGATTTTGGTAGCGCCGGCGTCTCGCCGGCGTTTTTGCCATGTTTGAAGATCGGAAAAATCGCCGGCGAGACGCCGGCGCTACCAAACCCCACCCGCACTTTGCTGCGCAGCTACGACATTCCGAATTCCTGGTGAGTAGGCCAGACCAACGACGGAGTGTGTACAGGTGAGAGTTGGCACCGTTCCGCACAGCGGCGTCGATTGCTCTGAATTTATATTTGAGGAAAATGAAACTGCGCGATGGGGCCGGAATTGCGGCCCCATCGCGCAGTCAATCGCAAAAAATTGTTACTTTTTCTTCGTCGACTTCGGAGGCGCCTCACCGATTTTCGTGGTGATGCCGACGCCCATCGCCTGCAGGGAAGCCAGTCCATCCTTGGCCTGCGCGCCGATCGGCCCGTTGGGATCGAGGTCAATCGCATGTTGATAGGCTTCCACCGTGCCGGGCTGCATCACGGGAGTGATCTTGTCGCCCACGGTCTTGAATTCCATGGTGTTGACCAGAGCGATTCCGAGCAGCAACCATGCCGTCGCGTTTTTCGGATCGAGCGTGGTGGCTTTTTGCAGCGGCTCGATGGATTCCTTCATGCGGTTGGAGTTATAGAGCACGGTTCCGAAATTGCGCCAGGCCAGAGCGGCGTCCGTCGGATTCAGGTCGACGTACTTTTGATAGGCTGCCCGGGCCTCATCGACTTTCCCGAGTTTCGCGAGATCGTTCCCAAGGTTGTTGTAATTGGCGGCAACATCCGGCTTCAACGTGATGGCCTTCTGGTAGGTATCCGCAGCCTCCTGCCATTTATTCATGCTCTCGTACGCTTCACCCAAGCGGGACAAGACGATGGAGCGGTTCGGATCTTCCGGCTTCTCCAACTCCAGAGCGGCAGAGAGTTCCGTAACAGCCGTGCCTCCCGCCGTAGTAATTTCCGCCTTAACAGGATCTTGCTGGTCTTTCGGAGTCTGCGCCAGTTTCGTCTGCGCGGCTTTCATTTGCGTGATCGCGGCTATGCCGGCATCATAATGCGTCTTCAACGCCTGAAATTGCTGTTCCGCCTCCTGTTGCTTTCTTACGGCTTCGATGGCGGCAAGTTTTCCTTGTTCCTGGAGTTCTTTCAAATTGATGTCGAAAGTAGGAGCAGTGCCAGCCGTAAGCTTTAGCCCGGTCTGGTAAAGGAGCATATCTTTCTGGTCTTTGTCTTTGCCCTTCAAGTCGACGTTGTAGGTTCCACCGGCCAAGCCGGGAGCCGTGTAGTGCCCCTTGGCATCGGTCGTGACATCGATTTCTTTGTTGGTTTCCACGCTTTTGATCGCCAGCGTGACGTCGGGGTAGGGTTTGCCCATCATGTCGAGCACCGTCCCCGACAGAGTGGCATTCTGCGCATAGGCGGCAGGCGCCATCCATGCCGCCAGCGGCCCGGCGATCAGCGCGAACAAGGCTGCCATCCTGATTGCTTTCATTCGGTTCATGATCTTCACTGCCTCCTAGCAACGCAGATCCGCGCGGGGAGTTACCCGCACGGTTCGTTATTATCTCTCAACTCGGACCCGATAAGCGATAGGATCGCCGATCCCCGCTTCGGCAAAGGCACTGAGCCGCAGCCGGCAACTATCGCACGCGCCGCACGCCGCATCTTCAAACTGGTAGCAGGACCAGGTTCGATCCAGCGGCGCACCCAATTCCATGCCGCGCTTTACTATTTCCCATTTTCGCATACCGATGACCGGAGTCACAATTTCAATATGCGTCTCAGGACGCGTTCCCTCGCGCACCAGTTGCTGAAAGACGCGGTAATATTCGGGCCGGCAGTCCGGGTAGCCGGAACTGTCCTCCGCGACGGCGCCGATAAAGACCGCTGTGGCCCCAATGACCTCCGCCCAGCTTACCGCAACGGCAAGGAAATGAGCGTTACGGAATGGGACGTATGTAGAGGGGATTTCGTTCCCGCCAATTGGGGCTCCTGTTGACCCCTCCGGCACGGCGATGCGGGCATCGGTCAGGGCCGAGCCACCGATTTGCGCGAAGTGGTCCAACTGCACGACCATGCGCTCGTGGATGGCATAAAAATCGGCGATATCGTCGAATGCCTGCCGCTCGCGGCGCTCCGTGCGCTGGCCATAACTCGCGTGGACCAGGGCCAGGTCGTGCGTCTCGCGCGCGATCGATGCCGTGACGCAGGAGTCCATCCCCCCGCTCAGCAAGACTACCGCCTTGGGTCTCCGACTCATGGCCTGAAGCAGCTCTTTCTCTTTACTGTTGGATGCAATACTGAACCTCGGAGTCTATACGCCGCGAGTGGCCGGATGCCAGATGAATTTATGAATTTGCAGTCCTAGCCGTACCGGCAAACCGTCCGCCAAAATCCACTCCGCCAGATCCTGGGAATTCATACCCGGCCATGCGCCCTCGGGGTCGGCGTGCACTGGTGACAATATCACTTGGTGGACGCGGCGCGCTAGATCGTGTTGCGATATAAAGTCGCGCGCGAATTCATAGTCACGCCGGCTCGAGATCACGAATTTGATCTCGTCCTTGCTATCGAGTGCTTCCAAATTTTCCATTTGAAACGTGTTCGGTTCTCCTGAATCGGGGCATTTGACATCCACAATCTTGATGACGTCGCGCGGGAGCACAGCAACAGGCCGCTCGCCGCTGGTTTCCACCATGACGCGGTAGCCGCCGTCCAAAAGTTTCTGCGACAGCGGGATCACTTCCGGCTGAAGCAGCGGCTCGCCTCCGGTCAGTTCGACGAGCGAAAGTTTTTGCGAATTTCCCGCGGCGCCCGGTTGCGTTTGCGCCGACGTGTTGGACAACTGATCCACGCGCGCCAGGACTTCTTCGACGCTCATTTTCGTGCCGCCGTGAAACGCGTACGCGGTGTCGCACCACGTGCAGCGCAGGTTGCACCCGGTAAGGCGGACGAAAATGCAGGGCAGGCCTGCTCGGGTGCCTTCGCCCTGGATCGACCGGAAAATTTCCGTGATCGTCATGACGTTTCTAACGGCTCCCTGGCGAGGCTTTTCGACGCTTGCGCCTCTGGACAAGAATGACCGCCGCGACAATCACGACCGCCGCCGCTATGAAACGAAATGGCTCCAGCTCATACCCAAGCCAACGAAGCACCAGGACATAGCCCAGCCCTACGGCAATGGCCGGCAGAATGATGATGAGGAAAGAGCGGTTCATGGCAAAAAATGTCCGATCAAGACCAGTACGTCGCCGAAGTCGTGTCCGTCTCCCAGACCGTGACGCGCGCGATGCGCGCTCCCTCGGGCATCGCCTTCATCTGCCGCGAAGTCTCGTCATAGAAAAACTTCGCGAGATTTTCGGCCGAAGGATTGATGACGTCGAAGGGCGCCTGATCGTTCAGGAACTTGTGGTCCACTCCCTCCACGATGTCGCGGATCACGCGTTTCAAATGCGTGAAATCGTAGAGCAGGCCGATGGAATCGAGGCCGGGTCCTTCGAGGATGATTCGCACCTTGTAATTGTGCCCGTGCGGATTCTCGCACTTTCCCTTGTAGCCGCGCAGGGCGTGCCCCGCGGAAAAAGACTCGTCAACGCTGACTTGAAACATCGATTTTCCCTTTAAAATGTTGCGCGAGAATCCTGGACGATCGCCGACACAACCACACTAGTTCGATTTCTGCATGAACCGTTCGACTGCGGCGATGTCCCTGGTGGTCGCGTACGCCGGAAGCGATTCCATGAAGATTTTACCATACTGCATGCGCTGGATGCGGTTGTCGAGAATGGCCAGAACGCCGCGATCGGTGCGCGAGCGGATGAGCCGCCCGAAGCCCTGCTTGAGCGCCAGAACCGCTTCGGGCACCTGGTATTCCGCGAAGGCGTTGCGGCCGTCCTCCTGCAGCGCCTTGACGCGCGCCGCGACGATGGGGTCCGAGGGCACAGCGAACGGCAGCCGGTCCACAATCACGCAGGAAAGCTGCTCGCCGCGAACGTCCACGCCTTGCCAGAAGCTCGAAGTGGCGAAGAGCACCGCGCCGGGCGTGGTCCTGAATTTTTCGAGCAGGGCCGTGCGAGGCGCCGAGCCCTGGATCAGCAGCGGGAAACGGACGCGCGTGCGCACGCGCTCGTACAAATCGTTCATCTGGCTGTAGCTGGTGAAGAGGCAGAACGCGCGCCCGCGCGAAATCTCGAGCAGCCGGACGATTTCCTGCGCTGCGCGTTCGGGAAACGCAGCGTCCCGCACATCCGGCAAAGTTGCCGGAACATAAAACAGGGCCTGATCGCCGAAATCGAATTCCGAGGGCAAGACGCGCTCGCTGGCCATGTCGATGCCCAGGCGCTGCTTCAGAAAGTTGAAGCGACCTTCAACGGCCAGCGTCGCTGAAGTGAGAATGATCGTATCGAACGGTTCGAAGAGGCGCTCGCGCAGCAGGGCGCTCACGTCGATCGGCGTGGCCGCGACGAAGACGCCCTTGTTGCGGCGTTCGAACCAGTGCACGTAATTTCCTTCGCTCGATTCGAACAGAAATTTCAATTCGCCGCGCAGCTCCATTCCGCGGCGTGCGATGTTCAGCAATTCTTCGGGCTTTGCGGGGAGCGAGGCGATTTCCGCTTCGAGGCTTTTCAGCGCGTTCACCAGGGCGTCGTAGGCCTCGCGATTTTGTTCGAGGAAGCCCGCGCGCTGCGCCTTGTCGAACGGAAACCGGCCCTCGCGCGCCGGGAAGGCCTCGAAAAAGGTGCGTGACCTCTCGCGCATCCGGGCGATCTGCTTTTGCAATCCCGTGCCGCCGGCCTTTGTGACTCGCGCGGCGATCTCGGCATCGCGCGCCAGCTCATCGAAGCGGTAATTTGAAATCTGCCTGCCGAAGTAGTCGCTGGCAACATCCTCGATTTCGTGGGCCTCATCGAACACGACGGCGCCGTATTCGGGAAGCACGCTGCCGAAATCGTCCTGCTTCAGCGCGAGGTCGGCAAAAAACAAATGGTGATTCACGATGATCAAATCCGCCTCCGCGGCGCGCTGGTGCATCGCCGTAAGGAAACACCGGTTGAACTCCGGGCATTTTGAACCGGTGCAGGCATCGCGGCGCGCGTCCAGCCGCTGCCACAGGTCCGAGTCATCGGGCAGAAAATTAAGCTCCGCGCGGTCGCCTGTCTCCGTGACTTTTTCCCAGTCGCGGATTTGCTGAAACCAGTCCAGTTCGTCGAGCCCCTTCAGTGCGGGCTGGTCTCCCATCCGGTGGACTTTCTCGCGGCACAGGAAATTGCCGCGGCCCTTCATCACGGCCACTTTCAATTCCGGCGCGAAATATTTCTTCAGAAACGGAATGTCCTTCTCGAAAAGCTGCTCCTGCAGGGATTTCGTCGCCGTCGAAATCACCACGCGCCGCCCGCTGCGAATCGCGGGAATCAAGTACGCCAGCGTTTTCCCCGTGCCGGTTCCCGCCTCGACAATCAGGTGCCGCTTTTCCTTGAATGCGGCCTCGACCAGTTCCGCCATCTCAAGCTGCGTTGGCCGGTGCTCGTAGCCCTCCGGCATGTATTTTTCGATCGCGCCGCCCGGCCCGAAAATTTCGGCAATCGTGGGCTTTTTCAAATCGGCGGTATCCGCACGGGGTCGCATCCGTCCCGACTGCACCGATGCTGCGGCTACAGCTTGTGCGTTTTCTTTGGCGCGTTTGGGCATCGGGAGAGACAAATCGTTCGCGTCGGGACATTCCACGCAAAATTTCTGAAAAACCGCGAACTGATAAAATAGCACACCCCGGCGGCACGCGCCGCTTTGCTATACTCGCGGCGATGGCCAAAGCTGCCGCTGCGAAAAAAATCTTCCTGGTGGACGCGATGGGATTTATCTTCCGCGCCTACTTCGCGCCCATGGCACGGCTGAACAGCCCTGCGGGCGTGCCTACGAAGGTGCCCTACCTGTTCTCGAACATGCTGCGCAAGCTGGCTAAAGAGCATGCGCCGGATTATCTCGCCGTGGTGTTTGACACGAAGGAACCTACGTTTCGCGACAAACTTTTTGACAAGTACAAGGCGCAGCGGCCGCCGATGCCTGAGGATCTTTCCGTGCAGCTGCCCTACGTGCGGCGGATGTGCGAAGCCATGCGGCTGCCGATTCTCGAATATCCCGGGTTTGAGGCCGACGATGTGATCGGCGCGCTTTCAAAACAGGCGGCGAAAAAGGGGCTCGACGTGTCCATCGTGACGAGCGACAAGGACATGATGCAGCTTGTCGGCGGGAACGTGCGCGTGCTGCGGCCCGGCGCGGGGCCGGACAAGACCGATCTCGTCGTGGACGCGGCGAAAGTGGAAGAAATTATGGGCGTGCCGCCCGGAAAAGTCGCCGACGTGATGGCATTGATGGGCGATTCGATCGACAACATTCCCGGCGCGAAAGGGATCGGCGAAAAAGGCGCGAAGGAACTCATTCGCCGGTTTGGATCCGCGGAAGCGGCGCTGGAACGCGCGAAGGAAGTCGAAGGAAAACGCTACCGCGAGGCGCTCGAAAACAGCCGCGAAGCGGTGGTAATGTCGAAACAACTGGCCGTCATCGATATGGCCGCGCCGGTGAAGCTCGTGCTCGACGACCTCCGGGCGAGCGATCCGGACGTGGAGGCCTTGCGCGCGCTTTATGCGGAGTTGGGATTTACCTCGCTGCTTCGCGATCTCCCAGCCGCAGCAGTTGCCGCGTCCGCCGCGCCGAGCGATTCCGCGGCGCTGGAATCTCCCGCGGCGCTCAAGAAATATCTGAGCACCATTCCGCGCGGAGCTGAAACCGCCGTTTGGCTGACACTCGCCGAGGGCGAGGGCGAACGCGAAGAAGAAGGCTTCGGCTCGCAGGTCGCCGCAGTTGAGATTTCGCCGAAGCCCGGCGTTTCGCGGACGGCAGAACTCGACGCCAAGGGAGAGATGCGCGCCGCGCTCGCGGAATTTCTTCGCGACGCCGCGCGGCCGAAAATCGTGCACGACCCGAAGCTCGTCGAGCTGCTGGCGGGACCTGTCGCCGGAATCCGCCACGCGACGATACTCTATTCCTATCTGTTGCGCCCCACGACGGCGAAACACAGCTTGGCCGACGCGGTGTTGCGGCAGGAAAGCGTCAACCTCTCCGGCGCTCCCGGGGAACACGCGGAACATTTGCAGCGCCTCGCGCCGCTCTTGCGGAAGGAAGTCGAGGCGCAAGGCCTCGCGGAACTGTACGAGACCATCGACCTGCCCCTCGCGCCAGTGCTCGCCGCGATGGAGCGCGACGGCGTGCGCGTCAATCCCAAAGAGCTCGACGCGATGTCCAAGACGATGGAGCGCGAAATTCGCTCGCTCGAAAAATCCATCTGGAAACTGGCCGGGTCGGAATTCAACGTCAATTCGCCGCAGCAACTCGCAGAAATTCTGTTCGATAAGATGGGCTTGACGCTCGGTGGAAGGCGCCGGGGAAAACCGCGCTCGACCGCCGCGGACGTGCTCGAAGAGCTGGCGCTCTTGCACGAACTGCCGCGCAAAGTCCTCGAATACCGCGAACTCGCCAAGCTCAAATCCACGTACGTCGACGCGCTGCCGAAACTCATCCATGCCGGGACCGGTCGCCTGCACACGAGCTTCAGCCAGACCACCGCGGCCACGGGCCGTCTCAGTTCATCGGACCCGAACCTGCAGAATATTCCCGTGCGCTCCGAGCTGGGCCGGCAGATTCGCGCGGCGTTCGTGGCGAGCCCGGGCAACACGCTGCTTTCCGCCGACTATTCGCAGATCGAGCTGCGCATCCTGGCACATTTCTCGAAGGACCCTGTGCTGATCGAGGCGTTCCGCACCGGACAAGACATTCACGCGCGCACCGCCGAGGAAGTATTCCGCGTCGGGCCGATGGCGCAAAACGCCGAGCACCGCCGCGCGGCCAAGGCCATCAACTTCGGCATCATCTACGGGCAAACGCCGTTCGGCCTCGCGGCGCAGCTGGGCATCGACCAGAAGGAAGCCGCGCAATTCATCGCCGCCTATTTCGCGCGCTATCGCGGCGTGAAGGAATATCTCGAACGGTCGCTTGCCGAAGCGCGCAAGGCGGGCGTTACGCGCACGATGTTCGGACGCATTCGCCCTGTCCCGGAAATTACTTCCACGCAATTCAACCTGCGGAATTTCGCGGAACGCACCGCGCTCAACACGCCGCTCCAAGGCACCGCCGCCGACCTGATCAAGCTGGCCATGATCGCCATCGCGCGCCAGCTCGTGGAACAAAAGTTTGAAGCCAGGATGATCCTGCAGGTGCACGACGAACTGCTGTTCGAAGCCCCGCACGATGAACTGGACCGCCTGCGCCCGCTGGTGCGCAAGGCAATGGAACAGGTGCACAAACTCGCCGTGCCGCTCGTCGTGGACTTGAAAGCCGGCCCCAATTGGCGCGACATGAAGTAGAAGGCGGCGGGTTGAAGATTCTTTGCACGTCTTATCGGAATCTGGGCGCTGGACTGGACTGTCGCGGGAGTCTCAACGACTGTACCGGAAGTCAAACATTGACCTGATCGCCCGATCAGGATTGACGCATTCGAGTAGTACCTTCCTTTAAATTCCCGGCACTGACTGGGGACATGGCCTACTTATGGCTAGTGTAAATCCCGGTCCTGGAAGGAGCAGAGATGAGAAAACAATGGTCAGTTGCAGCCGCCGTGTTGACCGTCTTTTTCAGTGTTTTTGGAGCCGCAGCGCAGGCCCCTCAGGGAGCTGGCGCAGAAAAAGCACCAAAGAGCTCGGATGCTCCGCACTCCTACAATCCAATCAATTGGGTGAAGAAAAACCCGAACACCTCAACGGAGAAGCCGAAGAAAGCGAAAAATAAAAAATCCACAGGAAAGTCTGCAGCCCCAGACACCCAGGCTCCGCCGCCGAAGGTTTGATCACGGAAAAGATTTTCCTCGATAGATCGCGATAAATCGGAATGTGGCTCGCTCCGAGAGCCACTTTCCGATCAGTCTTACCATGATGCTCCGCGCTACTTCAATGCGATTTTCTTCTCGGGATCGGACCGCACGATCAAGTACGTCACGTCGCCTTCGACGCTCGCCCAGCCGTGCGGCACGCCGCCGGGGATGATGACCACGTCGCCTTTGGAGAGCCGGCGCGAAACGCCGCCCTCAATGCCGTTGCTGCCGAGGTCCGTCCAATTGCCGAGAGTCGACTGGCGCGGGGTTGCGGGCGCCTTCAGCGTCCCGCCGGTCACCAGCACTCCGGCGCCGTCGAGCATAATGTACGTCTCCGCGGCGTTCGTTTGATGCGCGGTCGCGGTGATGGGGGCGTTCTTCGGGCGAAAAACGCCGAACACGCCGACGTGGTAGCCTCCGGCGTCGACCACGCGGATGGGCCGATCGCTGTTGCGATCCTGAGGCGCGCCTTTGATGAACGCCTGGACATCGGCGGCAGTAATATCGGTGGCGGCCTGGGGCGCCTGTGCCTTCGCCGAAGATGCGATGAGCAAAACGAGAATCCCCAAGATGATGTTGCGCATGAGACGTCTCCTCTCTTCTTTCAGTAGTCGCGAACGATAGGCCTGTTTGTTGGCGGAGGATAGCACATTCCGGGACAATCCCGTTTGCGCGGCATCGAAATGGCGGTTCCGGTGAAGTCTGCGGCAGTGGCCCTCTTTTGCGGCAGAGGATTCCGGTCCGCCCTCGCCGCGGATAAACTGCGGAAAATGGGCTGTAAGAATTGCATTTCCATGGAGGGCGGCTGGCTACAAGTTCCAATCAATATTGCCGGAACTATCAACGGTAATTGAAGCCGATTCGAGGACCGCTCAAGTAACCGATGGAGCTCCACCCATACGGCTGATACGCGTAAGGTCCGCAATACGCGACCGCCGCCAGACCGGGCGCCCAGAGGGGCGCGCCGGGATCGCAGGCGGGCCAGACCGGTGCCGCTTCTAAACCGAAATTCCCGCTATATCCGTTTTGCCCGAGGCCAAGATCACCACTGCCGGAGCCGCCCTGGCCAAAGCCGGTCGCGCCGATCGCGGAAACAAATAACCGCACAGCAAGTGAAAGTGCGTTTGCTCCGAGGATGCCCCGTCCTCCGAAGAACGATGTACCCAAGTTAAGAAGGCCACCGAATAAATTCGGAATCAGAGACGCACCCGACCCGACGCCCGAACCTGAGAAGCCGGAACGGCCGAAGGACGAGTTTCCGAAATTGGAAGCGCCAAAGCCCGAGAGTCCAAAGGTGGAGGCTCCGAAATTCGCCGTGGAGCGCCCGGAAGAAAATGACGAGAACGATGAGAACCGAGGCGTTGGCAGCAGATTTGGCGAAAAGTGATTTGAGCTGAAACCCAAGCCGGCCGAGTGAAAATTCGATGCCGTCCCGCGGCTCGCCCCGAACGACGAAAATCCCAAACTATTCCGGCCAAAGGAAATATTTCCTGAATTTCCAAATGAACGCCATTGGCCTTCATTTCGCTGAGAGCTCCCAAAGCCGCGAGATATTTCCGCCCCGCCACCACGGCTCAAGTTGCCGAAGGAACGCCACCCGCCGCCCATTGCATTCCCCGAAATGCGAGCCGACGCGAGCATCGACCGGCCCGAAGAGTTTCCAAACGACTGCCACTTGCCCATGGTGTTACGAGAGCTTTGCACCGCTGCCGGCGAAGTTCCGAAGCGAGTTAAATTGCGAGAAGCTGATGAGGAGCCAAAGCTTCCGCCTTCCAGGTTGGAATTGCGCGCGAAATTGCCAGAGGGACGAGGAGAAAATCCTCCGGACTTTGCGTACGAGCCGGAGCTCACTCGTCCGCTGTTCTGGCGTCCACCCTCCATGCGGGCGGAAGAAACGTGACTGCTGCCGCGAGAGCCGCCGTAAGAATGCCCGCTCCCTTTGAAGCTGGCCCCTTTAGAGCTGAAGTGTCCGCCGCGGTGGGAGGCGCTTCCTCCATGAGAACTTCCGCCATGGGAGCCTCCGCCCCCCTTTGACCCTCCCGTGCGCCGAGCCGACGCAGGCGCGGGCACACAAATAAGAGCAAGCCCTGCGACAAATGCGAATAGGGCTTTCGAGAAGGCAGGTTTCAACATTTCAATCCCTCCGCTCGATTGGGCAGACCCGTGGGCTGGCGCCGTGGCCTGTGATCGTCTGTAATCTAGTTGCTCTGATTCCATTCGTTGCTCACGGGTTGCGCCTAAGAAAATAATAAAACCCGTGAGGTGCCTTAAGGCCGGGCCAACAATACAGCCCACAATACACGCATAGAAACACCGTTTGCCACCCATAAAATTCTCACAAAGATGGCTCGGTTTTTCATGTGTTATCCTGTGTTTCCGCGCCTCTGTGGCCATCCGGGAGGTTTTTCTATGAAACACGCGCCGGGATTTCTGACGCTCGTAAATGAAGCGAAGGCTCGCGTGAAGGAATTGAGTTTTCGCGAGGTGAAGCAGCGGCTCGACGCCGGCGAAAAATTCACGCTGGTGGACGTCCGCGAAGACAACGAATGGGCGCGCGGCCACCTGCCCGGGGCCATTCACCTCGGCAAAGGCGTGATCGAGCGCGACATCGAAATGGCGGTTCCCGACAAGTCCGCGACGCTGGTCCTGTATTGCGGCGGCGGTTTCCGGTCCGCCCTCGCCGCGGACAACCTGCAGAAGATGGGCTACACGAATTGCATTTCCATGGACGGCGGCTGGCGCTCCTGGACCGAGGCGGGTTTTCCCACAGAAACACCTAAATAAAATCTTCGCCGTGGGCTTGCGCGATTTGCGTACAATGATTATCTTTTAAGGATTCGCCAAGACGTTGCGAAACCGCTGGGGCGTGGTCCAATTGGTAGGACACCTCACTGTTAATGAGGACGGTGTTGGTTCGAGTCCAACCGCCCCAGCCAAATCTTCCCCCGCCGGACGGCCCGCATCCCTCCCGATCGCTCCAAACAATCAAAGGTGTTAAGCGAATCCGGCGGAGCCCGGAAGTCTCCGTGGTCTCTTTGTCCTCTGTGTTAGAAAGTTTTTGTTATTTTGGAGGGGACGCGCGCACGTACTTCCGCCGATAGGTATGGTCCATTGGGTGTGGTTTTGGGGTAGGCGGCGGAAGCAGGTCGGAGGGAAGATCGTGCCGGCCCAGCCCTCAATCCCCTAAAGGGATCCTCGGCTCGTCTTCCCTCCTACGGTTCTTACTGTTTGCACGCGGCAGGCCAAACACAAGACGCTGAAAACACAGTGTTTTGTTTTGCGTACCCCGGGTAAAAAAAGCCAGGGCGCGGGAAAATTTTCCGGAGGGGAATTATTTGCATGCGGAAAACGCTGTAGAAGCCGCGCAGAGTGTCATTTCTCCGGGAAAATAGTTTCCCATCCGCAGAGATTCTGCAGAGCCATGTTAGTTCGCGAAAGGCTGAAAACCCCGGTAGCGGAATTGACTCCCTCTCCGCAGCCTGCTACGTTGTAGGATTACGATGGGCGTATTTTACCCGCAGTGTGCTGAGGCGGCAGTGGGGGCGGTCTTCGCAATATGGGCCTGACGAAAATAGTCATCCGGGGCGCGCGCCAGCACAACCTTAAAAACATCAGCCTCGAAATTCCGCGCAACACGCTGACTGTGATCACCGGGCTTTCCGGCTCGGGCAAATCGTCGCTCGCGTTTGACACGATTTACGCCGAGGGCCAGCGCCGCTACGTCGAATCGCTTTCCGCCTACGCGCGGCAATTCCTCGATCAGATGGAGCGGCCGGAAGTGGATTCCATCGAGGGCCTCTCGCCTTCGATCGCCATCGAGCAGAAGACGACGACGCGTTCGCCGCGCTCCACGGTGGGCACGATCACCGAAATCTACGATTACCTTCGCGTGGTCTACGCCTCAATTGGCACGCCGCACTGCCCGAAATGCGGCAAGCCGATCTCGCGCCAGTCCACCGACCAGATCGTGCGCTCGATCCTGCAAGGCGAGCTGGCCAAGAGCGGCGACCGCGTCATGATCCTCGCGCCCATCGTGCGCGGCAGAAAGGGCGAGTACCGCGTCGAGCTGGAAAAGCTGGCGCGCGACGGCTTCGTGCGCGCGCGCATCGACGGCGACCTTTGCCCGCTGGACGATCCGCCGCGCCTCGACAAGCGCAAGAATCACACCATCGAAGTCCTGATCGACCGCCTGCTGGTGAAGCCCGGCATCGCGGGGCGGCTCGAGCAATCCATCGCCACGGCGCTCAAGCTGGCCAAGGGGCTCGTCACCGTCGTCGTGGTCGGCGGGACCGAGCAGGTTTTTTCTGAAAAAATGGCCTGCAGCGAATGCGGCATTTCCGTGCCGCAGCTCGAGCCGCGCTCGTTCAGCTTCAATTCGCCGTATGGAGCGTGCCCGGCGTGCAACGGTCTGGGCTCGAAATACGATTTCGATCCCTCGAAGGTGATTGTCGACTGGACGCGGCCTCTCTTTGAAGGCGGGCTCGGTCCCGGCTCGGGCTCCGTGTTTTTGAGGCGCAACCTGGAGCTGGGCGCGATGGCGCACGGGTTCGACCTCGCGACGCCGTTTGAAAAATTCCCGCGCGACGTGCAGAACTTGATCCTCTACGGCAATCCGCCCTCGAATGCCAAGAGCAATGGCGGCGGTTCGTCCCGGGGAGCCGCCGCGAAGGCCGCCTCTGGAAAAGCTCTTCCCGGACTGCATTTCCAGGGCGTGGTCGGCTTTCTCGAATCGAACTTCGAGGAATCGGAGTCGGACACGTACCGCGAGTGGATCACGCAGTACATGTCGCCGGTGCCGTGCGCGGTTTGCGGCGAGCAGCGATTGCGCCCGGAAAGCCTCGCCGTGAAAGTGGGCGGGCGTTCCATCGCCGAATTCACCGGGCTGGCGATTTCCGACGCGCGTCCCGCCGTGGACAAGATTCGCAAAGGCTTGACCGAGCGGCAGATGGACATTGCCGGCCGCGCCCTCGCCGAAATCGCCGCGCGCCTCGATTTCCTGCTCGCCGTCGGACTCGGCTACCTCAGCCTGGATCGCTCCGCCGCGACGCTTTCCGGCGGCGAGGCGCAGCGCATTCGCCTGGCGACGCAGATCGGCTCGCAATTGCGTGGCGTGCTCTACGTGCTGGACGAGCCGTCCATCGGCCTGCACGCGCGCGACAACGATCGCCTGATCACTTCGCTCGAAAAATTGCGCGACCTGGGCAACACCGTCCTCGTCGTCGAGCACGATGAAGAAACCATTCGCCGCGCCAACTACGTGGTGGACCTCGGCCCCGGCGCGGGCAACGCGGGCGGGTATCTGGTCGCCAAAGGCCGCCCCGAAGAAATCGAGCGCAGCGCCGATTCGCTGACGGGGCGCTACCTGCGCGGCGAACTGAAAATTGCCGTGCCGCACGCAGCGCCGCGCGCCCGCCGCGGGAAATCGATTCGCATCCTCGGCTGCGAGGCAAATAATTTGAAAGACGTGGATCTCGAATTGCCGCTCGGCCTGCTCACGGTGGTGACGGGCGTTTCCGGCTCGGGAAAATCCACTTTGGTGAACGACATTCTGTACCGCGCGCTGGCGCAGTCGCTCTACCGCTCGATGGAGCGCCCCGGCGCATTTCGCGGCATCGAAGGCGCGGAAAATATCGACAAAGTGATCGAGATCGATCAGGCGCCCATCGGCCGCACGCCGCGCTCGAATCCCGCGACGTACACCGGCGTCTTCGCGCCGATCCGCGAACTCTTCGCCATGCTCCCCGAATCGCGCGAGCGCGGCTACAAGCCCGGCCGCTTCAGCTTCAACGTGAAGGGCGGCCGCTGCGAAGCCTGCCAGGGCGACGGCCTGCGCCGCATCGAAATGAATTTCCTCCCCGACGTGTACGTCACCTGCGAAGTCTGCCGCGGCCGCCGCTACAACGCCGAGACGCTTTCCGTGCGCTACAAAGGCCACTCGATTTCCGACCTGCTCGACATGCAGATCGCCGACGCACTGAAAATTCTGGAAAATATTCCGCAGATTCGCGTGAAGCTCGAAACTCTGGTGGACGTCGGCCTCGGCTACATCCAGCTGGGCCAGTCCTCCACCACGCTATCGGGCGGCGAAGCGCAGCGCATCAAGCTCGCTAAAGAGCTTTCCAAACGCCAGACCGGCCGCACCCTCTACATCCTGGACGAGCCCACCACCGGCCTGCACTTCGACGACGTAAAAAAGCTCCTCGACGTCCTGAACCGTCTCGCCGACCTCGGCAACACCGTCCTCGTCATCGAGCACCACCTCGACGTAATCAAGCAAGCCGACTGGATCATCGACCTGGGCCCCGAAGGCGGCGAAGGCGGCGGCCGCATCGTCGCGCAAGGCACGCCGGAGCAGGTTGCCAAGGTGAAAAAATCGTATACGGGGCAGGTTCTTGCGCGGGTGTTGAACGGCTCGAACGGGGATCACATTTGACGCATGCTTAGAGCTAAATCGGGGTGCGTTGCTGTCGTTCGAAACATCTTGAACATTTAAACAAATAAACGGTACCTATTCTTACTTCAATGCGATTAAATGTGTGCGCGAGGATGCACTCAGTATGAATTGCGCCTAAGTGGATCTCGGTGATGAACAATTCGAGACCATAGTTGTGTACCTATGCCAGTTGGCCAAGGCTACCAAGTTGGCTGGCGGTGGGCATAATGATGAATCCAAAACAAGACTCGATATGAATATTGAATTAAGTTCCAAAGAGTTAGAAAATGACGCGGAAAGAAAGCGAAGGGAATAGGAACCTGACTATACTAATTACTCGTGATCCCGATATACGCTCAGTTCTCATGCGCGAGTTGAGCCAACAGTTTTCTGACCCTTCACACGACCTGATCATACAAGAGTTTGGATGCAAATCGGCGCGGATTGATGTTGCAGTGGTCAATGGTTCTCTCCATGGATTTGAAATTAAGAGCGACAGTGATAGCCTAACGAGGCTTGATAGACAGATCGAGCAATATAGTCGGATTTTCGACTTTGTTACCCTCATTTGCGGCCATAAACTCTTCGCTACTGCTCGCAAAATTGTTCCGCGTTGGTGGGGACTTCGGCTCGCCCGTTTTCAGAATGGGGGGGTAACGCTAACGGAAATTCGCCGCCCGAAGCAGAATTCATCTCAGGACAAGGCAGCACTCGCACGAATGCTTTGGAAAGACGAAGCACTACGTTGCTTAAGGCGAGAAGGGTACAAGGCCTATGCTTCCAAGCATTCAGCGAATGAAATATGGGACGAGGCAGCAAGACGACTCGGAGTCAAAACGCTAGCGGACGAAGCCCGTTCTGCAATCAAGGCTAGGGGAGGTTCCGGATTTGCGAAGCGGTCAATTCAAGATGGTGGTTTGTGCACCATTGAATCCACTGCTCTGCTTGACCATTATTCGGAGAACCTGGCATGGCTGCTCTCGCAGCTATCTCCGCATCCCCTTGACTGAACTTCGCACCGGAAAACTCAGTTCGTGAAATTAAGCTGGAACAAATAGCTTTCATGTTTCCATCCGTCTTTGTCTCTTTTCGGACTAAGACTTTTTGTTTGGCAGTATATCGGATGTTCGGGTCCGGTCGATTGGGAATATCCACAGGAATGCCCCCGCATCTTATGCCGTAGTCTCCATAAGTGGCTCTCCGGCTGCTATTCGTCGCTTGCAATGAATTTATGTGTAGCCACCCTAGCCAATCAGATCGGGGCACCTGCCACCAAGTCCCGTAACCAAGCTTCGAAATTGATGGTGGAAAGCATCCTGCCGCCAATGTCACGGTTCGCCAGTCTGCGAGAAATGGAAGAACGGAGACGGCGGAAGCGCCCAATTGCTGAACCTCAACTTGTTCCTGCCTATACTCCAAATCAATCAGTACGTCGGCTTGGCTTGCATTAACACGCAAGACGCCCAAAAGAGCCGTCAAATAGTTATTGAGAAGACTAGGGTTGATGAAATCGTTGATGAACAATCTGACCAGGACTCCTCGCCCATCAAGGGCGATAACGTCTCTTATCTCTTGTTGGTAAGCGGGCGCGAACTTGATCGATGTCGTTGGGATCGCCACCAAGTGCATTGTGCGAGCAACACCAAAAATGGTCTTTGCACTAGCCGGAGATGGTATGCCACCCAACGGAACATACCGTGTATCTAAGAAGAAAGGCAGGTTGCCCCACTCATCCCGAATGGTTTGGAGTAAATCAGTCGCGTGTGTCACCAGAGGCTTCGGACCTTTGGGTTTAGGGATGGGCCCTCCTGGCCTTTGTTTTGGCGGTCGAGGGATCGCGGGCGGCACCATCTCAAATAGCGGAGTAATAGCTGCTCTAGCGACAATTGATAAGTTATTTAGAGCCCACAATTCTCCGCGCTTCGCTTTGGTAATGAAAACGTGGTGTTTGTGCTGAAACGCCAAGCCGGGATGAGGAACATGCTCTAGGGCGCGTTCAGCTCTTATTGCTTTTTGCGTAGTCTTCTTTCTTGCCGCTTTCTTGTCCGCTTTTTTATCGTTTTGCATTCAACCCTCTTTTGCAGACTAGATGAGAGATGTGGACATTATCGGGCCCCCGGATTTGAATTCATGTCATTAAAGCGATAATTAGACAATCCGTGAACAAGCTTAGGCGAAGAGAAATCGAATTGTCAAGAAAGCTGACCTTTAGTGCCTGTTGAAAAGTGGAGTGTCTGTGGATAACAAGACCTTGACTGGCTATCTTTTGTTGCGCTTCTAAACAGGGTCACGGTCGAGTGGCCCACCTTATATCCCTTTCAGGTTAATTCGTGCACAGCGTCGGATGATACCACCACAATACGTCAGCCTTGAGTTACGGGCTTGGGTTTTCGGGTGCCCGTTCCTTCGCGGGGTTCGAAGGGACGGGGTTTTGATTTGGGCTGACAAGCGGGGGAGGAAAGTCAAAAGCCCTACCCTTCCAAAAGATGTCAAGTCCCGGGACATCCCTTACGTTTTGTCCCTAGACATCCTTTACATCACGGGAGTTGAGCCGTCTTGGAACCCAGCGCTCGACGATCGTCGAGCGCTGGGTTCCAAGATCGAGTTCGCGCATCAGCGTCGCGCAATAAAACACCATCATTCGGTCTTCGACCTTCACGACCTGGACTCTCTCTCCCGATAGGGCTTTGCTGATTTTCCAGTTCCGACCTTTCACCTCGATCCTGCCTTGAGGATCCACTTTGAGCACCCAAGCTCCGGTAGGGTATTCCCATCCCGATGGCCGCGGATCGTATCGGCGACGGCTGGGTTGCCACACACTGGCTGGAGTCTGCATGTTCAGTGCTTCGTGCGGTCGCACGTGGTTATGCTCCCAGCGGTACCCATCCAGCCAAGCCTGAGGTTGCTGTCGCGAAAAACCTCGTCGTGTCAGTGCCCGTTGTAGCGATCCATGGAAACGCTCCACTTTTCCCTGGGTTTGCGGATGCCGAATGCCACTCCAATTCAATCGAATGCCCTGGCGCATCAGCCAGAGCGACAAACGTGTCTGCCCAGAACTGGACTGCATGCCCCACCACGGAGTGCCATGGTCCATCAACATTTCCTCGGGAACTCCGCATCGTAGAAATGCTTCTTCCAGTCGCTCTCGGACAGGCTCACCGTGCGTGCTGCCGTTGGCCGCCAGTACAATCAGATAGCGGCTATGATCGTCTAGCACCGACAGCGGCCCCATCGGTTGCGGCCATCCCTTCGGCCCTTTGAAGTCCATCTGCCAAAGTTCGTTGGGCCGACTGCGTTCGAATCGTTGCGTGGCTGGAGGATGTCGTTCTTCTTCGCGGACCAAATCGTGGCGCAGTAGAATGCGATGAATCGTATTTCGGGGTAATTCCACGCCTTCTCGCGCCAACACCACACGCAACTTGCGTGCGCCCCAATCCGGATAACGCAGCCGCACTTGCACGACGCGCTGCTCCAGGTGGCTGGCCGTCTGTCGTGGGCTGTAATGAGGCTTGCGACTCTGCTCGGTGATCCCTTGAACACCTAAGTTCCGATAGCGCTTCAGCCACAGATATCCCGTGGGACGGGAAATATCAAACTCAGCGCACACAGCACTGAACGATCGCAACTTCTGCGTTGCCTCCACCACAAACCGTACCCGTTGTTCGTGAATATCCATAGTCTTCCATGCCATCGCTCTGCCACCCCCACGCGCTTTCGCGCGCCGGAGTGTAAACGATGTCTAGGGACAATCCGTAAAGGATGTATCGGGGCTGAACAAAAGACGGAAGGGTTGGGCACCCGAAATTCAAAATCAAAGCCCGGGCTGCCCGTCCAATGCGATTACTTATGCAGAAACCATTCCGCCACCGGTGCAGGTTGGGCGCGGTATACACCGTTTTGCATTGAAGTAGTGTTACTATCACTCGATTTACAACTCTATAAGTCAATCGCAAGGGATAGTAAGGGGACCGCCAGCCAAATGGACTTATTGCGAAATATTATCGGGCATATCATCGCGATCATCGGCGCTCTACTTACGGTGTGGTTTTTTATCATTCTAGGTATAACCGTACTTGCTGTGATTCTTAATCTAGTATTTTCTATCTGGGAGAAATGGAAAAATAGGAAACCTCCCACGCCCCCAAATCCTGAACTCAGAAAACAAGCATTTCTTTTCGTGGGTGGGATTTATTTTCTCACGCTCGCGACAATCTACGTGCTGGCGCAGTTCGCCCCGGTCAAGGCACACTTTGATGCTGTCTTAAAAGAATTCAGTGGCAGCGTTACGATCGCGGCGACTGGTATCTTGGGCGCGTTCCTCTCAATTTTCGTCATCGCAATTATCGCCATCCGCTATTTATCCAAGTAGCTGACATCCTTGTTTCCCTGCGATCTAAGCGATTTCCGCGATTTCCCTTCGCTTGCGGGATTTTGAATTTGTGGGTGGGACGGGTGGCCCGGGCTTTGAGGGATTTTGAACTTGGCGCGTGGCCCCCCTTATATCGCTTTCTGGTTAATTCGCGCACAGTGCTGGATGATCCCACCACAATACGTCAGCCTTGAGTTACGGGCTTGGGTTTTCGGGTGCCCGTTCCTTCGCGGGGTTCGAAGGGACGGGGTTTTGATTTGGGCTGACAAGCGGGAGAGGAAATTCAAAAGCCCCACCCTTCCAAAAGACGGAAGCGTAGGGCACCCGAAATTCAAAAGCAAAGCCTGGGCTGCCCGTCCCGGACGGCAAAATAAAAACGGGCGCCCGCGAATGGCGGACGCCCTTAACAGGCTGCGGAAAAACTCAAAGCGCTGTCATTCTGAGCGAAGCGAAGAATCTCTCCTTGATTGTTTTCTTATACTTAAATCGAAGAGAGATTCTTCGCTTCGCTCAGAATGAAAATATGAAAGCGCGACTCCTGCCTTCAGCGATACGCTGTCGGTGGGAAACCTTTAAGGAAAGGAGTCGCGCATGAGTGAATATATCGCGTTTGATTCGCATAAGCACTACACCTGGGTGGACCGGCAAGACCACTCGGGCGGAAAAAATCGTTGCCATCGATTGGAGCATGCTCCGGGAGCGGTGCGAGAGTATCTGAGCGGCAGTGAACCAGGAACCGCCGTGGCCGTGGAAGCGACCGGGAACTGGTATTGGATTATTGACGAGATCGAGCAAGCCGGGTTGCGGCCGCAGTTGGTGCATCCGCGCAAGGCCAAGCTGATGATGGGGCTGACCAACAAGACCGATAAGCTGGATGCGCAAGGGCTGAATCGTTTGCAGCGCAACGGCACGCTGCCGACGGTGTGGATTCCGCCGGGGCCGCTGCGCGATTTGCGCGAGCTGACTCGCACGCGGCTGGTGCTGGTGGCGCAGCGCACGCGGCTGAAGAATCGTCTTTCGGCGACGCTGGCCAAGTATGGAACGCCCGCGAGCGAATGCAGTGATCCGTACGGCAAGCGCGGACGCGCCGAGCTGGACCAACATCTGCAGGGCTTGCCCGAACAGACGCGTTGGGTGAGCGGGCAGTTGCTGTTGCAGTTGGATTTTGTGAGTGCCCAAGTGAAGCCACTGGAACAGCGGCTGGCCGAGTTGGTGCAAGTCACGCCGGAAATGCAGTGGCTGCTGACGATGCCGGGAGTGGGCGTAATTCTGGCGGCGACGATCGCGTTGGAGATCGGAGAGGTGGAGCGATTCCCAAGCGCCATGCACCTGGCCAGCTACTCGGGAACGACACCGCGCGTGCACGCCAGCGGCGGGAAAGTGCGCTATGGATCGCTGCGCGTGGACGTGAACCGGTATTTGAAATGGGCCTTTGCCGAAGCGGCCAATTCGGTGGCGGTGAATCACCTGCGCTGCCCGGAGCGGCATGTCAGCCAGTTATACCGGCGGCTGCGCCAAAAGAAAGGGCATCCCAAAGCGATTGGAGCGGTGGCGCGGCATCTGGCCGAAGCCGCCTTCCACGTGCTGCGAGGCAAACAGATGTATCGAGATCCCAGTTTTGGTCGAGGTCGGACCAGCCAGGTGTAAGCGCGATTTTGTCATGATCCCGCTCGACGGGATCGCGGAATGAATGCGACACACCTGCGAATAACTCCATGCCCCTTCACGAGGGCGAAGAGATGACTCGGAACGACCCGTTCGATCGATTTTTGCGTTGACACAGGCGCTTTCAGAGATGACAAAACAAAACATTTTTTCCGCAACCTGTTAAGTAAGAAAGCTTCCGGATTACGGTCAGCCCTTTTTGGTCAGTTCCGTGTAAATCACTTCGGTCAGGGTGGCGAAATTCGGTCCGCCATTCGGATTGGGCGGCGGCGCGGCGGTGGGCTCACCAAACGAGGTTTTGACGTCGTCGAGTGATTTGCCCTGCGCAACCATGGCCTTGATCTTGCTGTACTTGTCCTGAACGAGGTCAATCTTTTTCTGAATGTCGGCCTTGGTCATCATTTCGCCGTGGCCGGTCAGGTAGGTATCCGCGTCAAGACCAAGCATGCCTTTGGCATTTTCGATCCATCCGAGGGTGGAGCCGTGCTTTTCGAGGTGAATCAAAACGTCGGGGCGGTTGGAGATCAGCATGTCGCCGCCGAAGACGATTTTTTCGTCCGGGAGATAGACGACGGTATCGCCGCTGGTGTGGCCCGGCGCCCAGTGGTGAAGAACGATATGGACGCCGTCGACGGTCAGCTTATCGGTCTTGTCGTACGTTTTGGTGGGAAGGCGATTTTGGGGCGCGGGGTTTTTGCCGCCGGCAGACTCTTCCATTTCCTTTTTGCAGTTTGCCTGGGCAATGATGGTTAAGCCATCCGGAAATGCGGCGAGCCCGTTTACGTGGTCGCCGTCACTGTGAGTGATAAATACCGTATTCACGGCCTTGGGGGTGATTTTGGCGATTTCGGCGATCACGCCCTTTTCCGAATCCACCGTGGTCTTGGTATCCACGACAATCACGCCGGTCTTGCCCACAATGAAGCCGTCATTGGAGCCCGCCCCGCCCTGAACCCAGTACACATTGCCTTTGACGTTCGTCACTTTGAGGGGTGGAGGCTGCTGCTGCGCCCCGGCCACCTGGGCATATAAGCAGAGAGCCGCAACCACCGCCAGCCCGAGAACTGGTCTTGTCACATTCTTCATGAATTCCTCCTCCAACATCTTTGCTCCGCAGTGGCGAACCCTTTGCCGCGTTCCGGATCCAGTCCGCCGCCTTGGTTCATGGACGCAAATCCGCGAATTTCCGTTTCACTTTCTGGGCGGGTGGCACGGACTTTGCGGGATTTTGAATTTGTGGGTGGCACGTCCTTCGGTGTTGGAAGGGCGGGACTCTTATCGGGCTATTCCGCGCAGTTTCACCGGGGCGCTCAGGGACAGCCAAGAGTGGCTGTCCTACATGACAGACTGACCGACACTTGCGCGCGGCGAAAACTGCCGTTACAGTGATTGTAGTGTCCTTGCGCGCCTGTACCCGCCACAGCGCCTTGCCACTCTGAAATGGCTTACGACGATCACAGCCCGTCCGGTGCAGCGCCCGTCAGGGCTCGTTCGAATGAACCTGTGGACAGCGACTCGGAAGACGTCCCATCGTCCGCCATGGAACCCCCCGCCATGGACCCTCATGAAACAGCGCCGCAGAACCTGCAGGACACTCCGCTTGCGCCGCGCGCGCCGCAGTTCCGTACTGGAATAAACGACGATTTACGTGTGCCGTGGGGCTGGCTGGAGGTGGCGCTGTTCGTGATTCTCGGCGTGATTGCCAGCGTCGTGATCACCTGGGGGATGGCTCAGATCGCGGTGCGGTTTTTGGGGGCGAATTCGAATGAGGTGTTTGGGGAGACGATAACCACGGCGAAGTCGGTGGTGGTGCTCCTCAGCCAGGCCGTGCTCGACGGCCTCGCGATCCTGTATCTTTACCTGATGCTCGCTGCGCGAACGGCGGCGCCGTTCTGGCCGTCGATCGGCTGGCGTGAGATGCGTCCCGGCGCGGGAAAAATTCGCGACAGGGCGCTGCAATTCCTCGCGGGCGGCGCGGTGCTGGCCATTGCGGTTTCCTTCACGGGCGGGTTTCTCAATTCGAAAGTAACGCTCCCGGTCGAGGAGCTATTGAAGGCGCGCGTCAGCATTGTGCTGTTCGGCGTATTGGGCGTGCTGGTTGCGCCGGTCGTGGAAGAAACGATTTTTCGCGGCTTTCTCTATCCGGTGATTGCGCGCCGGTTGGGAGTCGCCGCCGGGGTTGCGGTCACGGGCACGCTTTTCGGGTTGATGCACGCCGCGCAGTTGTGGGGTGGATGGGGACAGATTGCACTCTTGATTCTGGTGGGCGTCGTGCTGACGTGGGTGCGCGCGCGGACCGGCACCGTGGCGGCCAGTTATTTTGTGCACCTCGGCTACAATGGTTTGCAGCTCGTCGGCTATCTGATTTACGTCGTCAGCGGGATGCATCACTGAACAGGCTGCGCAGAAACCTAAATTTCAGGGGCTTTGTAGCGCTCGCCTTCAGGCGAGCACTTGCTTGGAGCGAAAGTGCTCGCCTGAAGGCGAGCGCTACATGGCCCACTATGGTCATGCGGAGTCGGGAGTAACCGGAGGCAAATTCGAGATTCTATGAATGTCGCACAGCCCATTGAATGGACCGGCAAGGGTGTGGTCATGCTCGACCAGCGCCGCTTGCCGGGAGAAGTGATTCACCACACCTACACGGATTATCGCGATGTCGCGGCGGCGATCAAGGACATGGTGATACGCGGCGCGCCGGCGATTGGCGTGGCCGCGGCGATGGGGGTCGCGCTCGCCGTCGAGCGTTCGAGCGCGCGCACGCTCGAAGAACTTCGCGCGGAGTTTCCCGGCATCTGCCGGACGATCCAGCAAACGCGGCCGACTGCGGTGGACCTGTTCTGGGCCATCGAACGCATGACGCGCCGGTTCGAGCAACTCTCGGCGGCGAACGCGCCGCTCGATGCCACGCGGCGCGCGATGGTTGAAGAAGCGCGCGCGATCCATGCCGAAAAGCGCGCCATCGACGAAGCGATGGGGCGCTTCGGCGCGGAGCTGATGCCTGCCGCGGGCCAGGTCATGACGCAGTGCAACGCCGGAGCGCTTGCCACGGCGGGGATCGGCTCGGCGCTGGGCGTGATTCGCGTGGCGATCGAGCAGGGCCACAAGCTGAGCGTCTTCGTACCGGAAACGCGGCCGTACCTGCAAGGCGCGCGGCTCACCGCGTGGGAATTGCACGAAGGCGGCGTGCCGCTCACGCTGATCACCGACAACATGGTCGGACATTTTATGAAGGCGGGAAAAGTGGACGCGGTCGTGGTCGGCGCGGACCGCATCGCCGCCAACGGCGACACGGCCAACAAGATTGGCACTTACCAGATTGCAGTCCTGGCGCACGAGCATGCTGTGCCGTTCTACGTCGCCGCGCCGGTTTCTACTTTCGACCTAGTCAATTCCGACTGGCGAGCAGATTCCCATCGAAGAGCGTCCCGCCGAGGAAGTGACGCACATTCCGCGGAGTGCGCATCGCTCCGGATGTGGCCGCCGCGAACCCGGCATTCGACGTCACGCCCGCACGCTTGATCTCCGCGATCATCTGCGAGCGCGGAGTCGCGCGCGCGCCGTACACGGAATCGCTACGCCGTTTGGTTACGCCGGCCAGCGCCGCGGCCCCGACCGTCTCAAGGTGACAGTGTTTCCCTTTGAGCTCAGGTTGGTTCTGATGGGTCGTCGGCGAGCTGCTTCCAGGTGTGGCCGCACGATTGACATTTCCATTCCCCACGCCGCACGGGGATGGGAAAGCCCACCACCAACAGGCCGGCGTAGGCTACGCGCTTGTCCAAATCCTCGTACGTGACATCGAGTGAATGACATTTTGGGCAGCGGGGCTGCTCGAAGTCGCCGACACCCTCGACGGAAAACGTTCCGGGAATCTCCTGGCCGAGCACTTGCGCTGCGGCGGGAGCCTCCATCCGATCCACGCGAAGCTTGATGCCCCCGAGCGCATTGGACCACAACCAGTCCATACGGATCGTTGTCTCATCCATCAGGAAGGATTCGATCCCCGCAGATGTCAGCGCCCCTTGCGCCAGCAGAGCTTCAGGCGTGTCCCTGAATGTGCGCAGAGTGACCAGATGGCGCTGCGCAACCTCGGTATCCGTGTCGGGAGGCAGGGCTAATTCAACGGCCAGTCCTCGGCGCGCCAGTTCCGCCCGCAAGGCTTGCTCGCCCGCTTCGGTAAGTGTCCAGGCCTCTGCGGCCAGTTCCTTCAACTCTTCGTCATTCAGAGTCGCGTAGAACTCCGCAGCTTGCCTTTGCCGTTCTTCGAAGTCGGCCATGGTCCAATGGATCGATCATATACCAAGGGACACACGATAACTCGAAAGGAACTTTGGGAGCTGCGTCCTGCGACAGTGACTTGTGAGGGGTGCGCCGCTGATCACTTTCCAGTCAGATGTTCGTATTGCGCGCTCGTGAGAGGCACAACGGAGAGCCGGCCCATGCGGACGAGCGGTGAATCTTTAAACAGTTTGTTCGCCTTGATTTCTTCGAGCGATACTGGTTTTGCAATCGCTTTTCCCACTTTGATTTTGACTCTAGGATTTTTGGGGTCGGAAGCGTCCACGGACACAACCGTTGCGGTTCCGACCGCGCTTTTTCGCGCGCCGGTCTCGTAGATGATCAGTCTCGCGCCGGGGCTCATTTCGCGCAGATTCTTTACCGCGGCCGGGTTGGACACGCCTTCCCAATCGGTCGCGGCGTCTCGCAGGAGGTCAGCGAAGGAATATTCCGAAGGTTCGGTCTTGAGCAAATAATCCTGGGACATGAAGTTCACCTCCATTCAGGCCGCCTATTGTAGCGCCAACCTTCAGATTGGCACTTTGCAATCGCGAGCACATGCCCGTCCGCCGCGGCGGACGGGCGCTACATGAATCAAAATGCTTTTTGATTGGCGTTCCACGGACAAAACGATATATTCTCCGGAAGTTCGTATCACCACAAAATCATTGGACAGAAATTTGGGGCTCCGCGTTGCACCTTCTGCGTTCAGCGCGAAAGATGAGCCCACGACTAAAAGCTTAGGGAGGTTCAGATGAAAAGATTTGCGCTCGTTCTAGCATTTTTCCTGTGTGCGCCGCTGGCGCTCTTCGCCCAGCAAGGGGCTCCGGAGATTCCATTCGATTCCGCGCCCAACGCGCTGAAGCTTCCGGCCGGGATGTATCTCGGCGAAGTTTCCGGCGTGGCGGTGAATTCCAAGGGACACATCTTCATTTTCTCGCGCGGGAACACGACCGGCCCGGCCTACGCCGCAAGCGCCGCGCAGCTTCTGGAATTCGACAAGGATGGTAAATACATTCGCGAGATCGGCCACAATCTTTACGCCTGGTCGTTCGCGCACACGGTGCGAGTCGACAAGGATGACAACATTTGGGCCGCCGACAAAGGCTCCGACATGGTGATCAAGTTCAATCCCGAAGGCCAGGTCATCATGGTGTTCGGGCGCAAGCAGGAAGCGTCCGACGAAGGGACCGAGGCGCTCAAGCATCCCAAACCTCCGCTGCCCCCGGTCGATGGAATGTTCCGTCAGGTCACAGACATGGCCTGGGACGCGGCAGGCGACACCTTCATCAGCGACGGGTACATCAATTCGCGCGTCGCCAAGTACGACAAGGACGGCAAATGGATCAAGTCGTTTGGCGAACCCGGCAATGGGCCCGGACAGCTCAACACGCCGCACAGCATCGCCACCGATAACCAGGGGAATGTGTACGTCGCCAATCGCGGCAATTCACGGATCGAAGTGTTCGACGGCGACGGCAAGTATCTGCGCCAGATCAAGATCAGCGAGCCGTTTGATTATGCAAATACGGTTCCGATTCTCGGCAACAAGCCGCCCGTGGATTTGATCGGCACCATGGGGAACGGCGCGCCCTGGACGGTCTGCATCACTCCGGGTCCGAATCAAGTGCTCTATGCGTCGGACGCGTTCCCCGGCCGAGTGTACAAAATCAGCCTCGACGGCAAAGTTCTGGGCAAGCTGGGCGGGACCGGCAGGCAGCTCAAACAATTTGGCTGGGTCCACGAAATCGCGTGCCCGTCGGAAAATGAAATCTACGTGGGGGAATTGCTGAACTGGCGCATGCAGAAGCTCATGCTGCATCCGGCGAAGTAATTAGTAGTACAGGCTTCAGCCTGTGGGGTTTAGTCCTTAGCCAGGCCGAACCCCGTAGGCTGAAGCCACCACCTACAAGGATCGATTGCGAGACAGCCTCTACCGGGTAGCCCCAGCCTCACGAACCACGCCGGCCTCGCCTCTCTCCCGAGCCATGTATTGATCGAAGATCCAGCGATACGTTTTTTCGAGTCCCACTCGCAGCGGCGTGTTCGGCTCCCAATGGAGATACTTCTGGATCAGCGTATTGTCGCTATTCCGCCCGTTGACGCCCTTCGGCGCGCTCAGATCGTAGTTGCGCTTGAGCTTGATTCCCGCGATGTTTTCGGCGATGTCCACGAGTTGGTTGATCGTTACGGCTTCGCTCGAGCCCAGGTTGATCGGCTCAAGAATTTCCGAGTTCGTGATCCTTTGAATGCCGTCGGTGCAGTCGTCGATGAACATGAAACTGCGCGTCTGGACTCCGCTGCCCCAAATTTCAATTTCGTGCTTGCCGGAAACCTTGGCTTCGATCACTTTGCGGCAGATCGCCGCCGGCGCTTTTTCGCGCCCGCCGAACCACGTCCCCCACGGGCCATAGACATTGTGAAAGCGCGCCACGCGCGTCGTGATACCGAAATCTTCCATAAAGTGCCGGCACATTCGTTCCGAAAATAATTTCTCCCACCCGTAGCCGTCTTCCGCGAGCGCCGGGTAGGCATCTTCTTCCTTGAGGGACGGCGCCTCGAAAGTCTTCTGCTTGTCCCCGTTGTAAACGCACGCGGAAGAAGCGTAAAAGAAGCGTTTGGTGGCGCCATGCTTCATCGCCGCTTGCAACAAGTGCGTATTGATGAGCACGGACAACATGCACAACGCCTTGTTGTGCTCGATGAATCCCATGCCGCCCATGTTTGCAGCCAGGTTGTAAATCTCGACGGCGCCCTTGGCAGCCGTCTCGCAGTTTTCCTTGAGGTTCAAATCCAGGGACAGATTCTCCACCTCGTCGAAGCGCTGATACCATTCCTCGAACGGTTTGGAATCCACAGCTCGAAGATCGCGGTACCCTTGTTTGCGCAGCAATGCAATCAGCGCGCCGCCAATAAATCCGCCCGCTCCAGCCACCAATATTTTGTCGTTGATTCCCACAAGTGTCTCCCTACCCCAGCGTCATTCCAATGAATGATTTCACCACGCGGAAGAAATATGAGCAACCAATAAATCTGAACATGTAGCACAGCCACTCCTGGCTGTGTGTTTTTTGCAATCGAGGCTTCACTGAGCACTCTATGCGCAGCCCGCAAACCCACGCAGGCAAGAGTGCCTGTGCTACTAAAAGCGACCCCAAACTAAGATTTTCTACAACCTCATCAGCCTTTAGGTTATCGGCCCTGTAAGGACAAATTGCCATGGCCGTACTAAAATGGGGTGGAGGCCAGAATGACGAAGAAAGAGAATAAAGTCGTCAAGCAGATCCCCAAAAAGCATCCATACCGTGACCCTGCTGAATGGCTCGCCGAGTTGAAGCGATTCGGCGCGGAACCTCTGCTACTCGAAGGCCGGAACCAGCCGATCCTTCGCGGCAACATCGACGCGGATAAGAAGAGGTTCTTCAAGCTCGCCGACCAATTGAGCGCGAATTCAGACCCGGCCAAGAGGAAAAGGGTCATAGAATCATTGGCCCGCATTGCATTCGGGAAGAAATGAGAAGCTTCGACATGTATCATAGCGCTATTGGCCCTAGGTTCCGGCGCTGAAAGCGCCGGCGGTTGACAGCCCGGGGCAACGCCCCGGGTAACGACCACATGACTCGGGGCGCCCTGAAAGGGCGCCAGGATTCTGCAATGCCGCAATCTCTTGCCAAAATTCTCGTTCATCTCGTCTTCAGCACGAAGAACCGTGAACCAGTCTTGACCGAGCCTGTTCGCGAGCCCCTTTGCGCCTATGCCTCCGCTGTCTTACGTGATCTCGATTCGCATGTAATCGCAATAAATGCGTGGCGCGACCACGTGCACATTCTGTTCGCGCTGAGCAGAAATCATTCACTGGCTCAAGTCGTGATGGAGGTCAAACGCGCAACTTCCAAGTGGATCAAGACCCAAGGAAAAGAATTCGCCGGATTTCATTGGCAAAGCGGCTACGGAGCGTTTTCCATCGGCCAATCGGGCGTGGATGAGGTGAAAACCTATATCGCCAATCAGGCCAAACATCACCGGGTCAAGAGCTTCGAGGATGAATTTCGATCATTCTTGAAACGGTATCAGGTCGAATTTGACGAACGTTACGTTTGGGATTGAATATGGCGGCCCTCTTGGGTGGACGATTTCCTCCGCCCCTTCAGGGCGGCCCGTTGGGGTCGACAAATACCCAGGGCGTTGCCCTGGGCTAGTCAACTCCGCGCCGTTGGCGCGGCGGAATGAAGGGGAATTGTGCGTGGCATGGGAAGTATGCCCATCGGACCCACATGCGATCAACGGTGCACAGATGGCAACGATCCGGTTACTAAATGTCATTCGCACTTCCTGAATGCTAATACAATTACTTCTTTATTGTGGCCATTACTCAATCTGCATCGAAGGAACCCATGATGGCATGCAAACCGACATGCGGGCATTACAGACTCAACGTATGCCTCTTGGTAGGCTCATTCCTCGTGAGTTGTGTCTTGGGTCACGCTCAATCATCAGGGCATATTGTCGAATGCTCGAAGTTACAGGCCGAAGCAGCGTATGAAGGGAGATATGACATCCTTGACTGGAAGGGACTAATCTTCACCAGCCGTGCCCAACTCAGCCGGTGCAATGACATAATGGACGCTTCCGCCGAAGCAACGGCTTTGGTAAATCTAGCAGTAAGCCTCAGAAAAACTGGCCAGGCCGAAGACGCTCTTCCGATCAGTCAGCGGTGCACAGCAATCAAACCAGACAAAACGACCTGCTACCTCGAAATGGGCGCGGACTTCGAAGATTTGGGCAGGAATGAGGAAGCAGTCGTTGCTTATCAAAAAGGACTCTCGGTCGGCGGGTACGATGAAGAAAGCGGTTCGGCGATCAAACTGATAAAGGAAAGGCTGAGTTTATTACAACTGAGATTGCGTGGTGACAGAGAAAAGTCTGCCTCCACTGTCATTTCCGGCACAGGATTTTTTGTTTCAGACCTCGGACACATTGTAACTAACAGACATGTTGTGGATGGGTGTCGCACCATCGCGACAAGAGACGGGCAGCCGCTGACATTGGTTCTTCTCAGCGGAACTGCCGACTTGGCATTGCTGAAACTGGACAAACACTCTTCTGCGAGGGCGACGTTTCGAAACGGATTGGGAATTCGAATTGGTGACGAAGTGGTCGCGTTTGGGTTTCCGCTCCCCGGCATACTGTCATCCGAGGGAAACATTTCTACCGGAACTGTGGCTGCGAATTCCGGGGTGGGCGACGATCCGAATTTCATTCAGGTTAGCGCCCCAGTCCAGCCCGGAAATAGCGGAGGGCCTCTTCTGGACATGAGCGGGAATGTGGTGGGCGTTGTCGTGGCTAAACTGGATGCAATTAAGGTGGCCAAAATCACGGGCGATATCCCCGAAAACGTGAATTTTTCTATAAGCAGAGACGTTGTGGTAGATTTCCTAAAAAGTTCATCGGTTCCTTTTCAGCAAAAACCGTCTCTAGGCAAACTCAAGACGTCCGATATAGCCGTTCTGGCCAAGTCCATCTCCGTAGCGATTACGTGTGTCAAGTAAGAAAGTCAATTATGGGCCGTCGAGGAATGCATTCCCGGTCTGAAGTGTGGAAGATTTGTTGCTGCCGAATCTCGTGACTAGGAGGATCTAGGATATGGCTGCCTTTGAATCCAAATGCGAAAGTTGCGACGGAACTGGAAAAGCCAGAAGCGGTTCTGGAAGGAATTACACCAATGAAAGTTGTCAAACATGCGCAGGCACTGGAAAAAGAGTTACTGAGGAAACCCCTCCAGAAAAAGATCCCTACAACAAGTAGGTATCTCGAAGCTGAGACACTCCCACCCTGCGACTTATCCTTGACATTTAAGGAACCGATGCTATTATCGTTGGGCTGTACGGTAGCCTGCCTGCTGGACAGGAGGCCTTCGCTCTTTGACAAACTGGGTAAGATGAGATGTGCCAGAACCCGTTCGATTGACCTTGGCATGCAAGTGCCAGGGGATTGAGTGAATCGAGCGATAAAAAGTTCGCTTGGAAAACTTAGGTCCGACTCTCAGAAATGATAGTCGGGCTTTTTGCTTTCTAAGCAGCCAGTTTCACACGAGAGTTTGATCCTGGCTCAGAGCGAACGCTGGCGGCGTGCTTAACACATGCAAGTCGAGTGCGCAGTTCTCTGTAGCAATACAGGGGATGGGCGCACGGCGCACGGGTGCGTAACACGTGGGCAATCTGCCCTCGGATGGGGGATAACTCGCCGAAAGGCGAGCTAATACCGCATGACATTCCGAAGACTCCGGTCTTTGGACTCAAAGGCCGCAAGGCCGTCTGAGGAGGAGCCCGCGCCCGATTAGCTAGTTGGTGAGGTAACGGCTCACCAAGGCTTTGATCGGTAGCCGGTCTGAGAGGATGGCCGGCCACACTGGAACTGAGACACGGTCCAGACTCCTACGGGAGGCAGCAGTGGGGAATATTGCGCAATGGGCGAAAGCCTGACGCAGCGACGCCGCGTGGGGGATGAAGCTTCTCGGAGTGTAAACCCCTTTCGACCCGGACGAATGACCCGCAAGGGTTTGACGGTACGGGTATAAGAAGCCCCGGCTAACTACGTGCCAGCAGCCGCGGTAATACGTAGGGGGCCAGCGTTGCTCGGAATTACTGGGCGTAAAGGGTTCGTAGGTGGTGCGGCAAGTTGGGAGTGAAATCTCTGGGCTTAACCCAGAGGCTGCTTTCAAAACTGCCGTGCTCGAGTGCGAGAGAGGCCAGTGGAATTGCAGGTGTAGCGGTGAAATGCGTAGATATCTGCAGGAACACCCGTGGCGAAGGCGGCTGGCTGGATCGCAACTGACACTGAGGAACGAAAGCTAGGGGAGCAAACAGGATTAGATACCCTGGTAGTCCTAGCCCTAAACCATCAGAACTTGGGGTGGCCCGCGTAGGCGGGTCGTCCCGTAGCTAACGCGTTAAGTTCTGCGCCTGGGGAGTACGGTCGCAAGACTGAAACTCAAAGGAATTGACGGGGGCCCGCACAAGCGGTGGAACATGTGGTTCAATTCGACGCAACGCGAAGAACCTTACCTGGGCTTGAACCGCTACTGACCAACGGTAGAAATATCGTCTTCCCGCAAGGGACAGTAGTAGAGGTGCTGCATGGCTGTCGTCAGCTCGTGCCGTGAGGTGTTGGGTTAAGTCCCGCAACGAGCGCAACCCTTACTCGTAGTTGCTACCCGCAAGGGAGAACTCTACGAGGACTGCTCCGGATAACGGAGAGGAAGGTGGGGATGACGTCAAGTCAGCACGGCCTTTATGTCCAGGGCTACACACGTGTTACAATGCACGGTACAGACTGTTGCGAACCCGCGAGGGGGAGCTAATCGGATAAAACCGTGCTCAGTTCGGATTGCAGTCTGCAACTCGGCTGCATGAAGCTGGAATCGCTAGTAATGGCGTATCAGATCGACGCCGTGAATACGTTCCCGGGCCTTGTACACACCGCCCGTCACATCACGAAAGTGAGCTGTACTAGAAGTCGCGCAGCCAACCGCAAGGAGGCACGCGCCCAAGGTATGGCCCATGATTGGGGTGAAGTCGTAACAAGGTAGCCGTAGGAGAACCTGCGGCTGGATCACCTCCTTTCTAAACATAGCGGCAAACGATCCTGTGCAGGTGTGCAGGTGAAGTTGCCCAAGCTTCGGAACCTCTCACGGGGATCCGAGGTCATCGCTCGAACGATTCGATCTTCGAGCGGGTTCTGGTAGATCTCATCTTTTAAAAGGCGCATTCAATATGCGCCCTATAAGCGCACTCGATGTGCGCTGCCCGGTTTTCAAAATGCTTTTCCAAACGAAAGCCCGTCCTTTAACCGGGGCGGGCTTTTTGTTTTTCTTGCTGTATGTCCTAGGTTGGTCGTTCAGGCAAGTCCATCTAGGAATGTAAACCGAACGCTATACTTACGGAGAATTAGGCTCGGTACCATTCTCGCAGCTGCTTTCGCCTTTGCATCGAAATCGGAGGCGACAAGGATACCACGCACTTTGTTGTCGCCATCCTCCTCGGCCACGTCACCCATATAACTCAGGATTTGGGCGATGGCTCGTTGTCCCGCTGCTCCTGCTTTTAGTTCGATGACGACCGTGATACCGGAAGCGTCACGAGCAGTAATGTCGATGAAACCGGAGTCCACGGAGCGTTCGGCACCGTCGTCCACTATGGTAAGGCCCGGGTCAAGCTGACTAATTTCTGTTCTGAGAGCAGCCTGCATATCTCGCTCTAAGCCTATTCGCTGTCCAGTCTCTTCCCCGGGAAGTGGTGTGGTTGCTCCCAGCACCGTCGCCGGATCCCTCGACACCGAGTCCTCATCGCCTTCATCGCGATATTTCCGATATCTCTTAACAGCGTCTCGGTATGAAGCTAGGTTCGCACGAATATCGCCTTCGAATGGAATTTTGCTCGGATTCGGACGGGAACGACGCTCATCCTCTTTCGAGTAGGAAAGTGCCTCGATCAGTCCTGCCATCCGATCTTTGCTATATTGCTCATCAAGGTCTCCATGATGTTTCTCGACTCTTCCAACGCGATGCATCTGTGCGCTGATCGTTCCTGGCTGGTATTTCTGGCGGATCAACCAATCGCGATAGCCTGGTTTCATAAGAAGATCTCTCCTTCCATCATTTACAACGAATTGGCCCTTTCCGATTTGCTCAAACGAGATTCTAATTCGCGAGTGGCCCAGCCATTGAGTTCTTCATAATGGCACATCACTGGCGAATAATACTCTCAACCGGGTCATCTTCGATTTACGCTGTCCCCTGTTTGGGTACCCATCATTGTGAGTTTATCGGAGCGCATCTCTTTTTGTTTGTTCCGACATTGGGAGTGAAGTACTCTCTCGTTCATTATGACGGACGAACCAAATCATCTGGCAGGCGACCCCGCCGTCGTCAACGAATTATTTAAAAGATTGCATGAGTGGCAGCGACAATACGTCGATGATTTCTTCGCGATTGTCCAATCAGGATCCGAGTTTAACAAGCAGATCGCCGCTTTTCACGAACGGCTATTGCTGGTGAGCCTCGGCACCATAGGCCTCTCGGTAACTGCACTAACGTCTTTCATCCCAAGAATTCCTGCGACGGGCTTCCCTAAACATGTTTTCCTATCGCTCATTGTACCGGCATGGGTGTCACTGCTAATTTCGGCAATTCTGTCAATGGCAGCGATTGGCCACACGATTGTTGCCAACGCGACTTCCCATTCCAATCTTGATAAGCTGGTGCAAACTTACACCTTACGTCAGGCGGTGGTTCCTCTAAGGAAACTTGCGGGCATACTATCTGGAACTATTAAAATCGGCTCAGAGAACCGCGACGTCTCTGGTCTTTTTTCAGAGCTAGCTGAGCATGTCGAGAAAGACCTCCACGAGAAAGACTTTGATCTCGCAGCAAAGAAATCGGCCCACAACCAAGGGCTCGTCAAGAGAATGTCCCAGTTTGCAATGTTCACGCTCCAAGCGGGCCTTATCATGCTTTGTATTTCGGCTATAAAGCTCTTTCTCTCGTTCTGAATCCCTCTAAATGGTGAAACAGACCACCACATCACCACCCGGTCCCACAGCCTTGGTCTGTGGGGCAGGGATTGTGGACTAATCCTACGGCTACGACGGAAGTCTTGACTTGTGCGGTTCGCGTTCAACTGGAATGGGCTCTTTCGCCTTCTTCAGGCCCTCGATGTAGCAGCGGATGGCATCCTTGGCCACGTTTCGCGCGTGATCCAGATCCTTGCCTTCGGTCACATGCCCAGGGAGGGCAGGGACCGTCACTGTGTAGCCGCCGTGTTCGTTCGCCTCGAAAAAAGCGGTGTATTTGCGCGCCTTGCGTCTGGTTCTTTTCATTTGTTCATTCTAGATCAAGACACACACCACATCGTGTCATTCTGAGGACCTAGTTTTGGTCCGAAGAATCTCTACTGTTCTGTCTTAAACCGCCGGAGAGATTCTTCGCTTCGCTCAGAATGACAACGTCATGCGTTGAGCAGGCGGCGGATGGTCCGGCCTTTGAGCGTTTTTGAATTGTCAGTGCCCCATCCTCGCGCAGCGAGGTTGGGGGTTCGAATCGATCCAGACGGTCACTCGGGTTACCTTCGCGAAATCCTTCCCCTCTGAAGTAAGGAGGTCTATGATAAAGTAAGGAGGGTGACGAATGACCTTGAAAAAGCAAGCGCGAATGACTAGTAAAGGGCAGATCACCGTGCCGTATGAGATTCGTCGCGCCCTCGGCGTGCGCGCAGGCGACAAGCTCGAATTTGAGACGAATGGGACCGGTTGCAGCGTCCGTCCCGTGCGGGCTGCGGACGCGTTTGAAAAATTCCGTGGGATCGGAACGCCGGGTATCGGCCGCGGGCGGAAAGCAGTCCTGCGCTGGTCTCGCCAGATGCGCGGACGATGATTACCGCATTGGATACGAACGTCCTTGTGTCTCTCTGGAACGAAGATGACTCCTTGAATATGCCTGCGAAGGCCGCCCTGCGCGCCGCGCTCGATCGGGGCAGTTTAATCATCGCGGCGCCGGTCTTTTCCGAACTGATGGCTTCTCCGGTAAAAAACGAAGCATTCCTGGACGAGTTCCTCGCGGCTACGGGCATTTCAGTGGAATGGAACCTGGACGAAACCATTTGGCGAATCGCCGGCCGCGCATTCCACGCCCATGCTGCGCGCAGGCGGCGGAAACGTGAGCCAGGTCCGCGCCGCATCGTCGCGGATTTTCTGATTGGCGCACACGCTTTCCAGAACGGATTTTCATTACTCACCTTGGACGCGCAGTTTTTTCGAGCCGCATTCCCGCGCCTTGCCCTCGCCAAGATATAGACCGACATCCGCGCGCACATTGAGCCTGCCTCTGTTCATTCTGTCCATTCTGAATCGACACCATATCGCGCGTTGTCATTCTGAGGACCTGGTTTTGGTCCGAAGAATCTCTCTGTTCTGTCTTAAACCGCCGGAGAGATTCTTCGCTTCGCTCAGAATGACAACGTCCTGCGTTGAGCAGGCGCACGAAACCCTCGAGGGCGTGGGCTGCTTCATCCCTAGGGAATGATAACGTCCAGGTCGCGTGCGATGACGACCGGACCGCTGTAATTTTGGCGGATCTCGCGCACCATGTCGTCCTCCTTGGCGTTTCCGAGCAACGTCCAGTGCGTCAGGATGAGCATTTTGGCTTTGGCCTTTGCGGCGATTTCTCCAAGCTCCGGGGCGCTGGTGTGGAACTCACTTTCGTACTTCATCCATTGCTCGACCGGCACCGAAGGTTTCGAGGGATTCTGCGCCCTTCCTGAATATACTTCGTGGATCAGGGCGTCGCAGCCGGAACAGGCCTCGACCACCGACTCGGCCGGGGCGGTGTCTCCCGAAACGACGATGGATTTTCCTGCTGCGTCGAAGCGGTATCCCAGAGCTTCCTTCCAGGATCCGTGCTTTACAAGAAAAGCCTTCACGCTGACGTTCGCGTCCTGATAGATATTTCCCGGTTGCACGTCGTGCGCGTCGACTTTGTAACCGGTCGTGTTGCCGCCTTCGAGTCCGGTTGTGCGCACGTGAATGTCTTCCTTAAAAGCCTCGAGAATGTGCGCGGCCATTTCTTTCGTACCCTCCGGTCCGTACAGGCGTAGCGGCGTCATCCGCTCCTGAATCCACGGAGTAAAAATCAAGTCGGGCAATCCGAGCGTGTGGTCGCTGTGCAGGTGCGTCAGGAATGCAATATCCAGTTCGGCGGGGCGGAGAGCGGGAATCCCGCGCTGGAAAACCGAATTGGCTTGGCGGACAACGCCTGATCCGCAATCCACTAGGTAGGCCTTCCCATTCACAACGATCGCCAGCGAAGGTCCCTGGCGATCGGCATTGGGAACCGGGGTCCCTGTTCCTAGAAAGGCAATCTCAACGCCTCCGGAAGTCGGTGCGGGAGTCGCGGATCGTTGCGACTGCGCAGCGCCCGAAACTGCGGCTGCGACGCAGACAATGATGAACAGAACAGAAATCAGATAATTTGCGCCGGGTCGAATTCGCATCTGCGAAGCTCCTCGTGTTAGTGGAGTAGCCGCAAGAGTATATGGAGATGCGGAAAAAGTAGCACAGCCACTCTTGGCTGTGTGGTTTTTGTGGTGCATAGCACTACCGATGCGCGAAAGTTGAGAAAACCACACAGCCAGGAGTGGCTGTGCTACGAAGCCTCTCCCCCTGCATGAAGCAGGCGCATCAGGCCCACGGCGGCGTGCGAGAGCCGCGCGCCGCGGCGCGACACTAAATACAATGAACGAGGCATCTTGAGTTGCCGGATACGGACTTCCGCCAGCTGTTTCCGTTCCACTTCCCAGCGGACGCACATGCGCGGGACGATGGCCACGCCCATGCCCATTTGCACGAAGCGCTTGATGCTTTCGATCGTGGGCATTTCGATGTCGCGATGCAGCGGGACGCGATGTTTCTCGAACAGTTGAATGACTCGCGAGCGGTAGGGCGACTCGACGTTGTGAGCGATGAAGGTTTCCTCGCCTAACTCCTTGATGTCCACCGAGCGACGGCGCGCCAGCTTGTGCTTCGGCGGGACGACGAACGTCAGCTCGTCGCTCAGGATTTCCACGGCCGCGAGCTTTGCGTCCTGCGGCACGTAGGAGACCGTGCCGAGGTCGAGGCGATAATTCAACACTTCCTGCGGGATGTCGCGCGAAAGCGTGCGGTGCATGATCAGCTTCACGCCGGGGTAGAGTTTCCGGTAGCGCGCGAGGGCCGGGAGCAGCGCGTGGATCGAGCTTTCGTTCACGCCCAGGCGAAGTTCGCCGCGGCCCAGGTTTCCCAAGTCCTCCATGCCCTTCTGGATTTCGTCGCGCAGGTTGAGCAGGCGCTCGGCGTAATCGCGCAGGAGTTCGCCGGCATCAGTGAGTTTGACCTGGCGCGCGCCGCGGACCAGCAGCGGCTGGCCTACCGATTCCTCGAGCTTGCGGATGACGATGCTCACCGCCGGCTGCGTGCGGTAGAGTTTTTCCGCCGCGCGGGAGAAGCTTTGCTCCTTTGCGACGGTCAGAAATACATGCAATTGGGACAAATCCATGAACATTCCTCCGCGTGTTTGCGCTGTAGCTCGCCTCTTAAGAGGCGAGGGGTTTCCTTCCATTTGAGGAAACTACCCCGCCTCTGAAGAGGCGGGCTACAGCATCACCCTCTCGCCTCAATCTGCCCATAACGAGAGTTTATGGAATTCCAGTGTATTATAAATCGAAGTGGAGATTCAAAGATAGGCGGATTCAAGCGGTGGCGCGATTCGATTTTGTGGTGAAGTAAGATGGCGAGAAACAAGAAAGCAAAAATCCAGTCCACCGAGCCGATCACAAAAGTGGAAAGCGCGAGCCGGCCCTGCCAGAGTAAGACGATCAGCGCCGTCCCCCACGCGACTTTTTCAAGAATGGACGGGAGGATCATGGCGCGGTATCGCACAGGATCTGTCGACAGCACCAGAAAAAGCATTTGCCAGGCCAGAGCTACTCCTAGAAATCCGTAGAAATTTTCCGGATGAGTGATCGGGGGCGGCGTGTCCCGCCCGATCTTGTCTTCCAGAAAATACATCGGCGAAAGAATCAGCAAACCTTGAATGCCCGCAATCAGAAAAACGATCTTCGCAAATTTCATCTTTACCTGCCGCCTTTGTCAGTTCCTCAGGGGACGCGCGGGAAAATAATTTCTATGAAACGTCTGTCTCGATCATTCTCGTTCCGGAAATCTGCGAATGCGCCGTATTCATTCCAATTGAAATCCCCCGGGTGCGACAACAATTCCGTCTCCTTGTCGGGTCCCTTTGGAATCGACGCTGCGTCGAGGACTACAAGGAGTTGTGGGGAGGGCCCCACGAACAGCTTCATTGTCTGATGGGGATGAACACGCAGGAGCGCCACTTCCGTCTCGTTGGACGCGATCAGCAGCTGCCTCGAATAGGCAGCCGATTCGTACTCAGCTTGACTCGGGCAATTCAGCGGCTGGCCCGCGAGGATTTCTGCGCAGACATTATGAAAGTTGGTCTGCGGACGCATGAGCTCGACGGCGATGGTGTGGTAGGGGGTGTCCCCATCGACGTGTGTGGAGTGGATGTAGCCGGACCGCTGCAGCCGGACCTGGGCGTCCGCATTTTTTTGGTGGACGTCCGGCTTGCCCGGGATGCCCACGGTCACGAGCTGGTCCCCGATGGCAACGGCAATCGTGTCCTGGTCGTGGCTGTGCAGAACGATCGAGTCACCGGGCGAAACTTCCACATTGAATACCTTCACGTAATCATTGTGGAGGGCGAGATGGTGGTGAGGTTCGTGGTCCATGGTGGGTACAGCAGGCGTTTGGGACACGAGCGGCGACGAAAGAAGCCACATCGCCGCAAACCAAGCAGTTTTAGTTTTCATTCGTTTCCCGTTTCGGCTGTCAATCTATGCCGGATCGAAGCATCTAGTCAACAATTCGTGTAAACCATTTTAAAGCATATAGATAGGGCTATCCCGTGCGCCCCGTTTATATGCCCTGCCACACCCCAATTTGAGCTTGTAACACAGAATTAACATTCCTCTCATGGGCCATTAAGGGCCCGCCGATAGTGTCGTGGGAGCCCAGAGGTGTCTCGGAAGTGCACCGATTTGAAAATGGGGAATCTTGCCTTTCCGAGATGAGGTTTTGCACCTAAGCGCTCTGGGGCGCGGTAGTCGGAATGGGCCCTTCCCTGGAGGGGATGAGGCCATCGCAAGCAAGCGATCTCGTTCCATTTGCGCGGGGAAAGTTTTTGGAACGGGTAGCAGTCCCAATTCAGAGTTTATAGATGAAAACTAGTCCTAGGACTTCATTTTCAGGAGGAAATGAAATGCGAGTATTCGCAGCAGTGTTGCTGGGCATGAGTCTCGCGGCATCGCCGCTTCTGGCGCGCAATGCCGGCGAAACCGGGAAGGAAGACACGCCCGTAGCAGCAAGTAGCGCTTCAGCCCTGCCGGATAAACCCGCGGCAGTGAAGCCGGAAGCGTCGGCCATCGAGAGCGAGATGCAGGACCTCCGCAGCCTTGTGGAGGAGCAAAGGGCGGAACTTGAGTCGCAGCGCGCCGCGCTCAAGGCACAACAGCTCAAGATGGAAGCACTCGAAGAAAAGCTTGGCGCGGCGCCTTCGGAATCTGTGGCTACGCCGGCGGCCGGTCCCGCAGTCACACCCGCAGTTGCTTCGACGGCAGTCATTTCTTCGACGCCCTCCGAAACCGCCGCGGCTCCGATAGGCGCGACGACGGCAATGGCCGCGATGTCCCCTCAAAAGGAGGGCGAGTCGCCTCTGTTTTTCAAGATCGGCGCCGCGGAATTCTACCCCCTCGGCTTTATGGACTTGACGGGCATCTTCCGCACGACGAATCTCGGGGGAATCGGGACGAGCTTTGGCTCGATTCCATTTAACAACACTTTCCCGGGGCGCCTCAGCGAGCTGCGGTTTTCGGCGCAAAACTCGCGTATCGGTCTGAGAACCCACGCCAAGTTTGGCGAGGCGGACGTGACCGGCTACCTCGAGGCTGACTTCCTGGGCTACCAGCCAGCGAATGCCAACGATACGAGCAATAGCAATACGCTCCGCATGCGCCTCTACTGGGTGGACGCTAAATGGAACAAGATCGAAGTCTTCGGCGGACAAAGCTGGAGCTTCATGACTCCCAATCGCAACGGATTGTCCGCCCTGCCCGGCGACCTCTTCTACGGCCAGGAAATGGACACGAACTACTTGTTGGGCCTGACTTGGGCGCGCCAACCGGCATTTCGCGTGATCGCGCACCCGACCAATAATTGGGCGATTGGCGTTTCCCTCGAAAATCCGGAACAAACTCTGCCAGGTTCCGTGTCAGAACCCGCAAACCTTACTTCCACGGCCAACAGTTTCCAGGAGTTTGACAGCAACAGCGGCAATACCAGCAGCGCAACCGGCGTGAACAACCCGAATACACCCAACCTCGCCCCGGACATCATTGCAAAAACCGCATTCGACTTCGGCCCCAACGGACATCATGTCCACTTCGATGTCTCGGGGCTGTTCCGCACATTCAAAGCAATCAATCTGGCTCAATCGACTCTAGCCGGCTCGACCGTCACCGCCGCAAACACAGTTACCAACACGATTCATGGCGGGGGAATCGAGGGCGGACTGAATGTGGAGTTGATTAAGAACTTCCGGATCATCGGCACCGGGTACTGGAGACTCCGGCGGGGGACGCTACATCGCCAGCACAGGCGGTCCTGACTTTATTATCAGGCCCGACGGAACGCTTTCCGGAATCCACTCGGGGTCGGCGATTGGCGGCTTCGAATACCAGGTAAGGCCAAATACGATGCTTTACGGATATTACAGCGGAGCCTATTTCGGCCGGAACGTGGCTTCGGTTGTGACTACGCCCGCGCCCACTTCAGGCGTGGGCACTTGTACGGTCACCACCAATTTTGGGTACGGGTTCAATCCCGGTTCTTCGGTCGCCACCGGCACGGCTGTCTGCCCCGCGGCCCCGGGCGGTTCCGCTAACTCCGCCGACCGGGCCCTTTACGAGCCGACGTTCGGAATAGTCCAGACCATGTGGAGAAATCCGAGCTACGGCGATCTCAAGATCATCACCCAATACTCCTACGTGTCCCGAGCACCGTGGTTCATTGCCAGCGGCCAACCGGGAACCGCGCACACCAGCATGGTGTACATCGACCTCCGCTACGATTTGCCATAGCGCGGGCCGGACGTACATCGATAGAATCATAAACTCCAAGGCAGCTGCCGATTTCCGGCTCTGCCTTGGAGTTTTGTTTTTCCAGTAGGACAGGCTTCCAGCCTGTCGGGTTTCGTGAGGCAGACGCAAAGGAAAGGCGACAGGCTGGAAGCCTGTCCTACTCGGCGTCGGGATCGTAATTCAGATTTGGGGCGAGCCAGCGCTCGACGATGCGCAAATCGAGGCCTTTGCGGCGGCTGTAATCCTCGACCTGGTCGCGGCCGATTTTTCCGACGGCAAAATATTTCGATTCGCGATGAGAAAAGTAGAAGCCGCTCACCGAGGCCGCCGGGTACATGGCGAAATTTTCCGTCAGCGTGATGCCCGTGTTTTTTTCCGCGCAGAGCAGATCGAAGAGCATGCGCTTTTCGGTGTGATCGGGCAAAGCGGGATAGCCGGGTGCGGGACGAATACCGCGATACCGCTCGTGGACGAGATCGTCGTGGCTGAGATTCTCTTCCTTGCCATAGCCCCATTCGATGCGCGCGCGTTTGTGCGTGAGCTCGGCGAGCGCTTCGGCCAGGCGGTCGGCGAGCGCCTTGGCCATCAGCGCGTTGTAGTCGTCATTGTCTTTTTCAAATTTTGCGACGAGCGGTTCGATGCGCAATCCCGCGGTCACCGCGAACATGCCGAGATAATCCATGCGGCCGCTCTCCCGCGGCGCGATGAAATCGGCAACGGCGTAGCTGGGTTCCTGGTTGGCTCTTGCCAGCTGTTGCCGCAACGTGTGGAACGTCGTGAGCAGATGGCGCGATTCGTCCGCGTACACTTCGATATCGTCCTGCACGCTGTTCGCGGGAAAGAATGCGATCACGGCGCGCGCTTCAAGCAATTTTTCGCGCACGATGCAAGCGAGCAGCTTCTGTCCGTCGTCAAACAGCTCCTTCGCTTTCGGTCCGACACCTTCCTGATCGAAAATTTTCGGATAAATCCCGCGCAGCTCCCAGGTGTGGAAAAACGGAGTCCAGTCGATGTAGGGAACGATTTCGTCGAGGGGCACTGGATTGTACACTCGCGTTCCAAGGAACGAAGGCCGCGGCGGCTCGTACGCGGCCCAATCGTAAACGGGCTTTTTATTCCGCGCTTCCGCGAACGGCAAGAGAGGCTGCGCCTTCCGCGAGGAATGCTTTTCCCGCGCGCGCTCCTGTTCCTTGCTGTTTTCTTCCGTGAAATGATCCTTCATCTCCGCGCTGAGCAAACTTCCGACAACGCCGACGGCGCGCGATGCGTCTTGCACGTGGATGACCGGCTGGTGGTAAGAGGGCGCGATTTTTACCGCCGTGTGCGTGCGGCTCGTCGTGGCGCCGCCGATCAGCAGCGGAACGGTGAACCCTTCGCGCTCCATTTCCTTCGCGACGTGCGTCATTTCCTCGAGCGAAGGCGTGATGAGGCCGCTCAGCCCGATCAAATGCGCGCCCGTATCGCGCGCGGTTTTGAGGATCTTCTCGCTCGGCACCATCACGCCGAGGTCGATCACTTCGTAATTGTTGCAGCCCAGCACGACGCCCACGATATTTTTGCCGATGTCGTGGACGTCGCCCTTCACCGTGGCCATGACGATGCGGCCCTTGACGGATACGCCGCCCGCCTGCTTTTCCGCTTCGAGATATGGCTGTAGGTACGCGACCGCTTTTTTCATCACGCGCGCGCTCTTAACTACCTGCGGCAGAAACATGCGCCCCGATCCGAAGAGGTCCCCGACCACGTTCATCGCGTTCATGAGCGGGCCTTCGATCACTGCTAGCGGCTTGCCGAATTTTTGCCGCGCTTCTTCGGTGTCTTCCTCGATGTAATCCGTAATGCCCTTGACGAGCGCATGCGTGAGGCGCTCCTCTAAGGTGCCCTTCCGCCAGGAGTCTTCTTCCACTTGCCCTTTTTCTTTCGCCTTTACGGTTTCCGTGAACGCCAGCAAACGCTCGGTGGCGTCGGGACGCCGGTTCAACAATACGTCCTCGACGAGAGTCAGCAGGTCCTTCGGAATTTCTTCATAGACCGCAAGCTGGCCCGCGTTCACGATGGCCATGTCGAGGCCGGCCTGAATCGCGCGGTACAGAAACGCGGAGTGCATCGCTTCGCGCACCACGTTCTGGCCGCGGAAGGAAAACGAAATGTTGCTGACGCCGCCGCTCACCTTGGCATAGGGAAGCTTGGCCTTGATCTGGCGCGTCGCTTCGATGAAATCGACGGCGTAATTGTTATGCTCTTCGATGCCCGTCGCCACAGTCAGAATATTCGGATCGAAAATAATATCTTCGGCAGCGACGCCGGCCTCTTGCGTAAGAATCCGGAACGCTCTCGTGCACACTTCCATCTTGCGCGCGAGCGAATCGGCCTGGCCTTTTTCATCGAACGCCATCACCACCATGGCCGCGCCGTATCGCCGCACGAGCCGCGCGCGCTGGCGAAAAGCCTCTTCGCCTTCCTTCAGGCTGATGGAATTCACGATGCCCCGGCCCTGAATGCATTTCAGGCCGGCCTCGATGATTTTCCAGTTCGAGCTGTCAATCATGATCGGCACGCGGGCGATGTCAGGCTCGGCCGCGATGTGATGCAGGAACGTGGTCATGGCCTGCTCGGAATCGAGCATGGCTTCGTCCATGTTGATGTCGATGATCTGCGCGCCGTTTTCGACTTGCTGCCGCGCCACCGAGAGCGCCGCTTCGAGTTCGCCGGCGAGAATCAGCTTGGAGAATCTGGGAGAGCCGGTGACGTTGGTGCGCTCGCCGATGTTGACGAAGCGCGAGTCCGGCCGCAGCACCAGCGGCTCAAGGCCACTGAATCGCGTGTAGCGCTCCGGCTTCGAGAGAACGTGCGGTTTGATGCCGCGCACCGCTTCGGCAATCGCCTTGATATGCGCGGGCGTCGATCCGCAGCAGCCGCCGGCGATGTTCAGCCAGCCGTTCGACGCAAATTCACGCAGATCGGCGGACATCGATTCCGGCGTCTCGTCGAATCCGCCGAACGCATTCGGGAGTCCCGCGTTCGGGTGGCAACTGATGTGGACGGGCGCGAGGTGCGAAAGCTCCTCGATGTACGGGCGCATCTGCTTCGCGCCGAGGGCGCAGTTGATGCCCACGCTCAGCAGATCCATGTGCGAAACCGAAATCCAAAACGCTTCGACCGTTTGTCCGGAAAGAGTGCGGCCGCTCTGGTCGGTGATCGTTACGGAAACCATGATTGGGACGCGCTGCTTCGAGGCATCGAAATATTCTTCGATGGCGAAGAGCGCGGCCTTGGCGTTGAGCGTGTCAAAGATCGTTTCAAGCAGCAGAATATCGGCGCCGCCTTCAACGAGGCCGCGCGCCTGCTCGTAATACACTTCGCGCAATTTGTCGAAGGTGACGCCGCGCGAGGCGGGGCTGTTCACATCCTGCGACATCGAGGCGGTGCGGTTGGTCGGCCCCATCGATCCCGCGACAAGCCGGTACTGCCCGGGATGAGCCGCTTCGTACTCGTCGGCGACCGCGCGCGCGATTTTCGCGCCCGCGACGTTGAGTTCCGAAATGTGATGTTCGAGGCCGTAATCGAGCGCGGAAATTCCGTTGGAGTTGAACGTGTTGGTCTTGATGATGTCGGCGCCCGCTTCGAGGTACTGCCGCTGGATCGCCTGAACGATGCCCGGCTGCGTGATATTCAGCACGTCGAAGTTCCCGCGCAGGTCGCGCGGGTGCTTCAGGAATTGCGAGCCGCGAAACGCCGCTTCGTCCAACTGTTGCGCCTGGATCATCGTGCCCATGGCGCCGTCCAGAATGACGATCCTCTCCTTCAGGAGATTCTTCAGCGCGGCGATTCGTGTTTCCCTTCGATCCAACGTACGTCTCCCTTGTGCAAAGTGGCCTCGGACTTGAGCCGGCCGTGCGAATGCGGGCCACACTCTTCCATACGTGTGACAAATGTCTCCCTTGTAGTTTACCGGAGAGAGCATTACGACCGTAGTTCCATTCTCACATTCCGGCCTCATCCGAGCAAATCGCGCCCTTTTGATTGACCTCCAGCGGGAGATGAAGGTATGGTTTGAACGATGAGATCGCGAGCCTCGTTCATCACAGCCACGCTGGTCCTGGCGATCTGTTTTGTTTGCCATGTGGCCGAGATTTTCGACCAGTGGGACCACACTCTCCAGACCGGAGACGACACCGAATACACCTTCGTTGTCCTTGCTTTGTGCGTGGGCGTTGCCTACTCGTTGAAATGGTTTGTACCTAGAATTACTTTGCCAGACTCTCTGACCGAAGCGATTTCTTACCCGCGTTCCCATCCACTTGTTTCGGCCCTGACCAACTGGTCTGCTGTTGTTCCGATCCCGGCAAGTCCTCCGGGTGCCGCGCTGCGAATCTAGAGCTCCCGAAACCGCCTCATTCCTGACGATTGGATAGTCATTTTCTCCGGCGCAGATGCGTGCGCGTGCGATCGTCTATGAACTTCAAGCGATGTGATTTCCCGTTGCTAACAGCATTCGACAGAAAAGGAGACTCGGAGTGATTGCAAACAGCCTTTCGTTTTGCATGCGCGCCGCTGGAATTGCACTTGCGGCTGCGATGGTCATGTTTTTGCGCCCGTCCAATGTTGACGCTCAGGGTTCGAGAGTCGCAGCGGCTCTGGAGGGCACGGTGAAGGATAGCAGCAGCGCTGCAATCCCCAGTGCCGCCGTCATCGTGCGCAATACTTCCACGAATCAGGCTCGCACCACGGAAACGGATGCAGAGGGCACTTTCCGCATGCAGGCGCTGGCCGTTGGTTCCTATGAAGTGCGCGTGGATCAGGCCGGTTTTGCGCCCTACCAGCGTACCGACCTCGATCTGACGCTCGGCCAAACCACGCATCTGGATATCGTTCTTGTTCCGGCGTCGCGTTCCGAAGAAATCAGCGTGAACGCCCAGCAGCAGACGTTCGACGTCTCGCAAGCCTCCGTTGTGTCTCCGGTGGACCGCGAGAGAATTGAGGAATTGCCTGTTCAGAGCCGCAACTCGCTCGATTTCGTTCTCCTCGCACCCGGCGTATTGAGCGCTCCGCCGGCGCCGCCTGTGGCGGGAGGCACGCCGCTCGCCGGCAGCGGCTTTACGTTCGGCGGTTTGCGCACTCGCAGCAACACGATTTCGATCGACGGGCTGGATAACAACGACGAGTACACAGGGTCGGGCCGTACCGAGCTTTCGCCGGAAATCGTCCAGGAATTTCAAGTGGTGCAGAATGGCCTCTCCGCGGAATCGGGCGGTGCTTCCGGCGGCTCGATCAACGTCATCACGCGCTCGGGAACAAATGCGATTCACGGCGACGCATTCATTTTTGCGCAGGATGCATCGCTCAATGCGCGCGACCCGTTCGAGGATGAACCGGGGAAACCATCCTTCCGCCGCTATCGCGCCGGATTCGCATTGGGCGGCCCGGTCGTCAAGGATCGAACGTTTTACTACGTGGCGATCGAGCAGGAGCACAATCGAGGCCAGAACGGCTCGGACATCGATCCCGCCGCCGCATCCGCGATCAATTCTTTTCTGGCGACAGGCGCGTTTCCTGGCCTGGTGACACGCCAGATCACCACCAATTTTTTCCCCATCTCGCGAGCGGAAACCGAAGCCGCGGGCAAGCTGGACCATCAGCTCACCAAAAACACTACGTTGATGTTGCGCTACGCCTTCACCAACAATCGGGAGGCGGGCGACGCATTCAACACGAGCGGCCTCGTAGATGTGAGCGGCCGGGGCAGCAGCTTCATTGCCGATAATGCGCTCTCCGGCTCTCTCACGACAGTTTACGGATCCGATGCCGTCGGCGATCTGCGCTTTCAGGCCGCGACGCGACACGCCGTCCTCCGCCCAACCGAATCGATAGGGCCGGAAATCGACATCGCGGGAATCGTGGACTTCGGGCGGGCCTACGCCGGGCTAAGCGAGCGCCGCGAAAATCACTATCAAGCGGGGTACACCTACACACGCACGGCGGGAAAACATATTTGGAAAGCGGGCGCCGTACTGAATCGCGTCACGCTGCGAGCCTCGGCGGCGGATGGCTTCGGCGGCGTCTATCTCTTCAACACGCTCCAGGATTTTCTCGCAGGACAGCCCGGCCAATTCCGGCAGGCGTTTGGCAATCCGACGGTGGATCTCCCGGTAACCAGTTTCGGCGGCTTCATTCAGGATCACTATTCGCTCACCTCGCGGGTCTCGGCCGATTTTGGCGTTCGCTATGATTTCGAGCGGCTCCCGGGCGAATTCAACCAGGCCGCGCATAATTTCAGCCCGCGCATCGGCCTGGCATGGACGCCTTCATCCCGGTGGGTGCTGCGCGCCGGCTATGGAATATTCTTCGACCGCTACGTCCTCGCCGATCTGGCGCAGGCCGTTGACATGAACGGTTCCCAGGCATTCGAGCAGGTGGCGGACGGCGGCGCGGCGGCAAACCTTTTTTTGGCCGCGCAGGGCGGGCCGCTGGCTTCTCCCTCGCTGGGGATTGCACCGTCCATCTTTCAGCCCGACCCGCGCATGGCCACACCCTACAGCCAGCAGGCCAGCGTTGGGGCGGAACATGAACTGGCCAAATATCTTTCCGTGCGGGCCGATTTTCTGTTTGTTCGCGGCGTGAATCTGTCTCGCACTCTCAACATCAACCTCTTGCCGCCGGTGATTCTGACTGCAGCGAACGCCGCCAGCCTGGGAGTCGCGAATCCCACACCTCAGCAAATCGGCAGGGAAGTCTTTCAACCGGGGCGGGTCAACACGCAGTTTGACGATATTTACCGGCTCTCAAATTCCGCGACTTCGACCTACCGGGGTATTTCCTTCACGCTGAACCGAAGAATGAATGACGAGCTGGCGTTCTCGGCGAGTTACACGCTTTCCAGAACGGTTGACGACGCTTCCGACTTCAACGAGCAGCCGCAGAATCCATTTCTGCTGGCGGAAGAAAATGCTCCGTCGCTTCAAAATCAATTGCAGCGCTTTGTATTCAACGCACTCTGGGAACTGCCGATCGGCGACGAGGAAGATAAGCCCGCGAATCAGCAAGACAGCGCCGGCTGGCTGACCCGAACCTTTCGCCATATCGAAGTGGCGCCGATTTTCACGGCGGGAAGCGGCCAGCCGGTAAACCCGCTGACAGGCCTCGATTCCAATCAAACCCACGCGTTCCCGCTCTCGGCCAGGCCGCTCAATTTTGGCAGAAATTCGCTTCAGAATCCCGGCGCGGTCAATATGGATTTTCGTGTTCTGAAGTACTTTCCGTTCGGCGAGCCCAGGCACCTTGACGTGGTCGCGGAATTTTTCAATCTGTTCAATCATCCGAATGTTCTGGAGATCAATCCCGTGTTTGGATCGGGCCTGACGCCGATCGCCGGATATCGCGCACCCATCGAAGGGATGGGCGCGCGCCAGGTTCAGTTTTCACTGGATTTTGAGTTCTGAAAGTAGCACAGCCACTCTTGGCTGTGTGGGTTTTGCGGCCGTCGTTGAGCCGAACAGCCTGCGCGTGCGCTTTACAAAAGCGCACAGCCAAGAGTGGCTGTGCTACTAGAAAAGATCCAGGATTTCTTCGTAGCGCTTGAACGGAGGGATCAGGTAAGCGCCGGCGATTCCCAAAGAGCGCGCTCCTCTCGCCCAATCCAGCAATTTGCGCGCGAGGGCGAAACCATGCTCGCGCGCGGAGGCGCCCGCGGCTTCGAGCTGCTTCAACAAAGGCTCCGGAATCACGATGCCGGGCACCTCGTTGTGCAGGCGCAGGGCTTGCTTATAGCTGCTCAGCGGCCACAGGCCGACCAGGATGGGAATCGGCGATTTTCCGCCCATGCGTTTTAGAAATTGCTCCCAATGCTCGGGATCAAAAATCGGCTGCGTCATGGCGAAGTGCGCGCCGGCTTCCACCTTCAAGTCAAACCGGCGCAGCTCCTCATCCAGATCCTCGGCGAGAGGATTTACCGCAACCCCGATCGTGAAATTCGTTGCGCCGCCGAGATTTTTTCCGCCCCAATCCTGTCCCTGATTCAGTTTGGTCATGACTTTCACGAGACCGATGGCATCGACTTCATAGACTCCCAGCGATTCCGGGTAGCTGCCGAGCGAGGGCGGATCGCCGGTGATGGCGAGGACGTTGCGCACTCCGCCAATGGCCCATGCGCCGAGCAGCATGGCCTGCAAGCCGATCAAATTTGAGTCGCGCGTCGTGAGATGCGGGATCGTTTCGATGCCGCGCGCTTCGAGCGCGCCGGAAAGCGAAAGCGCGTCCATACCCACGCGCGCGAGTGGCCCGCTATTGACGTCGATGGCGTCCACTTTTTTCGATGCCATCACGTTTTGCACCTGCTCGAGCACGCGATCGATCGACGTTCCCTTCGGCGGATCGATCTCCACCGAAATCACAAACTTCCGCGCCTGAATTTTTCGCCACAGCGTGCTTTCAGGTTCCCGCGCTGCCGCCGGACGGACCTCGGGGGGCGCTTCCACCACGGTCACCGCGCGTGCGCCAGTGGACGGTTGCATGCCCTTTACGGCCTGGACCATTGCGCGAATATGTTCCGGCGCGGTGCCGCAGCACCCGCCCAGAATTCGCGCGCCCAGCTTCACGGCTTCGCGCGCGAACAGATCGAAATATTCCGGCGAGGATTTCGGATAGATGACGCGGTCGCCGGCGCGCTGCGGAAATCCCACGTTCGGCATCGCGCTCGTCGGAAACGAACCGGCCACCGCGGCGAGGTCCTGCAGAATGCGCAAATGATCCTGCGGACCCACGGAGCAGTTCGCGCCGATCACCTGCACGCCTCGCTCGTGCAAAAGCGCCCAGGCATCTTTCGGCCGGGCGCCGCTGAAGGAGCTGCCCTCCTCGGAGTACGTCATCTCCGCCACGATGGGGAGTTGCGAGAACGAACGAATTGCTTCGACTCCCGCCAGAAGTTCGGCGGGATTTCCGAAAGTCTCCAGGACGAAAAAATCCACACCGCGTTCTTCGAGCGCTTCGGCCTGCTCGCGAAAAATTTCCCGGAAATGTTCCGGCGTCGCCTCGCGTTCATCCCGGAAGACGCCGAGCGGCCCGATCGATCCGGCGATCAAGACTTCGTGCCGTGCGGCCTCGCGCGCCTCGCGTGCGATTTTGACGCCGCGATGATTGAATTCCGTGACGCGTTCTTCCATGCCAAACGCGCTCAACTTATTCCGGTTCGCGCCGAAGGTGTTCGTTTCAATGATGTGCGCGCCGGCTTCGAGATACGCCATGTGGACGCGGAACACTTCTTCGGCGCGCGTGGCGTTCAGTTCATCCACGCAGCGCTGCGGCCCCAGGGTCTCGTAGAGCAACGAGCCCATGGCTCCGTCCGCGACGAGCACGGACTCGCGAAGTCTCTGCTGGAATTCATCAATTCGCATGGTCGAGAACACTCTCCCGGATATTCCGCCGGAACGAATTCATCAGTATACAGGTTCGCTGTTCCAGTTGGCATTCGCCTCGTGGGATGTTTGTGGGCCGTGGCTCTTCAGCCGTGCCCTACAAACCATAGCGTTCATTGGCTTACTATTCCTTCGGCAAATTGGGATGGAACATCAGAATCAGGCCAAGGGGGAAGAGGTGCTATTTCAGGCGCGATATAAACAGCATCAGAGCGAAGACGACCACGGGAATTAAGGCGAGCATGATGTAAAACAGAATTTGCCGCGCCACAGGCGAGCGTCTCTGTTTCCAATTTTTCATTTCGGCCCGTTCGGCCACGCCTACTTTTTCCGGGTGCTGCAAATCGAGGGCAAATTCGTGGGCGTTGGGATACCGCTTGTTGGGATCGCGCTCCAGCGCCCGGTAGATAATTTCTTGAAGCTGGGGTGAAATTTCGGGATTGACCTCGCGCGGCGGGATGGGATTGTTCAACAAACGTTCGTTCATGATGACGAATGGATTGGGCCCTGTGAAGGGCACCTTTCCGGTCAGCATTTCGTAAAACATGATGCCCAGGGAATAGATGTCGCTCCTGGCATCGCCTCGCTTTCCCTTCACCTGCTCGGGAGAAATATAATCCGGCGTTCCCATGGCCTCGGTCAGCTTGGCAAAGGTCAGGCGGCGCGATCCGGCGTTCGCCGCGATGCCGAAATCGATGAGCTTCACTTGATCGTTGGGGCCGACCATGATGTTTTCGGGCTTCAGGTCGCGGTGAACGACCCCCTGGCTGTGAATGTAGCCCAGGGCATCGCACAAAGCGAGAGTGATCCGGATGGCGCGCTCGGGAGAAAATTTCTTCTGTTCGTTCAGGATTTGGCGCAGCAGGCGGCCATCCACCCATTCCAGGACCATGTAACGCCGGCTGCGGTCCTCGTCGTCGAATACGCGAACGACGCCGGGATGATCGAGCTTTTTGCCGATATCTTCTTCGCGCTTGAACCGGTCGAATAAGACCGGGTCGGCTTCCATTTCCGGATGAGGGACCTTGATCGCGACCGCCCGCCCGTCGCGCACATCCGTGCCGCGGAAAATAGATGCCATGCCGCTTCGGGCGACCAAGCCGTCGATGCGGTAATGATCGAGCTGATCGCCGGGATGGAATTCGCTCATTGGGAAGGCAGGTCGGCGGCAAACACAGAGAGAGCAGCGAACCTGTATCAGTACAGTTTGTAGGGCCGTCCGCGATACATCCCCATTCGCTCGACGCCCCGGATTCGGATCAACTGAACGCTGATATTATCGCCGCCGCCCCGATCATTGGCAAGAGCAACCAATTTCTCCGCTGCGAGATGCAAATCCTGGCCCTGGCCGCAGATCGCAGCCATTTCCGAGGCATCCACCATCCCGTGCAGACCGTCCGAACATAGCAGGAGAACATCCCCGGCAAAGATCTGATGGTCGTTGGTATCGATATTTGCGACTAATTCGGCTCCGAGCGAACGGCTGAGGATATGGCTGGTTTCTCCCTCGGCCGCTTCCTGAGCCGTGACAATGCCAAGGCGAACTTGCTCGCTTGCAATGGTGTGGTCGCGCGTAATCTGGGCTGCCTTGCCATTGCGGATCAGATAGCAACGAGAATCGCCAACATGCGCTACGGAAACTCGGTCGTACCGCAATGCGCAAGCCACGATTGTGGTCGCCATGCCGGCCGAAGTCCGTCCGCCCGTCACAGCAGCCTCAAAAACGGATGTATTGGCCCGCTGAACCAGCCGCTGCAACACGGCGGAGTGCGATTCTCCGTCCTTGGCGCTGTGGAATCCGGCGACCATGGATTCGACCGCGGTTTTGGAGGCGACTTCCCCTTTTTCCTGTCCGCCCACTCCGTCTGCCAGCACAAACATCCACCCGTGCGTACGCACCTGCGCGGGAGTCGTGGGCGACGCGTAACCCAGGTAATCTTCGTTGTGGTCGCGGACCCGCCCGACGTCGGTGAGTGCCACGAATTCGAGGTCAAGCATATGGCCGGAGGCGGAACGTCTCGTGGAGACAACCCAGGAGGAACCCTCCTGGGGAGCGCCTCTCGCGGGTTCTCCAAGAATTTCACTCACTTCTGAAACGGAAATTCGGACAGGTGAAATCACCTGTCCGAATTTCCTCGCTAACTGAACTATGTTCATACTACACCATTACGTGCGACTGGTGACCAGCGTTGTACGCCCCGAGGCTTTGCTGGACTTCAGGAAGTAAATCCCTCCATAAATGGCCCAGACGGCTGCTATTCCCAAGGCCAGGAACGGTTCCATCTTGGTGCCATACCCCATGAACGGCAGCACGAGGTAAGCCCCCATGCAAATCAGGTTCGCGGCGATACCGAAAATGGGGATGAGCATGTGCTTGAGGAAGCTGTAGTTCGGGCTCCCTTTATAGCAAAAGATGCAGGTTACGCAGCTTAGCATGTAAAGGAGGAACGTCCCGAAATTGGAAGCCAATGTAATCGTGAGCAAGCTGTTGGGCATCTTCGCCATGGTGTCATGAGACACGTAGCCGAAGCTCGACCAGAACCCATGAGGCAGGGCCTGGATCGTGGCGTCCGAAAGGGCTCCGCCGTCGCCGAACAGCATCGTCAGTGCGAGAACGCCGAATATTGCGGAAATCACTGCCAAGGCCCAGATCGCGCGGTGAGGGCTCAGGTTTTTCTCATGCAACATGCCGAAGTGTTCTGGCACTTCGCTGTCCTTGCCCATGGCGTAGGTTACGCGCGCCCCGGTGTTGATGCAGGCGAGAGTGGTGCCGATCAGCGCCAGGAATACGGTTACGGCTTCGATCAGCATGAAGGCTCGCCCATGTCCGTTGAATAGGGCATCACCCACCATCACCATCATGTCACCGATGGGCGCCGCCGAACCGGTTGCCGTCGACATCGGATAGCCGCTACTTAAGAAGTAGTTTGCGGCAAAATACTCGAACAGATAACAGAACGCCCCCTGAACCAGAAGTGAGGTGATCACCGCGATGGGGATGTCCCGTTTGGCGTTTTTCGCCTCGCCGCCGAGTGAAGTGCAGGATTCAAATCCGACCAGAATCAGAATGGCCACCGTGGCTTGCACGAACATCCAGTTGAAATTGTGTATTCCGATTACCGATTTGGCATTCGGATGGGCCTGAAACACCGGCGGATTGCTCGTATCGTACGGATCGTAATTGACATGATAAGGAACGGGCTTGCCGCTGGCGTCGAGCTTTGGCTGCGGCACCATGTCGGCATTACGTGTAATCACATCGGTCGCTGTTCCATTGACCGTTTGGCTTGTGGTCGCGAATTCGTAGTTATAGCCGTGCCCGGAAACCGAATCAAACTGCCATGCTTCGCTTCCCGGGGGATGGCTCATCCGATAGCTGATAGCCATGACGGAGAAAACGATCAGCGCGGAGATCTGAATGACGTTAATGGCGACGCTGGCCGCCGTGGATCCCGTAACTCCCCGGTGCGCGATATAAGCAACGGCGAAGGAAAACAAGATCGCAACGAGCATCATGAACATCGGACCGGGGTTCGATGCGCTCATGAAGTTCGGCCACAGCGTACCGGTGATATAACCGACGAACACTCCGGTGACCGCAACCATCACGCCGGGGTATATCCAGTAATAAAGATGCGAGCCCCAGCCGACAATGAACTTCATCAAACGCGCGTATTTCCAGGCCTTGTCGTGATTCAGAAACGACTGCTCCGCAAAATAGTATGCACTCCCGGTCCCTGGATACATCTTCGCCATTTCCGCGTATGACACCGCAGTGGCGAGACAAAGTAGAAGCGCAAAGAAGATGCCAATCCACATTGCCGGTGCCGTGGCACCCTCTGTCGCCTGCGGTGCAAAGGTAAGCCAAAGGAAAGCACCGGGAGCGATGAGCGCCATGGCGTTCATCGTCACCCCGGTTAATCCTAAGGTTGGTGTCATTTTGACTTCGCCGGTATTCTCCGCCATGTATTCTCCTTATATATTCTTAATCTCGCCGCTGAATCGTCGTGCCGCACATCAACTGAACGAACTAAGTTGTGCCGAGGAACGAGATACTAGATGGGTGTTCGGGACTAGTAAAATGCAACGTTTCGATGGCCCAAATTACAGATTCATATGGCCATAATCTGTGCTTGAAAGAGGCAGCCCAAAGACGCTTCGGAGCGAACTATGCGAACTCGAAGATTCCCGAGCTAAGAAGTTGATCTTTATAATTTATTGATTTCAATGGATTTGCGGAAATCCGGCAGATAGCAGGGCCAATCCGGCGGCCGTTTGATCGATCCGGGCAGAAGGCAGCAGGCCTGTTTACACATTCACTTCTTTGATTCCTCGCATAAGGATTTATGAGGGCACCCATACGGATTTCGTCCTATCTTCAGTCTGGCGAACCATCCTGCATGGCGCGATGCGCGGCGTAGTCCATGTTCATTTTTGTTGGAGCGGCGCGTTGGTTCCGGTGCGAGTGTGATATTTTAGCCTGCGTTGCTAAAGCCCATGCAAGTCTCTTTGCTGTGAACCGGGGGATTTTGGAATGAAGGTCGTGGGTTTCCTGTTGCTGCTGGCGGGATGGTTCCTCGTACTGGCCGCGATTGTGCTCTTCGCATCGCCGCCATTGCGGACCGCGTTTGTCCTGGCCGGTATTGCGGTGGAGGTGCTGGGATTGATCCTCGCTTTCCGATCGCATCTGAATCCGCGGGAGGAGAAAGCATAACTCCCATGCCCGCCCCGAGACTCACGGAAGTCACGACGGTCGCTTGCCTCTTCTTTATCTTTCTTGTTCCCTTCGCGGCGGCCGGGCTGGCCCTCATGAACGTCGGCCTGGGACGTTCGCGCAGCGCCGGGCACATGATGATGGCCTCGCTTTGCGCTCTCGCGGTCGCCGGCCTGGCCTATTTCGTTTGCGGATTTGCCTGGCAGGGATTCATCGGCGGCCCCGGGCATATCCTCACTCTTTCCGGAAAGAGTTGGAATTGGATTGCCACCGAGCCTTTCTTTTTTCGCAAGCTTTCCTTTGACGGCTCCGCTACTTCTCTCACCGCCCTATTTCAAATTTTTTGCGTGGGGCTTGCGGCTTTGATACCGCTGGGGAGCGGCGCGGACCGGTGGCGTCTTCGGGCCAGCTGCCTTTCGACGGCATTGCTTGCCGCCTGGACGTATCCGCTCTTCGCGCATTGGGTGTGGGGCGGCGGATGGCTCGCGCAACTCGGCGTCAATTATGGAATCGGCCGCGGATTTCTGGATGTTGGGGGAGCCGGCTCGATCCAGGTTTTAGGCGGCCTAACGGCCCTGGCGGTCACGTGGATCCTGGGTCCGCGGCGCGGGAAATATTCCGCGGACGGGATGGCGCCCGCAATCCCCGGCCACAATGCGGTTCTCGTATTATTTGGTTGCGTGCTCGCCCTCGTCGGATGGATCGGGCTCAACTCCGCCGGCGCGATCCTCTTCACGGGAGGCGAGGCTTCCGGGACAGCGATGATCGGCATCAATACCATGCTCGCCGCGTCGGCCTCGGCCCTCACCGCGGCGTTCATCACCAAAGTTCGTTTTGGCAAGCCGGATGCTTCGCTCACCGCCAACGGCTGGGTCGGCGGACTCGTCGCCAGCAGCGCATCATGCGCCTTCGTGAGCCCCGCCGAAGCCGTCGTGATCGGCTCGATCGCGGGAGCGGTGATTACGTTTTCGATCGAGTGGTTTGAGCTGCGAATGGAAGTCGACGATCCGGGAGGCTCTGTTTCCGTGCACGCCGTTGGGGGAATTTGGGGGCTCCTCGCGTTGGGCGTGTTCGGCCAATTCCAGCGGCCCGTGTTGAATGTTGCGGGAGATTCCCTGCCCGGAGCGATGAATGGAATCGTTTCCGGCCAATGGCTGGCTCAATTGATAGGCGTGGCTACGCTACTAGGGTTTGTGTTGCCGCTGACCTACGGCGTGAACAGGCTCCTCAACCGCTTTTATCCTTTCCGCGTATCGGTCGAGGGAGAGCGCCAGGGCATGGACCTTCATGAGTTGGGCGCCGGCGCGTATCCGGAGTTTGTGACGCACACGGACGAATTCCTCCCGCGGTAAAATATTTAGCTGAATCTCCCGGTTTGGATCCTGGGAACGCCAATCTCCTGATTGGCGCTTTGCAGGACGCCCGCCGCGGCGGGGAGATTGGCGGTCCGGGCAGAACAATAATCTTTTCAATCCAAGCTATCCGGTCTTTGAGTTTGTCTTTACACCGAGGCTGCTGCACTCTACATAAGGAAGTGATAAATAATTCATAAAGGACTGATGGGTGGCCTTGGGGAATTTTGCGCTGTATTCAACTCCGGAAAGGGATCGTTGGTCGAGGATGCGTGTGGCAGCCACGAGCCTTCGCTATGGGATTGCCCTGGCGTTCGTGGCGGCAGCGCTCTCCTCGAGCTTGCTTCTTCAGCGGTTGTTTCCTTATCCGTTTTTGTTTCTGTTCTTCGCGGCGGTGATGGCCAGCGCATGGTTTGGCGGGACGGCGCCGGGCCTGTTTGCGGTCTTACTTTCCACCGTGGCCGTGGACTATTTTTTTGTTCCTCCCTTTCATTCCTTCGCCGTCAACGCGACAGACACAGCGTATTTTGTGTCATTCGTAGTCTGCGCCCTGGCGGCAAGCTGGGTGAGTTCCTCGAAAAGGAATAGCGAAGAGGCCCTTCGGGAAGCGCGCGACCACCTCGAGGCGCGAGTGGCCGAGCGCACCGCGGAACTTCAAAAAACAATCGCCGAATTGCAGGAGAATGAACGCCAGAGAGAGCAATTGGTAAGCGAAAAATCCGCGCTTTCCGGCCAGCTGGAAGCCCGAAAGATCGTGGAGCGCGCCAAAGGAATTCTTCAGCGCGAAATGAAAATCGGCGAGGAAGAAGCCTATCGCACGATGCAGCGTCAAAGCCAGCAAATGCGCAAGTCCATGAAAGAAATCGCGGAGTCCATCATCTTGAACGATGAACTGAAGCGAGCTTCTCAATAAATCGTGGATTGCGAATGGCTGCAATTGAAAGTTTGAATTTGACTATACTCGGTGAAAGGCCGCACACTGCGCTTGAAACTGAAGAGATCGCATCGCCGCTTTCAACGTCTCATTTCGCCGATGAAATGAAGCGCCTCGCGGCAATCTTCAGTCTGCATTGTTCTTCTCGGACACGACGCCGTGTCCAACTAATCGCAACATAACGCTCGACGACGAGCCGAAGAGTAAGCCCTGAACGGCGCTGGACCGGATTTGTGTCTTCCGGGTTCCGGGCGATTCCGTTTTATTTGCGGGCTTGTGTCTCTATCGGCTTAGAGACGGCGTTCCGAGGAGAGCGAATGAGGCCATCGTCGGGGGTTTCGGAATTTTGTGGTGCGCTGCAATGGCGGATGTACCCAGGCCAATTTTTGAGAAGAGCGATTTCGCGGCAGGAATCTTTGGTTACTCATTCTTCAAAGGAGAGTTGAAATGTCAGATATGCCTAAATGCAAATCAAGAAGGATATCGTTGCCCGAAAAGTTCTCCCGGCTGCGCCTCCGGCTTCGAAATCCGGAATGGCGCAAGTACGGTACAGCCTTGCTCGCCGGCAAAGGAATCGGCATCGCGCTGGTGCTGGTCGTCATGGCTGTCGTTTCCGTGTTCGTCGGCGGCCATGCCTTTGCGGCCGATCCCGATCTGAAAGGGAACGACATCGTTAATCCCGTAAACACCATGTGGACGCTCGTTGCGGCGTTCCTCGTGTTCGGAATGCAAGTCGGGTTCACGATGCTGGAGGCCGGCTTCTGCCGTTCTCGCGAGACGGTGAATGTGCTCGTCGAATGCGTTGTGGATACCTGTCTCTGCGGCATTTTGTTCTACGCCGTTGGCTTCGCTTTTATGTTCGCCCACGGCAACGGCTTCATCGGCTACCACTGGTTCTTCCTCCAGAATGCCCCGGCGACCTATGAAACGACTGGCGTGGCTTTCCTGGCCGTGTGGATTTTCCAGTTCGCCTTTGCCGATACCTGCTCGACCATCACCTCTGGCGCGATGATCGGACGAACCGGTTTCGTTGGCGACCTCCTGTACAGCATTTGTGTCACGGGTTTCATCTACCCAGTCATCGGTCACTGGGCCTGGGGACCAGACGGCTGGCTGGCAAACATGGGCAGCGACGGCCATTTCTGGCCCGCTTCGGGAATGGGATTCCATGACTTCGCCGGTTCCACGGTTGTCCACACCATCGGCGGATTTATCGCCCTGGCCGGCGCGATTGTTCTCGGTCCACGCCTCGGCCGCACATTCAAGCGCGATGGCGGTACACCGATGCTGCCGCATGACTTGACGATCGCGGTCAGCGGCGGACTCATTCTCTGGTTCGGCTGGTACGGCTTCAATCCGGGCAGCACCCTTTCGGCCATGGACTTTGTCGGAATCGGTCGCGTGGCCACCAACACCACGCTCGCAGCATGCGCGGCCGGGCTCACCTCCATCATTTACGGCTACATCATGACCAAAAAGTGGGACGCAGGTTACACCACGAACGGCTTCCTTGCCGGACTCGTCGCAATTACGTGTCCTTGCTACTGGGTCACTCCGACGGGCGCCATCCTGCTTGGCGGCGTCGCCGGCGTCCTGGTCATTTTGGGAGTCGATCTGCTGGAATATCTGAGAATTGATGATCCCATCGGAGCAGTTCCAGTTCACGGCTTTTGCGGCATCTGGGGAACTCTCTCTCTCGGGCTGTTTGCCTCCGGGCAATTCGGCGCGACGGGGCCTCTCGGCGCCGACAATAGCGCCCCGTTGAAGGGCCTCTTCTACGGCGGCGGAACGCAAGTGTTGGTTGCGCAGGCGATCGGCAGTGCATGCATCACGCTGGCAACTTTCGCGGTGGCGATGATCGTCATGCTTGCGGTCAACGCAACGGGAACCCTGCGCTTGCCGGCAGAGGCGGAACTCTACGGCATGGACTTGCACGAGCATGGCATTTCGGCCTACCCCGAATACGTCATCACGGCTCTTGGCGCACCCAAGGGTTTGGCAGGACACCAGCAGCCAGCCAGTTCGCCGATCAAAGCAACCGCGCCGGCGCACGGCGACTAAACGCCAGGCGATTTACCCTGCACCGTGTCTTCCTGGAATGAGGGCGGAGTACTAGGGGGAAGACACGGTGGAGGTCGGCGTACAAGGCCATTCGTTATTGCCTCTATCCGCGACACGCAAAAGAGGTAATCGGGACACAGTTAAAAAGATTGAGTTCTTAATCCGCTAATGAGAACAGAGGACAAGAAAAACATGATGACAAAATTAGAAGTGATCATCCAGCCGTCCAGGTTTGAAGCGGTCAAAGATGTTCTGACCGATCTAGGCATCGGGGGCATGACCATCAGCGATGTGCGCGGGCACGGCCGGCAAAAGGGGCACACCGAAGTCTACAAAGGCCGTGAATACACAGTCGATCTCGTTCCCAAGGTCAAGCTTGAGATTGTTGTGCCTGACGACCTTGTCGATTCCGCCGTCGGAGCGATCCTAAAGACCGCTTCCACCGGCAAGATCGGGGACGGAAAGATCTTCCTGTACAAGGTGGAGGAAGTGATTCGGATACGCAATCAGGAGCGCGGAGCCGTCGCTCTGTAATCGAGTTTCACGCGGGGCCGAGTCTCGCTCTGACCGCCATCAAGGCGAGACCCGCGTGGGTCATGTAGCCGCGGCGTTTTTGCGGGAGCCCGCCGGTCTTCTGTGGACGCCGCGGCATTCTGACCGATTGTTTGGTGTTTCAGGTATCTGCGACGCGCGAGGGCGCGACTCCGTAGCTGTTTTTTGGAGTGCCAATGAAAAAGAAGAATGGCACACAGCGCAAGCGCCGGCAGTCCGCGCGGCGCGAAGTACGCGCCGTTCACGCGAAGCGGCGCGGGAATGCGCGAAAAAAGAAAGTCGAATGTGCATCACCGCCATGGCTCCGAATTGTCCCCAGTGGCATCGAGGATGACCCAAGTACGGATGTTTCCAGAGAATTGTTCTCGCTTCGCAACGGCAGGCGCCGGCCGCGAGACTTGGACCTGTACATACCGGAAAGCAATTTACGAAGCCGCTAGAAATTTCCGCCTAGGCGTTTTCTGAAGGCACCCGCGATTCAAACGGTTTCTTGCTATAGTTACACCATGCCTTCGAGAGAAACACGGACAGGAAAATTGGCCCCCCTTTTGAGGGCGATGGTCGAGGTCGGCTTCATAATATTCCTGTTCTATTCAAACCTTTTGATGGGGGAATTTACTAAAACGAATGCCGACCGCAAGAGCCTGGTTTTCGCTATCAATGACATTTTTACGGTCAACAACTTTGTGATTGCCCTCATTTCCGGACTGATCGGGTACATGGTTGTGGAATTTCTTCGAAAGCGGGTTTAGATTTTGCCGGTGGCGCAGGCTTCCAGCCTGTGAGTTTTAGTCTTTGCAGGGACTAACCCCCACAGGCTGGAAGCCTGCGCCACTTTTACCAACTCAAGTCAGTCTCCGTGGGCTGTTCGTAGTCCACACCTTCCACTTCAAAACCGAACAAGCCGCGGAACTCGCGCTGAAATCCGGCGAACGCGCTGACTTCGCGAAGATTTTCCGTCGTGACCTGCGGCCACAGCGCCGCAACTTCGGCTTGCACGTCGCCGCGCATTTCGCGATCGTCCAGGCGCAAACGCCGCGCCTCGTCGAGTTTGGGCGCAGGACCCGCGCAAAGAAAATCCGTGAACAGGCGCCGCATCTGTTCGAGAGGTCCTTCGTCCAGATTTTTCTTTCTCATCACCAGGGGAAGCAAACTCAAATACAGCGGGACAACGGGAATCGCCGCGGAGGCCTGCGTCACCACCGCCTTGTTGACGGAAACCCAGGCGTTGCCGCCCAATTGTTTCGCGAGCGCGGCATCCAGATCCTTTGCGGCCCGTTCGAGGTCTTTCTTGGCTCGTCCAATCGTGCCGTCGCGATAAATCGGCCACGTAATTTCCGGGCCGATGTAGGAATACGCTAGCGTGCGCGCGCCGGGCGCCAGCAGTTTTTCCCCGAGCAGCATGTCCATCCAGCCCCGCCAGTCATCGCCACCCATCACCGCGACGGTGTCCGCAATTTCGTCTTCGTTCGCCGGCTGCAACGTAACGCTCACCACTTTTTCGGAATCGAGTTCGATCGTGCGGTTGGTATAAGCCTGCCCGACCGGTTTCAGGACTGAACTGTGCACCTTGCCCGTGCGTGGATCGGTGCGCTTCGGCGACGCGAGCGAGTAAATCACCAGGTCGACCGGAGCCATATCCTTGCGGATGATTTCCGCGGCGGCGCGTTTGATTTCGTCGGAAAATGCGTCGCCATTGATGCTCGCGGCATACAGTCCATCGCGCTCGGCGATCGAATGAAGAGCGACGGTGTTGTAGTGGCCCGCCGTCGCGGTCTTGTCGCCTTCCGGTGGGCGCTCAAAAAATACGCCCAGCGTCTTCGCTCCATAGCCCCATGCCGCCGCGATGCGCGACGCGAGCCCGTAGCCGGTGGATGCGCCGATGACGAGCACGTTTTTCGGCGCGTTTTGCCCGGCGGGTAGTTTGTCTTTTACACCCGCAATCCAGCGTTCCACGTTGCGCCGGCATCCTTCGGGATGAGCATTCACACAAATGAAGCCGCGCGAGCGGCGCTTGATGATTTGCAGTGGCATATCGGAAAGATAATACCGTAGCGCGGGCGGCTGTGCTTGTCCAACCGTTCAGGCAGGGCGAAGAAACGCCTGGAGATGAGGCCCGGGAACGCCAATCTCCCGATTGGCGGGGCGAAAAGCGCCAATCGGGAGATTGGCGTTCCCGGGCTTTAACCGATGCGGTTATTTGTTGTGGCTGGAATTGTTTGCCTCATTGATGAGGGCATCGGCCTGGTGAATGCTGCCTTTTGTAAGATTCGTCTTTACCACCGATTTCTGGCCGGCAACCATGGTCACGTCCGTCTCGAAACTTTGGTATCCGGGCAATTCGATCTTGATTCGGTGCGTTCCGGGACTGAGCAGCATGGAGTGAAAAGCTCCGCCCAATTCCCCCGCGTGCCCCAGAAACCTGTCGTCCACAAAAACGGCCGCGCGGTCGGGTTGGACGTCAACTTTCAGCTGAGCGGTCACGCTGGGCCAGGTGTCGCTCGTTTCTTTCTCCATTTTGACGGGAACGAGCAATAATTCCTTTGGCTCCACGGTAAGCGTTTCCGTGAAGTCCTTATAACCCGCTTGCCGTACGGCGAGTTCGTGGTCGCCAGGAAGCAACAGGATCCGCTTTGGGCCCCACAGTTCGCCCAAATATCCCACGTACTTGCCGTCAATCCACACACCCGATGTTTTTTCCACCTTCGACGCGCCTTTAAATGTCAATTCCCCAAGAACCGTGGTCTGCGCCTGCATGGGCGCGACCATTGGAAGGATAGTGAAATACGAAACAAGGATGGCCAAAACCCCCATCCATCTGGGCTTAAATTTTACGAGTAATGTCCGCATAGGTGACTCCTTTCTCAGGCCTAACAGAAGCCTTCCCCCGTGCCCGATAGTACTTCTTCGAGCAAGCTCGCTTCCAAAGTCTTATCGTCCTTGTGTCTCGTAATTAACTGGCCCTAAAAGAAATAACCAGGCCTAAGACTTTTGACCCTGGCCGGAAACTGGAGCTGGTTTGCATTTTTTACCCGTTCGCGGACGGTTACGCCGGGGCCAGGAATTTTGGGGAACTGGCCGCCGTTACGATATGATTTCGTCCAATGGACATTCTTCTAACCGCAGTGGAAACAAGGGTACTCGGCTCGCTCGTCGAAAAAGAGCTCACCACGCCGGAATATTATCCGCTTTCGCTGAACGCGCTCGTCAACGCGTGCAACCAGAAATCCAATCGCGATCCCGTCATGAATTTGGACGAAGAAGGCGTGCGCGAGGCCTTGCGGACGCTGGATAAGAAGGGCCTGGCTGGCGCCGCCGACAACATGGTCAGCCGCGTGAGCAAATACGAGCATCGCTTGCAGGAAGCCTACAACTTCACGCGGCACGAAATCGCCATCCTTGCCGAGTTGCTGCTTCGCGGCCCGCAAACGCACGGCGAATTGCGCAGCCGCGCCGACCGAATGCACAAATTCGACGACCTGGGCATCGTGCAATCCACGCTGCAGCGCTTGATGAAGCGCGAGCCGCCGCTCGTCAAGGTGCTGCCCCGGCAGCCGGGCACGAAAGAAGCGCGCTACGCCCACCTGCTAAATGGCGACGTCGAAGTGCCGCCGCCGGATTCTGCAGTGGGAGTCGCAGTGACAACCAGCGCGAACAGCGGCGACCGGATCACGCGCCTTGAGGATCAAGTGGAAAACCTTCAGACGGAAATTGCGGATTTGAAACAGCAATTCGCAGCGTTTCGCAAACAATTCGAGTAGTCGCTTTTAGTAGCACAGACTTCCGTCTGTGGGTTTTCGTAAGTGCACCCTGGCCGCGCTCGCCAGTCAAGATCAAATGGAACCCCACAGGCTGAACCCTGTGCTACTTCAGATCCCGCAGGAATTCAGCGAAGTATTTCTCCCAGGCAGCCGCCTGGAAGAACGTATAGTGTCCGTACGATTCGGGAAACGACAACAACACAAATTTCCCGTTCTTCACTTTCTTGATTTCCATTTCCGCAATGCCCAGTTCCGCGGGGTTCCAGAAATCTTCTTGCGGATTGATGAGCAGCACTTTGGCGCGGATTTTATCGAGATCCTTCGACGCATCGAAATTTCGCGACGCGTCATACTGATACATGAAGTCGTTCGCATCGGTTGTCTTCATGTTTTGTTCGATGTACTCATTCACATATTTGTCGGCCGCCGCGGCGGTCGGATATTGCTTCTGCCAACGCGTTGGCACGCTCCCCACGACGAGCAAATGGCCAAGCGCGGCGCGCAAACCGTAAGGCTGCTCGGTGTAATTGCCGTTGTTCCATCCGGGATCGAGGCGAATGTCGTCCACCATGATTTTTCGGACCATGCGGTTGCGGCTGGCGACCTCCACCGGCAGGCAAGAAAGCAGGAGCATGGCATCCATGTCGTCCGGGTTCGACTCGCCCCACATGAATCCCTCCATGCATCCCATCGATGCGCCGACTAGCAAATGGAGATGGATTACTTGCAATCCCTGCGCGAGCAAGATCTGCGATGCTCGAACCATGTCCGAATAATCGTAGTGCGGGAATTTTGCCCGCAGGCCGTCGCTCGGTTTCGTCGATTTTCCGAGGCCCGCGCCGAGTTGGTCGGGCAGGATCAGATAATATTTTGACGCATCGAGAAGCTGGCCTGGGCCGAAGAGAACACCTGCGAACGAAGGAACAAGCCAAACGCGGCCGGCGCGATTGGTGCCGTGGAGAATCAGTACGGCGTTGGTGACGCGGCCGCTGGCGTCGCGATGTGGCGTGCCGATCGTCGTGTAATGCAGCCGCACTTCCGGAAGCGACTGGCCGTCCGAAAATTTGAAATCGTGCGTGACGAAATCGCCTTCCTTGGGCGGCACGGCCGTCAGCGGCGCAGTCTGCTGCGCCGAAGCGCAAGCCGCCGCGGAATAAAGCACGACGAACCAAACGAATTTCTTCAAAATGAACTTTCGCATTTCGATTCCCTCCCGGAAATTCAAACCGTGTAGCGCCCGCTTTCAGGCGGGCGTCCGACCCGCGCCTGAGTGGCTTCTCCGTGACAACCGTACTCCCAATCGCCAGCGGCTAAAGCCGATTTTTCTAAGCCGCTTACGTCACGGCTGAAGCCGTGACCCACAAAGATTTTCGCGCGCATAAATTCATTGCGGCGCTGCGCGCGCGTTAGGAACCGCCTCATCAACAAGCTTTGTGGGTCGCGGCTTCAGCCGAGACATCACAATCGAAGCTAGACTGGGCTTTAGCCCCTGGCGCATCAAGCCATTCACGCCACAGGGAATTGTGAGACAAGTTCCAGTCAGTTCGGACCCGTAGTGAACGCCAGCGTCAGCAACGTTTTCTGCTCGAGCTCGTGCGCCTTGGCCGAACCCGTCGCGGGACTCGCGCTGGCCGAGCGCTTCACCGAACGCACTGGAATGTCCGGAAAATATGTTCGGATGCGCGGCAGGACGTACGACAGCGCGCCCATGTTCGCCGGCTCTTCCTGCACCCAGACCATTTCGCGCGCGTTCGGATGGCGCGCCATCTCCGCGCGCAGCTCGTTTTTCGGGAACGGATAGAGCTGGTCGAGAAACAGGATGGCGGTGTTGGTATCGCCGCGGCGTTTGCGTTCCCCGCGCAATTCGTGGCCGATTTTTCCGCTGCAAACGAGGACGCGCTCGGCGGATGGTGACTTCGCGGTCCGGCACCACCCACTCAAATCGCGGGCGCTCGAAATCCTCGATCGGCGAAGACGCGTCGGGATGCCGCAACATGCTCTTCGGCGTGAATACGATCATCGGCTTGCGCCAGCGCCGCAGCGCCTGGCGCCGCAACAATTGAAAATATTGCGCGGCGTTCGACGGCTGGCAAACCTGGATGTTGTCCTCGGCCGCGAGCTGAAGATAACGTTCGATCCTCGCGCTGGAATGTTCAGGCCCTTGCCCTTCGTACCCGTGCGGCAGAAGCAGCCCCACGCCCGATGGCAAGTCCCACTTGTCTTCGGCCGCGCTGATGAACTGGTCGATGATGATTTGCGCGCTGTTGGCGAAATCTCCGAATTGCGCTTCCCACAGCACCAGCGCTTCCGGATAGTCGCGGCTGTAGCCGTATTCAAAGCCCAGCACCGCGGCTTCGGACAGCGTCGAATTATAGATTTCGCATCGCGCCTGTTCAGGCGCCAGGTATTCGAGGGGCACGTACTGCGCCTCGTTCTGCGTATCGACGAGTGCCGCGTGCCTCTGGTTGAATGTGCCACGCCGCGTGTCCTGCCCCGTGACGCGCACCGGCGTGCCGGCCAGGAGCAGCGTTCCGAACGCGAGCGCTTCCGCCATCCCGTAGTCCACGGGGCGCTTGCCGTGCCCCATTTCGGCGCGCTGCTCGAGCAGCTTTTTCACTTTCGGATGGATCGCAAAATCCGTGGGATAACTTGTAAGTAAATTCGTAATCTTTCCGAGGTCCGCGGGCGCGACTCCCGTGTCCACTTCGTAGGCGCTGTCGTACCGGCCTCGCTTGTACGGCGACCAGTACGTGGGCAACTTGCGAAGGCGCGGCTTTTTCTGCATCTCACTCGCGGCCTGGTGCGCGCTCTCGAGTTCGTTGCGCACGGCAGTGACCGTCGCCGACGGATCCGCTCCAATCTGCTTCGCGTAAATCTGCCAGAGTTGCGGGTGATCCTTGATTTTTGCGTACAGGAGCGGCTGCGTGATGGTGGGATCATCCACTTCGCTGTGGCCGTGCCGCCGGTATCCGATCAGGTCGATCACCACGTCGCTGCCAAACGCGGAACGATATTCGAGCGCGATTTGTCCCACGCGCACGACCGCGTCCGGATCCTCCCCATTCACATGAAAAATGGGCACAGCCTGCCGCTTGGCCAGGGAAGAAGCGAATCGCGTGGATTGCAATTCCCGCGGCTCGGTGGTGAACCCCAGCAAATTATTCACGATCACGTGGATCGTGCCGCCGACCGAATACGCCCCAATGTCGGAAAAGTTCAGCGTCTCCGCCCATACGCCCTGCCCGGCGAAGGCCGCGTCCCCGTGCAGAACGATCGGAAGAATTTTCTTCATTCCGCCGGGAGTTCCCTCGCGCGTTTGCTTGGCGCGCGCGCGCCCCACGACCACAGGATCGACCGCTTCGAGATGGCTTGGATTTGAAGCCAGGTGAACGCTGAGTTTGCGCCCTTCGCGAGTGCGGTATTCCCCCGTCGCGCCGACGTGATACTTGACGTCGCCGCTGCCCAGCACGCTGCGCGGGTCCACATCCTCGAAGCCCGCAAAAATATCCGCCGCGCGCTGCCCGCGATGTGAGCCATCACGTTCAGCCGCCCGCGATGGCTCATCCCGAGCACCACTTGCTCGGCGCCTGCCGCCGAGGCCGCCGAGAGCACTTGGTCGAGCAGAGGAATCACGGCGGTCACGCCTTCGAGCGAAAATCTTTTGCTCCCCAGATAACGCGCCTGAAGCACCTGCTCAAAAAGCTCCGCGCGGATCAGCCGTTCGAGGATATAGCCGCGATCGGGCTGCGGCGCGTCGCACTCCAGCCGCTCGGCAATCCAGCGGCGGCGTTCGGTATCGTCAATGTGCACGAATTCCGCACCAATCGTGCCGCAGTAGAACTTTCGCGCCGCAGTGGCGGCTTCCCCGTTGACGATCAGTTCAGGATGGACGATGGGCGTCAGGAATCCGAGCGGATCCAGATTCGCCGCAAGATATCCCCAGCGCCGGTAGCCTTCAAAGACGCGCTCGTCCTCGGCGCTTTTCGGCATGATCGCTTCCGGCATTTTCGTGGCTACTCCTGTTCCCAGTGCAAGAACGCGCCCGACGATTCCGCAGACAAGTTAGGAAATTACATTCTATCAAACATGCGTGAAGTGAAGCCTATCCGGCCGAATCAGGCGGTGAATGAATTGCTTCTTGCTGAAAGTCCCGGAGGGACGGCAGACTGTGCGGTCGGGGTGGGGGAATTCATGGACCATAATAAACAAGCCCCATCAGAGTCTGTGTGAGAACTCAACATTTGCACGTTTTTGTAGCGCCCGCCTTCAGGGGCATCTGCTTGATTCCAAAATGCCCGCCTGAAGGCGGGCGCTACATGAACCAATCACAAAGACTCGTCAAGAGCGACACACGAGGCTCACCGTCACGAAACCAGCTCATAAGGAAAAAAGCACGGCGATCACCCGCCGTGAATCTGCTGCATCTTCCCCGCAAGCTCGAAATCATTTTTCGTCAGGCCGCCGGCGCTGTGCGTGCACAAATCCACCGTGACTTTATTCCAGGAGTTGGACCAGTCCGGGTGATGATCCATTTTTTCAGCGGCGATGGCGACCCGCGTCATGAATCCAAAGGCCGCCGAGAAATCCTTGAACTCGAACACGCGGTGCAGGTTTCCATTTACCACCCTCCAGCCGCTAAGTTTGCGCAATTCCACCGCAACTTCTTTCTCTGAAAGTTTTACTGCTGCCATGGAAGCCTCCGTTTTTGCCTCGCGTCATGAGTATTATCCGCCTGCGTCGTCCACCGGACAAGCTGCCAGCCACTCAGTCATGAAGATTTGCACTGAATCTCGTTGAACGCGCCTCGCGATTGCTTTATCGTATTCGCTCCAAATTTGGAATGAAACAATTCGCCGCCCCGGACGCCGGCGAAAGCGAATCCGCGAAACAGCGTGACGGAGCCTGCCTTGAAAAAGAAAATTCGTGCGGTGCAATACGGCGTCGGTCCCATCGGAGCGGCTATCGTGCGGCTGATGAGGGAAAAGAGTTCGATCGAAATCATCGGCGCGATCGATTCGGATCCCGCCAAAGCAGGGCGCGATCTGGGCGACGTGGTGGAAGGAACCGATGCGCCGTGGGGCGTACCGATCACCGATGACGCCGAAGCCATGCTCGGCGAATCTCCGGATGTAATCATCCATTCGACTTCTTCTTATCTGCCCAGCGTGATGGAGCAATTGCTGGCGTGCCTGGCGGCGGAATCTTGCGTGGTTTCGACGTGCGAAGAACTCGCGTATCCGTTCCGCAAATATCCGGAGCTTGCGGCGAAGCTCGATTCCGAAGCAAAGACCTGGGGCGTCGCGCTGATCGGCACGGGCATCAATCCCGGCTATGTGATGGACAAGCTGCTGATTACGCTCAGCGCCGCGTCGCAGGAAATCGAATCGGCGCGCGCGGTGCGCATCGTCGATGCATCGAAGCGCCGCCTGCCGCTGCAGAAAAAAGTGGGAGCGGGAATGAGCGTCGAGGAATTTCGCGCGCAGGTTGCCGCGGGCGCGATCAAGCATCACGGCCTGCCCGAATCGGTGGCGATGGTTTCCGACGCCCTGGGCCTCGCCGTGGATGACATTTCGGAAACGATCGAGCCGGTCGTCGCGCGCGAACGCGTGAAAACTTCATTCCTGGAAGTCGCGCCGGGCCAGGTTGCCGGCGTGCACCAGATCGCGCGCGGTTACGCCGGCAGCAAGGAAAAAATCTACATGGAGTTACAGATGTTCGTCGGCGCAACCAACCCCGGCGACACCGTCGAAATCACCGGCAATCCCAACCTTACGCTCACCATTCCCGGAGGCACGCACGGCGACATCGCCACCGCCTCAGTCGTCGTGAATTGCATCCCCACAATTCTCGATGCCCCCGCGGGCCTGCGCACCTCGCGCGATCTCCCCATGTGCTTCCTCCCGCCCGACGCGAAACCGTGAAAAGATTTCCGTACAAAAATTTTTCTAATACCAGCTAGGACCGGCCTCAGGGTCAAAACTCACGGTCGCGTTTCCGTTCCGCGAGCAGGATATCGTGCGCCGAGGGTTGTTTCCAAAACGTGGCGAGCGCGGAGAAATCCACATCCTCGGTCATGGCGCCCTTCACGGCGTTCAACACTTCGCGCGAGGCAGCGGCGGCGGGCAGCGGCACTCCCAGCTGGTTGCCGAGATCGAGCGCCAGGCCCAGGTCCTTATGCATCAGGCGCAGAGGAAAACTGGGCTTGTATTCGCCCTTTAGCATGTTCGCGCCCTTTAGATCGAGCACGCCCGAGCGGCCCATGCTGGACTGCATCACTTCAAAGAGGCTTTGCCCCGGCACACCCGCGCGCGTCACCAGCGCCAGCGCCTCTGCAAACGCCTCGACTTGCACATCGAGCAGCAAGTTCATCGCGAGCTTCACCGTCTGCCCCGCGCCGACCGGGCCGAGGTGAAACCAGCGCTTGCCCATCGCGCCCAGCACCGGCTCGACGCGCTTCAGGGTGCTCGCTTCTCCGCCCACCATGAAGACCAATTCGCCCTTTTCCGCCCCCCACGTCCCGCCGGTCACCGGCGCTTCCAGAAATTCCGAGCCCAGCGCGGCCGCTGCCAAGGCCGCGCGTTTTTCCAGGCCCGGATTGACGGTGCTCGATTCGATGATCACGCTGCCGCGGCGCAGTCCTGCAAACACGCCGCTCTCTCCCCACAGAACCGATTCGAGCGCCGGAGGATCGCTGACGATGGTGATAACCACTTCGGACGCCGAGGCCAATTCGCGCGGCGTCGCGGCTCGCTTCGCTCCTTGCGCCACCAGATCGTCCCCGCGCGAAGCCGTGCGGTTCCACACCGTGAGTTCGTGGCCGGCCTTTAACAGGTTGGCCCCCATCGGGTGGCCCATCAATCCCAATCCAATCAATCCTACCGGCGGCTTCATGGCGAGAATCCTCCTGAGCGAATAAATTCCTGGAACGCTGAAAGAGGGAAAAGTTTACAGGAGTTCGTCAGAAAACCGGATGAAAATCGGCGGCGGAAACGGGACGGCTAGGCGGGGCGGTTCTTAAGTTCAAGCGCGCCGGGCTGGCGCGCGGACTCCTCGGAGGCTTCCCGAGGTTCCTTTATGGATGCGGACGGCCTGGGAATTTCGGGGCACTCTTTCAGCTCGACAATGCAGGGGTAAGGGATCTCCCAGCGGAAGGTTTTTACATTGCCCTGCTGCTGGTAGCTCTCTTCCAAGAAGATGGATTTCCCGGAGTCAGCGGCCAGATTACCAGTCGCGGGCAGGATAATGTCTCCGGCGCGGTAAGTTACCACGATGCGACGGCCTAAGATAGCTGAGTACCGAGCCATAGCAGGCAGTATGGCGGGCGGAGTCCCAAGCGGGCAATAGTACGATGGTGTCAATGGAATTAGTACTAGTGGGTCCTATCTACTGCAAATGCTGGAGATAGCTCTGCTTCAGGACAAGGCTGCCGAAAAGCTGAGGCTCACCCTTGGCAAGGTCCACATCGGTTGAAACCCGGGAACGCCAATCTCCCGATTGGCGATGGGCAACCCGCCAATCGGGAGATTGGCGTTCCCGGGCGGGCCGACATGTGAATCAATGATGCCCGCCACCATGGTCCCCCGCGCCGTGTCCCGCCGGACTGGGAGCATGGGCAGGCTCGGGGACGGGAACCGCCGGAGCATTGCGCAGGTTTGCCGTGAACATGAGCACCAGCGGCGAAACGACGCCGAACGCGAGAAAGGCGTACAGCGTCGGCAGAGTGCCGCCCAGGTCGGTCGTCGAATCGGCGGAAAGCCGCCAGGCGATCGCTCCGGCGACAAGACCGGCCAAGGTAGAGATCGTGCGCGACCCGGGCGCGACCTCGAGCCGCGTCCCGCATTTCGGACACACGATATCGTTCGAGCGCGCCGCCGCTTCCGGCGCTGAAATTTCCGTCTTGCAGTGCGGACATATGCGAACAGCCAATGTTCACCTCCCCATGCGAACGCCTACAATAATCGAAATAGCGGCCGAATGAAAAGAGGAGATAAAAATTGAAAACGCGTTACCTTCGGTTGCGTCCAATCGCCAGGCGGTGAACGTAACGCCTATGCTGAAGAGACGGACGAGACAGAGCCGTTATTTACGCATGCGACAAAGCCTCGTCTCCAAGTTTTCCACAAGACGCTTCGGGCGATAGAATGATACCCTCTCGGTGCATTTCGGGAGCCCCGCGAGAAAATCTTGAACGTCATGGAGCGAACAATGAAACTGAAAATCCTGAGTCTTTCCGCCCTGGTGGCCCTTGCATTGGCAATGTGCTTGTCAGTGACATCCACTCCAGCATCGCCCAAGGTGCCCGCTGCCGCCGCAGTTCCGGCAGCAACACCTCAACCAGCTGCCGCGCCCGCAGCTTTGCCCGAACCTCACCCCGAAATCCGAGAAGCGATCGGGTCGCTTCGAAGAGCAAAGGACCACCTGGAGCACGCCGCCCATGATTTTGGCGGGCACCGCGTGGAAGCAATCAAGGCAATCGATGAATCGCTCCGCCAGCTCCAGGATTGTTTGAAATACGATAAGTAAATTGCGCGAACGGCGAACCGCCCTGAAAGCGAGCGGTTTGTCATTCACTGAGAATCGAGAACAATCACCCGTCCACCTCGAGTTCGAGGTGGACGGTTTTTTTTCGCGGGCAGGGAATCTCAATTCTCTTACTCTTCCGCGCCGCTCTGGTCTACGTGGAGGAAGCCACGCGCCACAAGCATGTCTCCGCAGCTAACTTCGAGGCCTTGCGCAAACATTTCGCCGAGCGCGAGGTCGTCGAGATCACCCAGCTGAATGCCGTCCATAACTACTACAACCTGATTAACATGCCGCTCGAGATCGGGTCCGACGGCTTTTGCGAGATCGCCCAGGCGCGGGCGGCCTGATGCTCTCAAGTAGCACAGCCACTCTTGGCTGTGTGGTTTTCTCCACTTTCAAAAATCCATACATTATCGACGATTGCAGAACCCACACAGCCAAGAGTGGCTGTGCTACTCGTCGCTCAAGGCAAGGGCGAAAACTCGACGCGGCGGCGGATGGGGTCGATGCGTTCGGCGCGGACGCGGATGCGGTCGCCGAGTTTCCAGATGTGGCCGCCGTGCGAGGTTCCCCGGCCGGACTTTTTCTTTTTCCCCGGCTCGTGTGTCGGGGGCCGCTGAGCGTGTCCGCTCCCGGAAACGATCGCGTGGTCCTGCTCGCGATAGAAGACGTGTTCGCCGGTGAGTTCCTCGATGCGGTCGATGGGAACCAGGCCCTCGACGAAAATTTCCGTTAGCTCGACGAAGAAACCGAATTTCTGCACGGAGATGATGAGCGCGTCGTACTCCTCGCCGAGATGCTGCTCCATGAACTGCGCGGTCTTCCAGGCCATCAATTCGCGCTCGGCGGTTTCGGCGCGGCGCTCGGTCTCGGACGTTTCGGCGGCGACGGCTTCGAGTTCGCCGCGGCGGTACGGGCCGAACGTGGATTCTTCTTTCGCGGGGCTTGCGTGCGCCGCGGGCTTCGTTTCGGGATGATCGAGCGCCCACTTCAGGACGCGATGCACGATCAGGTCGGGATAGCGGCGGATCGGCGAAGTGAAATGCGTGTACTGGTCGAAGGCCAGAGCGAAATGGCCGAGCGGGTCGGCGGCGTAGCGCGCTTGTTTCAGCGAACGCAACATCAGGTAAGCGACGATGCGTTCCTCGGGCTTGCCCGCGATTTTTTCGGCGAGGCGCTGGTAGTGCGAAGGCCGGATGGCGATGTCCATCACGCCCGGCAGCGAAACAGTCATCGGCTTCTCGCGGCCCGCTCCGCGACGGCCGTGCCGCGCGCCGCGATCGAAACGCTGCTGCGGGCGGGAACTTCCGTGCTTCACTTCGATGCGCCGCTCCGCGAGATTCTCGACGCCCAGCGAATATCCGAACGTCTGCGCCAGCGCCTCGAATTCCAGAATTTTCTTAGGGTCTGGTTTTTCGTGGACGCGATGCAGCGACCCGATGCCGCGCGATTCGAGATAGCGCGCGACAGCCTGATTCGCGGCCAGCATGAATTCCTCGATCAAGCGGTGCGCGATGTTGCGCTCGCTGCGGACGATGCCGATCATTTGCCCGTCGGGATCGAATTCAATCACCGGCTCGGGCAAATCGAAATCGATGGAGCCTAGCCGCGCGCGCCGCGCGTTCAGGATCATGGCGAGGTCGCGCATAGAGCGGAAATTTTCGGCCAGATGCGCGTAACGTGCAGTGGCGACCGCGTCATTCTGAAGCACGGCGTTCACCGCGGTGTACGTCATGCGCTCGGCCGAGCGAATCACGCCGCGCGCGAATTCCGACGCGACGATCTCGCCGTTCGCGTCCAGTTCCATAACCGCGCTCATCACCAAGCGGTCTTCCTTTGGATTGAGCGAGCAGATGCCGTTCGAGAGTTCTTCGGGCAGCATGGGCACGGCGCGATTCGGAAAATAAACCGAAGTGCCGCGCAACCGCGCCTCGCGGTCGAGCGCCGATCCGCGCCGCACGTAATGCGACACGTCGGCGATGTGCACCTGCAATTGCCAGTTGCCGTTTTCGAGACGTTTTACATACACGGCGTCGTCGAAATCGCGCGCCGTTTCGCCGTCAATCGTGACGATCGGCAAATCGCGGAAATCGCGCCGCCCGGCGCGCTCGGCATCGCCCACGGGATGCGCAGCGCCGGCGGCTTCCGCCAGCACATCCGCGGGAAATTCATGCGGCAGATGATGTTTCCGGATCAGGATCTCAACGTCCACGCCGAATTCGCCGGGGCGCCCAAGAATCTCGATCACGCGTCCGGCCGGGGCCACGCCGCCGCGCGGAAAACGGGTCATCTCCACGTTGACCACGGCGCCATCGAGTTCCGGCAAACGTACGCCGCGCTTCGGCTGGTGCAGACCAAGCTTTCCTTGCAGCTCCGGCGTCAATTCATCGTCCGGCGGGATGATGATTTCCTGCAACAAGCGCGATTCGTACGGCGCAACTGTATTTCCGTGCGATCCGTACCGGAACAGACCCACGACCGTCGTGTGCGCGCGGCCGATCACGCGCAGGATGCGTCCCTCGGCGCGACCTGGCCCAGCCCCGTCGCCAAAGCGCTTGCGTCGCTCGATGCTCGCAAGGACGTGATCGCCGTGCATGGCGTCGCCGATCGCGTCACGGCCGATGAAAAGGTCGCCGTCCAAATCTTTTCGTGGGGTATCCGGCACGACGAAGCCGTAACCATCGCGATGCGCGACGAGACGTCCCGTCAGCTGATTCGCTTCCGGCCTGACCGCCGGGCGCGATTCCCCGCGTGGTTCCGGGCGATGTTCTGGACGAGGTTCCGAGCCGTGCCGTTGCGGCGCGCTTTTTTGCGGCGCCTGCGCGTATTGCGCGCCCTGTTTTTCCTTGGGCAAGCCAACGCGCCCGTTCGGATATTCGTGGATCTCCCCGCGCTTCTTCATTTTTCGCGCGAGCTTCACCAGCGCGCGGCGACCCGAGTGGCGCAAGTTGAGCGCCGCCGCAATTTCGCGAAGGCTCTGCGGTTTGCGGGACCGCGCGAGATGTGCGACGACCTCGGCTTCGGTGACAGGCGCGCGCGGCTCATCGTGGCGTGGCATGGAAACGGCCATTGTATGCGGTCTTCATCTAAAACGCGAAGGCTGAGCAGAAGAAGCCCGGTGACTTGTTGCCGCATCAGGAAGCACAGATGCCCGGCAATCGAAGGCTTTTTTGCATGTAAAATACAGTAAACGCTGTATATCGTTCCTATTTTCAACAACTCGCGCAACTTTCTTGCGAAACCCGTGTTGAAGTAAATACATCAAGGCTGTAAGGACTCGGCTTTCCTCCGACTGGCCGGGTCAAAAAGTGAGGGGGCGAATCGACCTGGATCGCCCCCTTCTTCCTTGGATCGTATAAGGAAATATGATCCCAATAGAAAGAGAACCTTGGAATTTTCCGGGACAGCAAATGTTTCGATCCACGAGCCGTCCGTTTCCAGGACTAGCTGATGGATTTTCGATGTGGGAGAGAATTCTAGTCCGTTCCCGCGCTTTAGCAACTTTCGCTGCTTCCCGGTACGGTGCAACTAACGAGCACGCTCTGCCGCTGGTCTTTCAATTCAAGATGCCAAAGAGTTCCTTCCTTGCTTAGCATGGTGTAGCCAAACTGTTGCCGGGTTTTGCTTCCTACCACGCTTGCGCCGCGAATCTGAGTTCCCTTCATGGAGATTTGAATCGGGACCGACATCTGGGTGCCGCCGTCACCGGCAACCACTTGCGGCGGGCGACCGTGGTCCACACTTACGTACTCGAATAGATGGACGTGGCCGGAAAGAATCAGCGTGAATCCCGTGGGCGAGGCCTTTTCCCAGGCAGCTTCCAGAGCAGCCACGAGGGGCTTCGGCAATCTCCCACGCGCGTCCGCATTGAATCCCCAAAAGGGATAATGTGTCGCCAGCCAGGCGTTCTCCGGATGAAGCGAAGCCAGTTGCGCCGCGAACACGGCGACTTGCGCTTCGTCCAGGTCATTTTCCTTTGTGGCGGAGGAATCGAGCATCGCCAGCTGAAATTTGCCGAGCTTGACGAGATACGGCGGCGAATATTCCTCGCAGGTTCCATCCCACGGACGAGGATCGAGATAGTAGAACCATCCGCGCCAGGAGCGATTGCAGTCCTCATGGTTCCCGCGCGAGAAAACCCAGGGTGCGGCGGCCAGGATTTCCGCGGCGGGCGCAAAAAAATCGGCGTTCCACGCTTCCCAATTGTCGCCCGCGGGACTGCCGCCGCACATCGTTTCAGATGCTTCGGGGCACGGACTCTCGCGATATAGATAATCGCCGACATGAACGATCAGGTCCGGCTTTTCGCTTGCGGCGCCGGCGGCAACTTGCCGGAACGGCCAAAGAGCCGGATCGTTGCAGGCTTGGATTTGCTTGCCCTTGATCCTGCATCCCGTATCGCCGATCGCAATGACGCGCGCCGGATCGGCTTTCGCCAGGACCAGGGGACGCGCATTCACGGAGGCGGATCTCGCGCCAGAGGGAATTGCGAATTCGCACACCGGGCGGAGTCCCGCGGGCATCGGCTGCCGCAGCGACATCGGCCGACTGGCGCCATCGATTTGGATCGCGGGACAATCCTGGGGATTACTTACTACAATCCGTGCAACTGCTTTCCCGTCTTCGCCTAATTCCACCCAGGCCGGCGTGAGTCCCTGGGCGTGCACGGGCACTGCGGCGAGGAGAAACGCGCACCCGGCCATTGCACTTATCCAAGAATAAGTCCAATTCGCGGAAGCTCTTAAAGCGCGCTTACATCTCATCGTAGTCATAGGCGGATTTCAGTACGACAGTTCTTTGTTACAACAAAAATAAACAACGGTAAACATTTATTCATGTAGGCATCGGTGCGGGCGGGGATCTTTATAGAATGGTTAGTACTAGATAGATAATTAAAAAAATCCGATCCGTTTGATCCAAACAAACGATGCCGAAAGCCGGTCCTTTAACGCGCTGTTCATATAGGTGAAGCTTCGCCGTAACAATGGCTCTTCAAAATTGCGCCCCAGAATTCAACTTGAGTGGAGGGGTGTGATGAAAAGCTTGATGAACTTTTTGCGTTTCGCTTTTGCTGCCGGTCTTCTTTTCTGCGCGGCGAGTGCGGTTTCATTGCATGCGCAACAGACAAATTCCGCGGTCATCGCCGGCACGGTACAGGACCCGGTGGGCGGCGCCGTCCAAAACGCAACCGTGGTGGTGAGAAGCGAATCATCCGGCGTGGAGACCAGGGGTATCACCGATGCAGTAGGCAAGTTTTCCATCGCGAACCTGCCGGTCGGCAACTACACGGTCGAAGTTTCAGCCGCGGGATTTGCGCTGGCCAGCCGCCAGGGCGTGAAGGCCAATCCCGAGCGCGCGGAAGATCTGACGATCGCGTTGACCCTCGGAAGCGTGAGTGACGCGATCACGGTCGAGGCGGCCAGTTCCGGTTCCATCGCGGCGCAGCACGCGCCGATGGACGGCCTGCTGGAGGCTCGCTCCGCGCGAACGGAAGTCACTCCGATTTTTATCCAGAATTTCACGACGCCGATGGCCGATTTTGGAGAGCTGGTTGAAATGGCTCCGGGAACATTCAGCTTGAGCACCAACGGAATCGGACTCGGGCAAGACAAAACGTATTTTCGCGGATTCCCCGACGGCGACTATGACATCGATTTCGACGGCGTGCCTTTCTATGACACGAACACGCCCACGCACCACACCTGGGCATTTTTCCCCGACCCGTGGACCGGCAGCGTCGACTTTGACCGCAGCCCGGGGACGGCGTCCACCATCGGGCCCACACCCTTTGGCGGATCGATCCACCTGCTCTCGCCGGACATGACCGCTGCGCCCTTGATTCAGGGAAGCGTCTCCTACGGTTCGTTCAACACGGAACTGTACGACCTCACCGTCGATTCCGGAGCGTTCGGAGGAAGAAAATCAAATCTTCTGGTCGATGTGCAGCACATGCAGTCGAAAGGTTTTGAGACGGACAACTTTCAGAACCGCAACGCGGGCATGCTCAAGTATGTGTACAAGTTCTCCGAAAATAACGTCCTGACCGGATTTGCTGGGGTCGTCTGGTTGGACGCCAACACACCGAACAACAACCCGACGCGCGCTCAGATCGGCACCTACGGATATAACTTCCTGAATACCAGCGATTTCAATTCCGCAGAAATTGTTCCGGTTGGCAGCACGACCGGCGTCCCTGGAACCTGTGTGTCCCAGGCCAACTGCCTGTATCCCTTGAACTACAAGTTCTACACTTACCATGTTCCCACAGACTTCGAGTATCTGGATTGGTCGAAACAGTGGGCCCACGGCTGGCAAACGGATTTTAAGCCTTACACTCTCAGTTATTACAACGCGCAGTACTACGATAACCCGGCGATTAACTCCGACGGTCTGACTTTTGGCACTACGGCCAAGACAGCTCCCGTCTCCGCCTTCAGCGCGGTGGACAAACTGAACAGCTATCGCAAGTACGGCGAGACCGCCACCGTAAGCCAGGTGTCCAAATACGGCATCTTCCGCACGGGACTCTGGTACGAGTGGGCCACTACCAATCGTTATCAGATTCCCTCGGACCCGCTCAATCGCGTGGACGCAATTCTGCCGAACTTCCATGAACGCTTTTATACCAATTCGTACCAGCCGTTCGCGGAATACGAATACCACGTGACGCAACGGCTCACCGTCACAGCCGGCTTCAAATACTCCTACTTCAATCAGAACCTGACGCAAGATCAGGATAATGGAAAGACGGTTGGCTGCCTCGGAGGCACGTTGTCGACCGGCCCCACGGTCACGAAAGCCAATGTGGTGTGCATCGGCGGCGCTCCTTCGACCAATCACAGCGCAGGCTATAGCTCTTACCTGCCCTCGTTCGACGTGAACTATCACTTCATGCCCAATTGGTCGGTCTACGGCCAGTTCGGCGAAGGCACCATCATCCCCCCGAGCGGCGTATTCGACGTGGCAGGCGGCAATGTTCTGACCACGCCCAAGCCGACGGCTGTGTGGACCTACCAGGCCGGCACGGTATTGAAGCTCAAGCAAGTGACTTTGAATGCGGACATGTATTTCAGTCGATTCCAGAATACATTCACCGCGATTCCTGACTCGAATAACACCAGCGAATTCGACTACGTCACTTCCGGCGACTCGGTAACCAAGGGCGTTGAAGCGGAAGCGAATGTATACATCACCCACGGATTGAGCTTTTACCTCAACGGTACCGCGGGCAAGGCCCGCTATGTCAGCCCGACCGTGCCCAACAGCAAGGGCGCGCCGATCCCCAATGTCAACTACGGCTTGTGGGTTGCTAATACGCCGTCCAACACGGAGGCCATCGGCTTAACGTACCAGCAGAAGCACTTTGATTTCGGCATCTTCGACAAACGCGTCGGGCCAATGTGGAATGACCTCAGCCTCGCCAGCGGAGCCGTTGCCAACCAGGTCATTCCCATCAACTCCTTCAACACGACGAACGTTTACCTTAACTTCGTGCTCAGGAACGGTTCGCGTTGGGACCAGACCAAGTTCAGACTGAGCGTCAACAACGTTTTGAATAGCCGCGGCATTGTGGGTGACCAGCAGGCAGCGAACAAAACGGCTGTTTACTCCCCAGGAGCGGCTGATCTCCTGACGCTGCTTCCGGGCCGCAGCATTACGTTGACGATCAGTCCTGCCTTTTCGCCAAGCCGGTAGGAACATTCGAGCATCGGCCGCTTTGAACCGGGCGCCTTCGATTTTGTGAAGGTGCCCAGTTCCTTTTGAAGGCAGCGCATCAACGTCTCGAGCATTTTCGACGAATGCCTCAGGCTTGCGAATTCAATTTGGGGGATGCTCATTGCAAAGGTGGTAGATCAGGCGTGTCGTGAACGTGAGTGCAGTGAAAGTCGTGTTCGCGTTGCTCACCGTTCGGAACGTGCTCGCCCCGCCGACGTAGAGGTTCGTCGTCCCAAACACCTTGAGGTTTCGGTCCACCACGCCGTCCCGCTCCGACGTTCCCATCACCGTGCCGCCCGCCTGGTGGTACGTGTCGTGCATCATCGACATGAACTTCGGATCCATGGCCTTCAGGTCCGGGTCGATCGTCAGGCTCGCCAGGCCCGCTCCACGCATGGCCTCACCCGCGCGCCTAGTAAAGTCCGCGATCGAAGCCTGCTCGAGCCCGCTCAGACGCCAGTCCAGGACCACCCGTGGCAGCCCGCATGCGTCAGTCACGCTCGGGTCCAGGCGGATGCGGCTCTCCGCCACCGGACCCTGCTCCGCCTGAACCAGAAGCGCGATCTTCGACGTGCTCGGCACGAAGATCCTGTGGTCCCACACGTACCGCCACATCAGCGGCAACAGATATTTCGAGCATGCCGCCGCGTTCTTGAAGACGTCTCCCAGGTCCTTGATCTGGCGGCTGTAGACCGCCGCCTTCACGAACTGCTTGAGGTAGACCAGATTCTCCGACACCGAACTCTCGAACCCGAACAAGCCCTGGACGTTCAGGATGCGATCCCGCGCAAGGATATCGTTGCGCAGGCGGAATTTCGGCTGATACTTGTGCCCGCCGCGCCAAATCGTACAGAACGTGTTGAAGAATTTTCCTTTGTCATTGGGCTGCACTGTCGCCACCTTGCCGCCCAAGTGGTCCTGGAAATACGCACCGATGTTTTGATTCTGCCGCCACGGACACTCCCAAGACTGGTCCGCCGCGCCGTGCAGCAGCAGCCGCGAATTCTCGATCGTGCCCGCCGCAAGGAGGAACGTCTCGCCCGCGATCGTGTGGCGATTGCCGCCAGCGTCCACTACCCGCACGCCTGTGATCCGCCCCCCGGAGCCGTCGAACCCGACCACCGTGTGCCCGGTCAGCACGGAGAACTTTTCACTTTTCTCAAACTGCTTTGCGTACATGATCGCGAAGCTTGGAATCTTGAGCCACCGTGTGAGAAACGCTTCGAAGTCGTCGCCAAGGCGCGGCCGCTCCGCCGAAATGCTCTTCCAGACTGCGTCGTCGTTGAGCGTCTCCGGCTCGTTCCCAAGGTTCTCGTAGGTCACGCGGTAGAAGGGCGCGATCTCCTCGTACTTCACCGGCCACGCGCTGCCGGGCAGCCAGTCGCGCCCCGCGAAGTCCACCGGCTGAAACTCCACCAATTGCCCGCCCCAAAGATTTGTGGTGCCCCCCAGGCTCCGGCTTCGCGCGAGCTTGATACCGTCGTGCCGGACGCCGACCGAGTTGTACGACTCGGGGGCAAAGCCCCCAAGGTGCACTCCGCCCGATTCGACCACAATCACACGCTGCCCGCGCTTGACCAGCTCGCTCGCCGCGTAGAGCCCGATCGCGCCCGAACCGATCACCACCGTCACGGGTCCGTCGTCGCGGCTCGACTTCAACTGAGCCACATCGGTCAAGAGCATCGAGAGTGATCCTCCATCAGACCAAGCGCGCGAAGGGCGATAGGCCCTCCGGTTTCCGTGAACGTCGCCGAGCCGCCCGGGTTTGTGCCCTGTAATGTCGCCACTACAATCGCACTCATCATCATATCCACGACCAAAGGGAGCAGCAGGAAATCCGGGATTCACATATTAGCTACTGGCTTGCGATTATGCGAGCAATGCGTCCTTTCTTTTCTTCCAGGAAACAGCTCCGCGCCGTGTATCAATTCGAAAACAGCCGGGTACAACCGCCCAATCCGCCGTAGAATCAGATTCTAGGCGGCGCGGAGGAGAACCCGGTCACATCCAGCAACGCCAGGGGAATGCATGGTTCGCATAGGTCATTTCGTGGCTTTGGCAGTGTGTTTGGCCGCCCTGGCGCCGTGGGTCGGCTCTCCTAGCGCGCGGGCGACGCCCAGCGGCCAGGGCGCCACCATTACCGGTAATCCCGCGCCCAGTCCCGAACAGATTCACTCCTTGATCATGCGAGCCATCGAAAATCAGCATCGCGACGACCGCGAACTCGAGGAATTTGAGCGCGTCGAGCGCGTCATCGCGCGGAAGGCCGAAAACGCCGAGGTCGTGACGGACATTACCGAGCGCATCGTGCCTTCCGGAACCGGCACGGTCAAGTTGAGGACGATCGAAAATGGAATGCCGGTTTCCCCGGAGCAGTATCGCCAGGAATTGGAGTTTGCCGTCAACGCGCTCGGCCTGGGCACGCATCCCGACGCGCGCTACGCGGAGGATCAGGAGAAATTCGAACGGCGCAGCCGCCAGCACGCCGAGCTGGTGGACTCGTCGACGAAGGCTTTTCTTGTGACCTGGGTCGGCCGCGAAACGCGCTCGGATTTGGCCGGAGGGCACGGCCCGCGAACGCTCATGAAACTTCAACTGGAGCCGGACCCGAATTTCAAGCCAACCACTCGATTCGCAGTCAGCTTTCAACACGTTCATGCCACGCTCTGGGTCGACGAAGCGCAGGCGCAATTCGCACGCCTCGAAGCCGACATCGCCACCGACATTCCGTTTGGCGGAGGGATTGCCGGAAAGGTTTATCACGGGGGCCACATCCTGATGGAGCAGGAGGAAGCGGCGCCGGGCATTTGGCTGCCGACGCTGTATGATTACGAAGTGGACGGCCGCAAATTCCTGTTCGCATTCGGCGTCCACGAGCGCACCGAAATTACCCGCTACCGCCGCGTCGGTCCGCCGCCGCAGGCCATCGAAATCGTTCGTAACGAATTGAACAATCTCACTGCCGTAACTCCCGCCCGATAACGCGACCACGATAAAATAACGGGAATCGAGGTTTTGCCATGAGATTCCAGACGCTGTTTCTTTTTGCCGCGCTGGTGTCATCGCTCTCGGTGGCGCCGACATCGGGATACGGCCAATCGCAATCGCCCGCGGCGACTCAGCAGCCATCCGCGACGAGCGCGCCGCCACCGGCTCCGCAATCGCAAGCCGCGCCCCTAGCCAATTCAAAACCGGACAAGGTCTGGACCAACGACGAGATCGACACCTTGCGCAACAATCAAGGCGTCTCGGTGGTTGGCAATCGCACGCCCCAGAACGCGAGCGCGAAATCGAAGGGGTATTCGATGGAGAAAGATCCGGCGTGGTACCGCAAACAATTGGCGCCCCTGCGGGCGGAAATCGAGAAACTTGACGGCCAGATCGAACAGACCAAAGCCTTCCTGAGCGGCGAAAAGGTGAATGAACAGCCCGCTTCCTATCATGCTTACTTCGGCGTGCCGGGGAATCCTCAGAGTCAACTCAAGCAAATGGAAGCCAAGCGACAAGCGGATGAGGCAAAGATAGATGGTTTGCTGGATCGCGCCCGCCACAACGGCATCGAGCCCGGCGCGCTGCGATAAATCAAAAGGAGTCCCACGACGAAAAGTGAGAAGCGCCGGTTCCCTGATCCAGGGGACCGGCGCTGTCCAATCAAAGGTTTTCACGAATCACAAGCCACGATCCGCGAATCACCAGTCACTATTCACCAGTCACGCCCTTCTACCTCGCCGCTGCCGCAATTTCCTTTTCAATCGGCGCGCCCACCAGGTTGCCCCACTCGGTCCACGAACCGTCGTAGTTGCGGACGTTCTTGTAGCCGAGCAGATATTTCAACACAAACCAGGTGTGCGAACTGCGCTCGCCGATGCGGCAGTAGGCGATGACTTCCTGATCGCCCGTTACGCCCTTGCCTGCGTAAAGTTGCTTTAGCGCGTCGGCGGGCTTGAACGTGCCGTCCTCGGCCACGGCCTGCGCCCACGGAATGTTCGCCGCGCCGGGGATGTGCCCGCCGCGCTGCGCCGTTTCGGTCATGCCCGGAGGCGCGATGACTTTGCCGCTGAATTCGTCCACCGAACGCACGTCCACCATTTGCGCCGGGGAGCGCCGCTCCAGCACGGAGAAAATATCCTCGCGCTTGGCTCGGATCGACGCGTCGGGAGCTTTCGCCGAATAATTTGTGGACTGGACTTTCGGCGCATCGGTGGTGATCGCGCGCTTTTCCTCGAGCCACTTCTTGCGCCCGCCGTTCATCAAGCGGACATCGTTGTGCCCGTAATATTTCATTTGCCAGAAGCCCCACGCGGCGAACCAATTGTTGTTGTCGCCGTACAGGATCACGGTAGTTTCCGGCTTGATCCCCGCGCCGGCGGCCAGTTGGCTGAAGCTGCGCTGATCGGCCAGGTCGCGCCGCACCGTGTCCTGCAACTGCGTTTGCCAGTTCCATCCCACCGCGCCGGGAATGTGCCCCTGCTCGTAGGCCGAGGTATCCACATCGATTTCGACGAGGCGAAGATTGGGATCGTTCAGATGGTTGGCGACCCAGTCGGTCGTCACCAGGACTTCGGGATTCGCGTACTCGCTCATGACAGTTCCTCCTCTAGGAATTTCCAATTGGGCGGACAAAAATTTCGGCGGGCTCTCCGCCTCGGCGGATCGGCACGCTGTTTCCGAGTATCGTCTTCCGGACCTCGGGTTGCCCCGTGGGGACTCGTTGAATCCTATAGGGATTCGATCCGCAGGACAAGTGGGACAGGCTTCAGCCTGTCTGGTTTAAAGTTTGCGCTATTCAGAAAAAAAAGCGACAGGCTGAAGCCTGTCCTACGCCGGCTCCAGCTTCCCCCCGCGCGCCTCAAATTCCACACGCAGCACCCAGTCGTAGTGAAACCCTTCGTCGCGCATCCACTTCTCGAGCGCCTCCCGGTCCGGCGCATCGAACTCGACAAGCATTTTCCCTTCAATCATGTTGACCTGCACGCGCCGCATCGTGACGCGATCGGCGGAGGCCAGACGCGCCGTCAGATGTTCCGCGCCCTGCCGCGTCAGGCAGGCCAAAGTGTGCAGCGAAATGTACCGTGGCATGAATTCTCCTCGCCGGAAATCTTTCGTGTTGAGCGGTCCTCCGATTCAATCGCTCGCACAGAGATTCGGTTCTTCAAATTTCTATTTCCGCCGCTGCCACGATGGCCGTCTGAATCGGAGTGTAAATGTCAACTGCTCCAGCAACCGCACGAAGGGAAACCAATAGAGAGTATCGAACTTGCCTATCATAGCGCTGCAATGATCGCTTTTCCTTCCACCACCCGCCGACGGGATAGATTGCAATCGCATCGCGTCGCCCTAATTCAGCCCCAGTTCCCCGCCAATAATCAGAATGAACCGAGCCTGTGTCTCGAAGAGTACCCAAGAACCACTCGTCGGGTCCGAGATCGATTTGCGCTCCTTGTTCTTCAAGCTCTACAGCACGATTTATGCGAGCTCGGAATTCGTCGATTGTCTCCACGCTCCTCTTAACCGCAAAACGAAGCCCATGTGAGCCATAGCGATGCCTTCTAGCCCAACCCCGTTCGCCAGGGTTAGGTTCGACGAAGTAAGACAGAGTTACCCTGAACTCGACTTCGGTATCCGCCAAGAGCTCTAGTTCGGCCCGCGGCCACGGCAATGTATGCAAGTGCATGTGTCTGGTCTTGATGGCTCCATCGGGAGCGCGCCAGAACGGCTGGAGGGAGTCTTGCACCACAAAAGTTGCATCATTCAAGCTGCTATGTCCTGCACGATCGAAGTTTGGCACCCCGTAACCGTAACGCCGCAGCAATACAATTTTTTCCTGTCGTCTTGGAACTTGAGAAAGGTGTTGCTTCATCCTTGTTGTCCACTCAGCCGAGTGGATTATCAATCCCCGAACCGTCTCCGACCACAATTGAGGTCGTGAAGCAAGCAGACGGCCAGCGAAATTCACCGCCATTGCCGTCGCTGCACTTGTATCGCCCAAGACTGTGAACTGCCTAAACTGGGGCAGGTGATGGGTAGTCAAGAGAGCCAAATCGTCTGGGCAATCGACTTCTTGCCCATTGGTCGCGCAATTCCCTCCCTCGCAGACAATGTCGGGTTTGTTAGGCCATTGTCTCTCCCACGCCAAAGAAGTCCGACTTGTCGGTGCAAGCTCGCCACTCGGTGCAAGCGCCGTCCATCCATCGAATGCAGGATCGAGGATCGTTGTTTTTTCTGTGTACGCACCCACTGTCACCGCATTCCATGCCTGCGCGGGACTAAGAACGGGTTCGAGATCATTCCGATTGAGGTAGTTTGCGGCAGGGATATTTTCTCGGTCCACATTCCCTGTGGGCACAAAAAATAGCCGCCGAGCTGTTTCGTCTCCAAAACAAATCTTGTCTATTGCAGATGACCATGAAGATGGCTTGCCCTGTCTTACGTCGAAATGCGATGTGACCGCCATACATATGGCTCGCGGGCGCTCCGGCGCGGTTATCTCGGCTCTCGAAATACATTCGCTGGTGACAAACCCATAAAGCTTAGGGTCGTGCTGAGCGCCTGCCGGATCCAACATTTTGACTGATTCGAGACGGTGAACAATATGAACGGGTCCGCGTGCGATCAATACTTGCTGCAAATCGCCGTACAGAACAATCCCCCCCATAGCTGTGCCATGCCCTTGCCAAACTACGCTGTCGCCTGTCCCCCACGTGGGGTTGAATGTATGTACATCTCGCTCGGCAAGTGCCACAGAAAGAAGATCATGTGTCCGTGTTATCCCGCTATCGAGAATGCATACGGCCACCGCGTTTTCGTTCGGTGCCACTACTCTGCCCAAAAGGTCTCGAACCCATTCCGCCTGCTCCATGTTTCCCATCTCAAGAAACGAAGCGGGCGTGTCCCTAGCCAACCGAATCTCGGCTAGTGAGTCCGTTCTCGCGAAAAGGGTCCCCAGGGTCTCCAAGTCGGAGCGCACCAAAAATACTTCCCTCTCTGGAAAATCCAGGATTTGGCCTTCAACCACAGTGAGGCGCAGAGCACCCGCAACCGCTTGAAACTGCTCAACAAAACCGCTCCTCAGCCAGATTTCCCACCAAGTTTGGGCATTTTGCGGTGGTAACAGGTTTTCGTCATCTGTGAAGAGAGAACGAATCGCGGCAAGAGCGATTGAATCAATGCGATTCACCAGAGCTTCGTGCCTAGGGCGCTCTGATCGCGGCGTCAGTTGAGTTCGGTATTCTTCAAGGATTCGTTGAAAGTGACTCGCTGCACTAAACGGAACAAAGACGGTAGCGTACGCTGGAGTGTTCTCGCCAGTCTGCCTGACTGAAACGAGTTCTATCCCCTTGAGACGATTTTCTAAATTTTGAACAAATTGGGCACTATCCGCAGGCAGTTGAAATTCAAGATAAAAACCTCCTGAAGCTGCTTCATCTGGTGGGCGTACCTCTGCTCTAGCTTGGGCGCCCTCAATGGCGTGATTAAGCGCAGCTTCAAGCACTCGCCCATGCTCCTCTCGCACCCTGACAGGTGGGGCGGGAGTTCTCGGGCGCTGCCTCGTGGTGTATTGCTCTGACTGGCCTACGTTTTGTAAATAAAAATGAGGACGATCTCGTGGTAGCTCAGGCATAAGTCTGAGCCTCAGCGATCAAGTGATCGGGATGCGTGTTTTCTTTCATTCAGGGCGATTAATAAATCTTCCGTACGAATGCGGTCTGTACCTTGCAAAATTGCGTTCTTGGCAGCTTCGTCGCTCGCTCGGACAAGCTCGGCTTGGCTAAGATCCCCAACCTCGTCAGTAACGCGGCCCCAATCCAAGTCAATAACATTGAAGCGTGCCAACCTTGCCTCGATCACATTTACGGCCGTTTTTTTGTCCGGCAACGAGTACTCAATGACGTCGTCGAATCTACGAAAGAGCGCCTTATCCAGAATATCAGGATGATTTGTTGCTGCTATTATTAAACTATTTGAGTCGTCCTTTTCAAGTAATTGTAAGAAGGAGTTTAGTACACGCCTGATTTCTCCAACATCATTTGTCTGGGTCCTTCGAGCACCTATCGCGTCAAATTCATCAAACAGGTAAACACCCTTTTCCACTACCATTGTTTGGAATATCAATTTGAGTTTGGCGGCAGTTTCGCCCATGAATTTTGTGATTACGCCTTCCAATAGGATAGTGAAAAGGGGCAGGTGCAACTCACCGGCTAAGGCAGCGGCAGTCATCGTTTTGCCAGTACCGGGGGGGCCCAAGAAAAGTAGCTTTCGCCTTACTTCTAGATTGTGTTTACGCAGCTTGATTTTCTGTCTCTGCTCCAATAGCACTCTACGTAGGCGCTTCTCAAGTGACTCCGGCAGCACCATACTAGCCAACCTAATCGTCGGCTGGACAACAGAGAGTAGGCCAGCCATTTCTCCTCTGGGCTGTAGAACGACTACTGAACCGGTTGACTTTTGCAGAAGCGTGGCCTTCGTACGCGCCTGGTCGACGAGTTCACGAATTTGCTCAGCCACCTTCATGTGGCCCTGTCGTGCTTCCCTAGCGGCAAGCTCCATCGCAACTGACAGGAATTCCTCTTCATCACCACGTACGTGTGTCTTGAGAAGAGTGATTAAATGGCGTGCGGAACTCATATGGAGAGTTGTCCCCCGAGATTACTGTCCACAAGGCTTATGACTTACTGGAGCTGGGTGCCTCGAGTTCCGTTGCTTTGAGCACGCCCCCGAATCTTGCCTTGCTAGATACGATCAAACCTTTTAGCGACTTTCGTAGTAGAACGCAACTATCTTTATCTGTTTGCGACACTTCTAACGATGGAAAGTAGTTCGAATCATTTTCTCGTGTGAGTTTTGGAGATTTCCCACATCTGCGAGGTTCTCTTTTCGGAAACGTCGATTTTAGCTTTGGAGTGATCTTCAATTGCGGTTTCCGCACCCCGTATCATTCGCGCTTCATTCCATCTATCCGGCCGCCCCGACTAGAATTCTTCAATGTAAAATTGGGAGATGGCACCCTCTCGGAGGCGGACTGCAATGCGGCGCGCGCGTCTAAATATCGCGGTATTAATATGTGCTGCTGCATTTGTGTCTGCGGGAGCGCGGGCGCAGGTGCCCAAGTTTGCCAAGCAGAAGCCGGGTGGATTGGACGGCGAGGTGGTCAACGCGAAAGGCGCGCCGGTGGCTGGGGCGCAGATTTTGTGGCAAGCGGCGGATGGTGAAACGCCGCATGTGTTGCACAGCGACGCGCAAGGGCAGTTCCACATTGAGGCGCTGCGCTCAGGTTTATACAGCTTGCGCGCTTCCGCAAGCGGCACGTGGTCCGAGTGGGAGCATAACGTCCTCGTGCGTCCCGGCAATGACACAAGTGTGACGCTGCGATTGACGTTCAAAGAGCCGCCGGTTGTAGCCGGCGTCGAGCTGAAGGGCGTGATGCATGTCTGGGAAGCGCCGGTGCCGGGCTCGGTGCCGCACGATTCCGCGGTCGATGCGAAGGGCAACGTCTGGTTCACGCTGCAGGAGACGGGGCACATCGCGCGGTTCAACCCGGACACGCACGAATGGAAATTGTTCAAGGTGCAGACGCCGGACTCCGGCCCGCATGGCCTGGTTCCCGACGCGTTCGGCGACATCTGGTTCACCGAAAATTATGCAGGGAAAATCGGCCGGCTGGACCCGAAGTCCGGCGCGATCGCGGAATTCACGCCTCCCTCGGCGAAAGATCCGCACACGCCCGTGTTCGGACCCGACGGCGCGCTGTGGTTCACGGCGCAGAATGCGAACGTCATCGGCCGGCTGGACATCGAGACCGGAAAAATCGCCGAGTACGGCGTGCCGACGCAGGATGCGCACCCCTACGGAATCGTTTCGGCGGACGATGGCGGCCTCTGGTTCTGCGAATTGACGGGGGGAAAGCTGGGCCGCGTCAATCCGGCCAGCGGGGCGATCACGGAATACGCTCCCAGGGAGTCAAACGTGGAACCTCGGCGGCTGGTCGCCGTGAAAGGCGCCATCTATTTCACCGATTCCGGGGGCGGGCGCTTGGGCCGCCTGACGCTGGCCGACATGAAATTCAAATTCTGGGATAGCCCGTCGGGAAACCATTCCGAGCCCTATGGGATTGCGGCGGATTCCTCGGGCAAGATCTGGTATGAGGAGAGCGGGGCGGCCGCCAACAATTTGGTCCGCTTTGACCCTGCTGTCGAGGTGTTCAGAACCTATCCGATGCCGGCGCCGAATTCATCCGTCCGCAACATGGCTCGCGACGCGAGAGGTCGGCTGTGGCTGCCTCTTTCCCTGGCCAACAAGATCGCCGTCGTCGAATAGATTTTGTCTCGCAAGTCATTTCTGCTAAATAACTTACATGTACGCAAGGCCGCTTTGACCAAGCCTTCGCGCCGCGCAGCCCGCTCCCCGCGTTCCAAGTCTCCAAGACCTAGTACTACAACCCGGGTCCCAAAATTTTTGACTCGACTGGCCCATTGAGACATCCGGTTCACCCTGCCAAGATTCATCTCACAGTGGGTTGGGATTGCGCTGCGGGGACGACGGCCCCGAGAAATCGGGTTCGTAAGCGCTCTACCCAACCCGCCAAAACCTTCACGAAGCACCAACAAAAAGCCTCAACACAGAGCACACAGAGAAAAGCGGAGAAATCCGTTTGGTTCTCAAGTCCGCGATCTCCGGCTCGGTGATCTCTGTGGAATTTCTCCGTGTTCTCTGTGTTTCAGATTTTTTGCTTGGTATAGCGCCGGTTATTTCAGGTATGTCCGGACGATTTCGATGAGATCGTCCGCGGCTTCCTCCGCGGATTTCGTTTTCCGGGGCATGTGGTTGCGGATGTGGTCCTCCATCAATTCGCCCATGAGGCTGTTGATGGCGCCGCGCGCGGCGGAGAGGCGTTGCAGGACCTCGGCGCAGGGCTCGTCCTGATCCAGGGCGCGCCCGACGGCTTCGAGCTGCCCCACGATTTTCTTGGTGCGGGTTACCAGATCCAGCTTTTCTCTCGATAAATGAGACATTTTTTCTTGACTACCCTATGGGGGTATGGTATCAGAGGTTCAGGCCGCGCTGAAACGGCCCGAAAGGAAATTAGAACACATGGAAATTCCAGTTCAAGAACCGGAACCTCCGGGTCGTTCCAGCCTCCCGGACCTCCGCCCCGAGCGAGCATAGCACAAGCTGCCGTGAATCCAGTTTCTGCTCCGCTCGGGTGGATGAAAAAACCGAGCGAGCGGGAATCCGCAATGCCGCGGGAAAAATCCCCTCCTGAAAAATGGTTTTACCGGAAGAGGCGCCGGAGCCCGGTCAGGGCATGTGTGAATTGAATGGAGGGGATCATGTTTGATTTCATTTTCAATGGTAAGAATTCCGTGCCGCGCCCAAGCCTGTACTGCGTGTGGATTCGCGCGCACGACGGGGAGAACGCCCCGCTCATCCGGGTTTGGATCGATCCGTCGATGTCGATGTTCGACTCGCAGGCCAGGGTGCATGAGCCCGATCTCGCGGCGGCGCGAGCGGAGGCGCAGGCCGCGCTCAGCTACGAGGGCAATTCGTAAATGGCCCTGGGGGTGGAGAAGTTATCCGGACTGTTTTTACCAACTGTTCATCTCGATACTGGGTAAGGCCATGATTTAATGCTTTGAAGGGAATGCCGATCTAAACGGGAGAATATGCGCCATGGCACGGCCCAATTCGCGCTGGTGTTTCTGTCCTTGCTAGGTCTGCACCTGGCAACGCCGCTGTCCGAGCGCGCGCAGGATGCGCCGGCGGATCAAGCGTCTGCGCAAACCGCTCCAACTCCCGCGGATGATTCTTCTTCGAGTGAACCTACGACTCTTTTCCCGCACTCGGAATCGAGCCGCTTCTGGCTTTCCGGCCAGGCAAATATTATTACGCAGTGGCACCCCGCGTTTCCTTCTCCGTACCAGGGGCCGAACAGCCTTTCGCCCGAAGCGCAGGATGCTTCTTCGCGCGTGCTGACGCTTTTCACCGGCGTGGAGGCGAGCAGCACAACGGAATTTCTTTTCGACGTCCAGGAAACCGGCGGGCACGGGATCGGGGAAGCGCTCGGCTTGGCGGGCTTTACGAATCTCGACGTTGTTCGGAATCCGACGCTCAGCAAGGCGCCTTACGTGGCTCGCTTGATGTGGCATCAAATTATTCCCTTGAGCCGCGAGAAATCGCCCTCTGAGAGAACGCCGCTCTCGCTCTTCACGCAGTTGCCGGTGAGGCGCCTGGAAATTCGCTTCGGAAAATTCAGCCTGGTGGATTTTTTTGATTTGAATGCGTACGGCTCGGACAGCAATTTCCAGTTCATGAATTGGACGCTCGACAACAACGGCGCTTACGACTACGCCGCGGACACGCGCGGCTACACGTATGCCGCGATGGTGGAGTACGACGACCGCCACTGGGCCGTGCGATTCGCGGAAGCGCTGATGCCCAAGGTGGCGAACGGCATTAACATCGACGCCGATCTCGGCCGCGCCCGCGCCGAAAATGGCGAATTCGAGCTGCACCATTCTTTCTTGCCGCACCGCGAGGCTGTGGTTCGCCTGCTCGGCTACGCGAACCACGCCAACATGGGAATCTACAGCGTGGCCGTCGCGAATTTTCTTGCGGGCGACACGCCGAAGCCGGAAATCACGGCGCACCCTCTTCAGACGACCACCAAGTACGGATTCGGCGCCAACGTCGAGCAGCCGGTGACAGATTGGCTGGGAATTTTCGCGCGGTGGGGATGGAACGAAGGCCAGCACGAATCGTACGCCTACACCGAAGTGGACGAAACGCAGCAAGTCGGCGCCGGCGCGCAAGGGAGCAAGTGGCGAAGAAAGCTGGACCGCGCGGGCCTCGCGTTCATCTCCAACGGAATTTCGCGCGACCACCAGGAATATCTGGCCCTCGGAGGCGTTGGCTTCCTACTCGGCGACGGCAAATTGAACTACGGCCGCGAGAACATCGTCGAAACCTACTACACGCTGCACGTCTGGCGCGGCATCTTCACCTCGCTTGATGCGCAGTACATCGACAACCCCGGCTACAACCGCGATCGCGGCCCCCTGCTTGCGCCAGCGCTGCGACTTCATGTTGAGTTTTGAGGGTTTAGTAGCACAGGCTTCAGCCTGTGGATTTTGGTCCTTGCTAGGACGAACCCCCACAGACTGAAGTCTGTGCTACTGGATTTGCCGGAATACTTCGCGTTTGCATTCAGCTTGCTTTTGCCGAAGGTTGCGCCGTGGCCGCGCCTGCCGCCGTCGGGGCGAACGCAGGCGCCTTCGGAATGATGATCCATGCGAGGAAATAGGCCAGAGCGCCGCCAACAAAGCCGCCGGGCACTACGGACAGCGCAACCCAGATCAACCGCACAATCGTGGGATCCACGTCCAAATATTCGGCGATGCCTCCGCACACGCCGGCCAACTTCTTGTCCGTGGCGGAAAGAGTCAGTTGTTTGTGTGAAGTCCTCTGGCGCTGCCGGGCGCCGCAAGAGGAACAAAAATCGGAAGAGTCGGCGATTTCTCTGCCGCAATGAATGCAAAACATGACGTCACCTCCTGAAGACGGCCATTCGAACGGTGCCCCCATTTCGAACTGCCTGTTCCCACAGTGCCATTGTAACGCGAGATGTTTGAGCAAGGCGATGGACGACAAATTTTCAGCGATTTCCGTCACGCAAATCCCCTTCATCGCAAGCGCGCGGTTTCCCAGGCTATCTTGTAGTACCGCTGCTTGGACTTGATGCGCTCGGAAGCGGTCACCAACGAAAATAGCGAATAGAGAGACCATTTGCGGAGGATGCGCGCGCGATCCAGGAAATAGATGGCGTTGGCGTGAAGCGGCCCGTAGAATTTTTTCAGGTAGAGATGTTTGCTATCATAGAAAAGCGAAACGGAATCTGCCGGTCTGGATTTGCCGCCGACATGGATGATGGTTGCATCGGGAATGACAAAGCACGGGACCGCGCGATTCAGCAAGGTGTGCGCCAGCGCCGTATCCTCGTAGAAAAAGAAAAAATCCTCGTCAAAAAGCGCCGGCGGCGGAATGACGGACCGCCGGATCAGGAAAAACGCGCCCAGCACGCCATCGACTCGCAACGGCGCGATTGCCTTCGCGATTTTCAGCTTCGAGTATCTCGCCAGAGCCTTCGCAAACCAGTTCGCATAGAGTGAAAAAAGAGAATGTTTGAAAATCATCCCTTGATTCCGTCCATCCTCGTATGTGATCCGCGGGGCGCAGACTCCGGCCTCGGGCCGTTCTTCGAGGAAGCGCCAAAGCTTGATCAACGCCTCCCGGTTGAGGATGACGTCCGAATTGGTCACGCAAACGTATTTGCTGGCCGTCGCCGCCACGCCCCGGTTGATGGCGCGCCCGTAACCGATATTTCCTCCGCTCTGGAGATAATTAATTTCTGGGTGAGTTTGCAGGAATTCCTGTGATCCATCCCTGGAGTCATTGTCCACCACGGTGAAAGTAAACGTAAACGGCGCATCCAGACCTTTGAAGAAGCCGGCCAACTGACGTACGCACTCGAGGGTGTTGTAGTTGACCGTGATGAACGCAATATCGACCGGCACGACAGAATTCTCCCACTTTCGATTGGCCGACGCGGTAACGACCTTTAAACATGGAGTATACCTCTGCAGGGAAACTGCCCGGGAAGAAAGAAGAGGATCCAATAGACTGAAATTTATTTCATAACTTCAAAACCTCCACACGCGAAATATTTATTGCAGAGTGTGGGCGAACGCAGCGATGGCGTTGGCCATGGCTTCGGGCTGCTCCGGGACGAGGGCGTGGCCGGCGTTGGCGATCACGACTACGGTGACGCGGTCGCCGAGCGCGGCTTTCAGCACGCCGGCGAATTTGCGCGGGGCAACGGCGTCGTTTTCGGCTTGCAGGTCGAGGATGCGGGCGGTGCCGCAGGCGAACCAGTCGTCGATGGGCGTGGCGCGCGATGCGGCGTTTTCCGCTTTCTCGGTTTCGGGGTGCCAGCCGCCGAGCCAGACATGCGGATCGTGTCCCGGCGCGAAGAAGGCAAGCTGCAAGTATCCCAGGCGTTCGGCTTCCGGGAGCGAGAGGTTTCCGCTGTTTTCGATAGCTTCGCGCACTTCGGGCGAGACTGACGGCTCGTGCACGCCGGGCGGGACTTTTCCCGCCGACGCAGCGGCCAGAACGACGCCGCGCACGAGATCGGGACGGTCGGTTGCCAGCGTGCCCGCGACGAAGTGGCCGTAGGCGTGGCCTACCACGACCACCGGGCCTTTGCGCTCGTGCTCGATCACGGCGGCGATGTCGGCGGCGAAATCGTGCAGCGTCAGGCCCGTCATCGGTCCGGTGCTCGCGCCGATGCCGCGCGGCTCGGGGCGCAGGACGCGGAAGCCGTCCTTTGCGAGTAGAGCCGCCACAACGTTGTAGTCTTCGGCGCCCCGGCCGAGCGACGGCAGAATCACGAGGACCGGGCCCATTCCTTGAGCGATCACTTCGATGCGCACATCTCCGCGTTCCACCATGAAGCGCTGCTCCACGGTTCGATCTATATCGATGACTGAGGAAGTTCTGGATGCGGATTGCGCGCCGGGAGTTTGCGCTCTGAAATTGGGGCAAACAATCGTGGCGAGCAAACAAATTAGTAGAAGAGCGCGTTTCATGTGACCGGTCCTCAACGGGAATGCTTGCATTCTACATCCGGCCGGCGGCGCAGGAAAATTGGAGTACTCGCACTTGTAGAGCCCGCCTTCAGGCGGGCACCATTTTCTACCGGATGCTCGTCCGCCGCGGCGGACGAGCGCTACAGCGGCTGACTTAAATTGTAGGAGCAGAACCATTTCTACGCGGGAACGGGACGCGCCCGGTAGAGGGTGTCGTTGGAAATGGATTGGCGGCAATTTGTCCGGGGTGCTTACTTCCGCGAGTGAGGTTCGCGAAGATTTTTTCAGCGAGCGATTCGACGAAAGCGTCCGGCGACTTCGCCGCAGGCGCCTCCACGCGACCCGGCTCGATGATTTCCAGGACCTTTTTCTTGAGGTGAGCGCAGACTGCCTCGGCATCCGCCGATGCATCGACGATCTCGAATTTGAATTCCTCTGCCAGGCGGTCGAATTCCGCCAGCAACGTGGCCTGGTAACTGCAAAAACCTTCATAAATGTCCTGGCCGGGGAAGAGGTCCATTCCGGATTCCCAATAGTCAAAGCCCCGCGAAAAAACAACTCTGGGCAGCAATTGGTCGATGCCAATTCGCAGGTAAAAGACGGCGTCCGGCTTGAGCGCCACACTGTACACGTTTCGGATCCAGCTCGGGTCCATTCCGCGCACCATGGCGCGGGCCATTAGCGAGTAGATGTAACGATCCGTTAGAACGATGAATCCGGCGCGCAACGCGGGGACGATTTCCTTCTCAAGACGGTCGATGAAATCCGTGGCGTAGAAGAGGCTCTGCGTCACGCGGCCCAGATTATTTCGCTCCTTGGCTCGGCGAATTCCGTCGCCGGCCAGCCTTGAACGCGTCATACCCGTATCGAGAACGGCGTGCCCCAGTTCTTCCAGCCACGGTTTCAGCAGATTGATCTGGGTGGAGCGCCCCGCTCCATCGGTGCCTTCAATGACGATCAACTTTCCCGGAAGATCGGTGAGCCGCATTGCGGGGAGCTGTTTTCCGTAGGTCTGCCTCATGGGTGTATCCTCAGTTCCTTTGCATTCGCGAGATGCGACTGCACGATTTCGCGCACCTGCGCTTGCTGCGATTCGACGGGCATGGTCGCGTCAATCACCGTCAGGCCAAATTCCGGGATCATCTTTTCGTATTCTTCGAGAATCCGGCCCTGGAACAACCGGAAACTATCCTCGGCGTCGAGGGTCAATCCCAAATCCAAGCCAGCTTCGTAGTATTTGAAGCCGTCTCGCGCGCCGACCAGGCGTCCGATCGCGGTTTCGAGCGGAACGCGAAAGTAAAAGGCCGCCGTCGGCTTCACGGCAAAACCGTACAGATCGCGCACCCAATCGCCATCCATGCCGCGGGCCGCGTCGCGCGCGAACGCCGTGTAGATGTAGCGGTCGCAAAGCACGATGGCGCCCGCCTTCAGGAAAGGAAGGATGCTGTGTTCGGTCCGGTCGGCAAAATCCGTGGCGTGAACCAGAGAGAACGTCGCGGGAGTGAGCAATTTCTTTTTCTTTCCCAATTTGGTGGTGTCTTTTACAAGGGGAGAGGAATTCCACTCGCTGAACACCACCCCGTAGCCTCTCGCTTCCAGCCATTTATGGAGCAGGCTGAGCTGTGTGGACTTGCCCGAGCCGTCGATTCCTTCGACGACGAATAGCCTTCCGGGAAGATTGTGCTGGCCGTATTGCTGAACAGAGGAGACGGATGGCTTGAGCGGAAAAAATATTTCGTAAGGTCCGACATGAATGCTGGTACTGATCCCCATGAGCCTTCTTCTGCCGGGGCTCCGCGCAAACTCGCGGGAATTCCTTCCCCGGTCCCAAGTGATTTCGATTGCGGCGCGCCGGTCGAATTGCCCCCTGCCGGCGACGTCTTACAATCCGTCATGCGAGAACAATTTTCAGCAAGAATTCCGTGGCGATGTATCGAATCGGAAACTAAAATCAGGCAATTCCAAGCTCGGGATGATCCGGGGCGATCATCAGCTAAGTCGAGGACGCATCACCGCGGTGCGGAATTCCGCAGGATAAGGTGCCGGACTACGCCTTTCGGCGAAGGACTTGGGTCCGGAAGTTGATTTGAGGTAGCGCGGGCCCTGCCTCAGCCCTGTTCCTTGGACCAAGGGATAATTCTCGCGAGTTTAATCTTCGTTGCCGCGGGTGTCACCTGAAATGACGCGCTGGATTTTGGTCATTCCTTCGGCTGCCGAGCCGCCGGAGCCCCTTGCTCCTTTTGCTTTGCCGAGGGCGGAATGCAAGTGGCTTCCCATTTTAGGAATGAGAAAAACGGCGAAATCAACCTAAGACTGTTTGCAGCTAAGGCTAATGTAATCAGTATATTACAGAAATGGCACTGTATTTCAGGGGCGCGCTTCCTGTATTTCCACAGCTAACCCTCTTACGCCACTGGACCCGGCTGGACGCTTTAGAGTAGGATTGGGATGACCCCCAAGACCTGAATCCTAATCTCTGCGAGGATCGAAGATGACCATTGAAACCGAACGCCCAACATTTCGCGGAGTAGTATGCCTTCATTGCAAAGCGCCGGTTCCCGTTCCCGCCATCGTAGGGAACCTGCAGACAGCAAGTGATGGGGCAGAATCGTCCCAACGAAAATCCCAGGTCTTCAATCTCCGGTGCCCCACCTGCCACAAGGAAAAGCCATACCGAACTCGGGAAATTGTCGATTTCGAGGGAACACCCGAAACGATCACGGCTCCAGAGCGCCCATCCCCGGTCCGCTGGTATCCGCAGGACGGAATGGCAAGAGCGGCTAAGGCCTGATCCGGAACTGTTTTTTCTTCCAATTCATATGATCGCTGATGGTGTGGCGCCCTCGTATTTTGTTCTTCACTTGGATAACGTCAAGAAACATGCCCAGCACAAAACGTCTCCGAGTTCCGCTGGTCGCTCCAATCTTTGCTGTGCTCTTCCTCCTCTTGCCAGCGATTGTCCGTGCTCAGACCACGGCCAAAAATACTGCCGCAACGGCGGGAACGGCCGAGCAGCGCGCGGCCCGCGCGTACGAAGCCGCGCGCGCGAATCCACTTGACCTCGAAGCGTTTCTCGCGCGGATGCCCAAAGGCGCGGACTTGCACTATCACCTGACCGGTGGAGTCTACGCCGAAACTTTCCTTCGCGACGCGGCGGAAGACGGCTTTTGCGTGGACCTTGCGAGCCATGCATTGATGGCGCCCCAGCCCATCTGCGGCGCGGGCCAGGTAGCGGCCGCGAAGGCTTTCTCGGATCAGAATCTGTACGACACGCTGATCAACGCGTTTTCCATGCGCAGCTTCGTTGCCTCGCCTGGCGTCAGCGGGCACGACCACTTTTTCGATGCGTTCGGAAAATTCGAAGGGGCGGGCAACCGCCACGGGGGTGAATGGCTCGACGAAATCGCTTCGCGCGCGGCCGCGCAAAACGAGCAGTATCTGGAAATCATGGTGACGCCCGAATTCGGGCACACCATTCAGATCGCGAAGGAAATCGGATGGCGCGACGATCTCGCCCAGCTCCGCGACGCATTGCTTGCGCGCGGCTTGCGCGATGACGTTGGCGTGGCTCGCGCCGAACGGGACCAGGCCGAAACTTCCCGGCGCGCGCGCGAGCGTTGCGGCACGCCGGAGGAGATGCCCGGCTGCAAGATCGCGATTCGCTACCTCTATCAGGTCCTGCGAGGCTTCCCGAAGGAGCAAGTCTTCGCGCAGACACTGCTCGGCTTTGAGGCAGCCTCGGCCGATCCGCGCTTTGTGGGGATCAACTACGTGATGCCGGAGGACGGCACGATCTCGATGGCCGACTACGCACTGCATATGAAGATCGTTGGCTTTCTGCATGGGCTCTATCCGAAGGTGCACATCAGCCTTCACGCCGGCGAGCTTGCCCCGGGCCTTGTGCCGCCCGAGGGCCTTTGCTGCCACATTCGCCTGGCGATTGAGGACGCGCACGCCGAGCGCATCGGGCACGGCGTCGACGTAATGTACGAAAATCGTCCTTACGATTTGTTGAAAGAGATGGCCGCGAAACACGTGATGGTGGAAATCAATCTCACCAGCAATGATGTGATTCTTGGCGTGGCCGGAAAAGATCACCCGCTTCCCATTTATCGCAAGTTCCGTGTTCCGGTGGCGCTCTCGACCGATGATGAAGGCGTGTCGCGCATCAACATGACGCACGAGTACGTGCGCGCCGCTGAAACTTACACGCTCAGCTACGCGGACCTGAAGCAGATGGTTCGCACGGGCCTGGAGCACAATTTTCTGCCTGGCGCGAGTCTGTGGCGCGAGCCGGATGCTTTCACGCGGACCGCGGCGGCATGCGCGCCAGACGCGGCTGGCGCCGCCAAACCGACCGCAACCTGCGCCGCCTTTCTCCAGTCCAGCGAAAAGGCGCAGCAGCAATGGGAGCTTGAGCGGCGCTTCCGCGAATTTGAAGCCGGCTTTTGAGGGTCGTACTTGCAAGGACCAAACCCCACAGGCTGAAGCCTGTGCCACTTTATTTTTATTAATGCTATGTTAAAGATTGGACCGCGCTATTCATGATAGAATCCGCGTCCATCTGGAGGAATCGCCCATGCCTGAACCGTTGCCGGAACACCAAAAAACGCAGTTGATTGTCCGTTCTCCTCTCTCCACCGAAGGATTCGTATCGATTTATTTTTCGAGTCCGGACGGAAGGCTGATGAGCGAAGAGGAGTGGTGGAATCTGAAACAGCTCATCGAGTTGACCAATAGGGTCTGCGTAAAGCAACAGGCGCGCGCTCAGTCTGCCTAGGGGTGGGTTAGTGCGCCGGATCGCCCGTCCCGCGTGCGGGACGGGCAATGCAGATTCGAGCGCATCCTCGTCCGCCACAGCGGACGAGTGCTACAGCGCCTGCCCTCGTGTTGTCGTCCTGCGTTAAGAGCCCCTGGGAAGATCGGCCTACCTTAAGTGAAAACTTTTGCCTAGGAAGTGCTGGGTTCTCTTCTTTTTCGCCTGAAATCATTCATTCCAAAGGATTTGATATCTCTGCAGTCCTGGCACGGGAATTGCCATATTGATATTCACCTGAAACGCGCCGCCCAGGAGGTGGCCCCATATGGCTGACGATGGACCGAACAAGACTGTTGATGAGCGCGGCGCCGCTGTTCTACTAGGCCTTACGCCACCAGAGGTGCGATGGTTTTCGCGGGTGCTTGGGCTGGGCCGCAAGCAAGAAGGCGGAGACACCGCACAGATCGTCTTTACGTACGATGAATTGAAGCGATTGTCGTCCGCAGCCGCAGCGTCAGCGAAATAGAACTGCATATCGACACCTGGGCAGTTCTCCCCCCGCCACACCGTCTCGCCCCAATTTCCGTCAATTTTTCAAAAATTCACGTTTTGCGGATTTCGCTAAACTCCTTGTAACGCATTCGTTTAGCCAAACGTTCAGAAAACAGGCCGAAGAAATTCATGCCACCAATCGAGGCCTGATACATCTGATTCAGGGTGTCGTATTATATAGAGTCTTGAACCGATAGCTTTTGAGAAAGCGATAGGAGATTGATGCCTCGCGGGAACACGACATTTTATCTGGCCTGCGTTTTGGGTCTTCTGCTCACAGCTTGCGCCAAGAAAGATCCGACACCGTTTGAGCGGCCGCCTTCCCCTGTCACGGTGGCAACGGCTGTCTCGCAAGACGTGCCGCTTTACCTGGACGAGGTGGGCCACACCGTCGCCAGGGAAGTTGTGTCCGTGCAACCCCAGGTATCCGGAAAGATTACGGAAATACATTTTGCGGACGGCGCCGATTTGAAAAAGGGCGATCCGCTGTTCACGATCGATCCGCGGCCCTTCGAGGCGCAGCTCAATGCGGCGCAAGCCAACCTCGCGCAATCGAAGGCGGCGCTGGATTTTGCGCGGATCGAATTTGACCGCGTGAAGGACCTCGTCGAGTCCAAAGCCATCGCGCGGCAGGATTACGACACGCGGAAAAATGCGGTGGACGTGGGCGAAGCGCAGGTCAAGCAAAACGAAGCGGCGGTAGAGTCGGCGCGCCTGAATCTGGAGTACACCTCGATTCGCTCGCCGATCGATGGCCGCGCGGGGCACCGGCTCGTCGATAACGGAAACGTGGTGACGGCGAACACGACCACGCTGCTGACCATCGAGCGCATGGACCCGATCTACGCCGACTTCACGTCAACAGAAAGCGATTTCTCCGAAGTGCAGCGCAATTCGGCAAAGCGCGCGCTCCGAGTGGAAGTGCGCCTGCCGGATGAGACGAAACCCGAAGTTGGTCAGCTCACGTTTCTCGACAATTCCGTGCAGGGCGCGAGCGGAACAGTCATGCTCCGCGCCACCGTTCCAAATCCCGCCCGGCACCTCTGGCCGGGCCAGTTCGTGAATGTGCGGCTCGTGCTGGCGACGCTGCCGAAGGCTGTGCTTGTGCCCGCGGCCGCGCCGCAAGATTCGGCGAAGGGTCCCTTCGTCTTTGTCGTCAAAGAGGACTCGACCGCGGAACTGAGGCCCGTGAAACTCGGGCAAAGGCAAGGGGAAATGGTGGTGGTCGAACAGGGTGTTCAGCCCGGCGAACGCGTCGTCATGAATGGCCAGCTTGGCGTGATGCCGGGCGGCAAGGTGCGTGTCGTTACGGGCGCGGCCGCGGCGCCGCCGTCAGGGCAATCATGAATCTTTCAGAACCATTCATTCGCCGCCCGGTCATGACCGCGGTCCTGACGGTTTCCGTCATCGTTTTCGGCGTGCTGAGTTATTTGCGCCTCCCGGTCAACGATCTGCCCGTGGTGGACTACCCGGTGATTTCCGTGCAGGCGAATTATCCCGGAGCAAGCCCCGACACCGTCGCCAATAACATCGCCACGCCGCTCGAGCGGCAATTCATGCAGATCAACGGGCTCGAACTGGTGACCTCGCAGAGCACGCAGGGCCACGTGAGCTTCACGCTGCAGTTCGCGCTGGACAAGAGCATCGACGCGGCCGCGACGGATGTGCAAACCGCCATTTCGCAGGCCACCGGCAGCCTGCCCACGGATTTGCCGTCGCCTCCGACCTACTCGAAAACCAACCCGAACGATCAGCCGATTCTGTACATCGCTTTGACGAGCGACTCCGTCACGGGCGGCCGGCTCTACGACTACGGAAGCACGCAGGTCGGCCAGCGAATCAGCATCCTGCCCGGCGTGAGCAGCGTGAACGTGTTTGGCACGAAGTCCGCCATCCGCATCAAGGTCGATCCTTCGAAGATGTGGGCTCGCGGAATTTCGATCGACGACCTCAACAACGCCGTGAAGAACGGGACGAGCTACATCGGCGCGGGGCAGTTCGACAGCTCTTCCGGCACGGCTCTGCTGCAGCCGAAAGGGCAACTGGAGAACGCCGCGGCGTACGGGAATTTGATCGTCAGCAGCACCAGCGCCGGACCCGTTTATTTGCGCGATGTGGCCGACGTGGAAGACACCGTGCAGGATGAGCGCATCCGCATGAAGTTCTGGGTGCGCGGGTACGGTGAGCCGGCCGCGACCGCTATCGTGGCCGTGAACCGCCAAGCGGGATCGAACGTTGTGCAAGTTGCCAAGAGCGTGCGCGATCTGCTGCCGCTCATCAGCGCCGAGTTGCCCGCGTCGGTGCGCGTGACGCCGATTTACGACCGTTCGCAGACGATCGTCAATTCCGTGGCCGACGTGCAGGTGACGCTGATGTTCGCGTTTGTGCTCGTCGTCGCCGTGATTTTCATATTTCTCGGCAGGGCCACTGATACGCTCATCCCCGCCGTGGCCCTTCCGTTGTCGCTCCTGCTTACGTTCATGGCCATGCGCCAGTTCGGGTACAGCCTGGACAATCTGTCGCTGATGGCGTTGACGCTGGCCATCGGATTTCTGGTGGATGACGCCATCGTGTTTTTGGAAAACACGGTGCGCCTGATGGAAAGAGGGATGAAGCCGCTCGAGGCGTCTCTCGAAAGCGCGCGCGAAATCAGTTTCACGATTCTTTCCATGACGGTTTCGCTCGCGGCGGTATTTTTTCCGCTCGTTTTCATGTCTGGGCTGGTGGGACGGATTTTCCGTGAATTCGCGATCACCATTGTGGTGTCGATTTTCGCCTCGGGCCTGGTCTCGCTGACGCTAACGCCGCTCATGTGCGCGAGGCTTCTGAAACCGAGAGGGCATGGCGTCAAAAAGAACTGGGTGGAGCGCACTGTCGGTCGAGTCGAGGAGAGTGTCCTGCGGGTGTACGGGAAATCGCTGTGGTGGTTCCTGCGTCATCGATGGATTTCAGCCCTGACGTGGGTCGCCTGCATGGCCGGCACGATTCTTCTCTTTTCCGCCGTGCCGAAGGCGTTCTTGCCCGTCGGTGACAGCAGTTTTATCTGGGGCGTGATGATTGGAAAGGAAGGCTCATCGCCGGCCCAGATGCATGACTTGCAGGATCAGGCGGGAGTACTCATGCGCGATAATCCCGCCGTCGGGGCCACGTTCACAATGACAGGGAACGGCCAATTCCTGGCTTCGAATCAGGGACTTCTGCTCGCGTTTTTGTATCCGCCGCAACGTCGCGCGCCGATTCAGGCCGTCGCGGGCGGCTTGATGGGCCGGCTAGGCACGATTCCCGGGATTTTCCCTTTTCTGCGGCCTTTTCCGGTGTTGGAAATCAGCACGGGGGCGACCAATACGAATCAAGGCCAGTACGCGTACTCGGTTTCGGGAGTGAATTCGGAGCAGGTTTACGACGTCGCGCAGAAGCTGATGGGCAAGATGATGCAGTACCCGGGTTTTGCGACCGTCAACAGCGATTTTTTCGATCACACGCCGAATCTGGAAATCAATATCCGGCGCGACCAGGCGCGCACTTACGGCGTTTCGGAAACGCGAATCCTCAATCTTCTCCGCAACGCGTATTCGCAAAATTATCTGTATCTGATCAAGAAGCCGGAGGATCAGTACCAGGTGATCCTCGAGGTGAAGGATTCCGAACGCGCGCACGCCAGCGATCTCTCGCTGCTTTACATCCGGTCGGATGACGGGAAGAATCTGGTGCCGCTCAGCGCGCTCGTGGATTGGCAAACCACGCTGGGCCCGCAGAACGTGAACCACCTCAATCAGTTCACGGCCGTGACGATTTATTTCAATTTGAAGCCGAACGTGGCGATCGGCGACGCCACGGACTACATTTCCAAGGCCGCTGCGGAAGTTGTGCCCGTGACGATTCGCGCGAGCTTGCAGGGCGAGGCTCTGACATTTCGCGACACGGTCCGCGATTTGACGATCCTGATGGCGCTTGCCGTGTTCGTCATGTACGTGATCCTGGCGATTCTCTACGAAAGCTACGTCCATCCGCTGACCGTGCTTTCGACGCTGCCGACGGCGCTCGTCGGCGGGTTGCTGACGTTGTACTTGTTTGGCGAGCAGGCGTCGCTGTACGCGTTCGTGGGGATGTTCATGCTCATGGGCATCGTGAAGAAGAATGGAATCATGATCGTCGATTTCGCACGGCAGCGCGTGGACGCCGGCGAGACCGCGGAGAACGCCATTCATGAGGCGAGCCTGGACCGCTTCCGGCCGATCCTGATGACCACGCTCGCGGCGGTCATCGGCGCCGTGCCCATCGCCGCCGGCTACGGAGCCGATGGGGCGTCGCGCCGTCCACTGGGCATGGTGATCGTCGGCGGGCTGGTGGTCTCGCAATTCATCACGTTGTATGTGACGCCGGTGATTTATCTGTATTTGGAAGAGTTCCAGGAGAAGGTGCTGAACCGCACGTCGTTCTTCCATTCGGGACACACACAGATACCTTCCGCAGGCGCGCAAATCACTGCGCAGGATGGGGCGGCGGATTGAGACCCAGGTTTTAGTAGCACAGACTTCAGTCTGTGGGGTTTCGTCCTTGCAAGGACCAAAACCCACAGACTGAAGTCTGTGCTACCGGTGCTTTGCAAATTATGAATAAATTTCTCGCCAATCGGATTGGGTTGTTCATTTCGCCGGTCGCGCTTTGCGCGCTGGCCGTTATCCTTGCCGGCTGCACGGTCGGCCCCAATTACAAAAGGCCGAACACCGATGCCCCTACCGCCTTCCGGGGGCTGACGCCGGAGGAAGCCGCCAGCGCTTCGACGCAATCGCTCGGCGAACAAAAGTGGTGGGAAGTTTTTCAGGACGAAGAGTTGCAGAAGTTGATTCGCACGGCTCTGCAGCAGAATTATGACGCTCGGATCGCGGCGACGCGCGTCCTCGAAGCGCAGGCACAGGTCGGGCTGGCGCGCGCGAACCAGCTTCCCACTGTGAGTGCTAGTGGCACCGGCACCGGCCTGCGCAATCCCGCTACGGGACCCATCCCCGCGTACAGTTTCAATTTTGGACGGGTGACGGCAAACGCGGCGTGGGACGTCGATTTCTGGGGCAAGTATCGGCGTGGCACTGAAGCGGCGCGGGCGAACTTGCTCTCGACGGACTGGGCGCGCGAGGAAGTGAACGCCACGCTCGTAGCGAATGTGGCCGCAGCCTATTTTCAGCTTCGCGAACTCGACCTGGAACTGGATATTTCGCAAAAGGCGCTCGCCTCCCGCAAGGAATCGCTGGAGCTGACCAAGACGCTCGAGGAACACGGCATCAATTCGATTCTGGACGTGCGCCAGGCGGAACAGCTCGTCTACACCGCCGGGACAGGCATTGCCGATCTCAACCGGCGCATCGGGCAGCAGGAGGATTCACTCAGTATCCTCCTGGGAAACAATCCGGGCCCGATCACGCCGCGCGGCAAGGAGCTCATCGACCAGCCGCATCCGCCGGCGATTCCAGCCGGCCTTCCCTCCGCGTTGCTGGAGCGGCGCCCGGACATCCGCCAGGCGGAAGAATTATTGGTTGCGGCGAACGCTCGGATCGGGGTGGCCAGGGCCGCTTATTTTCCCGACATTTCGCTGACTGCCCAGCCCGGATTCCTGAGTTCGTCGCTCACCAGCCTCTTCAGCGGCTCTGCCGGGCTGTGGACGTTTGCGGGAACGATCACGCAGCCGATTTTTGAGGGTGGAGCGCTTCGCTCCAACGTTCGTCTGGCCGAAGCGCAGCAGCAGGAAGCGGTGCTGACCTATCAGCAGACCATTCAGGGGGCGTTCCGCGATGTCTCCGACGCGCTGATCGCCTACCAGCAAAATCAGGAATTCCTGGCGCAGCAGGAGTTGCTGGCGCGAGCCGCGGAAGACGCCGCGCAGCTTTCCGGCCAGCGTTATCAGGCCGGCACCACGAATTATCTGGAAGTCCTCACGAACGAAACGAACTACCTGTCCGCGGAACTCGGCCTGGCGCAAGCCCGCCTCAACGAACTCCTGGCCCTGGTGCAAATCTACAAGGCGTTAGGGGGCGGCTGGCAGCAGCAGTAAGACGAGCGGCACCCGGTCACCCGTTTTTCCGTTTCGCCGTTCCCTCTCTTCAGCGTCAATCCGGCCCACCCGCTCGGGCATACCTGATTAGGTAATAAAAATAAAAGTTGACATGTGGATATCTACAGAGTAGAAGAGTGACCGCATTTCTACCCCTTGGAAAATCGTCCCCATTTGACAGGCCGGATGCCTGAACTCCGGAGGAGGGGCCCATGGGCCTTTTGCGGATCGTCCTTTTGCTGAGCCTGGCTGCGCCGCTCGCCATGGCCACTCCCGCGCCGAATCCAGGGCCAGGATCGCAGGATCCTTCGCAGAATGCAGCCCCACCTGCCGCTCCAGCGAATCCTCCGGCGGCTAAAGCGCCCGCTGCCACTGCGAACTCCTGCCAGGGCGCGGCGGTCGTGAACATAGCATCCACGGGGGGCAATAACTTTCAATTGGGGATCCAAGTCAACGGGAACTACGGCTATCCGTTCGAGTTTACCTGGAATCCTGCGCCTGCGAATGGCCTCAGCCTGAGCCCCGCCGGAGTGGTTAGCGGCACTCCGATGCCGACCGACGACTTTTGCACGACCGTCACGGTGAAAGACAGCGCCCAGAAGCAAATCGCCACTAACCAAATCTTGCTTCACGTGGGGATTGCGCCGATCGTGATGCTCGGCGCCGCGCCCGCTGCGCCCGCCGCAGGCCAAGTTGCCCAGGGCGGTCCCGCGAAGGCCACCATCATCACAAACCCGATCTACGAAGGCGGCGACACAGTCACTGGCACGGTCATGACTAACGCGAAATCGAATGCGAGCGCCGGGAATGGGGGAAACGGCAGTTGCCCGAACGGTGGGCAGATTACGACACTGTACGTCAAACGAAATTCCGACTCCGAGGCGATTACCACAACCGATTGCACGGGCGCATTCAGCTATCAGTTCAATACGCCATTCAGCGTGCCACGGCAGGACCCTACGGACGCAAGCAAGACGAAGACAAGTCCGGACACAAGCGGCGCCACCGCACCGTCGGGCAAGGCGCAAGCCAATACCAGTCAGGAAATCGTAACTATTGCCACCGCGCCGTCGGCGAAGAACACACTGGGCGCGATTCAGCCTCTAGCCCGCCCGAATTTGTTTGGAGAGGAGTTGCGCGCGATCGTCGGCTATCAGCAGTCCGGGGCGAGCTCTTCCAACTTCAATCAGAATTGGTTCCTTGATTTTTACATCAGCCGTCCCATCGCCTTTCGGATGTATCCGGAGAATAACGGAGAGGGGAACGATCATAAATGGCGATGGTGGGGCAATGTTCGGATTGCCAGTTTTCCCCAGGCTGGGAATCAGACGTTGGCGGATGTCGCGACCGGATTCACAGCGCAACTTGGCGCATTGAAATTGAATCAGCTCGCGCAAGGAGCCGAATTCCTCAGCGGTTTTGAGTGGGTTCCCCTTCGCAGTTTTCCATTTCGCGGGCTCAGCGAAAATTCTCGCCAATCTTTTACTCTTGGTTTCGTCGCGGGTTTTGGAGCGACTGGATTCTTCAGCAGCCCGTCTTCCAACCCGCAGGTATTCTTCGTTCCTGCGGCGGGGACGCCAGCCTCCAAAGCCTTTCAAGCCATTTATGGGAACATTACTTCCGAACGCGTGGGTTTCATTTCGCCGGATGTCGAGCGTTTTCCGAAGCAATTTCTAGGAGGCCTGCGGCTCACGACGCATTACTTCGATCCGAGTGGAATGCCCTTGACCAGCGCTCCGGCCATGCTTCAGATCACCGCGGGGCAGAACCAGGTGATCAGCGGCGGGAGGTGGCAAGGAGTCGTCGGGAGGATTGAAGCGTTTTATCCGCTGCCGTTCGGGAACAGGGGACACAGTGTGGCGGGGGCGTTCAGTTCCATTTACTTGTTTGGAGAGACGGAATTAAGGATTGGCGCCGCCAAAATACCGCCAGCACTCGTTCTGCAGCCTGATACTTCCACGCCAGCTTATGACCCGACCGTAACGCTTGTGACCACTCCGACCACGCGCGACACCTACCGCTTCGGGTTCGGCCTGGATCTCGTGGGCTTCATCTCTCAATTGACCGGTGGAGGGGCTAAGAATGCTGCAGCGGCAGCCGCAAGTGCACAAAAATCCGGGGGGACACAGACAAAAACGGATACATCTGCGAACCCCGGATCGGGCAGCAACTAATTTCAATTGGGAGTCTCATTTTCGGCGTGAAGTTCAAATATTTACCGTCCATTTGCGCGGCCGCAGTCGGGTTGTTCAATTCGAACTCATAACACGAGGGGCGCAAGAGGCCGCCTGGGGGGTAGAAGCATGGATTATCTGGAGAAGCTTACCGGGATCGTCAAAGACTTTTATTCCAAGCATCCTGTCACTGATGAGTTCCTCGAAGTCAAACCGATTCTAACTGCGAATACCGATGCGGCTGTCGCATACTTGAAACAGAGACCTCATCTGCAACAAAAGCTGGCGGACCTAGTCGATTTCACGCCCAGCCGGTGGTTGCTCGCACAAGAAATTCCGGCGGTTAAGGCGCGGCGAGCGATTCATCGGTGCAAAGATGTGTCTTTCGATCCGCAAAGCGACGACGGCTACACATGGGCAAGGAAAGCCACGCTGCAGGGAATCTGTTTTTCCGGCGGGGGGATTCGGAGCGCCACGCTCAATCTGGGAATTTTGCAAGGCCTGGCGGGATTGGGAAAGCTGGAGAATTTCGACTATCTTTCCAGCGTGTCCGGAGGGGGCTACATTCACGAATGGCTGGCGGCCTGGATCAAGCGTGAAGAAAAGAAACTCCAGGAGGAGGACGTGCTTGGCAATCCGCCCGCGCAATACGACGTTGGAGACGGATTCAAAAGCGTGAAATCCCAACTCGTTCCCGTGCCTTCGGATCAGACCCACCCGATTCATCCCGATCCGATCCGCTGGCTCCGGCGTTACAGCAATTACCTGACGCCCCAGAAAGGCTTCTTCACCGCGGACACTTGGGTGGCGATCGCCATCTGGCTTCGGAATACCTTCCTCAACCAACTGACGTTGGGTTCAGGATTGTTGTTTTTCTTGCTGGTTTTGGATCTGACGGCCGAGCCAATGACAAAACTTCCCCAGCCGCGTTCGTCGATTTTTGCGGCTGCGCTTTTTGTGATCGCGTCGGGATTGATGGCCTACGCTCTCCGCAATGAATATCGCAGAACCCGGTTCTTGGATGAAAATCCCGATACTAAACAAGTGGAGAATCCGGGTGCCCTCTGGGGCGAAAAAAAGATTCTGCTGTTTGTAATCGTGCCATTCCTGCTCGCGGGAGTACTGCAGATGAGTCTAGTCACCGCAGCGCATGGCAGTCACGGCACGAGCTGGAGCGAGCACGTCGAGATGGGCTCCGTGTTTGTAGCTCTTTGGTTGATGGTCGTCCTCGTGGCCCTTGCAGGAGCTGCGGAAACAGCGTACCAGATGATTCACGGCCTTCGTGAGACACCAACCGGGAGAGGTGAACGGGCCTGGAGAATGCTGCGTATTGCGGTTAACGGGGTGGGCTGGTTGGTGGTGGTGAATGCGGCACTGTCAGCAGTTGCAGGCACAGGATTCTACCTTGCGGTGCGCTTCGCGTTGCATTTTCATCCGCCGGATTGGCTCACGTCGGCATTGGGCTCTCCTGAGCCCTGGCGATTTCAAGTCACCTTCGGCCACCATTCCTTCGTTTTAGCCCGTTCGAAGATCATGTCGAAGGGCTTTCTGTAGGTGGGATAAACACTTACGGCGTCAACGGCGCAGTTCGATAGCACAATTCTCAGCAATTTCGCTTTTTCCGCCGGAGTCTGCGTAACGTACAGAGAATGCGCCTTATTCGCGAGTTCTAAAATGCGAACGCGGTCGAGGACTCGTTCAGGATTTCCCGTCTGCTCAAGGTCGCGAAGCGAGGCCAGAAGCGTTTGTTCTTCCTGTTGCCACTCCGCGGATTTAGCTTCCCAAAATTGATCGGTGATTTTTCCGTCCAGGCGGTCCACGTATGCCTGATCGAGCCACCTGCGGAGTTGGGCTAACCGTTGACGGAATCGTTCGGCTTGCTGCCCCCTAAGCGTCTCTTCGCGGCCTTTATCGTTAAGCAGGGACTCTTCAAGCTGTGCCAGGATGTCATCCGGGATGTGAATCGCTTGCAGCACCTCGCCGAGGCGCTGGCCCATCTCTTCCTCGCGGAAATAGGGCAAGTCGCATTTTCCTCGATAGCCTGTGCATCGGTAATACGTGTACTTTTGCTTCTTGAATTCGGCGGTGACTGCGCAGTTGTCGTAGGCGCACCGGAGCAGCCCGGAGAATGCGAAATCATGCTTCTGCTTCCGGGGCCGAGCCTTGCCGCTCAGCACTTCATTGGCACGCGAGAACAGTTCAGGACTCACAAGCGGAGCATGGGTTCCCTGATAGTTCTTGCCTTCCCATTCGTAGCTTCCGATGTAGAAGGAGTTCTTAATTAGTTTTTCCAAGTGCCACTTCGAGAAAACCTTGCCGTATTCCGTCCTAAACAATTGACGCAAGCCCGCGAGCGAATAAGAGCCTGTCGCGTATCGCTCGAACATGCGCTGCGCGATAGGGGCGTTGTCGGGATCAACTTCGATGGTTCGCAACAATTTGTTGTTGCGATAGCCGAGCGGCGGGCGGCTCGGGTAGATACCTTGCGCAGCTTTCTCGCGCATTCCCTTGCGCACTTCATCGCGTAGGTTCTCGATGTAGTTGCGCGCGATCACAAGCTGAATGCCGTGAACAAGTTTGGCCTGTGATTTCGAATCCTTGCTGATGACCTGCCCTTCTTTGGGCAGATGGATTTCAATGTCGAGGTCTTCAAGGGTGACGCAGTCGCGAAAGTTTCGGTATAGGCGGTCGGTCTTTTCAACCAGGACGATGCGGCAGGTCTTATGATCGCGCAGGAACCGAACCATCTCACCGAAATGCTTCCGTCCCGATATCTTGGCAGTTTCCACGTCCACAAATTCACGCAACACGTTCAGCTCGTGATTCTGCGCGTACTCGCGAAGGAATTTGAGTTGCGCGGGGATTGAATACCCTTCACGCTCCTGGTCTTTGCTGGATACTCTCGCGTACAAGATCGCTTGTCTCATTTGATCCTCTGCCGGCGTGCGCTTCATGTGTCCCAGCGTTGCTCACCCTGCACCGATTCTTCGTCACTGTCAACGGCCAGTGCGCGTTGTGGCCTTTCAAAAGCTCCCAAATCCTTCTGCAACAATCGAGTCTGTTATGATGGCGAGCATGTGGTATCTAACCAAGGAAGAGTCGCAAGGCTGGTGCCAAGGACATGCGCTGCGCCTGGACAAGGCAGCTCACCCGATCATCAATGAGCGGGCGCATTCTGTCACAGTATCGCTTTCAGAAATCAAGTGGACAAAGCTGACCTGGCTGAGTGGATTCCTTGCTTCGTATCTCGAACCATTTGACGAGTGCTTACTCTGGGTGACGCTTTGGGGTGTATGGGGTTCCAGCGAAAATCTTCATTTGTATTACCGCATGCGCGAAAGCTACGGAGATCGGAGGCAATTGGCGGCTGCGCCTGGCCATCTCTTCGCTAAGCATGAAGGCTCTGACTTGGCCACATTCATCCAACTTGTCCTTATTCTTGGTTGGGATTTCTACCTTCTGACATCCCCGGCATATCACACGGCTTTCGTTAGTCACGATGAATTCATCGAGTTTTACACGGATGATCCTGACGTTGCGGGGAAAGCACGGCATTGCCTTGACGTGGAACCTGGCACTCCGGCCGGGAAACCGGAGTAATGCGCGTTTGAGGTAGCCCCCTCTCCGTCCCGCCAACATTCCTATCCCACGCATCAAGCAAGAGAAACACGAGGCGTAAAGCGAGCAAAGCCTCAGGATCGAGGGCCGTCCTTCCTGTGGCTTCATGGCTTGTTGGGAGATCGGAAAGGTTGAATATTTCGCTGGAGGAGGGCATGCGGACTCCCTGGATGGAAGGCTTCCCGTGAGGAATTCCGGAGAATAGCGAAGGGATGGTTCTGCGGAGTACCCGTCTACTTATACTAATGGGCAAGAAGTCGATGAAATCCCGCAAAGAAAAAATGCCCGCCTGCCCTGAAGAATAATTTTCGGGGATTGATGAACTACGCCGTTGATTATCGGTTTGGACTTGTTCTTAGTAGTGCTCATCGAGCGCGATTTCGGCAAAGCTTAGAGGGCCTGTATGCTTGGCCGCTGTTGCTGGTCACAATCGTACTGGTCGCTAATTTCGTATTTGCGATAATTCACAGGTGGCCCTTCGACCGTGAAAGATGGCAGCGGCAGTATTGGTTTGCCTTCCTGAGCTTTCTCTTCATTCCAATCACCATCATCGTTGGCGAGGTTGGCTGGATCGATCCGTCGATGTCGTCGCGACCTACGCCAAATACATTGTTGCTGTGGACCAACAATGGCCTGTTCATTGCGTCCGTGATACTGGGCATTTTCTGGGTCTATCGAATGAAGGGATTGCGATGGTTCGCGCTTGCATTCGCGCTAATTCAGCTTTGGATGCTGTTTTGGGCGGGCTTCGTGGCGGGCATGGCGCTTACTGGAGACTGGCTTTAACACAAACTTTTCTATATGGCGACGATCCGCCTCAAAGCCGGAGCAATCAGTGCCGTTCTATTTCTGATTTGTGCTTTGCTGTTTTTTCTGTTGGCCTCCCTTACTGCTAGCCGTCCCTTTCTTCACGCTGGTTATTGGGGCTGGCCTGGTAGGGCGGGATTTTCCCGACTGGCTGCGGGAGTGGCTGGCGCGCGTTCGGGCGTGGTCTTTGTTGATCGGAGTTGGCTGGGCGTTAGTCTTCGGGATTGCCTTGCTCGGGCCCCACCTCGTCGTTTGGAACAGCGCCTATTCGAAACTTGTGAAAGGTTTGAAACTGACGTCAGTGTTTGGCTGGATCGCCACAACAGCCGGTTCAGTTTTTGCAGGAAACAGCAACAAAACGAGCGGCACCTCGAAGGAGCAGGGATCACGAAACCTCTACATGGAGCTGCTCGCGAAAATAGGGCCGTACGTTTTTGTCCTCGGTCTGTTTCTCTTGCTCTCTCTAGCGGCAAAAACCACACTCGACTTCGTTCAACCACTCAATTCCGTTTGGAAGTATCCTTACCTGCTCTTCCTACCACTGGCGATTTCCCTTCTCTTCGGCTGGCGCGTGGACGTCAACGATTTCTCGATGAACACTTTCTATCGAAACCGGTTGACCCGTTGTTACCTGGGCGCAAGCAACCGGAGGCGCACCCCGAACCCGTTGACCGGATTCGACGACCGAGATGTCCGCGGCATGCAGATTGCGCGCCTTTCGCCACTGGCATCTGAAACAAGGTGGGACAAGGTTAAATACACGGGCCCGATCCCGATTATTTGTACGGCAATCAATCTTAGTTTTGGAGAGGACCTCGCCTGGCAGGAGCGAAAAGCGGCGTCGTTCGCGTTCACTCCGTTTTATTCCGGCTATCACGTCGGATGGACAGCCGGAAAAGCGGGAAGCCAGCTCAGTTACAACGGCTTCGTTCCAACGGCTCATTACGGCGTGCCGGATGGAGGGATCAATCTCGCCACTGCCGTCTCCATCTCCGGAGCAGCCGCCAGCCCGAACTGGGGCTATCACACCAATCCGGCGACGGCGTTCCTGATGACCATGTTCAACGTTCGGCTGGGATGGTGGCTGTTCAACCCACGCCGGGCGGCAAGTGCGGGCGTAGCACTAGACAGTCCGCTAGGACCGTCAGAATGGAGTTCGCCACGATTCGCCCCACTTGAACTCAGCAAAGAGTTGTTTGGTATGGCGGATGACACGTCGAAATACGTCTATCTGAGCGACGGCGGGCACTTTGACAATATGGGGCTTTACGAGCTGGTCCGCCGGCGATGCTATCGAATCGTGATCTGCGACATGGAAGAGGACGAAACATACCATTTCGAGGGTATTGCCAATGCCATTCGCAAATGCCGCATAGATTTTGGTGTTGAAATTTCACTGGATCTGACCAATCTCCGCCCGGTGGAGGCAACGGGAAATTGTCTCGCCCACTGGGCCACGGGCAAAATCCGCTATCCCGAAACGCCCCGTGATCAATTGGGACAGGATTCGCCAGAAGGGAACATCCTGTACATCAAGTCTTCGCTGACCGGCCCAAGTGAGTATCAAAACGCTGACCTCCCGAATGAACCTGTAGACGTTGTGAACTACAAATTTACACACCAGCATTTCCCACACGATTCGACCGCAAACCAGTGGTTTACAGAATCGCAGTTTGAAAGTTATCGCCGTCTTGGCTACCACTTGATTGACGAAATTCAGAGATGCGGCCAATGGACGAGCTTCTGAGCACGCGCCCGTCTTGACCCGACGATTTTGCGGGATTGGGCAATTAGGCTGGGGGCAACTGCACTTCGCGGAGGCGGTGACGCCCATGTGGCCATCGACCCTTAGAAAAGCTGCGAGCAAATGTGCATCGGCGCCGGGGCGCACCAGCATTACTGGGACCAGTCCGCTCCGGACATCGCCGAGAAACTCGACGAACTAATTTGGAGGTGAGCTCGGCGCTCACGAATCTTTTCAGCGGCTCCGGACGTGTTGCGGACATTTGCAGAAACGGTGATGCAGTCGATTTTCAATGCCGGTCAACTTCGTTCAAAAGAGGGCCCATTGTTCGCGCTTGTGCGGAACGCAAGCTAGTCGTTGGAAAAAGACGCGGCGAGGCGAAGCTGGCGCAGCATCGAGCGCTTTTTTTCCTGGTGCGCCTGCATGCGGCGGAGGATGTCGGCGAGGACGCGCACGGCCATCACGGCGTAGGGACCCTTGTTGAGCATGACGCACTCGGCACGCTCTCCCATGGCGGCGTCCGTGATTTCCGAACGGGACGGAATCCCTTTCTTGGCGAGACTCTCCAGAACTTGCGTGGCCCAGATGACGGGAACGTGCGCGGCTTCACAGATCCACAGGATTTCTTCCTGAATTTCCGCGAGGCGCTGGTAGCCGCACTCCACGGCAAGATCGCCGCGGGCGATCATGATTCCAAGGGACTCCGTGCGCATGGCCGCGAGAATCAGGTTGGGCAAATTCTCGAAGGCCTTGCGCGTCTCGATTTTCAGGACAAGTCCAAGACGCTGGCCGCCTAGCTGTTCGATGCGATCGAGGAGCTGGCGGACGTGGGTTTCCGTGCGCACGAAAGAACAGCCGACGAGGTCCGCGTGTTCGACGATGAACGGCAGCGCGGCGCTGTCCTCGTCCGTGAGCGCGGGGATGTCGATCTGCGTCTCGGGAAGGTTGATTCCTTTTTCAGCGCCGAGCTTTTCGCCTTCTGGGCGCGCCTGGACGATTTCAACCGACACTGAATCTTTATTGACGGCGCGAATCACGCCGCCGATTTTGCCGTCGTCGAACCATATGGGATCGCCGACTTTGGCGCGATCCAGAATCTGAGGGATAGAAACGGAGATTTGCGCCGGTTCAAGCAGCGCGCCGGATTTGGCGTAGAGCGCGGGCCTGCCCGGTGTGTTTGCGCGTGTGAGCACGAGGGTGTCGCCTTGTTTGAGCAACAGGGTTTGAGGGCGATGGGGAAGCTTGCCGATGCGCGCCTTTGTGGGAACGCTGCGAAGGCTCGTGCGCGAGGCTTTGCGCGGCGCTTGTTGGAGTTCCAGGCCGGGCACGAAGTAAATCGTTTGGCGGGCTTCGGCCCAGGCGCCGCGAGGATCCACGTGGGTGATGCGCAGGGAGCGTTGCGACTTGCGCGCGTCGCGAAGACGAAGCATCGCGCCCGCGCGAAGCTTTTTTAGAAAAGAGGAAGGCAACGGCAGAGTCGCGGCAGCCAAGGCGGGAGCAGGTTCGGGATTTTCATTGGAGGTGAGCCAGACGCGAGCGGGAGCGGCAATGCGGCCAAAGTCATCTCGCTCGGGGCGGCACTTGACGACCGCAGCACCCGGCTCGATGGGTCCTGTACGGAGCTTGGGGCCGGGGATATCCATCAGGATGCGGCATTCGCGTCCGGTCTCCTGGCGCGCGCGTTGCAGGTTTTGGATCATGCCGAGCCAAAGGTCAGGATTGTCATGCGCGCAATTGATGCGCATGCAATCCATGCCGCTCTGGACGAGTTCGCGGACGAGATCGTAGTCCGTGGCGGCCTCGGTGGCCATTGTCACCATGATGCGCACTGTGCGGCCGTGTGGGGGAGGACCCAGGAGCGCTTCGGTATGCTTTTCGAGCAGCTCGGCCCCTTCCACCATGCCAACGGCAGCTTCGGCCGGGAGCGGGAGGAAAGCATCAGAGCCGAGCAACTGAGTAAGGAGATGATGGACGGTCTGAAAAGCATCGAAGACGTGGCCCTCCGTGCGCCCTAGCGAAGAGAGGCCCAGACTCGCGAGCTGCGACTGCAACTTGCGGACATCGTGCCGACGGAGCGCCAGGTAGTGAGCGAGATTTCGGGCGCTGCGGCGATTGGCTTCGTGAAACGTGAGAGAGCGCTTCAGGAGAGACACCTCAAGCTGGACCATGTCGTTGCAGAGAGAGGCGAGTTCGCCCGAAAGTTGTTGGAGCAGCGGTTTGTCTAGTTGGCGCATTTCCGAAGGGTGGGACGACCCGTTTGGAAGGTTAGGCCGTGATTGTTACGGGCGAATGAACGAGAGCGTCCCGGAGGCGGCAGTCCTCAATTTAACTTTCACAGTTTGCGGATAAGACGGTCTGTTGACTGTGCCAGTCGCCCCCGATGAGCGCTGTCCGGCCCGGCCTCAATCGGTCCCTCTCGATGGCAGTGCTCTAGACGTAAAAGCAATCCCTGGAATTCAGCCATCGTTTCTGCCGAGCAGTATTTCTCAATAAATGCTCGGGCTTCCGCCATTGATGAGGATGGAAAGAACCGTCGGTATAATTCGGTTTTTTGTTCTTCGCACGCTTGACCCATATAGAGTCTATAGTCGATGCGCCCGGGTCTCAGGAGCGCCTCGTCCAGCGCTTCCACATTGTTCGTGGTCATGACAAAAAGCACATCTTCCGGCGCGTTGAAGCCGTCGAGCGCATTCAGCAATCCTGACAGAGTGACGCCGAATTGCTCCGTGGGGTCGGGCTTTTCAGCTGGCTTCCCAAATTGTTTTCTCGCTTGCTCGTCGCCGTCAAGTCTTGCCCGTCCAGTCTTCACACAATCGATGTCTTCGAATACGATGACCGAGTTGGGCGGTATGTCCTTGATCGCGCTTACGAGGGACTTGTCATTAAACTCAGTCAGGTTGACGAGATAGATGGACATCTTAAATCTCGCCGCCAGCGCCGACACCAAGGATGTCTTACCAGTTCCCGGGGGCCCATAGAGCAAATACCCCCTGTGGTATGGGACGCCCAAATGGCGATATCGCGCCTTGCCCTTCTTGAATTCATCGATGTCGTGAACGAGTTCTTCTTTTTCATTCGGTTTCAGAACAACGGATTCCAGAGACCGGGGCGCGTACCCCTTCACTCTGTCCCAATATTCGTCATACACGAACAGTGATGAAATTCCTGTAGCATTTCTTCGATGACAATCGACGATGTCATTCACGAAATTCCTAAGGAATCTTTGGTTTCTCCCGATCGTTTTGAAACTTAGCTCTTCGGTTCGTTTTTCCGACCAACGTTTAGTTTCCTCGCTTCGATGGAACGCAACCCGGAATGGCCTCCCGGAATACCAGAACCAGTGAAATCCTGGCGCTGGAATAAATTCCAGTTGATCGTGCCTGAGAGTCGTGTCCAAATCCACTCTACGGATGCGCTTCAGAAACTTCTGCTCCAAAAACCACTCCTTCACCCACACGAACGCCACATCGTCATCCTTCACCGTGATCGTCATCGTGGTTTGGCTGACACACCACTCCCACAGTTTCTGTGGAACGGCTCTTAGGACGACGCCCAATCCACCGACAATCATGAGCATCAATCCGCCCGTGGCGAACTGGTTCTGCTCGGTCAAGATTCGCTTTAAGAATTCCAACATACAAATTGCTTTCTAACCGGCATTCAGCCGGAACTGCGAGTAAAACCAGTCACGGAAACGTTTCCGCGCATTCCTCTTGCCGTGAAATGCTTAGTGGAGGCACAAAAAAACGATGTTGCACACATCTTGATAGCTCGAAATGAACGGACGGCAAGACCGCTTATTTGCCCTTCGTTTCAATGACTTGGGGGGGGTGAAACTAGCTGGCGTGAAGAAACGACGCCCGATCACATCCCAAGCCATCAATCAGCCGGGTTTGCCTTGGCAGCAGCAGTTGAATTGTTGCTCGCATCGACGGGCGTCCTTTCCTGAAAAGTAAATTGCGGCAATAAAATCTCATGATGTCGAATTTTTGGCAAGTGGAAAAAAACGTCGCCCAAGGGCCGATCCGCATTGTTAAGTAGCGGGAGGCTGCACTTCGCGCAATCGGCGCTCGAGAAAGCGGCGCTCGCTATCGTTGGTGACGAGGGCGAGCGCTCGCTTGTAATTTTTCGCCGCTTCCTCGAGTTCTCCAAGGCGGCGCGGCAGATCGGCGCGCGCGGCGTGCAGCAGGTGATAGTCATTGAGATCGTTCGCGGCGGCAAGGGCATCGATCTTTGCAAGGCCTGCGCGAGGGCCTTCCGCCATGGCGACTGCCACGGCGCGGTTCAGGGAGACGATGGGCGAGGGCTGCACGCGCTCCAGTTGATCGTAGAGGCGGACGATTTCCCCCCAATCCGTGTCCGCGGGGTGAGCAGCTTTGCAATGCACGGCGGCAATCGCAGCCTGCAGGGCGAATGGGCCCGGCGTGCCGCGTGGCGCATCCTTTCCGAGAAGCATGCCTTCTGCGATCTGCTTGTGGTTCCATCGGCTGCGGTCCTGTTCCTCGAGAACAACGATTTCTCCCTCCCCATCGAGACGCGCTTCACGCCGCGCGTCGTGAAGGAGCATGAGTGCGAGGAGGGCTTTGGCTTCGGCAGGGGGTTGCGGCTCCATTAGCGTGATGACTAGGCGGCCTAACCGAATGGCTTCGGCGCAGAGATCGGTCCTGACGAGCGACGTACCTCGAGTAGCCACGTAGCCCTCATTGAAAACCAGGTAGATCACGGTCAAGACGGCCTCGAGTCGCTCGGCGATGTCGCTCGTTCCGGGGACTACGTACGGAATGCCCGCGTCGCGAATCTTGTGCTTGGCGCGCACCAGGCGCTGGGCCATCGTCGTCGGAGAAACGAGAAACGCCCGCGCAATTTCGTCTGTTTCGAGGCCGCACAAGGTGCGGAGCGTCAGCGGCACCTGCACTTCCGGGGCGAGTGCGGGGTGGCAACAGGTGAAGATCAGACGAAGACGGTCGTCGGGGATTTCGTCGTTGTCGTAATACGGTTCCTCGGCGGCACGAACCATTCCGGAAACGGCGTAGGAATCGAGCTTTTCCGCATATACCCCCTTGCGGCGAATGCGATCGATTGCTTTGTGCCGCGCCGTCTGAATGATCCACGCGCGCGGGTTGTCGGGGACGCCGGAATCGCCCCACTGGTCAACGGCGGCGGCAAAGGCTTCCTGTGCACACTCCTCCGCCAGGTCGAAGTCGCCGAAGAGCCGGATCAACGTGGCGACAATCCGGCCCCAATCCGAGCGGTAGACTTCCTCCACGGCTGAGGCGGCGTTGACGTTTGCAGACATGCCCGATTGTATGTATTTTTTGGGATAGATGTCGATCTGGCCCTGCGCCGTTCGACTTACGGGTAGGGGAATGGATTCAGGACGCTCGGGACATTTCCGCGCGGGATTCCAAGACCGTACAGGAGGCCTCATGCCAACCGGCCGGGCTACGCCCAAGAACATCGACGAGTACATCGCATCGTTTCCGCCTGAAGTTCAGGCAATCCTCAAAAAGATACGGCTGACGATCAAGAACGCCGCACCCGGCGCGCAGGAGACCATCAGCTACAAGATTCCAGCGTTCAGGCTGAACCGGATTTTGGTGTACTTTGCCGCCTTCAAGAACCACATTGGGCTGTATCCCCCGGTGAAGGGCGATGCAAAGCTAGTGAAGGCGGCGTCAGCCTATGCAGGGGAGAAGGGCAACCTGCAATTTCCACTCGATCATCCGATCCCCTACGGCCTGATCGAAAGAATTGTGAAGTTCAGAGTGAAGCAGAATTCATTGAAGGCGGCCGGCTCCACTCGATCGTAGGAAGGTGTTTCTCACTCGTCAGGCGGGGGCACAGAAATGAAATACATGCTGCTGATTTATCTGGATGAGAACGGGCTGAGCGAGTCCGAGCGGTCGCAATGCTATGAGGAGTCCGCGCAGTTCGCGGTCCAGCTCAGCAAGACCGGGCAGTATCTGGGCGCGGGGCCGCTCCACCCGACCTCCACGGCGACCAGCGTCCGCATGCGCGACAACAAACGGCTGGTGACCGACGGCCCGTTCGCGGAGACGCGCGAACAGTTGGGCGGCTACTACCTGATCGACGCAAAAGATCTCGACGAGGCGATCGGGATCGCCGGGCGGATCCCGGCGGGGCGCTGGGGAACCGTTGAAATCCGGCCGGTGATGGAAATTCCGGGCTTGCCTGCGGACTAATTAATAAGATTAGCGTGTCGATTTCACGATTCGTCGTTCGACTTAGTAGTAGAAAGCGAGTTCAGCCGGCTAAGAACTTTTAGCGGGCCGAACGCAAAGGGAGATGACGATATGCAAAAAATCACACCGTTCTTGTGGTTCGATGGGAAGGCGGAGGAGGCGGCTAATTTTTACGTCTCCATTTTCAAGAACTCGAAGATTGGAAAGGTCAACCGTTACGGCGACCACGGGCCGGGACCAAAGGGCACGGTCATGATCGCCACGTTTCAGATTGACGGGCAAGACTTCATCGCCTTGAACGGAGGGCCGCAATTCAAATTCACTCCGGCCATTTCGTTCGTCGTGAATTGCGAGACGCAGGAAGAAGTCGATGACTTTTGGGAGAAGCTCTCCCAGGGCGGAACGAAACTACAGTGCGGCTGGCTGCAGGACCAGTTCGGCGTCTCATGGCAAATCGTTCCCACCGCGCTCGCGAAGTTGATGAGCGATCCCGATCGCGAAAAAACCAGCCGAGTCATGCAAGCACTGATGCAGATGACCAAGATTGACATACGACGCTTGCAGCAGGCATTTCAGCAACAGTAAAGCACGTGCTACTTAAAAATTCAGGAGAAATGATTATGCGATTCATGATGATCGTCAAAGCAAATAAGGATTCCGAGGCGGGCAAGATGCCGAGCGAGGAACTGCTCACCGCCATGGGAAAGTATAACGAAGAGCTGATGAAAGCCGGAGTGCTGGTCGATCTCTCGGGACTTCAGGCCAGCTCGAAGGGCGCGCGCATCAAGTTCTCGGGCAAGAAAATAACGGTGATCGACGGGCCGTTCGCCGAGACCAAAGAGCTGATCGCGGGCTACTGGATCATCAACGTGAAATCGAAAGCGGAGGCGATCGAATGGGCCAAGCGCGTCCCCAATCCTCACGGCGAGGGCCAGGAAGGCGAGATTGAGATTCGTCAGTTTTTCGAGATGGAGGATTTCGCTCCGAGCGAGGCGGTTGACCGCGCGGTGGAACTGGGGAAAGAGCTCGCGAAAACCAAGAAACAATCGCAATAGCACTGTCGATTTTGAAGTTCGCCGTTCGACTAATTAATGTAAGGGCGGATCAAAATTCAGAAAGAAGAGAAACGACAATGCAATTCGAAACGTATCTGCACTTTGACGGCGACTGCGAGGACGCGTTCAAGTTCTATCAGCAATGCTTTGGCGGCAAGATCGAAGCCATGCTTCCCCACGCGGGTTCACCGGTAGAGTGCTCTGTGCCCGCGGAATGGCGAAACAAAATCATGCACGCCCGGTTGATCATTGGTGATGCGGCGTTGATGGGCTGCGACGCTCCACCGAACCACTTTGAAACGCCAAAGGGTTTTTCCGTGGCGCTGCACATAAGTGATCCGGCCGAGGCGGAGCGCATCTTTCAGGCTCTTGAGAAAGGCGGAAAAGTCCGGATGCCATTGCAGCAAACATTTTGGGCGGCGCGTTTCGGGATGGTGGTTGATCGATTCGGAACGCCCTGGATGATTAACTGCACGCAGGCTGCGGAGCGGGCTGCTTAGAGGTTATTCCCCTGGGAAAGCCATTCTCCTGAATGGCGTTACACAGACCGCCAATCGGGAGATTGGCGTTCCCAGGGTTCATCGGTCGTGCCAAAGGAGAAATATAATTTATGCAATCAGCTGCCCAACCGATTTTGCAAGTAGGAACAGACCCCGGCTCTCTTTCAAGAAAATCATTGTGGACAGGTCGCATCCTCAGCGGCTTGGTCACGGCATTTCTGCTCTTCGACGCTGTCATACATCTTATGAAGCCGGCGCCGGTCGTGGAGGGATTTGCGAAGCTCGGGTTTCCCATACGTCTCGCTGTTCCGCTCGGTATCATCGAGCTCGTGTGCATTCTCCTTTACGTGCTTCCCCGCACTTCGATTCTCGGCGCGATTCTGCTGACAGGCTATCTAGGTGGAGCGATTGCGATCCAACTGCCCACTGGAAATTCGCTCTTCGGCGAAGTGTTGTTTCCGGTTTATGTCGGAGTGATCGTCTGGGGCGGGACTTACTTGCGCGATGAAAGGCTACGCGCCCTCGTTCCCTGGCGAAGTTAGCTTGACCCGGATTCGGAGCAAGTTGTTCGGTGCCTATTGAAAAAATATGGTCCATAATAGCGGGATTTTCAGGAAGGAGCTGGAGAAATGAGCAAGGTACGCGTACTCGTGGGCACAAGGAAGGGCGCATTTATTCTTTCTTCGGACGGCAAGCGGGAAAAATGGGACATCAGCGGCCCGCATTTTGCCGGCTGGGAAATCTACCATCTCAAGGGGTCGCCAGCGGATCCGAACCGGCTGTATGCGTCGCAAACCTCCGGGTGGTTCGGGCAGATCATTCAAACTTCGGATGACGGCGGCAAAACGTGGCACCAGCCGGGATCGGCTCCGGGCGAACAGCTCGAGCCTGGCAAGGCAGTCGGTGAGAGCAACAAGTTCGTCTACGACGCATCTGCCGAGACCGGCAAACCGTTGACCACGCATCAGTGGTATGACGGCACACAACATCCCTGGGAGTTTAAACGCGTCTGGCACCTCGAACCATCGCTGACCGAGCCAGAGACTGTCTATGCCGGGATTGAGGATGCCGCATTGTTCCGCTCGACCGACGGCGCGAAAACATGGAAGGAACTGCCCGGCCTTCGCGGCAACGACACCGGACCTCGCTGGCAGCCCGGAGCCGGAGGAATGTGCCTGCACACGATCTTGCTGGATCCAAAGAATCCGGAGCGAATTTATATCGCCATATCGGCTGCGGGCGCGTTTCGCACCGATGACGGTGGAAAATCTTGGAAACCGATCAATCGTGGACTGAAATCGCAATATATTCCCGACCCAAACGCCGAGGTCGGCCACTGCGTTCACCACGTGACGATGCACGGCACACGCCCGAATACGCTGTTCATGCAGAAACACTGGGATGTGATGCGCAGCGACGACGCCGGCGATAATTGGCATGAAATCAGCGGAAACTTGCCCACCGACTTCGGTTTCGTGATCGACGTGCACGCGCACGAACCGGAGACGATCTACGTTGTTCCGATCAAAAGCGATTCGGAACATTTTCCACTCGAAGGGAAGTTGCGCGTGTATCGCAGCCGAACGGGCGGGAACGAGTGGGAGCCGCTAACGAAAGGGCTGCCGCAAAGCAACTGCTACGTCAACGTGTTGCGCGACGCGATGGCCGTCGACTCGCTCGACTCCTGCGGCGTGTATTTCGGCACGACCGGCGGACAGGTCTATGCTTCGCCGGATGCCGGAAATAATTGGGCGCCGATCGTACGGGATCTCCCGGCTGTGCTCTCCGTCGAGGTTCAGACGCTGCCATGATCCGGGTGGTATTGCCACAGCACTTGCGAACGCTTGCGCGTGTGAGCGGCGAAGTGATGATCGAAGTCAACGGCCAGGCGACACAACGCTCGGTCCTGGACGCGCTCGAAAACTTCCTATCCGGTGCTGCGCGGCACGATCCGCGACCACGTCACGCACGAGCGCCGGCCGTTTTTACGATTCTTCGTCTGCGCGGAAGATTGGTCCCACGAATCGCCGGACGCTCCCTTGCCCCAAGGAAGTCGCTTCGGGCAAGGAGCCATTTCTTATCGTCGGAGCGATTGCCGGAGGATGAGTTTGCGCCGCGGGAGCGACTTGCGAAAAAATTCTCAAACGAGTGTGCCGCAATTTTTTGATTTCTCCCAGAAATTTCACTGCTTTGTGTGGATTTGGGCGCGGCGGCAACAGGCGCAAAAACTCGGACCAGCTCCATATCGAGCCATCCACGTTCGGCCTCATTGTAAAGAGTGGCCAGCGCCTGGGTGGCGGTGAATGCTTCGCGGTATGGCCGGTCCGTGGTCAGCGCGTCGTAGATGTCCACGATTTGAAGGATGCGAGCGGCGAGCGGAATGGCGTCTCCGCGGAGGCCGTCAGGATAGCCGCTTCCGTCCAGGCGCTCGTGATGGTGGCGAATAATGGGAAGCACGCGGCGAAACGATTTTAGCGGCGAACAGATGTGCTCGCCTTCGACGGGATGCCGCCGCATGATCGCGGTTTCCTGAGGGGTGAGCGGCCCCGCCTTCAACAGGACGGAATCGGGAACAGCCACTTTGCCGACGTCGTGAACGATCCCGGCGACGCGAAGCGCTTCGACCTGTTCATTGGACAGGCCGACCTTAACTGCCAATTGCACGGCCGAGGTCGCGAGCCTTTCACTGTGGCCGCGCGTGTAGCTGTCACGCGCTTCGATCGTACGCGCAAGCGAAAGGACCACCGCTTCGGCCTGTTCATCGATGTAGGTTTTGAGCTGTAGCAGCGATTGAATCCTCGTAAGTGCCTCCCAGCGCGTCGGGCGCGCTTCCCACACATCATCCGCCCCTGCGCCGCGCAAAGTGGGAAAACTGGGATCGCCGGAGAATCCCTCGATCAAAATAACCGGCGTGAGCTTGTTGCGCGGATCGTCTTTCAGCCGGCGGCAAATTTCGAGGCCCGAGTACATCCGGCAAGGCGGCTTCCAACAGCACGAGGTCCGGCCGAAGATGCGCGCACAAATCGGGGACACGTTCCCCGGTCGCTATCGCAATGGTTTGATAGCCTTGATCCTCCAGGAGTTGCTTCCAATTTTCGCGTTTCTCCGGATCAGCGAATACAACCAGAATCGACGCATTCATCCCGATTCATCCCCCTGAGCAGGCGCACGCAGGCGAAGCCCAAGCAAACGGCTCGTTTGCCGATCCTCTGCGACGAGGCGCGCAAGCACGACGTTTCACGCCCGCTTTCGCTTTGCAAGGCCCGCGAGCGGAGGCCACGGGGACGACAGGGGTCGAGGGAGGCAGGCTTTTACGGCAAAAACGTGGCCAAACCTTCACCTTATTTTTTAGACTGAAAACGAAGGGCTCTACAGGATTATTTCTAAGGCACTCAAGTAATTAAGGTATTTTTTTCTCGAGAGAGGGAAAAAGTGCCCTGTGGAAGAGAGAAGTGATCCGAAGGTCTACAGCGGACCGTTCACTCCGCTGACGAATCCACCGACGTGCCCGGTCAGAAGGGTTAGAGCCACCGCCAGGACTTCGACAGCCAAACGGAACGCTGGTGAATTGGCCAGTGGTTTGTGTTGTTCCCGGATGTGCAGCCAACAGACGAGCCAGATCAGGACGCTCGAAGACAGCGCCAGAAACATGTGCAGCTTGAGATTTCCCCGAGGGGCTTTGCCTTCAAATTGCAGTTGCCACGCCAGGAGGCCGGTCGCGACGGTGGGAACGGCGGCGATGGCCGCCGCTATCACCGTGTAATACGCTGCGCGAAGCAAAGCGAGATTCTGCTTGCGCAGCGATAGCAGATCGAACGCGGCGCTGACAAAAATCAGCGCAATCGGAAAGTGGACCAGCGCCACGTGCTGCGCATGTTTGGCGAGGAGCACCGACTTCAAATCAAACGGATTCATTCTGCGTTCCTCGCATCACTGCACTACGATTTTGGCGGTCATCTTCGGATGGATCGCACAGTAGTAGTTGTACGTGCCCGGTTTTGTGAAGGTAAACGAGAAATGGTCATCCGTATCGAGAGCCTTCGATTTGAACATCTTGTTGTCATCGCTGGTGACGACATGGGGAACATCGTCGCCGTTTGTCCATGTAACTGTGCTCCCGGCTGGAATGGTGATGGTTGCCGGGCCAAAGCTGAAGTTGTCGATCTTGACTGTGGCGCCACTAGCGGGTATGTCACCAGGGCTCATAGCCAAGCTCGGCCTGGTTCCAGTCGTCAAAGCAATGGCTGCCACCACCATTGCCGCCAATCCGAATATCCATTTGATTCTTTTCATCTTTTTTTCTCCTTTTAGATTTTTCCTACAAAATAGAAATCCATTGGATCACGCCAGTGTTGAATCCACGATCGCGAGCGAATGCGAACCTTGCGCGTAGTTCACATGCGAGATGCCAAGCACGCTGCGCAATTGATCCGCGGGCACTTTCATGGGGCCCGGCGACGGCGCGGTGCCCGGTGCCGGTTGAGGGAACGCGGTGGACAGCGCCGTGTGGAACGTGACGTTGCCTTCGACCTTTTGCATGATCTGATGGATATGCCCGTTCAGGACGGAGACCGAGCCGAAGCGCTTCAGGTATCCCAGAGCCTGCTCGCTGTCGTCCGTGCCCCAGCCCCATTCGGGATAAACCGCCCAGAGCGGGATGTGCGCGAACACGATCACTGGTGTGCTGCTTTGTAAATCCCTCACATCATCCTGGAGCCATTTCAGTTGGTCGGAGCCGAGCGAGCCGAGGCCGCCTGCTTTCAGGTCCACAACGTTGACGAGACCGATGAAGTGCGCACCCTTGTGGTCAAAGCTGTACCAGCCCTTTCCCTTTGTGTCTTTGCCGAAACGATCCAGGTATTGCTGGCCGTCGTCGGTGAGCATGTCGTGCTCGCCGGGCACGTAGAAAATTCGTCCCGCTTTGGCGCCTTTGAGGACTTGCTCGGCGGTGTCGAACTCGGACGGTTTAGAGAGTTGCGAGATATCGCCCGTGTGCAATAGGAAATCCGGGGGCGCAGCCGCGCTGTTGATGCGATCGACGGCGATTTGGAGCGTCGCGGTGACGTCGGGATTGGCTTCTTTGCTGAATCCGATGTGGGAGTCGCTGATCTGAATGAAGCTGAAATCCGCGCCCTTCATCTTTGCCATATCCATGCCGCTTGCGGCGCCCTGCATCAACGGCAACGATTTTAAAATTCCGCCGTGAAGCGAGTAGAGCACTCCGGTGCCGGCCCAGGCCATGCACTGCAGAAATCCCCGGCGGTCAATGCCATCCTTGTTGATGTTGTCGCGGATAAAGTCAGCCATGTTGTTATTTCTCCTTCGGCGGGCGCGGGCTGTAGAATGCTTGCCTCACGCGGCCTTCGGGATGTAAGACTTGCGCGGGCGGCACTTATTCCCCGCGAAGGGCCGATTTCATGCCCGGGAATAAAAAAGCGGTGGCCGCAGTCTTACTTGTGGATGATTAGAGAACGCGAGACGCACGGGAGTGCAAGACACAGCAACGCGCGAACGCTTCGAGCAAGCCGTCCTGCCTCATCTGGACGCTGCGTACAACCTTGCTCGCTGGCTGACGCGGAACGAACAGGACGCGCAGGACGTGACGCAGGAATCTTTTTTGCGCGCGTTTCGGTTTTTCGACGGCTACCAGGGCGGAAACATGCGGGCGTGGCTGCTCACGATCGTGCGGAATACGTGCTACACGTGGCTGCACCAGAATCGGCCGCCCGACTCCGCCGTAGAATTTGACGAGGAAATTCACAGCAGTGAATCGTCCGGCGGCGCCGATCCTGAACTTCAGGTGCTCGCAAGCGCCGACAAGGAAACCTTGCATCGCGCCCTCGAGGAGTTGCCGGGAATCTTTCGCGAAGTCCTGGTGCTGCGCGAGATAGAAGGAATGTCCTACAAGGAAATTGCCGACGTCGCGTCGGTTTCCATTGGCACGGTGATGTCGCGACTGGCGCGAGCGCGGACGCGTTTGCGCCAGTCCCTGGGCGCCGCGCTTGGCAAGGATTCATGATCGTCAAGGAGTCTTGAAGTGAGCTGCAAGCTGACACAACGCTTTGTTCCCGGCTACCTCGATGGCGAGCTCGATCTGTCGCGCACCATCGAGATGGAAACGCACCTTCAGGTTTGCGCGGAATGCGCACGGGAACTGGAGAGGCTGCAGGCATTGCGTGCCGCGCTCCAGCGTAGTTCGCTCGCGTATACTGCTCCGTCAGTTCTGCGGGAACGAATTCAATCTTCGCTGCGTGCTTCCACTCCGGCGGAAGCCCCGGAACGTGCGAGCGGCTGGCATCCTTTTCAATACTTGCGTTGGGCCGGCGCGTTTGCCGTGCTCGCTCTGTGCGCCGTCACGGCCTGGCAATTCCTGCCCGGCCTGCGCGGACCCACGAGTGACCAGCAGCTTGCGGCAGAAGTTCTTACCAGCCACGTGCGGTCGCTGGAAGCCAGCCACCTGATGGATGTCGCCTCCACGGATCAGCACACGGTGAAACCGTGGTTCGACGGCAAGCTCGATTTCTCGCCGCCGGTCGAAGACCTGGCGAGCGACGATTTTCCTCTTGTTGGCGGGCGTCTCGATTATCTCGAAGGCCGCCAAGTCGCCGCACTGGTCTACCAGCGGCGGAAACATTTCATCAACGTCTTTGTGTGGCCCGCCAGGGAAGGATCAAGCTCCGCGCAAATCCTCGAGCCACGGCAGGGTTACAACATAATGCGTTGGTCGCGCGGGGGATTCCAATTCTGGGCCGTGTCAGATGTAAGCACGACTGACCTTGCGGAATTTGTCCGCCTTCTGGAAACTCGCGCTACGCCCGATTCGAAGTAGCGAAGCCGGCGGTACCCCTCAGAACATCCTCGCAGGGCCGAAATTGCCTCATTTGTGTTAATCTGTGCACAAGAGGTTATATCGATGGGAAATACGACCACTGTTACCGTGCGCGTTCCAGCCGCCTTGAAGAATCGTCTCGATAAGCTGGCGGACGCCACTGCTCGCAGCCGCTCCTGGCTTGCGGCCCACGCTCTCCAGGTCTACGTGGAGGATCAGGAGTGGCAACTCGCCGCCATTCGCAAAGGAAAGAAAGACGTGCATACGGGGCGTACTGTCTCGCACGAGAAAACGGCGCGGTGGCTGCGCTCCTGGGGCAAGAAACGCGAACTGCCCCCGCCGTCATGCGAATAATCTGGACTGAGACAGCCATCGCCAACCTCCTCGGAATTCGGCAATACATCGAACAGGATCAACCCGTGGCAGCACGCCGCGTGGCGCAACGCATACTCGCCTCCGTGGAACGCCTTGCCAAGCATCCTCATCTCGGCCGCCCCGGCCGCGAACCAGAAACACGCGAGCTCATCGTGGCAGGCACACCGTACATCATTCCCTACCGGATTCACCGGGACCGCCTCGCAATCCTTGCTGTATTACACGCCGCTCAAGACAGACCCGGAGAGTAGCTTCCTGCACAACCTAAGCGGAAGGACGGGACAGGCGGCGCTGGTCCCTCTCTCGTGATGGGAGCCATTGCCGAAGGGTAAAGGCCGGATGTTACTTAGGTACTTCGAACGACCCACCTTGCGTGCTCACTCCCATTGGCTGTAGCATGCCAGAATCAGGCTATCGGGGCGGGCTGCCGGTGAAACTGCGGCGGCTGACGGACCGTCTATCTAGGAGCTACCTCTATGAGGCTCCTCGCACCTATTTCGGCGCTGCTGCTTCTGGCGGGCGTGAGCACGGGCCTGCTGGCCATGCAGCGCGGCGGGCAGCAATCGTACGACGAGTACGGCGCCCGGGAAGCGTTTTCATCCAACGGGGATCTCGGTTCCGGAAAATATGAATACTCGTGGTCGCGGCTGCGCTACTCCATGGCGGGTGGCGGAGGCGGGGGATTCGGGTACGGGCGCTACGCTACCTGGTCGCGCGACTACCCCAAGGCCGACCGGCAATTTCTGATTGCAATGAAGCGGCTCACGCGCATCAATGCGCGGCCGGTCGAGCAGGTGGTGGACCTCGACAGCGAAGGCCCTCAGGCCATCGAAAATTTCCCGTGGGTGTATGCCGTGCAGGTGCAGACGTGGACGTTCACCGAGCCGGAGGCCAAGCGGCTGCGCGAATACCTGCTCAAGGGCGGCTTCCTGATGGTGGACGATTTCCACGGCGCGACCGACTGGGAACACTTCATGAACGGGATGCTCATGATTTTCCCGGACCGCCCCATCGAAGACCTGAACGACAAAGACGAAATTTTCCACGTCCTGTACGATTTGACCGACCGTTTCCAGATTCCGGGCGAACAGTACGTCTGGACGGGCCGGACGTATGAGAAGGACGGCTACGTGCCGGAATGGCGCGCCATCAAGGACGACCGGGGCCGCGTGATGGTCGCGATCTGCCACAACATGCACCTGGGGGACGCCTGGGAATGGGCCGATGATCCTCGCTATCCGGAGAAGTTCGCTTCGCTGGCGTTTCGTTTGGGGATCAATTACGCGATGTACGGAATGACGCACTAACGGCGAACTTCGGGCCGCGAATCTAGCTTTTATTTCTTTCAGGCACCAGTGGCGCAGGCTTCAGCCTGCGGGGGTTCGTCCTTGCAAGGTCCAAACCCCACAGGCTGAAGCCTGCGCCACTTGTTGCCATGCAATGTTCGCGGCCATGAGAAATTGCATCCTAAGAAACTGAAATGTTCGAATTTCTTTTTAAATATCCGCGCGCGGTGTTTTCGAAGGGCACCCTGGTGCTGCTGGGCGCCTGGCCGTGGTGGGTCTTCGTGCTTTTCGTGTTGGCGGCGGGCGCGGGGCTGGGCTGGCTGATTCGTTCGAAGCTGCCGGAGGCCTCCAAGCAAGTCAAAAACTGGAGGGCGGGCGTCATCTGGCTGCTGCAATTTGCGCTGGCGGCGCTCGTTCTGCTTTTGCTGTGGCAGCCGGCCGTCCTGGTGGCCGAGCTCCGGCCGCAGCAGAACATCATCGCAGTGCTGGTCGACGATTCGCGGAGCATGTCCATCGCGGACACCGGCGCGACGCGGGAATCGCTGGCCATCAAGGCGCTCGAGGGCGGCGTGCTGGACCAACTGCAAAAGAAATTTCAGATTCGCATCTACCGGCTCGACCGGCAAATCTCGCGCGTTCCTAAACTGGACGACTTGAAAACGGCGCCGCCTGCGTCCGCGACGCGAATCGGCGACGGCTTGAAGCAACTTGCCGGTGAAGCGGCCGATTTGCCGATCGGCGCGGTCGTGCTGCTCAGCGACGGCGCGGACAATTCCGGCGGGATCGATCTGGATACGATTTCCACGTTTCGCAGCCGGAGGATTCCGGTGCACACCGTCGGCTTCGGCCTCGAACAAGTCGCGCGCGACGTGGAGATCAACGACGCCGTGGTCGCGCCGCGCGCGCTCGCGGATTCGCGCCTGGCGGCCAAGGTGACGCTGCACCAGCGCGGGTACGCGGGGCAGAAGGCGATGCTCACTGTGCGCGACGGCGGCAAGGTCCTCGCCGGGCGGCAGATCACGCTCGCCGGAGACGGCGCAACGCAGAACGAGACTCTCTTATTCAATCCGGGCGATGCGGGAGCGAAGACGCTCCAGTTTTCCATCGATCCGCTTCCGGGCGAGGAAAATCGCGACAACAATTCCGTCGCGCGGCTCGTCAACGTCGAGTCCGCCAAGCGGCGCGTCCTGTACGTCGAGGGCGAGCCGCGCTGGGAATACAAATTCATCCGCCGCGCGGAGCAGGATGACCGGTTGCTCACGATCGTTTCGATGCTGCGCACGAGCGAAAATAAAATTTACAGGCAGGGGATCGAAGATCCGAAGGAACTCGCCGAGGGTTTCCCGTCGCGCGCCGAGGATTTGTTTCCTTACCAGGCGATCATCATCGGGTCCGTGGAAGCGAACTACTTCACGGCAGCGCAGAAAGAATTGATCCAGCAATTTGTGGACCGCCGCGGGGGAGGATTGCTCTTTCTCGGAGGTCGCGCATCGCTTGGCGACGGAGGCTGGGCGGCTTCGAGCCTCGCCGATCTTCTCCCGGTTACTTTGCCCAACAAAAAAGGCACATTCCATCGCGATCCCGCGACAGCCTCGCTGACATCGGCCGGAGCGGACAACATCATCACGCGGCTCGTCGAAGACCCCGCGGCGAATGTGGAGCGCTGGAAAAAGCTTCCCTATTTGATGGACTATCAGGAAGCGGGCACGCCGAAACCGGGCGCCGTGGTGCTGGCGGAAATGACCGCCGCTGGGCGGAAGATGCCGATGCTGATCACGGAAAATTACGGCCGCGGGCGCACCGCCGTGCTGGCCACGGGCGGCACGTGGCGCTGGCAGATGAGCCAGCCGCTCGAGGATCAGACGCATGAGGAATTCTGGCAGCAATTGCTGCGGTGGCTGGTGATGGACACGCCGGGACATATCGTGGCTTCGGTTCCCAGCCAAATGCTGCTGGACGACGGGCGAGTGCAATTTTCCGCGGACGTGCGCGACAAAAATTATTTGCCCGCGGCGGATGCGCATGTTGAAGCGCACATCCTTGGGCCGGGAGGCTCGGCGGCGCAAATCGAGATGACGCCGGACCCGAACGCGCCCGGCACATTTCACGCGGAGTGGACCGCAGACCAGGCGGGATCGTATCTCACCGAGGTGATTGCGACGCGCGATAAAGACGAACTCGGGCGCGACGTTCTGACGTTTGCGCGCATGGACGGCGTCGCTGAAAATTTCCATACCGAGCAGAATCGCGGCCTGCTCGAAAAACTTTCCGCCGAGACCGGCGGGCGCTACTGGACGCCGCAGGATATTTCCAAACTGCCCGGCGAAATTTCGTACTCCGAAGCGGGCATCACCGTGCGCGACACGAAGGAGTTGTGGAACATGCCTATTGTTTTTTTGCTCTTGCTGCTGTTGCCGTCCGCCGAATGGCTGTTGCGTCGGAAGTGGGGCGTGGTATGAGGGAATTTGGCAGCACAGACTTCAGTCTGTGGGCGTTAGTTCGCTAGCCCGGGCCGCGCGCTAGGCAAGATCATGTGGAAACCGACAGACTGAAGTCTGTGCTACCTTTCGCGCCGCGTCGTGGATCGTAAAGCGATCGAGGGTTGGTATAACAGACGAATTATGAAGGCTAGAAATAAAACATGGCGAAGGGCTGCGCTGGTCGCGGCGATTTGGGCTGCTTGCGCTGGATTCGGTGCGCGGGCGGCGCAGGCGGCGCCGTACTACCTCACCGTTTCGGGTCTCGGAGGCGAGCCCGATTACGAGCAGCGGTTCACCGCGCTCACCAAAGACCTCGACAAACTTTTCAAAGCCGCGGCGAGCGATGCGCATGTCTACACGCTCACGGGAAGCGACGCGACGAAGGCGCACCTGACCGACACACTCGGCCAGATCGCGCGCGAGGCCAAGCCCGAAGATGAATTTACGCTGATCCTGATCGGCCACGGCTCCTACGACGGCGAAGTGTACAAATTCAATCTGCCCGGGCCGGACATTTCCGGCGAGGACCTGGCCATTTTGTGCGACCGCATTCCCGCCAAGCGGCAATTGATCGTGAATACCACGAGCGCGAGCGGCGGCTCGATTGGCGCGCTGCAAAAGGCGGGGCGCATCGTCATTGCCGCGACGAAAACCGGGACGGAGAAAAACGCCACCGTGTTCGCGCGTTACTGGGTGGACGCGCTGCGCGACGGCTCCGCCGATACGGACAAGAACGAAGCCATCAGCGCGCTTGAGGCTTTCGTCTATGCCGATCGCAAGACCGCGGCATTCTACGAATCGCAAAAGCGACTGGCGACCGAACATGCGGTCTTCGAGGATACCGGCAAGAAGGAAGCCGTTCGCGCCGCCTCGACGGAAAACGGAGAAGGGCTGCTGGCAGCGAATTTTATTCTCCTGCGCCTGGGCGCGGCGCAAAAAGCCGCGAACGATCCGGCCAAGCACGCGCTGCTCGACAAAAAAGAAGAACTCGAACGCAAGATCGACCTGCTGAAGTACCAGAAGGCCGCCATGTCCGCAGAAGATTACAAGAAGCAGCTTTCCGACGCGCTGCTGGAACTTGCGCGCGTGCAGGGGGACCTCGACAAATGAACGGGCACGCCACGCATCGCGCCGCGCGGATTTTTTCGCGCGCCGCCGTGTGCGCGGCGTGTCTTGCCAGCGCGAGCCTCGTGTGGGGCGCGACACTCGAAGATTGCCACGCATTGCGCAAGCACGGCCACCGCGCCGAAGCGCAAAAGTGCTACGAATCGCTGACCACCGCGCGCGATCCGTTGCTTCGCGCTGAAGGCTTCTGGGGCATGGAAATGTACCAGGAGGCGAACAACCAGTTTCGCATCGCCTCGGAGCAATCGCCCGCGAACGCGATGATTCGCGTGCGCTGGGGCCGACTGATGCACGAACGGTTCAACAACACAGAGGCCGACAATCTTTTTGGCGAAGCGCTGCAGCGGGATCCCAAGAACGCGCAGGCCTATTACGGACTCGCGCTCGTCAGCGCGGACGGTTTCGACAGCAAGGCGATTGAATATACGAAAAAGGCGATCGAGCTCGATCCGAAGCTTTACGAAGCGCACGAGCTGATGGCCAACCTGGTGCTCGAGGATTCCGACGAAGCAAAAGCCTTCGAGGAAGCGGACGCAGCGCTGAAGATTTCCCCCGAGGCGCTGGACGCGATGGCGATCCATGCGGCGATTGAAGCGCTCGCCGACCGTTCGCCCGATGCTTGGCTGGAAAAAATCCGCCAGGTCAATCCCGCCTATGGCGAAGGCTATGCGCTCGTTGCGTATCATCTGGTTCTGAACCGGCGCTACGTAGACGGGATCGCCTATTATCGCAAGGCGATTGAAGCCGACCCGCAGCTCTGGTCGGCGCGTTCGCAGCTCGGCATCAACCTGATGCGGCTCGGGCAGGAGGAGGAGCCGCGCAAGCAACTCGAATTGTGTTACGAAAACGGTTTCCGGAACGAAGAGACCGTCAACAGCCTGCGTCTACTCGACAGCTACAAGAATTTCGTCACTTTCAAAGAGGGCGACACGATCCTCAGACTCAACAAGAAAGAAGCGGACCTGCTGCACCCTTACTTCGAAGCGGAGATGAAGCGGATTATCGCCACCTACGACAAAAAATACAAAATGACTCTGCCTGGTCCGGTGCAGGTGGAAGTTTATCCGGACCACGAAGATTTCGCCGTGCGCACCATGGGCATGCCGGGCCTCGGCGCGCTGGGCGTCACGTTCGGCCTGGTCATCGCCATGGACAGTCCATCGGGACGCCCGCCGGGTGAATTCCACTGGGCGAGCACGCTGTGGCACGAGATGAGCCACGTTTATATCCTAACCGCGACAAATTTTCGCGTGCCGCGCTGGTTTACGGAGGGGCTCGCGGTCCATGAAGAGACGGAAGTTTCGCCCGAGTGGGGCGACCGCATCACGCCTGACGTCCTTGTCGCCATCCGCGAGAAAAAACTTCTGCCCGTCGCGGAGCTCGACCGCGGATTTATCCGTCCCGAATATCCAAATCAGGTGATCGTGTCCTACTATCAGGCGGGCCGTATTTGCGATTACATCAAGGAACGCTGGGGCGCGGACAAGCTGCTGGATATGGTGCACTCCTACGCCGACCACAAGACCACGCCCGACGTGATCCGCGCGGACCTCGGGATGGCGCCCGAGGAATTCGATAAGCAATTTCTCGATTGGCTGGATAAGGACGTGGGCAAAACGGTGGCGAATTTTGACCAGTGGCGCACGAAGCTGAAGGATCTCGCGGGGCAGGCCAAGAACAAGAATTACGACGAGGTTCTCAAGGAAGGCGAGGAAGTGCGGCGCTTGTACCCGGATTACATTTATCCCGCGAACCCGTATGAATTCATGGCCGAGGCCGATCTCGCGAAAAACGACAAGCCGGCTGCTGTCGCGATTCTTACGGCGTACGAAAAAATCGGCGGGCACAATCCTCCGGCTTTGAAACAACTGGCTTCCCTCGAGGAGGAACAAGGAAAACCCGCCGATGCGGCCGCCACCCTCGACCGCCTCAACTACATCTATCCTGTGGACGAAGAGCTGCACCGCCATCTGGGCGATTTATGGTTCGCGCAAAATAATTTTCCCGGGGCAATTCGCGAATACAATGCCGTGATCGCCATGGGCCCGATCGACAAGGCGTCCGCGCAATTCAATGTGGCCCGCGCTTATTTCGCGGCGGGACAGAAGGACAAGGCCGAGGATCACGTCCTCGCGTCGCTCGAAGTCGCGCCCGATTACCGCCCGGCGCAGAAATTGCTCTTGCAGCTGAAGGATTCCAACGAAGGGAAATAAAAAATGGCCTCTATCGCACAGCTCGATCCGGATTCCGCGGAACTGAAAAAGCGCATTGAACGCTTTCAGACCGTCCGCGACAACATTCTCGGCCAGGTCCGCCAGGTGATCGTCGGGCAAGAAGAGGTGCTCGACCAGATCCTCATCTCGCTCTTCGTCGGCGGGCATTGCCTGATCACCGGCTTGCCGGGCACGGCGAAGACGCTGATGGTCCGCACGATTGCGCAGACGCTGGGCCTGGCCTTCAAGCGCATTCAGTTCACGCCTGATCTGATGCCCTCGGACATCACCGGGACGGACATCATCGAGGAAGATCCCACGACGGGGCACCGGCGGTGGACCTTCGTGCCCGGGCCGATCTTCGCGAATATCGTGCTGGCCGACGAGATCAACCGCACGCCGCCGAAAACGCAATCGGCGATGCTCGAAGCCATGCAGGAACTTTCGGTCACGGTGCGCGGCAATCATTACAAACTGCCCTCCCCGTTTTTCGTGCTGGCGACGCAAAATCCGATCGAGCTCGAAGGCACGTACCCCTTGCCCGAAGCGCAACTCGACCGATTCCTCTTCAACACCATTCTCGATTATTTGAGCGCGGCCGACGAAATCAAGGTGGTGGACTTGACCACGACAACGCACGTGCCCAAAGTCGAGGCCGTGACTTCCGCCGAGGAGATTCTGGATTTCCAGCAGCTCGTGCGCATGGTGCCGATTGGAGAGTCGCTCGCCCAGTACGTCGTCAATCTGGTGCGCGCGACGCGGCACAACAGCGGCTCCGCGCCGGACTTCGTTAAGAAGTACGTCAACTACGGGGGCAGCGTGCGCGCCGCGCAGTTCATCGTTCTGGCCTCCAAGGCGCGGGCGCTGGCGCACCGGCGCTACCACGTCGCATACGAAGACATTCTCGCGATGGCAATCCCGGTGCTGCGCCACCGCATCCTATTGAACTTCCACGCCGAATCTGACCGCATCGATTCGGATGAAATTTTGCGGCAATTGCTCCAGCACATGCCGCCGCCGTCGAAGGCGTAAAGATTGTGTAGCGCCCACCTTCAGGTGGGCACTCCAGTGACAAGCAGATGCCCGCCTGAAGGCGGGCGCTACAAAAATAAAGTCGCCGAATTAGGAGATCGCCACTCGATGCTGCAACGCTTCCTCGATCCCGCGGTGCTCGCCGGAATTTCCGGTTTGGATTTGGTGGCCAAGACGGTCGTCGATGGATTCGTCAACGGCCTGCATCGCTCGCCGGATTTCGGCTTCAGCCAGGAATTCGCCGAATACCGCGCCTACTCGCCGGGCGACGACCTGCGGCACGTGGACTGGAACGTCTTCGCCCGCACCGAGCGCGCCTACCTCAAACGCTACCGGGGCGAGACCAACAGCATCCTCACCGTGCTGCTCGACGCCAGCAACTCGATGAAGTTTTCTTCCCATTCGGTGAGCAAGATGGACTACGCGCGCTTCACGGCGGCGTCGCTGTTCTATCTCGCGATTCAGAACCAGCGCGACGCGGCGGGCTTGATCGTCTTTGACGATGAAATTCGCACCTACATCCGGCCGTCCACGCGGCAGGGACAGCTCCACAGGCTGCTGAGCGGCCTCGAACAGGCGGAGCCTCACGCCCGCACGGATTTCGCCAAGCCGCTGCATCATTTTCAGCAGTTCCTGCGCCGCCGCGGAATCGTCGTTTTCATTTCCGATTTTTACGATTCGCCGGAGCACATCGTGCGGACGATTGAGCCATTGCGCTTCCACGGAAACGAAGTCGTGCTGTTTCATGTCCTCGATCCCAAGGAAATCCGGCCGGAAATCGGGGAGCCTTCGACGCTGATCGATCTCGAAACGCAGGACCGGATCGAGATCACGCCGGAATACGTGCGCGACGAATACCGCAAGAAATTTGACGCGCACGTCGAAGCGCTGCGGGATAAGGCGCGCGGCGCGGGGATGGATTACCACTTGCTCGTGACCGACCGGCCGCTCGACGACGCCCTCCGCGAATACCTCTCGATTCGCCAGGGGAGGGGCTAGATGGGCCTCCTCGCTCCCTGGTTTCTGGCGGGCATCGCGGCGGTGGCTTTGCCGTTCTACGTCCACTTGTTGCGGCGTCACACCACTATCCCGCGGCCGTTCAGCTCGCTGATGTTCTTCGAGCGGCGCACGCAGAGTTCGATCAAGCATCGCCGCCTGCGGTATTTGTTCCTGCTGTCGCTTCGCACGCTGCTGTTTCTGCTGCTCATCCTGGCGTTCGCGAATCCGTTCATCAACCGCACGGCCGCGAACATGAACAGCGAAAAACTTCAGCTGCTGGTCATCGACAATTCGTTCAGCATGCGCGCCGGAACGCGCCTGGCCGACGCGCGGCGCAATGCGCTTTCCGTACTCTCTTCGCGAAGGCCCTCGGACAAGGCGCAGGTCATGTCGCTCGGATCGCAGATTCAAGTTCTGACGCAGCCGTCGCTCGATGCGGGCGCGCTGCGCGCCGCCGTCGACAATATTCAGCCGGGCGATTCGCGCGCCAGCTACGGCGAACTCGCGCGGGCCGTGCGCTCGCTGGCGGATTCGGTGCACACGCCCATCGAGCTGCACTTCTTCAGCGACATGCAAAAATCCGCGATGCCTGGAAGTTTTTCGGAACTGGCGCTGCCCGCCAACGTTTCGCTCGTGCTGCACCCGGTGGCCAAGGAAGCCGCGCCGAACTGGACGGTGGAAAGCGTCAACGCGCCGGGACAAGTCTGGGATCCGAAGAAAGCGCGCGTGCAGGCCGTCATCGCGGGATTCGGCACTCCAGCCGCCACGCGCACGGTTTCGCTCGTCGTGAATGGAAAGACCGCCGCCACGAAGACTGTGGCGGTGCCCGCGAATGGCCGCGCCACCGCGGAATTCCAATCGCTCGATGTGCCCTACGGCTTCACGCGTTGCGAAGTGCGAATCGATTCGGCGGATACTTTTCCGGCGGATGACGTGAGCCTTTTCGCCGTCGAGCGCTCCGATCCGCGCCGCGCGCTCTTCGTTTCCGACGCGGGTGACTCGCGCTCGCCGCTCTATTTCCGCTCGGCCCTCGGCTCGGCCGCGGAGTCCGCCTTCACGCTCGACATGGTCAGCGCCGGCGAGGCGGCGAACCAGCCGCTCTCGAAATTCGCGTTCGTCGTCCTTTCGGACTTGATCTCAGTCCCTGCGCCTTTTGAAAGCGCGCTCCTGAGATACGTGCAAGGCGGCGGCAGCGTTTGGATCACGGAAGGAACCTCGGCGGCGCATACGACTCGCGTTCCCGTCTTTGGCGGCAACATTCTGGACTCGCACGATTATTCCCGCACGAGCGATCGCTATCTGAACGTGGCCGACGCCGATCCATCGCACCCATCCGTGGAAAAGGCCGACCACTGGTCCGGAGTGAAATTTTATTTTTCGGTCCGCGTGGATCCGGGCGACGCGCGCGTGATCGCTCACCTGACCGACGGGACGCCCTTGCTGATGGAAAAGAAAATCGGCGAGGGGAATGTTTTGCTGTTTGCTTCCGGCCTCGACAATCTCACGAATGATTTTCCGCTCCATCCGATCTTCGTGCCCTTTGTCGAGCAAACCGCGCTGTATCTATCCGGCACCGAGCGTCGCAGCGGAGCCCGCGTCGTGGATTCCTACCTCGAGCTTCGCAGCTCCAAGGAACAATCGGTCGGCGTCCAGGTGATCGATCCCGCAGGCCACCGGCCTCTCTCGCTGAAAGATTCGACGTCCGCGCAAACTTTTCAACTGGCGAGCGCCGGATTTTACGAGCTCCAGCTCGCGAACGGACGCCATGATGTGATCGGCGTTAATCCGGATCGCCGGGAATCGAATCTCGAAGTCATCCCGGACGATGTTTTGGCGTTGTGGCGGGGAAATTCGGGCACGGGAGCCGCGCAGGCGGCGGCCGGAGGTTCCGCTCAGGAACAAACCCAGCCCTACCGTTTATGGTGGTATATTATGCTTCTAGTATTCGCCGCGGCCATCGCAGAATCCCTGCTTGCGGACCGATACTTAGGGGCCCAGCAGCAGGAGGACTTATGAGCTTCAGGGACCAGCTCAACTCCTATATTCACCGATTGGAGAGACGGCTGCGCCTGGGCGCGATGTTTCGCGGGGCCGCGATCCTCACCTCGGTTGCCCTGGCCGCGACAGTTGTCCTCGTTCTGATCACCAATGCCTTGGCGTTCTCCCGGTGGAGCATTACCAGCGCGCGCGTGGCACTGCTGTTTGCGCTGGTTCTGGCCGTGACCTTCGGAATTGCCCTGCCTCTCGTCGCGCTCAACCGGCGCCGCGCCGCCCGCCAGGCTGAAGAAATGTTCCCAGAATTCAAGCAGCGCCTCGTCACATTTGCCGAACGCGACGTCGAAAAGCGCGAGCCGTTTCTCGACCTGCTGGCCCTCGATACGCTCAACGTGGCGCGTGCCGCCGAGCCCAAATCCTTGGTTCCTGACAAGAAGCTGGCGACGTTTCTTGGAGTCGGTGCAGTGTCACTGTGCGTGCTGGTGTGGCTGATCCTGGCTGGGCCGGGCTATCTTGGCGAAGGAGCCGCGTTGTTGTGGGCGGCGACGCCGCACAGCGGGTCTGCCCCTTTCTATGACATTCAAGTTGTCCCCGGCGACATTTCCGTGCGGCGCAATTCCGATCTGATGGTGACGGCGCAGCTCATCGGCCTTCAAACGCAGAATGTGCGTTTGTATGCGCGCTACCAGAGCGCCTCCAAATGGGATCAGGTGCCCATGAAACCGCAAGCCGGCGGCACTGGCTTTCAATTCATTTTTGGAGGCCTGCCGGAAAGCGTCGAGTATTACGTCGAAGCGGGGCCGCTGGACTCGAAACACTTCAACATCCGCGTGCTCGATCTGCCGAACGTGAAAAACGTCCGCGTCACATACCGCTATCCTTCGTGGACGCACCTGCAAAACGTGACTGAGGAGCGCGGCGGGGATCTGCGCGCCGTCGAAGGCACGGACGCCGATCTCGAAGTGGAAACCGACAAGCCCCTTCGCGACGGTCTTCTGGTGCTTGATGACGAGCAGCAGATCCGCCTTTCGGGCGGCGAGGGAAATGTATACAAGGGCACGGTCCACATGGCAAAAGACGGCGTGTATCACGTCGCCGCTCTCGATCAGGGGCAGCCCGTGCGCCTCTCCAACGATTTCTTCATCGAAGCGCGCAAAGCGGAGCCGCCGAACGTGATCATCGCGCGCCCCGGCCACGACTACCGCGCGAGTCCCATCGAGGAAGTTACCGTTGCGGTGAAGGCCGATGACGAATTCGGCGTTTCCGAAATGATGCTGCACTATTCGGTAAATGGCGGGCCCGAACAGACGATTGATTTGCTCAAGCAGAAGGGCGCGAAGCAGGCCGACGGTTCCACCGTTCTTTCCCTGGAAGATTTCAAGGCCGTGCCGGGCGACGTCGTCAGCCTCTACGCGATAGCCAAAGACGCGCACACCGAATCGCGCACCGACATTTCCTTCATCCAGGCCGATCCTTTCGAGCGTGAGTACTCGCAATCGCAGGCGGCGGGCGGCGGAGGTGGTGGCGGTGGCGGCGGCATGGGCGATCAGAACGACATCTCCCAGCGCGAAAAAGAAATCATCGCCGAAACCTGGAAGCATCAGGGCGACAAAAAAGCAACGCAGCAAGAAGCGGCCGACGCCGCCAAATTCCTCTCCGGCGTCCAGGCCAAGCTGGGCGAGCAGGCAAGGTCTCTCGCCGGGCGCATGCAGAGCCGCGAATTGTCGCAGGAAAACGAGGAATTCAATAGTTTTGTGAAGGACATGAACGCGGCTGCCGCTGCCATGGGTCCTGCCGCGGATCAATTGCAGCAACAGAAGTGGAAGGACGCACTACCGAGCGAACAGAAAGCGCTGCAGAACCTGCTGCGCGCCGAGGCCACCTTCCGCCAGATTCAAGTGGCGTTCGGCAGCTCCGGCGGAGGAGGCGGAGCGGGTGGAGGCGCCGGGCGCGACCTCGCGAGCCTGTTCGATCTGGAACTGGACACCGAAAAGAATCAGTACGAGACGGCGCAGACTGCGGGCGGTTCGGCCAGCCAGCAACAAAAAGAAATCGACGAAGCGCTGCAAAAACTCGATCAGCTCGCGCGCCGCCAGGAAGAGCTGGCCCAGCAGCAGCGCAACAACCAGCAAAGCTCCGAGCAGCGCTGGCAGCAGGAAATGCTGCGCCGCCAGGCCGAAGAGCTACAACGCCAGATGGAACAGATGGCCCGCAACAACGGCCAGAGCGGATCGGGCTCGCAATCGAATTCACAGCAGGGCGGGGCGCAAGGCAGTTCTTCCTCGGGCGCTTCGGGACAGTCGGGTTCGTCCGGACAATCGGGCGCGGGAGGAAAGTCGGGCGACCCGCGCGTACAGCAGTCGCTGGACCGGTTGCGCCAGGCCACCGACGACATGCGCCGCGCCACGTCCCCCCAGCAAAGCGAAGCCGAAGCGCGCCGCGCCGCCGATCGCTTGAAGGAAGCCACCGACCTGCTCGGCAGCATGCGCCAGCAGCAATCGGCAAACAAGGTCGATTCGCTCGCAGATGAGGCCAGCCGGCTCACTCAGGAAGAGCGCGACCAAGCTGGCCGCATTCAGCAATCCTTCGGACAGGGCATGGGCTCGCAGGCTGGAGCATCGGAACGCAGGAAGCTCGCCGACGATCGCGAGAAACTCGCTAACGACATGGGCGGCCTGGAAAAAAATCTGCAAGACACCGCGCGCGAACTCGCCACCAACAATCAGAACGCCGCCTCCACCAAGCTGCGTGAAGCCCTCGGCGACATGCAACAGTCCGACCTGCGCGCGCGCATTCAGCGCGGCGCGGACTGGATGCGCCGTGGCATCGATCCCAATGCGAATGGCATGGAGCCGGAAATCGCCGCGGGAATGCAGCGCCTCGAAAAAGAAGTGCATGATGCGCAGCAGGCCATGGGCACTGCCCCGCAGCCAGGAAACGATTCGCAGCAGGGAATTGAAACCGCGCTGAACCGCGTGGAGCGGCTGCGCAACCAGCTCGGCGGCCTGTCGCGCGACGGCCAGGGACGCCAGCAAGGCCAGGGGCAGGGACAAGGGCAGCAGGGCGGCCAGGGGCAGAATGGCGGGCAGCAGTATGGCCGCGGCAATCAGGGCGCCTGGAGCCCCAACGGCGGCCCCGGCGCAAGAATCGGCGGCGGTGACAACGGCGGAGCCTATGGCAACACGAACAATGGCGGCGGAGCTTACGGCACGGCGTTCGGCAATCTAGACACTGGAAACAACACGCCACGCGGAGGTCCGCCGGTTCAGCCCGACAATTCTCCGGTTCCCCCGCAGCGCGCCTATGAAGACACGCTGCGGGATTTGAATCAGCTTCGCCAGGCCGTGCGCGAAGATCCCGAGACGGCCAAGCAAGTCCAGGAACTCATCCAAGAAATGGAACGCCTCGACCCGAGCCGCTTCCCCGGCAACCCGGCGCTCGTCGAGCAACTCCATTCCCAGGTGCTCGCCGACGTGGACAAGCTCGAACTGCAATTGCGCCGCCAGCTCGACGACAAGGATTCCGGGCAGGTGCGCAGCGGCGACACGAAAACCGTGCCGCAGGGTTACGAAGAATCGGTAGCCGAGTATTACCGCCGCCTGAGCAAAAACAACAAGTAGCTCCAAGTAGCTTCAGTCTGTGGGGTTCCGTCAGAGAACCCGGATCGCCCGCGCAAGCCACACCTGATACTTGTGAGGGTTTGAGAAAATCTGCACGCAGCCAAGATCAATTGGAAACCCACAGACTGAAGTCTGTGCTACTCAAACCTACCGTTTCGTCAAAGGCTTGCGTGGAAGAAGCTGGTCCGCGTTGGCCGTCATGTAGACAAACGAAGCGACGATCACGGCCATCTGCTTCAAGTCCGCTGCCTGGATTCGTTCGTACACATCCATGTTCGTGTGGTGCGTGCGGGTTTCGTATTCGATCGGGTCCTGAATGAATTGGAAGCCGGGCAGGCCGACTTCATCGAAGGAAACGTGATCGGTGCCGCCGGTCCCGCGAGCCGAAAGCGTGGTCATCCCCTCGGGCTTGAACGGCTCCATCCACTTCTCGAAAATGGGCCGCACGGCTTCGTTGTCCTGCAAATAAATTCCGCGAAATTTTCCCGTGCCATTATCGACGTTAAAATAGGCCGAAAGCTTCGCGTCGTCGGGCTTAAGGGCCAGCGTATCGCGATCGGCGAAATGCTCCATGACGTAGGCGCGCGACCCGAGGAGTCCTTCTTCCTCGCCCGTCCACAGCGCGAGGCGCACCGTGCGCCGCATCTTCGCGTTGCAAGCTTTCAGAATGCGCATCGCCTCCATCACCACGGCGGAGCCCGCCGCGTTGTCCGTGGCGCCGGTGCCGCTCGCCCAGGAATCGAAATGCGCGCCGAGCATGACCACTTCATCGGCTTTGTCCGCGCCCGGAATTTCCGCGACGATGTTGAACGAATCCTGATTGTCGTCGTAAAACTTGTTGGCGATGTTGATCCGCAACGTCACCGGCATGTTTTTCTCAAGCGTGCGGAAGATGCGCCCGTAGTGTTCGACATCCACGGCGACACGCGGGAGCACCGGCGCGGCCTTCGGATCGCGCGGGCCTCCGGTCATCACGGTCATCGTGCCGCCGTCATGCGGCGAGGGCTCGAGCCACGCCACGGCGCCTTCGTCGGTCAGAAATTTCAACAGCTTATCGTTGAATTCCTGTTGCTTGCGCAACCGGTCGCGCGCGCCTTTGTCGGGAGGAGGCTGGGGCGGGCGCGGCTGCGCGAGGTCGGCCAGCTCCTGATCCGTGAAGCGATGCGCCGGGGCCTCGAACTGCGCTTCAACCACGCGCATGGGCGCCGTCAGCACAAACATGCCTCTGAGCCTGCCTCGATAGAACGCGAAATCTTCTTCTCTTTCAATTCTTGCGTAGATTGCATCGGCGGTGATGGGTCCATTCGTTCCCGGCGTCCATGCTTTGGGATACGCGATCAGCGGAAAATGCCGCGGCGCAATTTCGCTTGCTTCAAAGAGTTCGTTGGACCAGCCGCGCCCGAACGGCCCCCACGTCTCCTCGTGAACATTCGCGAGGCCCCAGGAGGTGAGCGTCTTCATGGCGTACTCGCCTGCCTCCCGGATATTCGGCGAATTGGTCAGCCGCGGTCCGTACACGTCCGTGAGATAGCCCACCACCTCCATGACGCGCGAATGCTGGGTTTCTTCGTCTTGGAACTTGCCGATAACCGAAGGGTTGGGCGCAAGCCAATCGGTCTGCGCTGCCGCCGTCCAGGCGAGCGAGAATGCCAAGGCCACAACGGCGGCAAGTTCCAGGCATACGCGAGTGTTTCGTTTTTCCATAGCCGCTCAAATTCTACCCTGAGAATGGAATCGCACGTCACTCATTCGCGGCTTCGGTGCCAGCTTGAAAGCGTCCCACTGCCACTCGTCAATCTTCAGACTTCACAGATGGGATGAGAAGGCCGGTCTCCGACGGGATGCGATATGCTCCCAACGATTGACGCGCTCAAGGCGCAATGGAAAGGAGACCGGCTTATGCGAAAGAATAGCACTGTGGTGAAAAACGGAAACAAAATTTTCAAACAGCCCGCACTGACCATCGGGTTGGACTTGGGAGATCGAAGCAGCTGTTACTGCGTTTTGGATGAGATGGGGAATGTGATTTTGGAACGCAGTGTGCCGACCACACCGAACGGAATCCGCCAGGCGTTCGGTAAGATGCCGCGCTGCCGGATCGCACTGGAAACGGGAACGCACTCGCCGTGGGTGAGCCGGCAGTTGGCACGGATGGATCACGAAGTGATCGTAGCGCATGCGCGCAACGTGCGGCTGATTGGCGAGAGCAGTCGCAAGGATGATCAGCTCGACGCGCGGACGCTGGCGCGGCTCGCACGGATCGATCCCGGCTTATTGGGTCCAGTGCGGCATCGCAGTGCGCAGGCGCAAATTCAACTGACAGTGATTCGCGCACGAGCGGCGCTGGTCAGTTCGCGCACGGCTCTAGTGAATGCGGCGCGCGGGTTGACGAAATCCTATGGCGAGCGGCTGAAGAAATGCGGCACGGAGCAAATGAATCGAGACAGCTCCGAGGGGTTGAGCCAGGAATTGCGTGAGGCGCTGGATCCGCTGTTGCGAGAGATCGAATCGCTCAACGAGCGCATCAAGGAATACGATCAGCGGATCGAACAGATCGCCAAGGAAGTTCACCCTGAAGTGGCGCGGCTGAAACAAGTGAAGGGTGTGGGGACGCTGATTGCGTTGACCTACGTGTTGACGCTGGACGATCCACGCCGATTTCGTCACAGCCGCGATGTGGGATGTTTTCTGGGACTGCGTCCCGGGCGCAGGAACTCCGGCAAGAGCGAGCCGCAACTGCACATCAGCAAGGAAGGCGACCGTTATCTGAGAACGCTGATGGTGCAAGGCGCGCATTACATTCTCGGGCCTTTTGGACAGGACAGCGATCTGCGGCGTTGGGGATGGAAGCTGGCCGAGCGCGGAGGAAAAAATGCCAAGAAGCGAGCGGTGGTTGCCGTCGCACGCAAGTTGTCGGTCCTGCTGCACAAGTTGTGGGTGAGCGGAGAAGCGTATGAACCACTGCGCAACAACAACCACCAAGGGGTACGCGCCGTGGCCTAGAGGTTGAAACGAAAGAGCCGAGCTCACCGCCGAGTTCAGGTGACTGCGCCCAAGTCCTGGCCCAACTCTCAGAGATGAGAGCCAAGGTCGATTCTCAGGTAGCAGCACCTACTGAATGAAGGACGCCCAACTTGCACCGAGCGAAACAATCGCTCACCAAAGAGTGCGGATGGAAGGATGGCGACAGAGGCGGACCGGCTTAAACGGCAAAAACCCCTGATAAGAAAAAGAAAAACCGGCTTGACACTAACCGGCCTTCTCATGGAAGGACTTGTGGCCAAAGTGCTAATGCCGGATCGGGCCCGCAAATCACCCCAGGAAGAGCCTCAACATCGCAAAGTCGTTTGGATGGCGTCACTTCGAGCCCCGAGCCAGCTTTTCGATCGCTCCAGCCGTTCAGCCAGGTACATTTTTTGTAGCTCTTCGGTACATCCGTACCATGGCAGCCGTCCTGTGATCCTGCAAATATCGTGGGCCGATCGAAATCAAATTGAAACGGTCAAATCAGACGGAACACTGCGTTCCGAAGGAGGTCTGGAAGCAAATGCGTTACCTATCAAAAGCTCTTGTCGTTGTGATTGGCTTGCTCGCAATCGGTGGCATATCTTCGTCCGTTCGTGCCAACGATATGCTCGTCGGCTCATTCACACTGAACCATCCCACTCAGTGGAATAAAACCGTGCTCCCCGCGGGCACCTATAAATTCAAGCTGATCCGTACTCAGACGGACGCCAATATGCTTGTGGTCACTGGCGAGAAGCAATCCATGGATTTATACGTCTTTGCCCAATCGGCCTGTGAGACATGCCGGAACGCTGGGTTGACTATCGAGGTGCAAGGCGACCATCGCTCCGTCACCTCGTTGAGACTGCCGGGATTTCACGTGGATTTCAGTGTGCGCGGGTCACTCGTGGATGCCAAAGCGCAGTCGGAACATGTCACTCCTTATTCCGAGCAAATCGATGTTCGCGTAAATCCAAACTGAATTCAGCGCCCCGTTGGGCCTCGATGCCTCTTTGGTTATGGCGTGGCGGGAGCGCACTTTGGAGCTTTCGCACTGTCCGGAAATAGATTCTGAGGAGCCCCTCACAGCGCGATAACTCCCAAAAAGTTCGCATATTGGAAACTCGCCTGGTGCTCTGCCACCAATGTAAGGTTTCCGAACTACGAAGCCGAATGCTGTGGTAATCTTAAGACTTCGGATGCACTTGTAATTCCTCTCGGAATCGAACGTGGGGGCTGCAAGTTCGCACTTGCAGCCTTTTCTGTTTTCATCGCTTATTCCGGCGGGCTTCAAGTAAAGCCCGCACCCGGCTCCGAAACGACAATCGAAGAGAAAGCTAGGATTCCATGCCGCAGATTCGCAATATCGCCATCATCGCTCACGTGGACCACGGAAAAACCACGCTGGTGGACGCCATGCTCCACCAGAGCGGCGTGTTCCGCGACAATCAGGTGGTGATGAAGCGCGTGATGGACTCGAACGATCTGGAGCGCGAGCGCGGCATCACCATCCTGGCGAAAAATACGGCGCTTTTTTACCACGACACGAAAATCAATATCGTGGACACGCCCGGCCACAGCGACTTTGGGGGAGAAGTCGAGCGCGCGCTGAAAATGGTAGACGGCGTCCTTCTTCTGGTGGACGCGAGCGAAGGCCCTCTGCCCCAGACGCGCTACGTATTGCAGAAGGCGCTCCAGGCCAAGCTTCTTCCCATCATTGTGCTCAACAAAATTGATCGTACCGACGCGCGCACCGCGGTTGTGCTCGACGAAATCTACGACCTTTTCATCGACCTCGAAGCCACCGAAGACCAGCTGGATTTTCCGGTGCTGTACACGAATGCGAAGACGGGGGTCGCGCACCGAAAACTGGACGACGGTTCGACGAATCTTCAGCCGCTCTTTGAAACCATTGTTTCCGCGATTCCCGAGCCGAAGGGCGATCCGAACGGCGTTCTGCAAGCGCAGGTCATGAATCTGGACTACAGCGATTTTCTCGGGCGCATCGCCATTGGGCGCGTCTTTAATGGCACGCTGCGCCGCGGCGCCGATGTGGGCATCTCGAAGCGCTCGGGAGAACTCGTTCCCACGCGCCTCACGAAGCTCTACACGTTCTTCGGCCTCGACCGCATCGAGGCGGAGGAAGTTCCCTGCGGCGACCTTGTCGCCGTCGCCGGAGTGGAAGGAATTCAAATTGGCGAGAGCCTGACGGAACTCGAAAATCCCGCGCCGCTCGAACCCCTGGTTGTGGACGAGCCGACCCTGGCGATGAATTTCACGGTGAATACGGGGCCGCTCGCCGGTCGCGAAGGACAATGGGTGACTTCACGCGATCTACGCTCGCGTCTGCAGAAGGAATTGCTCACCAACGTCTCGCTGCGCATCACCGATTCGGAAACCACCGACGTGTTTCGCGTCTTTGCGCGCGGCGAATTGCAGCTCGCCATCCTGATCGAAACGATGCGCCGCGAAGGCTACGAGCTGATGGTCGGCAAGCCGGAAATCGTGGTGCGCGAGGAAAACGGCAAGAAACTCGAGCCTCTCGAGCGGCTGGTGGTCGACTGCCCGGAATCGTTCGTAGGCGTGGTGATGGAATCGCTGGGCAGGCGCCGCGGCGAGCTTGGAAAAATGGTGAATCACGGCTCGGGCTGGGTGCGCATGGAGTTTACGATTCCCTCGCGCGGCCTGATCGGATTGCGCGGTCAGTTGCTCACGGACACGCGCGGCACCGCGCAGCTTCACACCTTGTTCGAGGGCTGGACCGAATACGGCGGCGAAATGGCTTCACGACCGACCGGCGCGCTCGCCGCCGATCGCGCGGGCCACACCACCGCTTTCGCGTTGTGGAACCTGCAGGAGCGAGGCGAACTTTTCGTCGGCCCGGGCGAGGAAGTTTATGAAGGCATGGTCGTCGGGGAAAACTCGCGCGACGCCGATATGGACGTCAACGTCACCAAGGAAAAAAAGCAGACCAACATGCGCGCGTCGAGCGCCGACGAGGCCATCCGCCTGATCCCGCACCGCCAGTTGAGCCTCGAACAAGCCATCGAGTTCATCGCCGACGACGAGCTCGTCGAAGTCACGCCGAAATCCATCCGCCTGCGCAAGAAAATTCTCGACACCAAGAAGCGCCCCAAGCGCTGGCAGCAAATTCGCGCGAACGCTGAGGCATCGCAGTGAAGTAGCACAGACTTCAGTCTGTGGGTTTCCATCAGATCATCGAAGGCTCGCAATTTTGGCAGGCACGCGGCCCCAGCACGCTTACGGACCCCCACAGACTGAAGTCTGTGCTACTCAAATCTACTCCCCAGCCGCATGCGCCTTCGCAATTTCCTTCTTCTCCTGATCCTGTCCCAATTCCGCGACGCACTGCTCGAGGATTCGCGCGATCTCCTGCGGATCCGTTCCCGCTGGAAATTCCACGGGCTTGCCGATGTGGACGCGAACGCGTCCGGGGCGGTTGAACTTGCTGCCCGCTTCGCGAATTTCATACGCGCCATCGACGCGCACCGGCACGACGGGAAGTTTCAGATTGCTCGCCAGCAGACCGATGCCGGCGCGGAACGGCTGCAATTTTCCGTCCGGCGTCAGATCGCCTTCGGGAAATACAAGAATGTTCCATCCGCGATCGGCCAAATCCCCGGCAAAGCGGAAGCTTTCGCGGAAGCCGGATTTCTTGGGCAATGGAAACACATTGAAGAGGGAGACAACTAAAAAATAATTCATCCGGTGCAGCAAGCGCCGCAGAAAAAACCATTCGCGCGGCGGCCGGCGCATTTCCGCAAGACGCTCTCCGCCCATCGCTACCGCAAGGTGATGGCGCAACCGCACCGGCAGCGCGGCCAGCACAAATCCCACATCCAGATAGATCACGTGATTTGAAATCACGAGTACGGGACCCTTCACGCCGCGGAGGTTTTCGCGCCCGAGGACCCGAGGGTGAGCCATCAAGTGCGTCGCGGGCCAGGTCAGCAGGTAATAAAAGAATGTGCGGATCCAAGTCACTGGCCAGCGCTGCGCCCAGCGCGGGAACACATATTCGGATCGGACAGGCGACGCCCCGCGCACCAGGCTCTCGAGTTCGCCGACGGTCCTGGCCGAAGCGAAACGCGTTTCATTCAAATCTACCTGGTAGCGGTCCTCGATCGCGCCCAACAGCTCGACGCGATCGAGCGAACTCAAGCGAAGATCGCTGTCGAGATTCGCGTTCGGGTCGACTTCGTTGTTTCCTCCTTTGACCCGCGCGATCAGTTCCCCGATTCCCCCGGTCGTAGCCGGCCAGTTCCCGGCGCCGTCCCCGTTCCCCCATTGCGCTTCGACCGACGCGCGAATCTCGGCCAGCTTCGGCTTGCCGGTGGATGTGCGCGGAAAATCCGCCTCGGGCCACAGGAACCACGAGCGCATCCTTTGATATTCCGCCAGGGATTCGTTCACGCGCGCGACAATCCCCGCGGCGTGGCGCGGCTGTTTCACCCGCTTCTCGTCGTTCAATAGCAGAACGCCGCAGGGCTCGGCGTTTCCCCCGCGTTCGAGTCCCACCACCACGCAGTCCTTCACTTCCGGTTCGCGCCGCAATAAAGCTTCAATGTCTTCGGGATAGACGTTCATGCCCGCCGCCGTGACGATGACGTTTTTCTTGCGCCCCTTGAAATACAAATTCCCTTGGGCGTCGAGCGCTCCCAGGTCCCCGGTATGAAACCACCCTGCATCCTCGCCGTTTTTCGCGACGGCTAGAGTCTCGCCGTCCTCCCAGTATCCCGCCGCGATATTTTCTCCGCGCACGAGGATTTCGCCGTTCGCGTCCAACTTCACTTCGTGGCCCGGGAGCACTTTCCCAATCGAGCCGCGCCCGATACGAAACGGGTGATTCACGCTGATCAGCGATGTCGTTTCCGTAAGCCCGTAGCCTTGAATTGCGGCGAACCCGACGCGGCCCCAGAATCGCTCCGTTTCCGGGTCGAGCGTCGCGCCGCCGGAAATGACGGCCCAGAATTTCCATCCGAACCGCCGGTGAATCTTCCGGAATCGCCACATACGGCCGAGAACTTTTTCATTCTCGGCCGCGTCAAAATCCTTGCGAAATGCTTCGAGCGCCCCTTCTGCCTCAAGATCGCGCTCGATCTTGCCCTGCAGCGCTTCGAGCACGCGCGGCACCGCAACTAGAACCGACACGCGCTCGTGGCGGATCGTCGAAATAATTTCCGACGGGTTGAGCGAATCCTGAAAGTACACGCTGGCGCCGAGCAGCGGCGGGATCCACAAGCCCATGAATTGCCCGAAGACGTGGCTGACGGGAACAAGATCGAGAAACCGCAGCGGGTGGACGAAGCGTTCCCACTTGAGGTAAGGCTGAATGCCCGCTTCGAGCGGTTCGAGGTTGGCGAGAATGTTGCCGTGCGAAATCACGACGCCTTTGGGCTCAGCCGTCGCGCCCGACGTAAAGATGATCTGCGCGATCGAGCTGCGGGTCAGAGGAGGAGAAGCGTAAGGTTCGCTGGAGTGCTGGCCCACGGCTTCCCGGAGGGCATCGAGCTGGATTGCGGGCCGCTGTTCACCAATCAGCAAATTCTCACGGTCCACCAGCAGGAGCCTGGCGTCCACCTGCCGCGCCACGCGGCCGGCGAAGACCGCCGTGGCCCCTTGATCCATCGGCACAGCGACCGCTCCGCGCAGAATGCATCCGAAAAACGCGGCCACCCATTCCGCGGAGTTCCGTCCCCACAGCAGGATCCGGTCACCGGGCGCAATTCCAAGCCGCTCAAACTCCCGGGCGCATTGCGCCGCGAGCCCCGCAACATCGCGGTAAGACGTGCGCGAAGTCCTGTAGCCGGAGCGCTGCACAAATGCTGCATTGCGGCCGTGTCTCGGGTATTCCTGAAGGTAATCGATCAGCGACTGGCGAGGCATGGCTGGGGTCCTGCTCCTCCCAGGTGGGCGGCGTCTCAGAAGAAGAGTAACCCCAATTGGCCCATCCTGACGAGGCGCGGCGAAAAACAGCGCGCGGACAGGTAAATAGCGAGCGTATATGGAGACTCAAACACAAATGTTAAAGTACGCTAAAAATCCTGTAACATAATGAAAATAATGTAGGTTAGTGTGTGCCACACTCCTGGAAAGGCCGGTATTCTCTTGATACGATCCATCTAGACAATAAATACTGTTTTTTGGTAAAATTGCCTTGCGTTTGTTGCTCTTGTGATTCCTTTTGACTCGTTCAACGGGGCTGCAAGTCTAACTCTTGCAGCCGTTTGTTTGTACGGGCTAGAGGCAGTCAAGGCCCCCGCTCCCCGCCCTGCGAGGTGCGCCGGTCGGTACGAGAAGCGCAAATAGCTTTTAAAGCGAGGTAGTAGAAGTGAAAGAACAAGGAACAGTGAAGTGGTTCAATGCCAGCAAAGGCTACGGGTTCATCCAGCGCCAGTCCGGCGAGGACGTGTTTGTCCATTTTTCGGCAATTCAGATGGACGGATACAAATCTCTAAACGAAGGGCAAGCGGTTGAATTCGAGGTCCGCAAGGGCCCCAAGGGCCTGCAGGCGGAGAACGTTACCGGCCTCTAGTCTGACAAACGTGGGTCCGTCCCGGCGACGCCGGGACGGACTCGCTCCCTCGCAGCAAGTGCTCCGCAGGTGCCAGAAGCAAACAAGGAGGCAGTTGTGCAGGTTCTTTCCGAAGGGCAGTGCATCAAGCACGAGCAGTACGGATACGGAATCGTGGCGGAATCCGATGGCGAGCGCACGACGATTGATTTCGACAGCGTCGGCCTGAAGAAGTTCGTCACCGGCCTCATGGCCATGGAGCTTGTGGGCGAAGCGCCCGAACGGCCCACCAAGCCACGCCGGCGCAGCAAGAAAGCCGGCGCGACAGCGGCCGCAAAAGTAGCCGCGGCCAGCAAGTAAATCAGGGGACACGCGAAATTTCCCAGCCAAGGGTCGCGAGCAGAACGCCGATAGGGGATAAGTGCGCCTGCTGGAGCGTATCAAGAATCGCCACGCCCCATGCTGAATGCGGAGGTTTTGTCCTGGGCTACGCCTTGGCGGCTTTCCCGCGGAACGCGGGAGCAAACACTTCGGCGACAAATGTCTCCAGCGTCGTAGCCGTGGTGTTCCGGGCCGAGCGCGGTTCCTGTGACTTCATATGTCCCGTATTCAACCCATCGGACATTTCCAGAAGCAAATCCACCATGTCGGAAGACATGCCCATCTGCATCATGGCCGGCTTCAGGACGGTAGCAGGGACCTGCCGGTAGGTCAGATCAGGTTTCCCAATTGCGGCGCCAATGATTTTTGCCGCTTCCGCGTAGCTCACATGCCGCGCGCCGAGCAACTCCTGCGTTTGCATTCCAACGAAATCCAACTTCGCAAGCGAATCGGCCGCCGCCTCGCCGATATCACGCGTATAGATCATCGGCAACGGCACGTCTACGCGTACAGGACCCGCCATGAACCCGAGCGATTGAATAATGCCCACCTGGGGGAGCAAGTTTTCCATGAAGTAGCCGCAGCGGAGGGATAGGAAATTGAGTCCGTTGATCGATTCGAGCTTTTTTTCAAGACTGTGCAAACCCATAACGGGCCCGGTTCCATACGATTTGTCCGCTCCGGTGCTGCTGAGAACGACCGCGTAGGGGATGCCGTTTTTCCGTATGGCTGAGGCCAGTGAATCGGTCACCCGTTCCTGGTACGCGCGAACATCCGCCGCGGAGACGTTCGGCGGGATGAGGGCGTAGACGGCTCGCGCGCCGGAAAATGCTTTCTCGAGGGCTGCCGCGTCGGTCGCGTCAGCTACAACGGCTTCCGCGCCTTTCTTCGTGAATCGTTCCAGACGCTTGGCGTCCCGGCCAATGACGCGTACCTTGGCTCCTGTGGCAAGCAGCTTGTCCGCTGCTACGCTTCCGGTATACCCCGTGGCTCCTGTAATAACGTACATAGCGCCTCCTGATCGTCGCGGGCTTGTGCTGATGTTGTGGTCCCTTTAGAGTACTGCCGTTCCGTCATCGTTTCAAACTACGTTTTTTGCGGGGCAAGACCCCACGCAGATGCCGCCCGCGCGCCCGGCCCCACCGGTAGCGGTAGGTTCCGCGGGAGGCTCGGTGCTATACTTTGATGAGGCAACCGCAGTCCCCGCATTGCATTTTCGGCCAAGGATACCGCGGAGAGGTGCTGGAGTGGCCGAACAGGGCTGACTGCTAATCAGTTTCACCCCAAAAGGGTGACGGGGGTTCGAATCCCCCCCTCTCCGCCATATTAGAGTTCTGGCCTAAAAATCCCTGATATTTGAACTTCTTGTGCTCTCGTACTTCCCTGCAGATTCACGAGGGCAATGATTCATCCTGGCCAGTCTCAGCCGGGACCGAAGCCCGCCTCCAAATGCACTTCCATTCTACAGATGGGTTGTCTCGCTTCACTACCTTCACGCCGGTCGCGAATGGCCTTACCCGGCGATTTCCCACTTCGTTCTCCATTATCCCAGGATTGATTTGGCCCTAAGTGCAAGGCCCTCCGAGAAATTGGACAGGCTCGAGCACTTATTGGACGTTCGCGATTCCGTCGGTCAAATCAACAGGGCCGAAAGGGATGGGCACATATCATAGAACGCAAATATTTGTTGACTTAATTTGTCGATTAATTAACAATCCCCGATCATTTATGCGATTTATTCGGGAATACCGATTTGTTAGGCTTTGATAGTCGGATTGGGAACGACGGGCAACGTACTCGGTATTTTTTTCGCAAGTAAAAGCCATTGAGATTAGACGGCACAGCAATGGATATGAGCGCGGAAATGCTCTCTGTGCGGCGTTTGAGACGCTTGCCTTTTTTCTATTGCGTGCTGCTTTTGAATACCGCCGACCGAACGCCACCGGCGGCACAGCTGCCTTTGCCATATAGGGGCTAGGAAGGAGAACCCAAATGCTCAAGCGAAACCCATCGAAGGAAGGCGAGAGCATCCCGTTTGCGGAGGTGTTTCCTAAAGAGGCTCTCTGTTGTGGAGGAGGCAAGACATAAGCGCCAGGCGCCTACAAGATCCCTGCCGCTCGACAAGGACCTCATCGGCTTGGCATTTTCGGGCGGCGGGATTCGCAGCGCGACCTTCAATCTCGGAGTGATTCAGGCCCTGGCGAGACACAATTTACTGCGCGTAGTCGACTATTTGTCTACCGTCTCGGGAGGCGGTTACATCGGGTCATGGCTCAGTTCGTGGGCCTATTCTGTCGGGCGGCAACCCAATTCAAGCGCGAACCAGATTGGACAGATTGAAGGTACACTGAATAGTACACCACGGAATATCGGCGACCTTTCCGAACCGCACCAAATCCATTTCCTGCGCAAGTACAGCAACTACCTGACCCCTCGCTTGGGCATGCTCAGCGGAGACACGCTGGCGTTTGTCGCTACCTACCTTCGCAATCTGGTGCTGAATCAGACGATTTTAATTTCCCTGCTTCTGGCGATCCTTCTCATTCCCCAGGCCGTGGGATTGCTGTTTCGTCGATGTGCGAGCACTCTCGGTTTAGGGGGTGCAGCATGCGCTGGATGCGGCATACTTTTTTTTGCGTTGTACAAGATCGTGAAGAACATGCACTCAGACGCTCCCGACTCCTCTAACGTGGTGATTCTATGCGTCGTGGTACCGCTATTTGTTTTTAGCGTCCTGACTTCCTACGTCATGTGGCAAATCGCATGGCCGGGAATGTTTTACAACTTTTGGATGTGGGAAAACCTTCGGAGGGCAGCCCTGCTTGTTTTCGCGATTGCCGTCGTCTACACGGTGTTCTGGGCGCTCGCCGCTTGTTTCACACATCAAGATCATGGGGATATGCCGTACTTGCGTTGGGCGCCCGCCCTATGGGCATTTCCTTCAGGCGTAATTGGAGGGGGAGCCTTGATTCTGTTGTTCTGGATCATGGCAACCTGGCAGGAAAATGGAAGGTCGGGAGTCTGGTATCTCATCACGTTTGGGATCCCGCTCGTCACGCTTACCGTCCTGATGGTGGGAGTCTTTCACATCGGTCTGATCGGAAGAACGTATCAGGATGCCCTCAGAGAATGGTGGGCCCGTCTCGGCGGCGAGGTCCTGGGAATAGCGGTGTGCTGGTTCTTGCTCTCGGTGGTCACACGTTTCGTTCCGATCTGGCTTGATTGGGCGGAGGACTATATTCTCCATAGCGCCAACCATCCAATCAGGGGCGCCCTCAGTGCATTGGGAATTACCGGAGGCGTTGCCGGGTGGATAAGTGCCACGTTGAAAGGGCTGGCCGATGCGAGAAGTACTAAGACCGGGCCATCATCAACGCCGGGCGGGCAGGAGAATGGAAATTCATCCATTCACAAGACCGCGGATCTCGCCGCCCGGGTAGCCCCGCCTATCTTCGTGGCGGGGTTGTTAATTGCACTTTCCTGCGCCCTCTTTTATCTAGTTCCTGTCGAGACGCATGCGGCTTCCCATGCCGGGGCGGAATTCACTAAGAGCTGGTATGAAGTGATCGCCATCTGCGCGTTTCTGCTCGCCGTTTCGCTATCGTTGGGATACCGCGTCGACGTGAATGAATTTTCATTGCACAATGCTTACCGCAACCGCTTGGTGCGATGCTACCTCGGTGCCACTCACGAAGGCCGGCATCCCCAGCCCTTCACTGGTTTTGATGAGAACGACAATATATTTCTCGCCTCGCTGGTCGACCTCGGAGTTCCTTTTCATATCCTGAATGCGACTCTGAACGTGGTGAAGGGCAAGGAGCTCGCCCTTCAGGCCAGGAAAGCGCGATCCTTCACGTTCACGCCGCTGTATTCGGGATTTGATTATTCGGAGGAGGAATCCGTCAGCAAGATGCCGGATTCCATCAAAGCGCAGGACAAACAGCCCACAAACGATCCAGAAGTGACCAAGCCAGGATCGTATCGGCTGACGAAAAACTGCTCCTATAATTCCGTGTACCCGGGAGCACGGCTCGGCACGGCGATGGCGATTTCGGGTGCGGCGGCCAGCCCCAATATGGGCCACTACACTACCGGCGCGGTCTCATTCCTGTTGGCAATCTTCAGCGTCCGTTTGGGTTGGTGGATGGGTAATCCGAGGGAAAAGAAAGATTGGGAAAGCGGATATCCGCGGTCTTCCTGGCGAGCTTTGATTAACGAATTGACCGGGAATACGACGGACGACCGCAAAGAGGTCTATCTTTCGGATGGCGGACATTTTGACAATCTGGGCGTGTATGAGCTTATTCGCCGCCGGTGCCGCGTCATTATCGCCTCTGACGCAGGCGCGGACCCATCGCGCGCCTGCGGCGACCTGGCGAGCGTGATTGAAAAATGCCGCGTTGATTTCGGAACCGAAATTACCATGCATGGATTGGAGGAAATTTGCCCCACCTCAACGCTCGTATTTCCTTGCAATGTGGAGATGCAGATTAGCAAGAGCCCGTTCGCGCTAGGAACGATTACCTACCCGGATAAGACGGAAGGTCAATTGATCTACATTAAGCCCTCCCTTAGCCCGGAGCTGCCGCAAGATGTCCTCGCCTACGCGCATTTGTTTAGGGCCTTCCCCCATCAATCAACGATGGATCAGTTCTTTGACGAAGCGCAGTTTGAGAGTTACAGGGCGCTGGGGTTCGAATGCGCCTCGGCTACGGTGAAAGCGATCAGCGACGCCATTTTCATTTGAGCGCCGGAAAAGCTTTCTTCTCAGCAAGGTGCGTGTTTTCAATGCGGTGGAAAAGTTCGTACCTCCCCTTTCCGCCAGATTCCTCATTGATTCTGAGTAGTTTACGAGGGCGGAATGGGCCGTGTGCACGTGTTCGCTTTTCGTCTTTAGAAAAGCAATTCCTTTGAGCGCGCGCAAATTCCCCAGGAAATCCCTCCCATTCCATGGGTGAGAAAAACGGTTGCCCTGCTCACGAATGAGCCGGCTTCCCTTATCGTGCTTGAAACAGCAGGGATGTCTTTTTACAACATCCTTACAACCCTCCGGGGCAATCACCGGTAGGCTGTTCAGGAGATTTTCGATAACGGGATGCGATAATGACGGCAGCCAAACAAGAACTCTTCGATACGAGGCAACTGTACTCGGGCCTCATCCGCCTCCATATCCTTCACCACGCGGCAAAAGAGGGAATCTTCGGCCTGGGCATGATCGAAGAGCTGGGGAGGCACGGATATAAGCTCAGCCCGGGGACGTTGTACCCGGTTCTCCACGGACTCGAACAAAATGGTCTGCTCCGTTCCGAGGAGCACAACCTTGCCGGGAAAATTCGCCGCGTGTATCGGGCGACTCCAGCCGGTCAAAGGATATTGAAGGCCGCCAAAGAGCAGGTCCGGGAACTGTTCGGCGAACTTTTTGAGGTTGAGCCATTGATAGAACTTCCCCGAACGCGAACGAGAGTAGTAGCACTCCAGGCCGCGAACTACAGAAAACGCAGGGCTGCGAACGCAACCCTTTAGCCTACCGAGAACGAGCCTATTCAGCATACCCATCTGCGTGGTCCTTCCGGCCCGCCCCTGCTTTGTGCTGTGCTTCCAATTGGATGGACTCCAGAAAGGCGCTCCACCATTGACAGGTCTTCCCTGGTCTCCTATTATCGGCCTGCGATAACGACAATCGATAATTGAAGGAGATTTCAGGAGTGTCAGTCCACCGGACAGGCCTCGCCTACATCGCCGCATACTTGTCTTTATTCGCACCGCTCCTCCCCAAAGCAGAGGCCCAGAATCAGCAGACGCCGCCAAAAACATTCACTCTGGAACAAGCCGTGGACTACGCGCTTCAAAACTACCCAGCCGTTCGCGCATCTTTGGAACGGGTGTCCGCGGCGCGGGCTGGGGTCACGGTTGCCCGGACAGGGTATCTCCCGCAGTTGAACGGTGTGTACCAGGACAGCCGCGCCACGCAGAACCAGGTGCCGGGCATCTGGCTGCCGACGTCCATCACTCCCACGGTTGAGGGTCCGATTGGCCCTTCGAGTGGACAGAGTTTCTGGGGCAGTCAGGCTGCGGCACTTTTTTCCTGGGAGCCTGTGGACTTTGGATTGCGCTCGGCGAGGGTCGGGCAAGCACAGTCCGTCGAGGCTAAGTCACAAGCAGATTTGTCTCTTACCCAACTCCAGGTCGCGGCTGCGGTTGGAAATTATTTTCTGCTTGCCGTGGCAAACCAGCAGGCTGTGATGGCGGCGCAGGCCAATCTCGAACGCTGGCAGGAATTCCATAAATCCATTCATGTCCTCGTTGATAACCAACTGCGAGCTGGAGCGGATGGCTCGCGCGCCGATGCGGAACTCGCGCGAGCGAAGATTCAGCTTTACCAATCTCAGCAAGCGGCGCGCGTGACACTGGATACTCTCGCGGCGCTTATGGGGACCGCAGGCACTGAAATCAAATTAGATGCAGGAAGCTTGCTCGGTCTTTCACCGGCCGGTTCACTGCCCGATGCCTCTGCTTCAGAACACCCTTTGGCGCGCGATCAAATGGCCGATGTGCGGCAGATTCAAACGGAAGAGAGGGTTTTGCAGCGGACTGATTATCCTCGCCTATACCTTCAGGGAGAGGTGTTCGGTCGCGGCAGTGAGGTTCCGACCAACGGAACAATCCTCGGTAACTGGAATGGCCTGGCGCCGGCGCGCGAGAATTGGGTGACAGGGATAACCGTTATGTTCCCGGATGTCTTTGGTTTCAAAGCACTGAGCGCCCAGAAGCAAATTTCGAAAGCCAATGAGCGGTCGCAAAAAGCCCGCTATGACCAAACAATTCAGGACCTGTCGGGCCAGATTCAAGCGGCGCGCGACCAACTGAAAACCGCTCAACTCGTCGCTCAGGAAACTCCCACCGAATTAGCGGCGGCTCAGCAATCCGAAACACAGTCGCGTGCGCGATATCAATCCGGTTTGGCGACGCTCGTGGAAGTGGCCGATGCGGAGAATCTTCTTGCCCTGGCTGAAATGGAGGATTCCATTGCCCGGCTAGATGTATGGCACGGGCTTTTCGCGGTCGCAAACGCCCAAGGTAACTTGCAGGATTTCCTGCAGCTTTTGCGAAGCTCGCCGCCAGGGGGACATTAGTCATGTGGCTGATTCGGGCAGCGTTGCGCAGACCGATCACGGTGATCGTCATCGTTCTCGCTCTGGCTCTTTCTTCCATTCTTGCGCTGCTTCGCACGCGTATCGACATTTTCCCGGATTTGAATCTGCCCGTGATTTATGTGGCCCAGCCCTATGGCGGCATGAGCCCGCAGCAGATGGAAGGCTTCCTCTCCTACTACTACGAGTATCACTTCCTGTACATCAATGGGATCGAGAGCGTGGAGGCAAAGTCGATTCAGGGCATCGCGCTGCTCAGACTTACCTTCCATGCGGGGACGGACATGAGCGAGGCGCTGGCGCAGACGATTTCCTACGTGAACCGCGCCCGCGCTTTTATGCCTCCCGGCACCGTTTCTCCGTTTGTGTTCCGATACGACGCCGGCACGCTGCCGGTCGGCTATCTCGTTTTTTCCAGCAAATCGCGCACGCTCGGCGAAATCCAGGACCTTGCTTTAAACCGCGTGCGGCCTGTTTTCGCGACACTGCCAGGCGTTTCGTCGCCGCCGCCTTTTGGAGGCAACCAGCGAACCATTGTCGTCAGTGTTGATCCGGGCAAATTACACGCCTACGGTCTGTCTCCACAAAGTGTCGTGCAGTCCTTGGTGGCAGGAAATAGTATCGAACCGGCGGGAAACGCCAATGTCGGCAACTATCAGACAATAGTCACCACGGATTCAACCGTCGAGCAAATCACCGATTTGCTCGACATACCGTTACGAACCGGCTCAGGGCCATCCGTCTACTTGCGGGATGTTGGAACGGTTTCCGATTCCTCGGACATTCCCGCGGGCTACGCGCTGCTGAACGACAAACGAACCGTCTACATACCGGTAACGAAACGCCCCGATGCTTCAACAATTACCGTGGTGAACGAAGTTCGCGCGAGCCTCCCCCGGTTTCAATCTCTGGTTCCCGAAGACATCACGATTACATACGAATTGGACCAATCCCAGTACGTTCGCGACGCGTTGCTCTCGGTCCTGCGCGAAGGTTTCCTTGGCGCGATTCTCACGGGCCTTACTCTGTTTTTCTTTTTGCGCGATTGGCGCAGTTCGCTGGTCGTCGTCATCACCATCCCGTTTGCGCTGCTTATCGCGGTGGTGGCCCTGTGGGTCACGGGACAAACCATTAACATCATGACCCTTGGCGGGCTTGCTCTTGCCGTGGGAGTGCTCGTGGATGAAGGGACGGTGCTTCTCGAAAACATTCATGTGCATCTGGCCCAAGGCGAAGCGAAGGCCCGCGCGGTCTTGGAAGCAAGCCGGGAAGTCGCGATCCCCCGGTTGCTTGCGATGCTCTGCGTTTTTGCCGTGTTTTTGCCATCCTTCTTCATGGTCGGCCCGGCCCGATCACTTTTTGTTCCACTTTCTCTTGCAGTTGGATTTTCGATGGGAGCGTCGTACCTGCTTTCCAGCTCCCTGGTGCCGGTGCTTTCCAACTGGTTCCTCATGGCGGAGAAAGTCCATGGAGAGAGTTCCGTGGAGACTAGTTTCGGCCGCTTTCGGAAAAAGTTTTATCAATGGTTGGATCGTCTCATGGCGATTCCAGCTCTACTCCTAGGCGGTTACGCCGCAGTGGTGATCGTTGTATTGCTCTTGGTCGGTCCAAGGATCTCGCGGGAAATCTTTCCTTCCGCGGCGGCAGACCAATTTCGCCTGCGCTTCGATGCACCCGACGGCACGCGTGTCGCGGTAACCGAGGCGATGGCGCAGCGCGTGCTCGATACCATTCGCCGCGAGGCTGGGCCCGGCAATGTTGCATTGACTCTCAGTTACGTGGGCACGCAAGGCTCCTCGTATCCGATCAATGCAATATTTCTCTGGACCGGTGGGCCTCACGAAGCCGTCATGAACGTGGGGCTTCGTCCCGGCGCGTCCATTTCACTTGGCGACTTGGAGGAGAAACTCCGCAACACTTTGCCGCAGCAATTCCCAGGATCGCACTTCTCTTTCGACCCTGGCGACCTGATCAGCCAGACGCTGAATTTCGGCACGCCGTCGGTCATCGAGGTGGCGGCCACCGGCCCGCAATACAACGACGTATTGAGTTACGCGGAACGAGTCGAGCAAGAGCTTGCGAAGATCAGCGAACTGCGTGATCTCGGATACGAGGAGCCGCTCCACTACCCATCCGTGGATGTCCGCATAAACCGCGTATTGGCGGGGCAGCTTGGCGTTACGGCGGATCAAGTTGGGCAGGCGGTGGTGTCGGCAACGGCCTCAAGCCGGTTCGTATCGCCCAATTACTGGCGTGACCCGGCGTCCGGCGTCAGCTACCAGGTGCAAGTGGAGATCCCGCAGGCGCAAATGACTTCCATCAAGGATATCGAGACCATCCCAGTCGCGAGCGCAACCGGAGCGGATCCGCTCATCAACCAAGTGGCTTCCGTGCGCGCCGGGAATGAGCCCGGGGAACTGGACCGTCAGAACGGACTTTGGATGATTGGCCTTTCCGCCAATCTTGCCAAAAGCGACCTGGCTCGGGCGGGCTCTGACATCGACCAGGCGATCGCCCGCGCAGGCAGCCCGCCGCGTGGGGTAAGCGCACAGGTGCGAGGCCAGGTTAGCGCTATGCGGCAGATTTTCGGCAACTTAAGCGTTGGACTCGCGCTCGCCGTCTTCGTGATCCTGCTTTTACTCGCGGCGAATTTTGAGTCCATCCGGCTCTCGCTGATCGTACTTTCCACCGTTCCCGCAGTGCTTGCGGGCGTCATCCTGATGCTCTTAATCACAGGGACGAGCTTGAACCTCGAAAGCTTCATGGGCGCCATCATGGCGATCGGCGTTGCTGTTGCAAACGCGATTCTATTTGTGACGTTCGCCGAAAAGAACAGGAAGAGCGGCGCGGATGCTAGCACCGCTGCGCGAAATGCCGCCGGTGAGCGGCTCCGCCCCGTGCTGATGACCAGTCTTGCGATGATCACAGGAATGATCCCCATGGCGCTCGCGATCGGGCGCGGGAGCGAGGAAACCGCGCCGCTTGGCAGGGCCGTCATTGGCGGGTTGATCTTCGCCACCGCGGCGACGCTGCTTGTATTGCCGACTGTTTTCGGACTCGTGCAAAAACGCGCTTCTCTTATTTCGGCTTCGCTCGATCCTGAGGACCCGGATAGCCCGCATGCGACAGCATTGGAGCCTTCGTGATGAGATCGCATTTCTTTGCCTTAATCTTCAGCCTCGTGCTTCTCGGCTGTGGTAGTTCCGCCGTCGAGCAGTCGCAGACCAATGAAGGAACCGGTGCAGGGTCTCCTCAGCAGGTCGCTACAGCGCCGGTTGAATCTCAGAAGCTGGAAACGACTCAGAGTCTTCCTTCGCAGATTACGCCGTACGAGACTGTGGACCTATATGCGAAAGTAACCGGATTTATCGAAACGATCCTCGTTGACCGCGGATCGCACGTAAAAGCCGGCGAAGTTATCGCCCGCCTTTCGGCTCCCGAGCTAGTCGCGCAGCACAGCCAAGCGGAAGCCGGCCTGCATACCGCCGAGGCGCAACTCGCCGCCTCGCAGGCGAAGTTCGCCTCCGACCACGGAACGTATCTGCATTTGGCGGCGGCTGCACAGACGCCCGGAGTTGTCGCGGGAAATGATCTTCAAGTGGCTGAACAAACGGCCGCGGCCGATAATGCGCAACTGGAGGCCGCTTCCAATAATGTGCAGGCGGCGCGCGAAAGCTTGCGCAGCGTCGCTCAATTGGAGTCCTACCTGGAAATCCGCGCGCCGTTCGACGGCGTAGTGGTCCAGCGAAACCTGCATCCGGGAGCTCTTGTCGGGCCCGCTTCAGGGCAGTCCGGGACACAGCCAATCGTTCAAATCGAAAGCATCAGCCGCTTGCGAGTGGTCGTTCCTGTACCGGAAGCTTACGTCGCCGGGGTCCGAGAAGGCCAGCAGGTCACTTTCAACGTGCCTGCTTATCCGGGACGGACCTATCGCGCTCCCATTGCGCGCATATCGCACGACATCAATCAAACCACTCGAACCATGCAGGTGGAGCTCGATTTGCGCAACGCCGATGCTCAAATCACGCCGGGGACATTTGCAAATGTGGAATGGCCCATCCATCGTTCCTATGCCACGCTGTTCGTGCCCTCGTCGGCCGTGACATCGGACCAGCAACGGACGTTCATAATTCGCGTGAATCAAGGTATGGCGGAATGGGTTGACGTCAAGACTGGCGTTACGGTGAATGGGAAGACCGAGGTCTTTGGTGGCTTGCAGCTCGGCGAGTTTGTTGTAGCCAATGCCACGGATTCAATTCGAAGTGGGACGGCTGTATCAACGCAGCCCAAGTAGTTCGTATTCTCCTTGCGCTGCGCCATCCAGCAAGTTGCGTGTTGTAAATGCAAGCGAGAAGTTCGAATCCTTCTCCCCCAGAATTTTCCCGAATCAATAAAAGAGACATGTAGATCAAGACACGTCATGCGCCGATGGCGGCGGATCGTGCTGGAGGCGGTGTTTTCCTTCTGCCATAATGAAAGACGATCGGTGCATAGCGGTGAAATCAGGACGCCCACGAATGAGATTCTGGGACGACAGCTCTTGGATTTTACGAGCGCGGAGAAGTACGCAAGAGCCCGGCCGCCTGCCGCGCCGGCGGTGGAATTTGGTTGTCCTGTGCGCGATTCCTTTCTGCCTGCTCGCTTGCGGCAATCAAGGCCACCCGCTGATAAGTGCCCCCGCCGTTACAGTCGGTTCCACTCTGGCATCCGAACAAGTCCTCAATCGCCATCTGGAAGCCGACCCACGCACGCTCGATCCTAGTCTGCTTACCGATGTCGTAGGGCAGCGCGTTCTCGACGACCTGTTCGAAGGACTCGTGACTCTGGATGAGCAAGGGCACAACGCTCCGGGCGTCGCGACGTCGTGGGAAACAAGCTCCGACGGAAAAACCTGGACGTTTCAGTTGCGCGACAACGCCAAGTGGTCCAACGGCCTGCCGGTCACCGCGGACGATTTTGTCTACGCCTGGCGCCGCCAGGTGGATCCCGCCACGGGTTCGGAATATTCTCAGGCGCTGGCGCCGATCGAGAATGCGTTGGACGCGGCCGCCGGGAAGGTGCCTCCCAGCAAGCTGGGAGTGGAGTCCGCCGGATCGCACACTCTCGTCGTCCACCTTCGCGCCCCGACCGCCTACCTCCTGTCGCTTCTGACCAATGCATATCTGGGTCCGATCTACGAGCCTGCTGTAAAACAATGGGGTGATAGCTGGACGCAACCGGGGCACCTGATTTCAAATGGGCCCTTCCTTTTGTCCGAACGAGTCATCAACGGGCACATCACACTCGACAAGAACCCATACTATTGGGACGCCGGCCGCGTGCGGTTGACAAGAGTGATCTACCACAATGTCGGCGACAACGACGCCACCACCAGCCAATATTTAGCCGGCAATCTCGACTTTACCAATCGATTCAACGTCTCCGAAACGGAACTGCTGAAGCAAGTCCTGGGTAGCCAGGTCGTGCTCTCCACCAGTTTTGCGACGGCGATGTTCAACTACAACTTCGTGAAACCCCCCTTTCAGGGAAACGTCAAGTTGCGATTGGCGCTCAATATGGCCGTGGACCGTGAAATTCTGGAGAACTACATCGACCATGGGGTGGGGATTCCCGCCTACAACATGATTCCGCCGCTGGAGGGGTATGCCCAAGCCATTCCGGAGTGGGCGAAACTTTCTCCGGACGCGCGTCACGCCCTTGCTCGCAAGACGTATCAAGAGGCCGGATACTCCGACGCGCATCCGCTCGAAGTGGTGCTCACCTATGCCAGCGGTGGGCCCGGAACGCGCCGCTACATGGAAGCGCTATCCGCAATGTGGCTGATGAATTTGGGCGCCAAGGTCCAAATCTACAACGAAGAATGGAAGGTATTTCTTCAGGCTCGCCAGATGAAACAGCCTGAGTTCTATTGGGCGGCCTGGAGCGGCGACTTTCCCGACCCGTTCACATTCATGCAGCTCTACCAGACCGGATTCGGCATGAATGAAGGAAGCTATAGCAACCCGAAATACGACGCACTGGTCGACCAGGCCGCCGGAATGGAAGACGGTCCCGCGCGCTTCGCTGTATTCCACCAAGCCGAAGAGATTCTCAATGAAGACGCGCCGTTCTTGCCGGTGTATTACTATGTGAACCCGCATTTGATCAAACCCTACGTGAAGGGCTGGCAAGCGAATCTCTCGGATCGCAATTTGTCGCGCTACATGTATATTCTGACGCACCAGGAGAGCTGACTTGCTGCGCTACGCTATTTCCCGGCTGCTGGGCGCCATACCCACAATCCTGGTCATCATCACACTGGCATTTCTCCTGCTGCACGCCGCTCCCGGCGGGCCTTTTGATTCGCAGAAAAAAATCCCTCCTGAGATCAAGCAAAATATCGAGCGGAAATATCACTTGGACGAGCCGCTGTACAAACAGTATTTGCGCTATCTGGTTGGAATTCTCCAGGGTGATTTCGGCCCTTCCTATCAATATCGCGACACCACCGTGAACGAAATCATCCGCCAAGGTTTTCCGATTGATATCCTCATCGGAGGCTGCGCCCTCGCCGGTGCGCTCCTCATCGGCCTGCCGATCGGAATCATGGCTGCGCTTCGGCGTGACACCGTGTGGGACCACCTGCCGATGGGTCTATCGATGATTGGAATTTCCGTGCCCGTTTTTGTGGTTGCGCCGATCTTGATTCTGGTTTTTGCCGTGAATTTTCGCTGGTTGCCGGCGGGCGGATGGGGAACGGGTTCGCTGAAGAATGTGATTCTGCCGGCCGCAGCGCTGGCGGCTCCGTACATTGCCTACGTGGCGCGGTTGATGCGCGGCAGCATGGTCGAGGTGCTGAACAGCCCGTTCATTTTAATGGCCCGGGCCAAAGGCGTGCCGCAATACCTGGTGATCTTGCGTCACGCGCTGAAGCCGGCCCTGATGCCGCTGGTTTCGTTCCTGGGTCCGGCCGTCGTCGGCGTAATCACCGGATCGATCGTGATCGAAACGATCTTCGGGCTTCCGGGGATTGGCCGGGCGTTTGTGGACGGGGCATTGAACCGCGATTACACGCTCGTGCTTGGCGTGACGATCCTTTACGGCGTGCTGATCGTGCTTTTCAACCTCCTGGCGGACTTGAGTTATTCCGTGCTCGATCCGAGGGTGCGTTACTGATGGCAGCTGCCACCGATGCTCTGAACATTTCCGCAGCGCCCGCCGGACGGAGCCTCTGGCAGGACGCTTTCGCCCGGCTGATGTATGACCGGACCGCGGTGGCCAGCGGCGCCGTGCTCGGCGTGATCGTGCTGGCTTCGATCGTGGTTCCGTGGATTTCTCCCTACAACTATTACACGCCGCAGTGGGCTCTTTTGAATGCGCCTCCCACGTTGCACGGCGGGCATATTTTCGGAACGGATGATCTGGGCCGGGATCTCCTGGTTCGCGTGATGTGGGGATGCCGCGTCTCCTTGCTGATCGGGATGGTGGCCAGCATCGTCAGCGTGGTCATTGGCGTTTTGTGGGGAGCGGCGGCGGGATTTGTTGGCGGGCGAGTGGACGCCTTCATGATGCGCATCGTGGATATTCTGTACTCGGTACCTTTTATCCCCTTCGTCATCGTGCTGGTGGTCATGTTCGGCAGAAATCTGCTGCTTATTTTTGTGGCGATTGGCGCGGTATCTTGGCTGGACATTGCCCGCATCGTCCGCGGCCAGACGCTCTCGCTGAGAAACAAGGAGTTCATCGAAGCGGCGCGCGCGTCGGGAGTTCGCGGGCCGACCATCGTCACGCGGCATCTTGTCCCAAATCTCCTGGGTATCGTCATCATCTATGCGACGCTCACCGTTCCCTCGGTGATTCTCTTCGAGGCCTTCCTGAGTTTTCTCGGCCTCGGCGTGCAAGCGCCCATGACTTCGCTCGGCGTGCTGGTTTCCGACGGCGCGAGCGAATTGCAATCCTATCCTTACCTGCTGTTCATTCCTGCTGTGTTCCTTGCATCGATCGTGTACTGCTTAAACTATTTAGGCGACGGGCTGCGCGACGTGCTCGATCCGAAAGACCGTTGACATGACCGACGCCCCACTTCTTCAGGCGCGCAAGCTGAGTGTGGATTTCGCCACGAGGGAGGGCATTGTCCGCGCGGTTTCGGAAGTGGATCTGGACCTGGCTGCGGGCGAAACGCTGGCGATCGTGGGGGAATCCGGCTCCGGCAAAAGCCAGATGCTCTTGAGCATGCTCGGCCTCGTCGCCCGCAATGCGAGCGTCACGGGAAGCGCGAAATTTAAGGGCGAAGAATTGTTGACCGCTCCCGAAAAGCGCCTGAACGAAATCCGCGGCTCGGGAATCGGGCTCGTTTTTCAGGATCCCATGACCTCGCTGAATCCATACCTGTCCATTGGGCTGCAATTGACGGAGCCGGTGCGCGTTCACAAGGGCGCGGATCGCGCGGCCGCTGCCGCGCAAGCCATCGAAATGCTGAAAGCCGTGCACATTACGGAACCGGAGCGGCGCATGCGGCAATATCCGCACGAGCTTTCCGGAGGAATGCGGCAGCGCGTGGCCATCGCCATGGCTCTGATCTGCCGTCCCGAAATCCTGATCGCGGATGAGCCAACCACCGCGCTGGACGTCACCGTACAGGCCCAGGTGCTTTCCCTTTTGCGCGAGATCCGGGAACAGTTTGGCACCGCGATCATCCTGGTGACACACGACCTGGGCGTGATCGCGGAACTGGGCGACAGGGTGAACGTGATGTACGCGGGGAAAATAGTGGAGCGAGGGTCGGTGGACGATATTTTCTACAACTGCCGCCACCCTTACACGGAGGCGCTCGAACGCTCGATTCCCCAATTCACAAAGGTCCGCCCCGCGCGATTGACGGCCATCTCCGGCAACCCGCCGAATCCCCTGCACCTGCCTCCCGGCTGCGCGTTCGCTCCACGGTGCCCATATCGTCTGGATATGTGCGACAAGAGCGTGCCTCCACTTGAAACCGTTTCGACCAACCACGCCAAGGCGTGTTTCTATCAGGGCCCGCTCGGAACGGCGGCGGAACTGTCCGCATGAGCGAGCCTATCCTTTCGATTCGCAATTTGAGCGTGTACTTTGACGTTTCCGGCGACGGATGGTTTGGCCGCCGGAAGGTCTTGCGCGCCGTCGACGGCGTAAGCTTCGACTTGGACCGGAGCGAGACGCTTGGAATCGTGGGCGAGTCGGGCTGCGGAAAATCCACGCTCGCGCGGGCAGTTTTGGGATTGGTCCATGTGACTTCCGGTGAAGTGCGCTTCGCCGGGCAAGATTTGGCCCGCCTCGATTCCGAGGAAATGCGCGAACAGCGCCGCCACCTCCAGATTATCTTTCAAGATCCTCTAGCTTCCCTAGATCCTCGCATGAACGTAGGGCAGATCATCGGCGAACCTCTGCGCTCCTTCTTCCCCCGGATGACCCAGGAGGAGCGGCAAGCGAAGGTCGTCGAAATGATGCAGCACGTTGGCCTGCTGCCGGAGCAAATCAACCGGTACCCGCACGAGTTTTCAGGCGGGCAGGCGCAGAGAATCGGCATTGCCCGCGCCTTGATCCTGCAACCCGAGGTCGTCGTCTGCGATGAGCCGGTTTCGGCGCTGGATGTTTCCATCAAGGCGCAGATCGTGAATTTGCTCGCGGATTTGCAGGCGAAATTTGGCGTGTCGCTGCTCTTCATCGCGCACGACCTGGCATCGGTGCGCCACGTGAGCCACCGCGTGATGGTGCTCTACCTTGGCAAGGTAATGGAGCTGGCCCCCTGGGACGAAATCTATCGCGCGCCGCGCCATCCCTATACGCAGGCGCTGATCCAGGCCATTCCGCCCGCGGACCCAAGGCGCGCGCGGGCTAATCCAGCAAAGCCTCTTGGCGGAGAGCTTCCTTCGCCGATTGCACCGCCATCCGGCTGCGTGTTTCGCACGCGGTGTCCCTACGCGATCGAGCGGTGCGCGCAGGAGGAACCGGTCCTGCGCCGCATCGGGGAAAGCTCCGTCGCGTGCCATCTTGCGGAACAGATTCCGGGTATCCCAAATTCGTAGTATTATGCGGCTGGGGAGTGTGGGAAGTTGATCTGGCTGCGTTTTCCCATTAAGCCCGGTGGGTTCGAGTCCACCCCCTCTCCGCCACATCCAGCATAGGGTACGTGACTCCCAGATATGCCGCGAAGTGAGACCCCGGAATATGTCTCACCGGTATGGAGCGCCTTAAGACCCTGATTGCGGAAAACGAGCCATGACGGACGCACTGGCAAAAGTCAAAAAGAAATTGCAGGACGAAATCACGACGCTCGAGCATGAGATGAGCGTGGAGCTGCCGAAAGAGCTTATGAAGGCACGCGCCCACGGAGATCTCTCCGAAAACGCCGAGTTCAAGTACGCCAAGGAGCGCCAGGGATATGTTTCGGCGCGCCTCGGCCAGTTGAAGAAGCGCCTGGGCGACCTCGGGATGCTGAACCTGAACAATATTCCCGCCGACCGCGCCGGCTATGGCTCGCGCGTCTGGGTTCTGGACACCAAGAAATCCGTGGAGATCGAATACAAGCTGGTCAGCACGGAGGAAGCGGACGTCACGCTGGGACTGATCTCAACCACCTCCCCGATCGGAAAAGCGCTTCTCGGACGAAACGTCGGCGATGAAGTCAAAGTGCAAACCCCCGCGGGGGTCAAGGAATTTGAAATCGTTCGCTTGAAAACCATCCACGAGGACGAATAGCGGCGCGGAATTTTGTTTTCTGCATTCCCGTAAGTAAAGGCTGATATCGATGCGTCATGTAGGTCTGCTCGGCGCCGTCGGAGAGACCATGGCTCTTCTGGGCCTGGGACTGCTGTGGACGTATCGCGCGCAGGCGGCCGACTGGCTTCGTGAGCTTCTCGACATCTGGCGCGGAGAGATTTCAGGCCGCGACCCGCATCTCTCCGATCCGCTCTACCGCCGGGTGAAGCCCCGGAGGCCGCCCGGCGCGCTTGCGCTCGTCAGCGCCGTGGCATTGGTTTTCATCGGACAAATTCTCTTCCTCATCGATCTCACGTTTTAGTAGGACAGGCTTCAGCCTGTCGGTTTTTCGTTGGGAATCCCACAACGTGAGGTGTAGGCTCAAAAGCTGCGTGGTAACAGCCAAATCTTTGTAGGGCACGGCTTTCAAGCCGTGCCGTAAAGCGTGCAGAAGAAGTGCGCCTTTAGCCTCTGGCCTGCTTGACGACGTGGCGTCCCAAAAATTCTTCAGCCTCTCCACATTTGCTGTTTCCGAACGGAAACCCGACAGGCTGAAGCCCGTCCTACTAAAAAGACGGAAGGTCGCGGGGCCCGCTCCAGAGGGGCCGGCCCCGCACGGTGATTGAGGTCCCACGTCGTCAGTCCACGGGCCCTTTTGCCCCCCGAGATGTCGTCGCGGAAATTGAGGATGTAATGGAGGTGGTGTTCGAGGGTGAAACAGAAGACGGCGTAGAACCCGGCCTTGAAATCGAATCGGAGGCAGCGGGCGCGCGGCGTTCGCGCGGCGTCCCGGGTCGTTCGATTCTCCGATTGATTTCCATGGCGGCTCCAAAATTCTCCGCGGGGGCCTTTCACGAACCGCGGAGCTAAGATTGCTAGCGGGCCGTCCAGGAAAAGAAATAAATGAGACAAACCCGCTCATCCCCCACGCACGGGAGAAAATAAACTTCACTCTTCACAGCCTTCGCAAGATGCACGAATGCTTCCATTCAAAGGATCGAATGGAGGCTGTTCGCTAACCCTGCTTCTCTGAAAGAGTTACTTCGGATTTCTGATTTTTGGAATCGGGGGTTTGCTGTAGTACTAGTCCTGAAATTCTTGCTCGCTTCGGCGCGTTTTGTCGGAGTGCCGAGGCGATGGCGATCCGGGTAGAACAGGCTTCGGTCTGGTGGGTTTTGCGTTACTTTCGGAAAACCCACAGGCTGAAGCCTGTGCTACTAAACCCGAATCCGCAACTGGGCCAGCGAAGGCCGGATCCAAATAATTGCACAATTTACGGCTAACGAGTCACGCTCATCCCTGTGAATTCGTAATGACCTGGGCGGCGCGGAACACGGCGGCCAGGAGTTCCACAACGATCCGGCAATACACAATCCATAGAAGCATGGCCGGAACGCCGAGAATGAGCGCCAGCAGGCCGTTGGACGTGGACGTCTGGAAGCCGCTGAACACGAACCAGACGGCGGCGACCAATCCGATCAGCAGATGAACGCTATAGAGCAATTTCAGCATCCGCGGAGTCACGAGGCGCTGAAACGAAAAATCCATCAGGTTCTCAATCAGGCCGTTTTCCCGGGGGAGCGCTTGCCCTTCGATGTAGGACGGTGCGGTAGCCATGGCGTGATTCCTCCAGTCAAGAATATTCGGGCAGGGAAATCCATCGTACACAAATTCGCCGTGCAGGCCTCCTCGTCCGAAGGACGGGCCTGTTCAAAGAAGTAGCTGGCCAATCGTACAGGCCGCAAAGAACTCGCTGTAGAACGCATTGGGACAAACCCATTCCTGGGAGAAAGCTTATTGGCTGAAGGCGCCGGTTTACACCATTCACGAGTCACCGGTCACCAGTCACTGATAGCCAGTCACGTTTTTTCCTCTGGACCCCCGCTCCGACCCGCGCTATAAGTCCGCAGCAGTTTTAGCCCGCAGCCGCCGCGGCTGCCCCGAGTGAGGCCGATCATGTTCTGTTCACGCTGTGGTCTGCGAGTAGAGGAAGGCAACCGATTTTGCCAGGCCTGCGGCCAGGAAGTGGGCGCCGCCATCACTGCCACGCCTATGTCCGTAAGCCCGCCACCTCCGCCGATTGCGGCGAGCCCAAGTGTTCCTCCGCCGCAGCCGTATGCCGGATTCTGGCTGCGCTTTGCCGCGGCTCTCGTCGACGGCCTGATTCTTGGCATCCCATTCTGGATCGTCGTGGGTATTTTGATTTTCATGTTTGGCGGGTTTGGAATGATGCTCCACCGAATTCCGCAGGGTTCGCAGCCCCCGGATCCGCGCGAGGCCATGGCGCTTATGGCGCCGTTCTTCATGGCGTTCCTTCTCGGCTGGCTCGTCTTCATGATTTTGCAGTGGCTCTACTTCGCGGGAATGGAAAGCTCGGCGCGGCAGGCGACCTTCGGCAAGTCCGTGATGTCCCTGCGCGTGACCAATTCCGAGGGGCAGCGCATTTCGTTCGGCCACGCCACCGGCCGCTTCTTCGCGAAAATTGTCAGCGGAATGGTTCCGCTCGGCATTGGTTACATCATGGCCGGATTCACGGAACGAAAGCAGGCCCTGCACGATTTGATCGCGGGAACGCTGGTGCTCAGGAAATAGGGTTCGGAGTAGGACAGGCTTCAGCCTGTCGGGTTTCGGCTTTCTAGCTGTAGCGCAAAGGCGACAGGCTGAAGCCTGTCCTACTTGACTACGGCAGCAGGCCGAACACGGCCACGCTGTTTGTCGTTGCGGCGAACACCTTGCCGTCTGCGATCATGGGCGTGATGAATTTGTTGCCGCTGCCGAAATGGTCGCGGCTGTTGGACGCCTGGTTGCTGTTGTAGAGCTCTTGCGTCAGGGCATTCGCGGCGAAGGCGTGCAGGACGGCGGTGCCCGTATTTTCGATCGCCCAGACGATGCCGTTGGAAGTCCCGTTGGCGGAGACGCTGGGCAGCACGCCGGGATAGGTGAACGACGCGCCGGTCTGGACAGGCGTGGTGGCAAGTTTTCCGCTCGCGATCGAGAAGGATTTCAGAGTCCCGCCCTGGTCGCAGTAGTAGACCGTGCTATTGAAATATGCCGGCACGCCCCACACGCCATTCGGCACAGCGCCGGGCAATTCCTGATACACGTTGTTCGAGTTCGCGTTCCATTTGCCCATGTTGTTGCGGTTCACCACGTAGAGGTTTCCGTCTTTCCCCGCGCCAACCGCCAGATTGAGAGTGCTCGCCGTGCCGTAGGTGAGGTCAGGCAACACCATGGCGCCGCCGGAACCGAGGTCCACGTCTCCGCCCGACTCGTTCACCGTGTTCGACATGTTGAAATAGTCCGCGACCTTGAGAGTGCCGCCCGCCGTGGAAACCTTGACGTAGCCGTTGCCGTAGTCCTGCTTGTTCGGGAAACCGTTCGCGTCGAGTGTAGTGTCGAACGTGCCATTCGCGATCAAGGCGTAGATGTTTCCCTGCGGGTCGGCCGCCAGGCCTCCGCCGCTCTGCCAGATCGAGCCTTCGCTGCCGTTGGGAGTGAGATTGAGCACGCTCGTTTGCGCCAGGCTTGTTTGGTTGTAGCCCATGATCCAAGCGGTGTACGGGTTGAAATCGCAATGCGAAGCCCAGCTCGTGTAGACCACGCCGTTCAGAAGAAGCAGCGCGGCTCGTTCCTTGTATTGCTTGGGATCGAAGACGACTTGTCCTCCGGAGCTGTTGGCTCCGGTTCCGGGATACGTCGCCTGTACCGTGACGGGCCCGCCCTCCAGCTCGGCGCCCGTCGTGATGTCGAGGGCGTGCAGCCGCTGGAAATACGTCGAGCCATTTTTCGACATGGCCACGGCATACAGGATGCCGTGCGCGCCGGCCGCACGGTCGATCACCGGCGTCGAGGTGATGCCGATTTCCGGCGAGACTTGGCCGCAACCGCGATCGTCGCTGCTCGTTTCGCCCGATCCGAGCAATGAAACTTTCCAGAGCTGCGCGCCGGTGTCGGAATCGAAAGCGTAGGCCGAGTCGTGCTCGGTCATGATGAACACAACATTGTGCGCGCTGCCCGCCACGGAGAGTTGCGACAGATACAGCGGTTCTGCGTCCACCCCGCCGTCCACGGCGAGGTTGCGGAGCAGGCCGAACGTCGTCGAATTCACGTTGGCCTGCGTCAATTTTGTTTCGGTAGTGTTCTGGCCGGTGCGGGCAATGTCGTTGTGATAGGTCGTGACGTCGGTTCCGGGGGAAGTGATGACCGGGTTGACGGTCAGCGTTGCCGGATTGCTCGTAATGTTGGTGACGGGGTTGGTGACGATTACGCGGAATGTCGCGCCGTTGTCGCCGGAAACCGTTGCCGGCGTCGTATAGCTCGCTGAGGTTGCGCCGGAGATGTTCAAGTTATTTTTTTGCCACTGATAGGTGAGAGGCGCGGTTCCCGCGGCCACCACGGAAAATGTCGCGGTTTGTCCCACAGTCACCGTCTTGTTGGAGGGCTGCGTCGTGATGCTCGGCCCTACGGACGCCGGGTTTACCGTCAAGGTTGCCGAATTGCTCGTAATGGTGGTCACGGAGTTGGTGACCATCACGCGAAACGTCGCGTCATTGTCGCCGGAAACCGTTGCCGGCGTTGTGTAACTTGCAGACATTGCGCCGGAAATGTTCGCGTTATTTTTCTGCCACTGATAGGTGAGGGGCGCGGTTCCCGCAGCCACCACGGAAAATGTCGCCGCCTGCCCCGCGGTCACCGTCTGGTTGGCCGGCTGCGTTGTGATGCTGGGCGCCACGGGAGCGGGATCTACAGTTAAAGTAGCCGGCGCGCTCGTTGCGCTCCCGGCCGCGTTGGTGACGACCACTCGGAACGCCGCGCCATTGTCGCCGGAAACCGTTGCTGGCGTCGTGTAGGCAGAGGATGTCGCGCCGCTTATGTTCGCGTTGTTCTTCTGCCACTGGTAGGTGAACGGCCCGGTTCCCGTCACCGTCACGGAGAAGTTCGCCGGGTGCCCCACCGTGACGGTCTGGCTTGCCGGCTGGATCGCGAACCCGGGGACGGCCGCTTTCGTCGATAACGATGGATTAATTGTGCCGACGCAACCCCATAGCGCCAGCGCAAAGGCGAGAAAGCATGCGGCCGCAGCGAATTCCTGTTTGCGTTTTGTAAGCATAGTGAAATTCCCAGTGACACGATAGGCTGGCACTTCCTAGTCTAATCCGGAAGGGCGTTTGGAACACCTGTTCGCAAGGCCGGATTTGGTCTCCTGTTCAGGACTGGCACATTTGGACATCGCCAATGGCAATGCGCGGCCTCTACTTGCTTCTCCTGACGCAGGAAGAGAGCCCACCGGGATTGGATGCGCCGCGCGGTTATGCTAACGTCTTTCCCTTATGTCACATCGCATTGGCGTGCTGCTGTCGGGGCGCGGGTCGAATTTCGAGGCGCTGGCCGATAGCATCGCGGCCGGGCGAATTCCCGGCGCGGAGATTGCACTCGTGATCAGCAACCGCGAAGGCGCGCCGGGCCTCGCGCGCGCGGCGGCGCGAGGAATCGCGTCGAAGGCGATTCCGTCGAAGGGCCTGGCGCGCGAGGATTACGACCGGCTGGTTGTGGAGGAGTTGCGGAAAGCGGGCGTTGAGATCGTGTGCCTCGCGGGGTTCATGCGCTTGCTGTCGCCATATTTTGTGGCCGCGTATCCGCAGCGTATCCTCAATATTCATCCGTCGCTGTTGCCGTCGTTTCCCGGCCTGGAAGCGCAGCGGCAGGCGCTGGAGTACGGCGTAAAATTCAGCGGCTGCACAGTGCATCTGGTGGATGAAAACCTGGACGCGGGGCCGATCCTCGCGCAGGCCATCGTGCCGGTGCGCGAGGATGACACGGACGAAACGCTTTCGGCGCGCATCCTGGCCGAGGAGCACCGCATTTACACCGAAGCCGTGCGCCTGGTCCTTTCGGGCAAATATCGAATCGAGGGCCGCCGCGTGATTGGGCTCGGAAATCCGTCATGACTACGAACCCTCAGTTCAAGCCCGTCGATGAACAGCTGGCCTATCTGCGCAAGGGCGCGGCGGAAATCATTCGCGAAGAAGACTTGCGCGCAAAGCTCGAAGCTTCGCGGAAGTCGGGAAAACCGCTGCGCGTCAAGCTAGGCGTGGACCCGACGGCGCCCGACCTGCACCTCGGCCACACCGTGGTGCTGCGCAAGCTGAAACATTTTCAGGATTTGGGCCACACCGCGATTTTTCTGGTCGGCGATTTCACGGCGATGGTCGGCGATCCCACCGGACAATCCGAGACGCGCCCGCCTCTGACGCGCGAGCAAGTGGATGCCAATGCAAAGACGTACCTTGAACAGGTCTACAAAATTCTGAACCGGGAAAATACCGAAGTCCGCTACAACAGCGAGTGGCTCGGAAAGCTTACCGGGCACGATATGATTCACCTGTGCGCGCACTACCGGCTCGCGCGCATGCTGGAGCGAGAAGATTTTCGCTCGCGCCTGGCGGCCAATCACCCCATTTCCGTTCACGAACTCCTCTACCCGCTGCTGCAGGCGTACGATTCGGTCGCGCTCGAGGCCGACGTCGAGCTGGGCGCCACCGAGCAGAAATTCAATCTGCTCGTCGGCCGCGACATTCAGCGCGAATACGGCCAGGTTTCCCAAGTGGCGCTGACGATGCCGATCCTCGTTGGACTGGACGGCCAGCGCAAGATGTCGAAGTCGCTGGGCAATTACGTGGGCATCAGCGAATCGCCTTCGGAAATGTTCGGCAAGCTGATGTCTCTTTCGGACGGCATGATGTGGCCCTACTTTGACCTCGTGACCGACCGCACGCCGGAGGAAATCGCCGCGCTGGCAGACGAAGTGAAATCAGGCGCGATGCATCCGATGGACGTGAAGATGTCGCTGGCGAAGGAAATCATCGCCGGATTTCACGGCGAGGTTGCGGCGGAAAAAGCCGCGGCGGAATTTCAGCGCGTCTTCCGCGATCGACAGGCTCCGACGCAGATTCAGGAAATTAAGTTCTCGCGAACAACGCAAGGGTTACTCGCTGCTTACGTTCGGAAGGGTGAGCCCACTCAGCACATCTTTACCGGAAATGAAAAGTGGTCTCAGGTGCTGTCGTATTTGGGTGAAATCGAGTCCATTTCCGAGGCTGATCGAGTAATAAAGCAGGGGGGACTAGAGATCAACGGTCAAATCATCACCAACCCCACAACTAGGATCAATGTGAGCCACGCCACAACTTATGAATTGCGCATCGGCAAGAAGAAATTCCTGCGCATAGTCATCGAATGAATCGTCGCGGGCCGATTTGGTAGCACAGACTTCAGTCTGTGGGGTTCCAAATGATCTTGGCTGGCGATCACGGTCCGGGCTAACGAACGGACCCCCACAGACTGAAGTCTGTGCTACTCGATGCTTGCCATGCGCGGCGGGACGGAACAAAATAGGCGCGTCCAGCAGGGAGCGTACGGAATGTCGAATCGCGTGAAAGTGGAAATTTACGGGCAGAGCTACACCTTGGGCGGGGATCTGGACGAAGCCTACGTCCAGAAACTGGCGCGCTACGTGGACGAAAAAATGATTGCTGTCGCCGAGGCGACTCAAACGGTGGACTCCGTCCGAGTGGCCGTGCTGGCGGCCATGGCGATTGCCGACGAACTCCATTCGCGCCAGCAGGATACCGGCCACCGGGACGATGCGCTCCGCGAGCGCGCGCAGCAGTGCCTGACCATCCTGGAACGCGCCCTGAAGCAGACGGCCTAGTCCTGTCGCCCCACCCCAAACCGTTACTTTTCGGGTCAGCGTAACGGGCAACGCTTTACGTACGTCCCACATCAAGTTAGTATTCAACAGGTTCCTGGCCGGGCTCAGACCGGCCAAACACACTGTGAACAAGACCATTCGCATACTCGGGGTTTCGCTCACGCTTATCGTGCTGCTGGTCTTCGCCACGGGTGTCGTCAGCGATTGGAATCACCAGGGCTCGACCGACGATGCGCATTGCCCGTACTGCCACCTGGGTCACCAGACCCCGGCGCAGTTAGTCGTCGCGCCTGCAGTTTCCCTTCTAAAGCCGGTGGCTTCCTTGCCGCTGCCGCAAGACGCGGTTCTAGCCGCGGGCCCTGTTTATTCGCAGACCTCGCCTCGCGCGCCTCCCTCCGCTTAGTCTCCTCGTCCCAGCGCTTTTTGTACCGGGCGCTATCCCTATCGAAATTCAGCTTGCTCGGGTCTCTTGAGATTTTTCGGCGCTCAAATTAGCTGGAATGCCGAATCGAGAGCTTCGACTGTTCCTCGCAGGAGAGAAACAATGCACATGAAGTCCAGGGCCCGAACGTTGCGGCCACTCATCGTCCTTGGAGTCTTGGGGTTGTTCGCTCCCCTGCGAGCCGCGGGACAGGCCGGAGCGCCAGCCGCGCCGCCGCAGAATCCGCCAGCTCGCGTCACGCTCGACGATGCGATCGACCTGGCGCTCAAGCACAACCATTCGTTGCAGGCGGCGCGCACCACGATCCTGCAAAATCAGGCGCTCGAAATTACAGCCAACCTGCGGCCTAATCCAGTGCTGCTCGGGGACGCCCAATTTCTGCCGTTTTTCAATCCGAGCAATTTCACGAGCGAGTACATGGACAACAGCGCCCAATTCGATCTGGGTGTCGGCTACCTGTTCGAGCGGGGCAAGAAGCGGCAGCACCGCTTGCAGGCGGCCAAGGACCAGACTGCCGTGACTTCGGCGACGGTGGACGACAACGCGCGAACGCTGACGTTCAACGTCGCGTCGCAATTCATTAACGCCCTGCTCGCGCAGTCTCAGTTGGATTTGGCCGAAAAGGATCTGGCAAGTTTCCAGCAGACGGTGGACATCAGCCAGGCGTCGTTCAATGCCGGCTCGATGAGCGGCGGCGACCTGCTGAAAATCAAGATTCAATTATTGCAGTTCCAGATGGATGTCTCGGCGGCCAAGCTGGCCCGCATTCAGGCGCTGGCCAGCCTGCGCCAGTTGCTCGGCTACGAATCGGTGCCTGAATCCTACGAAGTCGTTGGGGACCTTGAATACAAGCCGGTGAAACTTGGCGAGGACGACCTGAAAGCGATGGCGCTGCGGCAGCGCCCGGACGTGCGCGCAGCGCAGTTGGGTGTGACGGCGGCGCAGAGCCAGCTCTCCCTGGCGCAGGCAAACGGCAAGCGCGACGTGAACGCGCAAGCCAACTACACGCATGTCGCCGCGCTGAGCACCGCCTCGCTGTTTGCCAGCATCCAGCTTCCGATTTTCGATCGCAACCAGGGCGAAATCGCGCGGACGCGCTATGCCATTACGCAGTCGCAAGAACTTTCCAGCGAACAGGCCTCGATTGCGCTCACTGACGTCACCAACTCGTATGAAGCGCTGCGCACTGATGACCAAGTCGTGCAGCTGTATCAATCCGGATATCTGAAAAATGCCGAGGATTCGCGGGACATCAGCCAGTACGCGTACCAGCATGGCTCCGCCAGCTTGCTCGATTACCTGGACGCGGAGCGGAGCTATCGCGCGACCGAGCTTGCCTACCGGCAAGCCCTCGCAAGTTACATGACCTCCCTCGAGCAATTGCGCCAGGCGGTTGGAACCAGGAGTTTGCCATGACGAAGAAATGTAGGGATGCAAACCGAAGCCGGCCGCGGCGTGCGCGGCGTTCCCCCATTTTCTGCGGGGCGCTGGCTGTTGCGTTTGCGCTTGCCGGTTGCGGCGGCGCGGGCGAACAGGCAAACAAGATGACGTCGTTCTCCACCACCGAAAGCGCGGCGAGCAAAGCGGAATTATTTTCCTTGCCGGCCGATCAGATGTCGCACATCCAGATTTACACCGTCGCCACGGCGCCGCTCGAGCGCATCCTGCGCCTCTCGGGAGCGGTGGCCTACAACGGCTACTTGACGACGCCAGTGATCACGCAAGTAGGCGGGCCCGTGAGCCGCATCGTGGTCACGCCCGGCGAGCACGTGACCGCGGGACAGCCGCTGTTGTACGTTGCCAGCCCTGACTACTCGCTATTGCGCTCTACTTACATTAAGGCGCGCGATGCTTCCCAACTGGCCGACCGTTTTTACAAGCGCGCCCAGGACCTCTTCGCGCACCAAGCCATCTCGCAGGCCGATCTGGAGCAGGCCGAATCCAACCGCACGCAAGCGCAGGCGGACCTGCAATCCAGCGAACAGGCCATTCGCGTTCTGGGGATCGCGAATCCGGAAAGCATCCTGACCGCTCCTTCGTCCGCGGAATTGCCGCTCCTGGCGCCGCTGGCGGGAGAAGTGGTGGAACGGCTCTGCTCGCCGGGGCAACTGCTCCAGGCGGGCGGAACACAGTGTTTCACGCTTTCGGATATGAACAGCGTGTGGGTGCTCGTCAACATCTACCAGAACGACATCGCCAATGTGCACGTCGGCGAAGATGTGACGATCGATAACGAAACGTATCCCGGCGTGGTGCGCGGCAAGATTCAGTACGTGGCGCCCGCGCTCGATCCGACCACGCGGACCCTGCAAGCGCGCATCGAAGCCTCCAATCCCGGCGAGCGGCTGAAGAAAGACATGTATGTAACCGCGGAAGTGCACGCCGGGGTGATTCCAAACGCGCTGTCAGTTCCCGACGCCGCCGTGCTGCGCGACACCGAAAACATGCCGTACGTTTATTTGCAAACCGGCGGCAACCAGTTTGCGCGGCGCATGGTGACGATTGGCGAAAGCCAGAGCGGAAAAACGCAAATTTTGACCGGGCTGCAGGCCGGCGACAAGATCGTCGGCGACGGCAGCTTGTTCTTGCAATTTCAGAACTCGCTCCAGCGCTGAGCCAAGGGCGCACACAACTATGATTCATCATTTCGTTCAATTCGCTCTCCGCCAGCGCTTTCTCGTGCTGATGCTGGTTTTCCTCGTCGTCGTGGCGGGCGCCCTCTCTTTCCAGCGCATGCCCGTGGACGCCTATCCGGATCTTTCGCCTCCCATGGTGGAGGTCATCACGCAGTGGCCTGGTCACGCGGCCGAGGAAATCGAACGCCTCGTGACACTGCCGATCGAAGTCCAAATGAACGGCGTGCCGCACATGGAAGTCATGCGGTCGATCTCGCTGTACGGGCTTTCCGACGTGATCATGACGTTCCAGGAAAGCACCGACGATTATTTTGCGCGCCAGGTGGTGTTTGAGCGGTTGGCGGACGCCCAACTGCCCTCGGGTGTGGCGCCGAGCCTTTCGCCGTTGTCTAGTCCGTCAGGACTCGTATATCGCTACGTGCTGGAAAGCCCGGATCGCAGCCCGCAACAACTGAAAACAATTGAAGATTGGGTCGTCGAGCGAGCTTATAAGTCTGTGCCCGGAGTCGCGGATGATTCCGGTTTCGGCGGCACGGTGATGCAGTATCAAGTGCTGCTCGATCCCGCGAAGATCTACAACTATCACATCCCCATGCCCCAGGTGCTGTCCGCTCTGGCGGCCAATAACTCGAACGCGGGCGGCGGATTTTATACGCAGGGCTCGCAGTTTTTCTATGTGCGCGGATTGGGCCTGGTGACCAAGACCGAGGATATCGGAAACGTCGTCGTCGGCAATAACAATGGAATTCCCGTGCGGATTCGCGACGTCGGCGAAGTGACCATTGGAAACGCGCCGCGCCTCGGGGAATTCGGCTTCCAGAAAGATGACGACAGGGTCGAGGGCGTGATCTTAATGCTGCGCGGCGAGCAGACGCAGAACGTGCTCAAAGGCGTGGAGAAAAAAACGGAGGAGTTGAACAACGGCATCTTGCCGTCTGACGTGAAGGTGCATCCGTTCTACGACCGCAGCGATCTGGTGCGGCTTACGATCGACACGGTCGAGCACAACTTGCTGGTGGGGATGACGCTCGTTCTGATCGTGCTGATCTTTTTCCTGGTCAGCTTTCGCGCGGCCATCATTGTCGCGCTGACGATTCCGCTCAGCTTGCTCTTCGCGTTCATTTTGTTGCACGGGCGGGGCGTGCCCGCCAACCTGCTCTCGATCGGCGCGATCGACTTCGGAATCATCATCGACGGCACCGTAGTGATGATGGAAAACATCTACCGCGAACTGGCCGACCGCGCGGGGCAGGATTACAAACTGCACGAAGTCATTGCGGCCGCCGCGCGCGACGTGGACCGGCCTATTTTTTATTCCGTTGCCGTCATTCTCGCCGGATACCTGCCCATTTACGCCCTCACCGGCCCTTCGGGGAAACTGTTCGTTCCGATGGCGGAGACGATGTCTTACGCTCTCCTGGGATCGCTCATCTTCACTCTCACCCTTGTGCCTGTCCTCGCCTCGTACTGGTTTAAAAGCGGCGTAAAAGAGGTCGTGAACCGGCCGTACGAATGGGTGAAGGGAGTTTACGCGGGAGAGCTCGACTGGTGCTTGGACCACCCGAAAACCACGATGATTGTCGCGGCAATTATTTTCGGGGCCACGCTTCTCTTGATTCCCTATATCGGCGGCGAGTTCATGCCGCACCTGGACGAGGGCGCGTTGTGGGTGCGCGCCACGATGCCGTACACGATTTCTTTCGAGGAAGCGGCGAAATTCGCGCCGCAAATCCGCAACATCCTGATGTCCTATCCGCAGGTGACGGAAGTTGGATCGGAATTGGCGCGCCCGGACGACGGCACCGATCCTACCGGGTTTTTCAATTGCGAATTCTACGTCGGCCTGAGGCCCTACAAGGACAAGGTGTGGGGGCAAGGCCCGATCCGCAACAAAGCGGAGCTGACCGAAGACCTCCAGAAAAAACTGGCCGCGTATCCCGGCGTGATTTTCAACTATACGCAACCGGCCGAGGACGCCGTGGACGAGGCGCTCACCGGCCTCAAGAGCGCGCTCGCGGTGAAAATCTACGGACAGGATCTGCAGGTCCTGGAAGACAAGGCGGTCGAAATCAAGCGCATTCTTTCGCAAATTCCGGGCTTCACCGAGCTGACGGTCGTCCGCGAGTTGGGCCAGCCCAGCGTGCAAATCGATGTAGATCGCGAAAAAATCGCCCGCTACGGCATCAACGTGTCCGACGTGGAAGGCGTCATACAAGCTGGAGTCGGCGGCCAGGCTGCGACGCAGGTCATTCAAGGCGAACGACTGTTTGACCTGGTCGTGCGCATGAAGCCGCAATACCGTTCCAGCACGCGAGCGATCGGCAATCTGCTGGTGCCTACCCCGTCCGGACAGCAAGTGCCGATTTCCGAGCTTGCCAACATCCACCAGGGAAACGGCGCATCGTTCATCTATCGCGAAAATAATTCGCGGTACATCGGCGTGCAGTTCAGCATCGAGGGGCGCGACCTGGCGCGTGCGGTGGGCGACGCGCAGACAGCGGTGCGCCAGTCGGTGGCGCTGCCGCAAGGTTACACGCTCGACTGGGGCGGCGAGTACAGCGAATACGTCGCGGCGCGGGAACAGTTCGCCATTATCGGACCGCTCGCTATCTTGCTGATCTTCATGATTCTTTTCGCGCTCTACGGCAACTTAAAGTTCCCGGTAACCGTCATGATCGGCGTGGTGATGACGGAGCCGGTCGGAGCGTTGATCGCCCTGAAACTTACGCACATACCATTCAGTGTGAGTTCCGTGCTGGGTTTGCTCGCGTTGATGGGAGTTTCAGTGGAAACGGCCGTGATCCTGGTGTCCTACATCAACAAACTGCGCCTGGAAAATCACGATATCCGCACAGCGACGCGCGAGGCGGCGCTGCTTAGGCTGCGGCCAATCATGATGACCGCGCTAGTCGCGTGCCTCGGCCTCTTGCCGGCGGCGCTCTCGACCGGCATCGGCTCGGACACGCAGAAGCCGTTCGCCATCGTCATTGTCGCGGGGTTGATCTCGCGGCTGTTCCTCGGATTTTTCGTCAACCCGGTGTTGTACGAAATGGTGGCGAAAGAGGGGGACGTGCTTCAAGTGTAGCGGAACAATCTGGCACCGAAGCGCGTCCGTTACTTTTCGGGGTTGGGTATCAGACAACGCTTTACCCGGATTTAACATCGAGGTACTATTATCCGGGTTTCAGTGTCCTTGCTCGGATCGACCAGAATGACTGCACGAAGGACAATTCGCTTACTTGGGGTTTCGCTGGCGCTTATCGTCCTCGTGGTCTTCGCCACCGGCGTCGTCAGCGATTGGAACCACCAAAGCCCGAGCGACGACGCGAATTGTCCGTATTGCCACCTGGGCCATCAAACGCCGGTGCAGTTGGAAGTCGCGCCGTCGGTCTCTTTGCTGAAGCCGATTGCTTCCTTACCGCTGCCGGAAGACATTGTTCTGGCCACGGGCCCCGACTTTTCGCAAACCTCTCCCCGCGCACCTCCCGCCGCGTAGACAAGAAGCTCTCTCTCTGACTCGTAAATTGCCGCGCTGACACAAGGATTGGTCCGGCGCACATGCCCATCGATTTGGGCGGCAATCTCTGGCCATTTACGGCTACGCGTTCCCCTAGGGGACAGAGGAGTTTTGAAAATGAATTCCCGCGCGACTGTTTGGAGGATAATTCGCTTACTTGGGGTTTCGCTCGCGCTTATCGTCCTCGTGGTCTTCGCCACGGGCGTCGTCAGCGATTGGAATCACCAAAGCCCAAGCGACGACGCGAATTGCCCGTACTGCCACTTGGGCCATCAAACGCCGGTGCAGTTGGAAGTCGCGCCGTCGGTCTCATTGCTCAAGCCGATCGCTTCCGTGCCGCTGCCGGAAGACATTGTTCTGACCACGGGCCCCGTCTTTTCTCAAACCGCCCCTCGCGCGCCCCCTGTCTAAGCATCTCCTTGCTGGATCATCCATCGCTTGCCGGCTCTGCGTAGGGTAGCGCGGACGCCTCGAATTTATTTCTTCCCAGCATCTGCCCTATCAGCCCGTTGGGCTGCAACTAAAAGGAGACGCAATGATACGTATTCTTCGTAAGACATTTGCATTGGCAGCGCTTTGCGTGTGTGTTTTTGCTCTTCCCGGAATAGTTCGTGCGCAAAATTCGGCGTCGATTTCCGGGACGGTCACGGACCCGACCGGTGCGGTGGTTCCGAAGGCGACCGTTGAAATTCACAACCCCGTAAGCGAATTCGACCGAACGACGACGACGGATACGAATGGAAATTTCATTTTCTCCAACGTCCCATTCAACCCGTATCACCTGACCGTCGGGCTGTCTGGTTTCAACACGTACTCCCAGGATGTGGATCTGCGATCTTCCGTGATGTCCAATCTGAAAATTAGCCTGAGCCTGGCCGGAGCATCAAGCACGGTAACCGTGGAGGCGTCCGGGGCGGACCTGGTGGAAACCGAGCCTACCTATCACACCGACGTGGACCGAGAGTTGTTCGACAAGCTCCCACTTGAGAGCGCCTCGTCATCGGTGAGTTCGCTGGTTACCCTTTCCACTCCCGGCGTTGCCGCGGATTCGAACGGTCTCTTTCATGGACTCGGCGATCACGCGTCCAATTCATTTTCCGTGGACGGCCAGGCCATCACCGACCAGCAAAGCAAGGTCTTCTCGAATCAGATTCCCGAAGATTCGATTCAATCCCTCGAAGTCATCTCCGGCGCGCCGCCGGCGGAATACGGAGGCAAGACGAGCCTGGTGATTGTAGTGACCACGCGCTCGGGCCTCGGCGAGACCCAGCCGCATGGCCAGGTGACGGCGTCGTACGGCAGCTTTGGCAGTCCCAGCGGCGGGTTCGATCTCGCTTACGGCGGAAAAAACTGGGGCAATTTCATTTCCGCCAACGGCCTGGACACCGGCCGGTTTCTTGACCCTCCGGAACTCACCGTCATTCACGACCATGGCAATGAGCAAAATATCTTCGACCGCGTTGATTTAAAGGTTTCCGGTTCGGACACCCTCAGTCTCAATTTCAACTACAGCCGCTCCTGGTTCCAGAGCCCGAATTCATTCGATGCGCAAAATGCGACGGAATGGACTCTCCTTGCGGCGGGGCCGGCGACGTGCCCGGTGGGACAAACTGGATCCTGCGGGGGCTTGGGACCCAACGGCCAGCCGGTAGGCCTCGCGGATCAGCGTTCAAAGATCGGGACGTTCGACATCGCTCCGTCGTGGACCCGCGTGATCAATACGAACGCCGTGTTTGTGCTTGGCGGCTTCGTGAGGCGGGATCAATACAATTACTACCCGAGCACGGACCCCTTCGCGGATGCGGCGCCCGCGCTGCAATTGACTACGGTTGGCCAGAGCCGCACGCTGATGAATGCCGGGGCTCGCACAAGTCTCTCCTATGTGAAGGGAATCCACAATATAAAGGCCGGAGTCACTTACGAGCAGACATTTCTTACGGAAAACGATAAATTCGGCATCGTCGATCCGACAGTGAATGCGGTTTGTTTGAATCCTGACGGAAGCGCCGATACGAATCCAGCGCTGGCCGATCCGGCTCAATGCACCGGGGCTCTCGCACCGAATGCAGGCCAGGGAGCAGTCCCGGCGTTCATCCCGCTCCTGGGCTGCTACGACTTGACCAGGACAGCCGCGCTGCCGTCTTCCGACGGTTGTCCCTCAGGGCTGACCACCAGCGGGCTATACCCCTTTAACGGCCACACCGACATCAAGGAAGCCGCGCTGTTCTTCCAGGACTCCATCACAATTAAGAACTGGAGTTTCAACCTCGGGCTGCGTGCCGATTTATACAATGGAATCTCCAGCGCCAGGCAACTGGAACCGCGCCTGGGCATCGCTTACAACTTAAAGCCCACCAATACCGTGTTCCGCATTTCTTATGCGCGCACGATGGAGAGTCCGTTCAACGAAAACCTCATTATCGCCAGCAACGGGTGCAATGACCCGGTAATTTTCGACTTGCAGCAATCAGTGGCAGGTGGCCAGTGCGTCTCCTCATCGGTGCCGCCACTCAGTCCGGGAAAGCGCAACGAGTTTCACGCCGGTCTTGAGCAAGCCTTCGGAAAATACCTCGTCATAGATGGCGAGTACATCTGGAAGTACACAACAAGGGCGTTCGACTTCAGCGTGCTGGCCAACACCCCGATCTTCTATCCCATCGAGTGGGCCAGTTCGAAAATCCCCGGATATGCCATTCGCGCGAGCGTTCCGAACTTCCATGGCATAACGGCCTTCGTTGTCATGTCCAGCGTGGCGGCGCGCTTCTTTGGCCCACAAATCAGTGGAATAGGAGCTGCACCGGGGGCCGGAGGCGGCGTGTTCCGGATCGACCATGACGAGTCCTTTAACGAAACCACTCATGTGCAATATCAGCCGTGGAAGAAATTGCCCTGGGTCGCCATGAACTGGCGCTACGACAGCGGCCTCGTGGCCGGTGCCGTGCCTTGCGCAGGGTCCCTTACTAATTGCGCGAATGGGCCGAACGGCTCCGACACAGTCGTGGATGTTTCCGGGTTGACGCCGGACCAACAGTTCCAAGGGGGATTCTTCTGCGGGAGCGTATTCGCGACCCCCACGACCCCGATCAGCTCGACGCTCGGCGCAAATCTTTGCCCCGCGGCGAACTACGGCTCCAAGTTCCTGACAATTCCCGCCCCCGGTACCGAAAATGACGATCACAACCCGCCCCGCGTTTCACCGCGCAATTTGTTCGACGTTTCCCTGGGCGACGACAACCTCTTCCAAAAGGACCGTTACAAATGGAGCTTGCGGTTGACCGCCATCAACATAACCAACAAGGTTGCGGTCTACAATTTCCTATCAACTTTCAGCGGCACGCACTACGTCACGCCTCGCGCCTACACGGCGGAACTGGGCTTCCACTTCTAAGGCTGTAGGGGCATCCGCCGAGGCGGATGCCCCTGCACCTGCGACTCCACTATCTAAAAGCGATGGATGGAGGACGCGTTCCTACCAGGAGGGGTTGGAACATGCCACGCCCACTAGGATATAAGCGACGCGACGCGAAAAAGTTAGAGGCCCGCCGATTCGCAGCCCTGGCTCGATTGAAGCGCGGCGAATCTACGGCAGCGGTGGCCCGCTCCCTGGGGGTGTGCATACAATCGGTACAGCGATGGGCTGCGTGGTATCTCTTGCGCGGAGAGGAAGGACTGCGCCGCCGACCAAAGTCAGGAGGCCCCCGCCCGAAGCTCGCTCGTGACAAATTGGCGCAGCTCCCCAGCCTGTTGGCGCAGGGGCCGTCCGCGCATGGATTCGACACGCCCGTCTGGACCACCGAACGCATCGCCGGTCTGATCTGGCGCCGCTTCCGAGTGCGCTATTCCCGCGATTATGTGAAGCACCGCTTGATGCCGCGCCTGGGCTGGAAGTGGCATAAACACACTTGGCTGCCCGCCAGGCCCAGCGGCAGTGCGCGCACATGACGGCCTCATGGCGGTTCGATTCCGTCGGGACAGTGATCGCGCGATGTTGCCGATTTCATGATGGATTCCGAAATGGTCCTGATATACCATATCCCGGTATGGTATAGAGGAGCTGCCGCATGGCCCTCACTTCCAAAGGCGCCGTCACGAGCCGCGAGAGGAGTTGACGCCATGTCACAACCCGCCGTCAAAGAAACACGAACCGAAACCCGGCCGCTTGCGACTCCGGAAGCCATTGCCGGGAAGCCGCAGCCAAATCACGCCGAGGAGCACGAGGAATCCCACGGGCTAGACTGGCTTGAAGTCAGCCGCGTCTTGTTCGTTGCGGTGGCTGCCGTCTCGATCTGGTTTCTGCGCGGGTCTTCGATTCCCTACCTGAGCGTCATTGGAGCGGTTTGCGCGCTGGCCGGCGGATATCCCATCTACCACGAAGCGTACGAAAATATTGTGCAACGCCGCATGACGATGGAGCTGTCCATGGCCATCGCGATCGTAGCCGCGCTGGCCATTCGGGAGACGTTTACCGCGCTGGTGATTACCCTGTTCGTTCTGGCCGCGGAAATCCTCGAGGGACTCACCGTCGGGCGGGGGCGGAATGCAATTCAGCGTTTGCTCGATTTGCTGCCCAACATGGCCACGGTGCGGCGCGAGATCGAGTGGAAGGATTGCGCCATCGAGCAGGTTCGCGCGGGCGATGCAGTCCTCGTGCGCCCGGGCGGGCGCATTCCCGTGGACGGAACCGTCGTGTCGGGCAACTCGTTCGTCGACCAGGCAGCCATCACCGGAGAGTCCATGGCCGTTGAAAAGCTGCCGGGCGCTGGAGTCTATGCCGGGACGATCAATCAATCCGGCGCACTTGAAATCCGCGTCGAACGATTGGGGCGCGACACGACATTCGGAAAAATCATTGAGGAAGTCGAACGCGCGGAGAAATCGCGCGCTCCGATTCAGAAGACCGCCGACCGGTTGGCAGGTTACCTCGTGTACTTCGCCCTCGGCGCCGCAGCGCTGACATTCCTGATCACGCACAATATCCGCTCCACGATTTCCGTCGTGATCGTGGCCGGCGCCTGCGGGATCGCGGCCGGCACGCCGCTCGCGGTCCTCGGAGCCATTGGCCAGGCGGCGCAAAAGGGCGCCATCATCAAGGGCGGTCTGTATTTGGAAGTTCTTTCGCGAGTGGACACGGTGATCCTCGACAAGACCGGCACATTAAGCTACGGAAGCGTGGACGTTCTCGAAATTCAGCCTGCCTTTGGGGTGAGCGAAGAAAAATTACTCGTCGCAGCCGCAATTGCCGAGTCTCGTTCCGAGCATCCTGTCGGAAAGGCGATGCTGAATAAAGCCAGGGAACTGAATTATGCGTGGCGCGACCCAGACCAATTCGAATACGCTCCGGGGAAAGGCGTCATTGCGCACCTCGATGGAAGCGAAATCGTTGTTGGGAACCGGCTGTTCTTGCTGGAACGGGGAATCGCCCTATCGGCGTGGACACCCGATCCCACGGGATCTGAAATCGGCGTGGCGGCCAGCGGCCAATTCCTGGGAGCGATCCGGATCGGAGATACGTTGCGCCCGGAAGCCATTGACGCCATTTCCGCGCTCAAATCCCTGGGACTGAGAACGGTTCTGCTGACCGGCGACGTTCGAACTGTCGCGGAATCCGCTGCGAAGGTCCTCGGCGTCGATGAACTCGGCGCGGAAATGCTTCCCTCCCAAAAAGTGGACCGCGTCATGGCATTGATCCAAGAGGGCCACACCGTCGTGATGGTTGGCGATGGAATCAATGACGCCCCGGCGCTCATGCAGGCCAGCGTCGGAGTGGCGATGGGGTCCGGCACCGACGTGGCGCGTGAGAGCGCGAATGTGGTGCTGATCGGAAACGATCTGTCAAAATTTGTGGACACGATTCGGATCGCCCGCCAGTGCCGCAGGATTATTCTGCAAAACTTTACCGGCACGTTGGTCGTGGATGGAATTGGGATCGGATTGGCGGGATTTGGCCTCCTTAACCCCCTGCTGGCTGCTTTTATCCACGTCACCTCTGAGCTTGCTTTCATCCTGAATTCAACACGGCTAATCCCTGCTCATCGCACTAGCCCGGCTGTCCAGGCGTACCGTCCCGCTTAGCCAGCAGACTGCCTTCCTCGGTTTTCATAGTGAAAAATCCAGCCGTCTCAGATCTTAGGGAATTAAAGTATCGGCCGGGAATCGCCGATTTATCTCTCAGAGGGGAATCCCTGCATGGATCGCGGAGCGCACTCGGTTGGTGGCGAGAAGAATGTTCTTGAGGTTGCAGCAGAGAGGATAAATGTCTACTAGCAAGGACCCAAGGGGCCGAACGGAGCTGGTCACATCGAGTACCACGGTCGACATTGTCTCGATCCCCTGGCACTTCCACGCGGTGAAGTACGATCACCTCGACCAGTTGTTTCTCCCCTTGCTGTCCTCTGCGCAGCAGGCCAACGATATTTTGGGAGTCCGGACTGGCGGCGCCGAATCGGCTCTGAACGCCGCAGCCCATCTCGCGGGCGAACTCCTGCGCGATGTCAGCTTTGCCCCCGTTCGGTCGATGACCATCAATGCCGCCAATGCCTACCTGGTCGATTTCGGAGAAAATTCCTTTCAGGTGGAGGCGAGTATCAGCGCCCAGGATGGACACAGATCGTCCTTGTTTCGCGTGAAGATCATGGGAGCGATTCGAGGAGACAAATTCATGGTTGCGGACCCTGTTACCAAGGCCAGTCTTTTTTCCTTCACGCGATTCGAGGCCAATAAGCCGGAGTTCTTTTCCAGCGAGTTTCCCTTCATCGCCCATGAGTCGCGCAACAACCCCGCCATGTTCTCCGGAGACAATTCCGCGATGGTTCAAGGCGTCGTCGATTTAGTCCTCGGTGTCCCCATAGAAGGGGAGACGATTACGGTTCGCGTCCATAAGCAATCAGACACCCATTCCATCGCAGTCAAAAATCCCCTTACCAATGAAACGGTCATGAGCCTGCCACTCGCCGCGCTCGGCAACATCAGCAAGCTGGTGGAAGTCATCGCGCAGCATCTGGCCACAAATGCGAAGGCTCGTCTTGCGCTGGGTCCTGGCGTTGCCCCGCCTCAGAGCACAGAGGTCAGCTCCGATGAAAATAAGGGAACGGCCGAGACCATCTCAGAAGAAACTCCCGTCTCAAAGTCATCCACCTGAACTTCACGCTTCCGTTATGCGGATTCCTTCCCACATCTAGTTGAAACCGCCTAGTTAGTCTCCGGGCCTGCGCGGGAAAGCCGGGTTTTCACTTCTGAGCGCCCGTAGAAACGAAGCAGTGGCCGATCTCTCGCCCGATCTGTGGATTTGCTAGAATGAAATTTGGAGTTAGCCTGCAACCCGGTGCTGGACGAAATAGTCGCACAGGAAGGTGACGTTCTGCAGGTCTAAGGAACCGAATCCTTTCTAGGGCGTACTCATACGTCTTATCTCAAACCGTTGTATTTCAGGGTTAGGACAGTGGGTGAGACCCGGATTTTCTTACCTACGCATCAGCTTGAGTCAGAGATTGGCGTAAGTCACTTAATGCGGTAGGAACCTGCACCGAGGAATTCAAGGACGCCGAGATCGCGAAGAACTTGGAGCTGTTGGCGGATTTTATCGCGGAGGTGAGAATTCCGCGGGTGGAGTCTGGCCAAATTCACTTCACTCGAGTAAACCTCCCCAAGGCTGAACTCTGGCTTGCCTAAAGACCGGACGACGTTTAAGACGTCCAGAGTCCACCCGCGCTTCTCGATTTTCAATCCTTCGAGCGGGCGCAGGCGATCGTAGGCGCGGCGAACAATGGAAGGAGGGTGCGGAGTGCAATTTTCGATCACAAAAATGCGTGCGTCTGGAGGAATACTTGCAAGAAGAATGTTGCACCCAACCCATCCAGCGCGGCGCGCTGTAGGCGCGAGGGGTTTTCGGCATTCCAGGGATGAGAGAGAGAAAGCAAACTTTGGAATGAGAATCACCGTCCGTACTGACCACGAGCGAAGGTCGTACTGCAATATAAAAAGGTTGGGAGTAAGGTCTTCCAATATCTTTTTCTTCATTTGGGAATAGGCCGAATCGAGAATTTTTGCCCCAAAAGGCTTCGATTGGCTTTTCAATTCGTACCTCGACCCACATACTGGGCATGTGAAGTCGACTACGGGAGTGTTCCGGGACGATTGCACCAACCCTGGTGATTCACACGAAGGACAATAGAGATTTGAAGCGCCCCATGACTCTGTTCCTATACGGGCACGTTGGGACGCGCTTTTGTAGATTTGAAGATCGACGATAGGCAGGGTGAGATTCAATAGAGCGATTAAAGCATGGGGTTGGTCAGCGCCAAAGCCGATTTTGACGGCTAGCGGGATCCACAACTTAAGAAAGGGGTGAGAACCAATGGTCGAGAAGCAGTATATCAACTACTATCATTGTCCCAACGATGGATGGAAGTGGGTCGATATTTGGAGTTGCAGTTGCAACGACAAATGCCATAAGTGCGGGAAGGAAATCCAACCGTACAAAAGTATTGAAGCAACACGGACAGATAGACGGTCTCTCAGAGTCAGTGGTCGGTAAAGTAAGATTCTTCTGCCAGTCGTCTCGCCACTGCCTTAATAGCTGCTCGTTTTCCGAATTGAGGATGACGGGACCGCTGACGGACTTCACTACGGCAACTGCCCTGATTGGTGTGTTGCGCCGTGCGCCCACCTGCGGAGAGCTTGACGGCGTCAATCCAATGGATTTGCTAGAATGAAATTTGGAGTTGGCCTGCAACGCAGGTGCTGGACGCGACGATCTTTTGAACCAATACTGAACCTCCGGGTGCCCGGGTCAGACGGCCCGTGTGCATGGCCCGCGGCGGATTTCGGTTCGCTGCGGGAAAGCCTAAAGGCCGGCGCAGGGCGCCCACTTTTTACAGGTGGTTCAGGATCGAGCTCCACACGGCGAAGTGGACCGCTCCATTTTTTGTGAAACCGCACGTTCTCCGGCAGCGTATCTTTCGCTGGACGCAGGCCGCGGGCAGGGGCAGGCCCGGGCAAAGAGAGAAAATGAAAATTCTGTTTATCGGCGACATCGTAGGCTCGCCCGGCCGGGAAATTGTGGCTGACCGGCTGGCCGACATTGTGCAATCGCGCCAAATCGACCTGGTGATCGCCAACGGCGAGAACTCCGCCGCGGGCTTCGGGATTACGCCCCGGATTGCCGAGCAACTATTCGCGGCGGGCGTCGAAGTCTTGACCGGGGGAAATCACATTTGGGACCGAAAAGAGATTCTCGAATACATCCCGCAGCAACCCCGCCTGGTGAGGCCGGCGAACTTTCCGGAGGGCAATCCCGGCTCAGGCCTGTACCTGGGCACGGCGCGGAATGGGGTGCCTTACGCCGTGATGGATCTCCAGGGCCGCGTCTTTATGGCCTCAAATGATTGTCCCTTCCGGGCAGCCGATCGGGAGCTTGCCCGCATCCCAGCAGAGGTCCGAGTGATCTTCGTGGACATTCACGCAGAAACGACAAGCGAAAAGGAAGCCATGGGATGGTATCTGGACGGACGCGTGTCAGCCGTGATCGGTACGCATACGCATGTGGCCACGGCCGACGAGCACGTTCTGCCCAACGGGACCGCGTTCCAGACCGACGTGGGAATGACCGGTCCTCACAACGGCGTCATCGGAATGGACAAGGCTGCGATTTTGCGGCGTTTCCTGGACGGCCAGCCGGCGCGGTTTGAAGTGGCCACCGGTGACATCCAGATGAATACTGTTTTGATTGATGTGGACGAGACCACCGGCCGCGCCCGAGGAATCGAGCGCCTGCGTTTCCGGACCGACTGAGGCGAGCTGATCATGTACCGTCCACGGAGAACGTTCACGGTGAACCGTCTGTATCCAGTGAGCGCTGGGGCCGCGTTGGCCACGGTGCTGGCTTTGTTTCTCTCATCTCCTGCCCGCGCGCAGGAACAGTACCAATATGAAAGTGATCTGGTGGCGAAGCGGCAGCTGTATCGCAACGTGGGCGCCGGGTTTCGCGAGATTCGCCGCAGACCGAACGGAAATTATTATGTCCTCACCGCGCCTGCTCCAGCCGTCCTGATTTACGATAAGTCCGGCAAGAGCGTTGGCCAAGTTCCCAGCGCACCCGCGTCCGCGGTCAAGGGTGCTGCGCTTGTTTACGGCGAATCCTTCGACGTGGACCATGAAGGCCGCGTGGTTGTGTGCGACCGCGGCGCGAAGGCCGTAAAGATTTATTCGCCGGACGGAGCTCTGGCCGCTTCGGTCCCGATGTCGGTGCCGGTTTCCGTCGTGTTTCTTCCGGGAGATGAATTCGCCGTGGCCAGTCCGGATGCGGAGCACTTGGTTACCGCTTACGACCTCGGAGGAAAAGTGGTCCGCGAATACGGCGACCGCGAGGAGATCGCCGATAGCGCCGACGTCAACACGCAAGTGAATTACGGCCACCTCGTTGTCGATGATATGGGTAATAACTATTTTTATTTTGAATACCTGCCGGAACCCACGGTGCGCAAGTTCGACCACGTGGGCTATCTCGCCATGGAGATTTCGCTCAAGACCCTTGAATTTGAGCCCGCCGCTCAGGCGGCCCGCAAGGCCATCGTGCGCTCGGAAGACTCCGAAAAAAGCATCCCTTCTCTGCACCGCATTATCAGCGCCGTTGGCGTGGACCCCCAAACGCAGGAGCTTTGGATCGCCATCGGGACCCTCCTGATGCGCTTCGATAAGGACGGTGAGCGATTGTCGAGCTTCCGGACGTATACGCCCTCGGGAGCGCGCCTGGAAGCATCCCGAATCCTGGTGGAGCCCGACCGGCTTGTGATCGGGGCCGACCCTCAGGGAATCTACGAATTTCCAAAACCGGAAAAACTTCCGCGCTGAATTTTACTTCTCCGTAATCTTCGATTCTTCCGCGGTTTATTATTTCAACTTAAGCAAAGAGCGTGGAAGCCGGGCACGATTGGTGTCAAATTCAACGAAATGCACTGTTTTGTGTATGCGTGCCAAGCAAGATGTTTAGTTTGTTTGAGATACATCGTTGTGGAAAAGCTGTGAATCTTCTGTGGGAGGTCCGCATGCGCTCTCAAAATTTTCACTTGCCGCCAAGCGCGCGTTCAGCGAGAATCCACGCTCGTCTTAGGAAAACCAGTCTCGCAACTGGCACCCCTGTGGACGCCGTGACGCGAACAGGAAGTTAAAGTACCGAGTGGCAGGCCCATTTTGGGCCGATCGGGCGAAGGGGAGAAGGTCACGGGGTTCAACCCAGAAACTGACTGCAGCCGCAAGAGGCTCTTGTGGTTGTGTTTATCCACAGTTTTTCCACAGTTGTGGAAATAGCTGGCGCGGGCTTTTTTCGCTTTCTTCGGGTGCGGGCCGTACTTGCAGCCTGCCTACAATGAGGACATTGAAGGAATGAATTCCTGGGAAAAAATTTTGCAGCATATGGAGCGGCGGGTCAACCCGCACAGCTTCGCCACGTGGTTTCGGCCCACGCGTCAGGAAGGAACTGAAAACGGCAGGCTCGTGGTTCGCGTCCCCACCCGGCTCTTCCGGAAGCGGCTTACGGAAACGTACGGCGAGTTGTTGCAGGCCGTTCTGGTCGAAGTGGGCATGCGGGATACGCACCTTGAATTCATGTGCACGGAAAATGAACCCGCGCCTGCGGGAAGTCCCTTGAAGCAAACGCGGCTGGATTTTGATTCCGTCGACCACCAACTGAATCCCCGCTACCAATTTGAATCGTTTGTGGTGGGCGCGTCGAATCAATTCGCGCACGCTGCGGCACAGGCGGTCGCCGAACAGCCTTCCAAGGCTTACAACCCCCTGTTCCTGTACGGCGGCGTAGGGATGGGCAAGACGCACTTGATGCAGGCGGTCGGGCACCTGATCAAGAAGCGCAATCCGGCGGCGCGGCTTACCTATATCAGCGCGGAAAAATTCACCAATGAAGTCATCAACTCGCTGCGCTTTGACCGCATGATCGGCTTTCGCGACCGCTTCCGCTCGGTCGATGTTCTCCTCGTGGATGATATTCAGTTCATCGCCGGGAAGGAACGCACGCAGGAAGAATTCTTTCACACGTTCAACGCCCTCTACGACCTCCAGCGGCAGATCGTGATCAGTTCCGATTGCCCGCCGAAGGAAATTTCCGCCATCGAAGAGCGCCTGCGTTCGCGGTTCGAGTGGGGCCTGATCGCGGACATCCAGCCGCCCGACCTGGAAACCAAAATCGCCATCCTTCAGAAAAAAGCGGAAAACGAGCGCGTCATGATCCCCGATGACGTGGCCGAGTACATTGCCCGCGCGATCAAGTCCAATGTGCGGGAGCTGGAAGGGGCCTTGACGCGGCTGATTGCCTACGCGTCGCTGACCGGCTCCATCTTGAACCTCGTGACGGCGCAGCAGGTTTTGCGCAACATCATCGCCACGCAGGAAAAGCGCATCACCATCGACCTGATCCAGAAAAAAGTCGGCGAGCAATTTGGCCTGCGCGAGCAGGATTTGAAAGTCCGCTCGAACACCAAAGCGATCGCGTTCCCGCGTCAGGTCGCCATGTACCTGGTGAAGCAGCTCACCTCGGCATCGCTTCCGGAAATCGGCCGCCAATTCGGCGGCAAGCACCACACCACGGTCCTCCACTCCATCAACAAGATCGACGCGCTGCGCCGCAGCGACAAGGACCTCAACCGCACGATCAACAAGTTGATGGATTCATTCGGCTGATCCGCGGTTTTGGTAGCACAGACTTCAGTCTGTGGGGTTCCGTCAGCAAGCCCGGACTGTTCCCGAGGGCCAAGGTCGACGGGCCACACACAACCAAAAACTCGCTCAAATCCAAAATTTTGGCAAGCTCCAATGGAACCCCACAGACTGAAGTCTGTGCTACTAAAACCACTCTCCCGTCCATGTTGAAATCCTGCGCATAATGCTGTGCTCATCCTGTGCAACTCTCGCGCAGGCTGAGGAAATAATCCGGCCCGTTATAGCCTCCGGGCCAATTCGCAGCGAATTATCCGATCAATCCTCAAAATACTTTCTCGCGGATGCACAGGGCAAACGCATCCCTGCCTCTCGATGCGCGCCTTTTCCTCATTTCCACAGCGACGGCTACTACTACGGTCTTTATACATCCTATAAAACAGGGTACAGTAGCCCTTCGCAGTAGCAGCAGTGTTTGCGCCTTCCGGCGGAGGAAATCCATCGATGGAATTCAGCGTGAAGAAGTTTGACCTGCTCAATGAGCTCAGCCTGACGCAGGGGGTCGTCGAACGGAAAACCACGATTCCGATCCTCGGCAATCTCCTGTGCGAAGCCTCCGGCAACCGCATCACGCTGACGGCCACCGACCTCGAGCTTTCCATCCGCACCTCGTGCGAAGCCAAGGTAAAAAAAGAAGGCGCCGGAACCATCCCCGCGAAAAAACTCCTCGAGCTCGTGCGCCTCCTGCCCGAAGGCGAAATCCGTTTCAAGCTGCTGGAAAACCATTGGGTGCAAATTCTCGCCGATCGCAAGACCTACAAAATGGTTGGCATGGCGAAGGATAATTTCCCGGCGATCCCCGCGTTCCCGCATCCAATCGCAAAAATTCCCGCGACGATATTGTCGTCGTTGATCGCCAGGACAGCCTTCGCGATATCGAACGAGGAGTCCCGCTACACGCTGAACGGCGCGCTCTTGCTGTTGAAGCCCGAGATGATAACCATGGTCGCCACCGACGGACACCGCTTGGCCGTGGCCGAGATCGATCACAAATTCGAGGGTTTGACCCGGGAAGTGCGCCCCCTCGTCCCCAAGAAGGCCCTGGCGGAAGTGCAGCGCCTGGCAAGCGAGGCGGGCGAGGACGCCGAGATCGAATTCGCGCTCGACGAGAGCCATCTTTTCTTTCGCGCCGGAGAACGCCTACTCATTTCCCGTATGCTCACCGGACAATTCCCGAATTACGAAGCCGTCCTGCCGCGGGACAACAACAGAAAAGTCGTGATCGAGCGCGGCGAATTGAACGACGCCGTGAAGCGCGTCGCGCAGCTTGCCGATACGCGCTCCCACGCCGTGAAAGCTTTCCGTCTCGACGGAAGGCATCGAAATTTCCGCGTCCAGCCCCGAATACGGCGAAGCCAAGGAAACGATCGAAAAGGAATACAAAGGCGAGCCACTCGCCATCGGCTTCAACGCCCAGTACATGATCGATTTTCTAGCCGCCGCTCCCGAAGGCCCCATCAGCCTCGAACTAAAAGACGAACAATCCGCCGGACAGATGCGCCCCCTCGCCGATGAAGCCTATCGCTACCGCTACGTCATCATGCCGATGCGGATTTGAAGCAGTGTCTGCTTAGTGCTCTGGATTGTCGTGCGCAAGGAGAATCTCAGCTATGCGGTCGCAGTAGGCTTCCTCGGTCGGGTCGCCGTGACTAATACTGAAGCGGTCTCGCCCTGCACATTCATTTAAAATCACGTGACCAATCTCGTGCGCAACGCTGAACCTGCGACGTTCCATGGGAAAGAGGGAATTGACCTCGATAATCGCGCGCCCGTCCTGCAAGATGAGTCTCGCATCGCGGTCAAGAAGACGTTCTCTAACCTGATAGATATCAAATTTCTCTAAAAGCTCCGGTAGGGCGAAAGGGGGATGGCTCTCCTGATACAGCGGCGCGAGATCGCGTGCTACCTTTTGACATCGCTTTAGCAGGCTCCGGCTCATTGTTCAGGCACAAGTATCCGGGTTAGGAAGGACAAAATAAAAAAAAGTCCGACAGTTTCAATTATTGTCTTTTTTTGTCTGTTGTTGGTACGATAGTGTCCTCAAACCGTCGAGAAGTCGTGAAGATCACCCAGAAAAACACGAGGAATGGTCTAGCGGAGACCCCTCCGTACATTTCATATAAGACATTTTCTGGTTTTATGGACCGGCTCCATCAGAAGGGGGTGCCTAATCGGATTGACCGCAGTTTTTTGGCTTTTCTTTCCGGATCGAACCAGTCGCAATTGCTAGCGGCGCTCCGTTATCTAGGTCTGATCTCACCAAATGGCCTGGGTACAGATAGACTCGATGCGCTTGTTAAGTCGGTCGGCGCTGAATATGTGACGTCCCTCGGCAACGTATTGAAGCGTTCATATCCGTTCTTGTTCAACCGGTTTGATCTGCGGCGGGCGACGCTGCAACAGGTAGAGGACAAATTTTCAGATGCGGGCGCTTCTGGTGACACCTTGAGGAAATCCATCGCATTTTTCCTAAATTCAGCAAGGGCTGCTGACATTCCAACATCGCCGTTCATCACAAAAATGCGTCGCCGGCGAAAGCCTCCTTTAACACCCGCAGAGCGCGACCGCAAGCCCGTGATAGGGGAGAGGTCTTCTCAGGTACACAATCAGGACGTCAAGGACTCTAATATTGGTGCCGGGGGATGGGCGGAACTATTGGTAGCGAAATTTCCACAATTCGATCCCACATGGCCCGTTGAAATAAAAGCAAAGTGGTTCGAGGCCTTTCAGAAACTCACGGAGAAGCTTGGGAATTAAGCCTGACACGTCAAGATTCGATCTCGGGCTCGTTGGCACCTTCTCTTGAACTCGAGCTACGAACGCCGGTTGGATCGCGCAGAGTTCCTTAAGACCGTGCGTATAATTTTCTGAAGTGCTCCCGAAATGGCGGGATCGTCGCGCCGAGACGCTATTTCGACGACCTCGGCGAAATCTTCGTCGTATCCGTCGAGGGGCAATCTATCGTGACACTGTGACGAGATTTTAGACTTTCGCGACTCCGAAAGTTTTAGATAGGGCTCTGTATTCTCCAATTCTTTGTCCAGACGTTGCCCCAACTGATAGTCCTTACAAGTTGTCTCCAAATAATGTTGATAAGCTGGATCGCATGTTGCGTCGAGGCCCAATTCTTCCTTGAGTAGCTCGCAAAACCGTAGCCTAATCTGGTGGCCTCTGCTACGAAGTGAGGGGTCAACGAATAAGTATAGTTTCCACAACTCAGGGTAGATCTCCTGTAGAACAGACACCTGATTCACTGTTATTGGATCATCTGAACGAGCGATCTCATTTAGTCGCCGAATTGTCCCATCTTTCCAGTGGACCAGGACTCGGATCAGCTTAAGACTCATCTTAGGGTCAGGGCAAAAGATCAGCACGGATGGTTGAATGGTCGGTAGACCCAGATCCTTTGCAATGCGCTTTTCAATTTTCTTTCGGAGGGCATGATTTTCGCGGAGCTCACCAGTCTTTTCCCGTTTGTCTTTCTTGTCATCATAGCTGTGGATGTGTTCCCAACGGCAAACAAAGACAGGTTTAAATAGCCTGCGACGACGCAACATCGCGATCAGTGAATTTTCTCGATATTGGTCTAGCAAACCGTCATCGGACACTCGCATCAGTGATTTCTCACCAAGCCGGAGGTCCGATACCGCCTTAATTAGCATGGCATCGGCCGCGCACTTCTTTGGGTGATACAACACTTTGTCTGAAAGGTTGTAACGCAACTTGAGAATATCAAGAAGGTCCGCGAGGCAGTCACCACGTACCCTGCCGTTTTTCACTAGCTCTATTATTAGTCGCTTGTAGGATCTGCCCTTAAATTGATGTTCCCCAACCGCAAAATACCGAAAAATTCGGTCGTCATATGTAGCTTGGATGCCCGTCATGCGATGATCGCGTTTGATGTAGTCCAACAGATCCGCACATATTGTGTTCCCGATAATATCGGCGAGAATCAAAAACTCGGGTTGAATTTTCCCGCTGTCAACTGACGAGTACAATTTCGAATCATCTTTGCTTTCATGTATCGCGCGAAGTGTTTGCAGGACAGGTTCTATGTATTTCTCATTCCCGCTTTCCATCAAGACCGACCTGACCGCTTTCTCCGGTCTCGATGCTCCTCCATTCCTGTCAGAAACCGCATCGTGTTCGGGAATCTGGGGCATTTCGTCTTCCAGAGTGTGACCGAAGGGAACATGCGCGATATCGTGGAGGAGAGCGGACAATCGGAGAACGTCCCAAAGATGGGGGCCGTCGCTTCTGTCGAAGACAGGGCTCTGGTCCCGCAGATATTTCAAATTCTTCGCGATCTGAGTTGCTATGTGCATTACGCCGAGTACGTGCTCGAACCTGGTGTGCTTTGCCGCAGGGTAGACAAGGTAAGTCAGACCTAGCTGTCGGCAGCCGTGAAGGCGTTGAAACCCAGGCGTGTGGATAGCACGCATTTCGTGCTCTGCAAGCTCAATATCGCCATGGATGCTGTCCCTGAATACCTTCATAAGAATCACCTCAGATGCATTGCCAAATCTTGGAGTTTCAATGGGAGATGCCAAGATTCAGGTCAAAGGAAAGCAAGAGGGGCCCGAAAGATGACGATATGATAAATGTATAATTGCAACCTAGCAACGTGAAAATGCGACAAATGTTCAAGCTTTTATGGAGCCTCTCCATCTCACTGAAAACAAGGGATATAGTTCCCAGAGAACATCCCAATTCGGCTTGAGAAAACGCCTCATTCGGGGTAGAATATCTACGGTCAGACGGTTCTTTGGTTTCCTCCAGTACGGCACGTCGGCCAGGCTGGCAGCGCCCCTGATTTGCATGCCCGCGCCAGAGTATGCCCTTCACCGCTACTTGCGATTCTGGGTGAACGGGGACACTGCAAAGCCTGGAGGAAAGTAGTCTTCGCCGCGTCCGCTTCCGCGCTGGTCGGAATCCGGACGGGATGGAGCAGAAACCCTTCGAGCCCCGGCAGTGGGAATTCGCCGAGGGCCACAGGGTAAGGCGGCGGTCGATTCGATCGTTGCGGGCCTTCCGTTCACACGGGGTGTTTCAGGGAAGTGTGAAGCCCGCCAGCTAAAATGACAGCGCCTTTCCCCTCGAAATCCGCAGGAGCACGCACAACATGGCAGAAAAAGCAGCATCAATGGGCAACGAATCCGAACACCGCTATGACGCGGCATCGATCAAGGTGCTGGGCGGCATTGAAGCCGTGCGAAAGCGCCCGGCGATGTACATCGGCTCCACGGGCGAGATGGGCCTGCATCACCTGGTGTGGGAAGTCGTCGACAATTCGGTCGACGAAGCCCTCGCGGGATATTGCGACGAAATCAACGTCGTGGTGCACGAGGACAACAGCGTCACGGTGACGGACAACGGCCGCGGCATTCCCGTGGACATGCACGCCACGGAAAAGCGGGCCGCCGCGGAAGTCGTGATGACCGTGCTGCACGCGGGCGGAAAATTCGACAGCGACACCTACAAGGTTTCGGGCGGACTGCACGGCGTCGGCGTTTCGGTGGTGAACGCGCTCTCCGACTGGCTCGATCTGGAAATCTGGCGCGACGGCGAAGTGTGGGAGCAGTCCTACAACGCGGGAAAACCCAAGGCCAAGCTGAAGGCCACCGGGAAAACGCGCAAGACCGGCACGAAGATTACATTCCATCCCGATCCCGAGATTTTCGAGAGCCACAAATACAGTTACGACATTCTGGCGCAACGGCTGCGCGAGCTCGCCTTCCTGAACAAGGGCCTGAAAATCACGCTGACCGACGAGCGCAGCGATAAATCGGTCGAGTTCCGTTTCTCCGGCGGCATCGCCGAATTCGTCAAGCACCTGAACAAAGGCAAGCAGGTGCTGCACGATTCCCCCGTGTACATGGAAGGCAAGAAAGAGACGGTCGAAATCGAAATCGCCCTGCAATACAACGACAGCTACACGGAAAATGTTTTTGCGTTCGCCAACACGATCAACACCGTGGACGGCGGGACGCACCTCTCCGGCTTCCGCTCGGCGCTGACAAGGACGATCAACAATTTCGCTTCTTCCTCGAACATGCTCAAGGAGCAGAAGGACGAAGTTTCCATTACCGGGGACGATGTGCGCGAAGGACTCGTCGCGGTCGTTTCCGTGAAATTGCCGCAGCCGCAATTCGAGGGGCAGACCAAGGGGAAACTCAACAGCGACATCAAGGGTCCGGTCGAGCAGCTGATCAACGAGCGCCTGGGCGAATATTTCGACAAGCACACGACCGTGGCGCGCCGCATCGTCGGCAAGTGCATCGACGCCGCGCGCGCCCGCGAAGCCGCCCGCAAGGCGCGCGAGCTGACGCGGCGCAAGTCCGCCATGGATTCGGGCGGGCTGCCGGGAAAACTCGCCGACTGCCAGGAGCGCGATCCCGCGCGATGCGAATTGTTCATCGTCGAGGGCGAATCGGCCGGAGGCTCGGCCAAGGGCGGGCGCGATCGCAAGTACCAGGCCATCCTGCCGCTCAAGGGAAAAATCCTCAACGTCGAAAAAGCGCGCTACGACAAAATGCTGGGCCACGAGGAAATTCGCGCCATCATCACGGCGCTCGGCGCTGGCATCGGCAAGGACGACTTCGATATCTCCAAGCTGCGTTACCACAAAATTATTCTGATGACCGACGCGGACGTGGACGGCAGCCACATCCGCACGCTGCTACTCACGTTTTTCTTCCGCCACATGACCGAGCTGATCAAGCGCGAACACATCTACATCGCGCAGCCGCCGCTGTACCGCGTGAAGCGCGGCAAGATGGACCGCTACATCCGCGACGAAGACGAATTCAACCACGAGCTGATGTCGCGCGCGACCGAGGACCACGTCGTGAAGCCCAAAGAAGGCGGCGCGATCCAGGGCGCGGCGCTCACGAAATTCCTCCTGAACGTCCAGGAATACGTTTCGGCGGCGGCCAAGATGGCGCGCAAGCTGCGCGAGCCGCTGCTGGTGGACCTCCTCGCCGCTTGCGATTTCGATAAGAAAACCGATTTCGAGGACAAGAAGGCGCTCGAAAAGCTCTCCAAGGCCATCGGCAAAGCGAAGCTCGACATCGACCCGAAGATCGTCTACGACGAAGAGCACAGCCTCTATGACCTGCTGATCCCGGGCAATGCGGCGCGGCCCGGAGACAAAAAAATCAACTGGGCCTTCGCCTCGACGCCGGAGTACAAGCGCCTGCGCACGTCGGCAAACGCGATCAGCGAATTCGATCATCCTCCCTTCACCGTGACGCGCAATGGGACCAAGGAAGTGAAGGAAAAAGCGTCGGACGTTCTCGCCTACGTCCTCGAAGACGCGAAAAAAGATTTCACCATCACGCGGTTCAAGGGCCTCGGCGAAATGAATCCCGAGCAGCTCTGGGAAACCACGATGAACGCCGAAACGCGCACGCTGCTCAAGGTGCGCCTCGACGACGCCACCGCCGCCGAGGAAATTTTCTCGACGCTGATGGGCGAAAACGTCGAAAGCCGCCGCAAATTCATCGAGGAAAACGCCCTCGAAGTCGTGAATCTGGATATTTAGAAAGCGTTCCTTGTCTCGCATGCGGGTTTGGCACGAAAGGCACGAAGGGTTGTAGGGCACGGCTTCAGCCGTGCCGAGAAAAAGTTGGTGGTAAAAGGCTTTAGCCCCTGGCGGTGCGAGAGTGGCGAAAATCGCGCGTCGCGTCCGGCAAGCAGGCGTCTACTTCGTGACGACAGATACCTGGGAACGACACGCGCTTTTCATCAACACCATCTTGGCCGGCATCGTTGTGGAGCAGATCATTTCGTGCCGTGATCGTGGATTTTACAAATTACACGCGTTCGCGCTGATGCCGGAACACTTGCATGTACTGCTTACGCCGGGAGACGAAACAACGATAGAAAAAGCGCTGCAGATGATTAAGGGCGGTTCGGCCCACAGGATCGGAATCGAGAAGCCGCAGGCCTTCCCGATCTGGCATCGCAGCTTTCACGATCGGTGGATCAGGGACGCGGAGCAATTCTGGAAGGCGAAATCGTATATCGAGCAGAATCCAGTGAAGGCCAAACTAGCGGAAGCAGCACAACGATACGCGTGGTCTTCGGCGAGTTGGAAAGTTGTGTTGGATCCTAGCCGCTACGAAAGCGCCAGCGGCTAAAGCCTTAGGTAGCGATCACCGGACGGCACGGCTGAAGCCGTGCCCTACAAAGCTCACTCCGGTTTGCAATTGCTGCGTCTTGGTGGGGGAAATGTACTACCAGGTGAGTTGGACGACACTGCCGGGGCTGCGAGGATTGGCTTGCTCGGAGTTTCGTGCGGCGCCGACCGCGGCGCCGGATCATGAGCGCGGCGTGGCGGTTGAGTGCGCGACCGAGGCCGAGCGCGACGCATTGTTGGCGGAACTCCAAGTGCACTTCGGCCCGCTGAGATTTCTCAACACTGCTGCGGCGTTTGATGGTGTGAAAGATTACGTTGCGCTGCGAGCGGCGCGACGCGGCTAGAAAGATGCCCGTCCGCCGCGGCGGACGGACGCCACAACTAGAGCACGAAGGACGGATCGATGGCGGACGAACCGAAACAGTCACACATGATCCCGGTCGAAATCGAGGCCGAGATGAAGAAGTCGTACCTCGATTACGCGATGAGCGTGATCGTGGCGCGCGCGATTCCCGACGTGCGCGACGGCTTGAAGCCGGTGCAGCGGCGCATCCTAGTGGCGATGAACGACCTCGGACTGGCCTCGAATCGCGGCTACCGCAAGTGCGCGAAAATCTGCGGCGACACCTCGGGCAATTACCACCCGCACGGCGAGGCCGTCATTTATCCGACGCTCGTGCGCCTGGCGCAATCCTTCAACATGCGCTACCCGCTGATCGACGGGCAGGGGAACTACGGCTCGGTCGACGGCGATCCGCCCGCGGCGATGCGGTACACCGAAGCTCGCCTCGCAAAAATCACTGAGGAAATGCTCGCCGATCTCGAAAAAGAGACGGTGGATTTCATCCCGAACTTCGATCAGACGCGCGAAGAGCCCGTCGTGCTGCCGTCGAAAATTCCAAACCTGCTCGTGAACGGCGCGAGCGGCATCGCCGTCGGCATGGCCACAAACATCCCGCCGCACAACCTGGGCGAGATCATCGACGCCGCGGTCATGCTAATCGACAAGCCGGACACCTCGCTCAAGGAAGTCATGAAGCTGGTGCCCGGTCCGGATTTTCCCACTGGCGGATACATTTCCGGCGCCGAAGGCATCCTCGCGGCTTACAAGACCGGGCGCGGCAGCTTCACCATGCGCGCCAAGGCCGCGATTGAAAGCGTCGGCAAGGACCGCGAGAACATCGTCATCACCGAAATTCCCTATCAGGTGAACAAGTCGCGCCTGATCGAGCGCATCGCCGAACTTGTGCAGACGAAAAAGATCGAAGGCATTTCCGACGTGCGCGACGAATCCGACCGCGAAGGCATGCGCGTCGTGATCGAGATCAAGCGCGGCGAAGAGCCCAAGCTGATTCTCAACCATCTCTACAAACACACGCAGATGCAGGAATCGTTCGGCATGATCCTGCTGTCGATTGTGGGCGGGCAGCCGCGCGAGCTGGGCCTCGTGCCGATGCTGAAGCTGTTCATCGACCACCGCGTCGAGGTGGTGCGCCGGCGCACGCAATTCGAGTTGCGCAAGGCCGAAGCGCGTGAACATATTCTGGTCGGATACCATATCTCGCTGGATCACGTCGATAACGTCATCAAAATCATCAGAGGGTCTTCCAGCCGGGCGAACGCACGCGAGAATTTGCACGATTTTTTTGAAAATAAAGAAGTCCAGATCCTGACCGCAGGCAATAAAACGACGACGCTCAAAGGCATCAAACTCGATCGCAAGAAGTACGGCCTCCTCGACGTCGGATTCGGCGCGACACAGGCCGGCGCGGGAATTGGCCTGAGCTATGCCCAGATCGACGCCATCCTGGAACTGCAGTTGCACAGACTGACGCGGCTTTCCGTCGACGAAATCCTGAAGGAGTTGGCGGAGATTCGCGCGCTGGTCGCCGAGCTGAAGGAAATTCTGGCCAGCGAAAAGAAACTGAAGGCCGTGATCGTGAAGGAACTGCGCGAGGTGCAGAAGGATTACGCGGACCCGCGCCGCACCGAGATCGTCGAAAACGTCGAGGAGATCAAGCTCGAAGACTTGATCGCCGACGTGGACATGGCCATCACCGTCAGCCACGCGGGCTACATCAAGCGCACGCCGGTGGACGTGTACCGCCACCAATCGCGCGGCGGCAAGGGCCGCATCGGCGCGAAAACGCGCGACGAGGATTTCGTCGAGTACCTGTTCGTCGCCTCGGCCCACAGTTACATCCTGCTCTTCAGCTCGAAGGGCCGCGTGTACTGGCTCAAAGTGTACGAGATTCCCGAAGCCGCGGCGGCCACGCGCGGCAAGGCGATTTCCAACCTCGTGAAATTTCAGGAGGACGAGCACCTCACCGCCGTCGTGGCGGCGCGCAATCTGGAGGAGGAGGGCACGTTCCTCTTTTTCGCGACGCGCAACGGCACGGTGAAGAAAACGGCGCTCAACGAATTCTCGAACCCGCGCTCGACCGGCATCATCGCCATCAACCTCGACCAGGACGATGAACTGATCGGCGCGCACCTCACCGACGGCAAGCAGATGATTTTCCTCGCCAGCCACGACGGCCAGGCCATCCTGTTCCGCGAAACCGAAGTGCGCTCGATGGGCCGCAACGCCGGCGGGGTGAACGGCATGGACCTCGCAAAGGGCGACTACCTGGTGGGCATGGAACCCGTGCAGCCCGACTTCGAAATCATCAAGAAGGAAGCGAAGGCGGAGACGCAGAATCTCGACGAAATCGAGAACGAGGCGATCAAGGATTCTTTGACGTCCCTGATGCTTACGGTTTCCGAGAAGGGCTTTGGCAAGCGCACGCCGCTCGCGGAATACCGCATCACGTCGCGCGGCGGCAAGGGCGTCATCAACCTGAAATCCACCGACCGCAACGGCCCGGTGGTCGCAGCGCTGCAAGTGACCGAGGAATCCGACGTCATGATCATCACCGAGTACGGCAAGGTGATCCGCGTCCACGCCAACGAAATCCGCGAAGCGGGCCGCTCGACGCAGGGCGTCCGCCTGCTGCGCCTCGAAGAAGAGGACAAAATCGCCGCCGCCGCGTCGATCCGGGAAGAGCCTGAGGTCGCGGAAGAAAAGAAGTAAATGGTTCGTTCGCAACTGGAATTGGTGAGCACGGATTCAATGAACGACAAAAGCCAATTCAGGCGAGACCTCAAAAAAGGGCAACGGACGCAAGTCAACTCTGGTGGCGCCGGCGTCCCGCCGGCGGTTTTTCTGCCATTTGGAAGTGGCCTCAAAGTCCGCAGCCGCCGCCTTCCTCACTGGGAGGTAGAAGGTGCTGTTTATTTTGTGACGTTCCGCCTCGTGGACTCCCTGCCCAAAATGGCTCTCCAAGAAATAAGTTTGGAGCGCCGCGATATCTTGGCGACAGCATCCCAAATGGATCGCGGCCTCTCTGCAATTGAACGCAGAAGGTTGGGGCAACTCCAAGCTCGTCGTGTAGAAAAGACCTTGGATGCGGGAGCAGGGGATTGCTTCCTTAGAAATACGAACGTTGCCGGGGTCGTGGTGAACGCACTCAAAGAATTTGATGGGTCGCGTTACTGGCTGTTTGCGTGGTGCGTGATGCCGAACCATGTTCACGTACTTTTTCAGACGATTGGAGATATACCCATTGCCGGAATCCTGCACTCTTGGAAATCTTATTCGGCGAAGGCTGCAAATCAAATACTTGGGCGGACCGGCGAATTTTGGCAGCGCGAGTACTACGATCGTTTAATTCGCAATGCCAGTGAGTTCGATCGCGCAATGCGGTATGTCGCGGAGAATCCGAGCCGGGCTGGGTTGAAGAACTGGCCGTGGGCGTGGTCCTGGAAATAGCCGACACATCATGCTCGTGCTGCGTCTTGAAATTCAAAATCGCCGGCGGGACGCCGGCGCCACGAAAAGCGATCCCCGAAGAAAAGAAGTAGGGGAACGCGGCGCAAACAAAATAAAATAGTGCGCATGAGTGGCGCGCGCGAACCGCTGCAACCGATTTTCACCGCACACCTTTTTCCGAAGCTGGAAGCGAAGCTGATCGAGCTTCTGCGCGGGCTCGCGCCGGAAGATTGGGAAAAGCAAACCCTCGCTCCAAAATGGAAAGTGAAAGATGTGGCGGCGCATCTGCTCGACACCCAAGTCCGCAAGCTGGCCGCAGCCCGGCATGGCTACAAGCCGGAAAACTCGAAGAAGCTTTCTCCCGCAAAGCTCGTCACGCTGATCAATTCCCTCAACGCGGAAGGCGTCAGCGCGTACAGCCAGTTGAGCCCGGACGTATTGATTTCGTGGATGGAATCGGCGTCGCGGGACAGCGCGAAGTATCACCGGCTGATCGATCCGTTTGCTCGGGCGATGTTTCCTGTGAGCTGGGCGGGCGAGGAAGAGTCCGCGAACTGGTTCGATACCGCGCGCGAGTTCACCGAACGGTGGCACCATCAACAGCAGATTCGCCTTGCCGTGGATAAACCAGGCATCATGACGCGCGAGTTCTACTTTCCCGTTCTGGACTGTTTTATGCGCGCGCTGCCGTACGCTTACCGAAGTGTTGCCGCCCAGCCTAGATCCCTCGCGCAATTCAATATCAGGGGGGGATGTGGCGGAAGCTGGTACCTGTACTGCGACGGCGGAGCGTGGAAATTGATTGCTTCACCCGCCGGAGAAAAAATTTCATTGACGACGATCCCGCAAGAGATTGCCTGGCGCATCTTCACAAGGGGGATCGCGCCGGAGGAAGCCAAAACTCAAGTGCAAACTACAGGAGACGAAGCAGTAGGTCTCCAGATCCTCAAAATGATTTCGATTGTGGGCTGAGTAGCACAGACTTCAGTCTGTGGGTTTTCGTCAGCAAGCCCGGGATGATTGACTGCGAGAGCCGAGCATCCCCTAGCCACACAGAGCCGAAATCCCGCTCAGCACCAAAATTTTGCCTAGTTTCTGTGGAACCCCACAGACTGAAGTCTGTGCTACTCAAAACTATTTCGCTTCGAGGTAGTATCCCGGCCGCGTGCGAACTTTCACTCCCGGCCGGTCCACGGTGACTTTGATCTGGTGATAGCCCGGCGCATCCGACCCGGTGGGGCGATAGCTCAGCATGTATTGCGAATTGAGTTCGCCGCCGATGGCGTCGACCGCGTTTTCGATCTTGCTGTCCCGGAACGCGGATTGATAGGTGCCGCCGGTAGCCGTGGCGGCGACCTCGAGGGGACGGTCCTTCACCACCGCCGTGGCATTTCGCACGGCCCACTCCGCCAGTCCCAGGAGATCGATGTTGCCGCCGTATTGCTGCTGGCTCGTGGGCGTTTGCGCCGTGCCCGGAAACGACGGACCGCCGAAAGTGCCGGGAGGCGTGGCCGGAGCCGGGCCGGCTTGCGAAGGCGGAGCGCGCAGCCCCGCCGCAGTGGTGGAAAGCCCCACGCTGTAAATCACAATGTTTGAAAGCTGCGCCTCGCGCAGCACGCGGCCGAGTCTTTCCTCGCTCCCGCTGTCACTGGCTTCGCCCACAACGACGATGGCGCGGCGCTGCCCGGTCGGGCGATCGCGCAGCAGTCCGACCGCGGAGGCGAGCGCGTCATAGAGGCGAGCGCCGCTGTTGCCGGGCTTCAAGTTGGCGATTGTCTTCTCGATTTTCTCGTTGTCAGTGCTGAATGGCAGCAAGGTGTTGACGCTGTTGTCGTAGCTGAGGACCGCGGCCTCTCCCGAGGGGCCGACCACAGTTTGCGTGAAGACAATCGCGGATTTCTGGATGGCGGGCAAGAGCGGCGCGATGCGCGAGCTGGTCTCAAAGACGAGCACGGCCGAAACCTGCTCCCCGCCCAGGTCGAACGCTTCGATCGTCTGGTCGACTCCATCGTCGAGGATGTGGAAGTCTTTCTGTTGGAGGTCGAGGATGGGCTCGTCCTTGGCGCCGACCACGACCACCGGCGCTCTGACCAGCGCGACCCGGACGCGGATCGTGCCTTCCGGCGCCTGTTGCACGGGCGTCCCCGGCTTGGGCGCTATAGGCCCCTGTGTTTGTTGAGAGAGCGCGGGCAGAACCGCAAACACGATCCCCGCCGCGAGTGTAGCCTGGCAAACAGCAATCGTTCGTCTCAGGGTCATTGAATCACCAGTCTACTACGTTGGAAGCGAAAACGGGCCACCGCGTTGGCCGAGCCCGACGGGTGGGGACTCTACGCGCCGCCAAAGCCCGCCGAAAGCAAGTATAAGAACGGAACACGCCCAGGCCGTCTCACTGGCGTTTCCTCTCGGCGGTTGCGTAGAATGTCAGATTGCAGTCACGTGCAGTGGAGGGTTCATGAGCCGCAGGCGCCGTCAGAAAGAAATTGAGCCGCCCTATCGCGATCCGCTTTTCATGGAAAGCATGCCGGCGCGACCCGTGCGCATCACGACCGAATATATCGACCCGCTCGAGAGGCTTCGCCGCGAGAAGGTGGGAGACACGATCGTCATGTTCGGATCGGCCCGCATCCTTTCGCGCAATCAGGCGATGGCGCACATCCACAAGCTGCGAAAGGAAAAACGGCGTCATGCCACGCTGGAATACCGGGCCGCCCTGCGCGACGCGAAATCGGCCGTCCAAATGTCCCGCTACTATGAAGAGGCGCGCGAGCTGGCGCGGAGGATCACCTCCTGGGCGATGTCGCTCGGCGACCATCCCCGTCGCTTCGTGATCTGCTCCGGCGGAGGCCCCGGAATTATGGAAGCGGCCAACCGGGGCGCGACCGAGGCGGGAGGGAAATCCATCGGCCTGAGTATCGAGCTGCCGCACGAACAGCGCCCGAATGACTACATCAGTCCGGAACTGAGTTTCATGTTTCATTATTTTTTCATGCGCAAGCTGTGGTTTGCGCAGCTCGCCAAGGCGCTGATTATATTTCCCGGAGGTTTCGGCACCATGGACGAGCTCTGGGAAATGCTCACGCTGATGCAGACCGGGAAATTGCACCGCCGAAATTTGATTTTGATCTATGGGCGTGAGTATTGGGACCGCGTGCTCGACTGGAAACACATGCTGCGTTGCGGAACCATCAACAAGCACGAATACGGCTTGCTTCAGTTTGCCGACACGGTGGACCAGGCCTTCGATCGCGTGCGCGACGACCTCGAGAGACATCACCTCGAGCCGGACACGCTTCTGCAATAGCTCGCCGGCGGACGGATCCGGCACAACTGCCGGAAGCGAACAGAAACAAAAACGGGCCGCCCCGATAATATCGGCGCGGCCCGTTCTTGCAGTTGGAGGAGCGAACCTGGAAACTTAATTCTTGCTTGCCACGAGATCGTCCGAAAATACGCCTTCGAACCGGCGCTTTTCGTCCTGGTCGTGCAGCAGGACCACGGGAGCGATCCGCAACGAATGACGGCACGAGTGGCAGGCGGCCATTTCCCCTTGCAAGTCTTGCAGGAAACCATCCGTGAAATGATATTGGTCGGGGGTGCGTCGCGCCGCCTTTACGCCGTGCTCACCGCAGTACGGACAGGTGTACTCCAGGGTGTCCTCTTGCGGATCGCGGCCCAGCGCGGCCCAGCCCGTGTATCGGATCCCAACCGCCTCTTTCGAAGGAAGACGCATGATGTTGTACCTCGCCAAAATATGGAAACTGCATATGTGATGCATGAACATCGGAAATTGGTGCATAAAAAGCGAATACTTGCAATACTCTGATAACAATAGACATATCTGTATTCGGCAGGTAGATCACGCGGGGATCGGTGCTTCGGGGAACCCTGCGAACGGACCGGTGTCCAACATATCGAGAGCGCGCTCCTCATTATCCCAGCAAAAGCCGGCCCTGACCGCTGTAGCGGCCAGGGTTGGCGGAATTGAGGAGTGTCCATGCAAAGCACAGGAAAAGGAAATCCCGGCCCAGAACAGGCGAGGTCTGAGATAACGCTTGGCCGCTGTCTGGTCGAAGGCGATCCCGATGCATCATTGCCCGCTCGCCGCAGCCGCCGCAGGGCCTTTGGACTATCGCTCGCAATCGAAACCTCGCTCCTGATAGTACTCGTGGGGGCGCCAATACTCACCAGCGTCGCGCAACCCCAAATTCACCAGATCCTTCCACCTCAACTGACATTCTTTGGCGCGTGGCGCGGGCACAACCCAGCGCAACACGCCGCATCTCCGACAATTGCACGCAGACCCGAGATTCCCAATCCATTTCCACCAACTGCGCCTCCCGTCACGATCGTGGATTTTCGTCGTGACGAGGAACCGGATGTCCCAGTCCTGGATTTACCCGGAGAATATGTCCCGGGAGCCATCCAGATGGCACAAACAGGAAGGACGCTGCCACCGGTCGAACCTCCACATATCGCGCCACAGGCGCAACAAGAAAAACGTCCCGTGAAAGTGAGCGAGGGCGTACTCCAAGCGCAACTGGTCTCGCGAATCGAGCCTCGCTATCCGCCCTTGGCTTTGGGAACGAGGCAGTCAGGAACGGTGGTCTTGCATGCGATCATCAGCCGCGACGGACACATCACTGCGCTTGAGGTTGTGAGCGGTTCACCCTTCTTCGTGCAAGCCGCTCTCGACGCAGTGCGGCAATGGCGTTACCGCCCGACCATGCTGAACGGAGAGCCGGTCGAAGTCGACACGACGATCACGGTGATCTTCCAGTTGAAGCCCTGAGGGTATGCGGTGAAGGAAAAAAGGGCCGAAGAAATCGGTGCTTCGGCCCTTGCAATTCCCGGCGCGGGTCCTCCTCCGGCGCGCCGGGGCGCAAAAAGAGACACAACCGCTTATTTCTTCTCTCCGTTTTTTAGGATTTTGGGTTCAGCGAATTCCCACAGACCCATTTGAACGTGACGGTGAGGCTTCCTTCAGGAATCTCAAGCCGTCCGAAAAAACAACGCTCCTAAATTGGGATGCGTGGCTTTTGCGCGCCGGTTGCCCGATCGGAAAGAATTTACAGGAGAGGTTCGCGCGCGAAACGGGCGATGGTTTCCCGGGCCGAATCGCGCACGCGCACGATTTGTTGCCAATCTTCCGCCGAGGGTGGAGGAGGGATCGGCGGGCAGATCGTAATGGTGATGCGTCCGGGGCGCGGCAGCCAAGTGCCATCCCGCAGCGCGCGCCGCGTCCCGTCGAGAGCGATGGGCACGATCTCGCGCTGCGCCGCGATGGCCGCTTTGAACGCGCCGAGATGAAATGGACGAACGCCGGATTGCGCGGTGAAGGTTCCTTCCGGAAAAACGAAAACGGATTCGCCGCGCCGCAGCGCGTCCTCGATTTGTTCCGCTTGCTGCAATCGCGAGCGCGAGTCTTCGCGGCGAAACGAGAAATGGCCGAGCTTGCGAAGGAACGTCCGGAAAAACGGCATGGACATCACCTCCGCTTTGGCGACGAAATGGTAGTCCGTGCCGAGCGCCGCCATGAGCACGACGATGTCCGCGTAGCTCGTATGATTGGCGACCAGCATGCGCGGGACGTTTTCCCGCAGATGCTCGCGGCCGTCGACGCGGATGCGCCATCCCGCAAGCTTTAAATACGCGCGCAGCGCCGCCTTCGTCACGAGCGCCGAACTCTCGCGTGACGGTGAAAGCAGCACGTATAGCCACACGGGAAGCAGCAACAGGCCAAACATCGTGAGGGCGTAGCATCCGTACGCCACTTCGGCGGTCCGCCGCAAAGCGGAGCGAATTCGCCCGGCGCTCGATGCCGCCGCGAGACGCGCGAGCTGCAGCCAAACGGGCGGCGCATCGATGCGCAGTTCGCCCGAAAGGAACAGCTGCTTGGTGGCGTCTCGGCGCAGCTTTCCGCTTGAAGTTTTCGGAATGACGTTCGGCGGAATGACTTCGACCACGTTGGGAGGGAGCCCCAGCATTTCGGTGACCTGCGCGGTGATGGCCTGCGCCAGCCGCGCCCGCGCGTCGCGGTTGCCCTCGCGCGATTCGGCGACGATCACGAGACGTTCCGTGCCCGCGACCGGATCAGTTGCGCCGAACGCCACCACGCAGCCCTTGCGCACTCCAGGCACTTGCGCCACGGCGTCCTCAATCTCGTGAGGATAAAGATTGTGCCCCGCATGGATGATGATGTCCTTCACGCGGCCGGTGATGTAGATCTCGCCGTCGGCGCGATACGCGCGGTCGCCGGAGTTGACCCATCCCGCCGCCGCGCCCTCGGGAAGCAGCGCCGACGTCGCGGCCTCGTTACGATAGTAGCCCTGCGTGGTGGAAGGTCCGCGAAACCAGAGCTGTCCCTCGACGCGTTCTCCCGCATCTTCGCCACGGTCATTCGCGATTCGCACTTCATGCTGCGGAATGGGCGGGCCCGCGGAGACGAACGAAATCACATTTGGGTCATCGCTTGAGTTCGGGGCCGAAGCGTTCGGCGGCGCCGGCACCGCGCGGCCTTCTTGCTCAAACGCGGCGCGCTCGAGGTGGTCCACGCGCGGCCCGCGTCCCACCGGCGGAATCGTTACGGCGAGTGAAGCTTCCGCCAGGCCGTAGACGGGCAACAAAGTTTCCCGGCGGAAGCCGCAGGAAGCGAATCGCGCTGCGAAGCGGTCAAGTGTCGCGGGAAGGACGGGCTCGGCGCCGTTGAGCGCTGCGCGCCACGCGCTCAAGTCGAGGCCTTGCATTTCTTCATCCGAAACTTTGGCCGCGGCGAGTTCGTACGCAAAATTCGGAGCCGCGCTGATCGTGCCGCGATAACGATGGAACGCACGCACCCATCGCGCCGGCCGTGAAAGGAATGCCAGCGGCGAAAGCACCACCACCGTCAGGCCGAAGTACAGCGGCATGAGCCACGCGCCGATCAAGCCCATGTCGTGATAAAGCGGCAGCCAGCTCACGCCGACATCGTCGTTGCGCAGCCCGAGCGCCTCTCCTATTGCGCGGACGTTGGCCAGCAGATTGGCGTGCGTCAGCATCACTCCCTTGGGATTGCCCGTCGAGCCGGAGGTGTATTGCAGCAGGGCGAGGTCTTCGGCGCGCGAGTGCAGTTGCGGCCCGAACGGAGCCGGAGCGCGCGATTGGGCCAGTGTCTCGGCTGTCACGACGGCTTCGAGCGACGGCACGAGCGGCTTCAGCAGCTTGGCCACGCTGGCCGCTTCTCGAAACGTTACTAGCAGGCGCGCGCCCGCATTCGCCAGGATCGCCGATTGCCGTTCCGCGTACTCCGCAATCCGGTCGGCGCGAAACGGCGGATAAATCGGCACAGGAGTCGCTCCGGCAAGCAGCGTCCCGGCGAAGGCCAGAAAAAAGTCGCGCGACGTCGGCAGCATCAGGGCGACCGTATCGCCGCGCCCGATGCCGCGCTGCGCGAGGTCCGCCGCGACTCGCTCGGCTCCTTCAAAAAGTTCGCCGAACGTGAGCGAGGCACTCTCACCTTCGTCCTCGTAAAATATCAAGTGGGTTCGAGATGCGTCCGCGCGCCCGCGATGCCGCAGGACTTCCTGAAACGTCTCCGCGAAGGGAACTCCTTCCGCTTGGCCAGGAAAGGAGATTTCCGTCGCGCGCACGGACGCTTCCGCGCGCACTCCCAAAGCTCCCGATGAACCATTCGCGGCGCTCAAAGCGGCGATCAGATCCTGCACCGTATCCGCTCCGGCCAGCACCTCTTCATCGAGCCGCGTGCCAAACGATTTTTCCAGCCGCAGCAGCAATTCGACGCGTTCCAGACTGCCCAGTCCCAAATCGCGATCCAGATGCGACGCCGCGCTGGCCGATCGCAGTGCCGACTCAAGCCCCAGCTCGGCAACAAGCTCGCGCACGACTTCGAGCACTCGCTCTTCATCGGCCACCGCGTTAAATTGTCGAGCGGGAGACACCATCAGAAGTTCCCCAGGCACATCGAGCGGACTGGAAGGGCTTTGCTATGAGTAGGCTAACACGCGCCGAAAAGCCGTTCAACGGTTGTGGCTCCAGGTAGCACAGCCACTCTTGGCTGTGTGCTCTTGCTAAGTGCTCGAAAAACCACACAGCCAAGAGTGGCTGTGCTACTAGGACCACGTCTTGATAAACTCGTGCGCGCACATTGCGATCTTAGCTGGAAAACAAAAAAGGAGACCGAGCATGGGAGTCGTGAATCCGCTGACGAAAGAGCAAGCCTCGCCGGAGTTGCAGGACACATTTGAAAAGCTCGCAGCGCGAGCGGGGAAAGTGCCGAACATCTTCGCGGCCATGGCGCACCGGCCCGACGTTTTGGCTACGTTTCTCCCCTTGTATAAGGCTGTCATCAATGAGGGCACCGTCGAAGCCAAGTACAAGGAACTGGCGTACCTCCGCGCGTCGATGGTGAACGGATGCGAATACTGCACGCGCGCGCACATTGCTTCGTCGAAGCGCGCCGGCATCACAGCGGAGCAAGTTGCAGCGCTCCCGTTTTATTCGCGCAGCCCCCTCTTCGATGAAAAGGAAAAGGCCACGATCCTCTTTGCCGACCGCGTGACGCGCGGCGCCGCCGGCATCCGCGCCCCCGAGCTTCAGGAATTGCGCAAGTTTTATGACGAAGGACAAATCGTCGAGCTGACCCTGGCCATCTGCATGGCCAATTTCACCAACCGCTTCAACGACGCCCTCGAAAATATTCCGGACCTCGGCGTGTAGACCTGGAACTACCGTACGAGAGTACCGATGCGAATGTAACCCTTGGCCCATTTGCGCGGGCGGGGTTTCCGGGCAGAATGATCGCGTGGTTGAAGCTGTTCGGAGCAATCGCGGGTTTCAAGTCGCCGACGCGCCAAAGCGCTTTGGCGACGGCGCGTAAAGCCCGCGACCGACGGCCGAGGACCCCGATGATTGTCGTAGTCTGCATCTCGGTATTCGCTGTGCTGGTCTTCTTGAGTTTGATCGGTTCCGTTGGCAAGTCCGGGTCCCGATAGCTCCGGCTCAACTGCATCTTTCTTGAATTTGCCCATGCCCCACGAGCGGCCGGAACCCTCCACCGGCCGCTCTCCCCATTTCAGGCGTCGATTCCGAGCAGGTTTTGGTAGCACAGCCACTCTTGGCTGTGAGGTTTTATCTATATTCGCGCAGCCACACACTTTCGGCGATCGCAAAATTCGCACAGCCAAGAGTGGCTGTGCTACTCAAGTTCCCAACCGCCGATTTTTAGGGAAAGGGATTGCGGGGACGGCTCGTCCCGGTGTGGACCGGGACGAGCGGCCCTGAGGATCGCTCGCGGCGATTACCGCTGCCGTCCGGGCGAACGGCCCGGCGGACGGTAACTGCCCAGCGAGCGAGGACGCATCCGCAGGCGTGGGCCTAGCGGAGGCGGGACATTGTGGAGCGGAGCGCTACAATTGCTGCAGAGTTCTCTCCCGGAGTCGGTTGCCCGCAGCCAGTGGCCGCGTGCCGCGCACTCCGGATTAATGCATTGCACTGTCCATCCCGGCAAATACTGCACGCTTTTCCCCCCTGTGGAATGACGCGCCATTTTTTCCGCTCCGGTCCCCTGGACCAGATACCCACGGAAAAAGTTGCGGGGATTCTGCGCCGCCGCTCTTGTGGTGTCAAGAGAAAAGATACAATCCCTAGTGGTAGGGTTGCCAGCCGGCCAACGCGCCGCGGGACCCTTAGGCCGGTCAGTGAAAAAATTCCCGGCGAAATTTTCTTCCTCCTTTACAACCCCTCCGGGCTTGCCCACAATCTCTCCTTCCAATATGCGAACCGAAAGGAAAGAACGCCTTCATATGCGGAAAGGGATGCGCTGCGCGATAGTGGGCGCAATTTTCTTGCTCGCGGCGGTTTCTGCGGTCTGCGCGCAGCAGCAACCGGGCGAAAGCAAGGACCCAAACGCGCCTTCCGCACCGCAACCGGCCGGCAGCGCCTCTCCGGCGGAACAAAAGAAGACGGACGAGCCCGCTAAGGCCGCCAAACCGCTTGCGCCCGGCGTTCACCGGTTCTGGGACCGCGAGAACGATTGGTTGTTCGCAGCCGTTGGCGCTGGGCGCGCCCTGGATTACGCTTCGACGCTCAATCTCCGCCGCCGCGGCATCAATGAAGTCTTTCTGACGAACTCCATCGTGGATAACCATGCGCTGTTTGCAGGGATCGAAGTGTCGGCTACGGCGGCTTCCATCGGCGTGTCCTACCTGTTTCATCGCACCGGGCATCATCGCCTGGAGCGCTGGACTTCCGCGATTCATGCGGGTATCGCAATAGGCGGCGCGGCGCGCAACTACGCGCTGAAGACGCCGCATCCCAATTGAAAAGCTGGACCGACCCGCACTGTGCTCGGGTAGCGCCGGCAAGATACCGGCGCTACGAAAAACATCGCGCCGCCGCGCTTGCGCCTGCAGGGCGGGTTGCATCATACTCCGCGCGCTGCGCCCGCGTTTCTTCTCCGGCGCAGCATCGTCGGGAGACGACAAGTGAATCGCCGAAGTACTCAAGCCGCAGCATTTTTTCCCGCGCTTTTCATTCTCCTTGCGGCTGGCTTGCTTTGCGCCCCGATAAGCCGCGCGCAGCAGCCGCAGTCTCCCGCAACCACGCCATCGCCTGCCGCCGTCCCGCCTCCGACCGGGCAAGTGCAAGGCTACACGCTCACGCCCGGTCAGGAAGCGCAAGCCGTCGCCTACGCGCACGCCCGGCACGAACTTTATTTTCTAGACGTCGCCTATGGGCTCCTCCTGCTCGTGCTCCTCCTGCAGCTTCGCGTCGCTCCGGCCTACCGCGATTGGGCCATAAAATGGACCGACAGCGGATTTGGGCAAATCTTCGTCTTTACGCCGCTCCTGCTGGTGACGACCGACGTTCTGGGCTTGCCCACGGCTCTTTGGGAACACCGCCTGGCATTGCAGTACCAGCAGTCGATCCAGGGATGGGGATCGTGGCTCACGGACTGGGCCAAGGGCGAGGGCGTGGAGATGGCGATTGCGATCTTGCTGGTGTGGGTTTTGTACGCGGTCATTCGGAAGGCCCCGCGAAAGTGGTGGTTCTGGTTCTGGCTGGCCGCCGTGCCGCTCATCATTCTGGGCGCGGTTGTCGAGCCGCTGGTCGTCGAGCCGCTGTTTTTTAAGTTTACGCCGCTCGCAAGTTCCGAGCCGCTCCTTGCCCGCAACATCGAGCAGATGACGATCCGCGCCGGAGCGCCGATTCCGCAGAGCCGCATTTTCGAGATGAACGCCAGCGCGAAACTCAGGGAGCTGAACGCTTACGTGACCGGCCTCGGCGCGAGCAAGCGCGTGGTCGTTTGGGACACGACCATCCGGCGCATGAGCGGAGACGAAGTCTTGTTCGTGACGGGCCACGAGATGGGCCACTACGTTTTGGGCCATGTGCGCAACGGCATCCTGTTTGCCTGCGCCGTGCTCATTTTTTTCCTCTATCTTGCGTATCGCTTACTGCACTGGATGCTGGCGCGCTGGGGAGAAACGTGGGCGATTGGCGGTCAGGACGACCTCGCTTCGCTGCCGGTGCTGATCCTCCTGCTGACGGTGTTTGGGTTCCTGTTCACGCCAATTTCAAATGTTTACAGCCGTTACCTCGAGCATCAGGCCGACCAATACGGGCTCGAAGTGATCCACGGATTGGTTCCCGACGCGCCAGTGGTGGCGGCGCACTCGTTTCAAATCCTGGGTGAAGTCGACCTTGAGGAGCCAAATCCCTCGACCGCCGTGAAATTCTGGTTCTACAATCATCCGCCGCTCGACGAGCGCATGCGCTTCGCGCAGACGTACGACCCGTGGTCCCAGGGCCGCGCGCCCGAATTTGTGACAGGTGCGGGCTCTACTTTGAGACCGCCGGAATAATTGAGTCAGCAGACCCTCATCGAAAGAAAAAGGAGAACTGCGTTGAAAAACCGAATTCGAGAAATGGTGTTGTTGTCCGCGCTTCTAGGGTTTGCCGCGCTTCCGGCGCCGGCCCAGGACGCGTCCGGGACCGTGGCCGTGTCGATGCCCGCTGCGGCCGCTGCCGATCCGGCGCCGAAGCCGGCCTCCTGGGGCGTGCCTGAAGGACGAATGTTTTTCCCGCACAACTGGGTGCGCGGCTACGTGAATTTTGACGTCGCGCCGTCGCACAACGAACCCGACCTCGGCCGGTGCTCGCAGTCGCAAGCGGTCATCGTCATGGCCGGCGGAGCGAGTTCCGACTGCAATGCCTACGCGCGCTACCTGCTGGGCGGCTACCTCGAAGTTCAACCCTTCGGGAAAACGTTTGCGCGCCACGTGTTCGTGTTCTTTACACCGACGTTTTCCTTCGGCAACAACGTGCCGCAATTCAAGTACACCGCCTCGATGGCCGGGATCGCCTTCGAGCGCGCCGTGGGGATCGGCATCGAGTTGCCCAAAAATTTTGAATTTCGCGTAACCCAGCATCAGGTGGACTGGCTCGGAAAATACAAAAATAACGTCGGCCTAGCCGACCTCGGCACCTCCGGCCCCTACGGCCTGTACGCGACAGTCGGCGCGCGCTGGTACTTCGGCGGCTACGGTCGCGCGCGCGAAGGACGTTAGTACGATTCGTCTCAGTGGCGCAGGCTTCAGCCTGTGGGGTTTAGTCCTTGCAAGGACCAAAACCCACAGGCTGAAGCCTGCGCCACTTCAGACCGTTTTTTTGTCCAATCCTCGCTCATGATAAAGTAGCGCCCGCTCCATGGCGCGGATTGAAACCTCGGTGCAGATTGCGGCTCCCGCGGAAGTGGTGTTTGCGTTTTTCGTGCCGCAGCGGATGCCGTATTGGTACGGCGCGGACATGCAGGCGAGTTTTGAAGTGCAAGACGGCGCTTCGGATTTTGCCGTTACGCAAAAGGTGCACATCACGGGAAACTTGGGCAAGCGTGAAGTCTCGCACACGGCGGTCGTGACGGCGCTGGAGCAAGCTCGCCTGTTCGAGTGGCGATTCAGCGACCGCTATGGCGTCAAGGGTCTGGAACGCTGGGAACTGGAGCGACTCGGCGCGCCATCGCCTCAGCGTCCGCCAAAAACGATTGTGCGCATGCGCAGCGACTACACGATGCCGGGCTTCATAGGCAAGGCGATGGACTGGCTCCTGACGCGCCATGCCGTCGCTCGGCGCAATGAGAATTATCTCGCGCGTCTCAAACGCTACGCCGAGCACGAGCCGGAATGAATTCATGACTCCAGAACAAGATCCGGAAAGCACGGCGACCCGGCTCGTGATCGGCCCGCCCGCGGGCCCCATGACCGGCGCGAAAGCCATTTTTTGGAATGCACGCGAGTTTCGGGCCGGATGGCGTCTCCTGATTTTCCTCCTGATCTTTTTCCTGTTTGCCCTGGGCGAAACCCTCCTGACGATAGCTCTGCATCTTCCGCAACTAGCTCGCACGGGCGTCACGGCATCTTCCATGCTCGTTCAGGAGTGCGTTTTGTTGATCGCGGCGCTGGCAGCCGCGGGGGTCATGGGAATGATGGAAGACCGGCCATTCGGCGGCTACGGCCTGCCGCGCGCCGCAGCGTTCGGCGCGCGCTTCTGGCAAGGCGCGGCGTGGGGAATCGCGATGATTACCGGAATCATCTTCCTGATTCGCGCGTTCGGCGGATATTCTTTCGGCGAATTGGCGCTCGGAGGTCCGGCGCTATGGGGTTACGCGGCGCTATGGGTCGCGGCATTTCTCTGTGTCGGCCTCTTCGAGGAATTTCTATTTCGCGGATACGCGCTATTCACGCTGGTCACGGGGATCGGATTCTGGCCGGCGGCCACGGCGCTTTCCGCCGTGTTCGGGTCTACTCATCTCTTCAATCGCGGCGAAGACAAGGTCGGCGCGCTCAGCGTGTTTGTCATCGGAATGTTTTTCTGCCTGACGTTGCGGCGCACCGGCAGCCTGTGGTTCGCCGTGGGACTGCACGCCGCGTTCGATTGGGGCGAGACGTTCTTGTTTTCCGTGCCGGACAGCGGCCTCGTCGCGCCCGGCCACCTGCTCAATTCTTCCTTTCACGGCCCTGCGTGGCTCACCGGCGGCACCGTGGGCCCCGAGGGCAGCGTCATGGCGTTTGTTGCTGTTGGGATCGCCGCTGCGATTTTCGCGGTCGTCTATCCGCCAGCGGAGCGACTCTAGTAGCACAGGCTTCAGCCTGTGGGTTTTGACTTTCGATGCCGATACGCACCCCCACAGGCTGGAGCCTGTGCTACTCGAAAACATTCTTGAGAAGTGTGGGTTACGCGCGCAGGGTAGCGCCAAGCTTTTGTTCCAGCGCGGCGAGAATCCGCGAAGAAAAATCCGTCAGCTGCGCTTCGGTGAGCGTGGCCTGGCGGCTTTCAAACCTCACGCGAACGAGCAGCGCAAATTTTCCTTCCGGCACATTTTTGCCGCGAAATAAATCCACGGCGTCAATCGAGGAAACTTCGGCAAGGCCAAGAGCGCGAATCGCTCCTTCGATACCGGCAAACGTAGTCCCATCCGCAAGGACCAGAGAGAAGTCGCGTTCGACCGCAGGAAAGCGGGAAAGCGGTTTGTAACGCAGCGCCGCGCGCGCGGATTTGTAACCCGCGCACAGCGGCTCGAGCTCCAGCTCGGCAATGTACGCGTCTTGCCGCAGCTTAAATCGTTCGGAAGCGCGCCGCGAGAGTTGCCCGGCATGCCCAATCGGTCCGACCGGGCGCGCCGCCGCGCCGTCCGCTCGCACCGAAATCATTCCCGCATGAGCGCCGTGAAGCCACTCCGGGCCACCCGCTGTCCACACGAATCCGCCCGCGAGATGCCCTAACTGGTCGAGATCGCCCTTCAAATCGGCAAACGCGTAGGCGCGTTCGGTTTCGGCGACGCCTTTTTCCCGCGCGAGGCCCGTCGCGCCGAGTGTCAAAACGCGCTTCTCGACCGGCTGCGTTCCATTCCAGCCGTAAGTCTTGCCGAATTCAAACAGTCGAACGTTGCGCTGCCCATGATTTAAATTCCATTCCAGTGTCCGAGCCATGGTGATCGCGCCGGTCGAGCGCATCACGGATGCGTCCTCGGCAAGAGGATTCGCGATGCGCGCGGGCGCGGCGCCTTCCGCGCGGAAGATCGCATCGCTCGGCTCGTCCACGATCGGAATCGTGATGATCTCCTGGTAGCCTAGGCCGATCAGAATTTCGCGCAGGCGGTCGTCGGCTTCGGCGTATTCGAGGCGCGCGGCGGGCAATTTTGCCGCGGGCAGGCGCGCCGGAAATTTGTCCACGCCGTAAATTCGGGCGACTTCCTCGACGAGGTCCACTTCGCGCGTCACGTCGCCGCGCCAGGACGGCCGGTGGCACTTCCACGCGGCTTCGGGCGATCCCGCGCTGCCTCGCGCCGTATCCGAACGCGCCGGCGCGAAGCCAAGCCCCGCGAGAATCGTTTCGATCGCCGCGTCGGGCACGTCCGCGCCCATCACGCGCAGAAATTCCTTGCGCGTCAGTTCGATCACCGGCGGCTCGGCGCGCCCCGGATAAATATCCATAACGCCCGCGAGCACTTCGCCGCCGCCCAATTGCTGAATGAGTTCGGCGCAGCGGCGCGAAGCTGTCTCCGCCATTTCCATGTCCGCGCCGCGCTCGAAACGCATCGAGGCTTCCGTGCGCAGGCCGAGTGCCTTCGATGTGCGGCGAATTGAAATTGGATCGAACCACGCCGACTCGAGCAAAATGTTGCGGCTCGCCGAGCGAATTTCGGAGTCGCCGCCGCCCATCACTCCGGCAATGGCCACGGCGCGCGTCGCGTCGGCGATCACGCACATTTCGCTGGTGAGCGCTCGCTCGATGCCGTCGAGCGTGCGCATTTTTTCTCCCGCTCGCGCGCGCCGCACGACGATCCGTTTCTCGGCCAGCAAATCCATGTCAAACGCGTGCAAGGGATGCCCGAGCTCGAGCATGACGTAATTGGTCGCGTCCACCACGTTGTTGATCGAAGCCTGCCCGAGCGCTTCGAGGCGCTGGCGCAGCCAGTCGGGCGACGGCCCCACCTTCACGCCGCGCAGAACGCGCGCCGTGTAGCGCCCGCACAATTCGGGCGAATCAATCTGAACGCGCGTCGCGGCGGAAGCCTGCTCGGAAGATTCGCGCGGGTGCGGATCGACGCGCTTGAGCGGCAAGCCGTACAGCACCGCCGCCTCGCGCGCGATGCCGTAGTGCCCCAGGCAATCCGCCCGGTTCGACGTCAGCTCGGCGTCGAGAAGCGGTCCGGCCGCGGTTTGCTCCAGCGCTTCAACGGCCGTGCCGGAAAGCGAGAGCCGCGTGCGCAATTCTTCCGGCGCCGCCGTCAACTCGACGAATTCTTTCAGCCAGTTGTAAAGAACTTTCATCGTTCGTCTTTCGCATGCCGGGGCCAGAACAACCCAATCGCACTCAAGGGATAGCCGGCAAGGCGTCGTGCGTTTTGCTGTAGCCCGCCTCTTCAGAGGCGGGGGTTTCTCGATGTCGCGCCGGCAACCCCCCGGGTCTGAAGACCCGGGCTACAGCAACATCGCACGACTCGCTTCTGGGAAAAATCTTTGTGGGTCACGGCTTCAGCCGTGACATGACTGCCTCGTTCGGTTCGGCTTTAGCCGCTGGCGCATTTTTTTGGGTGCTGAACCTGCAGGGGCTAAAGCCCAACAACTCGAACCGCCAATGTCGGAGTAAAGCTCCGACCCACAAATCTGAATCTGCAAATCTGAATCCATATACCAACATTGTGCGCAGCGGTTCGTCTTCACGGCGCTACGCGAACTGGCGCAAAAAGCGCACGTCGTTCTGAAAATAGAGCTGCAAATCGTTGATGTTGTATTTGAGCTGCGTCAGCCGCTCGACGCCCAGGCCGAAGGCGAAGCCCGAAAATTTCTTCGCGTCATAATTCACGAAGCCGTAGACGGCGGGATCGACCATGCCCGCGCCGAACAACTCGATCCAGCCGGACTGCTTGCACACGTTGCAGCCCTTGCCGCCGCAGAACACGCACGTCGCATCCACTTCCACCGAAGGCTCGGTGAACGGAAAATAACTTGGCCGCAGCCGCGTCTTCACTTTCGGCCCGAGAAATTCGCGCACGAAATATTCGACCGTGCCTTTGAAATCGCAAAACGTGATGCCCGTATCGACAGCGAGCCCTTCGATCTGGTGGAACATGAAGCCGTGCGTCGCGTCGGGATTGTCGCGGCGATAGACTTTTCCCGGCACGATGATCCGCACGGGCGGCTGCTGTTTTTCCATCGTGCGCACCTGCATCGGCGAAGTGTGCGTGCGCAATAAGAGAGGCGAAGCGCCCGCAGGGGCGGCCATATAAAACGTGTCCATGTTGTCGCGCGCGGGATGGTGCTCTGGAATATTGAGCGCCTCGAAGTTGTAGTAGGGAGTTTCCATCTCCGGCCCGGCAACCACGGAGTAGCCAAGCGAAAGAAAAATCCGCTCGATCTCCTCGAACGTCTGCCGCAGCGGGTGACGCGAGCCGAGTGGCCGCACGACGCCGGGAAGCGAGAGGTCTTCGCGTTCGCGCGCAAGAGCCGTTTGTTCGGCGAAGGCTTCGATCGCCGCGCGCCGTGATTCGAGCGCCGCTTCGACGTGCGCCTTCAGTTCATTGAGCGCCTGGCCGAGCGCGCGCTTCAGCTCCGGCTTCGAGGGCTTGAGCCACGTGTCGGTGACTTGCGTGAGCAAGCCGGATTTGCGGCCGAGCCACGCATCGCGCAGCGATTTCCAGCCGTTTTCGTCCGTTGCGCCCGCAGCATCTTGATCAAACCGCGCCCGCAATTCGCCGAAACGCGCCGCTACCTGCTCGGGCGTCGCCGCATCGAGCGGCGGGAGAATTTTTCCGGCCGAAATTGGATTCGGGTCCATGGGGCAATGAATAATCCAGGCAGCACGGTGAACGGTGCTGCTGTAGCCCGGGTCTTCAGACCCGGGGGGTTGCCGCGCCGACATCGAAAAATCCCTGCCTCTGAAGAGGCGGGCTACAGCGCTACGCTTTAGCTTTTGCTCCGAGCGACGCCTTGGCCTGCTCGACCAGCTGCGTGAATCCTGCGGCGTCCTTCACGGCGATATCGGACAGAATTTTGCGGTCGATCTCGACGCCCGCGGCCTTCAGGCCGTGCATCAACTGGCTGTAGGAAATCCCAGCGTTGCGGGCCGCCGCGCCGATGCGCTGAATCCACAGCGTGCGGAACTGGCGCTTGCGGACGCGGCGATCGCGGTAGGAATAACGCTCCGCGCGATTCACCGCTTCCTGAGCGGATTGATAGAGCTTGGATTTTGTAAGGAAAAATCCTTTGGTGCGCTTCAAAAACTTCTTGCGGCGCGCGCGGCGTTTGGTTCCGCGTTTGACTCGTGCCATTTTATTTTCTCCAGTGCGGAGGCGCAACGCATTCCGGAGCATCGAGGCAAGTCCCCGCGCACGGGAACCAGCGCACAATCGGAAAGCGAGAGCGTCTCCACGGCGTGTTTAGAAGCTCAACGAAAATTTCGCATTTCGCGAAATTCTCGCGAGCATTGGCCCGGTCCTCATTTCTGTTGGACCGGACCGCCAGCCGGCAGGCCCACCGTGGCGGGTTGCGCTCTGCCTGGCGCAGCAAAAAACAAAAACTTGCTTTGTAGCGTAGGTCTTGAGAACTCGGTTATGGATAATGTAGCGCCCGCCTTCAGGCGGGCATCTGCTTGATCCCAAAATGCCAACCTAAAGGTTGGCGCTACATTACCCAGATTCGGAACCCCTGACCCACAAACAAAAATCGATTGCGGTTTATTGCGTCAATCCAATTAATTCTTCAGCTTCAGCCGTACGGCAACATCTTGTGCACGTTGCCCGCGTCCGCCGGGGAAACCTGCTTCATTTTTTTCAGGCGGCGCATCCGGTTGGCCTTCTTGGTGCCCAGCAGGTGCCGCTTGCCGGAGTGCATGCGCATCACTTTTCCCGTCGCCGTAATCTTAAACCGCTTGGCGGCGCCGCGATGCGTCTTGAGCTTGAGTTTCTTTACCTTTTTTGCCACGAACGTTTCCTCTCTGAATTTCTTCCAAGTAGGACAGGCTTCAGCCTGTCTGCTTTTGGGTTGAGCGCAACGGAAAACCCGACAGGCTGAAGCCCGTCCTACTGCAGGCTCAGGCCTGGCCGCCCGCCGGTGCGCCCGCTGGCTTCACCGGCGCCGTGCCGCCGCGCTTTGGCGCCAAGAGGGCCATCAAAACATTCGCTTCCATGCGCGGCCCAATTTCAACCAGCGCGTGATCGGCAATTTCCCCCAGCAGCCGGTGCATTTTCGCGCGGCCCACTTCCTGGTGAGCCATTTCGCGCCCGCGATGAAAAATCATCGCCTTGACCTTGTGGCCTTCGCCGAGAAACCGGATGATCTGGTTCTTGCGGACCTGGTAATCGTGTTCCGCGGTCGCGGGGCGGAACTTGACTTCTTTGAGCACCGAGCCCTTCTGATGCTTTCTCTGCTCGTGCGCTTTTTTGTTGGTCTGGTAAAGGTATTTTCCGTAGTCGGTGATCTTGCAAACCGGCGGGTCGGCGGTCGGCGAAATTTCCACCAGATCCAGACCCTTCTCGCGGGCAAGCTTAATCGCCTCGAACGGCGGCATCACACCCAACTGACCGCCATCCTCATCCACCACGCGAATTTCACGCGCCCGTATTCGATCGTTTACTCGAATCCGGTCTGCCTGCCGAAAACTCCGCTCCGCGATAAACCCACCTCCGAGAATCGCGCCACGCCAGCCCCAAAATCCCTGGCCCCGCGCCGGCTTCTTCCGTCCCACCCCGCTTCCGCATAGCGTTCCGAACGGCCTAGGGATGGGTCACAAAGTATAGCACGGCGGCAAGGCCCGGCAATACCGTGAGATACGTAGCCTCTGAATATCTTTTCGAAGTCCCGGCCCTTGCATTCGCAATGCTTTTCTGGCTTCGGGCGCGGCTTATTGGACGGTCACGTTCACGACGGCCGAGATCGTCGCGTCGCCCGAAGTACCTGTGACATTGAAGGAAGTAGCGCCTGCTGGCGTTCCAGGGGTCACTGGCGCGCTCGAACTATAGCTGGATGAGCCGCAGCCGCCAATCGCGAGCGCCAGCGCGAATGTCGCAAGGCATGCGCAGGGCACGAGCCGCCATCGAGGCGCTGCTTTCCACCAAACCATTGTCGCCGTCGCGAAGAGCGTTGCAAGGAGCGTCGCAAGTCCGAAGCCCGGCAGCGCAGGGTGTCCATTGCGCGGTTGGACTGGCGGCAATTTCGAACTCACCATGGTTGTGAGGGTCAGGTGAACGGTTGTCCCGCTCGGACCCGGCACTACCGGATTCATGTCGAACATGCAAGCCGTCTTCGCGGGGAGCCCTGAACAACTTAGCATGAAACTCATGGTCGAACCCGAGGGGGCAAACACTATCAGGGGAATTACCAGGTTCTGTCCGGGAGTGACGGTCAGGTTCGTCGGAGGCGGTGCGAATCCCGCGACAACTACCGCGAGAGGGGCCGAATCCCCAGGGGCAAAACTGGAGTCGCCGCCATATTGCGCGACAATCGAATCCTGTCCAGCGGACAGCGATGAAGTCGTCAGCGTTGCCTGACCGCTTTCCAGCGTGCCCGTGCCAAGCGAAATTCCATTTGCGAAAAAGGCGACCGTACCTGTTGGGGGCTCTGCGGTTGTGCTGCTCACTGTTGCGGTTAGGTTCACCGGCTGCTGCGTCACCACTGGACCCTGCAATGGACTGAGCGTGGTCGTGGTGCTCGCGGTTCCGGGCGGGATCGCTGTTACAAAAACAGCTCTCCGCGCGTTCCCGCCAAAAATTCCTGCCTCGAAGGCAAACTTGCCGGCATCTCCCGCCGCGAGCCTCGGGCTCATGGAGATTCCCTCCAATACTCCTCCCCCTGGCACGGGCGCAAAATCGCCCGTGGCCGCCACTTTCAAAAGAGTTCCGTCAGGGCGCGCAACAAACATCCCTTGCCTTGCGCCCGAAGTGCTGAGGAGTGGGTTCACAAACGCGAGCGTGCCGTCAGGACCGAGCGCGAAATTCGCGCCCAGATTGCTAAGAAGGTTGATCGTGCTGAATGTTCCGCCGCCGGGCGCTGCCTGACCCTGCAACACGACCGGCTGCAGAGTGCCTGTCGGGTCGCTCTGCAGGACGCGGAACAATCCGGAATCCGCGCTGCCGCCTGTGACGGACGCACCGAAAGCGACGTCCGATTCGCCATTGATTGCCGCAAAATTTTTGAAGGAATTGAATCCCACCGGGATCGTCCCAGTGGGAGGATTTGGGACGATCAGTCCAGTCGACGTTAGCGAGAATGTGCCACCTACCGAAACAGGCGCGGCGCCTCCGTCGAGCGCGAGTGTCTGAATTGCAGCTCCGGCCGGCGCAAGGAAGAGGCCATCCGCCGCCCCGCTCGTAGCGGCCGTGAAGGCAAGGTTCCCATTGTCAGCCAGTCCAGCAAGGAAATGGGGGAATCCGAACGTGGCGCTGGAGCCCGGGACGGCATCGCCATCTTCGAATATGGTTTGAGTCGTGCCGCCCGGCTTCAGAATGAAGAAGCCTTCCAAACTACCTGTCTCCGCGCCGAACGCCACCTGCCCGGGCGAATTCACGGGAACCGACAAAAACGGGACGACGGTGGTGGGTGAGTTCTCCCCAGGCAGTGTGTCATTAGCCGCCGCGATTTCAGTGATCGTGCCGCCGGGATTATATAAAAATATTCCATCCGGGCCGATTTCTTGCGCCAGGCTGGGATTGCCGCAAGGCGGGCAGGGGAAGGGTCCCAGATAGCCAGACGCGCTGGAGAAGGCGAGTTGACCGGATTTGTTCAGCGGTGACGGAGCACTCGAATTCAGACCAGGACACAAAAAAGTGTCTCCGGGAATCGGTGCGGGATCACCAGACGTAACAACTTTTGCCAGACCGTTCGATGGCGACCACAAAAAAATCGTTGCGCAATTGGACACGGAGTTCAGCCACGCCGGGTTCAAAGGAGCAGAACCAGAGGGGATTCCAATGATATCGATCGATATCCCCGTTGTTGCATTCCCGCCGATGGCCTGAAAGGCGATCTGTCCGCTCTCATTCAGGAAGAAATTCGAGGCCAGCACCGTATTTCCGGTAACTCCAGCGGCCGCCACTAGGGCGGGGTCGTTGTCGCTAACCACCCGCGTGATGGATCCCGAAATGGTGTCCGCCAATAGTAAGTTGCGTCGTCCCGCTGCCGGTTGCGCAGTGAATGCGACAAAGTGTCCAGCTGCCTGAGGGAACGTGCTTCCCAATATGGTTCTCGCTCCGGACGGAAGCAGATCCGCTGTGCTCATGAGCGATTGCACGTTTCCAGGCGTTCCCAAATACACCGCGAAATCTGCTGCGCCGCTCGTCAGATACGAGGCGAAAAACACCGAGCCATTGTTCAGTATTTCCGTCTGACCGAAAGTTGAAAAAATGGTTTGTGAAATAATGCCTGTACCTACTCCGAAGCCTCCACTTATTACGTTAAAAGGAAGCGTGGGGGTTCCACTGAATTCGATGGAAATAAACTCCGGAGCAGCTGCGCCAGTCTGCCTGTAGATTCCATTTTCACCATTCGTCAACGCAGCGTTGAAACTCACGCTTCCATCATTCGCAATGGATACACCACCGAAGGGAGATAAAGATGCCAATTCGACGAGGCTGCTAGCACATGAAACAGAGGACGGAAGGGCGGTGAATAAACTTCCGTTGGTCCCGGGCGCCACCTCACAATTGTAGGCGACAACATCTGTCGTTGCGTTCGATTGGTGATGCCGCAGGAGGGCAAATGTCGGAATGATGCTTCCCGAAATCGGAGATTCAAAAACGATGTCCCCGGAATCGTCTAATCCCAAGGCCACCGGGGATGCTATCGCGCCGCCAAGGCTGGTCGGTGCTGGATCCGCGGCGGTAATCGCCGGGGTTGGAGAGCCTCCACCTGCCGGAGCTACACAGATGGCAGCGCTCGCCGAATTCGGCGGGTTCGTGAATGCGACCACGCCGTTGTCGTTGAGGAAACCGCTAGTTATTGGCAATGGGATTAAAGAAGTTCCAGTCGTGACGGCTTGGGGGCTGCAGGGTCCCGAAATTGCCATGGGTACCAATGAAAGTCCGTCTTTGCTGCCGATGAAAAGGCCTCCCCAGAGACTGAGGAGCATCTGGCCCTGCTTGTTCAGTCCAGGAACGAATGCCCTCCCAACGAGAACAGCTGACCCAGTAGGGGTTCCAACAAAGAAATTTCCCAAGGAACCGCTAGTTGTTGTAACACACCACGTACATGCCGCCGGCGGAGTGTCGCTCAAACCCACGACACGCACGGGTGTCCCCCCGGAAGGAACGATATATAACGCGGCCGCATTTGTCCCGATCGGCACTGCGGAGAAATCAATGTCCCCGCTGTCGTCGATGCTGCCGGGTACCAACTCAATCCCGTAAGCGGCGCCGTTCGATCCCGGCGCGATCGCGTCGGACGTCACTACAGTGTGGTAATTCGTGCCGTCGAAGGTCAGCAGCGCCGCGCGAGCCAGATTTTCCCCGCCGCTGAACCTCACTCCAAAAAGCAACAACCGCGAGGAATTGATTCCCAGTTCAGGCAAGAACGTCAGGATCTGGCTTCCAGGAAATCCCGGCACTTCGTCGTCGATTTGAAGAAGTCGTGTCGCAGCGGACGCCCCGGCGGTGCGCAAGAAGAGCGCCGTATCCCCGTTTCCGACGAACGCAAAATCGCCGGCCTGATTGATGGCTGTCCCGGCGGGGACTCCAAACTGGTTCGAGAGATTGAGGGAACTTTGGTCGGTAGCCACCGTGACCAGCGGAACGCCGCCCTGCGCATGGACCGCGCTAGCGAACAATAAGACGAGCCCCACCAGCAGGATGCACGAATTTGCCAGCTTGCGGAGAAAGGCATCCAGACGCAAGGTCCGGATCACTCGGGGAAAGGGCTGGGTCGGCGCCATCCGAATGCTCTTCGCTCAGAGTCGGCTAGACGTCTGCTTCCTGCACTGCGGGGGACGTGGCATTATTGCCTACAGAGCGATCAATCGTCAAGTATGTTTATTACAGTGGCAACATCCTCGCCGAGTCTTCATATTCCACTGAATGGAAATAACATTTGTGGAATGGGGATTTGAAATCGCGTGCTCGTGGAACACTTTGGGTGCACCTTCCTTGACAGTTGTGAAGAGCGGGCCTACAATCACCCGTTTGTAATAGTGGCAATAGGGTGGATGGTGGGGCCCTGACTTATGGATAAGAAGCGTCTGGATTATTACAAGAAAAAATTGCAGGCCCGGCGCGAGGAATTGATCAAGACCATTGCCCGGACCGAGGAAGAAGGCCGGACCGCGGATGACGATCCCACGGTGGATCTTGCGGACAAGGCGGCCAATTCCTACACCAAGGAATTCCTGTTCGGGCAGACCAATACCGACCGGTCCATGCTGGCGTTGATTGACGAGGCGCTGAAGCGCATCAAGGCGAATACCTACGGCAGCTGCGTCGAATGCGAAGAGGAGCTTCAGCAAAAGCGGCTGGAGGCTGTTCCCTGGGCGCGGTATTGCGTGACTTGCGCGGAAAAACACGAGGCTGGAATCCTCTAAGCCCGCGCGGCGAATCCACACACGGTGTCATAAAGGTGTCACCGTGATAAAGAAATACGGACGCTACTACGCCGACTGGATCGACCCCACCGGCAAGCGAAAAAGGAAGTCCTTCCCCACCCGCAAGGCTGCCCGAGCCTTCCAAACCGCCCAGCGCAACCTAACCGCAAACAAAAAAAGCCCAAGCCTCGGAACGGTCCGCGCCATCTGCGAAGCCTGGTCCGAGGCGCACAAGCTCTCGCACGCGCCCGAGCACCGAACGGTTGCGGTCGCGCTCTCACAGCTAGCCGGAGAGCTGACGCCGCACGAAATCACGCCGCTTCACCTTCAGGCAATCGTCAGCCGATGGCGCGACCGCCTGAAACAGTCCACCGTCCACCGCTACGTCGCGCACCTGCGCCATCTCGTAGCCCACATCGGAGCGCTCTGCAATCGCCCCGATCTGGAAGGCCAGGTGCCGCGAGTGCGCCCCGGCCAGCCCCGAAAAACAATCGCGCCTCCCGACGAGCTTGAGAAACTCCTCGCCGCCGCGCCCCGCTGGATGCAGACAATCATCCTCCTCGCCCATGACGCAGGTTTCCGCCGCGGCGACTGCATGCGCGTCGCGCCCGATCCACTACAACGCCGAAAAGCGCCTCATCTCCATCGAGCAGGGAAAAACAAAGCACGCCGTCACCATCCCAGTGTCGGCACGGCTCGCCGCCCTCCTCGAAACCGCGCCCACGCATAGCCCCACGACGCCCGTTCTACGCGCTCTGGAAGGGCGACCAGATCACCCCACACGGTGTCACCTCCGCGTGGCTCACGCTCAAGAAAAAAGCCGGAGTCAATCGCAAGCTATGGCTGCACGATCTCAGCGCCGCACGCTCGCCGTCTCACTCTACGAAGTCAGCAAAGACCTGCGCGTCGTGGAACAGATGCTCGGCCATCAGTCCCTCACGTCCACGGTGCGCTACCTCGAACACCGCGATCCCGCAAAACTAAAGCCCTACCTCGACTCGATCCACAAACCAACCCCGGAGCGTGATCCAGTGAAAACCCTATGCGCGTGGTGCGGCTCAACAATCGAAATCCGCTGCAACCACTGCAACGCCCCAACCATCGCCGCCAACGTCCTCGGAGGAACCTTCGGCCTCTACGGCGACGCGGCCATCTGCCTCAACGGAGAAACCGCCGTCGTGTTCACGCAGGCGGCCATCGACCGGATGGAAAAAACCTACGGCCTCTGCGATCGCTGCGCCGAACTGCCAGCCGATGAACGCGACGCCATGATCAAAATCCGCCGCGCCAAAGACCGCGAAATCCCCGGCCCCGAAGCGCTGGCCCTCACGATGCAGCAGATCGAATCAGCCAACAAACACGAGCGCCAAACCCGCGCCCACAAACTCCCACACGAAAAAAGGGGTCCCACAGGGGTAACCCGAAGCGCAACCCCCCGCGCGGACAACGACACCGCGAGAAAGCCCAAAGACAAATGAACGCCGCACAACTCAACCAACTCAAGAAACAGCGCGTGCACTTCATCCCGCGCACGCCCAACTGCCCGCAGGAACTCTGCTGGTGCGGACTCTGCCATTGCGAAAAATGCCAGTTCGCCCGCGCCGCGCAGTTCCTCGCAGCCACCGACACCGAAAGGGGTCCCAACACCCCGGACGGTGCCGCGTGAGCTACCAAATCCACGACTTCTACTGCAAGCGATGCCGCGAGGTCCGCCCCCACGAAATGAGCGAGGACGGACAGAGCGCCCGATGCATCGTCTGCCAGCAATCACAAAAACAACTCGCGCTGGATCGAGCGCAGCACAGCGACACCAACCGCCACATAGCCGCGCTCGACGGCATGGGCAATCGCGGGCCGGAAAGCTCGCCGAAAGGAAGGAACCATTGAGCAACGAAATCGAACTCGCACGGCACCGCCTCGAAGTGCTCCACGGCGAGCGCACAGTACGCCACATATTAAGCTGGGACGAAACGCGTGCGATCCGCACGCTCCTGGACGAACTCCACCGCTTAAACCTCGCGGTGTCAAAGCAAAGAAGACAACTCGAAAGGAGAAAGCCACTTGAAAAAGCCAGCAAAGCCACCCAAAAAAAGAACGCAGGCCCCCAAGCCAGGCGGAGCCCGATGACACAGCGCGCCGACACAAACCAGCCCACAGCGCGTCGAGATCGCTACCCACGAAGTGCTCCGCGATCTCTCACGGGCAATCACCGACGCGTACAAACGCAACCGCCTCGACCAAAAAACCGCACACGGCTTCGCCTACACCGAGCCCGAGTTTCGGCGAATGCTCGCGCTCTTCCTCTTCGACAGCACGATCACGGACTGGGCAGAGCCGCCTAGGCATCGCCGACCCCAGCGATCCGCACGAAGGAGGACACCGCGCCTGAAGACAAAACAACTGACGCTCCGCGAGGCGAGGAAGCAATGAGATACTCGCCAGCGGAGAAACCGCAACAATCCAACGCCCCCACGAAGAGGTGCGCGGCTTCATCGTCGGCGTCCCGCCTCACAGCCGCTTCGCGGGAACGCAAAAACAAAAAGCCCTGCACGCCGCAAAAGCCGCCTCCTCAGCGTGGACACGCACTCAAACCCGGCCAGCTGCGTGTACACACACACCATCGCAAATGTGTACACGTCGGGCGCCACGCCTTCGTGCTTCGCCAAAACATCGCAGGCCCGTGGACGTCGGTAGGGTCGCTCCCGATGGTCGCTCCAAGCACCCCCAAACCAGCGCCCGCATCGGCATCGGTTGCATCGCGCCGCGATGCGCGCTGTCGCCCGGCGGGCTCGCGCCCCGCCCGCCGGTGCCCGGCTCTGGAAATCAAAAGCACCGGCCCGAGGCGGGCCGGGGCTCCCCCCACCGCCAGGACTCAGCGCCGCTCCCGCGTCTTTGCGCTGAACAGCGCTCGCCGCAGGGGCTTCGCCCCTCCCCGCGAGCGGGTTCCCCACCCCCACGGAAAACCCGAACCACAGCCCCACCCCGGTAAGGGCCGCGCCGAGTTCCGCCCCGAAGGAAGCGAGCCCCGCGAAAACCGGGACGGCGATGGAACGCGCCGATCCACGCCGAGCAGGAAACGGACACCGTGAAAACCGGGACGGCGATAAACCGCGCCGATCCCATACCCAAGACCCGAAAGGCCCGCGCCTTGCTGATCCCACATAACACCAGCTATCTGACACCGCAGGAAAGGCCAGTGCCGTGCAAGTGCCACGTCACTGGCCTTTCCAAGGCGCGGTGTCAGATAGCTGGACATTATGTAGGGAGCAGGGCGCGGGCCGTTCCGGGTCGGGAAGGGCGGGCGCGTGGCTCCTTAGCCACTTTGTGCGCCCGCCCTTCCCTCCATGGGTACTATGGCTGGCTCCGAGGACTCCGCCAGAACGCCACTTACTAGGAATCCTTCCGGAAAGGCGGGCCGCAAAAAGCGCGGCCCGCAAGTCAAACCCCCCGGAACGACACCGCCGCAGACGAAACGCGGTGTCGCCCAACAGGGCAAAAAGCAGACAGCCCGGTCTGGGCGGGGGGCTGTCTGCTTTTTGCGAAAAGAAGGAGGGCCCCACCAAAAACGAGAACGCGTGTACACACAAAGACGTCTGAAAAAACTAGACACGATCAGTGACCGGAGGGAAAATCCAGCAAACCAACCGCCGTGCCGGAGAGGGCACGGCAGCAGAAGTGCGCGAGCGGCGAAACCCAATCGGTGCGGTAGGCTGAACCAGAGCGGCCCGCCGCACCCGCCGCACCCGCCGCGATGTTCAAAACCTCACCCGAGCGCCGCGCCACGGTGCGGCGATCCAAGGCCAAAAACAAAAGGCCGAAGACACCGGAGCAGATCGAAGCCGAGCGCAAGTATTCCCGCGAGTACCGCAGGCAAAACGCTCACCGCAAAAACGAGCAGCGCCGCGCCCGCCGCAATCGCCACGGCGAAAACCAAAAGCTATCCCGCCAGGAACTCGCCGAACGCTTCGCCGGTTGCTCCATCACGACCGCGCGCGGGCTGCAGATCGACGCCACCAGATGGCAAGGGCCAGGAGCGCAGCGGGAAAGAGCGCTCGAAATCCAAGCCGACGCCATCTTGAGGAAAAACGCCAGAGATGAGCAATCGCGGAAGCACGCTGAAGAACCAGCGGCGGCCACAGAAACAAATGAAGCACGGCACGCCGCCGCTGAGAGCGTAGCGCCCATCGAGGCCAGAAGCGCGGTTGAAATCGTGGCCGAGATGTACCTGCAAAAGCTCAGGAGATGACACCATGCCGACCGAAGCGAGAAACCCCGCCGAGTGCCCACCCGGCGAAAGCCTGACCGCATGGCTGGCCAGGGGAACCGCAAAAAAAGGCAGAGCCAGGTCCCGCGCCGAAATCGACCTCCACGCAAAGGCCCGCGCCGAACTGCGAGGCCTGCTACCCATTGCCGCCCAGCAAGCCCGCGCCAGCAAGCTAGCGCTCCTCCGGCTCATCGCCCGCATGACAAAAACCGATCCAACCCTCCACGCGCTCACCGTCCGAACGCTCGCAACGCTCCTCCCCGCCGCCGTCAACAAAGCCCGAGGCGGAAACCCCGCCCTCCTCCGCCTCATCCTCCGCGCCACGCGCTAGAATCCAAGCACCAACACCCGGAGGCAGCGGGCCAAGGACGGGCGCGGTGCGGTCCCCCGGGGCCGCCCCGCGCCGCCCGCTGACACCGCAGACACCGGTGTCCACTTTTCCCCTTGACACCGCCACCGCAAAACCCCACACTCGCCGACCTGTAGGCGCCGTGCCGCCGCGACACCGCAACGGGAAGTGTTACTACTCTGCGCGGAGAAACACGAGCAAGGCCTGCTCTAGCAACTTCCGAAATAACTCCAAGGGTTGTCATTCCGAGGCACGCTTCATGCCGAGGAATCTCTCTCTATTTGTGCTTCGAGCAGGGAGAGATTCCTCGGTCGCCGCGGCGACCTCGGAATGACAGCGAGGGCGCTTTTTCTGCGGCCTCCAGTGGCGCAGTCCCGCTGGGGCGGGACTGTGAGGGTTCGTCCTTGCAAGGACCAAACCCCACAGGCTGAAGCGTGTGCTACTAGAACTCCATTGGCACGAATCGTGCCAAATTTCACTTTCCCTAAGACCGCGCCCGGGGTAGGCTTGGCGCACTGTGGCCCCGGTCGCCGATTCCTTGCGGTCTCACTTCCGAGGGATGTGCGAGGCGCTTGCCTCGCTCGTCTTTCCCGCGCCGTGCCGCATCTGCGCGCGGATTCTCGACACTGGCAGCGCCATCCCGTTCTGCCGCGCCTGTCTGGAGACTCTCACGCAAACGCTCCGCGAGCCGCTTTGCGCCAAATGCGGCAGGCCCATCGTTTCTGCCGCCGTTGCCGAGGGCGCTTCGCAGCCTCTGTGCCACCTTTGCCGCAGCGGGGTGTACGCCTTTGACTTCGCCCGCAGCTTCGGCTCGTACACAACCCCAATGTCTCGCGCAATTCTGCTGCTCAAGTACGGCAACGTGACTCCGCTGGGGAAGTGGTTCGCCCGGAGCCTGGCGGGCCTGGTGGCGAGTCAACCGTTGGGTTTTGACGCGGACGCCGTTGTTCCGGTGCCCCTCGACCGAGGCCGATTGCGCGAGCGGGGTTATAACCAGGCGGAGCTCATCGCCAAGCCACTCGCGCGTATGCTCGGTATCCCTTTTCGATCCTATCTGTTAGTGCGCACCCGGCCGCGGCCGAACCAGCTGCGCCTGACCCGCCGGGAACGATGGGAAACCGTCCGTGGCGCTTATGCTACGCATAAAATGGCTCAGGTTGACAAGCTACGGGTTATACTGGTAGATGATGTATTTACCACTGGGGCGACTTTGGACGCCTGCTCCCGGGCCCTCAAAGGGGCTGGAGCTGCCCGGGTGGTTGGTCTGACCGTTGCAAGGGCGTTGCCCATGATGCCGGCTCCGGAAGCCGGATTGGTTGATCAGGACCTAGGGGATTGAAACCACCGGGCCAACTCGGTAGGCTTCCCCGGCCGAAACTCTCGCCGGAAGTCCGAGGGGAGGTGCGCCCACCGGGCGCCGTACCCCCGGCAGTGCGAAAACCGGCCATCATGCAGGAGCCGGTCCTCGTCCTGAACGCGACCTTCGAACCGATCAACGTCACCGCCGTCCGCCGCGCCATGGTCCTGATGCTCAAGGGTGTGGCCCAGGCGGAAGAAATCAACCACACCAAGGTACACTCAGCTTCGCGGGCACTGGAGGTGCCTTCGGTGATTCGCCTCCTGGCCTACAGGCACATCCCGCAACAGACTCGAGCGCTCTCGCGGAAAAATATCCTCCTGCGGGACCGCAATACGTGCCAGTTCTGCAAGCGCATACTGCCTGCGTCCGAGCTGACCCTTGACCACGTGGTGCCCCGCTCGCGCGGTGGAAGGTCCTCGTGGGAGAACCTCGTGGCTTGCTGCTACCAGTGCAACAACCGGAAGGGCGACCGGACGCCCGAAGAAGCCGGGCTGGCCCTGGCTCGGCGGCCCCGTCCTTTCACTTTGCACACCTCGCGGCAGTTGATGCGCCTCATCGGCAATAAAGATGAAAAATGGCGCAAGTATTTATTTTACTAAGGTTTGAATCCCTACAGGGTTTCCCCGAGTTTCCGCGCGAAATAAAAAATTCGTTTTTTTCTAAAAATTTTCTAATCTGTGCAACCTTTTCATACTTTCAGCGTCTAACTAGACAAACCACTTCAAGGACACACCCCGGGAAGCAGCGTTGGCTCTGCCAAGGCTGCTTCTCTTTTTTTACGCCCTTTTTACTGGAAATTCGCGGGCTCTTAACATTCCCGCGACGTCATTGCCGGAAAACGACGTGCAAGCCGCGGCGCCAGTTTTCGGCCAGCGCGACGCGTGCGATTTCGATTTCCGGGGATAAGTATCGTAATACGATATCTATAGAGGGATGGAACCGGAATCCGGGAGCCACCAGGAAGAGCAGCGGGGGCTTCGCGTTCAAAGGGACTTCGGGGAAATAACCGTATCTGCGAAAATCGTCCTGCTCGTGATGGAAGCGCACCCGCAGCCAGTAGTCCACCGCCTGCATCGCCAGTTGAATGTCTTCGGAAGCCTTCAGTTCGAGGACGGCCAGCCGGCCATCCCGCGTGACCCCTAGCAAATCGATGATTCCGCGGTCGCCGGACGAAAACGCCGGGACCTGCGCGTAGATGTGCCGGGGATCGAGCCGGGCATCGATTCGCCCCGGGTCGGCGGCAACCATAGTTTCGAGCCAGCGTTCCGGCTGGGCCCGGTAGAGCCGGTGTTTGGTGTCCGTAGCTAGCGGATGGCGGTGCGTTTCGAGCAGCTGGACCAGAGCTTCGAGGGTGGGCCATTTTTGTGGCGTGAGCGGGTCCTGGTGGTCGCCCAGTCCATACCACATCTCTCCCTGACGCCAGCGTGCGAATTCCAGGCCGCGAAAGCGCAACGTGACTTCCTGCGTTGCCGGAGCCACGCCCACCCGGATGGCTTCGGGAGCCAGGCGGCGGATACGCTCTGCCAGCGGCATGGCGGCGGCAATGGCTTGCTCGATTTCGCGGCGCGGCACGATCCAGGTGGCCAAATTGCCTGCATTGGATCGGGCGATTCGGCGAACGCGCCAGTACGGCCGTTCGTATTCGTACAACTCGACTTCCTGGGGAGATGCGAGCGCCCCCATTCGATGCGCCGTGATGGAGGAACTCCCGCGCGGCAAGAATAGGCGCAACCCGTGAACCGAATACTTCCGTGCGCGATCCCGCGTGTGCTGCAGCCAGATCAGGCCGAACGTCAGAATGCCGTCGATAGTTGCGCTATCTTCATTCGGCGAGGCCGCAAGCACGGCATAGGCTTCCGAACCGCGGCGGACGAGACCGCGCGTGTAGGAACCGGAAATGGAATGGTGCAGGTCCGCGGAAGTCGCCAGCGACTCCACGGTTTCGTCGGGGAAATGATCCGTCAAAATCCTGCGCAGGCGGCTTGAAAATTGTTCCCGCTCCACGCGGCGCGTCTCGCGAGGAGCGCCGCCCGCGACGAACTCAAGCTGAGCGTGCCTCGAGTAGCCCAGCCGGCTGACTTCGAGCACGACGCGCTCGCGCGATTCTTCCGCGACGCGGAGGACGCGGCGAACCAGGGATTGCTGGGCGCTCCACAAATGCAACAGCGCCGCTTCGCCCTGCGCGCTCACTTCGTAGTGCACCCCTTCGAGCCCCGCCAGCCACTCCCCATTTTCCCGCACTTCGGGCGCTCCAACGGCGCAAAGACCATCGAGGGCCCGTCGCAATTCGCCGGCCAGCTGCATCGGCGCGAATTATCGAATAGGACAGCGAAAAGTGGAAGTCATTTTTCGTGACAACATGTGAATTGGTGGCGTGGGTTTGGTAGCGCCGGCGTCCCGCCGGCAATTTCGCGCCGCGATACACATTGCAAAAATTGCCGGCGGGACGCCGGCGCTACCAAACCCATTCCCCGGTCGGTGGTTATTTGAATGCGAGACCACTCACGACGATCGAGGGGAAAACCATGTTCCACTGGGGAGGAATGTGTTCGTAGGGGATCTGCACGTCCCTTTGCTGGCCGGGAAGAAAGGGCTGAGCCGTCGGAAGAAACAGGCGCTGCTTGTCGCGCAGGATCACCTGGTTGAAAGGGTCGTGGAATTCAACGGTGATTTCAATTTGCTGGATCTTTCGATTGCCGCCGTTCTCGACCGTGCAAAATACGTAGGTCACTTCCTGATTCAGGAAATTCGCCGCCCGGCTCATCTTGGGCTCAAGAAAATGGATTTGCGACGCGTAGGCCTGCTCGGCCGGCCCAATGGGCAACGGCTTCTCGACTTCCGAACCGGCCGGAGTCGAGTACTTGCTGATCAGCACGGCTCCGCCGACAAGCAAAGCCACGACGACAATTCCGATCATGAATGCGACCGGGAGCCGGCTGCGTTCTTCAGTGGGCATCAAGTGGGAAGCCCTCCTCTTTTCCTTTATGTAGCGCCCGCCTTCATGCGGGCATTTTTAGATTCGAACACATGCCCGCATGAAGGCGGGCGCTACAAACTGCGCCGGTTAGCGGCCCGCTCCGATTCGCTCGACCAGCGGGAACGGCAGGCCGGCCTTCTCCATGCGCTTTTGAACAGCGGCAATATCGTACGGAACGCGCCAAAATTCAATGATGTGGTGATCCAAATCGGCGATGGCAAACGCGGCGCGCGGATCGCCATCCCTGGGCTGGCCGACCGAGCCCGGGTTCAGCAAATACCGCGTACCCGGTTCCATTCGCAGGGCCGCGAACTTCGGTCCGTGATCCGGGCGAAGTTGAATCATGCCGATTTGACCGGCGCGGTAGGAAAATCCGCCCTGATGATGCGTATGCCCGAAAAATGTTACGTCCGTGGGCGATTCGAGAAGCCCGCCCATGGCCTGCCCTGGAACGAAAACGTATTCATCCTCATCCTCGAAGGCTCCGTGAACCAGCGTAATGCCGTCCACGGAAATCGGCCCGGCGGGCAATTTCGCAATGTAATCGAGATTGCCAGGATGCATTTGCCGGCGCGTCCATTGCGCCGCCAGTTGCGCCACGGGATTGAAATCCTCAAGGTCGGTCAGTCCCGCCACGGCTTTGTCATGATTGCCGCGGATGATGACAGGGGAAAGTTCCCTGACGCGCTCGGTCACTTCGTTTGGGTCGGGTCCGTAGTCGACGATGTCGCCCAGGCAGAAGACACGCTCCCAACGGCCCTTTACCGCTTCGAGAGCGGCATCGAGAGCAGTGGCGTTCGCATGAATATCGCTCAGCAGGAGAAATCGCATCGTTGACGGCGTACCCGAGCCACACCCTCGACCCGGCCCCGATTATAGACGAAATCAGAGATGGCGCACGTGTCGCTTGGGAAATCCCTCGCGCGCGGAAATATGGGGCCTATTTCGCGGACCTCTTCTCGGCGACTGCCCAAATCCAGCGGCCGAACGGCATGCGCAGCGCTGACCAAATTTCTCCGAGGAAGCGCATTACGAAATCGCGCGAATCGGAAATTGCTTTCGCGCGGCCGGCACGCCGCCGGTAATTCAGCAGAGACCCAAGATCATCGTCGATCACGCGGCATTCGAGAACGCGGAAATCGGTCTGCTCGAGCGCCGATCTGATTTCCGCGCGCGTATACTCCCGATGATGGCCGTCATACGTTTCCGCGTCCGCGCTCGTGTTGAAAAAATAATCGAAATTGTCGTTCACACTGGCGCCGAAGAGGAGCTTGATCCGGTTGTAGAGGGACGCGTGGTTCGGCGTTGCCAGGATCAGCCGGCCGCCGGGAACGAGAATGCGATGAATTTCGGTAAGGACGCGCTTCGGCGAAAACGGGTGATGCTCGATCACGTCCGTGTACGTCGCGAAGTCGAACGAATTGTCCGCGAATGGGAGCGGCTCGCGCTCGAGATCGCACTCGCGATAGTCCACGCCGCGATCCGCGACGGCTTCGCGAAACGCTTTTGCGTACATTCCGTAATCCACGGCCGCGGCGCGCCAGCCGAGCCGCGTCGCATAAATCGCGAGCGCGCCGAATTGCGCCCCGACGTCGACGAGCCGCGGCGTTTGATTTTCTGGGGTGTGCGCCCGGATGTACCGCAGGATTCGCAGTTTTCGCCCGCCGTAGCGCTGGGTATCGCGAATCCATTCCGCGAAATTCGAGGGGATCCTCGAGTCGCCGGCGATCTCCTCGAGCACCTCCTTGAGGCCTTCGAGCGTCGGCCGCTCGCGGCGCATTACATTTCGGCCTGCGTTTGCATCAGGGGGTTCCACGTGGAAGGCATTCTACACCATCAGTTTACGGCGCTCACTCGGGGCGTGCCAGGCGGTACCTCGCCTCCGATTGCGACACACGCGTTCAACCCGAGGGCGTGATTTGACGTCTAGCTCACAGGTCGTTTGGTTCCCCCTGCCCTTGTCATGACAAACCTGCTACCTGCCCATTTTCGGCTTGTGCCGCACTTTCGCCTCGCCTTGATCTGTCCGTAAGTACAGTAGCCCCCGTCTCGCGTGTTCTTGTACTCTCTTGCCAGTTGGGGGGCCATCCTGCCGAGTTGGAGATCGAACATGACTGACAACGTAGCTCTTATTGAATTCAAGCAAGGCGTGCGAATGTTGCGCGACTCGCATCCGCACAACGCTCTCGAACACTTCCGCAAGGCCGTGGACCTGGAGCAACACAATCCCTACTACATCTCTTTTGCCGGAGTGTCGCTGGCTCGCGCCGAAAGAAAGTGGGAACCCGCGCTGAAACTCTGCGAATTGGCCCTGAGCATGAAGCGCAACGAGGCTCAACTTTATTTGAACCTGGCAGAGGTCTATACGTCCGCCGGGCGGCGGGAGGAAGCGCTCATCACCCTGGATAGGGGGCTGGCATCTCTGGGGCCGCAGGCTCGCATACAACAGGCGCGCCTGAAGCTAGGACGCCGGCGTTCGCCCGCCCTGCCATTTCTCGATCGCCAGAATTTCTTGAATCGATATTTAGGCGTTTTGCGGCACCGCATATTGTCGTGGACGCATAGCTCGCAATCCCCTCTGCTTCATTCTTCCTGACCGCTCGCTGCCGCGTGGCAGTTCGATCCCGGGAATGGCCTTGTCCGAACCTGGCCCACCACTGAGGAACCTACTTAATCCACATGCAATCGCCATAACTGTAAAAGCGGTAGGCTGCTTCGACGGCGTGGCGGTAGGCACGGAGAATGAATTCGCGCCCTGCGAAGGCGCTGACCAGAATGAGCAGAGTGGATTGCGGCAAATGGAAATTCGTCAGCAGTTGATCGACCACGCGAAACGTGTGGCCCGGCTTGATGAAAATGCCCGCTTCCGCGGCGCCGGGCTCGAAGAGACATTTTGCGGGGTCCCACTTTTCGCCATGCCGCGCGGCGGATTTTTTCGCGGCGTCCTCGAGCGCGCGCACTACGGTTGTCCCGACGGCGAGGATTGGGCGGCCCTCGCGGCGCGCCTTGCAGATTGCGGCCGCCGCGGCTTCGGGAATTTCGTAGCGCTCGGAATGAATCTCGTGCTGTTCGATTTCCTCTTCGTGGATCGGCTGGAATGTGCCGAGGCCGACGTCCAGAGTGATCGTGGCCATTTCAATGCCGCGTTGCCGCAGCCTTTCTAGAATCGCGGGAGAGAAATGTAGTCCCGCGGTCGGCGCGGCCACGGCTCCCGGATGGTCGGCGAAGATCGTCTGGTAGCGCTCGCGGTCGGCCGGCTGGTCCTCGCGCGAAATGTAGGGCGGCAGGGGAACGTGGCCGAGGCGCTCGATCGCTTGCGTGACGTCTCCCTTCGCCGTCAGGCGGATTCGACGTAGCCCATACTCTCCGCGGCTGAGGACTTCGGCGAAAAGTTCTCCGTCTCCGAAGTCGATGCGCTCTCCCACGCGGATCTTCCGTCCCGGGCGGACCAAAGCTTCCCACTCCTGGGGAGCGACTTCCCTGGTCAAGAGAACTTCGATTTGTGATGACAGGAATTCGCGCGCGGTTCGGCGGTTGCGGCCCGGCTTTTCGGAGCGAACGCCTTCCCGGTGGCCGAACAGACGCGCCGGAATGACGCGCGCGTTGTTCACCACGATCAACTCATCGCCCCGCAGCAGGTCAGGCGACGAGCGAAATGCCGAATCCTCCCAAGCCTGCCTCTTGCGGTCCAGAATCAACATTCGCGAGGCATCCCGCTGGGGGAGCGGTTGCTGGGCGATGAGGCCGGGAGGAAGCTCGAATTGGAAGTCAGAAAGGCGCATGGGTCAGCGCCGTGACTATAAGGCACTCACTAGGGGGAGTGCAAATAGATGTTTGGATTGTAGGTCTAAGTCGTTATTCTACATATATATAATTTAACATTCGAGCGGGCTAAAGGTCTGCAGAAAAATACTTGACATTAACACACTAATATTTTATGATTCGCATGCAGTTACATTAACAAACTGATTCGATGGAGGATATTCAATCATGGCTACCATTGCTCGACTCGAACCTTTTCGAGGGCTTTCCACCCTGCAAGACCAATTCAACCGGCTTTTTAACGAATCCTTCCGAAATCAACCCGAGGAGTCGGCTTTGACGACTTGGGCTCCGGCGGTCGATATCTACGAGACCCCGAATGAGCTCGTGGTCAAGGCGGACCTGCCGGACGTGAACGAGAAGGACATCGACGTACGCGTCGAGAACAACTTGCTCACGATCCGCGGGGAGCGTAAGTTTGAAAAGTCAGTATCGGAGGAAAATTTCCTGCGAGTTGAGCGCACGTACGGCGCGTTCAGCCGCAGCTTCTCGCTGCCGAACACGGTGAACGCGGAAAAGATCGGCGCCGAGTACAAGAACGGCGTGCTGACCGTCACCCTGCCGAAGCGCGAGGAATCCAAGCCGCGGCAGGTAAAAGTGACCGTCAACGCCGCGAACAATGGGAAGTAAGCAGTCGGCATCACTTAGCCGTGATGCCACAGAGCGTCGCTGGCAACTCCGATTCGCCGGGCTGATGTAGCGCCCGCCTTCAGGCGGGCACGGTGGAATCGGCAAGGTGCCCGCCTGAAGGCGGGCGCTACATACGACACTGAGTTCACTCGATAGGGGCCGGTTCGTAGAACGGCCCCGCCGTTTTCAGTAGCACAGACTTCAGTCTGTGGATTTTTGAACGGGAGGTAAAAACGTAATGGTCCGCTTCGACAAATTCACTTTAAAAGCTCAGGAAGCCGTGCAATCGGCGCAGGACATCGCCGCGCGACACGATCACCAGCAGATCGAGCCGCTGCATCTTCTGGGTGCGCTCGTCGCGCAGCAGGACGGCGTCGTCCCGCCGCTGCTCGCGCGTCTCGGCGTGCGTCCGGACACCCTCGCGGGCGAAATCGAAAATCGGCTTGGGCGCATCCCGAAGGTGACGGGAGCGGTGCAGCAGCAGATGAGCCCGGCGGCGAACAAAGTTCTCGAAGGCGCTTTCGTCGAAGCGGAGCAATTCAAGGACGAGTACGTTTCCACCGAGCACATCCTGCTGGCGATCGCCACCATTCGCAAGGATGAGGCCGCGGAGCTTCTGGCCAAGTATGGCGCTTCGCGGGAAGCAATTCTGCAGGCGTTGACTTCGGTGCGCGGCAGCCATCGCGTGACTTCGCAAAATCCGGAATCGACCTTCCGCGCTCTCGAACAATATGGGCGCGACCTGATCGAACTCGCGCGGCGCGGCAAGCTCGATCCGGTGATCGGCCGGGACGATGAAATCCGCCGCGTCATGCAAATTCTGGCGCGCCGCACGAAAAATAATCCGGTGCTGATCGGCGAGCCAGGCGTCGGCAAGACGGCCGTAGTGGAAGGCCTCGCGCAGCGCATTGTCGCGGGCGATGTGCCGGAAGTGTTGCGTCCGAAGCGCGTGATCGCATTAGATCTCGCCGCCCTCGTCGCCGGCGCGAAATATCGCGGCGAATTCGAGGACCGCTTGAAAGCGGTGCTGAAGGAAATCACGGAATCCAACGGGCAAATCATTCTGTTCATCGACGAATTGCACACGCTGGTGGGCGCGGGCGCGGCCGAAGGCGCGATGGACGCTTCCAACATGCTGAAGCCGGCCCTGGCGCGCGGCGAATTGCGCGCGATCGGCGCGACCACGCTGAAAGAATATCGCAAATACATCGAGAAAGATCCGGCGCTCGAGCGGCGCTTCCAGCCCGTCCTGATCGCCGAGCCTTCCGTCGAAGACACCATCGCGATTCTGCGCGGCTTGAAAGAGCGCTACGAACTCCACCACGGCGTGCGCATCAAGGACGCCGCGATTCTGGCCGCGGCAACTCTGTCACACCGGTACATCACCGACCGGTTCCTTCCCGACAAGGCCATTGACCTGATCGACGAATCCGGCGCGAGCCTGCGCATGCAGCTCGATTCGCTGCCCGTGGAGATCGACGAAATCGAACGGCGCATCATGCAGCTGGAAATCGAACGGCAGGCGTTGCTCCGCGAATCCGACGCGCACTCCAAGGAGCGGCTGAAACAACTGGAAGCGGAGCTGGCCGGGCTGCGCGAGGAGTCCAACGCGCGCAAAGCGCAGTGGCAGGTGGAAAAAACCGCCATCGCCAAAATTCGCGGCGTCAAGGAACAGATCGAGCAGCTCAAGGCGGAGGAGCAGCGCCTCGAACGCAGCGGAGAGCTGGCGAAGGTTGCGGAAATCCGCTACGGCAAGCTCGCGACGGCCGAGCGGGAAATGGCTGCCGCGCAGAAAAGTCTCGAAGAGGTACAAAAGAACGGCGGCATGCTGAAGGAAGAAGTCGGTGAAGAAGACATTGCCAAGCTGGTGAGCAAGTGGACGGGCATTCCCGTCGGGCGATTGCTCGAAGGCGAAGCACAGAAACTCGTCACCATGGAAACGCGCCTGCGTCAGCGCGTCATCGGGCAGGATTCGGCGCTCGAACGCGTAGCGAATTCCATCCGGCGAAACCGCGCAGGGCTTTCCGATCCCAACCGGCCGATCGGGTCGTTCATTTTTCTCGGCCCCACTGGTGTTGGAAAAACGGAACTCGCTCGCGCGCTCGCCGAGTTTTTGTTTGACGACGAGAAATCCATGATCCGGCTGGACATGTCCGAATATATGGAAAAACATTCGGTCTCGCGCATGATCGGCGCGCCTCCAGGCTACGTCGGCTACGAAGAAGGCGGACAGCTCACGGAAAAAGTGCGCCGCCACCCGTATTCCGTAATTCTTTTTGACGAGATTGAAAAGGCGCACCCCGACGTGTTCAACATTTTGCTGCAGATTCTCGAGGACGGTCGGCTGACCGATGGCAAGGGCCGCACCGTCGATTTCCGCAACGCCGTGCTGGTGATGACGTCGAACGTCGGATCGAGCGCGCTCTTCGATCTGGCGGGAAGCGATCCGGAACGCGCCCGCAAGGAAGCGATGGAAGCCCTGCGGCAGGCGTTCCGCCCGGAATTCATCAACCGGATCGACGACATCGTGCTGTTCAATCCGCTGGGGAAGGAACAGCTCAACAAGATCATCGACCTCGAGCTGGCTAAAGTGATGCGCCTGCTCGCGGAACGAAAAGTTCGCATCGAGCTGACTCCCGCGGCGCGCGAGAGACTCGTCCGCGACGGCTACGATCCGGCCTACGGAGCGCGCCCGCTGCGCCGCACAGTCCAGCGCCTCGTCCAGGATCCGCTCGCGATGCGCATCCTCGACGGCAGCGTTTTGCCAGGGGATCTGGTGCGGGTCGATATCGATCCGAACACCGACGCCATGCGTTTCGAGCGCGCGGAGCAGAAAGCGGCGCCGGAGCCCGCGGCAAAACCGGAGGCAGCCGAACACGCTGTTTCCACGGCGAAATCCGGGCGCCGGCGGTAAGTTCCAATTTGCCCGGTTTTTGTGGGACAGCCACTCTTGGCTGTCCATGACAATTTCGCCGGGGAGAAGCGGACAGCCAAGAGTGGCTGTCCCACAAAGCGAGCTGAACAAGTGCCCGGCGCGGGCGGTTTGACGCGCCGGGCGGAAACTTCTAGACTGATTCTGCGTATTTACAGTTAGGTGGCGATCATGCGAGCCGTTAAGACACTTTTTCTTCTGACTTCATTGTCGATCCTGTTGGTTCTGGCCGGCGATGCGATTGCCGGCCAGCAAGGGATGACCTTTGCCCTGATCATCGCCGTGGTGATGAACGGCGTGGCCTACTTTTTCTCCGACAAGATCGCGCTGAGGTCGAGCGGAGCGCAGCCGGTAACGCGCGAGCAGCTTCCACGCCTGTACGAAGTGATGGAGAGACTTGTCGCCAAGGCCGGACTGCCAATGCCGAAGCTGTACGTGATTCCGCAGCCTGCGCCGAACGCCTTCGCCACCGGCCGCAACCCCTCGCATGCTTCGGTCGCAGTTACCGCGGGCTTGATGGAATTGATGAATGATGACGAACTCGAAGGCGTCATCGCGCACGAGCTTTCGCACGTCCGCAACTACGATATTCTCATCACATCTATTGCTGCGACGCTGGCCGGCGCAATTACGTGGATCGGATACATGGGCCGCTGGGGCATGATGCTGGGAGGTTTCGGCGGACGAGATGAGCGCCGTGGGGGAGGGCTGTCCGCGCTGTTGATGCTCATCGTCGCTCCGATTGCCGCACTGATCATTCAGTTCGGAATTTCCCGGCAGCGCGAGTTTGCCGCCGATGCCTCCGGCGCCAGAATGGTCGGGCACCCGTACGGTCTGGTCAGCGCGCTCGAAAAGCTGGGTGCTTACAACAAGCGAATCCCCATGAATGTTCCCCCGGCGACAGCTTCTCTGTTCATCGTTGCGCCCTTGAGCGCCGGCCAGGTGTTTTCGGGTTTGTTCAGTACGCACCCGCCACTGTCGGAGCGCATTGCGGTCCTACGGAACATGACCGTCACCCGCTAAGCCACTTTGCAGAAACGAGTTAGGCGTGGTTTGATATTCCTCTAGCGCCCCCGTCCTGAGAAAATCTGGTCGCGACGGTAAGAATGCGTGTCCGAGGGAAAAAATTCTCCCTCTCAATGCAATTGGAGCAGGCGTCCCAACCCGCTTGACCCATATAAATAACTCATTACAGAAGGTTTACAAATATTGCAAGCTGGTAAACCCTTTGGCTTGCGGCGTGCATGTTTAGAGGTCGCTCGGCACCGGGGGACCGCCATGAGCATGACCTGTAAGGCTACGATCCGTCTAATTTGCGAGTACTTGGAAGGCCGGCTGGCACCTGAAGTCGCTGGCGAAGTGCAACGGCATCTGAGTTACTGCCGTGATTGCCGCGCGGTTTTTGACGCTGCAGCCCTCACCCTCGAAGTCTATTTTGACCGCGAAGTGGAACCCGTCCCCGCTGACCGCACACGTGTTGCCTAAGTTGCCTAATCTGTTACCCCTGTGAGACTTAGAGATAGCCGCCCCCTGTATAATTTCCAGCAAATGTGTGTCAGCACTCAAAAGCAATGAATTCAAATCTTTATCTCATGTACACGCTATTTCGGTGGTAAAAGTTACACGTTGAAGCCTTCCACCCCTCGGAGGAAATCTACCCTCAAAAATAAAATAAGTCCCTTTTTTTGTGTTGTATAGCCCAACACCAGCCACTGAATTTGCATTTGGTTCTGCGCATGCACCTCTCCCTATCGCGAGGGAAATCGCAAAGGAGATTAATGAAATGTTGGATCAAATGAACGACAACGACCAAGGGACAACGGAAGGTTCGCCGCGTTGGATGGGAATAGCTGTGGTAGGGTTGGCGATTCTCTCCCTCGTAGGCGTCGGGCTGGCATGGAATGCCGGCGGCCACGCACGGGATGCGGAGCAGGCGCTGTCGGCTCAAGCCAAGACTTTTCAGGCCAGTGAGGACGGAATGAGCCAGCGGATGGCGCAAGCGGAACGCACCAACGCCGAACTGCAGTCCGAAGTGAATCTGGTGGGTGACAAGCTGAAACTCACCGAGGATCAACTGGCAACGGCCCGCAATCAGGTGAAGCAGAGCCGCGCCGATTACACCAAGAAGCTGAACGACGTGCAAAGCACCCTGGCAACGAAGGCCAGCGCGGATGATGTGAAGGCGCTCGGCACGGACGTCAACGGCGTGAAGACCGATCTCACCAACACCAAGGGGAGCATCGATCAGTTGCGCGGCGAGCACGGCGAATTGATCGCGCGGAACCACGAAGAACTCGAGCAGCTCAAGCGAATGGGCGAGCGCGACTACTATGAATTCAACCTGACCGCGAAAGGCCAGAAGGAACACGTTGGCCAGACCATGATCGAATTCCGCAGCGCCAGCGCCAAGAAGCACCAGTACACCATCGCGATGTACGTCGACGACACGCGCCTTGAAAAGAAGAACCGGGCCGTCAACGAACCCATCTACTTCTACGCGGGCGGATCTCGCCAGCCGATGGAACTGGTGGTGAACCAGGTTACCGACAAGAAGATCTCGGGCTATTTGAGCGCACCAAAGGCCATTGCAGCCTCCGCGAAGCCAAACGGAAACTAACCTACGTACAGCTATCGCTGGTTGCGTATAAAGAGAGGGCCGCTTCGGCGGCCCTTTTTTTTCCTAGTAACACAGACTTCAGTCTGTGGGTTTCCGTTTGATCTTGCCTGGCGTGTCAGTCCCGCCAACCAGTCCCCTGCATCAGTCCTGGCTAACGCGCTCGGCCCGAGTTCGCTGACAGACCCCCACAGACTGAAGTCTGTGCTACTAAACCCTTGAAAAGCGAAATGCACTACTGGCGAGAGTTTTGGGATCAGAGCAGCAAATTCAAGCGCTTCAATTCCGAATTGTCGGGGAAAAGGCGCAGGCCGAAGCGGACGGCTTTGGCCGCGGCGGACGGATCGCCCAGCGCCTTGTCGGCCTGAAACAGCAGCGGATAGATTTTCTCGTCCTCGTCGGGGAAGTACCGCATCACGAATTCCAGGTGCCGGCGCGCTTCCGCCCATTTTTCTTGCCTGGCCAGCAATTCGCCCAAGTTGAGTTGCGTCTGATAGTTGTACGGGTCCTGTGCAAGACAATCCTGCATGGCGCGATAGGCTTCGTCGAGTTTGTCCTCGCGCAGCAGAATTTCGGCAAGCTCCGCGCGCGCGGCCGCGCCCGCGTGCGGATCGGCCGCGATGAGGCGGCGCTGAAGGTCTTCCGCTTCCGTCCAGCGCGAAAAATCCAGGTCGAGTTTGGCCAGCGATGCGAGCGCCCGCAGATTCCCGGGATCGAGCTGGAGAATTCGCTGCAATGCGCCGCGCGCTTTTTCGTTGTTGCCGAAGCGCCGGTCGGTTTCGGCCCGGCCCCACATGGCCTCCAAGGAATTCGGATCGATCACCAAGGCGGCGTCGAAGGCACGGTAAGCGGTCTGAAAATTTGTGTGGGCAAGCGCCGCGCGCCCGCGGATCGTGGCGATGGCGGCGGTGATCGGACGAGGTTCAAGGGCGCGCAGGAAACGCTCGGCTGCGTCCGCGTCGTCCTGATTGACCGAGGTTGTGGCGGACGCAGCGAGTGCAGCGTCGCGCGCGTCCGGCGGAAAATCTTCGGCCAGGGGATTTTTCTGCTCCAGGAGAATCGCATCGCGGTTCTTGTCTTCGAGGCCATGGACGAGCAGGGATCGCGGGGCGTGATATTCGAGCAGCGTTTGATCGTCCGTATTGATTTGCGCGCCGGAAGAGAATTTTCGCAAACCGCCGTCATCGAGCAGGTAAAAACCAAACAGTCCAGCCGCTTCTTCCATGCCAAGCTGCGCGAAATCGTCGTGCAGGCGCGGCAGTCCGTACATTGCCTGCGCACGCTGCAGAATTTCACCTGACGGCGGGCTCGGCGCCATCAGGATCATGTCCGGGGCGTCGCCGTGCCAGAGCGTGGCGCCATGAAATTCGGTGAGGAACGTCGCGAAGAGCATGCGCAAATCCTCGGGATACAGGGAATAGGCCTGCATCCATTGCACGAATACGCCGCCCGGAGCGAGTCGCCCGCGGACGGCTGCGTAAAATTCGCGCGTGAAAAGCGTGGCGACGCCGGCGATCCAGGGATTCGACGGCTCGGAAATGATCAGATCGTATTTCTGGCGCGTGGTGAAGAGAAAATTGCGCGCGTCGTCGAACGTTACATGCACGCGCGGGTCGTGAAGCACGTTGCGATTCAATGGCACGAGCAGCGGCGCGGCGCCGACCACGGCCGGCTCGATTTCCACGACGTCCAGGCGTTCCAGCTCCGGGTAGGTGACGAGCGCGGACGCCGTCATGCCGCTGCCGAATCCGACGAGGAGCACGCGGCGCGGCGGATGGGCGAGGGCCGCGAGATGGCCGAGGAGAAGCTGCGTCGTGGCGTCGTGATTCGAGGCGTCCACTTTTCCGTTGGTGCGAAGGGCGATGTAATCGCCGGTTCTGGCGACGGAAATGTTGGCGTTCAAGCCGTCGCGAAAATAAACGATGTCCAGTGCGTGCGCATTTTCCCGCAGCGTCAGCGGACGGTCGTAAAGATTCCAATACATCACGGTGTTGAACGACGCGACCGCGGGGTCATAAAAATAATTCGAGAAGCCAATGATGGCAGTGAGAACGATGAGTAGAAGATTTCCCGCAACAGCCAGGATTCTCCACCACACTCGCTGCGTGGATGCAAAAGAAATCGCGGCGGCCAGAGCAAGGTTCACGCCCGCCGTCGCCGCGAGCAGATGAAAACTTCCGAGGCGCGGCATCAGCCAGAAGCCAGCGGCAATCGCGCCCACGATCGCGCCGAGCGTATTCCACGCATAGGCGCGGCCCACCGCTGGGCCCGCGCCGTTTCCATTGGCTGAACGCGGTCCGGCGATCAGCAACACAACGGCCGGAAAGTTAAATCCGAAGACCACCGCCGTAGGAAGCATCGCCAGCGCGCTGGTGACAAGTTGGGCGAGCACCACGCCGCGAAACGATTCGTGCGTCGCGCGGAGAATAGGCGGGAGCACTTCGATCAGGCGCGTGAAGAACACGAGGAATGCGAGCGCGGCGAGCGCAGTCAGCGTTTGCGTGACGGCGAAAGTCATCGAAGCCGGCTCGCGGCGGCGGCTCCATCGTTCAAATAGAGCACTTCCCAGAACGATTCCCGTGAGGAAAGTGCCCAACATCAGCGTGAACGCGTACGTCGAACTGCCCAGCTGCGTTGAGAGCAGGCGCGTCCAGCCGATTTCGTAGGACATGGCCGTGGCGCCGACGATGGCGAAACAAATCAGGAAAAATCTCGATGGAGCGGAAAGAGGCGGTGCTTCCACTTTTTCCGGCACGTTCATTTCAATCGATGAGGTTGGGGCGGGCTCTTCGCGCGCGAGAAATAGCGCCAGCGCTCCGGCGACGAGATTCAGCGCCACGGCGATTCCAAGCGTACGCCGCAGACCGAGCGAAGGTAGAAAAATAAATCCCGCCGCGAATGTTCCGGCAACCGCGCCTGCCGTGTTGATCCAGTAGAGGCGCGAAAGGCGCGCTCCGAGTTCCGCCGCATACCGCGTGAGCCCGCGCACCAGCACGGGCAGTGTCCCGCCCATCAGAAATGTCGGCAGGAACAAGACCAGCGCCGATCCCGCAAACCGCAGCATCAGCAAAGCGCCGGCGTTTCCTCCGGCGTAGGGATACGCCGCCACATAGACCGCGCGGACGCCCGCCAGTCCCGCGAGAGAAATTGCGGCAGTCGCGGCAACGCCAAGTTCCAGCCACCCATAGAGTGCGATCGGCCGGCCCCAGTCGTCGCCGCGACGTCCGATCCATGCGCTGCCCGAAGCAAGCCCCGCCATGAATACGGCGAGGACCGTAGCGACCGCATACGCCGTGTGGCCGAAAATCAGTCCGAGCGCCTTGCTCCACACCACCTGATCGATCAATCCGGCAGCGCCAGAAAAGAAAAAGCAGACAAGCAAAGCGGGAAACAAATAACGGCGCGGAGATTGTCCTGGCATGGCGGGCCGCATGGTAGTCTGGCCGCCGAAAGGCGTCAAATACCGCCTTCAAAGCTTGACGGGGCCAGATTCCGATTAGGCTGTCTATCATGAATGAGTCCGAATTGTTCGGCGAAGCGCTGTCTCTTCGAGCAATGCGTTTGGACCATCGGCGGGCGCGAGCGCAACAAAGAGGAGTTCGCGACGCTGTTCAGGAAAGCAGGATGGAAGCTGACCTGCGAGGCGCCGGCCATAAGCCCACCGGGCATGATCGAGGGAATCCGCGCGTGACTTTCAGAAGCTGTTAGAAAGTGGATCCGAAATAGAAGCCGATAGGGATCGTTAGCCCGGGGTTCTGCGGAAATAGATTGGCATTGGAATAGTGCCCGATCCGGACTTCGGCGGTGACCCTTCTCTTCCTGCCCAAGTAGATTCCGCTGGCCATGTAATCCTGAAATGTGAAAATTCTACCGATAGCCTGTCCATCAACGTTGTTCGTGGTGATCAACGAGGGCCCGGCGAGGGAATAACTCACATAGAATTCCACCGGGTTCGTGCGAATCAGGGGAATCCGCAACACGGGATACAACGATGCGGTGAAAAACCTGTCGCCATCCATCATGCTCTTCCATGAGGAAATCTCCACGCCCCAATCGATCGCAAAAAACCGGCGCGTGTGGAATAGATTGCGCTGGTAATCCACTGACAATCCGTTGGCTACGTTAATGCTGCCATGCCAAAAAATTGAGACTTTTCCTTTCGTAAAAAAATCGTTTACACCAAAACCCAGAGCGTCGGTGACATATCCAATCTGAATTATGTTCCTTGGCCAGATGGGTCCGTTGGGGGAATCCGCTGCAGCCGGCTCCGCTGGAACGCGCCGCATCGTGTAATCGAATCCGCCGGAAAAAAACACAGCGGCGGGCTGCTTGCTGCCCGACTGCCCTGGCGCGACAGTCATCCCGGTGAGGAGGTCCCAGTTGTCGGTGAGGCGATAGTCCAAGCCCCCTCCAAATAAGAAAGTCGCGTAATTTGTAATGTTCAACGCCGTGGATTGGTTGATCGTGATCCCATTTCGCGTGACGACGCCAAGGCCGCCTTCGCCATACAGGGACCACCTCTTGTGCAGCGGCAGGCGCGCCTTCACGGTGAAGCCCGCGATATTGTTCATCCACAAGTCATAACTTCCCAGGTTTCCATTTATATTTTGATATTCCACCGGATGGCCCGGAACCAGTTCGCTCACCTGTCCCGAAAAATATTTGTTGAACTCGTGTCCGAACAGAACAAAACGCGTGGCAAAATGCGGGACCTGAACGGATTGCGCCTGGAACCCCGGCTGTAACTGCGCGTTGGAAAAAGCATAGCCGATGGAGCCAAGCTGAACCCCGATATAAGTGCCCGACAGGAACCGCGAAAATCGCACTCGCTGATTTTCCGCCGAAGCGGAAGCGGAAGCGGTCGGCTGGTGCGCCCGCGAGACAGCATTTACAGTGAGCGTCGCACTGCTGCTGGTAGCATTGCCCAAAAGGTTGCTGATCTTGACTGAGAACTGGGCGCCATTGTCCTCAACCGCCGCAGCCGGTGTGGTGTAGGCGGGTGAAGTCGCCCCGTCGATGGCCGCGCCATTCAGCATCCATTGGTAGGTGAGCGGTGCGGTTCCTGTGGCAACGACAATGAATGTTGCAGCTTCACCGGGGTTCACGGTCTGGTTGATTGGCTCGCTAGTGATCGACGGCACAACGAGTACACTGTCAGAGCCGCTGGACGCTTGAGTCTTTGTTGTTGCTCAAGGCGTCCTGGACGTAGCCGAGCAAACACCTCCGGCGAGATTTATTAGTACGAACAGGGACGCAACAAAAGGGAGAGAAACTGGGATTTCCGTTTTGAGCAGGCGGATGGGCAAGTTCATGCACCGGAGGCTCTTCCGAATAAACCAAATTGTTCTTCGTTGCATCATCTTCAAACTCAGGAACCGTGGTTCAATCCTGAAACTCTCGTAGTGCCTCTGCACAATCTCCGGCAAATACCGCATACCTGCTTAAAACTTGAAAATACCACTCCATTGTCGCTTCACTTTACATCGAAAAGTGAGCCACATCTTGATAAGTCCGGCGGCCTCAATGAGTCGACGCAACACTTGCTCGAAGTCTACTTGCAGGATTCTAAAAAACTAAAATCGTTGGCGGGCGTCAATTTATCGGATGGAATACAGCGTGGACCGAGATGCTTCCCTGGTCGCGTAGGACTGTCGGACTCGGAATTCTATTTTTGCGCGGCTTCGGCGGCTAGCTCGTCCAGCAGGGTTGCGGCCACAGACACATTGTCAACCCCGAAGACCAGCATCACCAGCGACGATCCCGGCTCCACTCCGCAATAGCTGTAGTCAATGTTGACCTGCTTTTCGCCGAGCCGCGATGCCGCGCGGGCGAGCCCGCCCGGACGATGCGGCAGCCTGGCTACGGCGACGTCCGTCTCTTCAAAGTTCATGCGCAAGTTGCCCAGCACCGCTTTGGCTGTGGCGGGATCATCCGCCAGGAATCGGACCAGGCTCTCGCGCTCCTCCACATACGATTGAAATGCGAGGATGTTCACTCCACGCTCCGCGAGGGCGAGGAAGCATTTGCCCAGGGCGCCCGGCTTGTCTTCAATCGTTACCCTAAACTCTTTCGCCCTCGCCATGTGACTTATCTCCCTTCCTCTTACGGGCGCCAACATCCGTCCAGATAAGCAAAGAGTTTACGCCCTGACGGAAGTCCTGGTAAGCCCACTTCTCAGGAATTGGGCCACCACACGAACCGCGCGTAGTTTCACCGTGGAACAAGCGGCCACGAATTTCCAAGATTGAATAGTTGCAGCCGCCTGCGCGCAGGTAAAGTATGGAGTGGCACCGTGTATGACGGATGTAAGAGCTAATTTCTAACCGACAACGATTCCTCTCGCGCCGGATTGTTTCGAGAGGCGCTTGCAAGCGCGAGTTGTGGACCTTCTAGCGGCAAGAGAAGTAAGAGATTCAACCAACACATCGAAACTGTAATACAACTGGAAAAATATCGACTCGGTTCGGAGGATTGTAACGACCATGCGAAACGCGAGAAATCGAAAGCCAATCACCTTGTTGCTCTTTGTCGTCGTGTTCAGTGCGGCGGCCGTTGCCGGGAGCCAATCCTCTTCGCCAAGCACTGAACAAGGGGGCGCGGGCGCGGATAAAATGGACAGCGCGGCGCAGAGCGCGGTGGACATCGTGCGGGATCCGTCGGACGTAGCGCCTCCGGTAGGGAATCGCGGGCCGCAGCTCGTCAAAGTGACGCTCGTGGCGCAGGAACTCGAGGGCAAGCTCGATCCGTCCGCGGGCAGCACATACAAGTATTGGACGTTCGGCGGCAAAGTGCCCGGCCCCATGATTCGCGTGCGGCAAGGCGACACGGTCGAGGTCACCTTGAAGAATGAAGGGCACAACACTTCGCACTCGGTTGATTTGCACGCTGCCCTCGGACCCGGCGGCGGAATGGAACTGACGAACGCGGCGCAGGGAGAAAGCAAAACATTCACGTTTAAGGCGATTGTCCCCGGAGTCTTTGTGTATCACTGCGGAACCGATGTGGCCGCCCAGCACATTGCGAATGGGATGTACGGCCTGATCGTCGTCGAGCCCGCCGGCGGATTGCCTCACGTGGACCGCGAATTCTATGTGGCGCAGGGAGAAATCTATACGGTGGACGCGTTGGGCGGGCACGGGCACCAGAGAATGAGTCTGCCCAAGTTGATGAATGAACGTCCCGAATATTTCGTGTTCAATGGCGCGGTCGGAGCGCTTACGGACCAGCATCCGATGCACGCGAAGGTGGGCGAAAGCATTCGGATTTTTTTCGGCGTTGGCGGGCCGAACATGATTTCTTCCCCGCACGTCATTGGACAGATATTGGAGCGCGTCTATAACGAAGGCTCGTTCACATCTCCGCCTCTTACTTCGGTGCAGACCACCATGGTGCCGCCGGGAGGCGCGACCGTGTTTGAAATCAAGCCGCAAGAGCCGGGAATCTACAAATTGACCGACCACGCGTTGATCCGGATCGCGCGGGGCCTGGTGGCCGTGATCGAAGTGACGGGGCCTGCCAACCCGGAATTGTTTCATGCCGGGCCGGCGCAGTAATTTCATTTTGTTGTAGAAACCTTCTCATAAATCAAAACAAATTTTGTTTGGCGGAAACTTGTGGAACGCTTCGAGGATGAAGTGTTGTGGCGTATACTCGCGCCTATCCGAAATTCCAGCATTGCTTGGCGCAACGCATCTCCGGCGCCGTAAGAGGGAAGGAAAAAACCAGTTCGCGAACCACTATCCACGGCTCAGGCGAAGCCCGCGTCCGGCGAGGCAGGCACGCGCGCCGCTGCCATCGCGATGTATGGTGTGTTGCTCCTCGCCTACAGCGTGAACGCCGCGGACCGGCAACTATTTCCCCTTCTCGCTCACGATGTCCGCGTGCAGTACGGCTTTTCGCTTTCCGACACCGGACTTCTCACCACGATTTTTACGCTGGGCCTGGCGGTCGCGGGATTGCCGACCGGCTATCTCCTCGCGCGTTTTTCCCGCAAGACGGTGCTGCTCCTCGGGGTCGCAATTTTTTCCGCGGGGACGGCGCTCATGGTTCTGGCGCTCGGATTCCCGGACATGCTGATGTACCTCGCCGCGACGGGCATCGGCGAAGCCATGCAACTGACGGTAATGATCGCCATCGCGGCAAACTATTTTGTCGGCTACCGCGCCGCCGCCATCGGCTCGATGAATGTTTTTTTTGGCCTGGGCGCATTTACCGGCCCCATCCTGGGCGGCCTCCTGCTCACGTCGTATAGAAACTGGCACGCCCCCATGATCGTCTTCGGAATTTTCGGTTTTCTCATGATCGCAGTGATCGCCTTGAGCGTGCGGCCGTGGTTCAGCGAGACGCGCCGCGTGGCCGACGCCCGCACCGATCTCCTCGGCGCGCCCACGCTCCTGAACCGAAACACAATTATTTTGACGGTCCTGAGCGTGATCGGCGGCCTCGTTCTGTACGGTTTTACGGGGATGTACGCGACGTACTTGCGCGAGGCCTTGCATTACACGCCCAAGGCAGCGGGGTTTGTCCAAAGTTTTTACGGAGCGGGAGCACTGCTCTCCATTTTTGGCGGCTGGTTCGGAGACCGCTTCTCGCCGCGCCTCGTGCTGAGCGCGTCATTCTTCTGCGTCGCATGCCTCGGTTACTTGTGCTTTCACGGCTCGGAGGCGATCGCGCCACACGTGATTCTCACCTTCGCCTACGGCGCAATCGGGAGCGGCACGATCTACGTCAACCTCGCGGGTTATCACGTAAAGGCGGTGCAAAGCAGTTTGTCCAGCCGCGCCTCGGGCATGTTTGTGACGAGCCTCTACGCGGCCGCCGCTGGGGCCGGCTACTTGATGGGCGGGATCGCCAGCCACGCTGGCTGGGCCTTCGCGGGAGAGATTCAAATTTCGCTGCTGTCCGCTGTCGCTGGAAGTCTGGCGTTGACTCTGCGGCCGGATGAAATGTCTTTGTAGGGTGTTTGCCCTGTTTCCTCGCATCTGTTGAATCAAGTTTCCCGGGTTCACAGTCCGCGAAAAAGCCGGCAAATTTCATGGAGGATAACGGCTAAGATGGCAGCTCTAATCAGCACCTTTTCCACGACATCCGTGAGTGCGAGGATGCAGGGGAGGGCTTCGTGCGCGTTGTGGGAAAAGCGCCTCAATCCGCGAACGCAGGCGTAGAGTTCCATTGGTCACACCTCCGAATCAAATGAATCGTGATCAATGGCATTGCATAGGCCAGTCAGAACGATGCGACTGAATCAGACTGGTGTCAAGTCGGGGAAAATCCGTCAGGAAAAACCTTAAGGAAAATCCCTACAGCGGTGGTACCACGCACCTTCGCGCCTCATCTCCCGAAACGTTCCGCACTTCAAACTGGCCAATGGAATTCGCGCACGCTCGAAGAGGGGCACCCGCCAAAATTTCTACTGTGTGCCGCCAAACTTGTTCAATCAGTCGACTGGAAATTCATCGGGCCAATCGCGGAGTTCAGGATTCAATCCGCCGGCACGGCGCGCGATTTCGCCCAATCCCTTATGGCGTGAATCTCTTCGGCGCGAGTCACGCTGAGCGGCTGCGTGCCGCGGATCTCCTCCAGCAAGATTGCCGTCGTGAGCTGCTGTTTCCGATCGAACGCCGTGTACAGGCCTGCGACGATGGCCTGCTCGATCTCGGCTCCGGAAAATCCTCCGCTTGCCGCCGCGAGCGCCGCCACATCGAAACCCGCCGCGTCTCTTCCGCGTTTCTTCAGATGCAAGGAAAAGAGCGCGGCGCGCACTTCGGCGCCGGGCAGGTCGACGAAAAAGATTTCGTCGAAACGTCCTTTGCGCGTCATCTCCGGCGGCAGGATCGTGATGTTGTTGGAAGTCGCCGCCAGGAAGACGTCGCCCTCTCGATCCTGCATCCACGTCAGAAAAGTGGCCAAAAGCCGCTGCGACAAACCGCTATCGGCGTCGCCACTCGCGCCTGCCGAAGCAAACGCCTTCTCAATTTCATCGATCCACAGGACGATCGGCGCGAGCTTTTCCGCCAGCTCGAGCGCCTTGTGCAGGCGCTTCTCGCTCTCTCCGACATACTTGTCGTAGAGGGCGCCCACGTCCAGCCGCGCCAACTCGACGCCCCATTCCCCCGCCACGGCGCGCGCCGCCAGGCTTTTTCCGCAGCCCTGGACTCCGCTGATCAGCACGCCCTTCGGCGGTGCAAGGCCGAATCGCCGGCCTTCCGGCGTCAATGCGCTTCGTCTTTTCGCGACCCATTCCCGCAGGTGCTTCAGGCCGGCCACATCCGTGAACGATGCATCGCGGCGCACGGATTCGAGGGGCCCCTCCAATTGCATGGCCTCACGCTTGGCATCCAGCACGTCATCGAGCAGCCCGTTGTCCGCGTTGCCGCGCTTCAGCACGCACTTCCGGAGCGTCCGAATGGCTTCCTCTTCCGGCAAACCTACAAGGTTATGCGCCAGCTGCGTGATGGCAGCGGCGTCGAGCGCGACATGAATCCCATTTTCCCGATTCGCGTCCGCCAAAACCTTCCGCACGCCGGGGAGCAATTCGTCCGCGTCCGGCAATCCAAATTGAAACGGCGCCGACTCGCTTTCCAGTTCGGGAGGCAGCTTCATCGAAGCCGCTGTAATCACCAGGGACCGCCGAGCCACGCGAAACGTGCCGGCCAAATCGCGGACGCGGCGGCTGATCCGGTCGTTATCGCAATAACGCGCAAAATCCTTGAGCAGAAAAATCGCGTCGCCGGCGATCAGAGCGATGTTCGCCAGCGCCTGTTCCGGCTGGTCCGAGCCATAGATAGGCGCGCCATTGAATCTCGCAAGGCCCGTGATCGCGCTCCACGTGTAAAGCGGGACGTTGAGCTCGGTCGCGATCATCAGCAAAAGGTCTTTTAGGCGGTCTTCTTCCGTGGTTTCGACGGTGATGAGAGGATTTCGCGAATTGATCAGCAGCCGCAACTCATCGTGCTTGCGATTCGGCCGCTGGGCTGCGGCCGACAACGAATTGGCGGCCGATCCGGCCGACATTTTCTGGTTCGGCGCCGGCGTTTTTTGCGTAAGATCGTTTGGCAAGGCGGAGAGCCTCGGTTTGCATCAATTGATCGAGCAAAGATATGGAATGCCGACGGACGGCCCCAGGTGAGATTACCAAAGATCTGCATTGAAAAATGGACCTGTTGTGAACATTGTAACTAGTGTGCCATCCCGGAAATTATTTAGCGGCGGGTGGAAGTAGGACAGGCTTCGGCCTGTCTGCCGTTCCCAGCCAACGAAAATCAAAACCAGACAGGCTGAAGCCTGTCCTACTTGAATCGCGTTCTTATTTCGCGAGCTCGCGATTGATCAGACCGTAGGGCGTTTCGCCTCTGAGGCAAGCGAGGACCTGCTCGATGGCGCGGAGTTGGAGGGTTGCGCGGGCTTGCTCGCTGAGCCAGGCGGTGTGAGCCGTGACAATCATTTTGGGATGGCGCACAAGCGCGCTGCGGGTGGGCGTCACAACGGTTTCCGATTCCAGAACGTCGAGCGCGGCGCCGGAAATTTTGCCTGCGTCGAGCGCGGCGAGAAGCGCGGCTTCGTCAATCAGGCCGCCGCGCGCGGTGTTGACTATCGACGCGGTTTTTTTCATTTTGGCGAAGGCCGCTTCGCCGAGGAGATGATGCGTAGCTTGCATTGAGCGGCGCGTGCAGCGAAATAAAATCTGTGCGCGAGAGCAGCGTGTCGAGCGTGACGAGTTCCGCGCCCATTTCGCGCGCGCGAGCCTCGCTCAAATAGGGATCGTGAATGATCACGCTCATTCCCAGTGCGGATACTTTGCCGGCCAGCAGCGAGCCGATCCTTCCGCAGCCGACGAGGCCGCACGTCTGGCCGCGCAATCGCTGCAACCGAGGCATTTTCGCGACGGCCCAGGTGTCTTCCCTGGCCAGCGCAATCGCGGGGATCATCTGGCGGCTGAGCATGAGCAGAAGCGCGAGCGCGTGGTCGGAGACTTCGTCGAGGCAGTAATCCGGGACGTTCGCCACGAGAATGCCGCGCTCGGTCGCCGCCGCGACGTCGACCGTGTCCACGCCAATGCCATAGCGCACGATGATCCGGCAGCGCTGCATGGCGGAAATCGCGCGCCTGGTGATGGGGGCTCGCGCGTTCAGCACGCCGTCCGCGTCCCGGCACAACTCCGCGACTTCGTCTTCGTTCACCGCTTGCCCGGTGACTAGCGTGCCGCCCGCGGCTTCCACCGCACTCCGTTCCCGGTCGACGTCCGGAAAACGGTAATCGGTGATGACGATTTTCAAATTCCCCTCCACTATTTCTTTCTGCACGCCCTCGTTGGATCAATTTGGCTGCGATTTGATTCTAGTAGGACAGCCACTCTTGGCTGTCCCTGACAGTCCTTGCAGGGCGCAAGCGGACAGCCAAGAGTGGCTGTCCTACTAAAATCCATTACGCGCAAGCGCACAAATTTGACACGCTCCGGGCAATAATGCTAATGCAAGTGTGCATTTATTTTCGAGGAGGAACACGCTGTGTCCGATATTGGAATGATTCCGGTCGATTGGGAAGTGCGATTTGATCCGCAGCGGATGCTGCGCGAACGTTTGCAACGGGCCAAGGACGCGCTCAACAATTCCGATCTTGACGCGCTGTTTGTGTTTCGCACCGAGGATGCGCGCTACTTGACAGGGTATCGCCATCATCTCGGCCCGGCCTTCATCATGGGGAACGCCGTCACGGTGCTTTCTCGGAAGCACGATCCGATTCTGTGGACGATGGACTTCGAGCACTGCAAGCTGCGCATGCCATGGCTTTCGGCGGATCAGATCCGTCCGCGCGCGAATTTCCGCGAAAAAATCGGGATGAAACGCTGGGCGGAGCAGGTCGAAGGCCTGGTCGGTTCGCTCTCCGGAAAACGAGTCGGCGTCGATATCTGGGACTTGAACATGGAGGCGGCGATCCGCGAAGTGTTTCCCAAGACCACGTTCGCCGACGGCTATCAGAGCGTGCTGATGCGCGCGAAAGAAATTAAGACGCAGGACGAGATCCTCTGCCTGAAAATCGCCAACGCGATTACCGAGTCGGCGCTGGACGAGGGAATTCAGGCGCTGCGGCCCGGGATCAAGGAATGTGAAATTCTCGCGATTATCTGGGGGAAAATGACGGCAATGGGCAGCGAGTGGACGCAATGCTCCAACATCATCTGCTCCGGCCCGTACACAGCGCCCTACCGGCGCTTCACTTCCGACCGGATTATTCGCAACGGCGATCTGGTCATCATGGACGTTGGCGCGGGCTACAACGGTTACTGGGGCGATCTGACGCGCACCTGGGTTTGCGGAAACGTGAAGCCCACGCCCGAAATGCGCGACCTCCATCAGAAGTGCTACAACGCGCTCTTCAATGCGGGAAGCAAAGTGCGTCCAGGCGCGACGAACGCCGAAGTTTTCGCCGCGGCCGATCCGTACGTGCTGGACAGCCTGGGCCACGGCTCCGGCGTGAATCCCTGGGAGGCGCCCTACTTCAGCCCTGCTTCCAAGGATGCGCCCGTGGTGCTGAAGGAAGGCATGGCGTTCAACCTCGAGCCGTACGCAGGGAAGCCCGGCATTGGCGGAATTCGCCTCGAGAACGACCACATCGTCACGCACGACGGCGTCGACATCTACACGACGTATCCGTTCGACGAGCGGCTTGTGAACGATCTGCATCCCCTCGACACGACAACGGGGCGCACAAGGTAGCTTTTAGTAGCACAGACTTCAGTCTGTGGGTTTCCACCTGATCTTGGCTGGCGTGCGCGGCCTGGGCTGCGGAACGAACCCCCACAGACTAAAGTCTGTGCTACCAAATGCATCACACACATGAATTCGAGCGACCCTAAACACGACGCTCTGCCGTCTTTCCGCCTCGATGGCCGCCTGGCCATTATCACGGGCGCGAGCGACGGCATCGGGCGCGCGTTCGCTGTCGCCTACTCGCGCTCGGGCGCCGAAGTTGTTTTGGTGAGCCGCACGCGCGAAAAACTTCTCGAAGTACAGCGATCGGTCGAGGCTGCGGGAGGCCGGGCGCACGTCATCCGCGCCGACGTGAGCAAGATCGAAGACATTCGTTTGATGGAGCAAGAAGTGTCCCGGCTCATTAAGGGCAGGGATCTCGCCTTAGTTCTCGTGAATTGCGCCGGCTTCGGATTCACGAAACCCGCGCTCGATATCACCGAAGAAGACTGGGACCATATTCTGGACGTCCATGCCAAGGGGACATTTTTCTGCTGCCAATCTTTGGGGCGTCTAATGATTGAGCGCGGCTACGGCAAAATTGTCAATCTGAGCTCGACTTGGTCCGCGAGCACGGACACAGGCAAAAGTGTTTACGGGATCGCCAAGGCCGGCGTGTCGTATCTCACCGCCGCCCTATCTACGGAATGGGCTCCCCTGGGAGTGCGCGTCAACGCGATCGCGCCGACCTCGACGCTCACGGAAAACACCAGCCGCTCGTTCCGCGAAGATGAAGCGCGCGCGCAGAGATTGCTCAGCCGGATCAAACTGGGGCGATTCGCGGAGCCTTCCGATTTGGTTGGCGCGGCCGTCTTCCTGGCAAGTCCAGCCTCGGATTTCATCACCGGACACACGCTTTTTGTGGACGGCGGCTGGCACGCCGCCAGTTGAATCCCGGGCACGCCAATCTCCCGATTGGCGTTCCCGGGCACGCTTCAGGGCAGCACGTCGAACACTTCAACAGCCAGCTGTGCGTCCGGCTTCCCCTTGCCCGAAACAGCAGCGTAGAAGCGATTCAGTTGCGGCACATAAAGAGAAGTCTTGGCACGATATCCCGTCGGCACGTCCGCGACGAACACGTAGTGGTCCGCGTCTTTCTGCGCGAGGACCGTGGTGGTCTCCGATCCCGATAGATAAATTCGTTTGCGCGCGACGTCGAACCACATGTCATCGTTAAACGCTGAGACGGGAACGCTGGTTACAATCTTGCCGGTGCCGGTGTCAAAGACGAAAAATTTCGGCGGATTGCGCGTGGCGATAAAAAGGCGATGGTTCGGCTCATCGAGCGCCATGGAATTGGGAGTTTCCGCGCCCGTAATAGGCCAGCGGGCGACGAGCTCGCGAGTATTCAGGTCAACGACGCCGACCTCCTTCGGGCCGGTGAGGTTCACATACATTTTTTTCCCGTCGCGAGTGACGGCCATGGCCTCCGAATGGTTTCCCGGAAGCGTGATATCCCCGACGAGTTTGAACGCCTTGGTATCGATGATGTTGATCTTGTGGGTCTGTGCGTCCTTCTCACCGCCTCCGCTTTCCACGTAGTAATACTTGTTCACAGGATTGAAGACGGCGCCGTCCACGCCGGGAGGAAGTTTGATGGTGTTCTGGATCTTGTAGTCCTTACCGCTGACGAGTTCCACCATTCCGAAACCGTCGCCGTCCGTCACGATGAGCTTGTTCACGTCAGGCATGTACAAAATCGCGTGCGGCTGCCCGAAGCCGGTGATGCTTTGCAGCCGTTTGCCATCCAGGTCAAACACTTCCACTGTTTTGTGATCTTCGGCGGCGAGGAACAACCGCTTGCCTTTCAGGTCCAGTCCGAAGTGGTCAAAATCACCGGTAAAACCGGGCAGCGGCGTTGTCGCAACGAGTTTCAGTGGTGGCTTATCTTGCGCGCCGACCCTCACAGTAAGCGCAAGAAATAACAAACCACCGATCGCCAACAGCTTTTTGGGATACATGCACATCGATACCTCCCGACCTGCACTTTTCACACTAATTTTTGACCCACAGCCTTTATGGTGCAACGTCGTAGACGAGAATCTGTGCCGACTGTCCTTCTTTTGCCGGAACGCCGACGTAATACTTGTTGAGCTCCGGCACGAGACGGGCCGTCTTTGCACCGGGCTTGGTTAGAATTGTTGCAACCACTTGGTAATTGTCCGCCCCACGCTGCTCGACCACGGAGACTGCGCCGTTTCCGCCCCCGCCCGGCACGTAGAGGCGGTGGTGGGCGGCGTCGTAAGCCAGATCGTCGACATAGTCCGCGACGTCCAAATTCGCGACTTCCTTCCCATTGTCCGCATTTACGACCACAAGCTTGGAGGGTTTCCTGGTGGCCAGAAACAAGCGGTGCGTGACTTCATCGTACTGCAGCGGGACATTCTCTTTACCCGCGGTGATGGGCCAGGTCTGGACGACCGCGCGCTTTTCGCGGTCCACGACGCCGATGGAGTTGATGCCAGTCATGTTGACGAAGAGACGATTGCTGGACTTTTCGATGGCCATCGATTCCAGCCGGTTGGTCTCCAGCTTCATGTCCGCCAGTTTCTTGCCCGTGGCGATATCTACAACGCTGATGAGGCAGGTTGGAGTTTTGGCTTCGCGTCCGCCGTTGACCACGTAGAGATATTTGGAGGCGGGATCGTACACGACCGGATCGGCATCAATCGTCAATGCGATGCGGCCGATCAGCTTGTAGGAATCGTAGTCCAGGATCTTGATCTCCGACGCTTCTCCATCCACGACGAAGATTTTCTTCAGTTCCGGGAACGGCAGAACGTTGTGAGGTTTCTTGAATTCGGTGAGGGATTGAAGATGCTTGTTCGTCCGCAGATCGAAAACCTCAACGGCCGGCTCTTCCTCCGAGCTAACGAAGAGCCGGTTCCCCTTGAGGTCCACGCCGAAATGGTCCCATTTCCGCGCGCCCGGCACATCAATGGTTTGAGCCAGCCGGAGCGGCGTTTTTTCCTGCGCCGATGACTGCGCCGCGCAGGCCAATACCAACGCAAGAATGAATAGAGGTGTCTTCATTGGAACTCCTCAAGTTGACTGACTAAATCTCCGACTGCGGAAACCAGGATTTCGCCATCGACGATGAGTCTCGGTTTGGCGGTAACCCTCCGCATCGGCGGACAGCCACGCCACTGATCCTAAATCGCCAACCTGAAGGTTTCCTTTAGCGCATTCCGGAAAGGTGAAATTCTCAAACCGAAGCTTTTGCGGCTGAATCCTGGGATCAAACGCAATGGGAATGGCCGAGCGGAAGCCCGGCTCTCCGCCCAAGCGCAACCTTCAAGAATGCGCATGCCATCGAGCCCTGATCAGAGCCAGGCGTTACTTCACGTTGTTAGCGGCCGCTTACTTCACCAACTTGAATTTATCCACGCGCCGTCCGATGTCCGTTTCGGCGATGTAGATGTTGCCCTTGGAGTCGATGTCCAGCGTGTGGCAATGCGTGAATTCGCCCAGTTGATGGCCGGGGCGGCCGAACTTCGTGATTTCGTTCCCCTCATGATCGAGGATGTGGACGAGCTCGTTGCGGCCATCGGCGACGATCATGTATTTCTGCGCCGGATCGCGAGAAAAACGCAGCCACCACGCGGTGCCCCACGAATCGGGCGTTTCCTCGTGACCCGACTTGATCCAGATGTTCTTTTTGAAATTTCCCATCTTGTCGAACACCTGAATCCGGTTGCCCTGGCGGTCGCACACATACACCAGGCCGTTGTTGTCCATCACCACGCAATGCACCACGCCCATGAACTTGCCGCCTTCGCCGGCCGCGGATTCATCCTTCGTGGCCTGCTCGCCAAACTGCCGCAGGAATTTTCCGTCCTTATTAAACACTGCGATACGGTGATCGCCATAGCCGTCGGCAATGTAGATGTCGCCGTTGGTTGGATCGACCGCGATATCCGCCGGCTTATTGAGGAGAGTGTTGCTCCGGTTCATGGCGATGCCGGTGATCAGGCCGGTGGAACTGTCGAACAGGCCTTTGGTGCCGATCTGGAGCAACATTTTGCTGCCGTCATGCGTGTATTTCTGCACGACCGCGTCATCGTTGCCGGCAACATAGATGTTGTTGTCTTTGTCCACGATGCAGCCGTGAATGGAGGAAGGCGCGGTCTTGAAATCCCCGAACGTATTGACCAGATTGCCGTCGGAGTCGTATTCGAGGACGGGAGGCGCGGGCGTGCCGACCAACTTTTCCTTATCCTGCAAGTCGCCGCGGTTGACTTCGAAGATGTGGTCCTGGGCATCCACGCAGATCCCGCCGGCCCGCCCGGTAACCATGAGGCCGGGCAAAGGCTTCGGCCAAGTGGGATCTACTTCGTACTTCGGTACCTGCGCTTGGACCGGATAGGACCCCGCCAAAACGATTGCCAGGCCGACCAAAAACCAGACTTTGCCCGGAAAAGTAATCTCTTTCTTCATTTTTGCCTCCCTAGTCAATTCGCCGACGAAGATCTGAAGCAGATCGTTGCAAACCGCGAATGCCGAAAAAATTGAGTAGCACAGCCACTCTTGGCTGTGTGGTTTTGTAAGTCGCACGCACAGGATACACGCCCCAACTATGATCGCAAAACCCGCACAGCCAAGAGTGGCTGTGCTACTCAACCCTATTTGTTCTTCATGCCGAGTTGCAAGGCTTCGGCCAGGTGAATCGCCCGGCGTCCCGTGGATTGAAAAATTTGCTCCCGGCAGCTGAAGCCGTCAGAAACGATCAGCGCGTTCTCGGGCGTATTTCGCACGGTCGGCAACAATACTCGTTCGCCCACTGCTTGCGACACTTCATATTTTTCTTTCTCGAAGCCGAAGGGGCCTGCCATCCCGCAACAACCGGAATCGATGGATTGCAGGTCCGCGCCCATTTTTCGGAGAAGGGACTCTTCATCGCCGAGGCCCATCAGCGATTTGTGATGGCAGTGCCCATGCAAAAGCACCTTCGCCGAAAGTTGCGGCGGCTTGAATCCGGGAGCATGGCGCTCGAGAAATTCGCTGAGCAGAAACGTCTGGCTCCGCAATTTCGTGGCGCGCGCAACCAGGGGAAACAGATTGCGGAGTTCGTCGCGGAATACGGAAGCGCAACTCGGTTCCAGGACGACGACCGGGATGCCCGCATCGATCTGCTTGGCCAGCACGCTCAGGATTCGTTCGAGATACTGCTTGGCTCTGTCGAGCATGCCGAAGTCGTAAAGCGGCCTGCCGCAGCAAAGGTGGCCTTGCGGAATGTTGACCCGAAATCCTGCGCTTTGAAGGACCTCGAGCGCCGCGCGGCTGGTTTCGGGATGAAAATAGTTGTTGAACGTGTCCGCCCACAGAATCACTTCGGGCAGAACGGTGCCTTTGTCCCCCCCAGAGATCACTCCGCCGGAGGCAGGCAGCTGCCGCTTGCGCGCCCAACTTTGGAAAGTAGAACCGGCAAGCTGGGGCATCTTCCGCTGCGGCGCCAGATGCAACACGCTCTGCAGGACGTGGCGGAACCCCGGCGCGCTGCTGAAAAAATTTGCAAGCCAGGGAACTTTCGAGCCAAGCTCCGCCCAGCGGTCGATCATGCCGAATGCGTAAGCATGCAGCGGCCTGCTCTTGCCTTCGTAGTAGTGGGCCAGGAATTCCGCCTTGTACGTGGCCACGTCCACGTTTGTCGGGCATTCCGACTTGCACGCTTTGCACGCCAGGCACAGGTCGAGGGCTTTCTTGACGTGCTCGTCCTTCCAGCCATCGCGCACCACTTCGCCCTGCAACACTTCGAAGAGCATGTGCGCGCGGCCGCGCGTGCTGTGCTCCTCCTCAAGCGTCACCATGTAGCTCGGGCACATCGAGCCGCTATCGTGCTTGCGGCATTCACCGAGCCCGATGCATCGCACCGTGGCCTTGGCGAAGGATCCGTCATCGTCCGGAAATTGAAAATAAGTTTTGGGATCATTCGGCTTGTAGTCCGCGCCCAAACGCAAATTCTCGGTGGGCAGATACGCGTTGACCACCTTGTTCGGGTTCATCTTATTGTCCGGGTCCCACGCGGACTTGAATTCACCGAACGCCTTGATCAGCTCGGGACCGAACATCTTGGGAAGCAACGCGGCGCGCGATTGCCCGTCGCCGTGCTCGCCGGAAAGCGAGCCGCCATAGCTCACCACCAGATCGGCGGCGCGCTCGACGAACTCCATATAATTGCGAATTCCGTTTTCGCTCTGTAAATCGAAACTCACGCGCATGTGAATGCAGCCGTGCCCGAAATGGCCGTAGAACGAGGTGTGGTAATTATATTCGTCGAGCAGCTTCCGGATATCGCGCAGGTAGTTGCCCAATTTCTCCGGCGGGACCGCCGCGTCGTCCCAGCCTTCCCATTCGGGAGGCGAACCCGGCGCGGCGGCGGCCGCACGCGGCCCGGCCTCGCGCAGCTTCCAGACGTGCCGTGCTTCCGCTTTCGTGTAGACCCGCATGTTGGGAGGATCGGGCGCCTGTTTCAACTGGTCGACCAACTGGCGAGCGGCCCCCTCAGCCTCGGCCGGATCATTCGAACCGAATTCCACCAGCAAGAAGCCGCGCCCCTCCGGAATCAGCTCCAGATGCGGGGCGTTTTTCTTTTTGAGGCCATCGACGATGCTTCCTTCAAAGCCTTCGAGCCCAATGGGCTTGAGCGGCAAAATCTCCGGCACATGGTCTGCCGCGGAAAACGTATCGCGGTAGCCCAGACATACAAGCGATCTGTGCTGCGGACTTTGGATCAGCCGTAGTTTGGCTTCCAGCACGATCATGCACGTGCCCTCTGTCCCGACCAGCGATTTCGCCACGTTGAATCCGCTAAGCGGCAGCAATTGATCGAGGTTGTATCCGGAGACGCGCCTTGGAATTTGTGGATACTTCGCGCGGATCAGGCCGGCGTATTTGTCACGAATGTCCCGCAGCTTGGAATAAATTTCGCCGCGGCGCCCGCCCTGCGCAATGATGGAATCGAGTTCGGCCTCGCCGGAAATAGCGCCCACGGTCATCTGCGTGCCGTCGTAGAGCAAGATGCGCAATTCGATCACGTTGTCGACCGTTTTTCCGGCCAGCAAGGAATGCGTGCCGCAAGAATTATTTCCGATCATTCCCCCGAGCGTGCAGCGGCTGTGCGTGGATGGATCGGGGCCGAACGTCAATTGATGCTTTTCCGCGCGGTTGCGCAGCGTATCGAGAACGACGCCGGGCTGGACGCGCGCGAATTCTTCAGCAGGGTTGATCTCCAGAATCTTGTTCATGTATTTCGTGAAGTCCAGGATCACGGCGACGTTGCAGGTTTGCCCGGCGAGGCTCGTGCCGGCCCCGCGCGGCAGGACCGGCGCGCCGAATTTCCTGCACGCGGCCACCGCCGCAATCACATCGGCGTCATCGCAAGGAACCACGAGGCCGATCGGAATCTGGCGGTAATTCGAGCCGTCCGAGGAATACAGCGCGCGGCTTCCGCGATCGAAGCGCACCTCGCCCTTCACCACGCGTTTCAGTTCGCTCTCGAGTTCGCCCGCCTGCGCGAACGAATCCACGGGTTTCCCATGCGAACTGAGAGGCAGGGGCGATGAAATTTGCACTGTGCTCATTGTCAGGGGTAACGCAGCACGATATTCTGACTCGCCCGCACTCACATGGCAAGAGCGAAGCGGAAAGCTGCCCGCCCCAAATGCGGGCGGCCTCTACAAAACCTACTGCGGCAATGCGGTTATGTAGAGGCCTCTCCGTCCCGTGTTCTTCGGGACGGAGAGGGCACGTTTGCTATCAGAACGAGCCGCCACCGACGCCGAAAAAAGATTGCTGCCGGTGAGGGCGCGGTGTATATCTGACAGACTGCAATCCATGCGAATCATTCGGGTTTAATCTTCCGCGGTGTGATGGAGGAATGGAAATGGAGAAGCTGGACGATTCCGGGCGAAGCCATGTGCGTTGGGTGGTGTTGCTTCTCCTTTGCTTGATGTACCTCATTACGTATCTGGACCGCGTGAGCCTCGCCAACACCGCGCCGCTCATCAGCAAGGAATACGGGTTCAGCAAAGTCACGATGGGAGTCATCTTCAGCGCCTTCATCTGGGCCTACGCGCTCTTCCAGGTACCCGGCGGATGGCTCGGCGACCGGTTTGGCCCTCGAAGAGTTTTGTCGTCCATCATGGTATATCGCACCGTAATCGCCGTGGTGACAACGTTGGCTACCGGCTTTTATTCCCTGTGGGGCATTCGCTTCGCCCTCGGCGTGGGCGAGGCGGGCGCGTTTCCCACCGCGACGCGAGCCATGCAGATGTGGTACCCGCGGGACGAACGCGGCTTCGTGCAGGGAATCAGCCACGCCGCCAGCCGATTTGGCGCGGCGATCGGCCCGCCTATCGCTGTGGCGATCATGATTCACTACGGCTGGCGATCGGTTTTCTACGTGATCGGCGTCCTCAGTTTGCTGTGGTCTCTCCTTTACATGCTCGTGTACCGCAACATGCCGGAGCAGGACAGCAAGGTGAGCCGCGCTGAGCTCGCCCGAATCCGCGGCCTCGATGAAAAAGGCGAAATCAAGCAGGCGAACGTCGCCAGGCGGCCGAAAGTTCCGTGGAGCATTCTGCTGAAGCACGGAAACATGTGGGCCGTGATGTGCGCCTACGCCGCCTACATTTATTCGCTGTGGTTTTTCCTTTCGTGGCTGCCGTCCTATCTCGTCGAATTCCGTAAATTCACGCTGATCAAGACAGGCCTCTTTGCTTCGATGCCTCTTATGGCCGGCGTCGTGGGAGACGCCTTCGGCGGCTGGCTGACCGACAAGCTGCTGGTGAAGACGAATAACCTCAAATTTTCCCGCCGCTCCGTCGCCATCGTGGCCATGCTCGGTTGCGCGACATTCACATTATTCGCCGCGTTGTCGGCAAATCCGTTTACCGCGGTCTATTGTCTGACGGCCGCCATGTTCTTCCTCGAAATGACCATCGGCCCCGCGTGGGCTGTCCCCATGGACATCGGCGGAGAATTTTCCGGCACCGTGTCCGGCATGATGAACATGGGCGGCCAATTCGTCGGCGCTCTCTCCCCGACGGTGTTCGGTTATCTCGTGTCCAGGGGCTCCTGGGTCGCCCCGTTCGGCGTGTCCGCCGGCCTGCTCTTCATCGGCGCGGCCATCTGGGCCTTCTGGATCGATCCCGAACAGTCCGTCATCGACAGGGACGAAGGAACCAAGGGCCCTTCCATCGGCGTCGTCCCCACGCCTGTGGCCACTGCGAATCGATAAAGCCAATGGGTCGACAATGTATCCCACAACTGGGATAATCCGTGAGTTCAGCGGCTCAAGCTGGCTCAGCAAGATCATGAGGCGCGCCAAGACCAATAGAAAAATCGGGAAGAGGAACGTCATGCGCGGTTCGGGCAACGTTTTTGCAGATCTGGGACTGCCCAACGCGGAGGAGAAGAAGGCAAAAGTGCGTCTGGCATTTGAGATAAACCAGATCATAGAAGATCAGGGTCTGTCCCAGATTGCGGCGGCACGCCGGTTGAACATCAATCAGCCGAAAATATCGGCTCTCTCAAATTACCGGATCGATGGATTTTCAGTGGAACGTCTGATGAATTTTCTCACGGCTCTCGACCGGGACGTGGACATTGTTATCCGCCCCAAACCGAAATCAAAAAGAGCGGGTCGAATACTTGTAACAGCCGCGTAAACCGTCCGAGGCCCTCACCGCGCTACAGCGGCAGGCTCTGGCTTGCGATTGGACCCAGCGAGTGAATTGAGAGCCGCCATGACGCCGCCTTCTTTGTGCGGCACGCCTGCCAAACGCAATCCCATTTCCACGCCGCACAGCGTTCCCGCGAGCATCAAATCGTTGAAGCTGCCGAGGTGTCCGATGCGAAAAACTTTTCCGGCGTATTTGGAAAGGCCCGCTCCGAGAGACATGTCGAAATGTTCTAGGATCACCGCGCGCAACTTATCCGCGTCGTGGCCTTCCGGCATGAACACCGCCGTCAACGCGCTGGAATATTCACGCGGCTCCTCGCAAACGATTTCCAGTCCCCACGCGCGAACGGCCGCGCGCGTTGCTTCCGCGTAGCGATCGTGCCGGCGGAAAATATTGGCGAGGCCCTCTTCCCGCATCATGTGCAGCGCTTCCCGCAAGCCGTAGAGGAGATTGGTCGGCGGCGTATATGGAAAAAATCCGCTGCGATTCGGCTTCAGCATTTCCTGCCAGTCCCAGTAGGAACGCGGCAAGCGGGCATTCTCGCTCGCGCGCAGCGCCTTCTCTGAAAGCGCATTGAAACTCATGCCCGGCGGAAGCATCAACCCTTTCTGCGACCCTGCAATGGTGACATCGACTCCCCATTCGTCGTGGCGATAGTCGATGGAAGCCAGCGAAGAAATCGTGTCCACCAGGAGCAGAGCGGGATGGTGCGCCGAATCGAGCGCCCGGCGAAGCTCCGGGATGCGGCTCGTCACACCGGTCGAGGTTTCGTTGTGCACCACCAGGATCGCTTTAATCGCGTGGCCGCGATCCGCGGCCAGCCGCGATTCCAGTTCCGCGGCGCTCGCCCCTCTCCGCCAGTTGCCGGGCACGTAATCCACCTGGATGCCGAATTTCTCGGCGACTCCGCGCCATAGAAATGAAAAATGTCCCGTCTCGAACAGCAGAACCCGGTCACCCGGAGAAAGAGTATTTACCAGCGCCGCTTCCCACGCTCCCGTCCCGGAAGCCGGGTACATGATCACCGAGCCGGAAGTTTGAAAAATCCCGCGCATGCCCTCCAGAACTTCCTTGCCCAGGCTCGCGAATTCCGCGCTCCGGTGGTCGATCACCGGCGCATCCATCGCCCGCAAGATGCGATCCGGCACATTCGTGGGACCTGGGATTTGGAGAAAGTGGCGTCCTGTATGGATCATGGCAGCTCCGTTTGAAATTGAAATAAAATTGTACATGCTCGGCAGAGTGGAGCGCAACCGACACGGCACGTTCAAGTTGACGTGATAGCGGGTCGTAGTGTACGAATATTCAAAGCCTTCCGCGGTGGAGTCCTGCCGCAACCCGGTATCGGGCGCAGGCGTCAAATGGGGATCAGGAGTGTGTCATGACCACACGGTTCAAAGCAGTTTTGTCGGGCGGAATCTTGATGGCAGCCGTACTGTTGTTGTGGGGGGTCGAGGGCAGAGCCCAAGGACAGAGCGCCCAGGGCAGTGGCGTTATTTCCGGAACTGTAACTGCCAACAGGGATTACGCCTTAAGCGAAGCGTCAGGAAACCATATCCCCGCGCTGTACGCGGTTCGAGTCAGGGCAAGAGATGCCGAGCGCCACATCACCTATACCGTCTTCACCCAAAAGGGCCACTACCAAATTTATAACCTGCCACCGGGCACTTATCAGATGTCCGCGGTGCAGGACGGATTTGATTCCAACGGCCCGACGGTGGAGATCAAGGCCCGCGAAACGAAGACCGCGGATGTCGCCTTAACCGCCCGCCCGGACAAATTGCGTTCCGAGTTGGTTGACTTCGATACCCTCTATCCTCCCGGGCCGACTCGCGACTACCTGATGCAAAACTGCCTGGGCTGCCACGGTTACGAGCACATCCCCTGGCATCGCATGCAAGGGGGAACGGGCCGCAACCCGGATGTTTGGGCAGCCGCGGTCGCCAGAATGTTTAACATGGATGGTACCAGCTTCACCAACCATACCGGCGTTCCCCAGGTGAACCCCGCTGCGATTCCCGAAGTGAAACGGGAAGAGATCGCCGCCTATTTTTCGAAGGTTTTTCCCGACGGTGGGAAACGGCGCGACCTGAAGCTCGACGATCTGCCGCTCGATGAAGCAGCGCTTTCCCGCACCATTTATATCGAATACGACCTGCCTCCCGCCTTGCCCGGTAAGAATGAAGACGAGATTTCCAGCCACGACGTCTGGCCAAGCCGCATTTCCCCGACCGTGTACGTGGCCGAAATGGGCATGGATTCAATCCAGGGAATGGACAAGAACCGGATCGATTATCCGGGGCGGTTCCAGACCTTCATTCTTCCCAATCCTGACCAGGGACATCGCGTGCTCGGGCCGCACGGAATCACCCAGGCCAAGGACGGGCATGTCTATACGGCTGAAATCGATGAGAGCTCGATCGGCGAATTGGATCCGGAAACAGGAAAAGTAATCACGTATCCAACTCCGACCAGGAGCACTCCGCACACCATTCGTTCGGATTCAAAGGGCAACGTCTGGTTCACGGAGATGCAAGGGGTAAGCAAGGTTGGCAAGCTCGACGCCATCACCAAGAAGATCACCGAGTGGGATCCGTCCCCGACCGACACGAATGCCCATTATTACGGGATGACGGTCGATCAAAAGGACCGGGTCTGGGCCGTGGGCATGACCTCACATAAGATCGTGGGCTACGATCCGAAGACCGACAAGTGGTCGGTCTACGCAACGCCGACTCAGCCTTCCGGGCCGCGCCGTCCTACGGTCGATTCCAAAGGCAAGGTCTGGTTTTCCGAGCACATCGGACAGGCGCTCGGAATGTTGGATCCGGATACGGGCAAAATCACGGAGTTCAAGGACCCGTTCAAGCTCGGCGGAGGATACGAATGCTACGCCGACGCACAGGATAATATTTGGGTGACGCTCAGAAGCTACGGCGTTCTGGCCAGGTTTGACCAGAAGACAAAAAAGTACACCTACTTCCCGGAACCGTTCCCGGACATTATGGGGCGGGAACATCCAGGGCCGAACGGCACGCGTCTCGGCGGTCTGTATCCTCCTAAGATCGAACAGGATGCGCAAGGTACGTTCTGGTATGCGGGTATCCGGATGACCACCCTGACCGCGTTCAAGCCGGATGGAAACGTTCCGAACAACCAAAGGGCGGCGAAGTAGTTCTTTTTGGTGTTTCCTGGGAACGCCAATCTCCTGATTGGCGGTTTTCGCGACGCCAATCGGGAGATTGGCGTTCCCAGGTATCGAGCCCGTGCGTAGCCGAAATATATGAAAGCGATCATAAAAAGGAGAACTGGTGCGCAACAAAATGTGTTTGACGGCTGCCGACGCGGAGAAAATCCTGGCCGGATGCAAAGCCGAGGCGGCAAAAAATAAATGGAATGTGAGCATTGCGGTCGTGGACGATGGCGGATTCCTGGTTCACCTCGAAAGGCTGGACGGCGCCGTGGCTCAGAGCGCAATGATCGCCACCTGCAAAGCTCAAACGGCTGCCGCGACGCGAACTCCGACCAAGGTTCTGGAAGAGATCGTGAAGGAAAGGCCGGCAACGGTCGCTTTTCCGGGCAGAGTGGCCGTTCAGGGCGGACTGCCGATCATGCACCAGGGCGAATGCGTTGGCGCGGTAGGCGTTTCAGGAGCCAAATCGCATGAGGATGAGCAAGTCGCCAGCGCGGGATTGAAAGCGCTCGAGTAAGCTCAGTGGCGCAGGCTTCCAGCCTGTGGGGGTTGGTCCTTGCAAGCACTAACCCCCACAGGCTGGAAGCCTGCGCCACTTGACGCTCTACGGTTTTTCCGAGATATTCGTTTCAAAGTGACCCACGCACTGCCAGCGCCCGTCTTTCTTGACGAAAACGTTCAGAAATCGTCTGTTGCTGCTGGAGACGGACCCTTGATATTCCACGACGGATTTGCTGATGCCGGTCAGGATCCCGGTATCTCCATGCACGGCCACCTTAACGTCTTCGTGTTTAAAAGAACGAAAAGTTAAAGTCCTGGCTTTGAGTTCCGCCAGGTGTTGCGCTTTGGTCAGGAGCGCGCCACTGGCATTGGCGTATATCACGTCGTCCGAATAAATGCGATCCAGCGTGGCGACGTCGCCCTTTTGCAGAGCCTGGTTCCGCTCGTCATCGACCTTCAGAATTTCGTCCGTCATGTTTTCCGGCGGCGCCGCGCTTCTGGCGGTGCGCCACGCGATTGCGAAAAAACCAAGGACTGATAGGGCTATTGCAACGATTCGTCGCCGCGTCATCGTGTTTCTCCTGTCCACTGGATTGAGTCTGATTCATTGAAAAAAGTCTGCAAACCTGATCAATCCAAATAGCACGCGTCCGCCGGAAGCGTCAAGGCGATGCAGCCCCCGGCGAAACCGGGCTTTCCACCACAGACTGTTCTGGATTGATCAGGAACGTCCAGATCAGCGCGCCCACGACCATCACTCCCGCACTCACCACAAACGGCGCCACCCAGTATCCTTGGTTGAACAAGCTTCCGTAGACGACCGCTGTGGAGGCTCCGCCCAGCGCGCCGACCATGTTCATCACGCCCGTAACCGTGCCGCTAAATTGACCGCCCACATCCATAGGGACGGCCCACGCGGGGCCGATCACCCATTCGAGGAAAAAGAAAGATATGGCCAAACACCCAATCGAGCTGAATTTGTTCGCGGTCAATGCGGCGGGAATTACGAAGACGCTCGCCAGAAGAAAGCCGGGAGCGGCAACCACGCGGCGCGCCAACTTGGCTTTGCCCGTGGTTTTCAAGATCAGATCGGAGATCGTGCCGCCGGTTATGTCGCCGGCCATGCCCGCAAACAGAGGAACGGATCCCCAGATTCCCAGCGAGCGGATGGACATGTGCAGATGTTCCCGCAAATAGGTTGGATACCACGTCAGATAAAAATTCGTTCCAAAGAAAAAGCAGAAATAGCCGAGAGAGATGAACCACATGTTGGGCGAAAGCAGGATTCGTTTCCACGGAGTCGCGAGGTGGCTGATCGCGGGCGGCTTAATGGTTCCATCCGGGTTCACGCCTCGGATGGTGGCCAGTTCCATCCGATTGACGCCTTTGTGGTCCTCGGGCACGTTGCGATAGAAGAGGCTGAAGGCAATCGCCCACACGACGCCCAGGGAGCCGAAAATGTAGAAAATTGCGCGCCATCCGAAGGCGATCAGAATGCTGCCGGCGATAAATGGCGTGACCGCTACGGCGAAGCGGCTGAAGAAATGCGTGGTGCCCTGGATCCGGCCACGTTCGACGCGCGGAAACCAGAGTTGCATGCCGCGGCTGGCGACGGGAAATGCGCCGGATTCGCTCAGTCCCAGAAGGAAGCGAGCGCCAAAGAGAGAACCGAAGCCGAATGCCGCGCCGGTCATCACAGCCGTGGCGGACCACAGCGTCATGATTACCGTAAGCACGCGCTTGGGACCGAAGCGGTCCCCAAACCACCCGGAAGGGACCTGACCGAGCGCGTAGGCCCACGTAAAGGCGGCGAGGACTAGGCCCATGGCGGTCTTGCTGAGACCAAATTGTTTGGCGATTTCCGGCTGCGCGACCGAAATATTGCTGCGGTCCATGTACGTGATCAGGTACATGAAGCTGATCAGCACGAGAACGAGCCAGCGGGTCCTGGTGGGTTTGGAGGCGACGTTCTCTAGTGTAGCGGCGTTAGTGGAGGCGGACGTGCGATTCGTGTCCGGCATTCTTGCCCCTGTCGTTGCCAGAAACAATTGGAACAAAGAAATTGCCGGGTTCTGTAGCGCCCGCCTTCAGGCGGGCACCTGCTCGAGTCTACGGTGCCGGCCTGAAGGCGGGCGCTACATAGAACAAATCGAATCCTTACTCCGGTTATTCCTGCGCCCGCACGGGCGCCGTCGAGCGAACTCCGACGAAATCATTTTCCCCGGCGCGTCGGCGGCCCGATGCGGGCCAAACGATTTCAATGGGCCGATTTTCCTCGGCCGATTGGTCCGCGGCCTGATAGACCTGCATGACCATGCGAGCGTGCTCGGGAGTGACGAGCGGCTGCTTGCCGCGCGCGACGCAATCCAGAAAGTGGATGGTCTCGGCCTCCATCGGCCCGGCATAGACGTGGTCCACTTTTTCGCCCGGCATGGTGGAGAGCGGGAATTCGATGCCGCGCTTCATCGTGTTGATGCTGACGTCGCGGTGCGAGTCGTCCACCATGATCGCGCCTTCGCTGCCGACCATCTCGATCCACGTGGATGAGAAATTTGGATACGCCGGAGGAAGCACCCAGCCGGCGCCGATCGTAAACACGCTGCCGTCGTCCAGCGTCACGACGATCCAAACGCAATCGGGCACGCCGTGCGTCGGCTGCATGATCTTGTTGACGAGCTGCGCGTAGACGCGCACCGGTTTGCGCGGCTCAAAGCACCAGAGCACGAAGTCGATGTCGTGCGTCGCTTCCATCGCGGCCGGCGATAGCTTGATGCGGCCGCCGATTTTGTTGCCGAGGTTGCGCGTGATGTGGCGGCTCACGAGCGCGCTCACCGGCTGGCCGATCGTGCCGTCAGCGATCGAGCGCTTCACGTATGCGAATTTCGGGTTGAAGCGCTGCGAATATCCGATGGTGAAGAGCAGCGATTTGGAACGCGCCAGATCGATCAATTCATCCGCTTCGGCCAGCGTGAGCGAAATCGGCTTCTCGAGCAGGAGGTGCTTTCCAGCGAGGAGCGTCTCCTTAGCCATCGGGTAGTGCACGGTTTCCGGCGTGGCGGAGACGATGATGGCATTGATGTTGTCGTTCTTCAGCAGGGCGCGGTAATCCGTGGTCGCCGTGACAGGCTTGGTCTTCTCCGCCACTTCCTTCAGGCGCGCCTCTTTGATTTCGGCGATGTGCAGTTCGCTCACGTAAGGGCTCGCGGCGCACGTTTCCGCGCGAATGCCCCCGCACCATCCCGTTCCGATGATTCCAATGTTGACCTTCTGCATATTTCCTCCGCCCTGCCAAGTCTATATGTTAGCTGATTTTAGTTTCTGGGCGCGCCATATTACAACAATGCTTTCGGGTTTTGGTGGCACAGGCTTCAGCCTGTGGGTTTTAGTACTTGCAAGGACTAACCCCCACAGGCTGAAGCCTGTGCCACCAATTCCCTTTCATTTTTCGTGTGGATCAACGGAAAAATACTTGATGGAACATGGACCGCCGTCATACACCACCGCAGCCATGTAGCCTTCAGTGGGATCAAAGGCAGCCATATGCCAGCGGGAATCCACGCCGCCGAGAAACTGCGCGGGCTTCTCGGGCAACAGACTCACGGAAAAACTGTCCAGGGGGATCTGCAATCCCATCCCGGTGGCTTTCAAATAAGCTTCCTTGCGCGTCCAGCAATGGAAAAACCCATCGACTCTTGCTTCCGGCGGCAACGTTCGCAGATCGCTCACCTCCCGGGATGAAAAATATCGCTGTGCGATATCGTCGCCCGCGGATTCCGGCCGGACGTGCTCCACGTCAATCCCAAGATTTCGTTCTCTTGCAATCGCGTATACGGCCAGGCCCGAGGAGTGAGACAGATTGAAACAAAGTCCACGCGAAGCGTTCTCGCCCGAGAGAAAAGGTTTTCCGTGCTTTCCGTAGGAAAACTCCAGGCCGGCCGGGGCTTGCTGCAGATACCTGCCGAGCAATTCACGAAGCAGGCCGCGCGCCGCGACGAATCGATTCCTGTCGTTCACGAAATGGAATCGATCCGCGCGGGCTTTTTCCTCCAGCGAAAGCGCCGACTCCAATTGGCGCAGAACTTTCTCCTCGCGGTCGAGCGCCGCGTGCCACACGTGGATTTCGTCCCCGATCTGTTCCCATCCCGTTGAGGAAATCAGCTGCACCGCTCCCCTTTGCCTGCGAGCTGCCGGCCCGACCACCGAGCATCTTAGACGACCAGGGGCGCGTCCGGTATCGCATCCTACCGGACCCATGCTCGTAACGAAACATGGGTGTTCGATTCCAGGGCGGTGCGCTGGCGATCTCCTATTTACTGGGATAACATTCTAGCTCCCCATGGCTGCCTACGAATCACCCTGGATGAACGACGAACTAAAGATGTATCGCAAGACCGTCCGCGAATTTCTGCAACAGGAATTCCTTCCTTGCCAGGCCAAGTGGCGCGAGCAGCACCGGCCGGACGCGGAAGCGTGGAAGAAGGCGGGCCAGACCGGCCTGCTGCTTCCGGATGTGCCGGAGGAATACGGCGGCGGGGGAGGCACGTTCGCGCACCAGGCAGTGGTGGCGGAAGAGCTGGCGCAAGCGGGAATCCATTTCGGTTGCGGCGTGCAGAGCATCGTCTCGCACTACATTCTGAATTACGGAACCGAAGCGCAAAAGAAGAAGTGGCTGCCGGCGATGGCGCAGGGAGAACTGGTCGGGGCGATCGCGATGACCGAACCCTCGGCCGGCTCCGACTTGCAAGCGATCAAGACGACGGCGCGCCGCGCGGGAAATGAATACATCCTCAGCGGTTCCAAGACATTCATCACCAACGGCTGGCACGCCGGCCTGGTCTGCGTGGCGGCGAAGACGGACCCGAAAGTGACGGGCTTTCGTGGCATCTCGATGATCGTGGTGGAGACGAAAGATCTGAAGGGGTACCGGGTGGGCAGCTCGCTGGAAAAAGTGGGCATGCACGAGATCGACACGTGCGAACTTTTCTTCGACGATGTGCGCGTTCCGGCCGCGAATCTGCTGGGGACGGCCGAAGGGTCGGGCTTTTCGCAGATGATGGAGCAATTGCGGTACGAGCGGCTGATGATCGGAGTGGGCGCGGTGGCCACGACGGAGCGGGCCCTGGCCATCACGATCCAATACGCGAAGGAGCGGAAGGCGTTTGGCCAGACGCTCATTGAATTTCAGAACGCGCGGTTCAAGCTGGCGCAGTGCAAGACGGAAGCGCAGATCGGGCGCGTGTTCATCGACAATTGCGTGGTGCGGTTTATCGCGGGGCAGTTGGACCCGGTGACGGCGGCGATGGCGAAATACTGGCTGACGGAGAGCCAATGCCGCGTCGTGGACGAGTGCGTTCAGTTGCACGGCGGGTACGGCTACATGACGGAGTATCCGATCGCGCGCATGTGGATGGATAGCCGCGTGCAACGCATCTACGCCGGAACCAATGAAATACTGGAAGAATTGATCGGCTGGTCGCTCTGAAGTTTCCCAAAACTCGCGCGGATTGACGAATCCCCGGAAAATCTTATTGCCAATGCACCAACGGCCTTGCTTCCAATCAAAATTATTTGGAAAGCGCTAGCCCCCGCGCACTTCCGTGCGCGGAGCGCCCGCCCGATCCTTTGAAGTATCTTTGTTGAGCCGCCTTCAATCGGGTCGAGAGTTCTTTGGCGAGTTGCGAAACGTTGGGATCAAGCAATAAGTTCTCCTGATGCCCGGGAACCTCGCAGACCTCCAGTTTCCCCTGGATAGTTCGATCCCAACCCAAGTGATCATCCGCAATCAACCCTGCCAACTGCTTGCCGGCGCGAAATAGCAGAACGTCGCCGCCATACGGACCCGGCCGGTATTTGTCCATGGCTTTCTTGTGTTCCGCTCCGAGCGCCTGAAAGAAATAAAGTTTGGACAATTCAGGTGACATGGATGGGTCATTGCCCGTCATTTTTTGAAAAGCAATCGAAGCTCGGACGCGAACGGCATCCCAAACATGCGCAAGCCTCTCCGATACATATCCCTTCCGGTTGTGCAATAGATTCTCCCATTCGAGACTGGCGCGCTTCTGCATTTGGTACCACATGCGCTTGAGCGCGGGAGTATTCGGCTTATAGTCCATCGCTTCGGGATGGATCGACTGGATCATGATGACCAAAGCAACTTTCTGCCCGGCAGCGGTCAGTTGTTCCGCGGCTTCCAACGCCAGCAATCCGCCCAAGCAGAAGCCGCCAAGGAAGTAAGGGCCCTCCGGTTGAAAGCTTCGCAATTCGGCGACGTAAGCGGCCGCCATTTCTTCCAGAGTCGCGTCCTTAATTAGATTTCCATCGAGGCCCCGAGCCTGAAAGGCGTAGACAGGCTGATCCGATTCCAGATGGTTCACCAGACGGTGGTAATCCAGGACGTTCCCGCCATTGGCATGCATCAGGAAAAGAGGCGGCTTGGACCCTCCCGCCCGCACGGGAACCAGCAAAGACCAGGAAGGAGTGAAGTTCTCTTTGTGAAGGAAGGCCGCGAGTTGCGCCACGGTGGGAGCCTGCAATAGCGTCGCCAGGGGAAGATCCACGCCGAACTCTTCGCGTATTCGTGACAAGGCCTTGATGGCCATCAATGAGTGCCCGCCCAGGTCGAAAAAGTCATCGTGAATCCCGATCTGCTCCACGTTCAGCAGTTCGGCCCAAATCGTCGCGACTTTCTGCTCGGTCTCCGTGCGAGGGGCAATGAATTCATGAGCAGCCGAGATATTTCCGTGCGTGGGAGCAGGCAGAGCTTTGCGGTCGATCTTGCCGTTCTGAGTGAGCGGAAAGGAATCCATAAGGACAAACTGCGCCGGCACCATATATTCAGGCAGGGATTGTTTCAGGAAATCCTTCAGATCTTCGGCAGACGGCGATTCATTTCCCTGGGGGATGGCATACGCCACCAGTTGTTTGTTTCCAGACGTATCCTCGACCGCCAATACCGTGCAGGATTGCACTCCCGGATAAGCAGCCAGTGCCGCTTCAATTTCGCCCAATTCGATCCGGTATCCCCGCACCTTTACCTGGTCGTCCACGCGGCCCAGGTATTCCAAAGTTCCATCCTTGCGATAGCGCGCCAGATCACCGCTCTGGTAGAGCCGCGCTCCACTTTTTCCGGAAAATGGATCCGGGATAAATTTTTTCCGGGTCAGCTCGGGCCTGTTCAGATACCCGCGCGCTACACCATCGCCCCCGATGTACAAGTCGCCTTTCACGCCGGCCGGCACCGGTTGCAAATTTCCGTCCAGAACGTAGAGCTGCGTGTTGGCGATGGGCCGGCCAATCGCGACAGGCCCCGTCCGCGGATCCTCGGGACGCACTTCATGGACGCAGCATCCCACTACGGTCTCCGTGGGTCCGTATTCGTTGATCAGGCGCGTCGCTGGAGCAAATTCCCGCCATAGGACCAGATTTTCCGCCAGCAGGGCTTCGCCACCGATCACAAATGTCCTCGTGACGCTCGCCGCCTCTTGCGGGCTGAGTTGATGGCTCAGCAATTCCAGGTGCGCCGGAGTGATCTTTACCAGGCTGCGGTTCTCAGCCTTTTTCAATGCCGCAATCAGGTTTTGTGCGCCAGCGTCTTCCCGCAGCAGTTCGACTTTTTCGCCGGCAAGCAAGGCGGGATACAAACTCGTGACCGTCAAATCAAAGGAAATCGATGAGTGGACCGGGACTGATTGCCCCGCCCCGACTCCATATGCGCCGATGGCCCACGTCAGATAATTGGCCAGGCCGCTGTGCGGAATCATCGCCCCTTTTGGTTCCCCGGTCGATCCAGAGGTGTACATCACGTAGGCCAGGTTCGACGGCGCGGCGCTTGATTCCGGATTCGCGGAACTTTCCTTCGCAATCTGCTTCCAATCCGAATCGAGCAGGATGGCCTTATCGTCGGCGGAAGGAATGTGGCGTTTCAGCTCGCCGCTCGTCAGCAGAAATTTGGCGGCCGAATCTCGCATCATGTAGGAGAGCCGTTCGCGCGGGTAGGCGGGATCCAAAGGCACGTAGGCGCCGCCCGCCTTCCAAATTCCCAGAAGCCCGATCAGCATTTCCGGTGTGCGGTTCAGGCAAATGCCGACAAGCACTTCCGGACCGACGCCGCGTTTCCGCAGATAGTGCGCCACTTGATTGGCGCGCTCGTTCAGCTCGCGATAGCTCAGCGTTTTGCCCTCGGACACAACCGCGGTCATGTCCGGCGTTTTTTCGGCTTGCCGCTCGAACAATTCGTGGACGCAGATATTTGGGTACGCGGCGAGCGTGAGGTTCCACTCGTACACAATTCGATTTCTTTCGTCGGCGCTCAGAATGTCCAGCTTTGAAACGCGTTTGGCGGGATCCGCGCAAGCGCTCGTCAATAAATTCCGCCAATGGCGAGCCATTTCGGTGATGGTGGCACGGTCGAATAAATCGGTGGCGTATGTGATCGCTCCGCATAGTTGCCCGGCGCGATCCTCGAAAGAAAATTTCAAATCTTCCATGAAGTTGCCGCTCGAATCTTCGGCGGCGCCGCCCTTTGGAAGCGGTGACGTCTGCGATACCACTACGTTGAACAATGGATTGCCAGACGACTCGTAGCCCGGACGAACTTCCTTCACAACTTCGGAAAACGGCACGCCCGAATGCGCCGTGGCGTCCAAAAACACTGCTCCCACGCGGGACTGAAGTTCGAGAAAGTTGGGGTTGGCCGAAAGATCCACGCGCAGCGCGAGCTGATTTTCAAAATTGCCCGTTGGGCCCGCAAGCTCGCCAGGAATTCTTTCCGGGCTCGTGCCGCCGATCATCATTTCATCCTGACCGGAATAACGCTGCAACAGGACGGCGACGCCGGCCAGAAGGGTGACGTAGAGCGAGCAGCCCGATTTTTGGGCGAGTCGTTTCAGCCCCTGAGCCAAGCTCCCGGGCAGCTCGAATTCTTCCACCGCGCAACTCCGGCTTTCTTCGGAAGGTCTTGGACGGTCGAACGGCAACGTGAGCCGCGGCAACTCGCCGGCCAGTTGGCCGCGCCAGTATTCCAATTGTTTGGAGCGCTCCTCGGAGGAGTTGGCGGAATCCTGCACGTCTGCACCGTTTCCCTTGGGCCGGCCTTCATGCGCCGGAGGCAATTCATTGCGCTCGGATATTCTACTTTCCCAGCTCAATGCATTACACCCTTCATAAGAACAGAGTATTGAATTATGAGGGACTCACTCCATCGTGACGCGCAACGACTCGATGGAGCTTGCCCAATCAAGTAATCATGGAACTGTTAATTTCGAACGGCCGCGGTAAGAATGGCGTTCCTTGCGCTGAATCTACCTTGCGCGCGGAGAGTGGTTGGAAGTCTGTGGCCCATCATTCCCGTGGATGGACATCGCGCCACTGGGAATCGCGGGCACTTCGCCGTGCGCTTCGATGCTCCAGCTCTTGGCCATGCGGTTGCCGCCGGCGGTGAGGCAGAAGAACGCCGAAAGCTCGATAATTTCCGCGTTGCTGTAAAATTTTTTCAGCTCCGCGTAGACTTCCTTGTCCCGCCCGTCATCGAGCGTGAGCGTGCGCGCGTAGTGGAGGGCGGCGCGAGTCTTCGGGTCGGGATGTTCCCAATTCGGCAGCGCGCAGCTCCTTTTTTCTTCTTCGGTGATGGACGACGCGAGCGGAGAAGTTTGCCGCGCGCAGAATTCGCAGCCGACGATCTGCGCGATCTGGATGCGCGCGAGTTCCTTGATCTCATGAGGCACGGTGCCGCCTCGGTGGAGCATGTCCCAGTAGCCCGCAAACGCCTTGGCCACTTCCGGGTTCTGACCCATGGTGCGGTACCAGGCCGGCGGCGGGCTCTTGGTGACTTTGGCTCGCTCGATCACATCGCGCAATCCCGGATCGGCCACGTCGTCTGTGATCTGGGGAACATTTGGGACATGCGTCAAAGTTGACATCCTGTACCTCCATGCACCTTAGATGGCGAAACGCCACGCTTTGATACAACTGAATCTAAAACCATTGGAAAATATCTCGTAAACAATTTTTGTGGCTTTGTGGGTCGCGGCTTCAGCTGCGACATTCAAGGGCCAGAAAAAATTGGGCTTTAGCCCCTGAAGCTCTGTCAAGCTTCGTTCCCCGCCGGTTTGTGAGTTGGCTTCCAGTGAAATCTTCTTCTTCCGAGCAACTCACTCCATAGGCTGAATGCGAACGATGCGCCCCGTGCTGTAGTCTGCATACCAAACGGTGGTCGGAGTTGTGGACTTGTCGACCCAAACCGCGCGCGAATGCGAATAAGGCTCCGGCATCGAGTATTCCGTCCACTGGCCTGTTTTCGGATTAAATCTCAGGAACTCTCTTCCGTGTAATTCTCCGCCCCACACTTCGCCGTTCTTGTCGGGTTCGACGGAATACAGATCCGTGTAAGGCTCGACAGGTCCGGGCGGATAAAACTCACGAATGCGCTTGGCCTTGGCATCGAGCTCCACCAATGTCCCGTTCTCGCCGCCGAACCAGGCATTGCCGAACGGATCGAATCCGCCTCTGCGGCCGGCCGATTTGCGATCCCCGGAATCCAAATTCAGCATTTGGCCCGTGCGGATGTCGAGAAGCTCCGCTGAATTTCCAAAAGTCCCGGAAATCGCTCCGCCGGCCCAGAAATTTCCGTCCTGCGAAATCACGCCGTCGTAGCTGAAGGGAACTTTCATCGGATATTTCTGCACGAGTTTCCCGGTCTTGGGATCGATTTTTTCGGCGGCGTATCCTCCGCCCATGCTCGCCCACACAAATCCATCCGGCGTGACATCGAAATCGGCCATCCCCGCGGAGTTGATCGGGAAAGGCGCCGCGACAGGCACTTCGACCATCTCTCCGTTTCGAGGATCGAGCTTGAGCAGCTTGTGCGACCACGGTTCGGAAATGAGCACTTCGCCATTCTTCTCGACGTATACGTGATGCGTGCCTGGCTGCGCACCCGGCGTCAAGGGAGCCATGTATTCGGTCACGACGCCCGTGCGCGTGTCGAGTTTTCCGAAGAAGCGGCTCAGGTGGCTCGTGTACCAAATATTTCCATTCCCATCTCCATAAACATCGTGGGCGCTTTGCAACGCGCGGGGCAGCTCGAATTCCGTTACCACCACGCGATTGGATTCCCCGGTCAGCCGCGGGAACGCGTACATCGGCCCGTCCACGGCCTCGGGCCCGCGAACCCGCGCAAGCCACTTGGTAAGCAGCTTGTCGGTGGCCAGGGCGGAATCGCTCACCGGGTCAAGCGGGTCGTTGATGAGCGGGCCGCCGCCGCGATGCAGCATCCTCGCCACCAGCACGCCCCAGCTGCGCTCGTCATAGCGATTTTTGAAAATCTGCTGGAAGGAATGGCACCCGAGCGCGCACGTGTTGTGCAGCGCCTCTTTTTCCTCGACGGTCCCCGGAAGATTCCACAAAATTTCCTCGCCGCTGAGCTGCGCTTCCACTTCCGGCGTCGCCGGCAGCGCCCGCGTCTTGGCGACTCGCTCCAACACAATGTCATCCAATTTCGTGGGACCGTCGATTTGCACGGAGTCCCGGCGGTACGGCTTGAATTCCAGCGGGTTCGCGATCCGCAAAATGTAGGCCCCGGCCTGCATCTTCGGAAATTCGTACTTCCCGTCTTCGTTGGTGTAGACCGTGGTTCGCACGCCATTCGGTGCGATGAGCTGAACCATCACGCCTTCCGGTGAATCGCCGCTGGCAACACGCACCGTCCCAGTCGCGCCGCCGGAGAGCCCGTTCTGCACGCTCCATTTGTTTGTTTCCGATCGGTACCACGGATTCGCGGGAAGGTGTTCTCCCTCGACGCAGCATTTTTCGCTGTGCAAATAGCCGACCACGTCCGCCACATCCGAGTCGGAGAGCGTGGTGCGGAACGACGGCATCCCCGGCCCGCCCTTCTTGATGTGCGCGGCCACATTTTCTTCGTTCACGGGAACGCCGGTGATCAGCGCGGGTTGCTGGAAAAGGCCTTCGAGTGTCGGAGCGGCCTGCTGATATTTGTTGTGGCACGCCCAGCATTTATGCCAATAAATATTTTCTCCGCGGTCCACTCCGCTCTCGGCCACCTCGAGATAATGGTCGGTCCTGTACGAGCGCTGAAGATCGTCGCGGGATGCGGCGGGAGTTGGAGTGTCCGTGGCGCCATCCGAAGAGCGTCCGGCAGTCGCCGGCCGAGCCATGGAAATCGCGAAGGACAGAAGAATCACAACGAAGGCACTCGTATCCATTAGCGCTACTCGTCGCCGCATAATCACCTCGACCCCTTGCTTGTTTGCTTTCCTACAAAGCTTCGCCCCGACCGTCGTCTCCTGTCAAGCTTGGGCGATCACAGCTCTCAACCCATCAAGGATCTGCACAAATTTTCTGGAACCTCCGTCTGCGCCGTGCCATAGTCTTAATCTGACGAGGGTCGTCATAAATCATGCGGATACGTCATCTTTCTATTAGCAATTTTCGGGGTATCCGTGAAATGGAGTGGTCGCTTCCTGACAAGGCCCTATTCTGTTTGATCGGCCGGGGCGACTCCACCAAGTCCACAATTCTTGAAGCTTTGCGCCGCGTATTCTACGCGCAATGGAGTCTCGCTTTCGATGACGCCGACTTTTACCAATGCACGCCCGTCAACAAGATCAGCATAGAAGTCATTCTTGGCGATATTCCCGAAGAATTTCGCGACTTGGGCAGCTATGGACACTACTTGTGTGGTTGGGATCGGGAAGCGCTCCGCCGCCACAATGATCCAGCCGACGGGTTGGAGGATGTTCTTCGCATCCGCCTCGTCGTTGGAGATGACCTTGAGCCGTCGTGGCGCGTCATCAAGGATGATGACGACGAAGGTGTGCCGTTCAAAGCGAACGACCGGGCTAAGGCTGGCGTCAGTTTGATCGGTGCGGGCTCAGACCGGCATCTTACTTGGTCGCGCGGTTCAATCCTCAACCACCTGACTGAGGCTGAAAATATTTCCTCGTCGCTTGCCGAAGCGGGCAGAGCCGCGAAGGCAGCTCTGGAAATGCGCCGCAACGAGACTCTGAGTAGATTCGACGATGTCGCAAGGGCAGCGGAAGCGACTGCCAGAAAACTCGGCGTCAATGTTGCGTCGTCGTATAAGGCGCAGCTCGACTCTGACGCAATCAACGTACGGATTGGCGGGCTTGCATTGCATGACGGTGAGATGCCCCTCCGCCAGCTTGGACTCGGCTCAAAGCGCATGCTCACAACGGGCCTTCAGAAGGATAATCTTCGCGCTCCACACATAACCCTCTTCGATGAAGTCGAAATCGGCCTTGAACCTCACCGTATCGCGCGCCTTGTGCAATACCTGAAGGAAGATGCGACGGGCCAGTATTTCCTAACTACGCATTCACCGGTCGTTCTACGCGAGCTCACAGTCGACGATCTTCATATCGTTCATTCCAAGAACGGCAAGACAGAGATCATTGCGGCGAACAAGCCTGGGATTGCCAATTCCATCCAGGGCAAAATCCGATTGGGCGCTGAGGCTTTCCTTGCGCCCAAGATCATCGTTTGCGAGGGCGCTACTGAGGCCGGATTCGTCCGGGGCTTGGACGGCTGCTGGGTGTCGAAAGCGAAGAGTTCATTCGCATATCAGGGCGTAGCACTCTTTGATGCGAACGGAGCAGGGAAAATCAAGGACGTTGCAGCATGTCTTGCAGACCTGTCCTACGACGTCTCCGTCCTTGCTGATTCGGATGCGCCCGACCAATTTTCGGATGCCGACGCAGATTACCTTCGGGCCAGAGCAGTGACAGTCACGGTGTGGGATGGGGCGTTGTGCATTGAGCGGCGCGTATTTGCCGACTTACCGTGGCTTGGCGTAATGGCAGCTTTCGAGACGGCATGTACTATTCAGGGGAACCGGAACCATGTCCTCGACCAAGTTCAATCGCAATATGGTCAACAGTTCGACCGGAACTACGCAGAGTGGACGGACGGGCCACAGTTGCGTGAGGCTCTCGGAAGGGCCGCCAAGGCCAGCGGGTGGTTCAAGCGCCAAAGCTGGGCGCAGGAATGGACCACCGCGATTTGCGCTTATCTAGATGACCCTGCCATCGGGGACTCCGACCTGATTCGTAAAATCAATGCGATACGTATTTGGATCGATCATGCCTGACCTTTCTGAAGTCCTAGCGAAATATCGCGGCACTGGCTACGTTGTCGCGCCAGCCGGTTTCGGAAAGACATATCTGATCGCGGAGGCAGTCTCCCGAAGCGCAAATAGACAACTCGTTCTGACGCATACTTATGCAGGCGTGAATGTCCTACGCCGCAAGATGCGCGAATTGAAAGTGAGCAACCGGGCTTTTCGTGTCGACACGATCGCGAGTTGGGCGCTGCGACTGTCTCTATCGTATCTCTCAACATCGGGATGGAATATTGAGCGTCCGGCGGGGAATCAATGGCCCGCGCTTTATCGGGCGTGTTCGGTTCTCCTGGACAGCACCTTCATCCGTCGGATTTTGCGAGCGTCCTACGGGGGCCTCTACGTCGACGAATATCAGGACTGTTCGGGCGCCCAACATGAGCTTGTGCTCAAACTGGCGCGTGATCTACCTTGTCGTTTGCTCGGCGATCCCTTGCAGGGGATATTCGACTTCAACGAGCAGCCGGTCAATTGGGAGAGAGATGTTACTGCGGCGTTCGAGTCTCTGGGCATACTGGAAACACCGCATCGATGGGACCGGGCAGGGACACCCGCTCTTGGCGCCTGGTTGGGAGCGGTCCGGCGACAGTTGGAGCTGGGGCAGCCCGTAGACTTGAAGGTGAACCTGCCGCCCGGAGTCACATTCAAGCCCGCGAATGGTGTGGCTGACCGATTTCTTATTCAAGCGAACACCTGCCGCCATTTCGCGTGCGACTCTAAAGAAAGCGTAATCGCCATTCACAAGGGAAGTCAGGAATACAAGTCCAAGTGCCACACCCTTGCAAAAAATGTGGGTGGGAGGTTCTCGTCAATTGAGGAGATCGAGGGCAAAGCGCTATTTGCGTTCATACAGAAGGTTCAAGGCGCCCGAACAAATCAGAATCGGCTTAAAGAGGTTCTCGCGTTTGCCATTCAGTGCATGACAGCAGTAATGGGGAGCTTGCCCGCCGCGACCCAGCGCGGAGAGCATGCGTACGTCCGCGAGAATACGCGCAATCCGCTGGTGGCCATGGCCGCGAACGCCTACCTCGCTGACCCTACCAGCAACACAATGGCCGATCTTCTGACGGCTCTCAAAGCGATAGGTGAAGTGCATATCATACGAGCAGATCTCTTCAACAGAATGATGGGTATATTGCGGAAAAATGCGCTGCATCCGAAGCTCACGCTGGACGAAGCGGCGGAGAAGTACCATGCCGAGTTTCGCTACAAGGGCCGCCCCATCGGTCGCAAAAAAATCATCGGAACTACGCTTCTCGTCAAGGGTCTCGAGTTCGACCATGCTATTGTTCTCGATGCAGAGTCCCTTTCAAGAAAAGAGATGTACGTGGCTTTCACGCGCGGCGCGAAGTCGTTGACAATTATATCTTCATCCTCTGTCCTGAATCCCGATAACTGAATTGAAATCTGCTCGCGAATAAAGGCCGAATATTGACCTCATACCTTCGATGTTGCGTCGAAGCAGGAGACTCTGGCTGGAGACGTAAATTGGCTCCTGGTCGCGCAGCAGCGTGTCCATTTTTGCGCCGCCCCGTGTTAGACTTGTCTCCTTTCCTTTTCATGGAAAATCAAACTTAGCTTAAGCGAAGGAGATTCTGGTGAACTATTATGGCGGCAAGGAGTTAGCTGAAAGTTTTCGCACCGTCCGAAAGAACACGCTGGCGATCGCTCAGGACATTCCCGAGGACAAGTATGATTTTCGGCCCATGCCGGAGACGCGCAGCGTTGGCGAGTTGCTCGCGCACATCGCGCTGAGCAACGGGTTTCAAAAGGCGATCCATGCCGATCAACGCTTGACGACCCTGGCGGGTTTCGATTTTCCCGCGTTGATGAAAAAGTTGTCCGCGGAGGAAAAAGCGCCGCGAACCAAGGCCCAGTTGATCGAACTCCTCACCACGGAAGGCGAGGCGTGGGCCAAATGGATGGAAGGGCTCGACGACAATTTCCTCGGCGAGATCATCACCATGCCGCCGGGAGGAACGCCGCCCGCCCGCACCCGCTTCGATATGATTCTCTCCGTGAAAGAACACGAAATGCACCACCGCGCCCAGTTGATGCTGATCGAGCGCATGCTGGGGATCGTCCCCCACCTTACGCGCCGGATGCAGGAGCGATTTGCGGCAAACGCCGCGAGAAAATAACGAGGCCAGGTAGGACAGGCTTCAGCCTGTCGCAGTTGATGTTCCTTTGAAATCTAAACCCGACAGGCTGAAGCCTGTCCTACTGGCGCGCCGGATTCGTCCGCCTTCGCGAACGAGCCCGTGCTGTTTCCGTTCGGCACGCTTTCCAATTTTTCCATCTTTTTTTCTGCCGCGCTCTAAAGTTAACTTTCCCTTTGTCGAAGGTAACTGCGTGAGGTGATGCGCATGAGCAATCCCGTTCAACCGGTTCATCCAGTCAACGCAGTGACGCAGACGCAGCCGGCAGCTGCACCAGCACCACCCAAGACTCAGCAAACTACAACCCAAACCGCAACCCCGCAAGACAAAGTCACGATCAGCCCGCAAGCGCAGCAGGCGCTAGCGAACAATGCGAAGCCGGCTGCCGGAGGCGACGTAGATCACGGCGGCGATAAACACTAGTCCCTTAAACCCCCTCTTTTCTGTATCTTGGCGGACGCTAAAGGTATTTCCTCGCCTGCCGATGTATAGAGCGATGAGGTAATCGGACCATGACCAGTTCAATTCACTCTGTTCAGGAAGCCCATTCGCAGACGCAGACCGAGCAAACCGTTCAGCCGCCCAAGACCCTGCAAACGGAAGCCGCGACGCAAGACACAGTCACGATCAGCCAGGAAGCCAGGCAGGCACTTACGCACAGCACCACGCAGGCCGGTGGCGGCGCGAACGAGCGTAACCACTGATTCGCAATTACAGAAATATTTTAGGGAGGCCGCGCTGACGTTTAAGTGGCGCAGGCTTCTAGCCTGTGGGGGTTTGTGCTTGCAAGGACCAAAACCCACAGGCTGGAAGCCTGCGCCACAAAACCCCACGACAGCTTCCTGCAGATTTAAAATTTTGAGTTAAGAAAAACACTAGCTAGCTGGTTTTCCCGGCGTATTGCAATTTCACGCGCGCGCTTTTCTCCGCTACCGATTTCGCCAACTCATCCTTGTACGTGGTCAGCCGCTTGGCGACTTCAGGATCGGATGTGGCCAGAATTTCAGCAGCGAAAATCGCCGCGTTGATGGCGCCGGGCTTGTCGATGGCCATGGCCGCTACGGGCACGCCCCCGGGCATTTGAACGCTCGAGAGCAGGGAGTCGATGCCGGAGAGCACCGTCGTCGCCATCGGCACCGCCACGACTGGCAGCGTTGTGACCGCCGCGACCACGCCCGCCAGATGCGCCGCACCTCCCGCCGCAACGATCACCACTTTCAGCCCGCGCGAAACCGCTGTCGAAGCGTATTCGTGCGTGCGCGCCGGAGAGCGGTGCGCCGAGGTCACTTCAATTTCGTAAGGCACCTCGAATTTTTCCAGCATCTTCGCCGTTTCGCTCATCACCGGCAAATCCGTGTCCGACCCCATGACGATTCCGACGAGCGGCTTGCGGCTGTTCTTCGATTCACTGGCCATGAATGCTCCCTGCCTCCCTGGTTGGTAGGATGATCCTTATCAAATCAAAACGCGCCGGACAAAGAATCGTCGCTGCCACGATGCGGCGCGCGCGCCTTCTCTTCTATTTCAATTCGGTCGCCGCGGCGGATGCGGCCGGCCTCGACGACTCGGCACAACAGGCCGCGCCGCCCGCGAATCGCTTCCTGAAGACCCTGGCGGATTTCGTCCATCAGGTGGCACGGCGTGCACGGCTTCGTCACTTCGAGCAGAACTTCGCCGGCGCGCAGCCGCTGCCCGAGGGACAATGTTCCGAGCGATATACCGTGAGTCGTGATGTTTTCCCTGGCGCGCCCCGGCGCGATTCCGAATTCTTCAAGCGTCTCCAGATCCATCACCAGAACCTGACGACTGCTTCCGCTCCGTCCGTGAAGGCAATCCTTCAATCCCTTATTTTCAATCGCGAACACTTCCTCGAATTCGCGCATGGGCTCGCCGTGCGCCAGGCATTGAAACAAGTGCAGCACCTCAGCCACGTGGCGCCTCAGTCGCGACGCGCGTTTTGAGGTCCCCCTTGGCCCCGATATCGGTGCGGCGCTGCGCGCCGTCAAAATGTATTTTGTCAGCGGCTTCGTAGGCTTTGTGAATCGCCTGCGGGAGAGAATCGGCCGCGGCCGTTACCCCGAGCACGCGCCCGCCGCTGGTGACGATGGAATCGCCTTCGCGTTTCGTTCCCGCGTGAAACACGGCGACGTCCGGCAACGCTGCCGCTTCCGCCAATCCCGTGATCTTTTTTCCTTTCTCGAAGGAACCCGGGTATCCGCCCGAGGCCATGACCACGCAAACGCTCGCGCCGGGTTTCCATGCGGGCTTGATCCTGTCCAGCGTGCGCGAAGCCACCGCGTCAAATGCCACTGCGAGATCGAAGTCCATCCTCATCATGATGGGCTGCGTTTCGGGATCGCCCAGCCTGCAATTATATTCGAGAACCATGGGTCCGCTCGCGGTAAGCATCAGGCCGAAATACAAAAAGCCGGTGTAGGGAATTCCCTCCTCGGAAAGTCCCGCAATCGTCGGACACACGATGTCCTTGATGATGACCGATTCGTATCTCGGCGTAATCATTCCGTCCATGGTGTACGCGCCCATCCCGCCGGTATTGGGACCGCGGTCGCCGTCGAAGACTCGCTTGTGGTCGCGCGTCGGCGCCATCGGCAGGAAGGATTTTCCGTCGGTCAGGACGATGAACGAAAGTTCGTCGCCCTTGAGCGCGTGTTCGAACAGAATGCGCGAACCGCCGGCGCCGAGTTCGTGGTTCTGCATGAGCCGGCGAATGAACGACTCCGCCTCCGCGCGCGTCTCCGCCACGAGGACGCCTTTCCCCGCGCACAGACCGTTCGCCTTGATCACCACCGGCCAATCCACCGCGTCGAGCGCGCGAATCGCTTCTATCGGGGATTCAAACTCGCCATAGAGCGTAGGAGTGGGGATGCCGTACCGGTCCATGAATTCCTTCGCGTAAATCTTGCTTCCTTCGAGGCGCGCGTCCCGCTGGGATGGTCCCACAAGGCGCATGTGGCGGCATTCGAATTTGTTTCGGATCCCCGCGACCAGCGGCGCTTCCGGACCCACCACGGTGAGGTCCGGCTTGAGCCGTTCGGCCAGGGACACCAGCGCGCCGACGTCGGCGGCGTCGACGGGTATACATTCGGCGTCATCCTCAATCCCGCCGTTGCCCGGCGCGCACCAGATTTTCTCGACTTCCGGCGATTGACGCAGCCGCCACACCATCGCGTGCTCGCGTCCCCCGCTTCCGACCACCAGGATTTTCACAGTAGGCTCACGATAGTCGGAGCCCCCGCCAGTGTCAACCCTGATGCGAATGATGTACCGCGATTCGAGCCGGTGGCAACAAGTGCGGAACAATAAATCGAGTGGGCGGGACGGTTCGCTCTAGCCGAAGAAACGGCGAAGCGGAAACTGAAATGCTGAGTGAGCTATAACCATCCTTGGGCATCCAGAAGTTTCATGAGGTTGCGGTGCGCCTTGTATTGCCCACGGATCGATTCGATGAGGGATGCGAATTCAGCCTGTTTGCCGATTCGCACCATCAATACCGCCCTCTTGTTCTTGCCGGTCGAGCCACGCCAAGCCCGCTGCAACGCAGTGCTTGCAAAAGACGCCATCTTGTCCGACGCGGCAATTGCACTCGGACCCGAGTTCATCGCCCTCGGCCCAAATCTTGACGCAATGATAATACTTTCCCCGCACGCGAGCTGCAATTCCGCCGCTCTCCTCTTTCAACCCAGCCACGCGTCCGTCCGCGAAATAGTCCGCGCCACGCTCGAACGCGACGCTGTGGATTTACAAGACTCGCACCGCGAGAATGAAGGTGGAACCACCCGATTAGACGCGCGCCCGAGGCAACCAGCGATCCGCGAAAAAGTCCATGCAGCGAGAAATGATCGCATTGCCGCCAACTTCCATGGCGGACGAGAAATAGTCTTCGTAGGTTCGCGACCTATTAAAGCTTAATACGTTTCCGAGTTGTAAAAATCTCCAAACAACTCCGCTTCGGAAGGGCGGTCTTTGGGAATCGGGCGGCTTACCCAGGTGAGTTGCATGTAGTGCTTGAGACTGATGTTTTCGTTCGTGATGTTTCCGCCCCAGATGCCACAGCCCATGCTCGAAGTCATTGGCATTCCATTGTTGAATGCGCCGGCGTTGGCTTTGGACTGCGGTTGGCGAACCATGATGCGGCTGACCGGGGCGGTAAGCGCCAATTGATGAATGTGCTGATCGTCGAAGGAATAGATGCCGCAGGAATGTCCCTTGCCTCCGACTTCGTAAATCTTCCTGACCATTTCGAGGGCGTTCTCAAAACCGCTATATTTGAAAATCGCTAAAACGGGGGAAAGCTTCTCACTGGAAAATGGATGTTCCTTCCCGATCTTATCCTCCTTGACGATCAGAAATTTCTTGCTCTCCGGTATTGTGAACCCGGCCAGTTCGGCTATTTTTGACGCAGGGCGGGCGATGGTTTCGCTCGTTCGATGTCCTTCCGAATTCCACAAGACTTTCAGCAAGAGCTTCTTTTCTTCTTCCGAGACCAGATACCCGCAGTTCTTTTGAAGCTGTTCCAGGAACCTGTCGTAGATGGAAGCGTCCACCAGTAAATTCCCGTCGGACGAACATCCCGAGCCATTGTCAGAAGTCTTGCTGCGTGCTGTATTGCTGGCGGCTTCTTCAATGTTGGCGGTCTCATCGATCACCATAGTGGAATTCCCAGCGCCAACTCCGTACGCCGGCTTGCCAGAGCTGTAGGCTGCCTTGACCATCGCGGGGCCGCCGGTTGCAATGGTCAGATCGCAAATGGACATTAATTCCTGCGCCAGGGGAATGCTGGGTTTCTCGATACACTGAAAAAGGTCTTCCGGCGCGCCTTGCTTTTTGAGCGTGGCCCGCATGATGCGGACTGTTTCAAAGGTTGTTTTCTTGCTCGCTGGATGAGGAGAAAAAATAATCGCATCCTTGCACTTCAGGGCATAAATACCATTCCCTGCTTCCGTAAGCGCCGCATTCGTCACAGGGACCAGCGATGCGATCACACCGGCGGGCTTTGCGTACTTCGCAATCCCCTTCTCCGGAATCTCCTCGATGATTCCCATGCTCTTTTGCCGGAGGGCGTCTCTCAGAATACCCATAATCTTAAAACGTTTGCTCGGGCGGCTTTCCCGATCTCCCAGGCCACTTTCATCCACGCTCATCTGAGCAAGACGTGTAAATGTTTTTTCATTGGCGGTGGCCCATCCGACTGCCTGGCACAACCTGTCTATTTTCGCTTGATCGAAATCGGCGATGGCACACATTGCACGCCGGGCTCTTTGAAGCAATTCCTGCGCATATTGCTTTTCCTCGTCGGTAATTAACCTTCTCATTTTCATCTCCTCAGCGGTTTGCCGGACTCCGAACTTCACTCTGTTGTCCACCGGACGACCCCTGTCGCTACTTAACTAATCTCTCGGGGCGGAGGGCCGTCATAAGTGACGGGTATAAAAATGCGCATCGCCTTTTCACGGGTAAGTTCCTCAGAGACCTCGGCGGAGGGGCCGGCGACGCGCCCGATTATGAATACCAACCTGCCGAACACTGCCGGGAAGCCAAGATCGAACAAAACTGCCGCCAGTGCGCCGTCGACATTAATGGTCAGAGGTTTGATTTTTTCTCTGGCCGCTGCTTGCAACGCAAGCATGAACGCCACGCCCTCGCGAGCCAAACCACTGGAACGCGCCATCGAGAAAAGGGTATTTGTCCGCGGATCGTCGGTATGGACTCCATGACCTAGCCCCGATAGCCGGGATCCGCGGGTCCGTGCGCCCTCCACGATGCGACGTGCCGCTTCACCGATCGATACGGATTGGGAGCGAGACAACGCAACGCCGGCGGCGATGGTCTCCATGCACTCCATGCCTGCCCCGCCGTGTTCGTCTCCGATGGCCAGAATTCCCGCAGCAACAGCGGCGGATAACGACTGCCGGTTTCCGGATGCCACCAGCCGAGCCGCGGCCACGGACGGGGCGCCGGGCCCATGGTCCGCAGCCGAGACGAGGATCGCATCCAACAATCGCCCCTCGTCCCTGGTTGGCAATCTCCCCTGATGCAGCAGAAAGATTGTTTCGGCAAAAGTTGTCCGTTGCATCAACGACTGAATGTCGTAGCCGTGAATCCGGATTTGATTTTCACTCACATCTACAATCGCCGTCCGCCACGGTTCCATACCTGCTCCTTGAAGTTCGGAGTTCGCCGCCGCGATGAGTATTCAGGGTTCGGTCTGGCTCCGGGTCACCCAATGCGGGATCGCAACATCGCTTGAGAATAGGAAAAGCGCACGCAAAATAGACGCCGAAGGTAGCGCTTTTGAATCGTTTTTTCTTTATTTTTACCGTATCGCTACGGTGGTTGCGTTGCCCGGTGGGCGCCGAAATGTTAGTGTCACGTCTCCAATGGAAACTGAACGGAAGTACCCTGCTCCATGGCTGTCATGGTCCGTCTGGGGAATTGCCGCTTTTTTCTATCTCACTGGATTTTACCAACGAGTTTCTCCCGCTGTGATGACGGATGAACTGATGCGCGCTTTTAGCGTGGGAGCAAAAGGCCTGGGCAATCTCTCAGCATTTTACTTTTACCTTTACGTAGCCATGCAAATACCGACCGGCATACTGGTCGATTCGTGGGGAGCCAGGAAACTTCTGATTTGGGGATCCATTTCCGCCGCGGCTGGAACGTTAATTTTCGGCGCGACGAGTAACTTTGCGCTGGCTTGCGCCGGCAGGGCCCTCGTTGGCGGGGCGACAGCGGTCGGATGGTTGGTGTTGCTCAAGCTGACGACTCATTGGTTTCCTTCCCGAAAATTTGCGATGCTTTCGGGGCTCGGTCTCTTTTTTGGCAATGTCGGCGCCTTGGTGGCGCAAGTGCCATTGCGGTTGCTTATCGAGCGATTCGGATGGCGCGCGGTAGTACTTGTATCCGCGACGATCATTTTGAGTGTTACTGCCTTGGCGCTGGGCATCGTGAAGAACGACCCTTCCGACGACGGCTTGCAAAGCTATGCCCATTCCGCAGTTCAGGATCAGAACAAAACCAAAATCTCGGACCTATTGCGAGGTTTCAAGAGAATCTTTGCTTATCGCAATACATGGCTGATTTTTTTTGCACAGGGTGGGATCGTCGGTCCGATCCTGGCGTTCACAGGACTATGGGGCGCCCCGTTCTTGCGGGCGCGGTACGGTTTGCGAGCGACGACGGCAGCTACGGTATGTTCCATCATGATTGTCTGCTGGGCGGTGGCCAGCCCGATCAGCGGCGCTCTATCCGATACGATTGGCCGGCGGAGGCCCATCTACCTTTCCGGGAGCATTATTTCAGCCGCGGGATGGGCCGCCATGTTTTACATCAAGGGAATGCCTTTGCCGCTTTTCATTGGCTTGGCGGCAGTGACAAGCTTTGCTTCCGGCGCGGTGATTCTCGGTTTTGCGTATAGCAAGGAATCCGTTCCCGTTCAATATTTGGGCACAATCTCCGGTTCGACCAACATCGGAAACATGATCGGTCCAATGCTATTGCAGCCGGGCATCGGTTGGATCTTGGACAAGAAGTGGTCCGGAGAAATGGCGAATGGACTTCGTGTGTATGGCCTGGATGCATTCCACGCCGGATTCCTTTTGATCATCGGCTGGTCCCTGCTTGCCTGTCTGTTGATTAGCTTTACGCAAGAGACGTGGTGCAAGCAAAGGCACTGATTTGCGCGCGGGAGACCAAGCCCGGGTTGCGGCTCATGAGTTTATGGCCTTCCTAAGGCGTACATTATATAGTGGGTGAAAAGGACCCTGCTTTTCCGGCGTGATTGTATGGCAACTTCAACATCTGGTCCCATTGCGGAAAAGGACTCCCCCGAGAAGGTCAGGGAGCAACTGAAGAAGATCTTGGCCAGTAAAGCCTTCCAACATGTGGACCGCCTTCAGCGTTTCCTCAGTTATATCGTCGATGAAACGATCGCCGGACGCGGGGACAACCTGAAGGAGTTTCCCATCGGAGTCGATGTCTTCAGCAAGGAAACCTCTTTCGATCCCCGCATGGATCCCATTGTCCGCGTGCAAGCGCGGAGATTGAGGACACGATTGACGCGGTACTACCGCGAAGAAGGCCAGAGCGATGAAATCGTTATCGAAGTTCCGAAGGGTGGGTACGCTCCAGTCTTTCGTCGTTTTGAAGGTGCGCCGCCGAGGCGGTCCCTGGCTTCCGCATTGGTCAGCCGAAATACGGTCGCGGTGTTACCGTTCGCCGATCACAGTCCGGCGAGCGATCAAGATTATTTCTGCAGGGGCCTTTGCCATGAAATCATTCACACTCTGGCAAAAGCAGGGACCGTTGCCGTTGTTGCCGGGGACCGAATACCTGAACCGCACGAGGCTGCAAACCAATTAAACGTTGCGATGATCATCAGCGGCAGTATTCGCAAATCCCGCAACACGCTTCGGATCACGACTCATCTGATTGATGCTGTCCGGGGCTGCTATCTTTGGTCGGGCTCCATCGACCGGAAAGCGAAAGACATTTTTGCGATTCAAGAGGAAGTTGCCAAGATTATTCTCAAGAAATTGCAGGCCGAATTGGCCGGAAGCGCAAACCGCGCCAGACGGCCTACGGAAAATCTGGCCGCTCACAATATGTACTTGCAAGGCCGGTACCACCTGAACCAGCGCACGGAGCAGGGACTCCGCAAGGCCGTCGAGTTTTTCGAAAAGGCCATTCTCGAAGACCCGCAGTATGCGTTGGCCTATTCCGGGATGGCGGACGCTCACGGATTGCTGTCTCACTATGGAGTGCTGGCGCCATCGGAAGTTTGGACCAAAACAGCCTCAAACGCCGCAACGGCCGTTCTGTTGGATGAAGACTCCGCCGAAGCGCATACCTCGTTAGCCCACGTGAAGTCCACCCAGGACTGGGACTGGGCGGGTGCGGAACAGGAATTTAAACGCGCAATCAGTCTGAATCCTCGTTATTCGGTCGCTCACCACTGGTACACGACGACCTGCCTGGTGCCACTCGGTAGATTGGAGGAAGGGCTCGAAGAGTTGCTTCTGGCGCAAGCTCTCGATCCGATTTCCTCCATAGTCGCCCGCGACATTGCCTTGATGTACTACTACAACCGCGATTTTGAACTGGCCCTGGAACAGTGCGATCACACCATCGAGCAAAATCCGCATTTTTCTCCCGCCTATTGGACCCTAGGATTGGTGCAGGAGCAGAGGGGGGATTTTGACGAATCGGTCGCAGCTTTCCAGCGCGCCATCCAACTTTCTCCTCCCAGTCCTCGTATCCTCGGCGCGCTCGGACGGGCTTTTGCGATGGCCGGAAAAGAGGAGGAGGCGCTTAGAATTCTGCGCGAACTTCGCGGTCTAGCCAAGAAGCGCTATATTTCGCCTTTTGAGTTGTCCTTGATTCATTTCGCGCTCGGCCAGGTGGACCATGGGTTTGAATGGCTGACGAAAACCTACCAGGACCGCTGCGTGGAGTTGATGTCGATTCGAGTAGACCCCCGGTTCGAGTCCGTCGCGGACGATCCCAGATTCATTAAGCTCTTCAGCCAACTCGGGCTGCCCTAGCACACTGGAAAAGAGAACCCCTTTGCCGCGCGTCGCCCGTAGAGGTGTGACACGCCGCGCCCCAACCGCTACGCCGCCCTTAAAATTCATCCATCTCCACTGAATTCCCAAATGATCTCAGACCGTTTCGTGGGGAATCCTGTCTGGCAGGACCTGAACTTTGCAAAAAGCCGATACGGTGCTGCCACCGTTAACGCGTTGACAAAGAAAAACACGGGCCATAGCATCCGCGCCAATGACGGGGACTTGTCCTGTGTATTCGCCAATGGGTGGACGCAAATCTTGCCTAAAGTGGGTGGCTGATGAAATTCATTAGACTTTGCTGTGCTGTCTTGGTGGTGTTGTTCTCCGTAGTCTCGATGCGGGGACAATCTGTCTCTACCTCTCAGGTATCAGGGACCGTCCGAGACTCCTCCGGTTCGGTTGTGCCGGGAGCTCGGATACAATTGACACAAACCGATACAAGTCAGGTTCACGCCGTCACGAGTGGTTCCGACGGATCTTACCTCATTCCCAATTTGCCGATTGGCCCCTACTCCCTCCAAGTGACCAAGGACGGGTTCCGTTCCTATGTGCAAAATGGCATCGTCCTCGAGGTGAGCACCAATCCGCTGCTGAACGTGACGTTGGAAGTCGGGTCGGTCAGCCAGACGGTTACGGTCGAAGTTAGCGCGCCCATGGTGGAAACGACGAATACTGGCGTCGGACAACTCATCGACCAGAAGCGCGTTGTGGACCTGCCGCTAAACGGGCGCCAGGCGACACAGCTCATTACGCTGGCTGGCGGAGCGACCAATGCTGTTGCCGGCGACCTGCAAACCAATAAGAACTATCCCACGGTCGTCATCTCGGTAAGCGGAGGGTTGCCGAACGGCATCACCTACCTCCTCGACGGAAGCTCGCACAACGATCCATTCAACAATTTGAACTTGCCGATCCCATTCCCCGATGCTCTACAGGAATTCAAGGTGGAAACCAGCTCTTTGCCCGCTCAGTATGGCCAGCACGCCTCGGCCGCTGTGAATGCAGTTACCAAAAGCGGCAGCAACTCATTTCATGGCGACGCGTTTGAGTTTGTACGCAACTATATGTTTAATGGGAGAAACTCCTATTCCAATCCCGTCACGTTGGGCCGAGATCATTTAAAGCGGAATCAGTATGGCGGGACACTGGGCGGACCTATTCTCCGCGACAAGCTGTTCTTTTTTGCCGGCTTTCAGCAAACGACCGTGCGGTCCACGACCCCGCAAAATGCCATTGTTCCCACGACCACAATGATGGCAGGCAATTTCTCGGCCTGCTCGGGCGCCTTTCCAGCGCCGTTCGTGAACAAACAAGTAGACCCGAGCCTTTTCAGCCCGGTGGCTCTTAACCTCCTCAAATTTGTACCCATCATTAACGATTCCGCGAAACCGGTGTGCGGCGCCAATCTTTCTTATGCCACTGACGCCAATACGAGCGAGCAACAGGGCATTGGGCGCATCGACTATCTGATCAGCCCGAAACAAACGCTCTATGGCCGCTATTTCATTGGCAACTACAACGCGCCAGTGACTTGGGACCATCATGATGTTCTGGAATTGAACCAAGTCATTCAAGCAAACCGAGTGCAGTCGCTCGCCATCGGAGACACCTACGCGTTCAATCCGGGATTGCTGAACTCGCTACACATCACGGGAAACCGAACTTACGCTCTCCGCGGTATGGTTCCGTATTTCTCCGGCACGGACCTCGGTTCGAATGTTTCCAGCACGATCCCCGGTTTTGTGGGCATTAGCGTGAGCAACGGCCTCAGCATTGGCACTGGCGCCAACAATCCAGGCTACTTCAATTCCACCTCCTATCAAGCCGCGGACGACGTCACGTTCATCCGCGGGGCGCACCAGTTGTCTTTCGGTGTGGACTATATTTTCAGCATCATGAATACCGACAATAACCGGCCCACGAATGGACAGTATTCTTTCACGGGAGCTATTTATGGCAATGGTTATGCGGACATGCTGCTGGGAGACCAGCCTGTAAACGGAACACTGGGAACGGGAGGTGTCGATAGCTTTCTCCAGGGTAATACGGACTTAGAAAACGACAGGTCCAACTATATTGGGCTGTACGCCCAGGATTCCTGGAGAGCGACCACGCACTTGACGGTGAATTTCGGCCTGCGCTGGGAACCCTTTCTCCCGGAACACAACACGAACCAGCAGGTCCAGCATTTTGACATGGCAGGCTTCCTGGCGGGAACCAAGAGCACCGTATTTACAAATTCACCAGCCGGATTGAGCTATCCCGGCGATCCCGGATTCTCGGGCGACTCAAACACGAATGGAAAACTTGCCGACTTCATGCCGAGGGTCGGGTTGGCCTGGGACCCCAAGGGCGATGGTCGGATGACCATCCGCGCCGGCTACGGAATGTTCTACGACACGCCCCAGCTTTTCTTCTTCACACGTTTTTCAAACAGCCCACCTTGGGGCGCTCAGATCGGTTTGGTCAATGTCCCTTTCGCGAATCCATGGGCGACTTATGCGGGCGGAGATCCGTTCCCCGCTCTAAACGCAGTCTCTAAGAACATGGTGTTCCCCAATTTTGGTGTTTACGTGAATGCCCCTCTCCACATGCAGCCGATGAACCTGCAGCAGTGGAACTTGAGTATTCAGAAACAGGTGGGATCGTGGCTGTTCTCGGCCACTTACCTTGGAAACAAAGCCACGCACTTTTGGATGGGAGAGGAAGCGGATCCGGCGGTCTTTATTCCCGGTACATCGACGGGGTCTACGCCGGCGTGCCCTAGTCCAGCCGGCAAGGCATGTTCGACCACATCCAACACCAATCAGCGGCGCGTGCTGTTTCTAGCTGATCCGGCGCAAGGACAGTTCTATTCGACGATCGGTCAAGTGAATGACGGCGGCAACGAGAGCTACAATGGCTTCCTCTTGTCGGCGCAGCATCGCTTGACCAGGAACTTCAGCATCCTGGCGAACTGGACTTGGTCACATTGCTTGAGCAGCCCTGAGACAACTGAAATTACCGGCCCCACGTACATAAACCCGGCAAACCCTGCCGCCGATCGATCCAATTGTTCATCCGATCGCCGGCACGTCGTGAACGTTTCCTTCATTGCCAATACGCCGAACTTCTCGAATCGCGTGCTGGAAACGATTGCAGGGAATTGGCAATTCTCGACAATCTTTACGGGCGAGACGGGAAATTACAGCACGGTAACGACGACGTCAGATGTCGCGCTATCCGGGATTGGCAACCAGCGCCCTGAACAAGTTCTTTCGAATTTTTATACCAATACCTACTCGACGAACGGCATCTACCTCAACAAGGCTGCCTTTTGCGTGCCGACGACGAGTACTCCTTGTCCCAATGGCTTTACGATCGGGACCTACAGCACTATGCCCCCGCTTAACGTGTTGAACCCCGGGATGATTGAGGTCGATACGGCGCTCGTCCGCAGCTTCAAGATACGTGAAAGCCAGGCACTTCAGTTCCGCTGGGAAGTGTTCAACTTGCCGAACCATACCAACCTGTTGGCTCCAGTTACTTCCATCAATAGCAGTGCCTTCGGGACGTTTGCGAGCGCGCCCGCAGGCCAAACTCCAAACCAAGCTAGAATCATGCAGTTCGCCTTGAAGTACAATTTTTGATGTTGACGATAGCCTCAGAAGCTCCTGTCCTCTGTCGGAGGGGCCGCCGAATTGCTCGGCGGCCTCTCTGCAGTAGTACACTCTTGAAGATGGGGCCTGTAAACCTGTGATGCTCAGACGCGATTTCAACGCTTTGCTTTTGTCATCTTTGTCAACGCTGCTCCTCGAAGGCTCCCTGCCTGCCGCACCGCCCAAACGGAAGATTCTTGCAATCGGGGACGTTCACAGGAAGATTTACCAGCACGATGCCGTGTCGCATGCGCTGGCCACGATCGAGCGGCTGGGTCGCGAATCCGGCCTTTTTGACGCCTACATTCACACCGACATCCAATTGCTTACGAAACACCCAATCACATTTCCGGAAACCTCTACAGTCCCAGATGTGAACGGCAATTCCGCCAACTACGAGACCCTGAATGATTTCGATGCCATCTTTTTCTACGGGATTGGCGAACTCGAGCTTACGGATCAGCAAAAGGCCGACCTGATCTCCTTCGTCAAGGAGGACGGCAAAGGATTTGTCGGCTGCCACACGGCGATCGCCGCGTTTACCAAATGGCCCGAGTTTGGAGAAATGATCGGCGGTTATTTTGACGACCATCCTTGGACGACTTTTGATGCTCCCGTCATTGTGGAAGATCCCAACTTTCCGGCCATGAAGGCCTTCCCGCACGAGTTTGTGACTCGAGACGAAATCTATCAGGCCAAAAGTTTTTCGCGGGACCGTGTGCGCGTGCTCGCCCGACTGGACGAAACGAAACTGGATTTGAACAACCCTAGAGTTCATCGCACGGACAAAGATTTCGCCGTAGCCTGGGCGAGAAACTATGGCAAGGGCCGCGTGTTCTATTCGACGTTCGGCCACACGGACGAATCCTGGGACGATCCGAGGATGCAGACCATGTGGCTCGAAGCGATCAAGTGGGGAATGGGTTTGACCAAAGCCGACGTTACGCCTCGACCACGTCTTTCCTAAGTTTCTTGGTGGTCGGCGATTGATTCTCGTTCTCAATTTGGGACACAAATCACCGCGCGTTCCCGGTTGCGACACAATGTTGCGATGCAAAACGAAAATGGTGCACGGCATGAATAAGCTCTTCATCGGGGTGTCGGTGCTGTTGGCTCTCGCATCGGTCGCAAGACCTCAGGATGACTGGCCCACCATCGGCCAGAATGCCGGATCGCAGCGATATTCCTCTCTGAAACTGATCGATCGCAAAGACGTGGGACAGCTCCGCGTCGCGTGGACTTATAACACCGGGTTAAAGGGCCGGACGTTTGAAGCAACGCCGCTGGTTGTGAAAGGCGTGATGTACTTCACGACTCCGGAAGACCACGTCATCGCTCTCAATGCCACCACGGGGAAGGAAATCTGGAAGTTCGATCCCGAAGAGAAATCAGTCCGAGGAAGCCGCGGCGTCGCCTACTGGCCCGGTGATCAGAAAACGCGGCCGCGCATTGTGATGGGCACTTCTGACGGGCGCCTGATTGAGCTGGATGTGGAGACTGGCAATCCGGTGGAGAGCTTTGCCGACCATGGCCAGCTAGATCTAAAGGAACCTGCCGCGGATCCCTCTTTCCGCAAAGGTTTCCAACTAACTTCACCCCCAGTGATTTACCACAATATCGCGATTGTCGCGCCTGCAACGCAAGAGGGGCCCAGCAGGGGAACGACCGGAAACGGCGACCCGCGGGCGTACGACATTCTGACCGGAAAGCTGGTCTGGCGATTTCATTCCATGCCTCGCGAGGGGGAATTCGGAAGCGACACCTGGGGAGCTCCCGACGGATGGAAGGACCGTTCCGGCCCAAGCGCGTGGGCGCCCATGAGTATCGACGAAAAGAGGGGGATCGCCTTCGTGGCAACAGGAAATCCCGCCGACAGCTATTACGGCGCTGACCGCAAGGGAACAAATCTCTATGCGAATTGCATCCTCGCCCTTGATGCATCGACTGGAAAACTGCTGTGGTACTTTCAAATGGTCCATCACGACACCTGGGATACCGACAGTGTCGGCATAGCCCTGATTGAGGTGCATCGCAATGGAACCACGATTCCTGCCGTCGTGGGCCTGAGCAAGTCGGCAATGCTCTTTCTCCTCGACCAGACAACCGGCAAGCCGTTGTTTGGAGTCGAGGAGCGGTCCGTTCCAAAGAGCGATGTGCCTGGAGAAGAATCCTGGCCGACGCAGCCTTTCCCCGTAAAGCCGCCGCAACTCACTCGGAACAGTATGACGACGGCGGATTTGACAAAGATGACTCCGCTTTCGGCGCAAGCCTGCGGAGAGCAATGGTCTACGGCACACAACAACGGCCCCTACACTCCTATCGGACTCACGCCAACGGCGAGTTTTCCCGCTGCGATCGGCGCCGCCAATTGGGGTGGCGTTTCCTATGATCCCGATCTCGGCTATGTGTTCGTCAATACCAGTGAACTCGGCGTATTGACGCAGATGGTTCCAGAGAAAGCAGGCGGTCCGATGCCGTACCGCAACGCCCGCGCTATATCGCGATGGGTGGGGCCGGACGGATTTCCGTGCCAGCAGCCACCCTGGGGACTGCTCACTGCCGTGAACGTGAATACTGGAGAAGTTGCATGGAGCGTGCCGCTCGGAAATTACGATGACTTGGGGCAGAGCGAAGCGAGCGCGCCGGCGACCGCTACGACCCTCCCTGACGGGCCCGGAAAGGCCGAGACCGTTGCCACGTGCTCGAATTGCCATTCGCTCTCGACCGTCACGAGCATGAGACTTTCAAAAGATGCATGGATCGACGTCGTAAACACCATGGTCTCTCGCGGAATGCAAGTGAGCGATGCGGACAAAGCCATCATTCTCGACTATCTTGCGGCCAACCTTTCGCCTGCCGCCAATTCGTCTGCCGGTTCAACACCCGTAACAGCGAACAGTGCGCCTGGCAGTTCCTCTTCCAATGCAAAACCCACCGGGACTCCAAACATTGGCGCAAGCGCGGTCACCGCGGGAGGACTGATTTTCATCGGTGGAACGCTCGACAATATGCTCCGCGCATTTGATTCGCAGACGGGGAAAGAGCTGTGGTCCGCGAAGCTGGATGGTGTAGCGGTATCCGGACCAGTTACGTACTTGGGCAGCAGTGGGAAGCAGATGGTTGCAATCAGTGTTGGCGGCCCGGGTTCTCTGCGCGCCGTCCATAACCATGCGAGCGAAAGCCCTGATGAGGTTGTGGCTTTCACGCTTCCTTAGTTGGCGGCGCGGCGGATTCGCGGCGGAAGCCGCAGTCGATTGTGTTCCGCTGAGCTTCCATTCTCGACCCTTGAACTTGCGCGATGATTTACGGTTGAAGTTGAAGGGCAATCGGATAGGCATTCATTGAACGAACTTGAGTGGAGGGGATATGTATGAGGTTTTGGATGGCCGCGGCCAACCAACTTCGCGGGGAGCCTGTGAACAGTTCATCAGGTTGGTTCTGTTGTTGGCGGCTTGTGTTTCATTCCCGATTGCGGCACATGCACAAGTGACTGCACCGGCCGGCAAAGCAGATTCCGGATGTCCGAATGTTCCTGCAGGCACGGTGGGCGCCGGCGGACAAATCATCGAAGGCCCCCGTGTTCCAGGTGCGCCTGGCTCTCGCTCCGGAGGTCCTCGGCGCGACCCTTACGCCGGCATGACAAAGGTACTGTTCCTCGGCGACATTTCGGAAGGCGCGCAGAACGCGCATGAAATTTCCGTTGGGACGGCCATGGCGACGCTCTCGCAATTGGCGCGCAAGAACAACATGATGATGCTCATCCGTACAGATACCCACAATTTCATGAAGGCCCCAATCTATGGCCAGGGCGACTACGCGAAATGCGGCCCGAAAGAGGCTCGAGGCCGTAGTCTGGATTTTTTCGATGTGGTGGTCCTGTACGTGAACGGAGAACTTAATTTGAGTGACAGCCAGAAGAAGGACCTGCTTTCCTTCGTGAAGGATGATGGCAAAGGAATTGTCGCGATTCATACCGCCACTTCGGCCGGTTACTATTGGCCGGAATATGGCGAAATGATTGGAGGCTATTTTGACGACCATCCATGGGGGGTGGTAGACACAACCGTAATCGTAGAGCGCCCCGACTTTCCTGGCATGCAGGCATTTGTCGCCGATCCGCATGTGCGTGACGAAATGTACGCGATGACGCCTAGTCCCTATTCGCGCGACAAGGTGGACGTGCTTGCTCGCCTCGATACGTCAAAACTGGACATGAAGAATCCCGAGGTGCATCGCACCGATAACGATTTCCCGATCGCGTGGATCAAGAATTACGGCAAAGGGCGGGTGTTTTATTCATGTCTGGGCCATCCCGACGCCGCCTGGGACGATCCGCGCGTGCAGAACCTGTACATGGATGCGATCAAATGGGCAGCCGGCCTGGTTCCGTACACGGTCCAGCCTCATCCCATTCCTCCGGTCAAGTAAATGGCCTGAGGAATCGTTAGCATCCAAGGTCAGGAGAGCGAATGGCCTTTGCATCCTAAAGTTTAAGTAACCGTAACGCACCGTTACAGCATGTAATTCGGCACAGAGGTAGTGGACAATCGAGCCTCAAAAATTTCGGTGCGCTGCATTGGTTGATGCAGCATCACGGATGAAGAAACGCCGCGCTCAATCGCAATCTGCATGGAATGCCGTGCAGCGGCTGAATCCCGGAAGACGGACCTTCCGGTTCGTAGTTCTTTGGCAAGTTCTGTAATCACGAACGGGCGGAAAAAAAGGGAGCTGTATTGCCATGACGACAAACGTGCGCATTGACCCGCAAACTGAGTACAAGACTGAAAAGCGAATTTCGTCGTATCTGCTCGTCGAATACCTGGAACGCCTCGGCGTTGAAGTGATCTTCGGTTTGTGCGGCCACACCGTGATTGCATTGCTGGATGCACTGGGCAAAAGCCGCATCCGCTTTATCTCGACGCGCCATGAGCAGATCGCAGCGCATGCAGCGGACGGCTACGCAAGAGCCACGGGAAAGACCGGCGTGGTGCTGAGCCACCTCGGCCCCGGGCTGACAAACGCGGCGACCGGTGTAGCGACAGCCGCTCTGGATTCGATTCCCATGGTGGTAATCGCCGGCGACGTTCCCTCTTATTACTATGGCCGTCATCCACACCAAGAAGTAAACGTGCATCAGGACGCCGATCAATCCCAAATCTATCGTCCATTTTGCAAACGGGTCTATCGCGTTGAACGCGTCGAAGACTTGCCTCGAGTGATGGAGCGCGCGTTCTATCTGGCGCAGACGGGACGACCCGGTCCAGTCTTGGTGGACATTCCGATGGATCTCCTTTCGTTGGATCTGTCCGTGGACGCGTTCAACAAGGTGCCTCCCGAGATTGCCAGGCCAGCCCTCGCCACCTCGGATGCCGAACGCATTGTCCAGGCGCTCGCTGACGCAAAAAACCCGGTTCTGTATGCCGGAGGTGGCGTCCATCTGGCGCATGCCGCCGCGGAACTCCAACAACTGGCTGAAGCTCTCGAATTGCCTGTAGCGCACTCACTCATGGGTAAGGGCTGTCTCGCTGAGAATCATCCCTTGCTTCTCGGGATGACGGGTTTTTGGGGAACGCCGATTTCCAACGAGAAGTGCCGCACGGCCGACGTAATTCTTGCAGTGGGTACGCGGCTGGCGGAAGCCAATTCGAGTTCCTGGTACCCGGAGCACACATTCGCGATTCCCCCCACGCGGCTAATTCACATCGACGCCGACCTTGCCGAGATTGGGCGGAATTTTTCCACGGAACTTGGCGTGGTTGCCGATGCAAAGCTGGCGCTGGCGGAACTGTCCAAAGTTGCCAAAGGCCGGAAGCATCGTGACCGCGGCACGTTGCGCGAGGAGATCGCTCACGGGCGCAAGACCTTTTCTGCCAACTGGGCCAAAGAGTGGAGTTCGGACCAGTTTCCAATGCGGCCAGAAAGAATTTTAAGCGAACTCAGAAAGGCTCTGCCCGAAGACGGCTTTGTCGTCACTGACGTAGGGTGGAACAAGAACGGTGTGGCGCAGCAGTTTCCCATTACCATCCCAGGCACGTTCATCACTCCGAGCGGGCTGGCCACAATGGGCTTCGGCGCGGGAGCCGTGCTTGGTGTCAAGACGGCACTACCGCACCGGGCAGCCGTGTGTTTGGTCGGAGATGGCGGATTCAGCACCAATCCTTCCGTGGTTGCTACGGCAATGGAAGCGAATCTTCCGGTCATTTGGCTGGTGATGGACAATGCCGGCTTTGGCACCATTGGCGGCCTGGAAGCAATGCACTACGGTTGGGACTTCGGGTGCATGTTCAAACGTGAAGGCAAGGAGTATCGAGTCGATTACGCTGCGTTGGCCAGGTCGTTCGGTGCTCGCGGGGTGACGATTAACTCCGCGGCAGAATTGGGACCTGCCCTCCGTGAAGCGCTCGCGTCCAATTTGCCGACGGTGATCCATGCGTCCATGGAGAATGCGCCTACGCCGACGCCCGGCCACTGGAACATCATGGATATCTATCGCAAGGGAGACTAGATTTCCGACATTTTCAAGCAGCCGCAAGGCCGGACGAGTGCGTTGAGTATGCGCCCGAGAACACTTGGAGTAAGCCCATTCAAATAGACTCTTTCCGAGTGGCAACGTGCTCGGAAGTCATGTCGCAGTTCTTGAGGCCGAACCCAGAGGACTTCAGGATGTTCGAATACTCGCGCAGTTCGGCATGGTCAGCCTACTGCGACAGGTGCGTCTCGCCTTTCGTGCTACCGCACGTCTATGGTTGTCACGCTCAGCGCCGGGAGCGTTAGGGTGAACGACGAGCCGCTCGCGGGCATTGTTCCGATGGAAACGGGTTGCACGGAAGTTTGTCCCTGGGCCGAAGCTGCGGTTATCTGATAAACATTTGCGGTGCCCGAGAGGGTTTGGCCGTCGATCGCGGTTACTTTTGCGGAGGTCGAGCGGTTGATGGCGACGAAAACTGCGCGGCCAGGCGTGCTGCTGTCCGTGCTCGCGTAGACAACTACATCCTTCACGCTGCTGGATATGGCCTGCAGAGAAATGTCCCCGAAATTCGCGCCGGCGCCATCGAAGCCGCGGAAGGCGCGGAATCCCGCCAGCGCGTAGGAATACGTCCCGCCCGGAGGCCAAAAATTCGCGGCGAAGACGCCTTGCGCGCCGAAAATGCCGAGGTTGTCGGCCTGCGCGATCGTGCCGGCAATGTGATTCCAGCCGCCGTTTTCGTATTCCGTGACGGCGATTTTCACGCCGGGAGATTCGGCGTTGATTTTGGCCTGCAGACGTCCCAGGAGATTGATCGGAGTTTGTCCAAGCTCGTTGTAAATCCACGGATTGCTGTTGTTGTCGTCGTGAAACGTCGGGTCCCACAAGTTGCGCGGGCTTTGCACGATGAGCTGCACTTGTGCGTCGGTCAGCGTCGAGCCGCTCAGGTTCAAGATGCGCGTCCCGCCGGAGTCGTAAACTTCCGCGTACCAATGGAAATCGTAGACATCGACAAGGGGCTTCCCATACGTCGCAGACGCACTTTGGAGCGCCGTGAGGTATTTATCCGGGAACCAGTTATTCCCGTTAGGCGTAGCGGAAAGTTCGCCTTGCCAGTTATAGATACCCTGGAAACCGTAATGGACGGGGCCAAAGATAACGAGGTCTGGGAACTGATCCTTGAGCGCTTTGGCGAGATTGATGGTTTTCGCGATGTAGTTGTCGGATGTGACTGGGTTGGGCCCTTGCACTTCAAGGTGTGTGGAGTTCCATAGTTCGGGCTCGTTGTCCAGGCTCACGAAAGTGGGTAGCTGCGAACCGACACCAAAAATTCCCCCTGGAACCTTTTGATTCAACGCCCAGAGAAATTCGTCCATGTACACGTTGCCATCAGTAGTGACCGGAGTGGTGGAGAAGGGAGCGCTAGAGACCGAGCTCTTCTTGTCGACCACTTGCTTGAACCGCGTCAAGTCCGGCGGATTCGACACGCTGACCGGGCCATTTTCGTCCGCAGACACGAGGCCCTGGAGCTGCACCGTGATGAGGCTGGCTGTGTTCTTCGCCTGATCTCCCGCGATAAAACCGCGCACGGCTTCCGCGGGGACATTGCTGCTGCTCAGGTAGTTGTCGTTGTCGTAGATGTAATCGCTTCCGGCGTTGGAAGCGTTCGTCTCCCAGTTGTACGCGGTCCAGCGATTGCCGCCGTCGCGGTCAAAGGTGAGCAGCGGCGGAGCGCCGGAAACGCCGGCGTAAAAATTGATGCCGTAAATATACTGCGAAATCGGCTTGGTCTTGGTGGGATCGATGGTGATGATTACGTCGGGAGCCGTTCCCGCCGGAGTTGCCGATGCTTGCGAGGAATTGGCGCTTTCGCCCGCCGCGTTCAGCGCGGAGACAACGTAGTAGTAGGTTGTGCTGTTCGTCAGACCGGTATCGGTGAAGGCGGTCACGGTCGGCGCAGCGACTTGCGTGTATGGCCCGCCGCTCGCGGTTCCGCGCTTCACGTGATAGCTCGTTGCACCAGCGCTCGACACCCAGCTCAAGCTGACCTGGGCGTTACCCGAAGTCGCCATCAATCCGGCCGGCGCGGCAGGCGGTGTGACCGAAGCCGCGGGCGTTGCAGCCACCTCTGCCGAATTCGCACTCTCTCCAGCGGAGTTCACAGCGGAAACCACGAAAAAATATCCTGTGCCGTTGATCAATCCTGTATTGGTGAAGCCATTGGACGTTGGAGAACCGACGGTAGTGTACGGCCCGCCCGTGGTAGGCGCCCGTTTCACGTTGTAACTGGTGGCGCCGTTGCTGACACTCCAGGTAAGACTAACTTGCGCGTTTCCGGCGGCGGCCTGCAAGCCCGACGGAGCGGACGGAATGGTAACCGAGACTTTGGGAGTGGCGCTGGCTTCGAGGGAATTGGCGCTTTCGCCTGCCGAGTTGTAAGCGGAGACGACGTAGAAATATTTTGTGCCGTTCGCGACGCCAGTATCCGTGAAGCTGGCAGAGCCCGTGCCTGCAATCTGCGTGTACGGCCCGCCACTCGTCGTTGACCGCTTGACGTAGTAACCCGTGGCGCTCGCGCTTACCGACCAACTGAGACTCACTTGCGCATTTCCCGCGGACGCTTGCAAGCCGGCCGGCGCCGCGGGAATTCCCGCGCCTCCGCCGTTCCCCTTCCCGTTTCCATTGGAATAGGCGCCCGTGCATCCGGAAAGGCCGATCCCGGCGAGCACGGCTATCCACAGAAATACTCGTAGGTGTGCGGACATGTTTTTGGGCACCTGTTATTGCCCGCTCGAAAGGTGGAGTTTGTCCCCTCAGTAGACTAAAGGTCTGATGAACGCACACACAACTGTACAAGGGTTCAAAAGGAGACCAGTGTCCCTTAGTGTTTCGCGGCTGGCATGCCAAATGCGTTGAGAATGCGTAAGGTGTGGGATTGCGCGAGGCAAATTCAGAGGAGGAGCGATTGAATTGTGCTTTCCGAGTTGACGACATTACGCCCCGGAATTGCGTTCGCAGTTGGGAATTCGCGTAGCGGGCTTATCAAGAAACGGGATTTTTCTTTGGGAACATTGCGATTTGCTCAACTGCGCCGCGCTTGCGCCACCATTTCAACCAGAACATTTCTTGCTTCCGCCGCACTGCCCACTTGACGGGAGAATGCAATGCGTGCGCCACGAATGCCGTCTGAAGTTTTCAATCGCACGTGAAATCCGAGCCGGTCGACTGAGGTCATCGCCGCTTCCTGAGACTCAATGCCGGCAAAGGCCCTCGCAAGCAGCGCTAGAGAATCCTCATGATCGGTATTCATATGCTCGATAATGGCTGCTGCACTGTCAGCCAGTGGGTCTGGTTGCCCGTCGTAATATTCGGAGGCTGAGACCCAGCCCATCACGCCGAAGCCGCCCACATAATAGACGTCCATTACGTCCATGCGGTAAAAAGAAAAATCTTCAAAGTCCACCCAGTGCTTGCTGTTGGGATAGCGCGCCAGGTAGAGCTTCCGTGCTTCGGCCACTTCCGGCTCGGGTAGCGGCAGAACATTTCCTAACAACGTGACCCTGGATGCCCCCAAGGGATCGCCGCTGGCGTCAGGCTGAGTCACTAACAGGCTGGCGCGCGGGTCCGCTTGCAGATTTTGAGTGTGCATCGCCATCGTGCTGATGAGGAAAACAGGCCGTCCCTTTTCATCCAGGCCATAGGGCATCACGGATCCAAAAGGAAATCCCGGCTGTTTGCGTGAAAGCGTCGAAAGAGCGCCGATGCGACCCAGGTACAACAAGGTGCGCGCCCTCTCGGAAAACGTAGGCTCGGGGACTGCAGGCTGGTCACTCGCCGCGCCTGAACCTGCGTGTTTCCCCATCGGTAGCGAAGACATCTCAGTTTTCACCGTGATCTTCGGGACGCTCTCGAAATCAGAGTTAAGTTTCGCCAATGAATTGGGCGGACGTCCCGTACTCCAACTGGAATTGCCGTCCGTTGGTCACATTGTCAATTATGCCCGAGTGCCCGCAGATCAGGAAGCGATCCGCATTTCTGTGTTGTGCAACGCTCGCTGCAACGTGGACGATTAATGCCGCTGTGCAAACACCTTGGGCGGTGAGGGTCTGACTTCTGGTTCAAGGCGTTGAGTCTGCCCATTGAGTTCTGCGGAAACGATCGGCCAGCCATCGGAAACACTCCGCACCGCCGGCTCCCAACTCGAAGCCTTCTTGAGTCGATGATTCAAAACTCGCAGTGACCGCGAAATGTATTTCCACACGTCACCGAAGGCCCATTTGCCCAGGAAACCCGGCAAATGAAGCGGCTTAGGAGCGCCAATGGCTTTGGTGAGAGCGTTTAGATAATTGGCGAACGTAACGGGCTCGTCGTCGCAGACATTGTAAATTCCGGCCGGTACGCCGAGTGACGCCAGGACAGCGCGTCCTGCATCTGGAACATAAATAGATGTGAAATAGTTTGAGCCGGCGCCGAACTGCGGCATCAACCTGCGCCGTGCAAAATCTACAGTTTCTCGCGTAGAAGGCACGTCAGATCCATAAAATCCACCAAAGCGAAGGACAATCCCTCGCCCTCCCCCGTGCGTAAAGCGCTGTGCTTCTCGCTCACCTTCGAGCGCGGCCCGCAAAATCGCTGTCCGGCCGTCGTCGGTCGGAGCTTCTTCGGAAATCCAATTCGCTCCCCCGTCAGCGTAGACGAGAGTGACGGACTCATGAACATACGTAGGCACTCCTTCGGCAATCGCGGCATCCACCAACACCCGAGCACCCTCGGTACGGAGTCTCATCGTCTCAGCCCACGTGCGGGGATCGCGCATCTTCGACACAGGTCCAATTTTGGTGGTCAGTCGCAAGACCGCATCCATGCCTTTCACCGCTTGCTGGACACTCTTTATTTCAAATAAGTCAACGTCCACCGGTTCGGCGCCCAATCTCCGGACGAGCTCTGCTTTTTCTTTACCTCGTGCACTCGACCTCACGATGTGGCCCGCTCCAACCAATGCACGCAAACTTGCCCGCCCTAAGACTCCCGTGCCGCCCGCCACAAATATTTTCATTTGCGCTTCTCCCTTCTGGCTTGGAACTTTCTGAGCCCCACAAACTGAAAGCGAGCGTCCTCGAACGCTTCCGCGCCCTTGTCACGCAAAGTCTGCACACCACGTTCGGTGCTCGTGATCCCAATCACTTCCCGGCGCGAAGCGACCAACTCGGAAATCAAAGCACGACCAATAGCGCCTGTTGCGCCAGCGACCAATACCCTCATATGTCCTTCAAACAACAATCCCAGGCAAATGGGATTCCTTGTTCCCGCCAACCCCTCGCCTGACCTCACGCACCTCGTTTCATTTCGCGCGCTTTTGCAGGCTGATATGCGCCGGGGACGGTTCTTGTCGCGATGTTAAGGCGATTCCAGCTATTGATTACTGTGATCGCGACGGTTAGATCCACCAGTTCTTTCTCCGTGAAGAATTTGCGAACCTGTTCATAGACTTCATCCGACGCATGACCTTCCTGAATATTTGTTACCGACTCGGTCCAGGCTAGAGCCGCCCGTTCGCGGTCCGAATAATAGGGAGACTCTTCCCAGGCATCCAGTCCGTACAGCCGCTGTTCTGCCTCGCCGGCAGCTCTCAGGTCTTTCCAGTGCATATCAATGCAGTACGCGCACCCGTTCATCTGTGAGGCCCGCAAGAAAACCAGATTGAGAAGAGAATGTTCGAGCCCGCACTTCTGAACGTAGTCTGAATAGCCAAGTATCGCCTCAAACGCGCCGGGGACAACTTTCGGATAGTTGATTCTCGGTTCCATGACCGTTCCTCCTTGCATTTGGTAGTTGTAATTCCAATCGGTTCATACGGGGAATACCTTTGAGGAGGGCGGGGCGGAAGACTGACACTAATTAGAGCGAACGACGTAGGCAAAGGTTGCAATAAATCTTCACGATCAAATGGAAATCCGCAGCATTACTTTGCAGCAGCAGTTTTGCCGTGGCCCAATTTTCGTTTGTCTCCTCTTCACGCCGTGCCAGCCGCATGATGATTTACGAGATTTTCGTCTCAGAAGCATGGCGAAGATCGGCGGTTGGTGCGATGTGTCCGCTAGAAACGCCCCGTGGAACCCGTTTCCCTTCGAGCCAATACGCAACTCCTGCAAAAACCAAATACCAGAAGAGCGCCGTCACCGCCGCTGCCTTGTCCGACGAGAGGGGAGGCCCAAAAAATACGATGGATTCGACGACCAGCATGACGAATCCGAAAATCACCATGCCGTAGCGGCCAACGCGAGATGTCGATTGTGTCGTCTTCAAGTAGAAATACATGCCACTGAACAGAACGGCGATTTCAAGGACAAACGCGAGGACCGGGTAATTCCAAAGCCCCAGGCCGATCTTAAGCGTGTTGTCGTACAAGGGCATGTCGGGGCGATGTACAACCACATCCAGCACCCAGTGCGAGAATACCGCCGCGCCCACGAGCGTTGCGGCGCCCCAGCCATCCGCCCGGCGCCACACGTAATAGACGAGGGCGGCGCCGAGGGCCCAGAGCATCGCGCCGATTAAACTATGGGTGTACGGCATGTAGTAGAGATCGAGAGGATTGGTAGCGGTGATTCCGGGGACGATGCGGACCTTTTCGATTCCCAGCAGCACGAATATGCTCCAAAACACGTCCAGCAACTGCACGGCAATGAAAAGGACCCACAACGGAATGGATTTCCTCAAACCTTTTGCTGCGAAGCTGGGCCCGTAATGGCCTACAAACATTTGAATTCTCCTTTCAAGGCAGATGTCATTAACCTCTTCTGAGGCCATTCAAATTAGGGACGCGCCGCAGAGACGAGTGGCGCCGGATGGGTTTGGCGCTCCAAAAGCGAACGCACTGCCGTCAAAGAAGAGATGGTGCCGCCTTTGTGTGCAGAGTATGCGATGTAGCCATCCGGACGGACCAGTTTCATCCCCGGCTCCGGCGACGTACGTAACTCGGCCACGTCCTTAAGAGAACTGCAAAGCTGTTTTGCACCGTCTCGAGTCGAGGCGTCTTCGTTATCGCCAATGATCACCAGGAAGCGATTTACAATACCCTTGCCACCACGCAGGGAATCGTCGAAGTAACGCTTCCCCGGACCCTCGACAATCGGGCTCCCCCGATAGGCGATCCCAAGTTCGGAAAGCCTCTGCACGAACGCATGCTGAAACGGCGCAACACGAGACACCATCGGGATGACGGCATCGCGCAGGGCCTGAGCAAATTTATTGGGAGTGCCCATGACCTTGGTGAGGTAATCAGTAATCTCAATAACATTTTTGATGATCGGAATTCGTTCGGCGGCATAGCTGTCGAGCAATTGTTCATTGCCGCGGCCGTTCAAGAAAAGATCGAGTTTCCAAACGAGATTCCAAATGTCATGTAGTCCCGTATTCATTCCTTGGCCGCCAAAAGGACTGTGAATGTGAGCGGCATCCCCGGCGATAAAGATCCGTCCGACGCGCATTTGCGCCGCGTGCCGATGATGGATGCGAAAGTAGCTGCTCCAATGAAGGGCGCGAGCCTCGATCCCACCAGGAGCCCTTTGAACAAGTATCTTTCGCACGAGGTCGAGCGAGGGAGCTTCGCCTTCCGCTTGGTCGACGGTCGCAACGACGCGTTGGCGGGTGGAGCTCATTGGAAAAATCGCAACTGGCCCATATTCGCTGGGGCATAGCTGGAGCACTTCCGCGGGCATTTCGTTCGTCTCTATGTCAGCCAGCATGAACGCGGGCGCATATTCGCCTCCTTCGAGCGGAAGGTTGACAGCGTGCCGGACTTCGCTGTGTGCACCGTCGCATCCGATGACAAAAGAGGCCCGAAGCGTGGCAGGCGTGCCCTTCTTGTCGAGTTTCACATTCACGCAGTCGTTCTGTTGATCGGCCGACACAAATGTTGTTCCGTACTCAACACTTCCGCCCTTATGGAGCAATTCCTGGACGAGCAGGCGCTCGGTATCGTTCTGCGGAACCATGGCGACAAACGAATATGGGCTACCCTCGGGCGCAAACCGCATGCGGGCAAGCGTGCGCGAATGCGCCATTACGGCGACCGATGTGACGCGGTTGGCTGCTTCTAGGAACGGAGCAACGACTCCCGCCATGTCGAAGATCTCAAGAGTCCGGGGAAAAATCGCGAGAGCTTTGGAATATTTCGATTGCGAGGAGCTCGCCTCGATAAGCCGCCATCGCAGTCCTCGCCGAGCGCATTCATTCGCCAGGAACAAACCAACGGGCCCAGCTCCAACGATCAGAATATCGGTTTCGATTGCATCGGTGTGCATAACGAATTCTCCTTCACAAGCTGGTTGTGTGTGCGGATACGGACGACTAAGGGCTGGGCGGGTAGTTGTCTCTAGGCTGGGGGAATGAATGCCGCAACATGGAGCTTAAGAAGAGCTCACGCGAATACAGGCTACCACTTTCAACGATGAAGGGATCAACGAAAAAAACTTTTGATGAGGCTCACACCCACCGGCAGTAAAATGTCCATGAAAAATGAGGCGGAACGAGTCAACGTGTGAGCATAGGGAAACGCGGCAAGCAGAAGCCGACTCAGTCGCTGTATGCGGCTCGTCGCAACCTTTCGGTCCCTAAACGAAGTGCCTCTAACTATTCGGTTTAGAATCGAATGTTTTTGCGCAGTTCAATTCACTAAGAGGAAAAAGTTGGCTCCCCGGGCAAGATTCTAGCTTGCAACCCTTCGGTTAACAGCCACGGAGTTCAAAATCATAAGTCGTGGTTCAGCCGTCGCTTAGGGTTGTTCGAGGCGCCAATCTTCTGCCCCAAGTGTTCCAAAGTTGTTCCAAGCCACGGCGGTTTCGTAAGAAGACTACATCAAGACCATAGGTGATTTGCGATAGATTTTTCGCGCCGACGAAGCCCACTGAATCCCCCAACAGGGATTGCTCCACTTGCTGGTTCCCTGTGATTCAAACACCTTGCTGCCTCCTGACGCGCAAAGAGTCACAGCGTTTGCCGCAGGCATTCCGTCAACGGCAACGCACACGGAAGCGACCAAAGCGCTAATCCAGTGGCTCGCGTCTCCGATCGCATACGCAGCCGACAAGAAGAATGGTTTGGAGCCGGCGAATTCCAAGTAATCGACTTTGCGCGAACTAGTCAGGATTTGAAAATGTCTTGCGGAGCCAGTCCGCTTCAGCTCGCATGACCAATTCCTTGCAACGCCCTGTGTGCGGCTTCGACGCCGTGGTATTGAGCTTCCTCAAAAATCGAAATTCCGCTGAGATCCGAATTCGCAAATAGGATTCGGCCCTCCATCCGGGATAGACGCTTGCGTTCTTCTGAAAATATCGCGCCGATGGATGGCCGAACCATGGCATGCCCCATTCGCATGATGTCTATCCTCGAAACACATTGGCGTATGTCCGAGTGTACCCGCTCCAGATCATGGAGAATCGCTTCCTTCCAGTAGGTCCAATCCTTGTCCAGAAGGAGTTGGCGGTTTTGCGCGGGGGATCCTTCCGCGAGGGCCCAGTAAAATGTCCAGACAGTGCGGTCTACATGAGTCCGTAAGGTCTGATGCGTGGCATCCACATACCCAAGTGTGGGCGAATCGAAGAAAACGGTGTCCCACGTCGGCTCCGCTCCGCGTGAATCTGGCAGCCGCTCAAGAGTGAGATTTGCCGTTAACCATGGCGAATACACAAAATCTTGCAGGCGCGGGAAATTATCAATGACGAATGGAGCGAGAAAGGTGGGCGCGGCGAAAATTACAAATTCAGCCTGAAATTCGACTTCGCCTGAGAAAACACGCACACGGCGGTTTTCTGGAATGATCCGGTGCACCATTTGGCCCGTTCGGACATTTTCTCCAACTCGCTCCAGAAGGTGCCGTGTGATCCAGCCGTTTCCCTCCGGCCAAGTCAGTGGCCCTAATTCCTCCGGCTCCCGTGATGCAAAATAGTGGATACCAGCCCATGCGGACGTATTCGTGGTAAGAGCACCGTAGTCATCGCGGCACGCGTAGTTCATGTACCAATTCAGCAGCCGCGATTCAAAGCCTTGCGACTTCAGCCACTCGGAAAAGGGAATCCGATCGAGATCCTGAAAGCGACTGTTGATTCCGAGTTCGAGTGGAATCGTGAAGCTGCCGCTCCCTCGAAATGTAGCGACCGTATCCTCAAAATGTTGAAACTGATCGCGATCCTTTTGAGAAAGCCCGACTGCCGGTTCAATTCCGTCCTGCCATCGGCCGTACAGAAATAGGCGCTCTTGCGGCGAAAAGCAGAGGTATCGTTCTTCCCATTGTCCTCCTTTCAAAACGCCGAGATCCTCGAATAGTTCGCGAACGTAAGTGGCTTTCGGCCCCGGCACGGGCACGTAGTGCGCCGCCCAAGGATACGCAGTGAATTCATTTTGGCCCCAACGCGCGTTCCCGCCCGCCTGCTCGTTCATCTCGAGGAGCACGAAATCTTTGAATCCACGTTTCCGGAACCGCCACGCGGCGCTCAGCCCTGCGATCCCGCCACCCACAATAACCACGGGATATTTTTCAACGCGCCTCACAACCGGAAAAGCGGCGTGATCGCGCAACAAATGGCCCATCTGAAAGGAATCGTTGACGAAGGATCCCGCGATTCTCCGGTCACTCTTGATCGAAAGTCCAACCAAAGCGGCGCTGCCAGTCCGAAGGAACGATCGGCGGCCGGCCTTCAATGACTAATATCCTTCCAATCCTGGTCGTAGGTATGAACAAGAACCTGTGTGTTGAGTTGGTTGGCGGGCATCGGGATGGGCGCCATGTCCGGCGGGAATATAAACAAACCTGCCAGGCCTTCTACATTCAGAAATCTCAGTCCCGTGGGAAGGGAGGTCGGGCGAGTGTAGTCATGGGCTCCTGCTAGAACAAAGCCCCATTCGCCGAAGGAGGGGACATATACGTGGTACGGATAGGTCTTTAATCCCGCTTGCTTCACTGTCTCGGCGATACACCAGTAGGAATCACGCGCGAACATGGGAGAAGTGCTTTGCACGACCATCATTCCTTGGGCGCTCAAATGGCGAGCCACGGCGCGGTAGAAGGCAGTGGTGTAGAGTTTTCCTAGCGAGAAATTCGTGGGGTCTGGAAAATCGATCACAATGAAATCGAAACTGTCGGTATTCGAGTCCACCCAGGGAAATGCGTCCGCATTGATCACGTGCACATGCGGGGAAAGGAGTGACTTTTGATTCAGTTGCGTCAACATCGGATTCGTGGAAAACAGCTTTGTCATTTCCGGATCGAGATCCACCAGAGTGATACGTTCGATTTGCGGGTAGCGCAGGATTTCGCGCACCGCAAGCCCGTCTCCGCCTCCCAGGATCAGGACGTTCCGCGGCGCCGGCACGGCCGCAAGGCCAGGGTGCACCAATGCTTCGTGATAGCGGTATTCGTCGCGCGAGCTAAATTGCAGGTGGCTATTCAGAAAAAGTCGAAGGTCATCCTTGAAGCGCGTGAGGACGAGATGCTGGTAATGGCTGTCCCGTGCCAGAATAATATCGTCCGCGTAAATGTTGTCTTCCGCCGTGGCGGTTATACGTTTTGCCTGGGCCAAACTGGTTCCCAAACCGCATAGAACGAGAAGACAAACCACTCGTACCCCGCTCGTCTCGGAAAGCTGACTTGCAAATAAGAAGGTACTCCAAAGCGCGACACCGGCGTTGATCAGGCCAAAAAGCATCGCCGCGCGTACCAACCCGAGGCGCGGTACAAGGATGATCGGAAACAGCAGGGAAGCGCCCAACGCGCCGAGGTAGTCGAAGGTCAACACATGCGCGATGACATCCCGGAAGCGATACCGGTTGCGGACGATTCGCATCAACAGAGGGATCTCCAGGCCCACGAGCACGCCCATCACGATCACGAGTGTATATAGGACCAGCTCAAAGCTCTGAGTGAATGCAAACGCCAGCATGAGCAATGCGGAGGAAAGACCGCCAATGACTCCGAGCATGAGTTCGATCCAAATGAATCGATACGCCAGGCCGCGGTTCAAGTATCTGGAGAGTGCGCTTCCTATACCCATCGCGAACAGGTATGTGCCGATGACGGTGGAAAACTGAAGCACGCTGTCGCCCACCAGATAACTGGCCACGGTGCCCGCGATCAGCTCGTAGATCAATCCGCAGCCCGCGATGAGCAGCACGGAGATAAATAGTAGGAATCCCATTACCCTAGTGAACCGCCGACGCAATGATAATGCTGATTCCGATGGACATTGCGCCGACCAGAATTGCGAGCGCGGTGTTGTGCTCCTGCACGATCTCTTTCCACAAATTGTAAGGCGTAAACCTGTCCATCAGAATGAACGCAATTACAAAAACCAGGATGCCGAGAAAAGCAAAGGCTACGGCACTGATTACGTTGCCCAGCGGCACGAAGTTCATCTCATTTCCCTCCTGTGTAGTGGTGATAGCTGCTGTACACCGACCGGTAGGAACCTGGGTTATCGCGAACCGATTTTGGGATTTCCTTGAGCTGACTCGTGGAGTCCAGGCTCCAGCCGCGGTAATCGGCTGTGGCCACCAAAGCCAGGACAAGAACCCCAAAAACGATGTAGAGTTTGAGAATCATAGATCGCCTGAGTCCGATGAATCATCACCAAGCGGCATAGGCGGATGATCGCTCTCGGACCAACGTTCCCTTTCAAAACTTATAGAGCGCCACCCCACCGCTACCGCCGGCAATAACAAAGCAAGGAAACCCCACCCGTAAAACGCCAGGCCAGGAACGTCACGCGTCACAGTCACGCTATAAGAAATGGGGGGATGAAACGTATCCGCCTCCGGTTCAATCCGCAAATAGTAATGGCCGGAGGGCACGCTTGGGACCACTACTACGTCGTTCTTGTTCCCTTCCGTCCACGACCCATCACTGTCGTAACCGTAGTAGTAGCTCACTTCTCTGCCGAAGTCCCAGGCCTGACCGGTGTCGACGTTAATAAGCGCGTAGTCCAGGTAAATCCAGTTGTTGCTGAGGTCGGTGCTGGTCGTAATTTCAACATTTGAAATGCGCCCGTCCAGGTCAAACTGGCGCGTCACAAAAGAGGACTCGGCGCCGGCGCTTTCCGACACCAGCTCATAATTGTTGATGAGGACTTGCTCGTTGCGGTGCAATCCAAGCAGAAAGAAAGCAATTGCGGCCAAAAGGATTGTAAATATGATGAAAAACGTCGCGACGCTAAAAATACTCTGACTCACGGGAGACGGTTGATTTTCATAGACGCCCACCGCATCAGGAGGGTTGCCGGCAAGACCGAACGCCTTCCAAACGTCGCGCCCGAGCATATATTCCCCGATGGACCAGGTAATTTCGCCATCGCTCTTTTCAGAGGAGAGCACTCGGGGCGGCTTTACATAGTCTGTTACCGTCGCCGTCTCTCCCACACGGACTTGCCAGGGAAATTCGCCTAGTACAAAATTTGTTTTGGCATCGGCAGTTTGGAAGTGTTTGTACGTTTCCCCCATATACTTGACGTCCTCAAATTGATCGCTTCCTATCGTGGGCAGGTCCCTACAAATGCTGATGTCGTTCCAGTGGCCCATATACTCCGTGAGATAGCGAAATCCCTTGTAAGGATTGAAGAGTAGATACTCGTGCCAGTCGTATCGAACGTCGTCCACCTTGATGGTACGACGGTCAAAGCCGATGACTTCGTAATCGGTTCCGCGAATCTTTCCGCGAGTTCCCAAAGGAATCAGCGGCGGATCTTCACCAGTGACGACGTGGAATTGCTGGAGGACCTTAAGATTTGGGTCTTTCGCATCGAGGATTGAATGGCAACTGCTGCACACGACAGTCACGGCATTGTCGAAGGATCGCAGGGTGAGAGCGGCGCCACAGTGCGGGCAGTTCAAAGCCTTTACTTGCGGTTTCGGGGGACCCGCGAGAGGGGGCGTAAAGTCACTCATGACCAGCCTTCAAAGCTGCGCAAGTTTTTCAAGTGTAAATCGTCGAACCCCACGAATTCGCCGAGATAGAGAGCCGGATCTGAATCGCTGTAGTCGAGGGTGGCAAAGCGGCTACTTTCGGAGCGAAGGTCGGCGAACTTAGTTTCCGTCTTGTCCCAAGTCTGAAACGGCAATTCGCCCTCAACGCCTCGATATCGGGCCTGAGTAATAACAGTCAGAGTATATTTTTGATTCTTCCAACAATATTGCTGGCCCACCTGCAATTGGGAACTCAGCGGCAGCGCCTCACCAGTGTTCAGTGAAGAGACGGCATATTCGCCCTGGGCGTCGGATAGCCAGGCGTTCGTGCCATCATTCATCACCACATGCCATTCGTTCCAGGCTCCCTGTGAATACTCGTACAAGATCCGGCCGATCACTACAAAGGCCTTGTTCCGATATATTCCTTCCGTATTCATTTGTATCGGCGAACTGTCTGGCATCGCGTCGGATACCTGACCAACCTTCCGCAGGTCCAAATCTGTTCGCACCAGGATGCTCTTGCAATACTCACAGACGGTCTGGATGCTGCTCGACCATCGGAAGACTACTTTGGCCCCGCAATTCGGGCATGTTGAAACGACTTGTGTCATCGCTGCTCAGGGATCGCAAATGCGTCCAGAAAACTCGATTCAACGCTTCGCTGCCAGCTCATGCGGCAAAACATAGATTCGGGCGAGTTGCCGCACCGTCACCTTCTTCGCTTCAAACAGCCGCTGCAAGATATCCTGGAAATTCCATTCGGGGCGCGGGACGCAACAGAATAAATTCAAGCACATCGATCCATGTTCAGGAAAGGTATGACAGGCCAGATGGGATTCCGCCAATAAACAGAGTCCCGTGATTCCGCCTGTGCCGGGAAATTGATGCCACTGCGTTTCTCCGACGGGGTGCAAGTTAAGTTCGCGGATGATTTCATCGAAAAGGACTCGCCCGCATTCGAGGTCGCTCAACGATCGCGGCGAACAACCGGACGCGTCGATCACCCATTCGATTCCACTCATGAGGCTCCGCCCCTTATGGTTGAGGCTTCCCGCATTCGGGACAAAACTTGCTGCTCCGGGGGATCGATTTGCCGCATTCCAGACAAAACTTTGTGTCTGCGTTCGCTGCAGCGGCCGGCGTTGCTGCTCCTCGACTTCCTGATTCGGCGGGAGTACCGGCCTTCTTCACTGCGTCCAGCATCGCCTGGCCCAGGGCGACTCCCGCGCCCAGGCCTGCGCCAACTCCGGCAGCTCCACCACCCTCATTGCCAGCCGCAATAGGAATCGACTGGGCCACCTCGAACTGGGTATAGCGGCCCATGTCTCCCACGACATTCATGCTGATGCGTTGATCCAGAATTTTTTGCAGCTCGTCAGGCAGCGAAAGATTCTCCACCACGAAGCTATCGAGAGTTAGGCCGTACTCAGCAAACGTTGGGTTGAGTTGTTCGTTGATTTTTCCAGAGAGCGATACTTGATTGGCCGCCATATCCAAAAATGGCACCTGGCTCCCCGCAAAGGTATCGGTAATTCGGCCGACAATCGTGTTGCGGAGCTGCCCTTCCAAGTCCGCAACCCGGTAAATGTCGCGAGTCCCGCTGATTTTTGCGTAGAACACTTTCGCATCGGACACGTGATAGGAATAGATTCCGAAGGCCCGCAGACGAATGGCGCCAAACTCCTTGTCGCGAATCGAGATGGGGTTCTGCGTGCCCCAATGCTGATTTGTCTGGATCCGTGTGGAGAAGAAATAGACGTCGGACTTGAACGGTGACTGAAATGCCTTATCCCAATTCTTCAGATAAGTAAGAATCGGAAGCGTCTGGGTGGTCAAGGTGTAGAGACCGGGCCCGAAGGCGTCTGCAACTTTTCCTTCATTCACGAAGAGAGCGACTTGCGATTCGCGAACCGTTAACTTCCCGCCATTCTGAATTTCCCTGTCTTGCATGGGATATTGATAAGAAAGAATGCCGTCCTCGGGTTCCACCCAATCAATAACATCGATGAACTGCTTGGATATGAAATCGCGGAGACTCATGAACGATCTCTTTCCGCGTGCAACCGCTTGGATACTGAGGTGCAATAACGCCCAGATGCTAATGTGGCGCCATATACATGTCAATGCTTCTTCGGTTGGCCTTGACAAGCTGCAGAGTGATTTTCAAAGGCTCTCGAAAGAGGAGCTTATTCAAGGCGGAGTCCTTCCAGTTACGCGACCAACGGCGAAATCCGAGGCTGGCAAGAAATAGAGGGGAACGACGTCGCACAACGTGACGGCGCCCCCTCATCTTTTAGGGCGGTGGCGTTTGCCACAGCCGGCGAACATACTCGACGCGCAAGATTGCTCAAGAAATGGGCATTTCGGTAGGCACGGCCTTCGCAGCTTTCAAACAATAGATGCCAGTGGATCTTTAAGCCGTGTTTGTGGGTCGGACGTTCAGGACCTGCCCTTGGCTCAAGCCGGGACGTTTCAGGCTTGTATTCCAGCGTTCTAGTCCGACTTGAATCTAACTGAAAGCTGAGCTACATGCGTGATGCCGTTTGGTCCTTGCGAAATTCCAACGATGGAGATGGCCTGGGTTCGTATCGAAGTTTGCGGCGTTTCAATAGATTGGTTTCCGCACCCGAACGCCGCGCTAGCGCTGAAAAGGCACCAAATCAGCGACAGACGGCGCCTGCGAGGACGACGCTCTGAGCCAAGCAACGGAAGGCACAGAGCCGATAGCAAAGCCGCAGCTCCCAGAACAAAACGGGGCGCCAGATTTGACAAACCGCTTTGGGTTTGATTCGCCCTGACTTGCAGAACGGAGCTGCCGCTTCCGCCCCGCAGCATCGCGGGGGCGATTTCGCAGGAAAGCCTCGCCTGGCCGGTAAAGCAAGAAAGAGCGACGTCCTGAGTGAATCCGTGAATTGGGTCTATGCTGAGCGGAACGTTGACCGACTGCACGCCACTCAAAGTCACGCTGGATGAAGACAGAAGAACCTGAAAATCAGGGGCGTTGGGAGCCGTAGCGTTGACAACAGCCGAGGCCGAACTTGCGCCAAAACCGGAGGCGCCCGCATAGAAGCCCGTGACGTAGTGCATGCCCGAAGACGGGGCCGGCATGAGGTAACGCGCGTTCCCGTCAGTCTCGATCGAACCCTGTCCGATTCGCTCGGTGCCCTCGGAGAAAATAACGACCCCGGATGGCACACGGGATCGCGCCCGCACGACCGCCGTCAGTCTCACGTTCTGGGAACTGCCCGGCTCTGGCGTCGCTAGTAGAACCATCGTTGTGGGGTCGGGCACCGCACCTGTCACTGTGAGCGTGAATGCCCCCGAACTGCTCCCCGAATAGATCCCATTGGCAAGATACGATGCCGTGATGGAATGAGCGCCTGTGCTGGAGAAAATGGCACTGAACGCGGCGTTTCCGGTTGCGTCCAACGGTTGCACGTCGAGAACGGAATCGCCGTCGTAGAAAGCAACGGCTCCCGTTGGCGTCCCTGCGGTGGAGTTCACGCTGGCGGACAAGGTCACCGCGGCTCCCTCGGCGGCCGAGGCCGGGACCACGGAGAGAGCGGTCGTCGTCGAGGTCGCGGTGACTACCTCACTGATCGAGTCTGAGGTGCTGGACGCGAAGCCGATGTTTCCGGGATACACGGTCACGAGGCCCAGATACGTCGAGGTGAGATTGTGCGAGCCTGAGGCCAGAAGCGGCGTATCGAAAATCGCCTGTCCATTGCCGTCGAGATACGCGATGCCAAGATTCGTGGTTCCGTCATGGAAGGCCACGACACCATTGAATCCCTGCGTGCTGTGGGGAAGCGGACCAGGTGACGTAACGGTTGCGGTAAGGGTGACTGTGCGGCTGGCGGTGGCCGGATTGGGCGTGGCTGAAAGCGCCGTCGCGGTCACATAGATCAGCGGCACGATCGCATGTGTTCCGGAAAACGTGCTCTCGGGAAACGTTGAGTCGCCGCTATAGGACGCGGTAATTGTGTGCTGGCCGGCGCCGGGCGAAGAGTTGACGACGGAAGAGGCCGATCCGTTCTGGAGCGGCACGGTGGCCACAAAGGCACCGTCCAACTCAAACGTCACCGTCCCGGTCGGCGTGCCGAAACCGGACTGGAGCGGCGTCACAGAAACGGTCAGCGTGAATGGAGACGCGTAAACCGATGGCTCGGGCGATGCGCTCACACTGCCCTCCACCGAAGTCGAGTTGGGGTCGTTCAGCAGCACGGTCACCGTGCTCAACGAACTCGAACTCAGCCCGCCGTTGGCCACTATGATGTCGGGGTAACCGTCTCCGTTGAGGTCCTGAACCGCGAAATTGCCGACGGGTCCGGCAAGGTAGTGAACCTCCGGGCCGAACGTGCGGTTGCCTTCGTTGTGAATCACGCAAATGATGTTGCCGTCGGACAGCACGAGGTCTGGCTTTCCGTCTTGATTCACATCCGCGACGACGATCTGGGTATAAGCCGCAGAGAGCGTCAAGAGAAACGGTCCGTTGAACGTGCCGTCACCGTTGCCGTAAAAAATCTCCGCGACCTGCGGGTAGCTAATGAGCGCGATGATGTCGGCGTTGCCGTCGCCGTCAAAGTCGGCGACCGCGATGGCTTCGAGGGCATTGAGATTGGAATAGCCGGGCAGTTCCGTCGAAAAAAGCCTACCGGTACGGAAGGTTCCGTCGCCGTTTCCGAGAAGCGGCTGCAAATTCGTGACGCCGACGTTGGCGACGAGATCGGGTATGCCGTCGTTGTTGAAGTCCCCAACGGCGGGCTCAACCTGGGACGCCACGCCGAGATTTGACGTCGCCGCATGAAAGGTACGGTTGGCCTGACCGAGCAGAATCTCGAGCGAGCTGTAGTTAGTAATGACGGCGTCGCTGCGGTGATCGCGATTGAAGTCGGCGACGACCGTCTGGCTGAATCCGACAACAGAGTAACCCCGCAGGTCGAGTGGAGCGGTGAAGGTCCCGTCGCCGATTCCGTAGAAGACTTCCCCGTTTGAGTTATTGCCGCCGAGGATCAGATCGGCGCGGCCGTCGCCATCGAAGTCGCCGGTATGAATGGTGGTGACGGACGTGGTGCCGCTGGCGCCGCTGTTGGTATCCGGCGTGATCTCGAACGTGCCGTCGCCCTTGCCCAGCAGGATGCGCGGGTTGGGCGCGGAAACGCCCACGGCGATATCCGGAATGTGGTCGCCGTTGAAGTCAGCGATCGCCACGCCGGTCGCGGGCTCGTTCACGTTGTAGGTGTTGGCCGAATTCAGCGTTCCGTCCGGCCTGTCGAGAAAGATAGCGATGCCGCCCGGTGCGGCAATCGCGAAATCGAGGCGCCCGTCGTTGTTGAAGTCGCCGGTCGCGAACACCCCGTTATCGCCGCCGGCGATGTAGCTGACGGGCGGCTTGTACTGCAAATTTCCCGTCCCCAGCAAGATGCTGACGCCGAGTGCGGACAGACCGGAAATATCCAGAATACCATCGCCGTTTAGGTCCGCGATGGCCATGAGTTGCATACCACCAGCGTTCCCGATGCCGCCGATGGGAACCGCCGCAAATGTGCCATCGGGATTGCCGTGCAGAATATCGATTCCGCCAGCGAAATCCACGATCACCATGTCCGGATGGCCGTCGCCCTCGATGTCGAAGAGCAGCAGACTGCTTATGTTGTCGGGGCCATGATAGGTGACGCCGGGTTGGAACGTGCCGTCGCCATTACCGAGAAAGACGGTGGCGCTGGCGCCGAGGTTCCCGTGAATCACGAAATCCTGGTGGCCGTCGCCGTTGAGGTCGGCAACAATAATCTGGCCGGCGCCGCTGTTCTCTGACAGCGTGCCCTTCAGCGTGAACGAGCCGGTTCCGTTTCCCAGGAGCACGTACATGACGTCATTGAGCGCGTCCGTGGCGATGAGGTCCAAATTGCCATCGCCGTTGAAATCGGCGACGCCGAAGCTGACGACCGTCGCGTAGTTGGATCCGCCGGCCGCGAAATACGAATAAAGGATAGGCTGGAAGGTTCCGTCGCCGTTTCCGAGGAACACGCCAATCTGCCCCTGCGGCGCGCCGCCGCCCACCAGCAGGTCAAGGTTGCCGTCATGATTGAAATCGGCAATGGTGATGGCCCCGCCGATCCCCGGCGGCAACGGGATGCTCTGCCCCGGGCGGAACGAGCCGTCGCCGTTGCCGAGGAGGATGTGAAGGGTGAAGGAGGAATCCTGCCAGACGAGGTCGAGCTTGCCGTCCTTGTTGAAGTCTCCAGAATTCATGGACGCCGGGGTGGAACCTGTGGAAATGAATAGGGGATTTTTGAACGTCTCGGCGCGGAGCGGGCGGCCGCACAGAGGCAGCACGGCCATGGCCGCCAGAACGGTTTGCGCCACGCGGCGCTTCAGCAGGTTCATCGAAGAGCCCCGGAACCGATATCACGAGCATTGGGGAAGGATGCAACAATAGCACATCTGACGTTGCAAGGAAGTAAACAAAATGGACTTAAATAAATAGCTGGCCGCCCCGGCATACGACAGAATCGATCTTGACTAACTCGTACATTCGTTCCATACTTTCGGCCCACACGAAGAAAAGCAATCCGCAGGGATCTGGGGTCGCGCCGATGACTCACTGGCGGAGTTTTCGCCTCGCGTATTTGTTTCTCGCGACTGCCGGAATTGCCGCGGCGCTCGCCGGAGGATGCGGCGGGTCGTCGTCCGTAAGTTCAGGATCGACCGGCGGGTCGGGCGGCTCCGGCGGAGGGGGATCCGGTTCCCAGCCGGATTTCACACTGTCCATTCAGCCCAGCCAGGTTTTTGTGCTTGAGGGATCGACGAGTACCGTGGCCGTTTCGGTAACAGCGGTCAACGGATTTTCCTCGGATGTCTCGGTTACGATTTCCGGCATGCCGTCGGGAGTGACGGCCGCGCCTTCGCAGTTTTTCATCAGCCCGGGCTCGCCTCAGACCGTGGTCTTGTCAGCGGCCGAGACAGTTTCCATGGGAAGCGTCACTCTTTCGGTAAGCGCCACATCAGGATCATTACAGCACTCGGGCCCGCTCGGGCTAACTGTGAATTCCTCGCAGGTCACGCCGCATCCGGACTTCCGCACTCGCTTTGTGAGAACGGACGCCCAGTTCGACTACGCCTTCCTCAACTACTTTCCGCAACAATGGATTATTTACGATCCCGGAACGAAGCGCTTTTTTGTCAGCAATACGCTTTTGAACCGCGTCGATGTCTTCGATGCCGGTACCGAATCACTCATCGGTGAGATTTCCGTACCTGGCGCTTGGGTGGGGGATGAAACACCCGATCACAAAACAATTTACATGGGAACCCAAATTGGTGACCTCTACGAGATCGATCCCGTAGCCATAACGGTAAAGGCGCGTATCCCTGCTGTGCAGATTGGTCCAGCGGGCTTCGCAATCTATGAAGCTCGTGTAATGGCGGACGGCAGGCTTGCGGTTCTTGGCGGCCAGGGCGGGATTCCAGCGGTGGATGGGTATTCGGATTTTGGAGTTTGGAATCCGGTAAACAACTCGTTGACGACCTACTCGTCGTATTACGGAAGCACGGAAACCGGAGTGAATACTGCGCCGGTCTGCTCGTTTCTCGAGAACATCGGCGAAATGGCTCTCACGGCGGACCGCACGCGAATCCTTTTGGGCAGCGCCGACAGTGACGATACGGTCTGTGCTTTCGATCCAAGCACGGGCGCGCAGGTGACGGTCCAAGCGTACGTTCAAGACATTGGCGTGCCGCAGATTCTTGCTCCCCCGGACGGAAAAGAGATTCTCATTCCTAGCGGATCAACGGTGACAAGCTATGACGCCACGGGACTGTATCAGCTCGATCAGTTTCAAGTTGGGGGAGGCAACGGCACCTATCGGTTTCTCCTCAGCCTGGACGGAAAGACGCTTTACGCACAACCCTACAATTCTGGCGGGCCGCTCTTGGCCTACAATTGGAGAACTCACGCACTGCTTGGCTGGGTCGCAAATTATACGAGCAGCGACATCGAAGCCAGCATGACGCCAATGGCGATCGATGAAACCGGATTGATAGCGGGCCCGCTGGGCGAGGGCGTCGGGTTCTTGGACGCAGGGGCTTTGCGCTCCGCATCGGCCGCTCCAACAATCTTTCTTTACAGCATCGGAGGAGCCATCGCACAGCCAAGTTTCGGACCCGTGCAGGGAGGAACGCAGGTTCTGCTCTCCGGCCTGCAAACAACGAAGGCCACAAACGTATATTTTGGCAATCAACTCGCGACCGGTGTTACCCAGGGCGATCTTACTCTTGGCGTGACGGCGACTGCTCCTCCCGGCGCTCCTGGTGCGGCGGACGTCGCCGTCACATTTACGGATGGCGGGCTCGTGCTCTTCCCAGAAGGCTACAGTTATGGTCCGTCAATCGTTGAAATTTCGACCGATTCTTCCACTGCCGAAGGCGGCGGCACCGGGACAATCTTTGGATATGGGTTTGGCACAGCGGCTCAGGCAGGGAAGGCAGATTCTGACCTTCAGGTTTCCGTCGGTGGCCGCCAAGCCATGGTGACGGCCTACTCAGGACTTCCAGACACCAATTGGATACCCTTTTGTTGCAACGAACCCATCGAGTCGTTGCAGTTTACGTGGCCTGCTGGGACCGCGGGGACGAGCGTGGATATCAGTGTGTCTGATTCGGCAGGTTCCGCGACCGCAAAAGGAGCAGGGCATTACTTGTCCGCGGTGCAGCAGTTCGCGCTTCCCAGCGCGGCTCTTAACCAGGGGATCTATGATCCTGGCAGAGATGTGTATTACTTCACGGATCAAAGCAAGATCCAGGTATTTTCCAGAACCCGGGGAATGTGGCTCACGCCTATCCCTATACCAAATGCCAATCGTCTGTGGGGAATTGCCATGTCTCCGGACGGAACCAAACTGGCCGTGTCTGATTCCGTAGCAGATCTCATCTACCTGTTGAATCCCGATTCTCCCGCCTCTGTACGTACTTTTTCTTTGCCAAATATCGCGGCCGATGAGGGAAGCTACCCCGGGGGCCTGGCCGTAACGGATTCTGGAATTATTTATTACAATGCGTTTTATCTTCTTTTCAGCGGTGGGTGGGCGCTCCACAAACTCGACACGAACACGGGCACTGTCACGCACTACGATTCCCAAGCCGGTGCGTATGGCGCCGACGCTTATGCCAAGCTGCTACTGACCAATGACAATGCCCGCCTTTACGCGAACCTCGGCGGATATATCTCCGCTATAGATACAGCGACGGACACATCCTTTATTAACTCCACGGTAAGCGGCTCCGACTATGAGCTGGCGCTATCGAGCAATCAGACTTGGATGTCCGGCGCCGAATACCTGCTCGACACGGATCTGAATCCGGAATCCTACCTGGCCCTGAATTTGCGCGAGACGTGGAATCAATCTTACGTCTACGGAGAAAAGTTGAGCCCCGACGGCAGCCTGTTGTTTTCTCCTGCGTTGAACAGCATTGATGTATTCGACGGAAGACTTGGAACCTTGCTCCACCGGATCGTGCTGCCCGTAAGCCTTTGCTCAAATTTCGATGTCCTGGTGAGCGATGGCAGGGACAACATTCTGCTCGCGATCACGGGACAAAACGGGGACGGCGTTGCTGTCATTGATCTGTCGTCGTTACCGGAACCCTTGCCGCTTCCTTATGCTTCTGTGGCTTTGGATAGTCTGGGGAGGAGGAGCGCGATTGCGGCGAAACATAGGCCCAGAGCCCTCCCAAATCCTGCGCTGCCGAACTTCTTGGGAACGGGTCCCAGGCTTCCGCGCGTGCAAAAATCGCCGGGGTTCTAGACGGAAACTGTGGGCTAAAAGATGAGCGAATTAGTATGCCGCTCAAGATCTTTCCGGCGTCCTTAATTTACTACGAACGATAATTTTCGCAGCGGAGATTACTTTGCAGCCTTTCCGCGATCGCCGGAATGAGAAGGGAAAAGCATGACAGGGAAGCAGGTCCGGCGCATTTCCCTTTTGGTTTTTGTCGCCCTTCTGGCCGGTTGTGCCGGATGTGGGAATTCGACCGCTTCCAATCAAGCGCTGCCACCATCTTTTTTAGTTGCCGCAAATCCGTCGAGCATTTCGATTTCGCCGAACGGCACTTCACAGATTCAATTGTCGCTATCACCCGTCAACGGTTTTTCAGGACCGGTTACCGTGGGCATCTCCGGGCTACCCTCGGGAGTAAGTACTTCGCCCGCGTTACCATTCCAACTCACGGCCTCGGGTCTGACTTTGACTCTGACAGCGGGCCCAGCGGTGACTGATGGCACCTATTCCCTTACACTTCAGGCCACCAGTGGCAGCCTGAATTCCAGTGCGTCAACGTCACTTGTTGTGGAACCCCTGGCCTCATTCAGCCTCACATTATTTTTCTCAAATCTCATCATCCGGCAGGGGGGATCTACTTCAGGAACGTTCGATATCACCGATAGCGCCACGGGTTCCTCCAATTTCTTCGTCAACTTGAGCGTCACGGGCCTCCCTGCAGGTGTGACTGCTTCATTCCAGCAAAATCCGCTTCCTGGTAGCAACAGTCAGCAGTCTCTCACGCTCACCGCGACTTCCGATGCCAACCTCGTCAACAACGGGACCGCTCAACTGGTGGCATTGCGAACTTCCGATGGCGCGATGGTTTCCTATAATTTTAATTTCGAAGTTGTCCCGCCGCCCGGCGTGCTGGCTGGAAACCGGACGAATTTTGTAGCGACCGAAGACACGCCCTCTTCGATGGTTTACGACCCGGTGCATCAATACATCTACGCGGCCCTGCCCAATCGCAGCCGTGTGGCCGTGATCTCCCCTGCGACAGGACAGGTGCTGACAATGGTTCCGGTGCCGGACGCCTACGGGCTTTCGCTCACGCCGGACGGCAAGCGCGTTCTCTCGACCGGTCAGCTGGCGGCGAGGGTGGCATGGATCGATACGGCGACGCAGCGGATTGCCGAGCAGGACATCCTTCCCCTGCTTCAACCCAATTGTCCCTGCAACCCGCAAACGGTCATGGCGGCTACGCCATTGGTGATGGCCAACGGCAAGGTACTGTTTGTGGGGTCGGGAACGGTCCCGAGCGGAGTGCTGGAGTGGGACCCGGCCGCAGGGCAAGTAACGCAACCGCAAACGGCATTCGGCACGATTGGTGCACGGAGCGCGGACGGCTCAAAGGCGATCCTTGCGGATTCCGAGACGGCCTTCGCCGGGGGCATCGTTTTATACGATTCGGAGTCGGATAGCGTCGTGGCTTCGCGATCTTTTAGCGACACTACCTTCGCTGTGGCGGCGAATCCGAACGGGACGCAGTTCGTCGTGGCGGTGAACGACGAGGGAATCTATTTCCTGGACACGCAGTTCAACACCCTCGGCGTGGCGCCGGTCGGCGGGCTCACTACGGGTCTGCTGTACAGCTCTGACGGCAGGTCGTTGTACATCGTCTCCGAACCCAACAACGTTCCGCTGATCTCGACGATTGACGCCACGACGTATCAGATCACCGGCCAGGCGCCCGCGTATGCCACCAACATCGCCTATTTCGAGCGCGACCCGCCGCTCCTGATCGAGACGCCTATGGCGGCCGATGCGACCGGAATGGTGTTCGGCGCGGGGGATCACGGCGTCGCGCTCGACGACTCGACAAATTTCCAGAATTTTTCGGCGAGCGCCCAGGCGCCGGTGTGGACGATTATCACGACCCCCGCGGAGGGGCCACAGAACGGTTCCACGCCCGTCACCATCTCGACGCAGTTTTTCAACTGGGTCCCGGACGTGTGGTTCGGCAATTTGCGGGGAACGAGCCTCATGTTGAACTCGTTCCAGCAAGCGCAGGCGACTGCGCCGCCTTCGCCCAGGCCCGGCCCCGTCAACGTGAAATTGATCAGTCCCGACGGCACCGCGGGGAACATTCCCCAGGGATTTACTTATGGCGCTGTGGCTGTAAATAACCCGATCCTCGCCGCGCCGCCCGCAGGCGGAGTGACGGCTGAATTGTTCGGGTATGGATTCGGATCGGACCTCAACGGCCAGCCCTCCACGGTGCAATTCGGCAGCCAAAGCGGCTCGGTCATCTTCAGTGACCTTTTTCCGGCGGAAGCTATATATCCATTTCCGTTGGAAGACATTCGGGCGCTCGTTCCGGCCGGCGCGCCCGGCGCTGTGGACATTCGAGTCACTTCCGAGGCTGGGACCGCGGTGATTTCGGGCGGCCTCCATTACGTCCAGAGCGTCAAGGACTACGCCTCGCCCGACACACTGCAATTGCCGCTCTACGATCCCAAGCGCCAGTATGTCTACTTGAGCGCGGGCACTCACATTGATGTGTTCTCGGTCGGCGCCCGCCAGTTCCTTCCCTCAATCACGCCGCCAACGCTCAACGGCCAGATCCAGCTGGTCGGGCTTGCGCTGACCCCGGACGATTCGATGCTCCTCGCCGCGAACGCCGCCGACGGCTCGGTGGCGCTGATCGATCCCGACAACCCACAGTCCGCGAAGGCCGTCGAGATTCTTCCGTCGTACGGCTACGCTCAGCCGAGCTACATCACGACCACCAGCACCGGCCTGGCTTTCATCACCACGGAAAATACCAATCCTGAGGCGGGCATCTCGCTCCAGCTCTACCAACTCGACCTCGTCACACTCAACGTCACGATTTCCAGCCAAGCCAATTCAACCATGGTGAGCTCGCGAGACGGCTCGATCGTCTATGCATACACCGGTTTCAGTTCCGCGGTATGGACGGCGGCAACTGGAACGTGGTCCAACGGCCACGGCACAGGAGGATATCTGGGCGATAACGCGATGTCGGGCGACGGTAACGTCCTTGCTGTTTCAGGACAAGGCTCGGGTCCAACGTTCGGCTTGGACGTGATTTTCATGGACCCCGCAACAGACATTCTCAGCAGAACGGGGACGTCCGAATTCGCAGGCTCGAGTCGCGCGCCGGTGGTGGGATTGCGGTTGAACGATGCGGGAAGCCTTGCGTACATGCCGGTCGTGTTCGGCACTTCGAGCGAGTCCGTTTCTTTCCTTGAGAACGCGATCGACATCTTCGACGTCGGGCACAGCGAGTTGCGCGAGAGGGTAATCCTGCCCGAGCAGTTCACAAGCCCGGGAACAATCGCCATGACGATAGACCCGGCCGGCCAGAACATCTTCCTGATTACGACCGCGGGGCTGACCGTGGTGACGCTCGACTCGGTGCCGCTTTCCGTCGGCAGCGTCACGCCTGGCGCGGCCGCTGCCGGAGCCACCGTCACGATTCGCGGCAGCGGATTTACGCCCTCTACGACCGTCTCATTTGGCGGCGCCAATGGCAGCGCGACTTTCGCCGATATGGATACGCTCCAGGCGGTTATCCCCGGTTCGCTCCCGGGCGGAGCCGTCTCCATCACCGTTGCCAATCCTGGTGGCTCGACGTACACGCTTGACGCTGCACTCACTATCGAGTGACGGCCGGATCCCAAAGTTCAGTTCCGAGGAGACCAATCGTTCCACCCTCCGTGTCGCTGCTGACCGAGAGGACCCCTACCGGAGGCCCCAGGTCCCGTCTCTGTTCAAAAATTGGCGAATATCGAACACTGATGTTGCACAGGACTTGCTCCCTGATTTCAACGAGTTAGAAGGTCATAGTTTTGAGAGGATTCTTGAACAGCAGGTCTCCAAAGCATGTGTTTTACGAACGGGCTATGTAAAGAAGGAAATTTCGGGTGGTCCGCAAGGGCTAGTTCGGCAGCACATGCAAACAGTTGATACTGTTGGTCCGGCACAGGCCGCCTAAAGCTGGCCGGCAAAGTACAGCTTATTGACCAGGCGTGCGAGGAGGAATCGAAGCCAACTATTCGCAACGAAGTACCCCTTCTGTTTCATTGTGCCCGCTTGCCCTCTCATTTCCAACGACTCAGGTCGTGTTTCCTAGACCGCAGCACGAGCATAGTCTTGCGTTTTTGAAGCGAGCGGGTCGGAACCTCGGCTTAGTTCACGGTAATAGTCACGGTAGATGATGTGTGCACTAGAGTTCCGGAAGTCGCCGTCACCGATATTTGGGCCGGTCCAGCAGGTGTACCCGTGACCGCGCTATTGGTGTTAGTAGTCGTGCAACCTGATGCGACGGCAAGCCCGGCCAACAAGACTGCACTCGGCAGAGCAGCCCTCCATCGATGCGTCCTGTGTCCTCGCTCAAGTGCGGCAATGGCCATCAGCGCGAGGGCTACAGTCATACTCCAAAGAAAGATTTGGATTCTCAATGGCTGGGCTGGCCGCCTTGGCGTTGCGGGAACCGCGCTCCGCATCGTCGTGTTTAAGGTCAGCATGAATGTGACAGGGCTGGTTCCAACCGTTACTGCCGGAATCGGATTAGGCGTGATGGTTGAATCCCCGGGTAGACCAGAAACTGCAAAGTTCACGGCATTCCCGAAGCCGTTTACGTCCGTCGGCCCCACGGTTACATTGATCGTCACTGACTGCCCAGAGGTGACGCTAGTTGGATTCGCAGCTATGGTCGCGGTGAAATCGTCTACCGTGAAGGTGACTTGCTGCGTGCTCGCGCCGCCTCCTGGTGTGGGATTCGTCACGGCCACTTTTGGAGTCCCGCCGGTCGCCATGTCGGAGGCCGGTACGGCCACCACGATCTGCGTCGGCGAAATTGTCGCCGGCGTCAGAGCCGCATTATTGCCGAGGGCCACGGTGGTGCCCGTCACAAAGCCGACTCCAGTGATTGTCATTGTGAACCCAGCGCCGCCCGGTGCGTGCGTCGGCGATACCGACGTAATTGTCGGTACGGGGTTGTTAACCGTGAAGGATTCCGCGTTCGAAGGCCCTGTCGTCGGCTCGAGATTGATAACAGTTACGTTAACGGTGGCGCTTGCCGCGGTGGCCGCCGCCGGGATCTGCACCACGATCTGCCCGGCCGTTATCGACGTGGGCACCAAGCCGGTGGTCGACCCAAAGTTCACAGTTGCGCCAGCCCGGAAGCCGTTGCCATTGATCGTTAATGTAAACGCCGCTCCGCCCACCGTCGTGCTTGTCGGCGAAAGTGAGGTCAGCGTGGGCACCAGGTTATCGATCGTGAACGGCATCGCGCCAGTCGTTCCGCCACCCGGCGCGGGATTGGTGACCGAAACGTTGATGCTCGCTCCAGTCAAAATGTCCGCGGCAGGGATCGTCACCGCAATCTGTGTTGCCGTAACCGATGTCGGTGTCAGCGGTCCAAATGATCCAAACGTCACTGTCGATTCCGCCCCGAAGTTCGTACCTGTGATCGTCAGTGTAAACGCCGCTCCACCCGCGGTCGCGCTCGTCGGCGAAAATTGAGTCATCGTCGGCACCGGGTTGTTTACCGTGAACGTTTGAGGGCCGCTCGTGCCCCCACCTGGCGCCGCATTCGTTACGGTCACGCTCACTAGTCCTGCCGCCGCGAGGTCGCCTGCGGGTACAGTGACCGTCAGCGTCGTGCCGCCGCTCCCCACCGTTCCTCCCGTGATTTGATTGCTCCCAAAATTGACTGTCGAGCCGGACAAGAAGCCTGAGCCGGTCAACACCAAGGAAGAAACTGCCTGGCCCAGAGCGCCCGAAGTCGGCGAAATACTGGTCAGTGTGGGTGCCGGGTTCTTAATGGCAAATGCCGAGTTTGCTGAGGTCGCAGAGGTCCCGCCGTTCGGCGCCGGATTGGTGACTGTGACATTGATGTTCCCGGCCGAAGCAATGTATGTCGCCGGAATCTGTACTTGAATCTGCGTCGAGGTGACCAATGCGGATGGCGGGATGATCGCCGCATTTGAACCGAACGTTACGCTGCTCACGCCGCTCACGAATCCGTTTCCGGTAATTGTCAACTGGAACGCCGCTCCGCCAGCCGCCGTGCCAGTAGGCGAAAGTGAAGTTACTGTTGGCAATGGATTGTTGATTGCGAAGGGCAAAGTCCCCGAAGAGCCGCCGCCCGGCGCGGGATTGCTGACCGAAACGTTGAACGTCGCGCCGGTGGCGATGTCTGTGGCCGGGATCTGTACCGTGATCGTGGTGGCTGTGATCGAGGCCGGGACCAAGCCCGTGAATGTCCCGAAGCTCACTGTCGCTCCCGCCACGAAATTCGTGCCAGTAATCGTCAGCGTAAATGCCGCTCCACCTGCGTTCACGCCCGCCGGCGAAAGCTGAGTGATCGTCGGCACTGGGTTGTTCACCGTGAACGTCTGAGGGCCGGTCGTGCCGCCACCCGGCGTTGCGTTCGTTACCGTCACGCTCAGTGGCCCTGCCGTCGCGAGGTCGCCTACGGGAACAGTAACCGTCAGCGTGGTGCCGCGGCTGCCCACCGTCCCGCCCGAGATTTTGTTGCTGCCGAAATTTACAGTCGAGCCGGCCACGAAGCCAGTCCCAGTCAACACGAACGTAGGAACTGCCTGGCCCAACGTACCCGAGGTCGGCGAGACGGCTGTCAGAGTGGGAGACGGGTTGTTGACCGTAAACGTCTGCGCAAGGCTCGTGCCTCCTCCCGGCGCGGGATTCAGTACCGTCACGCTCACCGGTCCGGCCGTACTGAGCTGCGAGGCCGGAATCGTGATCGTAAGAGTGTTTCCACCGGTTCCGAGAGTGGCTCCCGAATCCTGATTGGCACCAAAATTGACAATCGAACCTGCGATGAAATTCGTTCCAGTCAGAGTCAAATTCACCGATTGACCTGTGGTTCCGCTCGTCGGACTTATGGAAGTGAGCGTCGGCGCAGGATTCGGAGCACTGGCTATCGAGAAACTGAAGCCAGTGGAGGGGCCCCCGCCTGGGGTGGAGTTAGTGACCACGACGTTGATGCTGCCCACAGTCCCAATGTCCCCTGCCGGGATCTGCACCACGATTTGTCCTGCCGTAATTGAGGTCGGCACCAGGCCCGTGAATGTCCCGAAGCTCACCGTCGCTCCAGCCGCAAAGCCCGTCCCCGTGATTGTGAGGCTGAAAGCTCCGCTATTCACCGTCACGCCGGTCGGGCTGAGGCCACTGATCGTCGGGACCGCGTTGTTGACCGGGAACACCTTCGCCGTGGATGTCCCGCCGCCGGGTGAAACGTTTGTCACCGTAACATTGACATTGCCTCCCGTCGCGATGTCCGTTGCAGGAATCTGTACCACGATCTGCGTAGACGAAATCGAAGTGGGGACAATTGACCCAAACGTGCCAAACGTTACCGTCGCTCCGGCCGCAAAGCCGGTCCCGGTAATCGTCAACGCGAACGCTGCTCCGCCCGCGGTCGCGCTGGTTGGCGACAATGTGCTGATCGATGGCAATGGGTTGTTGATCGTGAAGGGCGAACCACTCGAAGCCCCTCCGCCTGGTGCAGGATTAACGACCACGACGTTGATGCTCCCAGCGGTTGCGATGTCCGTCGCTGGGATCTGCACCACGATTTGTCCTGCCGTAATTGAGGTCGGCACCAAGCCCGTGAATGTTCCGAAGCTCACCGTCGCTCCAGCCGCAAAGCCGGTCCCGGTAATCGTCAACGCGAACGCTGCTCCGCCCGCGGTCGCGCTGGTTGGCGAGAACGTGCTGATCGATGGCAATGGGTTGTTGATCGTGAAGGGCGAACCACTCGAAGCCCCTCCGCCCGGTGCGGGATTAACGACCACGACGTTGATATTCCCAGCCGTTACGATGTCTGTCGCTGGGATCTGCACCACGATTTGTCCTGCCGTAATCGAGGTCGGCACCAAGCCCGTGAATGTCCCGAAGCTCACCGTCGCTCCAGCCGCAAAGCCCGTCCCCGTGATTGTGAGGCTGAAAGCTCCGCTATTCACCGTCACGCCGGTCGGGCTGAGGCCACTGATCGTCGGGACCGCGTTGTTGACCGGGAACACCTTCGCCGTGGATGTCCCGCCGCCGGGTGAAACGTTTGTCACCGTAACATTGACATTGCCTCCCGTCGCGATATCCGTTGCAGGAATCTGTACCACGATCTGCGTAGACGAAATCGAAGTGGGGACAATTGACCCAAACGTGCCAAACGTTACCGTCGCTCCGGCCGCAAAGCCGGTCCCGGTAATCGTCAACGCGAACGCTGCTCCGCCCGCGGTCGCGCTGGTTGGCGACAATGTGCTGATCGATGGCAATGGGTTATTGATCGTGAAGGGCGAACCACTCGAAGCCCCTCCGCCCGGCGCAGGATTGACGACCACGACGTTGATATTTCCACCCGTTACGATGTCCGTAGCCGGGATCTGCACCACGATTTGTCCAGCCGTAATCGAGGTCGGCACCAAGCCCGTGAATGTTCCGAAGCTCACCGTCGCTCCAGCCGCAAAGCCGGTCCCGGTAATCGTCAACGCGAATGTTGCCCCGCCCGCGGTCGCGCTCGTCGGGCTGAGGCCGCTGATTGTCGGGACCGCGTTGTTGACCGGGAACACCTTCGCCGTGGATGTCCCGCCGCCGGGTGAAACGTTTGTCACCGTAACATTGACATTGCCTCCCGTCGCGATATCCGTTGCAGGAATCTGTACCACGATCTGCGTAGATGAAATCGACGTGGGGACAATTGACCCAAACGTGCCAAACGTTACCGTCGCTCCGGCCGCAAAGCCGGTCCCGGTAATCGTCAACGCGAACGCTGCTCCGCCCGCGGTCGCGCTGGTTGGCGAGAACGTGCTGATCGATGGCAATGGGTTATTGATCGTGAAGGGCGAACCACTCGAAGCCCCTCCGCCCGGCGCAGGATTGACGACTGCGACGTTGATATTCCCAGCCGTTACGATGTCTGTCGCCGGGATCTGCACCACGATTTGTCCTGCCGTAATTGAGGTCGGCACCAGGCCCGTGAATGTCCCGAAGCTCACCGTCGCTCCAGCCGCAAAGCCCGTCCCCGTGATTGTGAGGCTGAAAGCTCCGCTATTCACCGTCACGCCGGTCGGGCTGAGGCCACTGATCGTCGGGACCGCGTTGTTGACCGGGAACACCTTCGCCGTGGATGTCCCGCCGCCGGGTGAAACGTTTGTCACCGTAACATTGACATTGCCTCCCGTCGCGATATCCGTTGCAGGAATCTGTACCACGATCTGCGTAGACGAAATCGAAGTGGGGACAATTGACCCAAACGTGCCAAACGTTACCGTCGCTCCGGCCGCAAAGCCGGTCCCGGTAATCGTCAACGCGAACGCTGCTCCGCCCGCGGTCGCGCTGGTTGGCGAGAACGTGCTGATCGATGGCAATGGGTTGTTGATCGTGAAGGGCGAACCACTCGAAGCCCCTCCGCCCGGCGCAGGATTGACGACTGCGACGTTGATGCTCCCAGCGGTTGCGATGTCCGTCGCTGGGATCTGCACCACGATTTGTCCTGCCGCAATTGAGGTCGGCACCAAGCCCGTGAATGTCCCGAAGCTCACTGTCGCTCCGGCCACGAAGTTGGTCCCCGTGATCGTTAGTGTAAACGCCGCTCCACCTGCGTTCGTGCTCGTCGGCGAAAGCTGAGTGATCGTCGGCACTGGGTTGTTCACCGTGAACGTCTGAGGGCCGCTCGTGCCCCCACCCGGCGCCGCATTCGTTACGGTCACGCTCACTGGCCCTGCCGTCGCGAGGTCGCCTGCGGGAACAGCGACGGTCAGCGTGGTGCCGCCACTCCCCACCGTACCGCCCGTGATTTGATTGCTCCCGAAATTTACAGTCGACCCAGCCACGAACCCCGAGCCGGTGAGCACTAAGGAAGGAACTGCCTGGCCCAGAGCGCCCGAAGTTGGCGAAATGCCGGTCAATGTCGGCGCCGGGTCATTCACTGTGAAGGTCGTGGTGGTGCCGGAGGAGCCGTTGTAATTTGTATCGCCGCTATACGTCGCCTTGATTGTAAAAGTACCTAGCGGGAGGGCGGTGGTCATGAGTATCGCCTGCCCGCTGGATACAGGGGCGCTGCCGATGGTCGTGCTGCCCTCAGAGAACGTGACTGTGCCAGTAATCGCCGGATTCATCTGCGTCGAGGTCACTGTCGCAGTGAGCGTGACGTTCTGTCCCACGGTGCTCGGGTTGGGGCTGGCTGAGACAGTCGTCGTCGTAGCTGGCAGCGCCATTGCGATAATGATGATCGGTGTAGAGGCCGACGACGCCGCATAGTTGGAGTCCACCGAATCGCCGTTGTAAATTGCCGTGATGCTGTCTGTGCCGGCAGGAAGAGTAGTTGTCAGCGAGGCTACAGCACTGGCAGGCGTGCCTGCTCCGGCGAATGTTTGGTTGCCCGCGGTGCCTGTAACGGCTACCGGGCTGGCAAGCGGAGTAGCGCCAGAAAAGAATGTGACAGTGCCGTTCGGAGCGCTGCCGCTTCCGCTCGACGTGGCAACCGCCGCATTCAGCGTGACGGGTGTCGTCGTGCCAACCGTCGTGCCACTTGCGGGAGAAGAAACGATGGTCGAAGTCGTAGCCGAAGTGATCGTAACCGACAAGGAAAAGCTGGGAATCGAAGTGCCTGAATTGCCGGCCGTGTAACTGTTGTCTCCAGAATAGCTGCCATTGATCGTATTGGCGCCAGGCGTGAGGCAAGTGCTCGGAGTTCCGGAGCAATCGTAGAACTCACCAAGGCCTGAATCCGCTTGCGCAAGATCAGTCAAAGGTATGGCCGGCGAGAGATTGGTCGTTGTAGAACTGAGTGTGCGGGTGAACGTAACGGTTCCCGTTGCGGCGCCGTCTCCAATCGGATTATTTGCGCTCGAGAGACCTGATATCAAGGCTTCAAAAACAATCGGCGTTCCATAGGAGGCGGTGATGGGAGTGCTGTTGAATGTTGATGAACTCGGAAGTGCATCGACGAGTTCGACCGCAGGGGCCTCTTTCGCGACGGTCACATTGATTGCGGCTGACGAGCTTCCAGCGAAGGTTCCGTCTCCCGGGTATTTCGCAAATAGGGTGTAGGTTCCGCCCGGAAGATCGTCAACACTAACTGTGCCAGTCGCAGTGGTGCCGCTGCCGCTCAGGGTACTGGAGCCTACGCCAACTGGGTTTGGAAACGGTCCGCCCTGGCCGATTAATGCAACGGTTCCCGTCGGCGTGAGAGCTGTGCTGTCGGTGGACAACCTTGCGATAGATCCCGTAATTGCTACGGTTGCGCCGTGTGTGATGTTAATGGAGGCCGGAGATGTAATCGTGGTTTGAGTTCCGAAGAAAGCGGCCGCTGCGGTGCTCCAGGCATTGATCAGGTTGTTGGCATCCACTGAACCCAACCCGCTCGCCAGGTCGTAACCAGTCCCCGTCGGATATCCAAGGGCGCCGGATGTGGGGTCGTTGGTCACGTCGTTGCCAGGCACGCCGTTGTTCCCGACCGTATTGTCATTGAAGACGCAGGTTGTCGGCGTAGCCGGATTCGTCCGGCTGCTGGAGTTGCAAGCGCTGTAGGTCTCGGCAGCCGCCAGTGGATACAAAATGTAGTTGGCCAATCCCTGCGGCTTGTTGCTGAGCTTTTGATCTACGAGCGCCATGATGCCAGCAAAGGCCGGGGAAGAGGCTGAAGTGCCACCGATCAGAAAAAACCCGGGGTTGGTCGTTGGCTCACAGCTAAAATTGAGGCAAAGAAGGTAGCCGTCATGATTGGGAGAAGCTGCCAGGGAGAGGTCGGGCACAGCGCGAGGAGTTACACCGGACACAGCGAATGGACTCAGTGTTGTCTGGAGCCCTGAAACGTTTAGGGTCTGATATGGCGGGGTCGCATAAAGCAGGCTCACGCCCCCGCCTCCGGCCTCGAGGCTATCCAGCCCCCCGTCGCATCCCGTGGAGCAACTGTCATTCCAGACCTTTTCGGGGATGTAGCCGAGTACTGACTCGAGATTCGTTGCGTTGACCGCGTTCCAGAAATTTGTGGCCGTGATGGATTCGTTGAATTCCGTGCCTCCCACGGCGGTGTCGTACCAAGGAGAGGACAGGGCGTTGATCCCCACGCCCCCAGAAGCGCCAGGCGCCAGCGCGGGTGCGTTGGGATCGCAACCCGCAGCGCCATCGTCCCCAGTAGCAACAAAAACGCTGATGCCCTGTGCCGAAGCCTGCTGCCAGAGGCTATTAAAGAAACTGCTTTCGCTGCCCGCCCCAGAGCCGGTTAACGCTTCGCAAACCGCGAAGCTGACGCTCATGATTGGGGCCAGATTGTGGTCCACGATGTAGATAGACGAAAGGTCCACACCGTCCTCAATCAAAGTGGACTGGCTGATGACCACATCAATTGTGGCGGCAGGCGCGACCGCGCCCGACCACTCTGTGTCCAGAGTCGCCTCCACTTGTTCGTCGAGAGACGAGATTCCCGGATCTTCTCCGTTTAAAATGAAATTCGGATTCGAGGGAGTGGCTGCGGGCAAGCCGGTAACCGTACGGAAGTCCGCTACGTCCTGCGAATTGATATCAGTCCGGGCCACGATCGCAATCGTCTCGCCGGTACCGTTCAATACGGTGCCCGGCGCGGGACTCAAAAGCGAGTTCGGCACGTCGTAAATTTTTGCAAAATCAGCTGGTGAAACGCCGTGCCCAATTGAAAGATTGGTTTCTCCACCGAGTGGTGCATACGTCCCGTTGGTCGTGCGACGAACGAATGCACCCTGGACGTGCATAGGCTTGCTGAAGAAATTATGCAGGGAGGCGACGCCGCGCACTACCGGGGCCAGCGCCGCAGGAATGGAAATATTCGACGCGTTGGCCACGTGCGCTTCGCCGTTCACCAGGTAATGCCGCATCTGGGTTTGGAACGCGGCTTCCACTTGTGCGGAAGTACCGGAGAACTCAATCCAGCGGCCACTGCGCGCGACACTTCCCACCGTGAAGCCTTGCTGCTGGAGCCAGCCGGTGACCACCTGAATATCTTGAGGCGCCGGACCGAATCTTTGTCCGAATTGGTCTGGCGTGAGCCAGTTGTGATAATCCGGAGACCCCTGGGTCTGCTGGCTGTCCAGGAAAGTGGTCAGCTCGTGCCCTTGTTCGGGGGACACGCCCAGAACGAGAATCATGCGCTGTATGGGCGTGGTGCCATCCAGTGGCCCGACGTCAAAGGCAGGCTGTGCTAGCGGGTGTTTGGATTGCGGAATTGTCACACGCGACGAGATGTCCACAGCCGCGGTGATCCGCGGGGCGACGTTACTCGTTTGCTGTGCCAGAACTAGAGTGGGGACTGCCAGAAGGATTGCAACCGCCAAACAGAATCGAGGAGAAAATGCATGCAACTTGCCGCGATGCAGGAGTTGGACTGCGCGGTGGTGCAAACCTTTAAATTTCCGGCCCTTACCGACTGTGCTTCGGGGACAAGCCTTGCGCTGGGCAGGCATGGCTTTCTCCTTTAACCAACGAGTAATCTCTGGATAGAATTTAGAGTACGATATCTCCGTGGCCACTAGTTGTCAAGGAGTAATCAATCCCTTTCCCTGTTAAAGTTAGTGATTATGACGTCTTCACAAACGTGCGGCCAGCCATCCCGTCGTAACTGGCCGGAGGCTCACAGCAGAGCGGTAGAATAGGGCAATCGCTGTCCGCAAATGCGCAACTTGATGCACATCATTAATTGTAAATGCCGCATAAGATATGTACTTGTATTGGGGCTGAGAGGCGATGGTGTGGAATCTAGCATGCTTCCGATTCAATCACCCTGCACGGTTACACAATCCGTCTGGGAAGGTCGAGTCCAGACTCCAAAGACGGTGAACGCTTTCCGTCACGTGGACTTGCGCCCAACTGTTGGGGCCATGCTCCGTGATTTCATTGGCGACCGGAAACAGGGCTTCATTTTCCAGACGCGCACGGGTACGCCGTTCCGTCAGTCGAACTTCCTTCGTGGCTCCCTGCACCCTGTTCTGGAAGAACTCGGAATCGAGAGGCAGTGATTCCACGGCTTCCGTCGCTTTCGGGTCACACACCTCGAATCGAACGTCGTTCCGCCAGCCCTCGTGAGGTATTGGGCTGGCCACGCAAAATCGAGCGATGGTGAAGTTGTAAAGCAGACGGTTACGGACAGGTACGTGATGATGTTAAAAGGATACGAAGTTCCGTACGACAGTGGCGAAGCGTATCGGTCTGGGATTCGAGTTGCCAAAGGGCAAAACGGTCGAAGTTGCTCCAGGTGTTCCAAACTCTCAAGAAATGGAGGTTGTAGTAAGCGTTTGAAAACTCAGGAGAAGATTGGCTCCCCGGGCAAGATTCGAACTTGCAACCCTTCGGTTAACAGCCGAATGCTCTACCGTTGAGCTACCGGGGAACTGAGCAAGTAATTTTGATTCTACTACGCTGCGCGGGGGCTTCGCCAACATCCTATTCCATTTCTGCGTTTCGTCCCGGCTTCGCTCAAAAATAACTCGGTAAACCGCGGTGATCATTTGCGTCAAGGAAATTATTTGTTTGAAGTACAGGTTCCGAGATTTTTTCTGTATTCTTGCCAGGCGGCCCCAGAGCCAAGGCGGCGTTTCAATTTTGGACAGGCCCGCGGCTAAGGCCGCGTGGATTTTGTATACTCTACGGCATGGCTGAAGTCGAATATCCCGGACCTTCGGGACCGTGCCCTACAAAAATTTCGACGTTGATATACAGGTTCTCTTGGATGATCCCGATTCACCCGGCAAATCTGGGGAAAAGTGAAAGGATGACGCATATGCGAGATCGCACGAAGCTCCAGACACGCAGATTTTTTCTGAATGCTTTCCTTGCGGTGGGGATTGCTTTATCAGCGGGACTGGCCGGCTGCGGCTCCTCGAAGCCGGCGCAGCAACCGGCGGAGGGGCCGCAGCGGTATCATCTCGACGGACGCGTCGTTTCGGTGGAGACCGCCAAGCAGCAGGTGACCGTCGATGCCGGGGATATTCCCGGGTTCATGGCGGCGATGACAATGGGATACCCGGTGAAAAATCCGAACCTGCTCACTCCGCTGTCGCCGGAAGACAAGATCACGGCGGACGTGGTCGTGAATGGCAACGACGTTTACCTGGAGAATATTGTGGTCGTCAAAAAAGCGGACAAGGGCAAATCGCCTGCTGCAGGTGACGCTCATCCTGGATCGTCACAACCCTCAAAATAATAACGAAGGCGCGCCACGGAAACTGAATGCGTTTTCCGCGCCGCGCATTGTCCGGTCAGCACCGGATTTATTTCTGCTTGGAGGCGATCCCGGGAACGTCATACTCCTGAATGGCGTCCTGCAACCGCCAATCGGGAGATTGGCGTTCCCAGGCTTCAACCCAAAAATCCAACATCCATTTCGGAATTCAGGTTTAATGAATTTACTTTCGCTCCTTATCATCGCCCTTCTTTGAATCCTGGCCGCGCTCCGGCGGTTTTGGTTGTTCTTTTGCTGCCGGAGGTGGAGCGGGTGTTTTCGGCGGAGCAGCCTCTTGCGGTTTTTCAAATTGATGCGGGTGATATGTTTCCTCGGTTGCTCTGGCCGGCGGCGCAAATTTCACGGCGGGGTTCTGCTGAACAGGAGGATTGTGCGTCTGGTCCACCTGTGGCCGCGGTTGCTGTTGCTGAATTTGAGGCTGCGGCTGAGTCTGCTGCTTGGGCGGTTGTGGCGGCCGGAATTGTGGTTGGGCCGTTTGTTGCTGCTGTTGCTGTTGCAGCTGTGGATGCTGCTGCTGTTGTATTTGCGGCTGGGCCTGTTGTTGCTGGGACGCTTGCGGCGGTCGAAATTGTGGTTGCGCCGCTTGTTGCTGCTGTTGCCTCGGTTGCATTTGTTGTTGCGGCGGTTGTCCTGGCGCGATGGCCGGACGGAAAGCCCTCCCTTGTTGCGGAGTGTTATTGAAGGATGCGCGCGGCGGAGCGGGCGTCATCTTGGCCACAACTTGCCGCTGCATTACCGCGGCAGGAGGCTTGGCCGTTGCGACGGCGCCTGCGCCAACGACGCTCCTCTGCACCGGCGCCACGGTAAAGTTGTGCTGCACTTCCGCCGTTTGAATCTGCTGCGCATTGACGCGCACGGTGGCGGCGGCCACGGGCCGCGCGTTCACGAAAGTGTCATGCGAAACCGCGGTGACCGCACCGACATTGTTCTGGTGCATGTAGGTGACCTTGGTGACGTTCACGTTGTTGTAGACGTTGGTGACATTGACGACGTTCACCGTCGTATTCGTGACGTTGACCTTCTGCACGTAGCGCTCGCTCGTGCGGTAGGGCGGAACGTACACTTCGCGCGGACCGAGCGGGAACCACGCGACGCCTCCCCCTCCACCACCAAATGACACGGACATGCCGAAGCGCGGTCCGCCAACGAACACAACCAGTGCCGGCGCGTACACGGGCCGCACAACTAGCGGACCCGGAACCCAGCACCAGCCTCCGCCGACTTCAGCCCAGCGCCCGTAGTGAAATGGAGCGAAGCCCCAGGGTTCATCCTCTACCCAAGTCCATCCCCAGGGCGCGACCCAGACCCAATGACCGTAGCGGTACGGCGCCCATCCGGCGGCGACGCGCGTGGGAAACCACACGTATCCGTAATCGGGCACGCTGCGCCATTCGCCGTTGTCGTCGAGATCGTCGTAGCCGATGACGTCGCGGGAGACGTAGCGGGAGGATTGGGAATGCTCTTCGCGATCGTCGCGGGAGCGGCACCAACTGTCAAATTCGTCGAGGCCCCCGGCTTGGCCGCCGTCGTAGGTCAGCGTGTCCGTGCCGCTGAAGGTGGCGCGGTCGCCGGAGTCCATATGGTAGTCGCTGCCGCCGCCAGTGGCTTCGCCTTCACCCGCGCGCACGGTGATGGCTGTCGCGTTACCGTTGGGATCGACGTCGACGCGGTATTCGCCGGGGCGTTGCAGCGTGAAGGCCAGGTTCGGCGTGTCGATTTCAAAGTCGTCGCCTCCGTCGAGCCGGCGCACGCTAACATTCATCGAACCTTGCGCCAACTGAATCTGCACGGTGCGATCGTCGAGATTCAGGAACGTAATGCCCGTCTCGCTGCCAATGCGTATGGAAGTGCTGCCGATGTGCAATTCGCCGCGAGAATTTCTGTCGGTCCAGAGATTGTCTCCCGTCGTGAGGGGTCGGTTGGGATTCGCCTGCACCCAATCCGTTTCACCGCCCGGCTGGAAAGAGATCGATCCCTGGATGTAATTGAGGCGCGCTACTCTTCCCGGCGGATCGTCGTCCGCCAGCGCGGGCGACGAAAGCGCAAAAAGAAATCCGGCAAGAAGAATCAGAACTGGAACAAAGAAAATAGTTTTTCGCATCGCTGCTTGTGCCTCCGACGTGCGTAGTCTAGAGAGCCGGGCGTGTACTCTGATTGTACTCCCAGATCGTACGTCTTGTTCATAGACAGGCGGTATACCGCCAATCCCGCATTCATTTTGAGCTGGGCATCGTCATGCGAAATCCGTTTCCCCATCTTCATCCGAATCTTTAGGAAGGACAGGAGGCCCCTTGCGGAGCCTCCTGACGGTGAGTGAGGTGTGGGGTGAAACGGGGTGGAAATCGTTTAGTGGTGACTGTGTCCGCCACCAGAAGAGCCGCCATGTGATCCGCCGCCAGAGTTGCCTCCGCGCGATCCGCCTCCCGAGGGAGCGCCGTGGTATCCGCCGCCGCTGGGTGCGCTTTGCGTTGTTCGGCCGGAATAGGAGCCTCCGCCGCGCGGCGTTACAACAGGCTGGCGCATATTGAGCGTTGGCCGGCTCGATCCGCTGCCGTTGTAGCTTCCGCGCGAGTTGTTCTCATATTGCCGCGGCGGCGCGGACGATTGCGTATTGTTCGAACGCGACTGCGGTGCGCCCTGCGATTCAAAGGTTCTGCCGCCATTTGATTGTCCCTGCTGGCCGGAGGGCGGGGTAAAGGTGCGCCATCCGGGCCGCGAGGACTGAATCGCCTGACCATGTTGCGAGGCGGGCGGAGTGAATCCATGCTGCCCCTGTTCAGAAGCGGGGCCGCGGCTCACGTTGCCGGTTGAGTTTCCGCCACGGTTGAAGTCACTCGCGCCGCGTCCAGCCTGAACCGATGTGTTCTGCCGCGCGGTGCTGCTGAAGAAATGTTGGTTGCTGCTCGCTCTGTTCGGAATTGAGCCGGGGTTCACTTGCCGATTCGTCGATTGGAAACTCTCACGCGAAGGCGACACGGGGTTTGCGCCCGTCATCATGCTGGCTTGACGGAATGAGCCCACGTCGATTCTCGACTGTTGCATCGGCACGCGGTCATGGCCGAATTGATTGCTCTGCATGGAACTGATTCCGTTGCGCACGTGTTCGTCGGTTAACGCTCGGTCGACGTTTGAGAAAGCGTGCGGCCCATCCCGCAGCGGGCCGATCCCGCCAAAATTGTTATGAATGTTGTTGATGTTGACCACGTTCACGCGGTTGATGCCGCGGCCATACCACGGGAAGAAGCGATCGCCCGGCCCCACGGGCAGCCAACCCACGCTGCCGAAGCCCCCGCCGAAACCGAAGCCAAAGCCGAACCCCCAGCCTCCTCCACCGAAGCCGAAGAAGGAAACGTATGCCGGCGCCCAGACTGGGTAGTATCCGCCATAGATCGGCCCTGGCCACCAGCCCCAGTTTCCGCCATAAACGAACCAGCGGCCGTAGTGATACGGCGCCCATCCCCAGGGCTCATAGGAAACCCAAGTCCAGCCGTAGTAGGGCTCATACACCCAGCGGCCATCGCGATACGGCGCCCAACCGGGACCTTCCGCGGGAAACCACACACTGCCGTAGTCGGGGACATTCGTCCATTGGCCATTCGCGTCCAGATCTTGCGTGCCCGTGTAGTAAGGATTGGTGTGCTGCCAGCTTTGCGCGCCTTCGATCGTGCGGTCGCGGTCGCCGTTCCACTTGTCCCAATCGTCTCTGCCGGGCGCACCGGAAACTTGATACTGCGCGCTGTCCGCGGTGCCTTGAATGGTGATGCGCTGGTCGCGCTCGACTTTTGTGCTCCCCTGCGGAGTGGAAATTTCCGCGGAGCCCTTGCGTACGTCAACGATCGTTTCGCTATCGGAGTTGACCAGGATGCGGTAGCTGCCTTCCTCGCCCGCTGCCGGATGAATGGCCACATTGGGCGTGTCGATTTCCACGTTCGCTTCGTTATTTTTGAAGACCTCGTAATTCGCCAGGCCCTGCCCGATCTGAAGCTGCATCTGCGTGCGCGACAGATTTACAACATTGGCCGTGGTTTGGTCCGACAAGCGCAGAATATTCGCGTGATCCAACTGAATTTCGGCGCGCGCGTTTTGGCCGGTGGAAATATGGTCGCCATTTACCACAGGCGTGTTAATTGTCGCCGCGGCCCAGTCGGTCGATCCGCTGTGCTGCGTCGACACATCGCCGTGAAGGAAGCTGATGCGCGCCGCGCCGGGATCGTTCTGCGGCGCCTGCTGCGTTGGACCTTGCGGTTGCGGCCCGCCCTGCGGCTGCGGCGGATACTGCGCCGGGATCTCCATAGGCTGTTGCGAAGCCGGCGGCGCTTGCTGCGCGCCCGCCCCCGCGCCCATTCCCAGAACGAGCGCCCCCGTCAGAAGAACTGTTCCCAGACTCCCAAGATAGTTTTTCATGGCCGATCTCCCACAACTCCTCAGGCCCACTGATGCTCACACTCGTGTTAGATGATTGCATGGCGGGGGCCAAACCAGGGCGTATCTCGGATTTTAATTAAGCTGTGTATTTACAATATGATACGAGTAGAGTGTGCACCCAGTCTCGGCCTGACCTCGTAAGAATTCCGGTGGTTCTCACGCAACAGGTGGTGGATATCAACCACCGCATCTATAACTCGGGCCGCCTCCTCTTGATTTTCGATATATAATTGTAAGCATGGGCCAAGAGGCATCGGATCTCCTCAAGAAGGCGCTCAACCTCCCGGTGGCGGAACGCGCGGAACTCGCTGGCTCTTTGATTGATAGTCTGGATGAAGCAGATGATGAATCCGTACAGGCCGCCTGGGACGCTGAAATCGTCAGACGCATGGAAGATTTGAAATCGGGAAAAGTCAAACCAGTCTCTCTTGAAGAGGCCCGGCGGAGACTTTCCTCAGCTGTTGAATGACGGACTGAACCACGTAACTAACAGAATTCTTGAATTGCCCAACCTCTTGCCCTACGGCACCGCCGCACACCAGTTCTTTTAGACTTCTTGACATGCAGGATGTGTTCGGTCCACAATGGGCGAATAAAAGGAGAATATTTATTGTAACATCTGCAAGCCGTTGAAAGCCAAAGAGAGAATCTTCTGATCGATAAGGATTTGAGCATTCTTTTGTTCGCCAAACTTCGTAGTACCTCAATGGTGAGTTGGTTTGATATCCTCTGCGTCACAATAGGGGGCTAGATTGTTGCTTACTGCAATTGATCTTTTTTGCGGAGCCGGTGGCTTAACGGAAGGCTTCAGACAGGCTGGTTTTTCTAGCGTGTATGCCAATGATGTTAATCCAATCGCGATTCAAACGTTTAAACTAAATCACGCCGAGACGTGGGCGGATGCCCGTCCTATCCAAGAGGTCGACCCAAAAAGTGTGCGCCGAAAATTAGGTCTCCGGAAGGGTGATTTGTCAGTATTGGCGGGGGGCCCCCCTTGCCAGGGATTTTCGATTAACGCTCCCGAAAGATTCCTTCAAGACCCGCGCAATGCACTCTTTAAGCATTACGTCCGATTCATTGATGAATTTGAGCCAGAGACTCTGGTTTTCGAAAACGTACCTGGTTTACTTTCGTTTGCAGACGGCCATGTGTTTGGTTTGATTGCTCACGAGTTGGCAAAACGCGGTTATTGTCTTTCTGCAAAAATTCTATTCGCTGCACACTACGGGGTACCCCAACAGAGATGGCGTTTAATCATCCTTGGGTCAAAACGGTCCCCCGGCTTGGAACACCCGGAGCCCACTCATTATGCCGAGGGCCGCACAAATTTTAGGGGCGGTCGAACCATGACTTTCCAACTGCTGCCGCTCGATAAGGCGAGACTTAAACCAGCCGTTACCGTCTCTGATGCCTTGTTTGACCTGCCTCGTCTCAAGATGGGTGAGGGCGCAGAAGTAGTTGCTTATCGAAAGAAGCCCCACTCAGAGTACGCAAAAATTATGCGGGACGGCATAGCAGAAACATACAACCACTACGCAGCAGTGCTTTCAAAACAAAACAAAATGCGGCTGAGGTTCATAAAGCCAGGTGGTTCCTGGCGAGATATTCCATTCGAATTACTTCCGGCTGGAATGAAGCGGGCAAGGACATCCGACCACACGAAAAGATATGGTCGCCTGAAAGCCGAGGGACTTGCCGGAACAATCATGACGAAATGCGACCCGCACTGGGGACCAGTATTCCTCCCTGATCAAGAGCGATCATTAACAGTTCGGGAGGCAGCTCGGTTACAATCATTTCCTGATCGATACAGATTCATTGGTCCGCGTGTTTCTCAGTACGAACAAGTTGGAAATGCAGTTCCAGTTTTGATGTCCAAGGCCATTGCTCGGGCCATTGTAAGGCACCTCACCTCCTCCTCTCAGGAGCGTGCCGAGTGGCACTCCGAATTGTCGAACTCTTTGGCTACAGCCCTATAGACAAGTCGGCCAGAGCTATCGGTACGCGAAAGAGTTGTATTTGTCCGTTCATTGAACGCGAGTGCACAAAGCATCTGAGTGATGGGACGATCAGTGGAACATGCACAGTAAAGCTCGCGAATTCTGGCCCCATCATCTGTTGCCCAAACCGCCTCTATAGTGGGAATTACAGTGTTCTTTCGGACGTAGCACTAGCGGCATTCGGACCCAACATTCGTCTCATTTCTGCGGCAGAACTCGGGAAAGCACGTCTAGACAATCCCATTGCCGTCGTTTTCGGAAAACGATGGGGGAAGGAGCTCAGGCTCCCCCAAAGGGGCGGTCGAGGGGGATACTTTGTCGACTGGATTCTCGCCTTGATAGATAAGGCGGGAACCCTGCTTGAATTCGTCGCTGTCGAGGTGCAGGCGATTGATACGACGGGGAACTATCGTGCTGAACGAAGCGCACACATGCGCGGGAAAGCTTTCAAAGGAACTAGTGAAGCTGGTCTGAACTGGGAAAACGTTTCCAAGCGCATCCTGCCTCAACTGATTTACAAGGGCCACGTACTCAGGCAAGAACCTCTATGCAAGAAGGGGATGTTCTTTGTTTGTCCCACGCCTGTGTACACTCGAGTCAGGGAGCGGCTGGGGGGCGAAATGCGCCCTTATCATTTCCAACCTGGATCGTTAACTTTCAGTTGGTATGACCTGGGGTCAGAAACGGCCCCCAGCCAACGAAGACAGCTTGTGCATCAGGGAAATTTTACGACTACTATCGACCAAGTCGCACTGGCCTTCACAGCTCCAGCAAATCTCCCCCCAGCCGGCGTTTACGAGGAAGCAATCGAAGCCGAACTGGCTGCACAAGGTAGTTGAAATGGCTGACATTTTTAGTGCGAAGAAGCGAAGCGAAATCATGTCCCGCATAAAAAGTAGCGGGACAATTGTTGAGAATGCCCTTTATTCTTTCGTTCGGGAATCGGTCGGGTCACGTTGGCGCATCGAACGAAACTCACGTAAATTGCCCGGACAGCCCGACATCGTTATACCGAGATTACGTGTCGCGATATTTGCGGATGGTTGTTTCTATCACGGGTGCCCTTCGCACGGACATATTCCCAAGTCCAATCTTCATTATTGGCTGCCGAAACTGGCACGGACAAAACGCCGTGACAAGGCGAATAGAAGAAAACTTCGCCGCATGGGTTTTGCAGTGTGGAGATTTTGGGAGCATTCGCTAAAGGGGAAAACTCTGCAGAAGTCAGGTTCGACTATTCGGAAAAGATTGTGTCAGCTAATCCGAGATCGGGGTATCACGTCCCGCATGAACTGTCGTTCTCGGCCAAAAATCCGCCGTCGATACAAATTGTGAGCACCTGCTAATAATTGAGAGACACGAAAGAACCTACTTAATTCTCTGAGTCCGCAGGATCCGGCACGCCCAATTTCGAGAGGCGGTAGCGCAGCGCGTTGCGGGAGAGGCCGAGGGCGCGGGCGGCCTGGCTCTTGTTGCCGTTTGCGCTGCGGAGGGCTTCGCGGATGGCTTCGTCTTCCCACTGTTCGAGTGTGACGCCTGACGGCAGGATATACGGGGAACTGCCCGGCGCGGGGGAACGCTTGGCGGGATCATCGAGATAAATATCGGCGGCGTCTAATGTCGGGGCGGCGGAAAGAGCGACGCCGCGCTCGATGATGTTCTGCAGTTCGCGGACATTTCCCGGCCAGTGATAGTCCATCAATCGCTTCATCGCTTCGGGCGTAATTCCGGTGATCGTTTTTCCTGATTCTTTAGCGTAGCGCTCGAGGAAATAATTTGCCAGCGCGGGAACGTCTTCCTTGTGATCGCGCAGCGGAGGGATGTCGATAGCCACGACGTTGAGGCGGTAGTAGAGGTCTTCGCGGAACGTGCCCTCTTCGAGCGCGGCGCGGAGGTCGCGGTTGGTGGCGGCGACGAGGCGCACATCCACTTTGAGCGTTTTCGTTCCGCCGAGGCGCTCGAATTCACGGTCCTGCAGCACGCGCAAAAGCTTCACCTGAATGTTGCCGGGCACGTCGCCGATTTCGTCGAGAAACAGCGTGCCCTTGTCGGCCAGCTCGAATTTTCCCGGTTTGCTTCCCGTCGCGCCGGAGAATGCGCCCTTGTCGTATCCGAAGAGTTCGCTTTCGAGAAGAGTTTCCGGAATCGCGGTGCTGTTGATTTTGATGAACGGGCCGGAAGCGCGCTGCGAATGTTCGTGAATGGCGCGCGCGATCAAATCTTTTCCGACGCCGCTTTCGCCGCCGAGCAGCACCGTGGAATTCGTCGGCGCGACGCGCTCGACCATCGCGAGGACGGCCTGCATCTTGTCGCTTTGCGCGACGATGTTGGTGTAGGCGTAGCGGCGGCCGAGCGCTTCGCGCAGCGAGCGGTTTTCCTCGCGCAGGCGGTGCGAGTCGAGCTCCTTGCGAATCACTAGGATGAGCTCGTCGAACGAAAACGGCTTCGTCACGTAATTGCTCGCGCCGACTTTCATCGCTTCGACGGCCGATTCGACCGTGCCGTACGCCGTCATCACCACGACGGGAAGCGCGGCGTTGGCGCGTTTCACGGCTTGCAAAAATTCCAGGCCGCTCATTCCCGGCAGGCGCAAATCGGTCACGACGAGGTCCGGCTTTTCGCGCACCAGGAGCTGCAGCCCCGTTTCCGCGTCCGCCGCCGAGTGCACGACGAAACCTTCTTCGCCGAGCCGCAGCTCGAGCAGCCGCCGCATCTTGGCTTCATCTTCGACGATCAGGATCGCCGCTTTGTCGCCGCGCGTCGTCATGGGTTTAAGTGGCACAGACTTCAGTCTGTGGGGTTTCGTTCGCAGGTCCAGACCTTGCTCTCATGGCAAGATCAAATGGAAACCCACAGACTGAAGTCTGTGCTACTGGAGGCCCATTGTGCCAGCGCGCGACCAAGGATGGAAGTGAAGCCCCAAACTAGTCATGGCAAAATCTCCTGGCAATACGAGCACGCCTCAGAAAGAACAAACTTTAGAGTTAACTTCAGCTAAAATATCTTCTTCTTACGAATTTGATGTTCTGTACTAGGATGCTCGCCAATCGCATAAAAAGTTTGATCTGAACAGTCGAATGAAACCTAAGAATGGACAGAGGGTAACACTACTTCTTCTAGTGGCTTACTGCCTGGATCTCGTCTGGAAACTATCTCATTGGAGCGAGTTTAAGGATGACATAGCGGGATGGGGTGTCGCGCTTGCACTCATTGTTCGTTTTACCTTCATGGGATTTCTCCTGTACCTCTATTTGCGTCTCAGGAAGTCTTCCCAAGATCCACGGGCCGCTGTGCGAACAAGCATGTCAAGCTCATTCCGCACTATCCTCATCATGCACCGGGTCTTGCTTGCCGCCGTCGTTCTTTACGTTCTTACGGCGGAAAGATTTGCCAAACCATCCGGTGACCTGCCAGCGCCGGTGGCGTTAGCTTTAGGTGTCATGGCCACCGTAGTGGTAATCATTGCTCTTGGCTTTCGGACGAAGATGCTCGATGTAGCGATCGCATCGCTGCGACGAAATCCGCAGGACACCCAAGCCCTCTTTCGGTGGCGACAAGCTCACATTCTTATCATGGTGCTCTTGCTCTCAGTGGCGATGTTCGGATTCGTTTTGCGATTTATGGGAGGGAGTTTCTGGATAGCGTTGCCGTTTTACTCGGCGTCAGTCTTGCTACTCCTGCTCTGGGCGCCTCGCCAAGTTGTCGATCAATTTGACGGTGCTGGCTCAAGCGCAATCGGAAAATAGCTGAGGCCAAATCGATGAGCAGAACACTTTCAGGAAAGACAGCGATTGTAACGGGAGCAGGCCGGGGCCTGGGCCGTTCCATGGCGCTGGGCTTGGCGCGCGCCGGAGCGAGCGTGGTGATCACCGCCGCGCGCAATCGCTGGGAGATTGACGCGGTCGCGGAGGAAGCCGCGAAAACTCCGGAGGCGGGCCCGATCCGGCCGATGCTGGCGGATGCCGCGAGCGACGCCAATTGCCAGCGCGTGGTGAACGAAACGCTGCGCGAGTTCGGCGGCGTGCACATCCTCGTCAACAACGCGGGCCGCGGCATGCGTTTTGTCAGCGAGAAATTTTTCGATACGCCCACAAAATTCTGGGAGACCGATCCAGCCGTGTGGCAAATGATCGTCGCCACGAACGTCAACGGCCCGTTCCTGATGGCTCGCGCCGCCGCGCCGCACATGATGAGGCAGCGCTGGGGCCGCATCGTCAACATTTCGATCAATCATGAGACCATGCGCCGCCCCGGGTTTTCTCCCTATGGTCCGTCCAAAGCCGCGCTGGAATCCGAAACCATCATCTGGGCCCAGGATCTGGACGGCACCGGCGTCACCGTGAACGCGCTCTTGCCCGGCGGCGCCACCGACACCGGCATGGTCCCGCCCGACATTCCTGTTCACCTGCGCCAGAACCTGCTCCATCCCGACATCATGATCGCGCCGCTCCTGTGGCTCGTTTCGGAGGCAGCCAGCGAAGTAACAGGCAGCCGCTTCGCCGCAAATCTTTGGGATGCTACGTTGCCGCCCGAGCAGGCCGCCGAAAAATCCCGCACGACGGCAGGTTGGATCCCGCAAACTTCCTAAGAAGCGGAAGTCCACCCCCCTCCGGTCTCGCAATAATTATTCAATAATTACGCTTGACAACTTTTCTTGAAAGGTGTACACGTCGCCTCAAGTGAGGAAGTTCCGGGTGGGGTTCTCGAGTGGACTTACAGCCCTGCCCGACTCATGTCATCGCCAACGTTGCGATCGGCCCTACCCTGGTTGAGGCGTACACGCGCCTCTCGGCCCAATCACTAGGTAGTTATCGTAATTAATAAAATCGGCGCGAAGCCTATTCAGGCTTGGGCCGATCTTGCTGCTGTTGCTTAATTGGGAATCATCCGGCTGTTGCGGGGGTTCACATTCGCAAGGCGGGAGCTTGCCTGTGCAGCATTCTCAACCTTGCAGCCATTGGGAACAGACCACGGGTGAGGTTTGGGGCCACATTCTAGACTAACTATTTTGGACAGGAGGTCCAGAAATGAGTTCCTTACGGAAAGCGGTGCAATTGCTGGTTGGCGCGATGGCGATGCTTCTGCTCTGTCTGCCCGCGTTTTCACAGGGCAGTTCCGGCCGTATCCTCGGAACGGTCACGGACCAAAGTGGCGGCGTCGTAGCGAACGCCATGGTAAGCGTCATAGACACGGAGAGAAACGTCTCACGAACCATGAGCACGGATGACGCAGGGGAGTATAACGCTCCCAACCTGATTCCCAGCGTATATACGGTTATTGCCGAGGCCAAAGGCTTCAAGAAAATCGAGCGGGTGGGCGTAGAGCTGGGCGTCGGTAAGGAAATTCGAGTTGACCTAGTCGTCCAGCCCGGCCAGCAGGAGCAGACCGTCACGGTCACGGAATCGATTCCGCTGGTGGAAACCACCAACGCCACCCTGGGCGGCACGCTCAACAACGCGGACATAGTCGACATGCCCTTGAATGGCCGCAACTACCAGAACCTGTTGTCCCTGCGCCCCGGCGTGCTTACTTATGCGGGCGGTTCGCCTTGGACCCAGAGCACCAACAACAGCCGGCCCGATGAAAGCGTTTGGATGCTCGACGGCGTCCTCAACGTCAATCTCTATGACTATCGCCCCATCGGCGGTATGCCAAGTCCGTTTACCGACGGGGCCACTATCCTGCCCGTCGACGCCATCCAGGAATTCAACCTCATGGAGAATCCTAAGGCGGAGTACGGCTGGAGGCCCGGCGCCGTCGTGAACGTGGGAATCAAATCGGGGACCAACACGATTCACGGCTCGGCTTACGGGTTTTACCGCAGCGGCAACTGGGACGCCCGCAACACCTTCAATCCCGTCCCCGTTCCGAAGTTGCCAACGTCGTTGAAGCAGTTCGGCGGCTCGGTGGGCGGGCCAATCAAGAAGGATAAACTTTTCTACTTCGCCAACTATGAGGGCCTGCGTTCCTTCGTCGGCAACGCCCTTGGAACGACTGTTCCAGCCACGGGTGAGCTAGCCACGGGTGTCGATCCGGCGAACAGCATGCCAGATGCCATAGCTGGCCTGCAAGCATTGGGGATAAAGCGCAGTCCGGTCAGCGAGGCACTCTTTGGTTGCACCGGCGACACTCCGAGTGACGTTTCAAAAACGATCATTCCAGTCACCTGCACCGGCGGACTCATTCAGAATGCCCCAGCTACCACCAACACCTACAACAGCGGTTTTCCGAACACCAATGTCAGCGATAATGGCGTCGGGAAAATGGACTACCGCATCAATGACAAGAACTCGATCAATGGCATGGTGTTGGTCGGCAACTACTTCGGCAACGGAGAAGATCACCCCGTCGTGAATTCAGAGTGGCAGAACGGGGATCCGATACGCACGATTACAATCGGTGCCGACTGGGTTTGGACACCGAGTTCCCGCCTAGTGAACGATGCCCGGTTTGGGTACGACCGAGTTAACTTCGCACTTGTCTCCGACGACAACACCAAGTTCGCCAATGGCACGGACTTCCCCCTCAATACGGGCATCACGAGTGTGGGTGGGTTTCCGACTGTCACCATCGCTGGTTTTTCTCCCCTGGGCGGATGGCGTGGCCGTCCCGTCGAGTTCACCAACCCATATTACGATATTCAGGACAGCGTCTCGTACTTGGCGGGCAAACACTCCTTCAAGTTCGGAGCCGAGTACACGCACATCCATGCCGATATAAATCTACATGACACGCGGGGCCGAATCGATTTTGTAAAGGGGGGGATTGCCGATCCTGGTGTATCCACAGCCTTGGAAGACTTTTTCGCCGGAACGCCGACGCGAGGATCTCAACTCGTGGGCGCAACGGCCCGGAATCTAGACTGGCACAATATCGCAGGGTTCGTTCAGGATGACTGGCGCGTGACCCCGAAATTGATAGTCAACCTGGGCCTGCGCTACTCCTACGTATCGCCGATCAGAGATGACAATAACCTCTTGGGCAGCTTCGATCCGACGCTCGGGATGGTTCAGCAGGGTCAACCATTGGTTGGCGATACTCTCTGGAAGAAGGATTACAAAGACTTCTCGCCCCGTGTGGGCTTTGCGTGGGATCTGTCGGGGAAGGGCACGACTGTGATTCGGGGCGGGGTCAGTAGGATTTACTCGATGTTCACCCCGGCCCAGTTCATGCAGTCGCCGTTCCAGAACTTCAAGAACGGCACCTTCGCCGCTGTCCCGACAGGCGGCGTCTGCACAGTGGGCGCGGGAATCGGTTGCCAGTCGAATGGGACCTTTGGCGGGACAATCGGGCTTGGCAGCGCCAGTATCAGCCGCGCTAACCTAAACTGGGACCCCGCAATTGGCGGCGCCCTGAACGGCGGCGTGGTTTTTCCGGCCGGCGCCGCGGTCGGTTGCACTCCCTCAGCACAGTGCGACTTGACAACGGTGAGCTCGAATCTCGCCACCCCCTACATGACGAACTGGAACCTCGGGATTACGCATGCCTTTACAAACAACCTCTCCTTGGAAGTTAGCTACGTTGGCAATCACGGCTCCAATATGACGGGTTTTGTCGACCTCAATGCGATTAACCCCAATGATCCTCGGGAGATCGCCTGCGGTCACTGTGAAGCCAATGCCGACCGTCCGTTTGCCGCCGCATTCCCCTACCTGCAGTATATCAACATGACGGTGAACGATGCCCGTTCCAACTTCCACAGCCTGCAGTCCACTCTGACCGAACGGGTCACTCACGGGTTGTCTTTCACCGCCGGTTACACGTTCGGTCATGGCCTCGACAATGGTTCCCTGAATCGTTTCGGGAACCTGCCGCAGAACAGCCTGAATCCAGGGCTAGAATACGGCAACAGCGACTTCGACGTCCGAAACCGCTTTACTGTTACCGCCACGTATGACCTTCCCGGGGTTAAAGGCTTTGCCCAGTTGCTGGAAGGTTGGAAGCTCAACACGATCGTGAGCATACAGGGTGGCCTGCCGTGGCTCGTGGACGACAATAGCGACGATTTCAGCGCGAACGGTGCAGACGCCGCTGATCGCTGGGATTTCTTCGGGAACCCCAGCGACTTCACGTCCGGCTCGACCTCCATTATGCATTGCACGGGACCCAGCGCTGGCGGCTGTTTTCAAACCAGCGGCATCACGGGGCTTGCCCAGTGCGGAACCACGCCCGGTGCGTGTTCCGCCGCCACATCCCAAGGCTTGTGGAATCAGTGCCTCGCCGTTGCCCCAGACATGGGTACGCTTGGGACAGGCGGCTGCTTCGTCTCCGGCAAATCGGTCATGGTTCCTCCAACATTGGGAACCTATGGCACAATGGGCCGGAACATCTTCCGCGACTCGGGCTTCAAGAACGTCGATTTCTCCGTATTCAAGACCTTCACGTACAAGGAGCGGTACAGCGCCCAGCTCCGCGCTGAGCTATTTAACGTGTTCAACCACCCCATCATCTCCAACCCATACGGCGCAGCGAACGGCGCCCAACTCGGCTACGACCCCTCGGCCGCCAGCTCGTTCGGTTGCGGGTGCGCCACTCCCGACGTTGCAGCGGGCAATCCGTTGGTCGGTTCGGGAAGCAGCCGCGTGATTCAGGTCGGATTGAAACTCTCGTTCTAATTGGCGCAGCCGGTGCGAGGGCGAATCGGCCCTCGCACCGGCTCTCCAACCCAGTATTCCGGGACGCTTGCATCACCAACAGTCCAGGGTCTTTCAGGTGCGATTTCCTTGCGGCGCGTCACTCGCAAGTCTGCCATGCGATTGCGAAGTTAGCCCTGCGGGTTACACCAATAGTTTTTTACCTCTCCAATCCTTGACCGCGTTGTCGGCCTCGAATACACTAGACGTTTTGAATCGGTGCAATTGTTGGCACCGAGGGGGAGAGTTCTTTGCCGAAACGCACGTTTCAACCGAAAGTGCGCCGTCGCCACAAGACACACGGTTTTCGCGCGCGCATGAAGACTGCAGGGGGCCGCAAAGTTTTGGCGGCCCGACGCAAAAAGGGACGCCATCGTCTTACGCCCATCTAGAGAATCGGACCCGCCTGCCGGACGTGCGGGCCAGCCACGGCAGGGTTTTCCCCGCGCCATGCGTTTGCTGAAGCGCGTGGAATTCGAGGCCGTTTACGGCGCCGGTCAGCGCCGCTCGAGCCCTCAGTTTTCCGTTTTCTTCCGCGCCCGTTCCGGGCTTCCGAATGAGGCCTTCGGGCGGGAAGCTCCGCGCGAAAGTTCCTCCGGAAAAACGCTCGCGGCGAGCAGCGCCAGCCGCTTCGGGATCAGCGTAAAGAAAGCTCTTGGCGGCGCGGTGGTGCGGAACCGCATTAAACGCCGCATTCGCGAAATTTTACGGCGCAACAGGACGGAGATTCCTACGGGATGGGACATCGTGATTCATCCGCGAGCGACAGTGGCGCAGGCGGCGTTCGCGCCGCTGGAAGCGGAGTTGGTGCGCCTGCTGCGCTCCATCCAGAACACCAGGCCGAAAACATGAGCCTCGCGGCGCGCGCGCTGCTCTTTGCCGTGCGCGTCTACCAGGCTTTTTTTTCGGCGCTGATGCCGAGCGCCTGCAAGTTTTATCCCTCCTGCTCTCACTACGCCGCCGAGGCGGTGCGAATCCACGGCGCGCGGCGCGGTTCTTGGCTCGCGTTGCGGCGCGTCTCGCGCTGCCATCCGTTCACGCCGGGCGGCGTGGATCTGGTGCCCGAAGCCGCTGAATTTCCGAAAAGTAGGACAGGCTTCAGACTGTCAGGTTTTTTCGCCAATCGATCGGAAACCCGACAGGCTGAAGCCTGTCCTACTAAAGAGGTCCGTCCGTGAGCGAGCGCAAGGAATTATCGACGGAAATGCGCTCGTTGATTGCGGCTGTGCTGTGTCTCGTCGTGATCGCCGCATGGTCGCTCATCTATAAGCCGCCGCAGCCGCCTCCAGCCAACCCTGCCGCTGTGACTACGAATCCAGTCGCGCCCGCGCCGGGAGCTGCTTCCACTTCCGTCCCCGCGGAGAAAAAACCAGCGGCCCCTGTCGCTCCTGTGACCATGCGCGGCGCGAGCGCGGAAAGTTCCATCGTCATTGAAAGCGATCTGTACCACGTGGAGATTTCCAACCGCGGCGGCGTGGTGCGAAGCTGGCAGCTCAAGCGATTCACCGACGATCACAAACCGCCGCGCACGCTCGATCTGGTCCACGCCGAGGCCGCTCAGGCGTCCGGGAACTGGCCCTTTTCTCTGGCGCTCGACGATCCGCAGCAGGAAGCGGCTGCGAATAACGCGCTGTTTGAAATCACCTCGGCGGGGAAAGTGCCCGGCGCGGGCGCCGTTCTGCAGGCACCGGCGGAAGTCACGTTGTCCTGGAGTGACGGCCACCTCGAAGTCACGAAGCAGCTGAAATTCAACGACTCCTATATCGTAGATGTGAAAACCACTGCTTCGCTGGATGGGATGCCGCTGCGATCCAGTCTCGTTTGGGCCGGCGGTTTCGGCGACATCACCGCGTATCGGGCAGCAGCGCAGACGAATGTGTTCACCAGCACCGCCGGAAAGCTCAACACGCTTGCGGTAAAAAATCTCGGCAAGCCGGGACAGACTTCGGTGCGCTTGCCCGTTGCCGGAACATTCGATTTCGCCGGGATTGAAGATCTCTACTTCGCCGCCGCGTTTCTGCCGCCTTTCAACGCGCGCGGCGATCTCGCTGAAATCCCGCTGACGGTGACGGGCTGGACCCATTCGCACGAAACCACGACGGACGGCAAGACCGAAACGGAAATCGTTCCTCAAATGGCTGCGGGTCTGGCGACGCCTGGGCCGCTGGACGTTCGCGCGTACGTCGGCCCCAAAAGTGTTGATGGATTGAAGGCCGTGCGCCCGCCGCTGAACAGCTTGGTGCAATTTGGTTGGTGGGGATTCATCGCCGAGCCTTTGTTCTACTCGCTGCAATGGCTGCATCGCTATGTGAGCAACTATGGCTGGGCGATCGTTTTGATCACCATCGCGATCAACATGGTCATGTTCCCGCTCAAAGTGAAGAGCATGCGCTCGATGATGAAAATGCAGAAGGTCGCGCCGGAAGTCAAAGCGATTCAGGAAAGATATAAGAAGTATTCGATGCGCGATCCCCGCAAGGCCGAAATGAACAAGGAAGTCATGGCCGTGTATTCGCGCGAGGGCATCAATCCGCTGGGGAGTTGCTGGCCCACTCTGATCCAGATGCCGATCTGGTTCGGGCTGTATCGCATGCTGGCCAATATGATCGAGCTTCGCCATACGCCCTGGTTTGGCTGGATCCACGATCTATCGGCGCGCGATCCGTACTTCATTTTGCCCGCAATGATGGCCGTTTCCATGTATTTCATGCAGAAAATGACGCCCACACCCGGGATGGACCCTGCGCAGGCCAAGATGATGGGCCTGACGCCGCTGATCTTCGGCGGAATGTTTGCGCTTTATCCGAGCGGCCTGTCGGTGTATATACTGACTAGCAATATCGTCGGAATTGGGCAGCAGTGGTATCTCTATCGTACCACGCCGCCCCCGCCGAAACCGTCGCGGGGCCCCGGCAAAAAGAAATAAGGTTTGCAGCAGAGTAGTCTGAGGGAGCGATCTTGACGCCTGTGTCCCGCCCGAACCTGATCGTGGATGGAAAGCTGGATCATGCGGCCATCACGGCGGAACTGCGCCGCTGCATCGACACGCTGCTACAAAAAAGCCGCTTCCAGCTGACGTATGAAATTCGAGCGATGGGCCCTGCCGCATCGAAGGAACTCGAAAATCCCGAAATTCTCGTGGAATTCAAGGGCCGCGATCAGGATTTGCTGCTGGAACGAAATGCGGAGTTGCTCCTGGCGCTCGAACACATCGCCTTGCGCTGGCTTTGGCTCGATCCTCAGTTCTATGGCCGCATCCGGTTCGATGCCGCCGGCTACCGCGGCATTCGGATCGAGGAATTGAAGCTTTCCGCGCGCGTTGCCGCCGGCCGTGTGCGCGAAACGCACTCGCCTTTTCGCTTCAACGCCATGTCATCGCGAGAACGGCGCATCCTGCATCTGGTTTTGAAAGAAGAGGCCGGCGTCCGCAGCGAGAGCGAAGGCGCGGGCGAAGAACGGCAAGTCGTCGTTTACCCTGTGAATTAAATCAACCCAAAAAATTCAGGCGCGAGCGGCTACTCCGGTTCCTTAAAGCCGTGGGAGATGATGCGCCCTTGAGCGTCGAAAACCACTGCAAAGGTGAATCCCGCTCGCCCCGCGCGGGTGCCGGCGACCCTTCTTGAAGGTTGGGGATCTGCCGCCGCAAAGGGGTCCCCTTCGCGGAAGAATCGCACGTCGGAAATTTCAAGCGCGGTCTCATTTCCTTCCCGGTGCACTACGCGCCAGACCGGAAATCGCGCGAACCAAAGATAGGTCTGCACATCGCGCAACTGCATTGCCTCTTTGACGAGTGGGAGAGATTGTGCGCCGATGTAGAACTGCGCGTTCTCGACGGCGCCGCCCGGTTCGTGGAAAGTGGCGCGCCACACGCCGTCCGGGGTGCTGACTAACCCCACCCAATGCGTCAACGTCGGCGGCAGCGGAAGCGCCGCAAGGCTATCGGCTTGCAAGTGCTGTGCGGCCGCGAAGCGTTCCACGTCGGCGAGCGCTTTGTGATGCATGGAAGCCGCTAGAGCAATATAGGCGCACAACACCGCCAGACCCGCGCGGCACCAACTGGCCCGCGTCCACCGGAAACCGGCGCCCTGAGCGGCCGGTACGAAAATTACAGCTGCGATGACGGCGCTCACCACACCCGCAACCGCGATCGGGAATCCATATCCCACAGAGCTTGCCAATAGGTACGCTCCGAACGCTCCGACGGTGAGCGCGGCCCACGCGCCAATGGCGCGGCGCCAAAATTGTCCCGGTTCGCGGTAACACCACGCGGCAAACTGAGGGACGAGTGCGATCCCCGTCAGCGTCAGATCGAGAATAAAAATCCAATCCCATGCGGGACGCGAATATCGCAGCGGACTCCAAACCATAGTTCCGAAATTGGTGACCAGATCGAGAAAAATGTGCGTGGCGATTCCCACCGCGTAGATAGCGAAGAGGGTCAGAAACGGCGGCGATTTCCACTTCACCAAATGAGCGAGCGGGATTGAAACAGCAGCTAATAACAACGCCCATAACGGCAGCATGACTGCGGAATGCGTGATGTTGCGGTGCCACTCCATGATCGCGAGCGGATTGTGCGCCAGCGGCCCCGCAAATATGTCGGTATCGGGAAACATTGAGCCAAGGGTGCAAGCGACGATTGCGGCGCGCGCCGTGGGAGAGCTCAGCGCGCGGGGTTCGCCGTTCTTTGCAGACGCAGCGGGGACATCACGGCCGGCGAAGAGGGCCTTCCCAACCAGTGCGCCCACAATTCCGTGTGTGATCGTATCCATGTGGCAGATTTCATTGCGACTTCGTGAATGGGAGTTAGATGCGCGCCCTGCCGCAGGGTTTCGCTACTGACCTACTCGAATCGGGATCGTCAGCGGCTTGGTGGACTCCGACGCAGCCAGCATGTGGCACTGCCCGTCGAATATTCCGCCCGGTTCGATCACGAGACATGGGGAATGGACTTCGCCCGTGACGACGCCCTTGGCTTGTATCTCCACCCGGCCCTTGGCAAAGATGACGCCATCGAATTTCCCGGCAATCACCACGTGATTTCCTTCGATCTGCCCTTCCACGCGCGCCCCTTCCCCGAGGATCAGACTGTGGCTGGAAATCACGTTCCCTTTTACATGCGCATCGATGCGAAACACACCGGAGGCTTCGAGCGTCCCCTCGAAGTGCACACCCTTGTCGAGGAAGCCGGTAAATTCATGTTGCTGCTTGTTGTCCTTGCCGCGTTCTTTCGATCGCCATTGCATGGTATACCCCCTCATGCGGAAATCAGGCTTTGTGGGAATACGATTTTACCTGAGCACGGGAAGTTTGAACCGAAAAATCGCGCCTCCGTGACGTAGTAAGCACTTCCGATGCGCGAAACCCATTTCACTATGAACTATCTACTACAATCATAATACTAATTCATCAGGCGCTCATACAAACTGTTCAATTGTTCCTCGTCATAGAACTCCAGGATCAGCTGCCCTGCATGTCCTTTCGTCGGCATGTGCAGCGTGACGCGGGTGCCGATGTGTTTCTGCAATTCGTCCAGCGCGGCCTGGCGATTCGGATCGTACGTCTCCACCACTGGCGTTTGTTGTCCGCGCCCGCGGGATCGCCGCGTCGCCATGCGTTCGAGTTGTCTGACGGTCAGTTTGCCGCGCGTGGCCTTTTGCGCCAGATCGTGACGCAGCTTCCGATCTTCGACGGCCAGCAGCGCACGCCCGTGTCCCGCCGTGATTTTGCCTTCCTCGATCCATTCCAGAAGCGGCTCTTCGAGCGAAAGCAGACGGACGGAATTTGCAACGGTGGCTCGGTCCTTCCCAGTTCTGGAAGCCACTTCGTCTTGCGTGAGGTGAAATTCTTCCATCAGGCGGTCGAATGCGCGTGCTTGCTCGATGGGGTTCAGATCCTCACGCTGAATGTTTTCCACGAGAGTGAGCTCGAGGGCTTGCTCATCGCTTACCTCTCGCAGGACAACCGGCACGCGCAGAAGTTGCGCGCGTTGCGCGGCGCGCCATCTCCGCTCGCCCGCGATGAGCTGGTATCGTGAGCCGATCTTTCGCACGACCAGCGGCTGGATGATTCCGCTTGCGCGAATGGATTGCGCCAATTCTTCGAGTCCCATTTCTGCAAATCGCGTCCGAGGCTGAAACGGGCTCGGATCAATCAGGTCGATGTCGATTTGCAGCGGCCCTCCGGCGGGAATTTGCGCGGGCGCGAGTGCCGTCGCGGCTCCTGTGGATGCAGTTGGCGGGATGGTCTGAGGAGCTGCCTCCTGTTCACGAATCAGCGCCCCCAGCCCCCTTCCCAATGCGTTTCTGGCCATTTGCGATGACCTCCTTTGCAAGGTTGATGTAGGCTTCCGCGCCTCTACTATGAATGTCGTAGAAGTGGATCGGCTTCCCGTGGCTCGGCGCTTCAGCCAGGCGAACATTCCGCGGGATGATGGATTCAAAGATTTGAGTGCCGAAGAAGCTCCGAAGATCGGAAGCCACCTGTTTTGACAGCGTGGTGCGTTCATCGTACATGGTAAGGACGATGCCTTCGATTGCAAGATCAGGGTTCAATGTTCTGCGGATCCTCATAAGAGTGTCGAGAAGCTCGGAAACCCCTTCGAGGGCCAGATATTCACATTGAATTGGAACCAGGACCGAATCCGCCGCTGTAAGCGCATTCAGAGTGAGGAGGTCAAGCGCGGGAGGGCAATCCATCAGGATAAATGCGTATTTGTCCTTTATTTGCTCGATCACCTTCTTGAGCTGATATTCTCGGTTCTCTACGGCAACGAGCTCGACGGCAGCACCAACAAGATTCTTATCGGCCGGGATGAGCTCCAGCCCATCGACCTGCGTTTTCACGATGATTCGCTCGAGGGGCTCGCCAAGGATCAGGGCGTGGTAAAGAGTGCGCCTAGACGGATCCTTTGGGAAGCCAATTCCGGCTGTGGTATTGCCCTGGGGATCGCAGTCAATCAAGAGCGTGCGTTGTTCAGAAAGAGCAAGAGAGGCTGCCAGATTAATGGCTGTTGTCGTCTTGCCGACACCGCCCTTTTGATTCGCGATCGCGATGACGCGGCCCAATTTAGCTCCCCCAGGCCGAGAAATCTATCACAAGAAAACCAAAATATGCAAATTGTTTCACGTGGAACAAAATGATTGAGCAGCTTTGGGTTCGAAATGATGGCTATTTTCCTGTGGTGCATCGCTGCGCACCGAAAACGCCCGCTCCGTCCCAAAAGACACGGGACGAAGCGGCCGCTACAAAACCGCCTAATCTTGTTGCTGCTTGGTTTTGCAGAGGCCGCTCGCACTTGGAGCGGGCATTCGTTTAGTTCATCTAGGGCCAAACCAATTGGCACCAGATTGCTGGCGATTTCAGCCGCTGTGCGCAGGCATTCAGACCTAAGTTCGACAACGGGTCGCACGCAAATGTTCCACGTGGAACAAAAACTAGTCCAGAATTACTTTCGCGGAGGGAGATCGTCGACTGGCCGTCCAATCAGGATAAATCGGCGTTGAGAATCGGGTATGCGGACTGCTGGCTGCCACGTCCAACCTGGAATGCGCGCGATCCTCGTCGAATCTTCGGCACCGACCCAAAGAAGGAGGTGACCTCGGCGGACGAGCGCATTTGCGGACCAGTGAAGGAGCTGTTTGAACTCACCGACGGCTCGGCAGGTGACGAGGTTCGCCAGAACCGTTTCTGGGCGAATTTCCCCAAATCTCTCGGGGCGGATTTCCACGTCGATGAATCCAAGGGTCCGTACCACCTCGTTTAGAAATGCGCATTTCTTCTTGTTCGACTCAATTAATGTTACGTGGAGGCTCGGGGATGCAATTTTGAGCGCCAGGCCTGGAAAACCGGCGCCGGTCCCAACGTCGGCCAGCCGACAGTTTTCCACAGGCAGTAGTTCAGAAGCGAACATCGATTCGCCAAAATGGCGCCCCACGATCTCGACGGGATCCGTGATGGAGGTTAGACTAACGGATCGATTCCACTTGAGCAAAAGAGCCATATACGCACGAATTTTTGCAACCTGGTCACCACTTGGAGAAATGGCAAAGGGAGCCAGGGCATCGCCAATCTGACGATCACTAATCTCAATGGGTGCAGGGGCTGGCATTGAGTCATGCCTTCCGAAGGAATTTGGATGCACAAATCCCAACGACCAAGTCTATGCCAATGTGGGCAACGACGGCGGGAATCAGGCTCCCGGTCCAAATCCGAATGGAAACGAAAATCATTCCTACTACAAATGTAGTTAATATCCCACGCCGCCCCTGGTATAAATGCGCCAGCGAGAACCATGCGGACGAGAGGATCGCGGCAAGGCCGTTCGGCGGCCCGAAATTTACGATCATCCTGACGAACGCCATGAATACAAACCCGCGGTACAAAAATTCCTCGGATATTCCAGCAGTGCAGGCAAGCGCCGCATAGACCAAGGTTTCCTTCGGGGTCCGGGGCATGATCTTTTCTGTTATGGCGAACAGGGAACCGCGCTTCCCCTCCGGCATTCTCGAAACTTTGAGTAATCCTACCACCTGGTTGACACAAAGAAGTCCAGTCAAAACGATGGTGGTCCAGGCTACGTGCCACGAATCGCTGGCCGCAAGGCCCAGTTCGTCGGGACCTAGTCCCCGAGCCACGCATCTCCAGGCCACTACCACCACGATCAGCCATTGAAAGAGGATTGTGGAACCATAGAGGGACAAGCGATCGGCGGTGGTCAGATCCGGCTTGCTCAGAAGCCGCTTCATGCGAGCGTCGCCCCGCCAGGGAATGATAATGCCTAGAAACAAGAGAACCAGCACAAAGTCCCAGGGGATATAGAGGGAATTCACAGGGAGAAATGGAACCACGTTTTCGCCATGCAGCGCAAGAAGCGAATGAACACGCGGCAAATTCAAAGGGCGAAAATTAAAAATGGCGGGGCGGCTGACGCTGGCGACCGGAATTCAAGCCAGGGCAGGTCTCTCGGCTGCGTCACGATCCGAAAATCAGGCGGCGGTGCGGGATGCGCGATGTGGCGGAGGATTCTGCGCGAGCGCGAGTCTCAGGATCCGCTCGGTCTCGACCGGGTCGGGCGGGCAGGCGATATAGTCAAACGCGCCGGCGCTGAGAGCCCTCATGTAAGCGTCCCAGTCGGCCAGGTGCGAAAGGACAATCACCGGGGCGCCCCCGGTCGAGGAAGTTAAAACGCGCACTGCAGTACGAAGATTGCAATCCGGCAAATCGTCACCGCACAGGACGAATTGAAACTTCTGCTCCTCCGTGCGAGCGCGTGCGTCCGTCAGAGAGGCGCAGCTGACGGATTGTAATTCCAGGCGGCGAACGATTTCCTCGGTCTTCTGACACTGCAGGGGATCGGCGGAAACGATCAGAACATGGCAGGAGTTGAACACATCTCACCTCCCAGCGATAGCATGGGTCGCCCCAAGAGAGGAAGATTCACAGCGTTGAGATTACACTCTCCGGCGCCCCGCTGGCAACGTGTTCCGGACGGGGTTCTGTGGGAAATGCATTGAGCGCAGACCAAAGCACGCGCTTGATTTCCAGCGTGCTTGCCGGAAGGGACAGGCAATCGAACGCTCCGGAAGCCATATTGGCCAGGTAGGAATCCCAATCCATGTTTCGCGCCAGCGCGATGATGGGAACGCCCTGCTGAAAATGTTCGACCTCCGTACGCAAAGACTGGAAATCCCCATCCGGCAGTTTCTCTTCCGCAAAGATGGCGTTCACCCTCTGGCCCGAAAGAAACGACTCCGCCTCAAGAAGTGTCGCGTAGCAAAAGACCTGGGCTCCGGATACAACCAAGGTCTTCTGAAGCGCGTCACGGTCTTTGGATTCCCTGGCAACGACTAGAACCTGCGCTGGCCAGATCATGATGCCCTCCAATCTTTGCCAAAAACTCCACCCACAAACTCCGCCCTCTTCTTTCTAGTGCAGGAACCAAGCAAAAGCTGTGAGTCGGGTCACGCTTTCCTGTGACAGAAGGCACATGCCGTGGCACTATCTGGCAAGGTGAGCGAAAGAAATGGAACGAGACACCCACTCACGGCAAGTAGGGCTGGCGAGGGCGCTTTCAAAATTGGGTTTTTGCTCGCGCTCGCAAGCGGCAAACCTGATCCGCGCGGGCCGTGTCCGGCTGAACGGGACGACGCGAAAAGATCCCGAGACGCCCGTGCATTTGGAGCGCGATCGAATCGAAGTGGACCGGAACGCCGTCGCGGCCGAATCGAAAATTTACCTGATGCTGAACAAACCGCGCGGCGTGGTCACGACGGCGTCCGACGAAAAAGGCCGCCGGACCGTTTATTCGCTCCTGGGAGAAAAATTGCCGTGGGTCGGACCAGTAGGCCGGCTGGACAAGGCGAGCGAAGGGCTCCTGCTGTTCACGAATGATTCGGAATGGGCCGCGCGCCTTTCCGATCCGGGTTCGCACTTAGACAAGACCTACCACGTGCAAGTAGGTATACTACCACATCAACAAATAACCGATATATTACTGACCGGCGTGCGCGCAGGCGGCGAACTGCTGCGCGCCAAGCAGGCTCGCGTGCTGCGCAGCGGCGAGAAAAACGCGTGGCTGGAAATCGTGCTGGATGAAGGAAAAAACCGCCAAATCCGCCGCATGCTGGAGCATCTGGGGATCGAAGTCCTCCGGCTGATTCGCGTGGCGATCGGTCCGCTAGCTCTCGGGCAACTCTCCAAGGGCAAGTCCCGCGCTCTCGCGTTGGCGGAAAAATCCGCCCTGGATCAGGCCGTAAAAATGTCCCGCGGCAATTTACGTATTCTTAAAACGGGATGATCGTGGAGCAGGCCAGAGGAAGACTACGACGCCGGCCTTTCTCGCCGGCCAATCACGCGGCTCCCAAGCGTCGCGATGAGGAGAAACAGCGCCAGCGCCAGCCGGTCGCTCGAGCTTTTTACCAGTATGCTGCCGGCCGGCGGAAAAACCCAAGCCAAAATCAGCGCCGCGATTGCCGTAGCGATGAGCCCACTCAGCAAGCCTTCCACTTTGGAGACGGCCAGCACTGCCAGCAAGAGCAGGAGCATCGACGCGTCCTTGCCGATCCCCAGCCGACTGCAAAATGCCGCGATGCAGAGAAGGGCGATCGTGGAAAGAAGAGTTCCGGGGAGGGATCGGAATCGAAACAGACGCGCCCGGTCCGCGGAAAACGCTGCGCCAATGGAAAGCATTAAGAAAGTTCCACAAACACCGAGAAGACAACCCGCAACCAACCCGGCTGTAAAACCCCCCATCACATCCCCCTTGGAATGAGAACGTACGCTCGTGCTTCCGGCGTGTCAATCGACAAGCAGGTCCCAAAGCCGGAAACGGAAAATCAGGCGCCCCTGCAAAAATGTCACCTCAAAAATGCAGCTTCCCTCCAAAGGCGGCGACGGACTTCACGCAGTGGGAAGGTTTCTCTCCGATGGACCGGCGGAAGGAGCGGAAAACAAAGCAACACCGCCGCGCGTCAATTGCTCCCAGGGACTCATCGGAAGAATGGAATGTTTCCGCCCGTACCAAAAAATCAATCGTCGCAGGCAAATAGCGAAGCAGAGGAGCACAAATCCAGCGATGAGCGTGGCATTGGATTGCCGCTCGACGAGGAGCGCCCAATTGAAGCGTTCTTGCCACGACGGGAGAACGGAATTCAAATTGGTTTGAAGAAAACGTCCCACCAGCGGCAGGCGCGCAAAATGAATGAATGCGGTGTGCTCGAAATTATAAGCCGGATCATAACCGGGGATGTTGCGTGTCGCATCAAGGAAAACAGCGGGGCTGGCCAGTTCCTGCTTCGTGAGAAGCCGGCCGGCGCTGTCTTTCAAAATCGCATGGAACGCTGGATCGACGATCACCCAGCGCCCATCCAAATGAACTTCGGCGACGACGTGGTTAGTACTCAGGCCCTGCGTATCCAACAAGAGCAAGCGCCGCGCTTCGATTCCCCCGGCAGAAGCAAGATTCACGAAAGCATTGGTCGCGGTTCCGCACACGTTGAGCAATTCCTTGTAATTCAGCGTGTCGACGGGATCGCGGTCCTCCGCGTCGTCGCTGTAATATTCGGTCTCGCGAGCCGGTCCACGCTCCATCCAGGCAAGAATGGCGGCGACCTTTTTCTCAGGTGAAGAAGAATAGGGAAGCACCGCGTTCGAGAAACCGGAAAGGTACCAGCGGGTGGAATACTCCCATCCCAGGCCAAATAGGGTGAGCAATACCGAAGAAATCAAAAGGACATTGGCGAAGAAGCTCACCGCTCGAAAGATGGATTCGTTTTTCATGGCCGTCAAGCCGCCTAATTCATCCTGTCGGCGAACCAGGCTCAAAAGTTTAGTTTTCTCATCGTCAAAAGGCTTGCTTCACCGGAGGCGGGTTCCGGCAATCGCGATCCGTGAAGAGCGGGCCCGGGAGGCAACTAAATAGCACGAGGCACCCCAAAAAACAATATCAGATCTGTTCTATCGGCATTGGGAATTGGAGGGAGAACCGGGAAGACCGGTCAGTCTTGGACTTGCACTTGGGCCGTGTCCAACACTTGCCGTACCAAGCGGATCAGTTGTTCGTGGCTGAAGGGTTTCTGGATCGATTCCGCGCCGGAACGCATCGCTTCACGATAAGAGGCTTCCCGTTCCGCATGGCCAGTCATGAACATGATGCGGATTCCCGGCCGCAATTCGGACATGGAGCGAGCCAACGACAACCCCCCCATCCTGGGCATCATGATGTCAGTCAGGAGGAGATGTATCGGTTCGTTGAACGAGCGCGCCATCTCAAGCGCATGGATGCCGTCGCGAGCAGGCAGGACGGTGTACCCGCATTCCGTCAAGCGTTCAGCGGTAAGGTTCAAGAGAGCTTCCTCATCCTCCACCAGCAGGATCGTGCCCGTTCCCACCGATCCCGTCGCAGGCGCCTCATCAGGTGCGTGCGCCACAGTGGATTCTTGCGTCTGCGGCAGATAGATTTTGAATGTGGACCCTTTTCCCGGCTCGGAATCGACCGTGACTCCGCCGCCACTCTGCTTGGCCACGCCGTAGACCGTCGCGAGCCCCAAGCCTGTTCCCTTTCCGGGCCCTTTGGTGGTGAAGAACGGCTCAAAAATGTGCCGTCGCGTGTTGGCGTCCATTCCGACGCCCGTGTCAGTCACGGTGAGGAGCACGTATGGTCCCGGTTGAAGAAAGGGCAAACTGCTCGCAAGACTCTCGTTCACATCCAAATTTGAAGTTTCAATCAGCAGTTGGCCACCCTCCGGCATCGCATCTCGGGCATTGACCACCAGGTTTACGATCACCTGTTCAATCTGGCTCTGCTCCGCCTTGACCTGCCCCAATTCCGTCGCCAGATTGGTGGTGAGTTCGATATGCATGCCGATCAGCCGCCTGAGCATTTTGCCCATATCGGTGACCAGAGCATTGAGATCGAGAATCTGGGGTTGCAAGACCTGCTGGCGGCTGAAAGCAAGCAACTGATGAGTTAAGGAGGCGGCGCGCTCGCCAGCTTTTCGGATTTCCTCGGCGCTTTTTCGCAGCGGGTCATTGGGCCGCCACCCGGTGCTCGATGGATTCGCTGTAGCCGATGATGACGCCCAGCAAATTATTGAAATCGTGGGCGATTCCTCCGGATAAGCGTCCCACCGCTTCCATTTTTTGCGAATGGCGAAGTTGCTCGTCGCGCCGCCGCAACAATTCTTCCGCCTGCTTGCGCTCGGTAATATCGCGGCTGACGATGATGACCTTTTCGATTTCGCCGCGACCGTTTCGCACAGGGCTGCGGCTGGATTCGAGGACGCGCCAATCCCCATCCTTGCGCTGGAAGCGATATTCCACGCGTGGACCGACCCCCTTCTCAAAGGTTTCCTTCCTGGCGGCAACAAGCGCCTCGCGATCGTCAGGATGGATTTGCTCCGGAAAAGGAACTCTCCCAAGATCGTTGTCGGAATATCCGAGTTTGCTGTACCCGGGACTGTCGTAAAGGCGCTTGCCGTCGCGATCCACGACGGTAATCAGATCCTCGGCATTCTCGGTAATCAGGCGGAACATTTGTTCCTGATCGCTCAGTTGCCTGCGAATCCGGTGGATGAGGAGTTGCTGGTAGATGGTGTACAAATCGAACAGAAAAACGAGCCCCACTAGGCCGCGAACGGATTGCCGGAGGGTGAATGAAAAAGTCGGGTCGGAATGTTCGAACAAAAAGGAGAAAGACTCCATGCCAATCGATAGCAGGAGCGTGATCACAATGGCCGAGGCCCAAAGCCACCACTGCCGCCTTTCTACCTTACGGACACGCGACCAGAAAGGCACCTCGTAATGCGCAGGCAGGGAGCCTGTTAGGGTTGTGGGTGTCACATGGCCATGAAAGCAAGGAGATACCTGATGTGGCAATGGTACTGCCGGTGTATGTGTCCAATTATGACTAACGGATTTTATGTATTCCTTAGGGCCGCCGGACAGGAGGAGCCGATCGCGCAGATAAAACGCCCAAGCATAGAGGCGCTAAGACTCGTAATTAGAATAAGATGCATAAATTTGTTTGTTGTTGGCGGACCTCGGAGCCTCACTACTGCTGCCGCGCCAAGGATCTAACAAGTCAGAAAGCGGGAACGCAGAGATCAGAATTCTGTCCTCTAAGAACTTTCAATGATTTGGTGGACGTGAGCGGGTTCGAACCGCCGACCCCCTGCTTGCAAAGCAGGTGCTCTCCCAGCTGAGCTACACGCCCACCGCAGCTACTAATATCAATTCTAAAGCATCTGCCGCCGTTCGAGAAACTCGAAACACAACTATTTTTCCTTTTGGTCTGGATCCTGCGATTGAATGCGCCAAACTAAAAACTGCCCGAACCGGCGGCGTGCGAACGGAGATCTTGAGAGGGTGCAGCATCGCGGACTTCGCTTGTCACGACTGTGAATTTGGCTAACTCGGCCATGCCGAAGGAAGTTGTCATGGCCACATCGGCGGCGTCGCGGCCCGTGGCCATTAAGATGCGGCCTACGCGGGGCTCGTTGTGGCGGGCGTCGAATGTCCACCATCTTCCGTCCAAGAAAACTTCAAACCAGGCGCTGAAATCCATGGGAGCGGGCGACGGCGGGACGCCGATGTCGCCAAGATAGCCTGTGGCATAGCGCGCGGGGATATGCATGCATCGGCAGAATGCGATGGCGAGATGCTGGAAGTCGCGGCAGACGCCGACTCGTTCCGTGTAAACATCCAGGGCGGTCCTGGTCGCGCGAGCGTACTGATATCCGAATTGCACCCTGCCGTGAATCCAATTCACAATCTCCTGCACGCGTCCCCATCCCGGGGCAGTATTGCCAAATAGTTCCGTGGCAATGTTCGACAGCCGGTCCACTTCGCAGTAGCGGCTATTCATTAAGTACGTGAGATTGTCCACCGGAAGCTCTTCCACCGGGTGTTGCCGCGCTTGATAATTTACAGGGTCTTTTTCAGCGGAGTCCTGGATGAGCGTGGAGTTCCAGAGGCGGAGCTTGCCTTGGGAAGCCAGAAACCGAGTGCAGCGGTTGCCAAACCGATCGATATATCGGTCCGTTCTGACCGCGGGTTCGATGTGCAATTCGTCCGGTTCGCGCAGGTCTGACTCTCGGGAGGGGTGCACGTTCAGAAGCGCCACAACCGCGACGGGCTGTGGAATGTTGAATTCAATGTCGTAACCCAGGCGTATCAGCATTAGGTGGGGTGGTTTTCGTTGCAGGTCCGGTGTCTGAATAACTCCAGCTTTAAGCATAACACCGTGCTGGTCAGTCTCTCCGCTAAAGTCGAATTCAACTTTGAGGGCGTCGGATTGGCGTTCCAGTTGAAGCAGGACCTCGCCGAAAAGCGCCCGAGGTCCTGCCTTAACTTTACATCCGGGTAAAACTCACAGGCTGCCCCTCAGAACTGCCCGGGGTAAAAAGCCTGCACTACTAAACCCAGCGGTAATCGCGACTACTTGTTTGAATTCTTTGCTGATTCGTTGTGCGGGGCGTTCTTCTGCAACACGCGGACAAGATGCTGTCCGGATTCTGGGATCGAAGCCTTGCCGCCGAGGACGATTTCCCTGGCTGTGATCTTGCGGCCATAGACATCGGCGCTGGCGTCATTGTCGGGTCGCAGCGAGGAACCTTCGAGGGAGATGCCGGCGAACAGACCGCGCGAGCGGGAATAGCTCAGGATTTCCGCGCGCAGGTAGGCATCGGTGTCCGCGGAGGCGTCGCGGCCCTTGGGGCCGGCCGCCGCGGAAAGATCGGCGCCGAGTTTAACTTTGCTGTCCAGAATGGAGGACGCGCCCCTCTCGTTCATGACCAGGAGAACGAGATCGGTCGCTTCGCCGCCGAGTTGAAATCCAACGCTGCCGCCTTCGAGTGCATACATCGCCGGAGAACCCCAGGGGCCTTTGAAATGTTCCCCCGTCCGGCAAACCATTGCGCCGCGGCCGTAGCTGCCGCCGACGACGAATGCAGCCTTCAGAACCGATGGAAAAACAATAATGCATTCCGCTTTTTCTAACAGCTCTTGCGGGATGTTGTCGGGGACGTCCATCACTTCCTGCAAAACGGTTCCGGAATTTTCCAAACGTTCTTGTTCCTTGTTCGCGGCAAACGCCGAACTCGCAACAAACAAAATGCAAACACCAAGAGTCAATTGACGAAACATCGGAAACCTCCACTATCATCTTCCTAGTTGATGAACTTCGATTGGTACCAAACTTTTCCTGAAGCGCTTTCGATCAGATTTTCGGCTGGGCAACAAGCACTCTAGAATCTTTTCTGAAACAACTTCGGCCGACTGTGTTACGCCTTCTGTCTCGCACCGATGACGAGCAAGGCAGCTCCACCGAGTAAAGCCAATCCGCCGACGATGGGCGGAAGAGGGACGCGCTCGGTATCGTCTCTGGTGGCGTGAATCGGACCCACGTCGAGAACTTTTTCCTGGCGCGTATAGCTGAATCCCTGGTAGACGAGGGCAAAAATCCCCAGAACCGCGAGCAGAATTCCCAGCACTGTGATGGATTTCATTTGTTCGTCTCCGCAATCCAGAGATCGTTCTTCGGCCCTGGATGAAACTTGAATTCCCCCGACCGCGATGCTAGACGATGCGGATTCTCCCGTCTGTTCAATTGTGCACAGTCGCCTATCCTGCTGGGAGATGTCTTTGCGGCTCAAGGCTTTGCGTAAGCGGCGATCAGACGGCGGGAAAACGCGATCATGCCCCGCGACGCGGGCCTGGCCCAGATTGCCACCTGCACGCTGGCGCACCAGACAAGCAGCGCACCCAGTCCTACCAACGCCAGAAAGAAGAAAGCCACACTAAATAAGGTTAGTGCGGCCATAAGTTCACGGACGTAGTAGGAGTACATGCCAAGTCCTACGATCGTCACGATCAGTCCACACGTATAGTCTCTAATCTTAATTTCACGCACTGAATCCCCTTGTGTCGTTCGACTTGTACCTACGATTTTGCCTAAACGGGCTGGTCGGCCCAGTCCCGGATCTTCCTGGCCCGCGGTACATCTCAGGGGGACAGGCTGCACCTGCAGCCTGTCCCCCTTTGAAACTAATCAAGCGCTGAAGTTAGACAAATACACGAGACATCGATTTATGTTTTCAGCCGTTTCGCTCTGTCGCGTTCCCCAATTCTACCGACGAGGGGAAAGCGGCAATTCTTGCATTGCGGCTGGACCGGCCCCAACTGTATTTCCAATCACCTCTCCGGATACGACGAGTTCGACGCGGCGATTCTGCTGCCGCCCCTCGGCCGTATCGTTGGGAGCGACTGGCTGCGTCTTGCCGAACCCCTGCGCCGTCATGGACGCCCCCGGAATGCCTTGCGTCCCGAGGTAGTCTCGCACTGAACGGGCACGATTTTCGGAAAGTTGCTGATTGTATGCGTCGCCGCCAACGCTATCGGTGTTGCCCTCGATGGAAAGGGCCAGTGAGGGATAGGCGAGAATGATGCCTGAAATCTTGGCAAGCTTCTCGCGCGCGCCCGGGCGAAGCGTGAACTTGCCCGAATCGAAAAGGACGTCCGACATATTGACGACGAGGCCGCGAGCAGTGTCCCGCGTCTCCAGGATGGTGTTGAATTGCACCAGCAGGCGGGCGCGAAGTTCTTCACGGTCACGCACGGCTTGCTGAAGCTGTTGATCCGAGTTCGCGGCGGCGGCCCGGCTATTTGCCGATTCCGCCTCTGCGTCTCTTTGGTGCTGTTGTGCATCCGCAGTAGCCTGATTGGCGTCAGATGCGGCCAGGCGGCTTCTTGCCGATTCGGTCTCCGCGTCTCTTTGGTGTTGTTGTGCATCGGCGGTGGCCAGATTGGCGTCAGCAGCGGAGGCGCGGTCCCGGTCGGAATCCGCTTGGGCATCCAATTTCTGTCGCTGTGCGGCGGCGTTGTCCCGTTCGGCCTGCGCTTGGCCGGCTGCGGCGTTGCGAGCTGAATCCTGGGCATCGCGAGTCTTGCCTTCGGCGTTCTCCCGCGCGCGAACTGCCTCGGCGGTCTCTGCCTCGGCGCTGCGCTTTCCAGCATTCGCTGAAGCAATGCGATTTGCGTCCGCGGTGCGGCCCGCTGCTTCGCGCTCCTCGTCAATGCGCTTTACGGCGATCTCACGTGCATCTTCCGTTGTCTGCACGACGAGACGCGAAGTGGAACTAAGCCTCTTCTTGTCGACGCTGCGGCGAATGGCCATGTCATCGGCCTGCTTCATCTGGCCGGCTGCATTGGCATAACTGGATGTCGCATAGTTTTCGGCGCCCGCGGACTGTGCGATGCGCAGGGCGTTGCGCGCCTCAAAAAACTCGAGCGGCAATTTGGAATTCAGAACCACGGGGTCAAATTTATAGCCGGTGGGAATATAACCGCCGCGATCGATCAGTTCATATTTTGCATCCACCACTTCGGTGGTGCCGACGGTGTCCGGGCGAATCGCATTTTCCATCACGACTACGTTGCTGGGACGCCGCACCGCATAATAAGGTTCCGCGGTCACGATCATGGCGAACGCTTGAAGGTCCGTGGTGACGTCGAGCTTGCTTCGGTCGTTGCCGCCGATCAGGACTTCACCCAGGTTTACCGGGCGGCCTTCCGGGGAAATCGCCCACATGACGTAGGTCAGATACTCCCCTCCAAATGTCGTCGGTTTTACCATATTCTGAAATTCAACTTTGATTTCCATGGCTCCGCGATGGCTGTCTACTTTGGCTTCGCCCTTGGCGCCGGCCATTAGATCGGTGCCTTCGAAATCGATCTTGGTGGAGCCGCTGCGGTGCCCATATTTCACGGCCTTCACCGTTCGATCCACGAGAATCATCTGATACATGGACGTTTGATCCGCTCGCCTTGCCGCCGCCGGTGAGGATTGCGGAACTCCGCCGGAGCGGCTCGATGGGGCCAAAATGGCGACCGAAGCAATCAACGCTCCCCAAACGATACTTCGCTTGCCTAAGTTCTTTTTCATAAGAGATCTCCTGTAACGAAAAGCCGTGCTGTGCGCGCTGAAGGGTGATTTCAGACTTTCTTCCGCCCCTCATTTCGCGACATATTTCCTAATTGGAATTTCCCTTTAAGCCTGAATGAACCGAATAGGTATGGCCTACACTTGACGCACGCGCCCGTTCCCGTTTCGCCGGCCGCATGGTGTCATCGCCGAACTTTACAGTTCGCGGAAAAACCCGAGCAGCACAGTCACCCGCTGCGTCGGGGGCCTGCGCTACTGGAACCTGCTCTGAATGGACATTTGCCGCAGTCTGTTTAGTCGGGATGAGAATGGCGCCAATTCCAGTAATTGGACTGTTCCTTCTTGCTTGACTTCGCGAATTCGTGGGACTTTTTGTGATTGCTGCTCAGGTAGACTCCCCAAGACTTGTTCTCGTTATCATCCCAGTTGTGGTAGTCCTTGTGGCCGGAATCATAAACGCGAACCTGAATACCATCGTCTTTCGGTCCGGGAGCGGCCATCATTGCCACCGGTGTGGCAATGGCTGCAGCCAAGATCATCGTGCTGATGAAGCGGTGTGAAAAACGCATATTCTTTTCCTCCAAGCTTGCTTTGCGATTTCAATGTTGGTTCGGCAGAAGTGCAGGCAACTTCATGGGGCCCTCAGTAATGGTTTCTGTCGTCCACAAACTTGATATCGGTGGGAGCATCATGGGGGCGTGGAAGGCGGGTGTCTGTGCTCTTTTGCACGTATTCCCAGATTAAGGTTTCTCCCGCACGGAGGAGCAAAACGAATCAGAGGCGCCAAACTCGTGGCTCCTATCAATACCGTAGAGATCCAGACCCGGAAAGGGTCTCTCAGAATGAAATTGGGTGATACCGATCAGGCTTGGCGTGTGTTTCGGGGTAATTTGTTCTAGCCGTTGGGACGAGTTTTCTCCGATGACTCAGGCTTCGCCACGTTCCAGACGTACAGGAAGTGTTCGTCCGTGGCCGTGGCGACATCGCGGCCGGATTTCCGGGTCGCGCGGTTCAGCGCGGAACGCACGTTCTCCTTGGTATCTCCGAGATCGGCCAAAGGGACCTTGAAGGCGACGCCTTCTCCAAGATCGTCGAGGTCGCGCAGAATCGCGGTAACGATCTTCTTGTGCTTCCCGTTTCGCGATCGAGGAACGTCCACCATGGCCATGGTCTTGAAGTGAGGTTTCGCCTTACTTGTTTTCATTGGAGTCCCCGTACGACAAACGTAAAACTACACTCGCGCAATCATACGCGGTCTAAGCGTAGAGTACTACTAAATTCGCAATGCTGAGGCAACCCTTCGCTCTCCGATTCGATAACGCGGGTGACGCAAGGGTCACGCGGGGTGCCACCGAAATATCGTTGAATGGCCCGCTAACGCCATTCACAGATTTCTAAAAGATTTTCCCCGTATCGCTTGGAGGTTGCTACGGTGTGTCGAGGGAGAACAATCGATGCGAAAAACGCACCCACGTTTCGAGAAGGTTCCCGTAGCGGTGGTTGAGAAAATTCTTCAACAGCAAGAATCCTTGGCCAAACGCAACGGCAATCGCAAGCTTGCAGTTAAGAAATCAGGGAAGGCGCGATCCGGGCCGCGCGCGCAATCCAGGAAAGTAGAGGTTTTAGTGCCTTGAACATAACGAAGAGAATGAAGAACCAGACAGCCAGCCACTTCAATGCCCAGGGCTTCCTCGATTCCGGGGGAGTGGCAAGGAACATTGTCGAATTCCAGCCGAAAGACACCATCTTCTCTCAGGGAGACATCGGCAAGGACGTCCTGTACATCCAAAAAGGCACGGTAAAGCTATCCGTTGTCTCCAAGACCGGCAAGGAAGCCGTCGTCGCAATGCTGAAACCCGGCGACTTCCTTGGCGAGGGCGCCCTGGCAGGACAGCCGGTGCGCATCGCGACGGCCACGGCAACTACACCTGTCACGCTGCTCGTGATTGGCCTGCAAGAAATGATTCGTGTCCTCCATGCGGAACACGCGTTCTCGGATCGCTTCATCTCCTATATGGTGGGGCGCAATATCCGGATTGAAGAAGACTTGATCGATCAACTTTTCAATTCCAGCGAGAAACGGCTGGCGCGAACTCTGCTATTGCTGGCGCGCTACGGCAATCACGAAAAACCACAATTCGTGCTTCCCAAAATATCGCAAGAGACGCTGGCGGAAATGGTTGGCACCACGCGGTCCCGCGTCAACTTTTTCATGAACAAATTCAAGAAGTTGGGATTCATCAATTACGATGGGGGGCTCCACGTGAACGATTCATTGCTCAGCGTGGTCCTGCACGACTAGTGGACTGGACCTTTCAGAAGAGTCGCTCGCCAAATATCCATGGTCGTTTTTTGTTCTTGCTTCCAAGCAAGAAATAGAAAACCGCGGCGGCGGTGGCCGGAGGTGGAATGAGGGAACTATCCAGAAGGCCGAGGGGAATCATACCTATGCCGCCGAGGTGAAAGAGCCAGCGCCGAATACTTCGTACAGCCGTCGGCAGCAACGCCGCGATTGCGTGACTGGCGATCATCTCTTGTTTTCAATCTTACTTAATTCTGGCGGGCTCCAAGCATAGCCCGCACCCGCTTCTCGAAACCAGCGTGCGTTCTCGCATGCTGCCTAAGTGAGGCTCTCCAGACTACAGTCCGACGACTTTCTCTACTTGGCCTATTTTCTTTCGAATTTTCCCGCCGACCTGTTCGCCCTGTCCTTCGGCTTGCAGATTGGGATTGTTCGTCATTCTTCCAACTTTTTCCTTAACTTTGCCTTTCACTTCGTGAAACTTACCTTTGGCTCTGTCCTTTGTGCTTTGCTTCATGGATTGTTTCTCCTTTGGCACGATTTGATCTCAATGTCGCAGTGACGAGCCTTCTAGGGCTGGCGCATCATCAAAACCGTCTTCTCGGTTTCAGCTTGATGGGAGCGAGGTCAACGTAACCCGCCGACTAGGTACACAACCAATAGAATGAGGAGCACGGTTCCGACGATCCCCAGGCCACCGCCTCTCCCCCATCTGGAGTAGCCGTAATAGCCGCCGCCTCCGCCGAACAACAGCACCAGAAGAATAATTAGTAGCAGCATCGGAAGTCTCCTTTCAGCTCGGAATCGTTTCAAAAGCTAGGTCCCCGTAGTTCACTTCGATCTTGCTAGAACGAGATTGTGACTGCGATCCCGATGCCGGGGTACATGCGGTCATATAGGTAGTACCCGTCGCCGGTGTAATCGAGATATACGTCATCGGTTTCGTACCACGTCGGAGGCCACGCTTCCGGCCACGGATCAACGAACGTAACCCAATAGCCGTCGTACTGGAAGCGCGGATACCCGCCTACAAAGAGCAACGGAAGGCGGCTGATCCGGAAGAAGTGGTTACCCCCGAAGTAAAGCCTGAACCGGTCATCAGGAACTCGGTAGCCGTTATAGCCGCCGCGTTGCTGCCAGGTGCGGTGGTCGGTACTCCACGAACTGGCACGAGACTGAGTGAAACCGCTATGCACCTGGCCCTGGTGTTGTGGGACGCCGCTAGGGTGGACGCCGCCGTAGGTAGGTTCGGTGGGCTTGACGCCGGCATGATAGACGCCGCCGTAGGCTTGCTGCGGCCGTGGCGCAGGTTTGCTAGCTGCCTGATGCTGCTGCGCCTGTTGCGGTGCGGGTTTCGCCTGCTGATGCTGCTGCGCCTGTTGCGGTGCGGGTTTCGCCTGCTGATGCTGCTGCGCCTGCTGCGGTGCGGGTTTCGCCTGCTGACGCTGCTGCGTCTGTTGCGGTGCGGGCTTCTCCGGTTGACGCTGTTGCGGCGCGGCTTTCTCCTGCTGATGCTGCTCTCCCTGCTGCGGTTTGCCCTGCTCCTTTTGCTGTTCCTCGCGTTGTGCGTAGGCAGGAGCAATGGTTCCGAGGAGCAAAAACAGAACCCCTGTGCTCAAGGCTAATTTCATCGGCATACGTCTCTCCTTTTTGAAAATCTAGTTGATTTCCTCTCTCGCCGACCCAGGTTCGTTCAACTGCCGACGCGGATCTTGGAGAGGTTATGAAGCAGCCCAAACACATTCAGAAGCCAAACCACCACACAGATGACCACGACCGCATTCAAGATGGACTTAATCGTTCCCTGCATTGGTATGAAGCTGTTGACCAACCAAAGCAGGACACCCACCACCACCAGCACGAGTAATAATTGAAGTAACGGCATAACCTGTTTACCTCCCTTTCTTCGCGGGCAGGCCCGTCTGGCCTGCTCCACGGTATTGCGCCACTGGGGCCTACTTACCAGACTTGTTTCTCGGAGACTTCTTGTTCAGAGTGGAAACGAGCAGTCTCGCCGACGCGGGCGCGTGGATCGCGCTGTTGATTACGACGTCCTTCGCCGTGACCCCTTTTCCGTAGAGCCGCTCGTTGCCATCGTTATCGGGGCGGAGAGTGGAGCCCTCCAGAGAGATTCCGGCAAACAGTCCTCGCGAACGCGAATACGACAGAATTTCCGCCCGCATGGTGACATCGGTGGAGGCCGCAGTATCGCGGCCCTTTGGACCGGCTGCAGCAGCCAGATCGCCGCCGAGCTTGACCTGGCTGGTGAGAATGGAACTAGCCCCGCGCTGATTCATGACCAGCAAGACAAAGTCCGTCGCTTGGCCTCCCAACTGCAGGCCGAAACTCCCGCCTTCGAGCGCCATCATGGAAGGCGCGCTCCAAGGTCCGCTGAACTCCTTGCCGCTCCGGCATGTCATCACGCCACGGCCGTAACTTCCCCCGAACCCGATCGCAAACTTCACCACTGAAGGCAGAACGATGACGCATTCCGCCTTGTCCAGAAGATCCGCCGGAAGATCGTCGGGGACATTGAGAATTTCGACCATCACCTGGCCGGCATTCTTGATGCGATTGTTTTCGTCTTTTTGGGCAAACGCAGGCAGCCCAACCAAGATCATGGCAACCATTGCTGAGAAGATTCTTTTCATTGCCGTGCTCCCTTTCGCCCTATCCTGATAATCAGTTCAAATATTCCGGGACATTTGATTCGTCCGGCACTCCGCCTGTCGACGCTTCGTTTTTTATTCCGTTTTCTTGTCATCGTCGGTGATTTGCGTCACAAGGCTGAGTGCCTTGTTCGGAGCAAGACTGTTCAAAAAGAGACAGTTGGTTGGTAGCTGTGGTTGAGTGTCCCTGAATCCGACAAACTTATCAGGTCGTGCAGAAATTAGATTGGGCCATCCTTGACGTTTGAGATACCAGCATCAGGTCCGCCGGATACCAAGGCACATTCTGCCGAGAAAGAATTCACTGCTGTGCGGGAATAGCCGCGACAGGAGAACCCTTCCCCTTGCGAGAGCGTCAATTCACCCGGGCTTCCGCGGCGATGACGACTTCTTCAACGGCAAGAATCAAGTCCTTTCGGATATCCATCTCCCATCCGGGCTGTATGCGGACGCGTACGTCGGCCGCAGATTCGCCGACAATGTGGCAAGGCATTGGGACAGGACATTGGCGGATAACGACGAGCATAACCACGGGTTTACCGAACCAGGAAGAATATACGGGCGAAAAGCCCTCCGTTCTATTAGCGATCACGTTGAACATCCTCCTCTCTTGGGGTTGACTCCACAGGATGCACAAGTACTTCTAGCGCGGCCGCAATCGAAAATCTGTTCAAATTTGAACAGATACCTCCTGGGCACCCTGATGGTCGAGCCGGCTTTCCGCCGGCTCTCGACGGCGATTGGCGGCCGGACAGAGCCGCTCCCGCAGGCCCGTGCAGAAAAGGGGTGTGCGCTATGAGCGCCACACGATAAGTAGGCGTTGAATGAGGTGGGCTAGCGATAACGACGCGGGACAATGTGGCTGTATTGCCCTGCTTGGGTCAGCATGCTTTCTTCAGTACCTTCATCTCGTAGAGCGCGCGATCCGCTGCCTGAAACAAGGTATCGATGGTTGCACCATCTTCCGGATAAACCGCCATGCCGACGCTCACGGAAAGCAGAGGCTCCTCGCGATCGCTGCTCAATCGCTCGCAGATCCGTTTCCTGACGAGCGCGGCATCTTTTGCGCCGGTTTCCGGAAGGACAATCGCAAACTCGTCGCCTCCATACCGCGCGGCCGTATCGATCGAGCGGCAGGAAAAACGGAAGATATCAGCCAGGCGGCAGAGCGCCCGATTGCCGGCCAGATGGCCATAGCGGTCGTTGATCTGCTTCATCCCGTCCAAATCAAACATGAGCACAGCAAAGGCGCGCCCCGTGCGATCCGAGCGCATAATCTCAGATTCGAGTTCCTCGCTCAGTCTGCGGTAGTTTGCCAGGCCGGTCAGCGCGTCAGTCGCCGCCAGATGGCGGAGATGATCTTCTGAAGCGCGTTGTGCCGTGACGTCCTCGGCAATGATTTCGCAGCCCAACGGCGATCCTTCCTCAGTGCCTACTCGCCGGCCGCTGAGCCGGACCTTCATGGGCGTCCCGTCCTTCCGCTTGCATTCGACTTCGATGAGATCGATGTGGCCCGATTGCCGGTAGAGCTCAAACAATTGTTCGCGCTCGATTGGGTCGCGGATGATGTCGGTGGCCAGGTTGGCAGCCTTCAAATCCTCTTTCGAACCGTAGCCGAGCATCGTCACCAGCGCCTCATTCACCTCGAGAAATTTTCCGTCCACGTCAAACCGGCAGATGCCGTAGGTGGGATTTTCGACGAGCGCGCGATAGTGTGCTTCCGAGTGCCGCAACGCCTTTTCTACCCGGTCTTGTTCCCCGCGCTGGGTCGTTCGTTCCACGGCCACCGCTACGGCAAGCGGCAGGCGTACCAGGCGAGTCTTGTCCACACAATCGGATGCACCTCTCCTCATGAATTCGTCAACGATCTCCGTTTCCAGGTGCTTTGTTACGAGAATGAATGGAATTTCCTGTTCCTGTTCTTGCAAGAGGGCAAGCGCCTGCAACCCCGTCCATTCCGCCGCGGCCGTATCCGCTAGGACAACGTCGTAGCGTTCCTCCTGTAGCCTCTCGACGAAATCTGTCCGCGTTTTGACCACATCCGCCGAGATGGCAAATTGCGCCTTCTTCAGCTCTTGCAGGCAAAGTTCCACGTCGGCCAAATCATCGTCCAGAATCAGGGCGCGAATCATTCGCCGACGATGGGCCGGTAGGTTTCGTTGAGCTGGCCCCCCGTGATCTTGCTGTGCTTCCTTCTGGGCTATTTGACGCATTTGAAAGCTCCTGCATAGTTCATCCGCATCAGCTCAGTGTTTTTTCGCCCAGCGAAAGGAACCCTCGGTGATGCTCCACCCGTTAGATTAGTCCGCCAAGAAATCGGCCACTGTTCAAAATGGAACAATCAATGACAATGTGTCGATTCGGATAACAGAAAAGAACGGATTGGGCGGGAAACTTGCAGTGAAAATTAGGAGATTGATTATGGCGCTGAGCCGTTCGATGTTTGCGGTGGCAGGTCTGCCCGTATCAGAGCCTCCGCTTGTTTCCACACATTGGGATCGCATTCGATTTGCGTGTGGGGCTTCACTAAGATGCGGTCATACCAGGGATACTCGTTGCAGGCATACGGGCTGGCTTTGTAATCGAATCGAAAATTCCCAATGATCTTCGTGCGTGACGGATCGGCGGCGCGAATGGCGGACTGGCCGTGCACAAATCCATCCGGCTGATAAAAATTGGCGGCCTGCGCCACGTTCGCGGGGATCACCGCATCGTTTTGGTGAAACCTGGAAACGCTGTCCACTTGAATGGTGAGGAGCACGGGGATGCCGTCGTTTTTCAGCGCGCGCGCAACGCCGATGGCTTCCGAAGCGCCCCAGCTATGCCCGTACAGAATAATGCGCGCATTCTGTTTTTCGGCGGGTGTCAGTGTCCCATCGTGATTCGTGTCCAGAAGGCTCAGAATTTTCTTTCGGGCACTTTCTCCGCGGTAGCTCTCAAAGGTTTCCACGTCCACGCCCGAGGGGTACGCCATGCGCAGGCGTGCCGCGAGTTGTACTTCGCTATGGACGGGATCATCGTGCCGGATGAACCCGCCGACGAAGCCCACGACGATAACGGGCGGCATCGTGCTTGCGGCCGTTGCGGGGACGGAAGGATTGCGGGCGCCAAGCGGAGGCCGCGCCCCTTGTACCGGGACAGCCTGGCTAAGCACGAGAATAGCCACGAGCGAAAAGATAGAAGCGCAAGTCAAAGTATGAATTCGACCAAACGAAATTGGGTTATTCATAGCGGATGCGCATCCCCGCAAAGCTTTGTCACCGTTCCAGTATCTCACCCAGCGCGGGAATGGGAGTAGCGAAAGGCATGTTCCCTGGGCGTGCCTCTCCTCGCCGTCAGTACATCTAGGGAATGTTGTGCGGGGACATCCGCAACATTCGTACCCTGAGCCGCCGGCTGCAATTGATCCGGCGATGTCAGAGGCGACCGAGAAGCAGGAGAATGACAACGATTACAAGAGCGAGCCCCACTCCGCCAGTGGGTCCATAGCCCCACTCCCTGCTATGCGACCATCGCGGTAGCGCGCCCAAGAGCGCAAGAATCAAAACCACAATCAATATTGTCCCAAGCATGATTCGCTCCTTCGTTCCGGTTTGCAGCGAGTGAAACTCCGGCACTCGCTGTATTGCCGCTTCCTCAATTCATTCCCGCTGGCTTACGACCCAACGCGAATATTAGAGAAGGAATGGAAAAGTCCGAAAACGTTCAGGAGCCACAAGACTACGCCGATCACCACGATGGCATTCAGGATCGACTTGATCGTTCCTTGCATCGGGATGAAGTTATTGACCAGCCACAGCAAAACACCCACTACGATCAGAACCATCAGTAATTGAAGTATAGGCATCGACTGTTACCCCCTAGTTTTCTAGGCCGCCATTCGGCCTGACTCGACGAGTTGCGCGAACTTCCGTGTGATCCGAAAAGCGTTATCGCCGGCTGGAGTGCAATGAAATCTGTAATTTCCGCTGTTTTTTCGGCAGAAGAGTGTGGGGACATTTTGCGCCTCGGTTGTTTTGATTCCCCCACGCAAGCACATCTTAGAAGCACTGAAGACGAATGTCTGTGCACTTATGAACACCTTCGCATTTCAATTCGCCAATGGGGACGCCGCCCTGCGATTGCAAGATCCTTTCAAAATGTTCAAAAGGGTACAGCAAATACGCTTCCATGAGTTCAAGGTGCAGGCGAGGAAATATCTATGAATCGAGTTCAATTGATCGGCACAGCAGTTCTGTTATTACTTTTCGGAACCACCACTCTCGGGTACGCAAAGCAAGAACAAAAAGGTGAAAAGCAGGAAAAGCCGGAAAAACAACCCGAGCCAGCGCAACAAAGAGGCCAGCAGCAAGAGCAGAAACCGGCCCCTCAGCAACATGCCCAACAGCAACAGCAGAAGCCGGCCCCTCAACAGCATGCCCAACAGCAACAAGAGAAACCAGCCCCTCAGCAGCATGCCCAAAAGCAACAGGAGAAACCGGCCCCTCAGCAACATGCCCAACAGCAACAGCAGAAGCCGGCCCCTCAGCAGCATGCCCAACAGCAACAACAGAAGCCGGCCCCTCAGCAGCACGCCCAACAGCAACAGCAGAAGCCGAACACGCAACAGAATGCCCAGCGACAAGAGCAGAAGCCAAACATTCAGCAGCACGCCCAGCAGCAACAAGAGAAACCGGCCCCCCAGCAGCGGGCTCAGCAGCAACAGCAAAACAAGAACAACCAACAAATTACTCAGCGGCAGTCCAATCAGCCTGTTCAGCAACAGCGCACGCAGCAACAGCAGATTGCGCAGCAAGGCGAGCAGCGAGGCGATTGGCAGCAGCGCCGCGCTCACAGCTTTGATACCGAGCACCGAACATGGCAGCAGCGCGGCGGCTATAACGGCTATCGCATTCCTGACGATTATTTCGGCAGCTACTATGGTTCAGGTCATTCGTTCCGCGTCTACGGCCTCCCCTTTATGGAGGTTGGCGGGTTTCCGCGTTTCCAGTATGGCGGCTATTGGTTCAGTGTCGTTGATCCGTATCCGGAATTTTGGGGAGCCGACTGGTACCAAACCGATGATGTATACGTCGCGTACGTCGATAACGGGTATTACTTGTTCGACAGCAGGTATCCCGGCCGCCCCGGGGTTGCCATCAGTATTTCGCTTTAAGCATTCTTTAGAGCGATAGGGTCGTCCCCAAAAGAAGCGCCCAGCTCCATGAAACAGGGAACTGTCTGTGGAGCTTGGCGCGCTCCTTTCTCCGGACTCTCGGCGTCAGTGTATAGAGACGAGCGCCCTCATTTTTAAGTCCGCTCTACACAAGCAAGGAATATTGTTCGCGGACTTCCGGTTTAGCATATTGATAGCGGTAAGCAATTTTTCTCCCGGCACTGGAATATCCGCCGTTTGACCCCACGCAGGTACTGTATTGAACAGACGCATATCTATCAAAACGCTATAAAGATCACAGCTCCACCTGCCAGCCAGAAACTGGTCAAAGGCGGATCTCCCTAAAGAGGAACGATGAGTTGGTCCAAAACAACGACGGCCGGGTTGCCGAAGCGCCCCGATTTCTGTGTGGCGATAAAATTCGTAGAAACGAAACAAGAGACGTGTGATGAATCGATTTACTGGAGGGAGTTCAAATATGAAACCATTCAAAGTTGTTGCATTACTGTGTTCTTTCGCGTTGGTCGCCCTGGCGTTCGCAGCGAATGTCAAGGCCGACACATTTGACAAGAAAACCGTGATCACGTTCAGCGCCCCTTTTGAAGTTCCGGGCGTGGATGCACAGATCCTTCCGGCCGGCACGTATGTGTTCAAGGTGTTTGAATCCTTTGGAGACCGGAACATCGTCCAAATTTTCAACGCGGACGAAACGCATCTCTTTACAACGATTCTTGCCATCAACAACTTTCGCTTAAAACCGACGGAAAAGACGGTAATGACGTTTAAGGAAAGAGGCGAAGGCCAGCCGGAAGCGATCAAGGCCTGGTTTTATCCCGACAACGCCTTCGGACAGGAATTCGTTTACTCGAAGAAGCGCGCGTTGGAACTGGCAAAGATCGTCAACGAACCCGTCCTCGCGATGCCGATCGAAACGAATACCGTACCGCCCGCGGAAGTTTTGAAAAGCATAAAACTCGAAGCGATCAAACCAACTGGTGAAGAGGTTCCCGTAACTGCAGTCGTCGAGGCTCCGCCTCAGCAGGTTGCGGCAGCACCGGTTCCTGCGCCCGCCGAGAAGACGGAAATCGCGCAGGCCTTGCCCCACACGGCCAGCTCATTGCCGCTCGCTGGACTGATTGGGCTGCTTTCGCTGTGCGCAGGCTTTGCAATTTTGATCTTCACAAAGCTCGTCGCGTAAACTCGAAAGTGCACGTGCATGGATTGCAGGGGTAGGTAAGTTTGGCCTACCCTCTTGGGCGGTAGAACCCGAATTCCGGGCTACCGCTCAAAATCCACAAGGCGCCCGCATCATAGAGGGGCAGCCGACAAATACCGGTAAAGCTCATGAATCGACATTTCGCTCGAACGTATCGTCTGTTCCCGATTTTTCTCCTGATCGTTCTCCCTTGCGTTGGCATGTCCCAACAAAACTCGCAGGCTGCGCCTTCCCATGGGGATGGATACACGATTCGGACAAGCGTCGATTTAGTTGTCTTGCGAGCGACCGTGCGGGACCATAAGGGCGCTCCGGTCGCGGGACTCGGCAAGGATGACTTCCAGGTCTTCGAAGATAAGGTCCCTCAACAGATCGAATCCTTCAGCCATGAAGATGTGCCGGTCACGGTCGGCCTGGTGATCGACAACAGCGGCAGCATGCGTTCCAAGCGCTCCGACGTGATCAACGCAGCCCTGGCCTTCGCGCGTTCCAGCAATCCGGAAGATCAGGTGTTCGTGGTCAATTTCAATGAGCATGTTTCGATGGGTCTTCCGGCAAATGTGCCGTTCGCCGGAAACGAGCAGCAATTGGAGACGGCCTTGTCCAGAAATAAGGCGGACGGCCTGACGGCGCTTTACGACGCCGTGGCCGTCGCCCTCGAGCAATTGAAACAGGGCAAATGGGACAAGAAGGTGTTGATCGTGATCAGCGATGGCGGCGACAACGCCAGCACGCACACACTCGCCCGAAATCCTTTCGATGGTGAATCAGTCGAGCGCAATCCTCTACACCATGGGGATCTTTGACGCAAACGATGACGACCGGAACCCCCGAGTTCTCAAGCAACTGGCTAGAATTTCCGGGGGAGAATCATTCTTTCCGGAGTCGCTTGACGAAATTCTGCCAATTTCCCAGCAAATCGCTCACGATATCCGCAACCAGTACACGATCTCCTATGCGCCGGCGAACAGAAAAGCTGATGGAACTTACCGCGCGATCGAAGTGAAGGCGCGGAAAACTGCGACTCGCGGACGCCTAAGCGTCAGCACTCGCGCCGGTTACTCCGCGCCGTTGAGTCCTTCTCCAGGGAGCGACACAGTGAGCAGCCGGCCATGAGGTGCAAACCCAATCGGAGAATCTCTCCTTCGGCGCGAACTCAAACCATTCTGCGATGGAGCAGAAACGTTTTCCTAATCGTTGGAGTATTGATTCTGGGTTACTGCGGATATGTCCTGCTCGACGCAAAAGTCTACCAGGCCAACGAAACCCGCCACTTTCAACAGCAGATAAAAGATTTCAAGCCGGTCACTCCAAGCATGGATCGCGTTCAAGAGGCGTCCTTTCATCCGTCAACTGGAAAAACATTGGGGGAAATCGAATTAACACGAATCGGTGTTACGGCGATGATCCTCGAAGGTACGGATGACCGAACCTTGCGCCGGGCAGTCGGGCACATTCCTGGCACTCCCCTGCCGGGACAGCCTGGAAATGTCGCCATCGCGGGGCACCGGGACACATTTTTCCGGGCTCTGCGCAATGTCCGCCAGGACGATGAAATCACTTTAATGACTCTTGAGGGTTCCTACCGTTATCGCGTGGACTCTATAAGTGTGGTTGGGCCGGAAGATACACGGGTGCTGGACAATTCGGGCGGCGATATCCTGACCCTTGTGACCTGCTACCCGTTCTATTTCGTGGGGCCCGCACCAAGAAGATTCATTGTCCGCGCGCAAAGAATTTCCCAATGAAACAGGAAAGCAAGAAGCCGCCGATGCCCACCTCACCCCAGGTACCCCAAATTGAGCTCTCAGGAGCCTTCAGGCTCTTCCTTAGGGCAAACAAATTCTCTGAATGATAGAAGTAAGTTAAGATCAAAACGAGGTCGCAATCGGCAGAATGGCACGCCGCAACGCATTGTCATTGAAAGTTTTCGCCATGATCTTGGCGCTGGCCTTGTCTTTGGGCTGGCCGAGCGAGGTCGCGGCCTACGCCGTCCTGGCGCATGAAGCGATCATTGACAGCGCCTGGGACGCCAACATACGCCCGCTTTTGTTGAAGCGTTTTCCCGATGCAACGGGCGAACAACTCAAAGAAGCGCATGGCTACGCCTACGGCGGAGCCATTATCCAGGACATGGGGTATTACCCGCACGGAAGCTTTTTCTTCAGCGATTTGACGCATTACGTGCGGAGCGGGGACTTTGTCCTCGCACTCCTTCGCGATTCCAAAGACCTGGACGGCTACGCGTTCGCGCTCGGGTCGCTCGCACACTACGCCGCGGACAATGACGGCCATTCCATAGGGGTGAATCGCGCCGTCCCGCTGCTGTACCCCAAATTGAAAAAGAAATACGGCGACACGGTCACGTATGAGCAAGACAAGCTGGCGCACGTAAAAACGGAATTTGGATTCGACGTTCTGGAAGTCGCGCAGGGCCGTTACGCCCCGGATAACTATCATGACTTCATCGGCTTTGAAGTTTCCGTTCCTCTTCTGGAGCAAGCCTTTCAGGAGACCTACGGCCTGGATCTGAAAAGCGTTCTCTCCAACGAAGACAAGGTGCTCGGTTCGTACCGCTATGACGTCAGCAGGCTCCTTCCCAAAGCGACGCGCATTGCCTGGAGCCTGAAGAAAAATGACATCCTGAAGGATCAGCCCGGCATAACGAGGAGAAAATTTCTCTACAATCTTTCTCGCGCGAGTTACCAAAAGAATTGGGGAAAGCAATATCAACCACCCACCGTTGGCGAAAGATTTCTTGCTTTCTTGGTTCGGATTCTCCCAAAGATCGGTCCACTGAAAGTGTTGCAGCTCAAAACGCCTACGCCAGCGGCGGAAAAGTTATTCGAAGCCAGCTTTAACACGACCCTGGATCGCTACCGGCAGTTGCTGAGCCAGGCAGGCGCCGGACAATTGGACTTGCCCAACGACAATTTCGATACCGGTGAAATCACGGGCCCGGGAAAATACAAGCTTGGCGATGAGACGCAGGCAAGATTGCTCGACGATTTGGCGAAGCAGAAATTCAATGGCGCCTCTCCGGAAATTCGGGCCGAACTTCTGGAGTTTTTTGGACATCCGGATGCCCCCTACGCAATGAAGCGCAAGCCAAAAGACTGGTCAAAAGTTCAGGCCGACCTGGAACAATTGAAGAACGCGCCTCCGCCCGCCGCGACGGCGAGCGCGAGCGACCCAATTTTATCCGACCCTTCATCCGAGTGAGATTCCATTGTACCGTCCGTCCGCTGCGGCGGACGGGCGCTCTGGCCTTTATAGCGCCTGTGATCAGAAAGACGAATGTATGACGCGCTTTCTCTCCCGCATATGGGACGATCCCGAATGTGGCGCTTTCAACAAAGATACGGAACGCCTCTTCGTCTACCATCAGGCCACCAAGCACACCTATCATTCCGTCCGCGCCAATGCGCGCTATCTCGATTGGCACAATCAACCTGACCCATTCCGCACTTATGAAGGCGTTCCCGCCATACTTCTTCCGCGTGAGCCTGGAATCCCGAACGCTGGAACATTCGCCGTCATGGCCGCGCTCGCGGAGAAAGCAACGCTGCTCACCGGAGATGCGTCTGAACAGCGCCAAGCAATTCAACTGGATCTGGCTTGGCTCAGCCGTTTTCTGTGGCACTCGATGGCGGTCAGCGCCTGGAAGAAAGTTCCAGGCTCCGGCGCCCGCTACAGCCTGCGCGTGAATCCATCCTCCGGGAATCTTCACCCGACGGAAACCTACGTCGCGTTGCGCGCATTTGCAGGAATCGAGGACGGTTTATATCACTACCGCGCGGACCGGCACGCCCTCGAGCTTCGGAGCCGCGGCGCCTGGACGCAGCAACTTGCATGCGCTCTCGAGATTCCTTGGGCGGCGGAGTCGCCTCTCGTCGTCGGACTAACCTCGATCTTTTGGCGCGAAGCCTGGAAGTACGGCGAGCGCGCTTATCGCTACTGTTGCCACGATTTGGGCCACGCGATGATGAGCGCACTTCTGGCCGCGCGCGCATTGGGACTGCCCGGCAGGGCGGTGGCCCACTTCAGCGATGTTCGCCTGGCACGCGCCATGGCTCTGGCCGAAAGCGACGAAGCTCCCATGGCGTTTCTGGTCTTTCCTGCGCAGAACACTTCGATGGGGCTGCCCGTCCCGCACATCGAAAAGGTCGCAGGAATTCCAAATGAATTGTCCGCGGAAGAAGTTCGGTATGAGTTGCTTCTTGGGATGCACGCCTCGACGGTCCTGCCTGACCCTGCGGGCCCGTTGCCGCGCGTTTCCACCGCAATTCAAGGTATCGCAGGCGGCCAGCCGACTTTGTCACACCTGTTGCACGATGCTCCGCTGGGAGTAACTGTGCGCCGGAGGCGCTCGGCGCTTGATTTTGATGCGCGCACGCCGCCAATGGAACGCCAGGAACTGGAACAGCTTCTGGACTTTGCGACAAGGGACTGGCGCGCGGACTGGCGCGGAAATTTCGGCGGCGAGGCAACACAGGTCGAAAGAGGCGTCGATTTCGTGGCGCTTTATCTCTACGTTCATCGCGTGCGCGATTGCGAGCCCGGCGTCTATCGCTGGGATCAGGCGAACCGAAACCTCGAACAGCTACACGCCGGCAATGTCCAGCGCGTCGCGGCTTTTCTGAGCCTCGAACAATCGCTTGCGGGAAACTCATGCTTCACAATTTCCATGATCGCGGACTTGGCCGAAGCGGCGCGCGTCTTCGGCAATCGCGGCTATCGCTACGTGTTTTTTGAAGCAGGCGCTATCGGACAACGGCTCTACGTTGGAGCGGAGGCGCTGGGCTGGAACGCCACCGGCATCGGCGCATTCTACGACGACGATGTTCACCGCTATTTAGGCTTCCTCGAAGAGGGAGCGGATTCCGTGGACGCATCGGTCCGCGAAGCAGAAAAAGCGGCGCTGGTCATGCTGGGTTCGCCGGCTTCGCGTGCCGCTGCTCAGGGTCAAAATACAGGCGAGTTCGCTCCCGTAATTTCCGAATCCGGCGAAGAGCACCCTGCAACCGCGAAACAACTCCCGCGGGAAAAAACCGACGCGCTGCCTCACAAAGATCCGAGCAAACTCCCGCGACAGGTCATCTATCACTTCGCCGTTGGTCGCGCCGTTCCCGACCCGCGGCTGGAGGCCTGAAGCCGCATGATCGGTATTCTGGTGTGCGGGGACAATCACTTCATCGTGAGCGGCCCGCTGCCGGATCGAGCGACCGCACTCGCGCTGGCGCGGCATTGGTCCATCATACAAATCGGGCAATCCACGCCTGACTCCTTGCGGAATTGGAGCATTGTCACGCGCGCGTTCCGGGAAGACTTGGAATGGGCAGTGGTCGTGCCGGGCGATGGCGAAATCACTCCCGCCGTGGCGCAGTTGCTTAAAGAATTGTCGGCAAGAGGGATCGCGATTCGCGAGGGTTGAAACCCGGGAACGCCAATCTCCGGATTGACGCTGCGAAAACCGCCAATCGGAGATTGGCGTTTCCAGGAGTGCGCCGCTACTTGATTTTTACGTATTTCCTCAAACGGTGCGGACCAACGTCCGCCGCATAGATCGTCCCTTTGTCATCGGCCACGATTCCCGACGCACCGGAAATGCGGTTCACGTCCGCTTGCGCTAAATCAGGATCGGGAATGAAGGCCGCGAGTGAGCCGTCCTTGGCGCTTCCGACGGTGATGCCCCGCAAATAGCCTGGATTGACCGTCGAATTCGATTGCGAGTCGCTCACGTAAAGCGTGTCGTCTTTCGCGATATACACGGCGCTCGGCCGGCCAAATTGTTTCCACGCGACGATGAATTTTCCGTCCTGGTCGAAGACCTGGACGCGGCTGTTGCTGCGGTCGGCAACGTACACGTAGTCCCGGGAGCCGCCGATGGAAATGTCGTGTGGCTGGTCGAATTCGCCTGGCCCCGCTCCGTGATGTCCCCAGGTCTTGATGAACTTGCCGTCCTTTGAAAACTTCACGACGCGGTCATTCTTGCCGTGGCCGTCGGTCACAAAAATATCGCCATTGGGAGCAATGGCGATGCCGGACGGCTGATCAAATGTATCCGGACCATCTCCCTTGACGCCCTCCTTGCCAATGGTCATGAGGACCTTGCCGGCGGGGCTAAGCTTGAAGACCTGGTGGCCGCGCACCACGCCGTCCGCGTCTTTCGCCGACATGCCGAGCACGGTCTCGCTGGCATTCGCGTCGCTCGCCCAAATATTTCCCTGGCGATCGACCGTAAACCCATGAGGAAACGCGAACATCCCGCTGCCAAAACTGGTCAGAAGTTTTCCCGACGGATCAAATTCCAAAATTGGCGGGTCCGTGCGACCGACGCACGTGGCGGCGCCGGCAGGTTCCGTGTTGAAGCACCGATGAAAAACCCAAATGTTCCCTTTGGGATCGATGTCCGCCCGGATCAATTCGCCCCAGTGGCCTCCATTCATAGTCGCGGGAAGAGTCGGCCAGCCCTCCTCCAGGCGATAGGGATTCGGGAGGTCGGATTGCTTGGGATATTGTGTTTGTTGCGCACGCGCAAAGGGCCCCAGCGCAAAAAACATCGCCAGAGCGGCTATCAGCGTGAAATTTCTCCGCCGGAAAAATATCATCGCATCACCTTTCGGCCGTCGTTCCACGTGGGAATCGACGGCCCATTTCACCATAAACGTGCCCGTTCCGTCCCGAAATTCACGGGACGGAACGGCCGCTACAAAACCGTCCCGTCATTTTGGTTGTGGGTTTTGTAGAGGCCGCCCGGTTTTTGGGCGGGCAGCCGTTTGTTTCTGTTTTGGGTTGCTCTTCCTGTATTTGCGGGCCTCATTTAGGCATCAGCTGCGTGATGAGATCTGGAGAATCGATTTTCCAATCGTCCGCGAGGACATAGGCTTTTCGTAAAATTGTTTCGGTCCGAAAGTCGAGGTCGATCGGAATCGCGGCGAAATCGAGAGCGACCGCATCCAGAATCTTGCGTGGAATTTTCAGCGGGCGGAATGTAGATTCGGTCACGAGCATGGCCCCGCCCCATGCGAACTCAATCCGATAGGTACCCAACTGCCCTCGCACCTCGAGCCAGGTCTTGTGGATTTTGCAGCGGTCGTGGATCGGAGTGTGCGGCAGGACGAGCGACAGCGTTTCGCGCCGCAGGCCGATGAGGCCGAATAATTCCTGAACGTTGAATTCCTCGCTGAAAATTCCCGTGCCCCTGTCGCCCTGGTCGGCCCAGGTCTCATCGCCTCCCACTGCGGAGACCGAAGTGAACAGGTCGACGTCCCGCATCACTTCGGAATACAAAATGGCCGGAACCTCGTCGATGGCCACTTCACGGCCGTCGCGGTAGAAACGCACCTGGTCGGATCCGATGAAAAGGTTGATGCCCGCTCCCGATTGTTCCCCCAGAGCCGAATCGAGGAGCGCAGGGTCGCGATCCGGCGGGAGGTCGACGTAAAACTCCACACGCATGTTCCAGGCATCGAGTTTTTTCGTGGGGACATTGGCGCCATCGAAATTTGTGGCCATGAGCCGGTAGTCCCAGCCGCGGGCGCGGCACAGGCTGGCGAACTGGTGCTGGCGCATCAGGATTTTGGAGAATCGATTGGAATACCTTTTGGTCTGGCGTTCGTCATCGGTGACCTCGTAGAACTCACGAAACGCCTGGCGAAATGGCTGGCGGATTTTTGCCGCGAAGATGCGCTCGCGCCATCGCTGCACTTCCGCCGCATCGGAGGCCAGCGGATGCCAGAGCCGCACCGTCTGCGCGGCGCTGAGATCGACCGGGTTTCCGGATGCGTCAACCATTTCCTGCCCCGACCAAATTCCTGAGCGCTCCCAGCCTTGCTCGTTCCGGAAAACCCAGATCAGCCTGCGGCCGAGGAACCCGAGCAATGGATGCTCGACGAAATATTTCCGCCAGTGGGCCAGCGGCATGCCCCTCGGCAAAATAAACGAGGATTCCAGGCGAGTCCGCTGGGCGAGATAAATCTGCTCGAGTTCTTTGGCCAACGAAGCAACGGAGCGGACTTCCTTGGGAAACGCTTTCTTGACATGCGACGGGGCAGCCTTCACCAGTTTTCCGTCCGCGCTGTGCCAGGCGACTGCCACTTTTCCGTCATCGCCAAGATGGACGATCGCTCTCGCATCGCCGATGTCAAATACCGCTTCGCCCTGCGCATCAAGCCCGTAAGTGGCTACCGAAATGTCTTCAAGTTCATTGACCGTCAAGCCGCTCCGCTCCGCCGCTTGTTGCAGCGACTTTTCAATCAGGCGGCGGGCGACGGTGTACTTCACCTTCGCACGCAATCGCGTCAGTTGTGAGACGGCCTCGCTGCAATCCATCGCGCCCAGCGCCTGCGCGCAAGCGAACCCGACTTTTTGCGAAACGGCGCCAAGCAAGGGAATCTTGCGAAGGCAGGCAATTCCAAAATCGGCGATGGCCAGCGCGGCTTCGCGATCGTCGCGCTGCCCCAGGCACCAGACAACTCCTTTCTGGTAAGACGAGTCTTCGATGGGAGACCTCGCTTCGGACGGCTGGCCCGGCGTGGGGCCAAGCGCCAGCCACCGCAGCATCGCGGGGAAAACAGCCGATTCTCCCAGGGTAGTGATCAACTCGCGCGACCTCTTCTTCCACTTCGCTCCCGGGACGGTTTGCTCTAGGCTGCGACAGTGATCGAGCAATCCTTCCCAGCCCGCGCGCGCAATCTCCTCCTTCGTTTTGATTTCATCGAACACGATCTGCGACCATGGGCCGCGCCCTGGATCGAGTTGCTTCTCACCCTCCACCCGGATCAGTTCCGCGATGACCTCCCTGAATTCCTGGTTTCGCGGCTCAATTTTCCCGCTCGGACTCGGAGCCAGGCGCAAATGGATTTTCTGCAATTCAGCACGAATCCCGTCCGTCACCTGCTTGCGCGCAATCGACGAGATAAGCTGCCGGATGGGGAAGAACATGTGCGCCATCTCGCCCATGGATCCGGAATACTCGCCGAACAGGCGCAGCACAAGTTCCGTCGGCAGCGGCTTGGGCGCTCGTGACAATGCGATTTGGATCCCCTCCGACAGGGTATTGCAGGCGGTGTAGTTTTTCGCCAGGTGCGCCTCGGCGCGCAACCAATCAAAACATTGGGCAAGAAAGGCGTGGAGAACCGGAGGCTCGGCGCGGCCGAGTTCCACAAGCGCCGGATTGTTCTCTTTCCAGGCGGCCGTTTCGCGCCGCATTTGCTCCACAGTCTTGAAGGCAGTGGGCCGCGTGCTGCTCGTAGCGACGATCATTTCGTAGATGGCCAGCGCTTGCTTTTCGATTTCCGTCATCGCACCCGCTCCGGCAGGCTTTGCGCGTGAAACAGTTTACAGCCTTCAATTCCCGATCAGCCGACACATTTTGGGAGCAATTGTGGTTGCTCATCTGGCCCGGGAGGATGCCCGTTCCGTCCCGAAAGACACGGGACGGAACGGCCGCTACAAAACCGTCCTGCCTTGTTAGCAGTGGGCTTTGTAGAGGCCGCCCGTTTTTTGGGCGGGCAGCAGTTTGTTGCACCCGGATCCACCCGGGTCACTACAGAGCCAACCAGTCGTTGACCTTCAATCCGCCCGACCGTATAATAGGCGTTTCTGATTTGTGTCTGGAGGGGCGATGTACGCCGTGATTCGAAGTGGTGGGAAACAATACCGGGTTGCGCCCGGCGATACGGTCAAGGTGGAAACCTTGCCCGGCAAAGTGGGCGGTAAGATCACGTTTGGAGACGTCGTCGCCGTGGCGACCGACGAAAAGAAATTTCTGACCGGGGCGGAGGCCTCCAAGGCCAAGGTGACGGGCAAGATCGTTTCCCAGGGACGCCATCCGAAGCTCACGGTCTTCAAATACCGCTGCATCAAGCAGTACAAGATTGTCCGCGGCCACCGGCAGAATTACACAGCCGTCGAGGTCAGCGGGATCGAGCTCGTAGAGCTCCAAAGGAAATTGAGATGGCACACAAGAAAGGTGGCGGCTCCTCCGTAAACGGCCGCAACTCGCAGGGGCAAAGGCTGGGCGTGAAGCGGTTTGGCGGCCAGCTGGTCCATGCGGGAACAATTTTGATTCGCCAGCGCGGCACAAGGCACAAGCCCGGCTTGAATGTGGCGCGCGGCAAGGACGATACGCTGTTCGCCCTGATTGATGGCGTCGTGCTTTTCCAGGACAAGGGCCAGGACGGGCGCTACATCAGCGTCCTGCCGCCGGAGCAGGCAGCCTCTGCAACGCCTGCCGCTGCGCCAGCAAACTAACTGGATCTCGAATTCGAGAAGGCGGCTCCGCGGATGCGGGGCCGCCTTTTGTTTTTGTAGGACAGCCACTCTTGGCTGTCCGCTTTTGAGCCAGATTAAAAATTGCGCGGGGACAGCCAAGAGTGGCTGTCCTACTGTATTCTGAAGGGCGGAAGTGACCCATGGTGTTCGTTGACGAAGCCAAAATCTATGTGAAGGCCGGCAACGGCGGAAACGGCTGCATCGCGTTCCGCCGCGAAAAATTCGTGCCGCGCGGCGGGCCATCGGGCGGAGACGGCGGCCATGGCGGCAGCATTTACCTCGAAGCGAATCCGCACGACAACACACTCCTGCGCTACCGCTACAATCGCGAATTCAAAGCCGATCGCGGCCGGCACGGCGAAGGCTCAAACTGTTCCGGGCATTCCGGCGCAGACATGATTCTGGCTGTGCCCGTCGGCACCGTCGTAACCGATGAGGACACGGGCGAGCAGATCGCCGATCTGACCAAGCCGGGCGAGCGCATCCTGATTGCGCAAGGCGGGCGGGGCGGGCGCGGCAATCAACACTTCGCCAAGCCGTGGCACCAGGCGCCGCGCGAATCGGAAGACGGCCAGCCCGGCGTCGAGCGTCATCTGCACTTTTCGTTGAAACTGCTCGCGGATATTGGCCTCGTCGGATTTCCAAATGCTGGAAAATCCACGCTCATCTCGCGAATTTCCGCGGCCCATCCGAAAATTGCGGATTATCCGTTTACGACGCTGCAGCCCGGCCTCGGCGTCGTTTCCGCCGATGGCGTTCCGGGAAAGCCGTCGGAAAGGGGCGGCGGGCGCACGTTCGTAGTCGCAGACTTGCCCGGCTTGATCGAAGGCGCGCACACGGGCGCGGGTCTCGGCATTCGATTTTTGAAGCACATCGAGCGCACGCGGCTCATCGCGCATTTGATCGACACGAGCGACGCTTCCGACCGCGATCCCGTGCACGACTTTGAGATCATCGCGCATGAACTCGCCGCGTTCAGCGAAAAACTTGCCGAGAAGCCCGTGATTGTTGTGGCTACAAAGCTGGACGCCACGACGGACCGCACACGCCTCGAAAAGCTGCGCGAGTTTTGCGCCGCGCGCGGGCTCGAATTCCACGCCATCTCGTCCGCCTCGGGCGAAGGCATCCCGCAACTGGTGCGGGCCATGGCCGACGCTCTGGACCGTTTGGCGCCCGCCGAGCCGGTGCAGGAAAACGCGGAAGATGCCGAGGGCTTGCGGAAGCAGCACGAAAACGAATCCTCCGCGCCGGCGCATCCGGAGGACCGTTGAGCATCGCGCCGCCGGAATCACACGGCGTTTCCCGAGAACGCCCGCGCGAGCGGCGCATAGCGCTTTTCGGCGGCACATTCGATCCCATTCATATCGGCCATCTCGCCGTGGCGCGCGCCGCCGAGCGCCGCTTCCATCTGGACGAAATTCATTTCATTCCCACGGGGCGTCCGCCGCACAAGCATCGCGCCGGAATGGCTTCCTACGCCGACCGGTACGCGATGACCTCGATCGCGTGCGCCGACCATCCGAGGTTCGTCCCATCGCTCGCGGAGGCTGGCGCGGACCACGCCGGGCGCGAGATTTTTTATTCCGTCGATACGGTGAAGCACTACAAGCAGAGACACCACGGCACGGGCATGCATCTTTATTTTTTACTGGGAGCGGATTCGTTTCTCGATATTCCGACGTGGAAAGATTACGAGACGCTGCTCGGCCTGTGCGACTTCATCGTGGTGAGCCGCCCCGGCTTCAACCTGCACGCGTTGCGCCTGGTGATTCCGCCGGAACTCTTCGCCCGCCGCGGCGCCGAGCACGCTCCGCTCGATCCGCGAGCGATCGCCTTGCGGCGCACCGTTGTGTACGTGCTGGACACGGTGTCCAGCCACGTTTCCGCGACCGAAGTCAGGAATCGCCTGGATCGAAACCATTCGATTCACGGGCTTGTGCCGCCGCGCGTCGAGGAATACATTAGCAAGAAGGCCCTTTACCGGTGACAGCAAGAAAGGATTCGATTCCGCCTCACGTTCGCGCGGCCATCAGCGCCGCGCAGGAAAAGCAGGCGGCGGATGTTATCCTCCTCGATCTCGAAGGGCTGGGCGCGTTCACGGATTATTTTGTGGTCTGCACCGGGTTCAGCTCGCCGCAACTCGAAGCTATCTGCGATGAAATCGAAGAGCAACTGGAGCGGAAAGGCGCCCGCTTGCGGCACCGGGAAGGCAAAGCCGGCAGCGACTGGATGCTGCTCGATTTCGGCGGTCTGATCGTGCATGTGTTCACCGAACGCGCCCGCCATTTTTACGATCTCGAACGACTGTGGCGCGCCGCGCGCCGCATCGAGTTCAAGGAGCCTCGCGAAGAGAGTTCCTTGCCCGGCGCTGCCGAGGCCGAAGGATGAGCGAGGCGCGCATGCCCTGGATCGCGGAAGACCCCGCCTCGAAGGCGGTCCTCGACCTCGCGCGCAAAGTTGCCGAAACTTCGACCACGCTTCTGATCACAGGTGAAAGCGGCACGGGGAAAGATCATCTTGCGCGCCTGATCCACGAACTCGGCCCCCGGCGCGATGCGCCCTTCCTGAAAATCGATTGCGCCAGCTTGCCGCAGGAACTCGTCGAATCGGAATTGTTTGGACACGAACGCGGCGCTTTCACCGGGGCGGTCGAGCGCAAGCTCGGGCGGCTGGAAATGGCGGGCGCGGGAACCATCGTGCTGGATGAAGTCGCGGCGCTTTCCCCGGCCACGCAGTCCAAGCTCTTGCGCGTGCTCGAGGAGCGGCAGTTCGAGCGCCTGGGCGGCACCGAAACGATCACGATCGTGGCGCGCCTGATTGCCTTGACCAATGCCGACCTGGCGCGCCTCGTTTCCGACGGACAGTTCCGCGAGGATTTATTTTTCCGCCTGAGCGTGCTGACGATTCCCGTGCCCGCGTTGCGCGCGCGTCCCGCGGATATTCTGCCGCTCGCCAATGCGCTGCTCGAACGCGGAGCGCGCGTGCACGGCCGCAAGGACGTGACTTTTTCCGAGCCCGTGAAAAAAATGCTGACCACGTATTCCTGGCCCGGCAACGTGCGCGAGCTGAGAAACGCGATCGAGCGCGCGCTGGTGTTTTCCGGAGGAGCGTCGCTCATTCCGGAGGATTTTCCGGAATCGGTGCGCGCGGCGGACTCGGGGTTTGGGGGCGCGTTGCGTTCGCTCGACGACATGGAACGCGACGCCATTCGCGCGACGCTCGAAGCCACGCGCTACAAAATCGGAAAGAGCGCGCAGATTCTCGGCATCAGCAGGAAAACCCTCCTCGACAAGCGCAAGAAGTACGGATTGAACTGAATCTGAATTTCAAAGTTGCTGCGGGAACGCGGGGTTGAAACCTGGGAACGCCAATCTCCCGATTGGCGTCACAAAATAGGCCAATCAGGAGATTGGCGTTCCCAGGATCACCGATGAAGATTCACCTGGTCATGCTCGGAAAAACGCGGCGTCCGGAAATCCGCGCGTTGATGGACGACTACCTGGCGCGCGTCGGGCGGTTTGCCGAAGTGCAGCTCACGGAACTGCGCGAAGACTCCGCCGCGTCCCTGCGCAAGCTGGCTCTCGATTCCAGCGCGACCGTCGTTTTGCTCGATGACGCAGGAAAACCTCAAACATCGGTGCAATTCGCCAAGTGGCTGGGAGAAACGCGCGACCGCGGAGCGCGAGAAATCGCATTCTTATGCGGTGGCGCGGAAGGTTTTCCCGAGGCGCTGCGCCGCCGCGCAACGCAAAAGCTTTCGCTTTCTTCCCTGACGTTCTCGCACGAACTCGCCCGCGCCATGCTCGCCGAGCAACTCTACCGCGCCTTCGCCAGCCTCGCGGGACATCCCTACCCGAAATAACTAGCGGTCAAAATACCCATCTCTGCCAGAGCCCGTGAGAGAGGCATGCCATGAGCAAGCCTTCATGCAGCATACGATTGAATGGGGATCCTCTTTAGAAATACAATCTGGTCGGCGAGATAAGGCGCTTCCTTACCGCATCCGGCGCAGCGAATCAGTGATATTTGCGATCTTACTGAATTGACGGGGCGCGCAGATTGCGGCAAGCTCATCGAATTTGGGACTGGAGTGTCCATTCCGCAATGAAGGCAGACGACGCCTGTGATTCCCACTTCCGGTTGTTCAATCATGACCGTCCCCCGTATTAGATGGATTTTCTTTTGTTTGTGCCCAGCTACAACCCGCACCATACTCCCTTGCTCCTTCTGAGCGTGTGTCCGACATCACTCTTGATTGTGATGGAGTATCTTTTCCCGTTGTTACAGCAGCAAATCGATTGATGCGGAAGGGTTTAGCTGGTGTGGCCTTCCCGGAACATGAATTCGGGCGATCATTCATAGAATTGTAACAAAGTGGCACTATGGTAGTGACATTCGCAAAATATCGGGCAAGCCGATCGTGATGCGAAACCTTTCGTTGGCACGCAGATTTTGAATCTCGGTACGGGGGAATCCCCGGCCAGACGAGGCAATGCATGAAAACTTCCGCGCGCAAGACCGCTCCACGAGCGAAGAGACCCAGAAAGACAGCCAAGTTCCTGCAGAAATCGACATGCGCGACGTGCCGCAAGGCGCGGCACTTCATGGAAAAGCGGGGATTCCACCTCCACTATCGCGACCTTGCCAAGGAGCGCTTGAGCGCGTCGGAACTCGAGAAACTGATCGGAAAACACGATCACGAGGATTTCTTGAATCCGCGCAGCGAAGTGTTCCGAAAAAAGAAGATGAAGGACAAACCACCGTCCCGCAGAGAAGCGATCGGCTTGATGGCCAAGAACCCCGACTTGATCCGTCGCCCGGTCATTGTTGCCGGCGGGCGCGTGGTGATCGGCTACGACGAAAATGGAATGATCCGCTTTTAGGGCGGTTCCGCGCGGGGTATCGGCGGCCGGGCCTTAGCTTCCGAGGCATTGGCAAATTAAATAGGCGCAACCATACCCCAAGGTATAGAATCCAAGTAGTGTAAGGCAAAAGCGAGTTCCCCCGTAAACTCGTCCGCAGGTCTTACGCATCTGTTGCGGAGGGCCTTAAAATGATGAAGCCATTCTCCGTTCCTTTCATCTCAGCCATTGCTATTTTGTTTGTTTGCTCTGCGATCCCCGCATTTGCTCAGCGCGGCGGAGGTGGGCATGGAGGAGGCGGCGGCGGCTTCCATGGTGGAGGAGGTTTCGCCGGCGGAGGTGGCATGCGCTCCAGCGGAGGAGGCGGGTTCCGCGGCGGATCGTCAGCGCCGCCCGTTGCCGGCTATAGAGGTCCAAGTGCTGCGCCGCGCTCAGGCGGCCAGTTCGCATCGCGGCCAGGCAGCAACTATTCTCGACCGGGCAGTAATTTCGCGGGAGGAAATCAGCGGTTTGGAAATTCCCCTTCGGCTCCCGGTGCGGTCGCTGACGGCCGGTGGCATTCCTTTGGAGGCCCAGCCGGTAGCCGCGGAGGTTCGGGCCCCTCATCGCAACCCGGGCCCACAAGTAACGCAGGTGGCTTCCACGTCTTTACCGGAAACCGCGGAACCGGATCTACCGGGTCGGTTCGCAGCTTTTCGGGTCAGGGTGGCGAAGTTTGGGAGAATGCTCCCGCCGCGCGAAATGTTGTTCCCAGGGCTCAATCGCTTTCCACGCTTCACAATTCGTTCAGCGGCTCCCCCGCTGCGGCTTCCGGGTTCCGGTCGAACTCAACGCTCTCCGCGTCTTCGCGCCTTGCCGGCGGGTCGCCGTTCGTGGGCAACCGAGGATTTTCTGGCGGTGTGAATAGGGCGAACTCGTTTCAACAATTGCGCGGCGCATTCGGATTCGGCAACAGATTCGGCAGAGGGTGCTGGAATTGCGGCTTCGGCTTCGGATTTGGCGGCTGGGGTTTTGGTTGGCCGTGGCTCGGCTTCGGTTTCTGGGATCCCTTCTGGTATAACCCGTGGTGGAGCGCTGGGCCCGCATACGGATACGGCTACTACGGGTCTCCCAACAACTACGTCTACGGTTATCCCGATTCGGGATACTCCACTCCAGACGACAATTCAACGCCGCCAGAGCAGCAGGACAATCAATACGATCAAGAGAACTTGAATGGCAATTGGGTGACTCCCAATGGGCCGAGCCCTTCGCTTGCGCCCAATTCCGGGAACCTGGCCGTGCCGGTTCTCATTTACATGAAAAACGGTTCGATATTGACGGTCCGCGATTATTGGATGATTGATGGGGAGCTGCATTACATCCTGATGAGCGGTGTGCAGAGAACTGTCAATCTTGAGCTGGTCGATCTGCCGCGCACCAACACGGAAAATGCCAAAAGCGGCGTGAAATTCATCTTCAAGTCGGAACCGAGCATCACGGCCCCGGCCCAGCCCGACGCGGAGCCTGGAAGCCCGAATGGGCCGCCGCCTGCTCCCACGCAGCAAACCAATGCGGTTCCGCAACCCGAAGCGCGAACGTAATCCTAAGTGGCACAGACTTCAGTCTGTGGGGGTTCGTTAGTGAACCCGGGCCGACCGCGTCCGCGGAGATCAACCTTCCAGCCAAGTTCTAATGGAAAATCCACAGACTGAAGTCTGTGCTACTCGTCCTCCCTCTCACCGAGTCGGCGCCGGGAACTGAACTTTCGGCGCTTCGCGTGAAGCTTCGGTAGCCGCAAAGTAGGCGTTGTTGCGCTGGAATCCCGCCCACCCAGCGAAGATATTGTTCGGAAATAATCCGATGAAGGTGTTGTAGTCCTGCACCGTGTCGTTGTACCGCTTCCGCTCGACGGCGATCCGATTTTCCGTGCCGGCGAGTTCGTCCTGCAGCCTCAGAAAATTTTCATTCGATTTCAATTGCGGATAATTTTCGACGATGAGAAGCAGGCGCCCGAGCGCGCCGTCCAACTGGCCGTTCGCGGCGATTTTGTCCGCCGGAGTTTGCGCGCCGAGCAGCGCGGAGCGTGCGGCGGCAATGTCGTGAAACACGGTCTGCTCCTGCGCGGCAAAACCCTTCACCGTCTCGACGAGATTCGGGATCAAGTCGGCGCGCCGTTGCAGCACGACATCCACTTGCGCCCAGGCGGACTTCACCGTCTCGTTTTTCGTCACCATCTGGTTGCGGCTGCTCACGTACATTCCGCCAAACACCAGCGCGACGACCGCCACGACCACCAGCACGATTGTTCCTGTTTTCATGCGCGTCCTCCCGGATAAATTCTCTGCCTATTTTTTCGCGTCGAGCTGCCGGTCAAATTTTTCCGTGACCGCTTCCACAAACAAAAAATATTGGTTGAGCGTCTTCTCGACGTCGATGTCGCGCCCTTTCACTTTTCCTTCACGAACGCCAAGGATCGTTTGAAATCCCGCGGGATCGGCCCCGGCAAATTGCGCGATCCGGTCGATAGCCTCGCGTTTGGTCTCCGCCGGCGTTTCGCCGAGCGCGATGAGCGCGTGGCGAAACAGCGCGGCAAACGCTGAAAATGAGGAGACCATCAATTCCAGATACACCTTTGATTTTTTGGGCGCCGCCAGAATGGCCTGGCGAAGACGCAGCCAGTCGGTCCGCAGTTCGCGCTCCACTTGGATCGAGTGGTAATGAAGCGGCACGGAAATTTCCGCCAGCACATTCTCTCCGTACAAAACGCGGTGGCGCGACTTCATATCCAACAAGCTCGATCGTGAAAATATCGGCGGACCGGCGCAGTTCCTCGAGAGTGAAAACCAGGGGCGGTCGCTGGCCGCGGCGGATCCACCATTCCACAGGCCCATGAAGCGCTTCGAGATGCGCCGCGTCCGCCTGGCCGACCAGGCAGAGGATATTGAGATCCGAATGTTTGGCGTGAAACTCTTCCGTCGCCGCCGAACCATACAGGATCACCGCTTTCAAATTATCCGCCGCCGCGGCCTTGAGTTTTTGCACGAGTTCGTCGAGCTTAGAGTCGATCAATTTTCATGTCCTCCCGCCGCGACATATCACCAGCTCCCGCTCGCGCCACCGCCGCCAAAGGATCCTCCGCCGAAGCCTCCAAATCCGCCGCCTCCGCCACCCCACGAACTCCCCCCACCGCCTGACCAACCGCCCCCGTACCAACCGCCTCCTCCGTAGCGCGGCCCACCCCATGATCCGCGGCCTCGACGCGAGCCAGTCACTCCGCCAAAGAGGAGATTGAGAATGAACCCCAAGACCGGAGAAAACAGGAAGAATGACGAAAATAAGAAGCCACACAATGCTCGACATCGGAAAAAGAGAATTGTCGGGTTCAGCAGGAGGAGACGGCGCTCCGGAAAGTGAATCGAGCGCGATCTTCTGGTCCGCGGCAATGACTTGCGGCCACGCGCTCGGTCATCAGAAGCACAGCGCCGCTGTAGTCATTCTGCCGCAGAAACGGCACGGCTTCGCGGCCGAAGCCGCCCACCTTTCCGTCGGGAAGGATCCCCTCGAGCCCGTAGCCGACTTCGAAACGGTACTTGCGGTCGTTCGGCGCGACCAAGATCAGAATGCCGGTGGCCTTCTGCCTCGGCCCGATGCCCCACGCGGTTGCCAGATCAATCGAGTATTGCTCGATCGGCTCGCCTTCCAGTGAAGAAACTGTGACGATCGCGATCTGCGCTTTGGCTTTTTGATCCACTTCCGCGCACAGCGCCGTCAGCTTTTCCTTCGCCTGCGCGCTCAGCACCCCCGCGAAATCGTTCACATAGCCTTGCGGCTTGAGATTTTTAACTTGCTCAGCCTTGGCAGCAGGAACGCAGAAAACCAATAGGAACAGCAACGATCGCGCAACGGATTTCGCCAGTCGGAATGGAGAGGACATCCAGCGTCAGCTTTCGTGGAAGCTTTATCTTAGGCCTGCCGATCTTCACCGTCAACGTCGCGCGGCCTTGGGTTCTGTCCTAACTCGTGTGATGAGCTCCGAGGTTAAATTCACCATGTTAATCGAATAGCTCTTCAGATTTCTGTGATGGAGTCTGATAACCCTTAGAAAGAGTCAAGGGATTATTCCTTGCGCCTGAAAAGCGGTGAGTAAATACTTATCCCCGTGGGAGGGATTGGCAAGGTCGCCTACCACACGGGGAGCCGTTAATACCACTCAATCAGCAGAGACCATCCGCTTCTTGAGTGTTTGAACGTGACCCGCAGCTTATATAGACGCATTGGGTCACTCCTTGGCCCTTAGATTTTGGAGATAGCGTTCGTGGCGCTATCTCTTTCCGTTAGGGCGAGGGACGGAAACTCTGATCGTGGCAGTATACAATCGGTTTCCGCACGAAACCCGTACCGTAACAGAACTAGCGAATCAAACCTTGGAGCGTTGGAACTTTTGAAATTGTAGCACGCCTCCTTTGATACGCGGGTGCGGGGGTGGCGGGATTCGAACCCGCGACCGCTGACACGGTTGACGAGCGTAAGTCGCATGCAATAAGCCACTCTGCCACACCCCCGTAGAAACCCGCATTTTCTGCGGGTTTATGCAGTAATTTCTCCAATCGCTTTCCCGGGTCGATAAATCACTCTGCGCTCTCCATTCAGGAATTTTATCTCACGCACATAGACATTTTCCATGTCAACTCCGTATGTAGGCGCAATCTTTCCCATCCCGCCGCCAGTCATTCCGCCGATTTGCACTGGGGCTTGAAAGCCAAGTTGCGATGCCAAATGGTCCGCCGAAATACCATTCGGATTGTCTCGTAGAATTTTCAAGAACAGTTTTGCTTTTGGCGTAAGAGCTTTCTTGAATCCAGGGTAATCAGGAACGAAGTCAGCAGGGTGCAGAGAAGCGCCCTTCCGCTCCTGCGGCCTCTTCGCTTCCTCGCGCGCGTGACCATTCATTCCGACTAATTCTTTAACCTGATCGAACGTAAGATCGCTAATTTCAAATTGCTGTCCATTTCGGGTGATAGTAACTTTAGGCATATTTAACCTTCCAATGCTGGCATGATGGGCTTTGCGCCGCATAAATGCAAGGGTATTCTTTCAGTAGCAATTAATGCCATTAGGCTAGTTAAGATTGTAAGTATATGAAAATAACACTGATAGGCGTGTTGACAAATAGTAGGTGTAGGTATAATAATAAGTGTTGTTGGAGGAGGAATGGCACCCATGTTCACCATTGGCGGAAACAAAGTAACGCTTACTAAGGAAGCTGTCGAAGCGGCATTGAATGGCGTGCAACCAGACCCAATCCGTAAATATAAAGTGCAGGTTGGAAACGTCTGGTACCCAATCAAGCAGGTAATCTGCGTGGCGACAAAACTTCCGCCCGCCGCGTTTATTTCGACAGATGCGTACAGGATTCTTCGCAATCTCGGATTTGACGTAGCTCTGTAAAAGAGAAGCCCCCGAAACCAGTTGAGCTGGTCCTAATGCCGCATCCGATGCATGGCGCTCGACACCAGCCTGGGCTTCCACTTGATGGGCAGCTTGGCGTATGATCGCCGCCAAATCCGAAATTCGAGGTTCCATCGGAATAGGAAACTGGAGGAGCTATGGCTAAACGATTGTGGATTGCTTGCGCCTTATTTTTCTTGTGCGCGGGAGCTGCCTCCGCGCAAGATGCGAAAACTGTTTTGCAGGCGGCCCAGAAGGCAATGGGCGATGTGGGCTCGATTCAGTATTCAGGCACAGGGCACTTGAATGCGTACGGTCAAGCCTACATGACCGGAGGAGCCTGGCCTGTCACCAACCTGACCAGTTACACCAAAACGATCGACTACACCACGAAGTCGGCAAAGGAAGAACTCAGCCACTCGGAGCCGGTTCCCATGGTCAAGGGCGGCGGACGCCCGTTCGGCGGCGAAGAAAAGCAGGTTCACTTTGTGAGCGGGCAATACGCTTGGGACATGCCCGGGAATGCGCCCGTGCCGAATCTCGGAGCAGCCGCGGAGTGGCAGCTGCAGATATGGCTCACTCCGCAGGGTTTCGTGAAAGGCGCGATGGAAAACAAAGCCACCGCGAAGAAGGGCACGACCGGAACGATCGTGTCGTTCATGACCGGCAAGTACAAAGTGACTGGTGTGATCGATCCCCAGAATATGGTTACCAGGACGGAAACGTGGGTGGCCGATCCCGACGTCGGCGACAAACCCATTGAGACCACGTTTTCGGGCTACAAGGATTTCGGCGGCGTGAAATTTCCGACGATGATCGTGCAGAAGCAGGAAGGATTTCCAACGCTGGAACTGACCGTAACCAGTGTGAAAGCGAACCCGGGCCTGACTGTGTCGGTGCCTGATGCCGTCAAAACAGCGTCCATGCCGCCGGTAAAGGTGGTCGATCAAAAATTAGCCGATGGCGTCTGGTTCCTCGGCGGCGGGTCACATAACAGCCTGGTCGTCGAATTCCCAACTTACGTGGCGGTCATCGAAGGCCCGCTGGGCGATGCCCGGTCGGAAGCCGTCATGGCGGAAGCCAGGAAGCTGGTTCCCGACAAGCCGATCAAGTATTTGATCAACACGCACCACCACTTCGATCACCTGGGAGGCGTTCGGGCCTATGTTGCCGCGGGCGCCACGATCATCACCAACGAAGCGAACGTAGCCTACTACGAAAAGCTTTTCACTGCTCCACACACTCTCGATCCGGACGACCTTGCCAAGAACCCCAAGAAGCCAACCATCATACCCGTGAAAGAAAAGTACGTTCTCACCGAGGGCGGCCAATCGCTCGAGATCTATCACATCGACGGCGACAGCCACGCGGCGGACCTCATGATGGTTTACATCCCGAAGGCGAAAATCCTCGTGGAGGCGGACGATTTTACTTCGTCCACGCCGCAAGTGCCGGCGCCGACCGGAGTTCGCCCCGGCATTTTCTCTGCCAACTTGATGAAGAACGTCCAGAGGCTTAAGTTGGATGTGACCACGATGGCGCCGCTGCATGGGGTCGTGGTTCCATTCTCCGATTTCCAAAAAGAGGCCGGCAGCGGAAAAGGATAGACGGGAGCTGGAAATCATCCGCGAGCCGGTAGGAGGTGAAAGTTGTCCTACCGCCTGCCGGCAATGAATTAACTGGCATCTGCGAATTCATTCGCGCCCGCTCGGAACACTGGTGTTCCCGCCAGGAGTTTAGGTACAGTAAGGGGACGCGCCCGTAGCTCAGCTGGATAGAGCATCTGCCTTCGAAGATGAAGGTGCAAAAATCTAAGTGCTGCGTCGGTGTCAAGTTACAGTCATGGTTACTCTAAAACCTGCCCTTAATTGGTACACATGGTCAACACCGACCGCGTCGTGGCAACCGAACCGGCCTGTTTCTCTCTGGAAGGAGAACCAAGAATTCCTGCTCACTGCGGTCATTTGTGTAGGCGAGAACGTCGGCCTCATGCACTGTCGTGCGAAAGACGTTGGGATTTGGGAGACTGTGACGGAGGGCAAACCATCGTGCCCTTTCCTCCGATGTGGTCCACGAAATTCCTCGAACGCGTCGGGCCGGGCCGATTCCTGATACTCCTCTATATATCGTAAACGGTCCTGGTCCGGGTAACGGGTCACCAGCCGCGCGCAGCCGCGACCTATCCCCAATGCAAAACGCTTCGCGCAGCAGGCACAATGGATACTTGAAATTGTTTGTTCTGGTGGCGATGAAAGCATCAACCAACGCCTTCTCATAAAGGCCCGTTTGCATTAGAAATTTGTGGTTGTGAAAAACAAGCTCAAGAGAATGCTCGTTCGGTGCCGTACACAGGAATCCGATTACATCCCCTGATTCAAGAGCCGCACGAGCATTTTCACGCAGAAAATGCGGAATGGGTTCGAGCCAAAGATTGAGGTCATGTTTCAGCATTGGATCACGATGGCGCGTCGTCAGAGATAAGCTGACCTCGCCACCCACCTTCCCACACCTGGGACCGCGCGACCACCTGTTCTGAGGTGCAGGTATGCCTCAAATTAAACTTCATCAGGTCGATACAATGTTCCTTATTTGCTAAGATACAGCCACCTCAAGGGGCCAACACGTTGATGCAAAATGGAGCGTTGAATGTCGAAAACACCAGATGATCTAGATGCCGTGCGCACTGTCACCACGGCACTCGAAGCATTCAGTCCAGACGATCAAGAAAGAATCATTCGGTTTGCGCGTGAAAGGTTAGGACTAGCAACTCCACCACGGAGTCTTCCGGATGCTCCACTCCCACAACCACCAGCGCCTGCTTTATTTCCGCGACCAATTGGGCCTACTGACCCGACGCAGCCCACAACGGCAAAAGACGTAAAAACTTTCGTAACCGCCAAGAGCCCGAAAAAAGATGTGCAGTTTGCGGCAACCGTTGCTTATTTCTATCGCTTTGAAGCTCCACCAGAGCAACGACGAAATGAAATAGACAAAGATGTTCTACAGGATGCGTGCAGACTTGCGGGCCGAAAGCGTTTGAAACACCCCGGTATGACCCTCACAAACGCAAAGATCCTAGGGCTGCTGGACAGCGGTAGCGAAGCTGGCAAATATGCTATCAACACCGTCGGAGAGAACCTTGTCGCTATGACATTACCGAGTCAGTCGGGCAGCACCGCGATACGCAAATCCAAGAAGCCAAGGAAGGCCAAGAAAACCACTCGAAGAAAGAAAAAGTGAACGTCGCATGAACGAGGCAGACGAAGCTATTTTTCAGGCTATCAAGGAAGCCGAACGCATTCGCTCTGTGACGCGGAAGAAGTCACTTCCGCAAGTCAGAGGATTAGAGCGAGATATCATTCGTGCCACTGCGCTCACGTGGTTTCAGTCGCATCGGCCTAAACTTGTGGCGATCTGTTCTGCCACAGATTTGCAGCCAGTCGACGAGATGTATCAAAAGATCGTGGAAGCTAGTCACAAGAGCGCGTCACGTTCGGGATATGTAGATACTCTTAAGGATATTTGCGACAGTCTCGTACACCTTCGTGCGGGCAACATAGTGAAGCTCGGCGCGGCTACGACGACCGATGTGCCACCCGATTTTTCAAAACTGGTTTCGGACCGAGCGATGCAAGTCATTCTGGAAAGGCGATGGACGGAGTGCGTCACCTGCATCTCATGCGGAGCACCTCTCGCGGCGACTGTGATGATCGGCGGGTTACTAGAAGGGTTGCTGCTGGCACGGGTCAACCGGGATACCAACAAGACTCTGATTTTCACCGCTGCATGTGCTCCTAAAGACAAACTAAATAAGACACTATCCCTGCGAGATTGGACGCTTCAGGACTTCATTGGCGTGGCACATGAACTGAAGTGGATCACAGTGGCAGCAAAGGATGTGGGTGTGGTGCTTCGCGACTATAGAAATTACATCCACCCGCAAAAGGAACTGTCTCACGGTGTTTCATTGACAACGCCAGACGCAATGATTCTTTGGGAGATCGGGAAGAGTATTTCCAGACAACTGTTGAAGTAAAGATTCAGTTGGGTCGCAAGGCTCACGTCGGACGTTTACACGCCAAATTGCGACACCTGACCAGTTCACGACGGGCATATCGGCAGAACGCGGGCTCTGGTAAGATTTCGATACCCTAGTGAGTCTCGAAAAACACTTCGATGCAGCTTTTACCGCTGGACTGGCCCTGCGCGAAAAACAGATTCAACAAAACTACAGACCGATAATCGGTATTCATAAGTGGTTCGCGCGCAGGCCTGGCACGGTCTTCCGCAGCCTCCTCCTCGCGGAGTACAACGGTTCCGAGCCTCTAGAGGCAAGCTACTGGCACTCCCACCGACTGAATGGAATCATTGCCGATCCATTCATGGGTGGTGGGACAACGATCTACGAAGCGAACAGGTTAGGGTTCAGCGTGATCGGAGCGGATGTGAATCCGATGTCGTATTGGATTGTGCGCCAGTCGTTGACCCCGATAGACATTGAGAAATTAGCTTCGGAAGCCGAAGCAGTGTGTGATGAAGTCGAGAAGGTAGTTGCGGAGCTTTATCGAACGACGTGCACTAATTGTGGGAACGACGCGACGGTCAAGTATTTTCTTTGGGTGAAGCAATCACAGTGTCCTCACTGCAAGACTATGAACGACCTTTTCCCAGGTTACCTCTTAGCTGAAGCTGAACGACACCCAAAACATGTCGTTGCATGTCACAAGTGTGGGGCACTCAATGAATACGACCGACAGCCGACCCTCGCAAATCCTGCACGATGTCGGGATTGCCGAAGGAAAGTGTTCGTTGAGGGACCAGCTAAAAGACAGAGGGTGACCTGTCGGACCTGCGAGGAAGTATTCCCATATGTTCAGCCAAAACTTTTCCCGGAACCTCCGCGACATCGGCTATGGGCAATCGAGTACCACTGCGCCGACTGCAAACCAGATCACAGCGGGCGCTTTTTCAAAAAGCCAGACACGAAGGACCACTCTAGATTCTCACAGGCAAAAGAACTTCTTGCGCAGTCGTCCGACCTGATGATTCCGGACAATACGATTCCACCGGGTGACGAGACCGCGAGACTCCATCGCTGGGGCTATAAGCGATACCGCGAAATGTTCAACGACCGACAGCTTTTGGGACTTGGTCTATTACTGCGTCGAATCTGTGAAGTGCGTGAAAAAGAAATTCGGTACGCACTGCTGACTGTCTTCTCAGACAGCTTGCGCTATCAAAACATGCTGTGTCGATACGACACGTATGCGCTAAAGTGCCAAGACATCTTTAGCGTTCATGGTTTTCCTGTTGGGCTGGTCCAATGTGAAAACAACCTGCTGGGTATTCCCGATGTAGGTTCTGGTTCCTTCCGTCATTTCATAAAGAAGTACATTCGGGCCAAACGATACTGTGATGATCCCTTCGAGACTCAGACCAACGGTCGAGGAAAGAAAATAGTTCCGGTGCGAGGCGAGTACATTGGTGCTTGTCTAGTGAATGATTATCCAACTGACTCGGGACGACAGGCATGGCTTCGCGCTGCACCTGCCACAGAGTTGACCCTGCGCGATTCACTCGACGGTGTTTTCACGGACCCGCCGTACTTCGATAATGTCCAGTACGCAGAATTGATCGACTTCTGTTTTACATGGTTGCGTCTTGCATTACACAAAGAGTTTGAGCAGTTCTCGTTAGAATCAACGCGAGCGTCTAACGAATTGACCGGAAACGTGACCCTGGGGCGGGGGCTTGAACACTTCACCGCTGGGCTGTCCTCCGTATTTTGTCACTATGCTGGGGCACTCAAAACACATGCGCCATTCGTTTTTACCTACCATCACAACGACGCCTCCGCATATGTTCCGCTTATAGTGGCGATTCTCGATGCGGACCTCGATTGCACCGCGACATTGCCAGCGGTTGCCGAAATGAGTGCGTCACTTCACATTGCCGGAACCGGGTCATCAGTTTTGGATTCAGTGTTCGTGTGTCGCAAGCAGACTGTTGCTACATCAACCGTCCAGGAGGTCGCGGTTCAATTTGGTCTCGATGTTCAAGCCATGAGTGCCGCAGGGGTCAGCGTAACCGAAGGCGACCGTCGATGCTTGCTGGCGGGACACATCGCAAGGTTGACCATCAATCGTCTACATGCCGCGTGGGATGCACGGGCACCACTGCAAACGAGGATGGCGTTGGCTGAGCAATTGCTGTCGCACCTCACAAAGGAGCTTGATGCGGAATCATTGGTAACTTCTCCCGTAAGTGAAAAACCAAAGCCCTCCCGGAGAAAAGCTATTGCCGCGACCGTTTGAAGTCACCTCAGAATACTTGAACGGGCATCTCGAAGAGATGGTGAAATCCGTTTTTGACGATCTCGAGTCACAATTTCTCGTCATGCCGAAGGGCACAAACTTCATCGAATACGGTGATTTCCAGACAGCTTACGAGGTTCTTAAGCGACACACTGATGGATTCAGAAATCTCGTCACCGAAACGCTATGGGCCAGCATTGAAGAAGACGGTCTGTCGTTTGTTGTCTTGCGGACTGTACTCGGTTTATCGCCGCCTGAGTGGGCTGACCTCGCGCGCTCAGAGTTCGAAGTTGATGTTCCTCAGAATGCTGCTCGGGACTTGGACACCCGATGTCGCAGTCAGCGTGATTACTTTGGACGACTGGCCAAAAATAAGACTGGGACTACCTTCACGCGGGTCAATGCCCTCATTTCCGTCGCGGTCAAGTACATCACGCAAGGCGCACCAGCGGGAGCTGCAAACGTCGTACATCGGCTGGCAAAAGTAGACACATCACACGGAATTGAATCGCTTACGCACGTCGCTGCGCAACATGTGCCTTATGCAGTGCTATTGTACGAACGTTATCTCGGCCGTCCCTTCGCGAGTCATCGGGACTCAGTTTCAGAACTGATTGGCGATGTGATGGAGCAGGCGATAGAAGACCGTCTCGCTCACGCGCGAGTCACATTTAGAAAGACCAAACGAGCCGAGCGGGTGCCCGGTTTTGAGCAGGCACCTGATTTCTTCGTGCCCGATGAATTTAATCCCGCTGTTCTGGTTGAAGCCAAAATCACTGGTGACGACGGAACGGCTCGCGATAAAGCTACTCGAATCGTGAATCTTGCGAACATAAGGGACGAACGAGTGCGGGCAGGACTGCCTGGCTTTCAGGTTGTCGCGTGTATTGATGGTCGGGGTTTTGGCGTCAGAAGAGAAGATATGCGACGAATGCTTTTGCGAACGGAAGGTAAGATTTTCACGCTCGCAACTCTAGACCAACTGGTCGAAGACACGCGCATACGAGAATTCCTACCGCAACGTTGACCCTGGTCAAGCACTTTGCGACGCGCTGGATCACTTTCGGTACAATCGGATTACCGTTGCTGATCGACGGCATGGTGTTCTCCTTCTATGCATTCACCTGCAAGGTGTGTCGAGATCTGACGGGCTGGTCGGACTGAAGACAGCGCTTGCCGCGGTGCACGGCGCGAAGAATTTTCGACAACCTCTCATCCTACCTATGGTCAACTGGAATCGGTCTGCACTTGTACTTGGTTCGCTGTGCAACACCGAGCTACTGACCGTCAGTGCGGTTGTATAAGATTGCCGCGCGAGAAAATGGTAGCGGCTCGTTTTTGAACGGACCAGTGATGTGTCCCTTTCGGTTCACCCTGAAATTACCGTGATTGGTTTTAACAATGTGGTCGCGCCCGACCTGCTCGCGACTGACGATCTGAAACGGTCCGTCCAACTTTATGAACCACTCTAAAATAGCGAACTTTGTGCGCAGCCGTCTCAACTTGGGTGACTCGCGCGGCTCACGCGGTACGTGTTTGCGGTATCTTCGTTTTACGCGAAGGTGTTCAGTGTTTTGTTTGAAAGCGGCGAGCGGCATAGGGTTCACCTCATACCCTCGCAGAAGTGTTTCAGTCCCTAGAACCTAATCGTCGGACTTTTCGTCGGAACATACAGCTGCTCGAGACGAGACAAATTTTCGATGAGCTGCCTTAGTGTTCGGGTGACAAGCAGGACAGACCGCCCTCACATTGGAAAAGGTGTACATGAGCCGGCCATTTTTGCGCGGGCTCACAATGTGGTGGACGATGGTCGCGGGTGCGGAGCAAGCTTTCCCGTCGATGATGTGTTGACAGATCGGATTGTTTGACAGAACGCTGGTACGAAAACGAACCCAGGCCGCGCAGTTGTACAATTTCCACACGGGATCACTCGTTTTGCGGTCGTGGTCACGCGCGGTTCTGTTGCGCGCGGCTTGATTGTCCGTCTTGTGTCGGTCGCAGTACGTGCCCTGCGTCCGCGTGGAACATCCGGCCTCGTGACAGTGCGTATACAGTCGGTCACTCATGTGTGAAAGTACCTCACGACGTATTTGTCGGGGTTCGTGTCTGACGCGGGCTGATCCTGGCCCATCGCTATTCTCATGGCAATGATCGCCGCAACGGCTGGGTCGATGCGCTCGCGTGACTTTTCCTTCGCGAGTTCTGCGTCCCCTTTTTTGGGCCGATGTTCAAACTGACGTTGCGCGCTGCCCAATTAAAAATTGGATTTCCGAACGCTGCGAATTTGTGCTCGCTGATTAGTTTTTCCACGCGGCGAATCGCGGGTGACAGTCGATACCCTTGCTCGACGCTAGTGATCTTGATGCCCGACTTTTCCAGGCGCTGGTACATGTCGGGTATGCACGACTTGTCGAGTCCGAATCGATGAAATTCCATTTCTTGTGCAGTGCTAGGATATCTCTCTCGAGAATGAAAAAATCCGTCGTCGCACCAGGGGTCACCGTCACATAGCCCGCATCGGCCCACGCTTGATATGGAACTTTGTCCTCTTGTGAGCGACGAGTGATGTTCTCCTCGGGTATCCACACTTTGTAGAAGCTTTCCCATATCCCGTCTGGCGTTTTGGGTGGAAAAAGCATGCACAGTACTGACAAATCGTTGACAACTGCGAAGTCACCGCGCGTACGGTCGCATGCTACGTTCACCTACCAGTGCATCGAGCTGCGCTCGTCAACTTCGACAGGTCACCGGGTGGTGCGTTCGTGTCGCGCGAGGGCAAGCTCTATGCGTCGGTACAGGCAACGCGCGTTCGTCTCTGTGATGTAAGCGCAGCCTGCTTCCAAATCTCGAAGTTCACCCAGGGTGACAACGACGAAATAGGCCACAGATGAGGTGGTACAGGGCGCGTATTGTGAGAAAGAAGTGTGGCGTGCAATTCTCACGCAAATCGAGCGTGACCAGTACACCGAGGCTCGGATAGCCGCCACACTCATCGAACGGGTCGTCGCCTCGTCAAGCTCGCAAATGAACGCAAAAAAGGAATCTCCACCGTCAGCACCTTCGAGCACCTGGATCGCGTGGGCGCGACGTCCCACGCGATACCATCGCGCGACATCCCGCAGGGTGATACCACGACAAGTGGCTGCGCGGCCAACGGTGGATGAACGAAGGTCGAAACAGCGACTGTGGTCCCCGAGTCGTCGAGACACCGAAGTGAAGTCGACCTGCAGCGTCACGCGCTGCGAGCGGTCAACAAGGAACCGTCAGAAAACGATGAGCTGAAGTGCGAGCGCTCGCGAGTGAAGGCGTCGCGAGGCGTAACCGTCGCTGGAAAACACAAACCATAGACGATTTTTTTTTTTTTTTTTTTTTTTTTTTTTTTTTTTTTTTTTTTTTTTTTTTTTTTTTTTTTTTTTTTTTTTTTTTTTTTTTTTTTTTTTTTTTTTTTTTTTTTTTTTTTTTTTTTTTTTTTTTTTTTTTTTTTTTTTTTTTTTTTTTTTTTTTTTTTTTTTTTTTTTTTTTTTTTTTTTTTTTTTTTTTTTTTTTTTTTTTTTTTTTTTTTTTTTTTTTTTTTTTTTTTTTTTTTTTTTTTTTTTTTTTTTTTTTTTTTTTTTTTTTTTTTTTTTTTTTTTTTTTTTTTTTTTTTTTTTTTTTTTTTTTTTTTTTTTTTTTTTTTTTTTTTTTTTTTTTTTTTTTTTTTTTTTTTTTTTTTTTTTTTTTTTTTTTTTTTTTTTTTTTTTTTTTTTTTTTTTTTTTTTTTTTTTTTTTTTTTTTTTTTTTTTTTTTTTTTTTTTTTTTTTTTTTTGCGCTAGGTCAGTTTAACCGGGGTGGCGTCGGCGGGTACCCCGACTCGAGATCCTGCGGGGTTTCGATGGCGAGGCGGTACGTTTGTTCTGTTTCGATAGAGAGTTCCACCTACCTGATTCTTTGATCTCCGTGACTGAGTGTTTTCTTCGCGGCATCGATATTGACCTGGGATATAGGCAGGCTCTCGACGCGAAGGTGTGCGGCACGCTCGCGCCGAGGACCAGGGCTACGACGTTTGGACAACGACGTGAAGCTCAATATGTTTGGTTCGTGACCTTTTGCCTTACCCCGGCAAATAGGGGTCAGGTCATCCGATCTCTGTGACGGCAGCGGAACAGAGCAGGAAGCGGGGTCGAACGACCACGAAACGACACGATAGGGTGAGGATCTCGCTCCAATTCGCCAAGCGTTGAAACGTTGGGCGATGTAAAAAACTCTGCGGGTTGTTTGTGACCATGCAGTGCGTGGAATAAAGAGACTCTACCCCCTCTGGCGGGGTGGGTCAAACGGTCGGTCAACGCGGGACGATTGTGGTCCCTGGGTGTCGATATAGCCATCAAACGGTCAGCATTTGGTGCTCAGGTGCGAGGTATTCGCGTACCGCGCGCATCGTCGCGCACCTATCGCGAGGTTGATGCATAACTCTGCGTCGATGGTCATGCGTTATCGTTTGCAGGTACCACGTGACTGTCTGTATGACCTGACATGGTGTCTGAGGTCTTCTGGCAGGTTTTGGACGCCTGGTGCTCCTCCAGGACGGGTGCCTGGCAGCAACTAGGGCAACCTGGGCGGTGATCGTGACTACTTAACGGTCTGGGGTGGGTGGGTAGCGCGGGCGGGTGTCGTGTGACCGTCAGCGTAGAGTGTCGATAGGTTCGGGTCGAACTGACGATTGGAATACTTCGCGGTTCAGCCACATCGAGATACCAAACCGCGGACACCGGTCGTCAGTGTTCTTGGCGCTATTGTAGTTGCTGCACAACACCTGAAACTTACTGTGTTCCTCGGGGTAATCAACCACGTACTGCCACAGTCGATTGCCACCTGTCCCTAGCTTATGCAGCAATCGGTGTTCTGCACCGTCTCCCTCAATGTGGTCACATTCGAGAAACATGATAAAGTCAACCTTGCAACCCTCACACTGGCAATGCGGCTTTTTACCGTTGCACAATATCGTGAACGCTTTGATGCGCAGGTCCAAACTTTTGCGCCGTCGCGCGTCGCGTTGCTTGATGGTTTCACTCATGAGCGGTTTTCCTTTTGCTGTTCCGGTGCAACAGGTATGCACCGATGGCCAACGCAAGGGAAATCCCAAACACTTTGCCTGCGTCGAGGTCCGACATCACCGCCAGCCCGATTACAACGGCCACGATGACCAAGACCAAATTCACCCACATCCAACCCTTGAACCCGCGCGCAATGTACCCAGAGAATCGGTTGCCGCAGTGGGACAGGCCTTCGCGCTCTGCGCAATTACTTTCCCGCAGTTACTAGTTTTCGTTTTCATGGACGCTTCCTCACGAAAAGTTTACTTGTTGGCTATTTTTGCGGGCATGGTACCGCTGTACCAGGGTGCGCAGAATAGGCCCCTGGGCGACGGTGGTGACTTACTTGACGGTCGCGGGTGATCTTAACCCGTCAGCGTAGCGTGGTTTGTCGGGTGACCGCAGCAGAGTGAGCACGCGGTCAGCCGTTTTCAACAGGTTGATAACCTGCCCGACTTCGGGTGTAATAGGGCCGAACTGTTCAAGGGTCTCCAGCGTTTGCCCCGCGTCGATGATGTTGCGGTTGCTTTCACTCAGTAGTGCAAGCTGTTTTTCGTTCATGACTGTTTTCTCCTAGGCGAGATGTCTATTTGCTTTCACTCAGATCAACAACTTTGTGACTGTCAACGCAGCTAGAACAGCAACCTGCGCGGTCCCATGCGTAGAGTCGCGACTGCCGGCGGTGTTCGTTGTCGAACATGATGACTATGCGATTGGTCGGGCAATACGAAATGAGAACCCACCGTCCACTGCCCTTGAATGAGCCTGACGCGAAACCGATGAAACGGCGTCGCGCGAGTTCAACCCAGGGGTTCACGGTCGGTGTGATCGTCGATGCCGTTGCGCTGTTCATGGTTCAAATCACCGTCAGGGTGTTGCGGGTCCCTGCGCTGGTCAACAGAGGTTTTGAGGGTGAAAAGGGGGTTTTGAGTGTTCTTTACCCCACCCTCGTTTTTGGAAACGCACTCAGAACCTGGTAACGATAGTGGTTTTGAGGGTTTTGAGTGTATGACCTAAAAGTGGCTCTTCCTGAACTTCTAAGTACTGTATTTTCATTATTAATCATCAGTTACCACCTCACTAGAAATATGACCCCCCCGTTTTGAACACTCAAAACTCCTTTTCACCTCAAAACCTAAAAACGTGATTTCAGAGGTCTCGCACCAGGGGGTTGACGAGCCATCTTTTCGTTGGACGACCACCTTTCGGCGTGTCCTTTTTGGGTACCTCGCGAGCCCAATCTCGTTTTTCAAGATGGTCGATGGCCCGCTCAACGTCGCGCGTCTTCGTTCTTCCAAGGCAGCTCCACTCACGTTGCACAATTTCACGCACGGTGAATTCCTCACCGAGGTCACCGCGCATCAAGTGTTTTTCCAGTTCGGTGACAGCCAACTGCCAGTTCTCAGGTGCAAGCGAATAGATGCGGTTCAGGTGTGACTCAAGGTACGCGCAAAATTCTATCGCCAACTGAACGTGTTCCACGTCGATCATAATTTGAACGTGGTCACCCCCTGGTAGGTTCAATGCACAATCCACCAACTGAAAGAGCGCCGCCAATTTGGTGACCAGGCCCGTGTACTTGAGGAGGTGCTGGTTTTTTGGACCGTATGATTCCTGCTCCACTTTCACCTGATGTGCGTCAAACCAGTCGTTCCAAATTCGTTGTGCGTCGGGGTTGATGTCTAACGTTATGCTGTTGACCGGTACCTGACGAGAGCCCTAACTATTTTCGCGAATGATTCAATCGCCGCGTAGTCCGGAACCGCGTCAACACCTTTCGTGAACGGTTTGTAATCGGGCCACACGAGCAACTGTTCGCGCTGAAACAAACCGTCCGAAACACCCTGCACGAGAAACTTCTTGAGGGGTTCGGGTTGTAAGTTTCTGAACATGCTGAGACAGATTTCAGCGTTGACGTTCCCGCGACCTACGCGGTCGAGCTGATAGTACTGCTCACTCCACGCCGACAAGTAAAATTGCCTGTCTGATTCATGACCCTTTTTCTCGAGATCTGCCAACCATCCGGTCATTTCGTCGCGCAGATAGAAAATTCCTTCAGGGTTGTCGGCCATCATTTTGTGCAGAGCCTCGATAGTGGTGTCGGTTGTGTAGACGCGTTTCGCGGGCGGCTGTTCCTCGTCAAATTCCGCGTCGCCTGCACTGTCTCTACGTTTTGTCCACTCTGCGAGGTTTTGTTTGTTCACCTCAACATATTCCTTCGCGACCTCGGTGAGAACTTGAGTCATTGCGGTCGTTGTCGATATCTTACGTTTTCCAGGATCAGCAACCAGCGCACCCCACAATTAAGGGCTTCCTTCCAAGTTTTGTCGTGTTGTCGCGGGTAAACATGCGCGCGTCGGTTCACCACGCCCGCAAACATGACCACGCCGACAATTGCGGGGAAATCGGTCGGGACGCCCATGCGATAAGCAACGTCGCGCACTAAGTCACGAATGCCGCGGGGCAGATACTCGATTTTGAACGGCACCACCTGCGGGAGCTCGTGATGCGTCAACGGTTGAGGAACACCCCATTCCGAGAGTTTTTCGGGATGCACCTCAACGGCTTCATCGACTGCGGCGAACAACAGCTTCTCAAACTCAGCGCGTCGTTCGTTATTTTCATTGTCACCATACATCGCAGTTGACTTCCACAATTCGCTGACGTTCCTTGTCACTTTGTACCTTCCCCTGGTCGTCTAGGTACCAAAACTTTACGGCTAGCACTCCGTTTTTGGGGAATGAGTTCGCAACCTTTTGGACGAAATCTCTGCCGGTGTGCGGGTCGCGTTCTGTGGGTGGGTCCTGTGTTACAAGAAGCACCTGACCTTTTCGAAGTGGCACTTGCTCTGCAAATTCTGTTTTCCAGTGACAGCTTGGTGAACCGAGGACGGGCTGTCCCGCGTAGTCAAGAGTTTGTGTGTTTGATGCACCCTCGACCAGCCAGCAATAGTTGTAGTCACCGACTTCTGCAACATTCAGTCGGTCGGTCCCATAAAGGCACAGCGATTTTCCCTTTTCGGTGTGTTTAGTGTTCGCGAACCTGAATTGTTTTGTACCGTTCGGGAATGGTACGATCACGCAAGGTGTACGTGCACTATCAAAATAAAAGCCGTCCTCAAGGTCCCACTCTCCGCGCAGGAAATCTTCGGGCAGGTCCTTGCCCTTGTCACTGTCACTCGCATATTCCGCGACTGTCAAGGGTAGGAGTCGGCTTTTTTCCTTCTGCTTGATTTTCTTGTTAAGCAGTTCGATGATGCGGTCGAACACTGCGGCACTGTGCACCCTGCGCTCATCCTCACTCGTCGGTGAATAACAAGTGACAACGAACGGAGTTTTATTTCCTGGTTTAATTTCGAGTTTGAATTCCTGGCAAACAGGACACAGATACTTGCAACCCTGTGGTGAACCTAGAAGTGCCTGCGCTTGTGTGAGCGTGAACTTAGTAGCGGTTTTTGTTGGTTGCATGGGTTTTCGCATGCTCCTCTCGAACGGTTTCGGATATCAATTTGCGAACGTAGTGCGGGGCGCCGTCTTTGAACTCGACCTCTAGGGTTCCCCATGAGTGGTCTTGTTCAAACGCGTCAACAATGCTTTCGAGTTTTCGAAGCAGTTCAGGTTTTGTCATTGGTCACCCTCTGGGAACGTTCGTGGGCTGCAACGATTGCCTTGATGACCGGATCGCGTTTCATTCTTGTGTGGTCGGCCATATCAACAATAAGAATCGCGTTCTTGGTCAGCGTGAACGTGCGCGCCCCTTTGATCTTGATTCGAGTGCCTTCATAAAGCTCAAAGACGGACTTGATTTTTGAACCATTTTCAATTTCGACTTCGTAGATGTGTTCCATGTGGCTCCTTTGGGATTGACTGGCTACTACTCGAATGGTGTCTCTGGATGCCAACCGCCTAATTTGGGTACCCAATCCGAGGTCGGACCGCCGTATCCGCGTTCGGACAATGAACGGTTCCAATTAAAAAGTTTGAATCGAGTGTTGCGACGAGCGAGAGTCAACGCCTTTGCAGGTGCGCGATGCGCTGCGACCCTGCACGCATCAGTGTGGAAGCGGTGTCGTGGACTGTTCGGCTTGAACAACACCCCGCAGTGTGCACAGGGTATCGTTACAGTTTTGTCGTGCAGACACACTTCGGGTTCAACGACCGCGTGCTGATTTGAAATTTGCACAAGTTCACCTGACCCGATACTCAAAAAGTGCGCTGACCTCGCACAGTTCGAGACGTGGGTCACTTTCTATTCAATTTTTAGGTAGTAGGGGTAGACGCTGGTGTCTCGTTGTCTATCACCTTACGATCACTGAAGATCGCTGTGTTGCGTCACCCTTCACCGTGCGAGTGACTTGAATGCAAATAGTGTACACGAGTCGTTTGCATGAATCAAGCTTTTTCTTACCACAAAGTGAATGGTCAAATAGTACCATAATCCGCGATAGTACTTTTTTGCCATCGCTTTTTCACTATTTTGCCAGCGGGCGGGTGAGTTTACTCTTGCGCTAGCTTCCAGCGCATGATATGATTCTTGTGCATCGAAGGTCCGCACGAATCCCGCGACACCTGCACAGTGTAAGTCGATGATGCAACCCTTACGGGGTTGCGACCCGCAAATATCGAGCATTTGCGCGTCACCCACGCTGCTCTCAGCGGTGACGTGTGTCAATTTCAGTTGCGAGTAACGACCCGCGCGGTGTACAACCTCGTCCGACACCGACAAGCCGACCGCGAGGTGCGTGTTTGTCGAGAAGGACAGGTCAGTCAGGTACAGTGGTTCAGCATTCAAAAACGTGGGACCCTGGTGCGCCGTGCTACGGTAAGTTTTGGGTTGACGTACCCGGTTGCCCGCGTAAGCGTCGCACGGTTGCACTCGGAGTCTGCGCGACAAAAACCAAAGCACGATCACGACTGCGCGAGTACATCGAGCGTGAGGGTGTCAACTCGCCGCAGTCATTTCACCAAAACACCGCACCCGCAACGACGTTTCGTGAGCAAGCCGAGCGTTGGATTGCGTCACTTCCAACACGTCGTCGCAAACCAGTAAAACCAGCAACGATTCACGGCTGGCGACACTCACTCGATAGGTGGTTGCTGCCGACCCTCGGTGACATGGTTCTCGCAGATGTTGGTAACGCTGCATTGAAAACGGTCATCGAGAAAATGTCAGCAGGCGGTCTTGCAGCACAATCAATAGTCACGCACTCGCGCGTCGTCAAAATGGTGGTGTCGAGTGCAGTCAACGATGAGGGTGACGAAATTTATCCGCGCAAGTGGAATCACAATTTCGTGGGCTTACCAATCATCGACCCAACAAAACAAAAACGACCGACCGTGACCCAAACAGAGCTTCAAAATATCCTGTGCGAGCTTCTACCGCGCTACAGGGTTCTGGTAGCTTTGCTCGCAGGTACGGGTCTTCGCATCGGTGAAGCGCTCGGGTTGAAAGTCGATGACCTCAACGCAGAATGCACGATTCTCCACGTGCGCCGAAGCATTTGGCACGGTCGTGAACAGCAACCAAAAACAGAGAACGCGGTGCGCGTGATCGACATCCCTGAACAACTCGCGCAACTGCTACGCGAGCACGTTGCGGGGTTGACAGGTTATTTGTTCGCGACGCGCAGCGGTCGACCTCTGTCACATCGAAACGTTCACCGAACCTTGAATGCAGCAGGTTCAACAGCCGGGTTCCACTCATTCAGAAGGTACCGCGCAGCAGTTTTGCGAAAAGCGCGCGTGCCAGAAGACCTCATTGGGTTGTGGCTCGGTCACGCGCGCAACCTGACAGATCGGTATGCGGTTCAGTTGACTGACGACCTCGCATTTCGTTCTGAGTGGTGCGAGCGTGCAGGGTTAGGGTTTCAGTTGGTCAACGATGGTACACAAAACGTGGTCAGTATTGACGCGGTGAAAGTAGCGTAGCAGTATGAGGTGTCAGGTTTTAGAGTACATCGCGCCCGTAGCTCAGCTGGATAGAGCATCTGCCTTCGAAGCAGAGGGTCGGGAGTTCGAATCTCTCCGGGCGCGCCACTCTAAGACCTATCTTGCTTTATCGAACCATTCCAATCGCCACGCCGGGTCTTTACTCACTTCAATTCCGTTTATCAGGCGTTATCTTCGTGCGGTCGAATTCGGTCAGGGCTTTAGCCCCAATGCGAGCGCCGGGTTGGTCTTCGTCATGAGGTTAATATCAGCCACGGAGATTCCTTCCCTGTGCAGGGCCTCCATGAAATCGAGCAAACCTTGCGGTTCGAGCGGGCGCTGCGGCTCCGGCGGCTTTTGCACAGAGCCGAAATCCGTGGCGACAATGCAGGACTTTGGGCCTATGGCGCGAATCGCCTTGGCATAATCGCTGATGCTGACAACTGGATTCGTTCCAAGGGTAGCGCCATACACAAACTCGATCAATGCGCCATCCTGTGCGGCGGCTTGCATCTGCGGGATCGTCATTCGGACGGAAGCCGCCATCGCATGCGTGACCACAACGTGCGTCACTCCGCGCTGGCGCGCCTCATGAACCACCAGGTCTCCTTCTTCCCCCGAGATGTGTCCGGTCTCCAGCACCAGGTCATGATGCTGTGCAATGAAATCAATCAGCTGCAACACATTCGGCAGTAGATGGCCATTCTCCGAAACGCGGACAAATGGACCCGTTCCTTTGGCGCTCTTCACGGCGTTTTCGGCATCGAAGGTAGGCAGCCAAACGATTCTGCCCCAGCCGCCCTTCATGGCGGCCATGTGTTTCACCGCCTCCAGATTGATTCCGCCAACCGCCAGATCCTGGGTAATACCTCCGAATAGCTCGATGCCCGGAACTTCCTTCCGGACCATGTAGGCGAGCGCTGCCGTATCCTCCCAGTGATTCTTCAGCACCAGGCCTCGCATCCCCATCTTCTTGGCGAGGCGCGCCAAATCGTCGGCGTCGATCGCGCGGTCTACACTGTCGGGACCCTGGTGCACGTGGAAGTCGATAGCACCCTTTAAATTCAATTCCGACTCCGATTGCCCAGACGATGACAGGGGTACGAGGAATAGAGCGATCCAAACCCAGCAAAACTGCTTCATCAGATTGCGTGAGAATCGTGACAGCATTTCATCCTCCTTTCGATGGGATTGGCTTCGGCGAGATACAACGAGTTGATTCTTTGACTCGATAGCGGCCTCAACGCCATGAGACCACTCATTATCGCCCGCAATTTATTGCTTTGCGTTTCCTTTCATATTAGGGAATGCTTTTCGTGCGCGAGTTTAACACTGTTCCACGGTTCCGCACCCGAGGGAGTCGGGCATTGAACCTCGCCCAAGTCGTTCCCGGTTCTCTGCCAAATCCCAATAGATCGGGCCGGCTCAACCGGTCGATGCAACGCCATATAACCAGTTGAACCGACAATTCTTCTCATCGAGAATCAATCTGTGCGACAGGACTTAATCAGAACCTAAACAGGGCTTTTGTTTTGTTTGAATTGACGCCCGCGAACGGAATCAGCCTCCTACACCCCTACGAGAGGACCTTGCGCAAGTGTTGTGTCGACCCATTGAGACCACCCCGTTTACCAGGAGCAATCTGGACCGTATTCTTCCGCTAATCGGGGCGAGTTAAGATGTCTTTAAGGTAATCCGGGTAGCATTGAGGCGGAGGCAAACCCAATGACAAACACTGGCTGGGCCACTGCCGTTGGCTTTCTGCTGCTTTCTGGGATGGGGCGCCTGTCCGCGCAAGAACCCATCCCATGGCACGATCCCTCCCCACACACCATTCAGTTTGTAACAGTGGACGACAATGTGAAGTTGGAGGTGCTCGATTGGGGTGGTTCGGGAAGACCGGTGGTTTTATTGGCGGGTCTAGGAAGTACCGCTCACACGTTTGACGAGTTCGCGCCTAAACTTACCCCCGAATACCACGTTTACGGCATTACAAGGCGTGGATATGGCGCTTCCAGTGTCCCCCCGTCCGGATACTCGGCCGATCGGCTCGGGGATGACGTACTGGCGGTGCTCGATGCACTTAAGATCAAACGGCCAGTGTTCATAGGTCACTCCATCGCGGGCGAAGAGTTGAGTTCCATTGGAACACGGTATCCCGGACGAATCGCAGGGCTGATCTACCTCGAAGCAGCCTATGAGTGGGCGTATTATGATCCTACGCTTGGAAATTTTTATGTCGACCTGTCAGAGTTGCAAAAGAAGTTGGAACAGCTGCGATCCACGAACCAACTGACTGACCAAAAACCATTGATCCAGGAACTGATGCAAACGATCCTTCCCAGATTCGAGAAGGATCTCAAAAATCAGCAAGAGCTCCCACCAGAGACGGTGCTTCCGGACCCGGCTCCTGCAGACCTTGAGAGCTATGAGGCATTGCGCGCCTGGGAAAACCATGTTTATGGCGAGGCCGAAACGGAGGCTGACCTGCGGCAGACACATGAACCCGCACCGGGTAGTCACGTTGGTCCCGAGAAGCCGACCGACGCTCAAGAGTTCGCGATTCGATCAGGCCAACAGAAGTACTCGGACATTCGGGTCCCGATTTTAGCGATTTTCGCATTCCCGCGCGATTTGGGTCCCTTCGTTAACAGCCATCCCGCTGCGCTTGCAGCCTTTCAACCGAGTGAAATTGTTGCGGCCGCAGAAGTGAATGCGTTTAAAGTTGGCGTACCTTCCGCGCGCGTTCTCCGCATAGCGCATGCAAGTCATTCTGTCTTTATCACGAACGAAGCAGACGTGCTACGTGAGACGCGTGCCTTTATCGCAGGTTTGCAGTAATCGCTCGTGTGACCTAGGAACTGTGCGTACTTTGCCGCTTTCTTCGCGCCTTTGTGACTCCTCATAAGTCCCGTTCCCGGTAACTGAGAATGTTTAAAAGCCGAGAAAGCGTTTATCGCTACAAAAATCTTTAAGATTCAAGAATACGAAACATGCGTGCTACTGTAGCCCATGCTGCCCGGCTGGGGATAGGTTGCGGAATAGTTTTCGCCCGTAGGCAACGGAAGATGTGGCGTCTAGATTTCGGAGCCTCACAATTTCGAAGATGAGGGTCGGGAGTTCCCTGCCGTGGCGGGTCTTTGGGCGCGCCACTTTTCCCAAGAAACAAGCTGTGCAAACGCAATCGGGAGGAGCCAATGAAAATCGCACGTCTCGTGTCATTCGTCCTGGCCGCCGCTGGCATGTTTGTGCAGGCCAGCGCGGCGCAAGCGGCCATAAAAACCCAGTGGATCGACTACAAGCAGGGAAACACGCCGCTGTCCGGCTATCTCGTCTATGACGATGCTGTCCAAGGCCGGCGGCCCGGCGTGTTGATGATCCATGACCGGTCCGGCTTTTCCGAAGGCACGCTCGCGGATGCCCGAATGATCGCGCGGCTCGGCTACGTGGTGTTCGCCGAGGACATTTTCGGCAAGGGCATCGTGCCCAAGACCGTTCCCGAGATGATGGATACGATCGCGATCTACGACAAGGACCGTGCGCTGATGCGCGCGCGCGCCCTGGCGGGCTTTGATGTCCTCAAAGCGCAGCCGATGGTCGATCCGGCGAAGCTTGCCTCGGTCGGTTACTGCTTTGGCGGCACAACCGGAATCGAGCTGATCGAAACCGGTGCGTCGCTCCTCGGCTTTGTCTCAGTGCACGGCGCGTTTCAGAACTTCACGCCGGAAGGCGCCAAGAACATCAAGGGGCGCGTCCTCATCTTGCACGGCGCCGAAGACCCGGTTGCGCCGATGACCGAGGTCGATGCGGTGATCTCGCAGTTCCGCGCCGCCAAGGTGGACTTCGAGGTCAACCTGTACAGCGGCGCCGCGCACGGTTTTACAAAGCCGCAGAATCCGTCGGAGGTGCGCGCCGATGATGAATATAAGGTGGCGATGGCGCGCTTTCTCAAGGATTTGTTGGGGCGCTAGTGTTAAGTGGCGCAGGCTTCAGCCTGTGGGTTTTAGTCCTTGCAAGGCCTAAACCCCACAGACTGCCCTTCAGAACTGCTCAGGGTAAAAAGTCTGTGCTACTTTTTCTTACTTCGAATTGGCGGGTTCGAGACCGCTCTTCTTGATGGCTGCGTGGGCGACCGGAGACGCGAGCCATTGAATGAGCGCCTTGGCTGCCTCCGGGTGCGTTGCCGTTGCGGGAATGCCTGCGGCAAACACTGTGACCCTCTGCGCCCCGGGCGGCAGTGGGCCGACGATGTCGATGCCCTTCACGGGGCGCAACTCACTGATTTGTTGGAAGCCGATCTCGAACTCTCCCGTTGCAACCACTCCGCCTACCGGATCGGCCTCGATTTTCTTGCTCTTACTCTTGATCTGGTCGGCGATTCCCAGCTTCGGAAATAATTCGGTGGAGAGATAGACGCCGCTGGCGCTATCGGAATACGCAATCGATTTTGCCGCCAGCAACGTGCGCTTCAGTGCGTCTACCGTGCTGATGTCGGGGCGGGGCGCCCCGGCTTTGACGGCCATGCCGATCTTGGATTGAACCAGATCGACCCGGCTCCCTGCGCGGACCTTGCCCTGCTTGATCAGATCGTCCAGCGCTGGCGCGGCCATGATCACCACATCGATGGACTCGCCGCGTTCGAGGCGAATCGGAATAGCGTTATGCGTCGTGCCCATGGAAGGCCCGAACTCGGTGACAAGTTTGTTGTGCGTGGCGCCTTCATACTCGGGGACCAATTCCAGGTAGGCCGCAGTAAACCCTCCGGAAGTCACGACCTTAATTTCGTCGGCGCGCGCTGGTGAAACGCTAAGAAGCGCTCCGATCAACGGCAGGGCAGCAAGTGCGGCGAATTTTCTGCGGGAAATCATTTTCATGGGATTCCTTTTCGAGCGCTGGCTTGCGCCGCGGACGAAACAGCTCTTACGATGATAAGGCATTTCGATTTGCTGTGAAATCATCAAATCCCGGGAGCAAGGCAGGATTCCGATTTTCGTAGGACAGCCACTCTTGGCTGTCCTCTCTCGCCCTGCTGAAATTGTGTGGGACAGCCAAGAGTGGCTGTCCTACAAAACCGCTCTGGGCATTGCGTTCTGGAGCGGTCGGATGTATGGTGGCGGTCAGCCCGGAAGTCAAAATCGAAATTCCCGCTAAACGATACAACGACGGAGGAAGCCCCATGAAATACACATTGTGGATTGCCGTGTTTCTGCTGGCGATGGTTCCGCAGCAGCCGGCCCTGGCTCAAGGAAGCGGCGATAGTCTCGTGAAACAAGCGGTGGCCGCGGAAGGCGGCGCCGATGCGCTGCGCGGCGTGAAGGGCCTCGCCATCAAAGGCGATGCCAAGTTCTGGGAACCGGGGCAGTCTTTCGCTCCCGACGGCGAACCCCGCTTCATGGGGGACGCCACGTTTACCATGACCTGGGATCTCGCGAACGGAAGCGCCCGCACCGCATGGGTGCGCGATCAGAAATATCCGGACCCGATCATACTGAAGTACACGGAAACTTTAATGCCCACGATCGGCTTCGTGACCGATGAGAAGGGCAGCCTACCCATGTCCGGCATCCGCGAGGCGGCGCAACTGCGCGAGCTGGAGCGCGTCTCGCCCTGGCTGCTGGTCAAGGCCTTGAACGATCCGAAAAATGTCGATGCCGCGGGATCTCAAAAGCTCGGCACGCAATCCTTGCCGGCCGTTTCTTTCGCTGACGGCGGGACGACGTTCATCATCCTGTTCGATCGCAAGACACATCTGCCCGCGGCGGTCCGCACGCGAGATGACGACAACATTCACGGCGATTCCAACTACGACGCCGTGCTTACGGACTGGAAAGCGGTCAATGGGGCGCAGATTGCCCAGTCGCTTTCTATGCAAATCGGCGGCGTCGAGGTGGCCAGATTCAACTATCGCGACGTTACCGCCAATCCCGCAATCGCTGCCGACACGTTTGCGGTGCCTGACTCTGTACGCGCAGCGGCCAAACCGGTGGCGACCAGCAACGTGCCGTATCAATGGGTCATGCGCCGGCTTTTCCTGACGCGGTTTCTGGACAGCGACAACATTATTTATCCCAACGGCGGCGGCCTGAAGATGGTCGAGCTGGCGCCCAACGTGCAGCATGTGGAAGGCGGAACGGCCAACAATCTGATCGTCGCCATGAGGGATTACCTGGTGATCTTCGATGCGCCGTACGGCGAGTTGCAATCGCGCTGGGTCATCGACGCGGCGAAAGCAAAGTATCGCGGCAAGCCGATCAAATATCTCATCCTCACCCACCAGCACATGGACCACACCGGCGGCATGCGAACTTATGTGGCCGATGGCGCGAATGTGATCGTGCCGAGTCCGGACAAAGCCTATTTTGAAAAGGACGTCAAGGGAGTCCACACGATCGTTCCCGATGATCTGCAAAAGAAGCCGCGCACTCCGGAGATCACCGAGGTGAAGGACGAGATGACGATCAAGGACGACACGACCCAAATTCATCTCTACTTCATTCAGAATCCGCACGTCGTGGGGATGCTCATCGGAAACATCGTCACCGGCAACGCAAACATCGTGTATGTCACTGATCTCATCTCACCGCGCGGGCCGATTGAACGCTCGGAAGCGACCGCCTCGGTAGGCGTGGTTCTGAGAAAACACAACATCACCGGCGCTCTGATTGCCGGCGGGCATGGCACGACTGTCAAGGAAGCGGATATCACAGCGCAGCTCGCTGCGAATTAGAATTAAGTAGCACAGGCTTCAGCCTGTGGGGTTTAGTACTTGCAAGTACCAAAACCCACAGGCTGAAGTGTTCGGTCTCATGACATCCTTTACACAACGGTCTCGGGACATCCTTTACATTCAGCGGGGCCGGTGACGAAGGAAAACAGACCGTGTCGGCCCTCCAGGAGGGCCGAGGATGGCATGGGGAACAGTGGACGTAGACGAACAACGGATGCGGTTTGTGATCTTGGCGAGCCGGCGGGAAAAGACGATGCGGGAGTTGTGCGAGGAGTTTGAGATCTCGCGGCCGACCGGGTATGAGTGGCTGCGACGGTATGAGAGGGGCGGGATCACCGGGGTGGTGGAGAGGAGCCGGCGACCAGAGCACAGTCCGCGACGGACGGAGGGGGAGATCGAGCAGCGGATCGTGAAGTTGCGGCAACAGCGGCCGGACTGGGGAGCGAAGAAGGTGCAGGTGCTGCTGGAGCGAGAAGGGGTGAAGGTGCCGCGGATCACGATTCACCGGATTTTGGTGCGGCACAATTTGGTGCGAGTGCAGGATCGGCATCGGCGGGCGGTGCAACGCTTCCAGCGAGGAGCGCCGAACGAGCTTTGGCAGATGGATTTCAAAGGGTCGGCGGGATGGAACGCGGGGACGGGGCCGCTGTCGGTGTTAGATGATCACAGCCGGTATGCCATTGTGTTGGCGGAAACGGGATCGACGCGAGCCGAGGCCGTACGAGAGCGGCTGGAGGAGGCGTTTCAGCGTTGCGGAGTACCAGACGGGATGCTGATGGATCACGGGACGCCGTGGTGGAACATGCAGGCCGCGGCGGGGTGGACGTGGCTGACAGTATGGTTGATGAAGCAAGGGATGAAACTGCATTTCAGCGGGTATCGACATCCGCAGACGCAAGGGAAAGTGGAGAGATTTCATGGATCGTTGGAAGCGGTGAGAAGGAAGCGAGACCGGTCGGAGAGTGAGCCGGAGCAGGGGTGGTACGACGCGTTTCGCCAGGAGTACAACGAAGAGCGACCGCACGAAGCGTTGGGGATGAAGACGCCAGGGTCGGTGTGGCGCCGCAGCGAGCGGGGCTATCAGGCCAACCCACCTGCTTGGGAGTATGAGACGGGAGCGGAGGTGCGGCGCCTAGGAGGGGCAGGACAGATGACGGTCGAAGGGCAACGGTGGGAGATCAGCAAAGCGCTGGCCGGAGAATGGGTGCAGCTGATTCGGATCGGGGAGAGGATCTTGGTGTACTACTGCCGGAGCCTGGTGCGCGAACTCGATCCGAGCCGCCAGCGGTCCACCGCGGTGGACCGCTGGCGGCTCGGTCCTGGCCCAGAAAAGTGTAAAGGATGTCCTGAGACCGCTGTGTAAGGGATGTCCTGAGACTTGACACTGAAGCCTGTGCTACATAAACCCTGCTACTTCTTTTCGGGTGTGGCGTAATCGCGGCCGGGAAGTTTATCGGCGTGGTTTACCCTGTCATCGTATTCCTTGATCGCGGATAGGGTGCAGGGATGCGCATCCATCACCCAGTCCTTCCTCAATTTCCAAAAAAACGTGATCGACCAGGGCTTCGCATAATTTTTCGGATCGTCGAAGGTGAAGACGATCTTCAAGGTGTCCTGGTCCAGGCGCTGCCAGCGTTCCGTCTGGTGCATGGACTCGCTGATGGGAAAACCTTGCCACGTGAGGAACGCCTTGCCGTTGTAAGCCGCCGAGTCAACGACAAAAGTGTCTCCGTCCCAACGGCCGATGGAATATCCCATGTATTCGGGATCCACGTCCGCGGGAATTTTCCGCCCGTCCGTCCAGATTTCGCGCCAATTGTCGTAGTACTCGAAGTGCTGCACCAGCCTGTCGCGAGTCAAAAGAATTTCAAACGGACGCGGAGTAAAAAAATTGCGCGACACGCCAAAGGGATCGCAATCGAGCACGGCGCCAGCCGCGATGAACTTTGCGTTGGCCAGGTACGTCGCCTCGCCCGCGGGCGTAAAGGGAGGCAGCGGGTTGGGATGGCCGCCCAGATCGAGCGGATTGACTTCGCCCTTCGGCTGCATGAAGGGGGCAGGATTCCAAATCCCAGTCAGGTCATGCGGGTCGAAGGCCCCGGTTTTAGCTTCCGCCTTCAATGCGCCGGAATGGTCGGTCTGGGCGCGCGCAACCGCCAGGAAGGCGATTGCAACCGCCAACGCGATCGTCGAACCTAAAAGCCAATTTCGCATTCCGCAACTCCTTTTTTCGTCCGGCCTCAGCTGGCGATTGAAGCTTCAGGACCGGCATCGCAAGAGCAGGCAGCGGGATATTGTGCAAACCTGAGCCGCTGCTACTGTTGTGGTTGCTCGCCCAATGCCCCGCCTGACAACTCTGTGCCGTCGGGAAGCACGACTTTGCGCAGCATTCCCACGGGCGTGCCCTTCTTGCTGGGAACGAAAGTGATCGTGATCTGGTCGCCGGGGTGCAACGTTTCCCGCGACCATCCAGCTCTCCTCAAAACGGCCGGAGCGAGGGTTTCGATCGTCCAGTTCACGACCTTGCTGGAATCATCCTTGGAGTCCAGAAAAACCTGGCAGTGGGGATTGGACCAAAAGAACTCCGTCACCGTTCCCTTGAGGGTCTTGGGATGCTGGATGTCGTAATCAGATCCTCCGTGGTGGGCGGAGATCGGAACGCAAATCATCACAAGTCCTGCCATCAAGACGAAACCCTTTGCCAGCTTCCTTTTCATGTAACACCTCATGGTGCAGTTCCTCGAAACTCTGTTTTCAATCAAAAGGAGAAAACGGCCCGAGCTCCAGCCTTCCGGGCACGCTGGCCTGCAGAAAAAATCACCTTCAAGCCGTATAACAATTGTTGGTACGCCTTGAGAAGCTCAGAGTCAAGGAAAAATACCGATTGGACCTCGCTTCACGTGTGGGGGTTAGACTAGAGATGCAGGCATACCGGCTCGTACGAGACAAGAACAAAGGAGCAGCACAAATCACAAAGGGGAACTTGGCAGTTCCCCTTCGTGACTCTTTGGTTTTCGCGTAGCGGCGCTTACCTTGTGCCGTCCACGTTATGCACCGCGTCTGCGGTGTAACCCAATTTGGTGTTCGTTCTCTTTTCTTTGCAAGCCCGGTGGAGTCATCCTCCTTTGTTAGGCTTACCAACCTTGCGACTCATTTTTACAATCATTCTCTTGCGAAGTATATGACCGGGATCACCCATGCAAGTGACCGCTGTCACGCGGGCGCTCCAGTGAAACTGGGCCTGAGGATTGCCTTCCCAGGCGGTTAGTTATATGTTGTCGTTCGGCCTGTAAATCAACATCGTGAATACGGTTCACGCAGCTATTTGGTCAACGGGAGGCAGTACATCGCCGTTGGCTCCGGAGGAGGCTCGGAGACGGAAGGCCGGCTTGCGAAAATTTATCCCGATACCGCCGCACATATCGCGCCACCCTCTTCCACGCTTTTTGTTTTTGCGCTGCCGGAGAAGGAAAAATAAATTGTCTGTGATTGAGCCAGATTCTATTTGGGGCATCGCGGAGCCATGATCCGCCACAACGATAAGGAAAGCATCCGAGAATTCTATGATGTCGTAAGTTCCCATTTCCACGAGTTGTGGGGCGAGCACTTACATCACGGCTATTGGATTCGCGGCGATGAAACCAAAGAAAGAGCCCAGATTCAGCTCATCGAGCATCTCGCGCAATTGGCGGACATGCAGCCGGGGCGCAGGATTTTAGACGTGGGTTGCGGCACCGGCGCCAGCAGTATTTTCCTGGCCAAGCGCTACAAAGTGGAAGCCACGGGGATTACGATTTCCCCAGTTCAGGTCAGTCTTGCGAATCAGGCAGCGGCCAGGGAGGATGTGAACGCAACTTTTCTTTTGATGGACGCCGAAGCGATGAAATTCGAGGAATTTGTTTGATGTCGTCTGGTCGGTTGAATCCATTTCTCATTATCAAGATATCGAAAAGTTCTTTGCATCAGCCGTCAAAATTATTGAAGCCAAACGGGACGGTTGCCGTAATTGATTGGTTTAAGAAGCCGAATCTCAATCCAGCGGAGTACAAGCAACTAATCGTCCCCATAGAAAAAGGAATGCTGGTTGAACTGGGAACGATGCCGGAGTACGAGGCGTGGATGAAATCGAGCGGCTTGAAAATCAGGAAGAGTGAGGTCCTGAACAAAAACTGTTCCAAAACGTGGGACCTTGGCCTGGACATTATCAGGAACAAATCCTTGTGGAAACTTGCCGCTAAAAACGGCGCGATGTTCGTCCGTTTTCTGAGAGCCTTCCGGGCGATGAGAGCCGGCTTCGCCTCGGGGAATTTCGTCTATGGGCTCGTGGTTGCGCAAAAGATCTAAGGGAATCAGACCGTGGATGAAATGAGGGAATTCCTAAGTTAAAACAGCCATGGACCAAAATCTCCGAGAGCTATTACATGAAATAGAAACGCGCGGCCAGGAGAACGACGCGCGCGCGACCGACCATGCGCGCAAGATGCTCAATCTCGAGCCCGCCAGCGCGCAACTCCTCAGCATCCTGGTGCGAGCCAGCGGCGTGACGCGCGCGCTCGAGTTCGGCACCTCGAACGCGTACAGCACTATCTGGCTGGCATGGTCGCTCGCGCCGGCCGGCGGCCACATCATCAGCATCGACCGCAATCCCGACAAGCACGCCCTGGCGCGCGAAAACCTCCGCCGCGCGAATTTTCTCGACCGCGTGGAGTTGCGCACGGGCGACGCCGCTGAAATTGTCCGCCAGCTCACCGGCCCGTTCGATCTGGTGTTTCTCGACGCCGACCGCCGGAAATTCCCTGAGGTAATGAAAATCCTGCTGCCCAAGCTCGCCGGCAAGGTGCTGGTGATCGCCGATAACGTACTCTCCCATCCGGAGGAAATTGCCGAATATCTGAAATTGATTTCGAGCCTGGCGGACTTTCAACACACAACCGTCCCGATCGGCAAGGGACTGAGCATTGCCTATCGTGGATAGCGCGGGTGGCCAAAGCCGGCGTTTGGAATTCGCATTGACGGACCCATAGGAGTCGGGTAGGTTGCAGCTATGGCTAAGAAAAAGAATAACAAGAAAAATGAGAAGAACGCTTTCCTCGGAAATCTGGATCGTCTCGGCGGCAAGAAATTGATGCAGCATGGCGCGGAAGAATCCTCGCGCGCAAAGGAATCGCGCAAGCATTCCGTTGGCGGCGGCCGCAAGCCCGGTTGACCTTGCTCTTCCCTCGTCAATCAACTCTTCCCAAGTGTCTTGGAGCGCGAGAATCACAATGAATTGCAAGATGTGGATATTATTTTGCTTCGGGATTATCGGGCTTTTGATTTTTAATGGTCCCGCACTCGCGCACCACGGCAACGCCGCGTACGACTTGGCGAATCCAATTGTCCTGAAGGGAACGGTGACGGAATTCGTTTGGTCCAATCCCCACGCTCAAATTTATTTCGACGTGAAAGACGACAAGGGCAAACTCGTGCATTGGGCCAGCGAAACGGTCAGCCCGGGCATGCTGGCGAGGGCCGGCTGGACCAAGACTGAATTGAATCCGGGAGATGCAATCACCATCACTCTCGGCCCGGCCAAGAATGGCGCGCCGATCGGGTATGCCCTCAAGATCGTGCTCGCCAACGGGAAGGAATTACAGTTGGGGCAAGGACGTGACACTCCTTATGCGCAGTAATTTCTTCGCGCGCTTGCGTCACGCTTGCAAACCGGGGATGAAATTGCGAAAGAAGTGATGCGATGAATTATCGTCGTTCCTCTACTTGCCGCCTACCATCTTGAATTTTTGCACCCTGCGTCCATCCACCGACTCGCCGACGTAGAGGTTGCCTTTGGAGTCCACCGCCATCGTGTGCGCGTGCATGAATTCACCGACCTGGTGGCCCGGGCGGCCGAAGCTCCCGAGCACGCGCCCGCTGCCGCGGTCCACCACGTCCACTTCTTCATCGATTTCATTGATCAAGTACATATACTTCTCTTCCGGGTCGCGGGAAAATTCCACCGAAGAGCACGATCCCACCAGCGCCGCGTCTCGCTGCGCCCCCGTCCCTGATCCGGAAGCAGGCGTCCAAACCTTATAGCTGAACGGCATGTCCTTCTTGAAATTTCCCATCGTGTCGAATAGTTGAAGGCGATTCATCCAGCGATCGCACACATAAACGATGCCGTCATTGCTCACGCGAACGCAATGCGGAGTCGGCCTGGCCGCGGTGGCTGCTTCTTCCGGCGAACGATGCAGTTTCCATTGGCGTAGATAGTGCCCGGCGCGATCGAATACCACGATGCGGAAATTGTTGCCGCCCTTGCCTTTCGCATGGCCGTCCGCGACATACATGTCGCCATTGTGCGGGTCGAATGCGATTTCCGAAACGCGGAAGAACTGCGAAGGGCTCGAATTCAAAGGCGTTCCGTTCACGGTGCCGTCCGAGGAATCGAAAACGCCCTTCTTTCCGATCTGGAGGAGCATTTCCTTTCCGTCGTGGGAATACTCCTGAAGGATGCCGTCCTCGGACCCGTCGAGCCACACATGGCCGTCGCGGTCCACAGCACATCCGTGGAGATCTTTTGGCAGGATTCTTGCGTCTCCCCAGGAGTTGACCACTTTTCCGTCGCCGTCAAATTCGAGCACGGGCGGCGCGGCTTGACCGGCGTTCAATTCGTCGCCGGTCAGCCCTTCCAGATGGCCGTCCATGCCGCCGACGTCGCTTACACGCTGCACCACAAAGATATGATCCTGGGAATCGATGCACACGCCACCGATTTCCCCGGTCACCCAGCGCTCCGGCAAAGGCTTGGGCCAATAAGGGTCCACCTCGAACTTGGGAACGCCGCCCTGCGCCCGCAGCGGCGCTGGGCCAAACACAGCTACCACGAACGCCATCGCGCCGCAGGTCAAAGCCATTCTGAAATAATTTACTTCTCGTCCGATGCTCACTTGTCCCCTCGCCCCTTTTGAATTCACACACGCGCACTCAGTATCGTTGCTGCTGCATTGAAATATTAACCCAAGAATTTGTTCAGTTCTTCAAGCAGCATATCGGGTTTCTCTTCGGCGATGAAATGCCCGGTCGGCATCTCTCTGCCTGACACGTTCGACGCCCGCTCTCTCCACACCTCGAGCACGTCGTACAGCTTGGGCCATACGCCCCGTTCTCCCCACAAGATGAGAACTGGGCAAGAGATTTTGTGATCCAGATCGGCGGCGTCATGAATTAAATCGATCGTTGCGCCGGCGCGATAATCTTCGCACGAGCCGTGAATCGAGCCCGGCAGCGTGAGGCTGCGCAGGTACTCCGCGAAGGCCTCCTTGCTCAGAATGCCCGGCGGAATTCGCTCAAACCGCGAGCGGAGCCAGACTTCGGCGCTGTTGCCGATCAGAGTCTCCGGCAGCGGCGTTTTTTGAATAAGGAACCACCAATGGAAATTGGCCGTGGCCAGTTCGTTCGTCACGCTATGCAATACTTTGTACGTCGGAACGATGTCGAGGATGGCGAGCTTCGTCAAGCGGTCCGCGTGATCGAGGGCCAACCGGTGCGCGACCCGTCCGCCGCGATCGTGACCCACGAGCGCAAACTTCTGAAATCCCAGACTGGCCATCAGTTCCACCTGGTCCTGCGCCATGGCGCGCTTGGAATAGTTCAAGTGGTTTTCGCCGTCGGAAGGCTTGCTGCTGTCTCCGTACCCGCGGAGATCGGCCGCCACGACCGTAAATTTTTTGGCCAGTTGCGGCGCAACATCGCGCCATTCGATGTGCGTCTGCGGGTAACCGTGCAGCAGAAGCAGCGGCGGCCCGCTTCCGGCTGTGACAAAGTTGATCGTGGCGCCCGAGGTTTTCGTTGTCAGGTGTTTGAATCCCGGGAAAAAATCAGTTGCCGGAAGTTTTTGGTCCGCTTGGCTCGAAGCTCCGACTTCGCGAGGAAGTACGGCGCCGGCGGAAGCAATCGCGCCGATGCTGAGAGCTGCTGCCTTCTTAAGGAGATCTCGACGGGCGTTTTCAGGCATGACTTCGTCCCTCCTAGGTCTAAGTAGGACAGGCTTCAGCCTGTCGCGGTGTTATGAGCCAGCATGAGGAAACCCGACAGCCCGCTCGGAAAGCCCGTCCTACTTCTTTGGCGCCTGGGTCGCCTTCTTGTTGAAGCCGACGAAGCTGGCGTTGTCTTCGCAGACGTGCTCCATAATTTTCCAGTCCGGCCTTAATTGAAAGATGAGCTTTGCTGTCCAAGGCCTGGTATACGCCTTTGGGTCGTCGACGCTGAGGTCAATCACCAAAGAGTCATGGTCAACGCGCCGAATGTGCTCCACAAGGTGCATAGCGTCGCTGTGCGGGTAACCTTCCCGATCGAGTGTGGTCTTGTCATTAAAACTGACCGTATCGGCAACGAGAGTGTCGCCTTCCCACTTGCCGATGGAGTCTCCCATCCATAGCGGTCCGGCATCCTTGTCGTGCGGACGCCCATCCGTGTAGATTCGGCGCACAAAATGATCGAACTCGAATAGCATGATCACCTGGCCGGGAATCTGAACGATCTGCACTGGAAAGTTGAGAAGATAAATTCGCGGCACGCCAGGCGGATAACAACTAAAAATTGGATCGCTCAAGACCGTGCTGGGGCTGGAACTGCGATAGACGGAATTGGCCGCCTTGAATTTGGCCTCCGCCCAAGGCGTCATAGGCGAGATCGCCTTTCCAAAATCAAGATTAATGGGTGAATGCGACGGGTCTCGCAGTCGGATCCAAAGTCCGGATAAGTCCGCTGTGGGAGCCGCGGGTTCGACCCGTGCCATTCCCTGCGGGTCAACAGTTTGAGCGAAAAGGACGTTAGAGAAAGCTAGGGTCGCCGACAGGGCAAGAACCAAGCCCATTAAGCGGTTGCGCATTTCGGAGCTTCTCCTGACTAGTTTTACATTCACCCGAAGTTTGTCTGAGCGAACTCTTATTAGTCCTGCAATGAATTTGGGTCGAGCTCTTGACCGTTGGACAGGACGACCTTCTGTAGACGCATGGTTTTCGCGCCATTTTTGGGGCGATTCCCGATAATCGTGATTTGGTCCCCTTTTTTAATAATGTCCCTGTCCCAGCCGTGCCTGCTCAGGACATTCGGGCTGTTGGCTTCGCAAATCCATATTTCGACTTTGCCCTTGTCGTCCTTCGCCTCGACCGAAATGATCACATGGGGATTGTTAAACTGGAAATCCGTTACCGTTCCCTTCACGGTCGTCAATTTCGTTGTATCGTACGCCGACGTCCCGTGGTGGGCAAAAATTGGAGCTGCAACTACTACGAGAACAGCTAACCCCGCGAACAATTTCAATGACCAATTTTTCATGCAAAACCCCTATCGCAAATTGAACCGCGGCCAAGCTGCCACCCGCCGTATTGTAACGCCAGCGACCCTTTTGCAACGACCGCGAACTCAGTCATAATGTCTATCGGTAGCCAAAGCCTATATCATTGCGCTCCCCGAAGTGTCAAAGCGGCCTTACGCGCCCCGTTCAGTTAGGTCTGGTCGTTGCCAATTTTCTGGAATCCCACTGCGGAACATCGGATCGAAGGGCCTTTGCCGGTGCGCGTGCAGTTAATGCATTGGGGCGCAGCGCCGCCATCGGGCGGAATCTCGAATCGATTCGATTTTGATAAACCTCTCTGCATTCGTGTACCGAATGTAATATCATTGTTCTCATGAAATGGGATGCTCGTTAGGGGGATGGCCTCCTCTTGTTCGAGGACACGTTGAAACACAAATACGCCGTCTGGCTGATCTGTCTGCTGCTCTTTGTCGCTGCCGTCGACACGATCCCGGACCCTCCCGCGATCAACCCGCCTAACAGCCACAGCTGCGGAATTTCCGCTCTTCACGTTCGCGGATCTTTTACGCCGCTGGAAAAAGAATGGGTCGTCGCGTCCACTTCGCTTCGACGCGATAACCTGAATTGGCTTTCGTTTAGGCTAGCACTCGACCAAAGGCGCGTCGGAGTCTGTACCCTGCCTCTGGTTCGTCTCGCAGCAGATACCTCGCCTCCCGTTTTTTCCTGAACTAGCGCCGATCTGACTTGCAAGGGACGAGGAACGTTTTCGTTTCTCGTGAATTTGTTTCATTTGCGCCAGACAAAATCCAATGGAGGGTAAGACCATGATTGTAGGAGAACGGCTCCGAGCATTGCGTGAGGAAAGGAATTTCTCCCAAGGGGAAATTGAGAAGCGGACGGGACTTCTTCGTTGCTACATTTCACGGGTGGAAAACGGGCACACCGTTCCAGCCGTTGAAACACTCGAAAAATTCGCGCGAGCTCTCGAAGTTCCAATGTACCAATTGCTCTACGACGGCGAAAAACCGCCCCAATTGCCCAATCTTCGGAAGAGAAAAGCTGACGCCGAAATGGCCTGGGGCGATTCAGGGAAAGATGCCCGAACGCTGACAAAATTTCGCCGTTTGTTAGGCAAAACTAAAAAGGATGACCAACTCTTGTTGCTCTCCATTGCCTACAAAATGGCGAGAAAAAAGGCGTGATCGAGGGCCCACCAACGAGGCCACGAGTGTCCAAGCATCCCGGGTCCTCGACGTTACGGTCGGAATAGCGAGTTGGCCGGCAACGGAATCAACGCCGTTGCCGCCCAACTCTTTTTCCCTCCGCTGTCCTGAAAGATCGGGCAATCTAAATCGCTTCGTCCGAAATACTAAAAACTGTCCGCAATCAGTTTCCGCCATAGCAGATCAATTCACGCCCATTCGATAGCACAACTTTCACCAGGCGCAAAGTATTCGTGCCGTCCGTGATCTTGTGACCGATGGCGGTAATCTGATCTCCGGGCTTGAGGGTTTCCTTGTCCCAGCCGGTGCCGGCCATGCGGCTCGGACTTGGCCCGCCGGCCGCCCATTTTTCAACGTTCCCCTTATCGTCCGTCGCGTCGAAATACATCCACACATGCGGATTGCCCCAGTCGAATCGCGTCACGGTCCCCCTCACCGTGGTGAGATTGGCCATGTCATATCCGTGCCAGGAGTGGTGAGCAAACGCGGGGCCGGAAACCGCCAGAAGACACACAACCAAGGTTCCGGTCCACAGTAGCCGAGTTTTCATAATGACACCTCCGCTCTGCGTATCATGTACTTTTGGCGCCCTCTTGAAAAGATACGTTGCGGAATTTCTCGATTGTCGCCAAAGCCGGCTGATTCGCATCAGCATGTATGTCTCCCGAGCCGGGATTGGTGTACCCTATGGGGCAGATTCTCCGGACCGTGCCGGCCGGGCATGCGTAGACGATCTTCCGGGACGATTCCCGATGCTGATTTGCGATTGAATTTTTCGATGAAACGAGGAGCGCACAACATGAACACGAGAGCTTCTATTGCCGCAACGCTTGATCCGAGGCGAGTGCTGGCGATTCTGATCCTGGTCTTCGCCATGGCCCTGGGTATCGGCTTCGCGCGGGTTGCGTCGGCGAACGAATCCGCCAACAGCAAGGATGATGCGGCCATCAAGGAATTCGTCGCCGGATTCAGCAACGGCTGGAACACGCACGACGCGCACTCGATGTGCGTCTCGCTCGCCGATCACCTCTTGTGGGTCAACTGGCGCGGCGAGTCCCTCGGCACGCGCCAGGACGTCGAGGAAGAACATGCCAAGCTATTCGCGGATCTGTACAAGAACTCGCATCGCACCGACGAGGTCAAGTCCATCCAGTACATCAGCCCCGAACTCGCCTCGGTGGATGACTACTGGTCCATGACCGGCGCCAAAAAGCGCGATGGCTCGGATTGGCCCTTTCGTGCCGGACTCTATAATTTCTTGATGGCCAAGCGCGACGGGCGCTGGATCGTGATCGTTTCCCACGCCGCCGACTTCAATGCGATGGCGCCCACTGCAAAGTGACTTAAGTAGAACAGGCTTCAGCCTGTTGCTTTCGATTTGGGTATAGCAAACCGAAACCCGACAGGCTGAAGCCCGTCCTACTATTTCCTCGCCTTCAGATACCAATCCAGGATTTGCTCTCCCGTCCAGTACAACACCCCGTTGAATTTTGAGGTGTATTCGTAGATAGCCTCGAGATACTTGATGCGCGAAGGCTGGCCGCTCAGGTAAGGATGGATGGCGATGGCCATGATCTTCGGCCGGTTCGCGCCTTCTTCGTACAGCCGGTCAAACGCGTCTTTGCATTTTTGCGTCCAGTAAGCCGCTTCATGGTACTGCACCGCCATGACGGGGATGTCGTTGGTGTCGAGCGAGTACGGCAGCGTGTACAAGGGCCCGTGCTTGGTCTCGATCTCGGCGGGCTCGTCGTCCCAGACCCAATCGCAAATGTACTTGATTCCCGCCGCCCTGAGATGGTCGGGCGTGTCGTACGTCTCGGTGAGGCCGGGCCCCATCCAGCCGATGGGTGGCTTTCCGGCAAATTCCTGAATCGTCTTCACCGATCGCTCGATCATGGCAACCGGGTCGGGCTCGCCGTGCATGGGGCGCTGATCGAAACTGTGGCCCATGAATTCCCAGCCCGAATCCTTGCAGGCTTGCGCCACGCGCGGATAGTCAATGCAAACGCGAGCATTGATCGAAAGTGACGGCCGGATTTTCAACCGTTCATAGAGCGCGTGAAAGCGCCAGAAGCCGACGCGCATGCCGTATTCGTGCCAGCTCCAGTTGGGCACGTCGGGCAGTGTGGTCACGCCGGTCGGAGGCACGAGCACCTGGCGGGGCATCGGACGCGCAATGTCCCATACCTCCACGTTCACAATCGTCCAGATGACGACGCGCTCGCCGTTGGGCAAATGCAGCTTTGGCCGGTCGACGATCGCCGAGTACTTTGCACGGTCACGGGGAAGGGTCATCTGAAACTCCGCCTTCTGAAATTTAGTATTTGCATTGGGCGCGTGAATCCACGGCGCCAAAGTGCTGCTGAGTTCTGTATCAGGCGGGTTCGCTCCATGTCAACGGTCATTAATGCTGACTGCCAAACCTGTAATTTATAGAATTGATGTTGTTTTTATTTGAAATAGGCGCATGATTGCTTGCGTCGGAGCAGCAGCCCCCCAATAAAACATACAACAAGAGGAGGCATCCTAATGTCAGCACGTCGGATTTCGATTGCATTGTCCTGGGCCTGCGTTCTTTCTTTTGCACTCTTGATTCTTTCTCCCACCGTATTCCATGCCGCGCCACAGGATGCGGGCTATCGCGTTCTCAGAACCATCCCTCTTGGGGGCGAAGGCGGCTGGGATTACGTGACGGTGGATTCAGCCGCACGGCGCGTCTACATCCCTCGCAGCACGCACATCCTGGTGATCGATGCGGATTCCGGCAAGCAAGTCGCCGACATCCAGGGCATGAACGGTCTTCACGGTGTGGCAGTCGCGCCGGAATTCAATCGAGGATTTGTGACCGGCAACAAGACCGAGCAGGAAGGCACCGTCTACATTTTCGATTTGAAGACGATGATGCTTACTTCGTCAATCAAATCGAACAGCATCGACACCGATTCGCTTCTCTATGACCCGTCGACCAAGCGCGTATACGTCAACAACGGGGACGGAATGAACCTGACCGTGGTGGACGCGGCGACGGCGAAAGTGGTCGGCGCCATGCCGTTCAACGCCAACCCGGAGGCGGCGGCAGCCGACGGCAATGGAAGCATCTTCCAGGATTACGAGGACAAAGGCCAAGTGATCGAGTATGACGCGATGAAGCTCACCATCAAGAACAAATGGCCCACTCCCGGGTGCGATGCGCCGGTGGCCATGGCGATGGATAAAACCAATCGCCGGCTATACATCGGCTGCCGCGGCAAGGGCGCCACTGCTCCGGGCGTGATGATCGTCATGAACGCGGATAACGGCAAGGTCGTAGCTTCCATGCCGATCGCCATCGGCGTGGACGGAGATGTTTTTGATCCGGCAACCGGCAACGTGTACGCGACGTGCCGCGACAGCGGAGACGGCAAGAGCGGCGCAACCTACATCTTCCACGCGGATTCACCCGACAAAATCAGTTTGGTCGCGACCGTCAAGACCATCTATGGCGCGCGCACCGTTGCGCTCGATGCAAAGACTCACCACGTGTTCTCCATCGGCACGGAAAAAAACGATCCCGTGCCCCCCTCTGCCAAAAATCCGAATCCCCGTCCGAAACCGGTGCTCAGCACCTTTGAACTTTTGGAAATCGGAAAATAGGCCGCGGGAAGCGGTCACGGGCCATGTCATGAATCGGGCCCGTTTATTTATTCAAGGAAATAGAACTTTGCCAATCAGAGCCGTATGGGTGTAAAGTCCCGATTGCGGGAAATTCTAAATCGGAAAATCCTTGAAGAATTCAACGCGCGTTTCCGGAACGCGGGTGAAGCGTTTGTGAGAAAAACAAGACTCGAGGAGACCAGGGGGAAAGCGACATGAGGAAACATGCGTGGATGTCTCGTACGGCTCTGATTCTGGCGGTAGTTGCCGCAGCATTCCTATTCGGAAACAGCAAAGCCTGGGCTCAGGGCGCCACGCCCGCTCCATTTAACAAAGTCACGGTATCAGATGAAGTCGCCAAGCGAACGTTGATGAAGGCGGTAATCAATGCCGACACCGCCCGAGCGATCGTCGATTCCTGCGTCGAATGGCAGAAGGCGCAGCCCGGGAACCAATCGATCGTCATTTTTGTCCTCTCGCCGACGGGGGACATCATCGACTCGCACGCGATGGACGGTGTGCTCCCCATCGGCGCCGAGACTGGCTTGATGAAAGCCAAGACCGCGCTGTACGCGAGGGCATCGTCGGCTTCGGTCGCGCAGCGGTTCAACACCGTCGATGGCCGCCTGATTCGTCTGGACCTCGGCAAGTCGGAGGGCCTTTCCTACTACTTCGTTCCGGGCGGTTTGCCGATCATTGTGGACAATCAACTGATTGGCGCGGTTGGAGTGGGCGGCGGAAACGCGGACGAGCAATGCGCCTACCAGGCGCTCGTGAAAGTGCTCGGGCCGCAACCTCCGCTTGCGCCGCCCGCCGCTGCGCCGACGCAAGGACAACAACCACAACGGTAAAGGCCGTCACAATCGTAGCGCATGACCTCCGCGCCTGGCGAGGCTTCCAAGGGGAGCCGCCGCACAGACTGAGTTCTGCCGCCTGAGGGCTGCGTGCATCTGGATAAGCGACGAAATTCCGTCGAAGCTCGCGCGGTAGGCCCGGTCCTGTCACTATAGCCGGGCTTGCGGCGGCGTTTAAGGCGGAGAAGTGCGCTCACCGCTCAAACCTTGTTTCGGGCGTGTGAAACCCAGCCAGGTGGCATACTTATTGCCAGCCTGGAAATTTAGATTTTAGATCGCTGGAGTGCAAGGCCGGATTTTGACATCCTAATCATGAACCTAAATCATTCCGGACAAAACCAATTGCCACAATCACAAATTTCATGCATCTGGAAGCAGCCCGACATTGCCGCGAAGTATCGGACGGCAGTTTCCCTTCACAGCCATACCAATCAATCCAAAGAGAGTCTTCTCTTTATCCCGGAATTCGCTGAAAAATGGCCCCTGTTGCGCTGGGCTCTGAAGGAGCAGTGCAAAAAATCATGCCGGCCTGTCGATTTCTCTCAGGCCTATTGGACGCCGCCCTTGCCTCCAAAGCAGGCCTTCGAAGTGGAGAGCAATCAGATTGAAATCGATCTGGAATTGATGAGCCTGGTGTCTCTCACCGATCACGACAGTATCGGAGCGCCGAGCGCCTTGCGCCAACTGCCGGACCCGGTTCAGATTCCGTATGCAGTGGAGTGGAGCGTCCCCTTCGAAGGAGCTGTATTTCATCTGGGAATTCACAATCTGCCGGAGAGCCAGGCGCATTTGATTATGGATGACCTGGCCGCCTACACGAAAAACCCCTCCGCCCCTCGGCTGATGGAACTATTGGCGGCGCTTCACGAATTGCCGGAGGTTTTGATTGTCTTCAACCATCCCCTTTGGGACCAGCATTGCCTGGGGCAGTCGACTTTCCGGAGCATTCTTGAACGGTTTTTGCAGAGCCACGTCCAATTCCTTCACGCCTTCGAACTCAACGCGATGCGCGCCTGGACTGAAAATAAGGAAGTAATACAACTGGCCGCGGTATGGCAGCGCCCTCTCGTCTCAGGCGGAGATCGGCATGGATGCGAGCCCAGCGGCGCCCTGAATCTGACCTGCGCCGCGAGTTTTTCCGACTTCGTCAACGAAATCAGACGCGAGCAGCTCAGTCATATCGTCTTTATGCCGCAGTATGCGGAAGTGCTCGGCATCCGCTTCATGCAAACCGTAATCGACACGATCCGCGACTATCCGGAACATCCCGCTGGTTCTCGCCGCTGGGATGAGCGAGTGTTCCACATGGATTTTAAGGCCGGGTACTATCGTCCTTTATCCGCGCTATGGAAAGCCCCTCCGCCCTTTCTGGGGCGAATTTTTTCCGTTTTTCGCATGGTGGAAAATGCCTCCGTGAGGCACGCGTTGAATTTTACGTTTAGAGAAAAGTCAGGATTGCATCAAGCCCCGGAAAATCCGCATGAGGTCATTGCGTGAGGCCTGACCATATCAGGATGGCGCTATTTCCGTGCACCTACCGGGAAATTGACGGCGTGGCGAATACCAGCCGGCAGTTTGCCGCGTTTGCGAAAGAACGCGGCTTCGAGTTTCTCCTGGTTCACGCGGGCCCGCGCGACGAAGTGGTAACCGATGGATCAATAACACGAGTGCAACTGCGCCGCGGCCGGATCAAGTTTCCGCTCGATGGCCACCATGAGTTCGATCTTCTGTTTTTGCGGCACTATTCCAAACTCGTGCGGATCCTGCGCGAGTTCAGCCCGGATGTCATTCACATCACGGGCCCGAGCGACGTTGGAATCCTGGGAACTCTCCTGGCCCACAACCTGGGCGTCGCTTTGGCGGCCTCCTGGCAGACCAATCTTCATCAATTTGCCCGCCGCCGCGTATCCAGGCTTCTATCGTCCTGGCCGGAGAATCTGTCCGCCAAATTGGCTGCCGCGGCCGAATTTGCCAGTTTCCATGCGGCGGCTCGTTTCTACAAAATACCGCGGCTGCTCTTTACTCCGAATCGTGATCTGGTCGAGTTGCTCGGAAAGACCACCGGCAAGCCCTGCTTCTTGATGTCCCATAGCGTGAATACAGAGGCTTTCAGTCCGGCGTTTCGAGAACGGTCCGCCGGTCCGTTCCAAATCGGCTACGTCGGGCGGCTCACGCCGGAAAAAAACGTGCGCTTCTTCGCGCAGCTCGAGCGGGATCTCCTGGCGAAAGGCAATCGCGACTTTCGGATTGTTCTGATTGGCGAGGGGTCCGAGGAAAAATGGCTGCGCGAAAACATGCAGCACGCGGAATTTATCGGCTGGCTTACCGGCCAGGATCTTTCCCGCGCATTTGCGAACATGGATGCATTCGTCTTCCCTTCGGAAACGGACACGTTTGGCCTGGCGGTTCTTGAGGCGCTGGCCTCCGGTGTTCCCGCCGTGGTGTCATCAAGTGGCGGTCCAAAATACACGGTCGAGCACGGCAAGTCAGGTTACGTCGCGAATACTTCCGATGAATTCGCTTCGTTGCTGACGGTCTTGATGACCGAGCCCGCGATACGGGATTCGATGCGGCTCGAAGCCCGCCAACGCGCTCTTTCCGTTGGCTCCTGGGACCAGATTTTTGCGGGTATGTACAAAACCTACGAACGCTACACGCGCCCTGCACCCCAAGTCGAAAACATCCTTCTTGACGATGCAAGAAAGATTGTAAACACCTGATTTGAAATCGGATTTCCGGGTCCGCGAATCCGGCGGAAAGACTCGCTATGTCTATCTCCATAGGCAAACACCATTCCCGATTGCCGCTGGCAACCCTACTCTTGCTGATCCTGGCGTGGCCCGCAATGGCGCGCGCGCAATCTCCCGTTCCACAAGAGATTATCGAACCGCGGCTCGATCTCTCGCAGGTGATGGACAAGCTCGTCGAGAAAAACGCCGAACGCGCGGACGCCTTGCAAAAGTATCAAGGCAGGCGTTTTTATACCCTGGATTACACGGGCTTTCCTACTTCCCTTCATGCCGAGATGGTTGTCGACATGATTTACGACGCGCCCGCCACAAAACAATTCAAGATTGTTACCCAGAGCGGCCCCGAATGGATCATCGATCGAATTCTGAAACGCCTTCTGGAAGCCGAGCTTGAATCCATGAGCGAGGAGAATCGGGAGCGCGTCGCTCTCAATCCGCGCAATTACGATTTCAGCGGGTTCGAGCACCAGGATGCCCCGGATAACTGTACTTACGTGGTCGCGGTTCAACCCAAAATTCCGAGCAAGCTTCTTTATCGTGGGCGGATCTGGGTGGACAGCAAGGATTTCGCCGTGTGCCGCATTGAGGCGGAACCCTCCAAAAATCCGTCCTTCTGGATTAAGAAGACCGAGATCCACCATTCCTATCTGAAAATTGGTGATTTTTGGCTGCCTTCCAAAAATGAATCCGTTTCCGCCGTACGCGGAGGCGGGCGCGCCGTCTTGACCATCAAATATCAGAATTATGAAATCCTGGCCGCGCGCGGATTAAAGGGGAGCGACGCGGGCCCATCCTCAAGTTCCCTTGCGCTGCCCATTCACCCGAATTGAATAAGATTTGAAGGCCGAATTCCCTTTGACAATTTATCGAGTAGAGAGGGCAGCTTGGATTGTCGTCTGATAGCTGTAGGCCTCGAGCCACGTGCCGTTGCGCTTGAACCAGACGCGCGTGACGTGCAACGGCAAGCCGTGCTCGGGCTGCTGAAGTGAAATCATCACCATCGCGCCGCCGAACTCAAACATGCGTGCCGACACGAGAGGGAACGGCGCGATTCCCCCAACCTTCTGATTGTCCAAACCCGCCATTCGCGTCGCTTTGTCGAGGGGGCGATCGCTATTCGAGGTAACCGCAAAAAATTCGTCGGCGATGTGAGCGGCCCACGCCGCGGAATCGTGCGCCGCCACCGCCCGCTCCACTGCCTGGTACGCTTGGATCACCTCGCGCTCGTCCTCGTTTTGCGGCTGGAAGGGCACCGTGTTGCACGGGTTCTCGCACACTCCGTTCCCCGGCTCGGCGGAAGGAGGGGCGCCGATCGAGACGGCCTGATAAATTAGCAATTGCCAGCCGGCACGGCGTTTCACCCAGATGCGCAGGATATACAGGTTTCCGCTGGTCGTCTGGACCAGTCCGACCTGGCCATCGGCGTGAGCACTGATCGCACTAATAATAATTTTACCGTCGCCGCTTGCTTTGCCGGCCTCCATCGGCAGTCCCTTCCCGGATCGGAAGTCCTCCGTGATTTCCGACTTGTTTCGAGTGTTCCCGGAGGAATCCGTCCAGGTGAAGTTCGGGTCAAGAAATTTGCCATCCAGCGAAACGGCGGTGGTTCCGGATCCGAATGCCGCGAGGTCCGCCTGAAGCAGAGTTTCCTGATCGTCGGGGGCGATCGCTAGTTTGATCGCCACTCCCGCGAGTGCGCCAACGCAAAGCGCACCGATCGCAAGCAGAGGCGTGAGTTTCATAGCGAGTTCCCCGAATGCGGTTCCACGGCGCGTGATTTTAGCCTCATACGCCAGCCTCAATCCAGTGCGCGAATTCTGAAGGGAAATATTTCGTCCTTCCACCAGAGCGCGGCGGCACAAGCTCCACGTGGAACAGTCACTCGGTCAGATTAATGTCGAGCCCGGTCAAACGCCGTTGAAATCCGTCGAACTGCCCAAAAAGAGGAGTGGGGGCGCCGTTATTGTTATTGTTGAATACATCGTGCGGGTTGAGACGATTGGTCACGTCCAGCGAAAAAACTCCAATACTGATCTTCCGCCGCTTGGAGTTTTCCTTGAATGGCATGTGCACCGTAAACTCGCGGGAGAGTTTTACGTCCAGTGAAAAGTAAACCGGGAAGCGCAGGCTGTCCGGCGCACCCACGTAGTTCTGCAAAACGTCCACATTGGAATACGGGAAGCCCGTATGAAGGTCCGCCACGGGGCTGAAGATAAATTTTTTGGGAAGCGTGATATACCCCCAGGCAAGCACCCGGTTGGGGATGTCGGAAGGCAGGACTCCATAGGCGTTCGGCCGGATCACCGGCGCTTGAACGGGCATGAATGCGTCCGAAAGCGTATTGAGGTCCCCCCGCGCGCGGCTCCAGGCGTAGGAAATATTCAGCTCGTTCCGTTCGCTTGGCCGGTAACGAGCGGTGATCTGGGCCTGCCGGTAGTTTGAGGATCCCGTGTTTTGAAGAACCATGAAACCGGATGTCCCGCCGCCGGCAGGAAGAATCGGATTCAGCACAAAAAGATTGACCGTATGCGTTTCGTAGTAGCCGACTCGAAGACTGAGGTCCTTCCGCAAGGGAGCCTCAGCTTCGATATTCCAAGTAAACGTGCGCGTACTGTTTTTGTTGTCCATCAGTGTCGAAGAATTCCCAGGAATTCCCGAGGACTCGTAGACGTTTTGCAAGGTGTAGGTCTGTGGCGGTGACGCAGGGAAGAAGTTCGTGATCATTCGCTCTTGATAATCCGCAAAATCCGTCGCCAGCAGCGGCACATGTCCATAGATCAAACCCGCTCCAGCACGGACCACGATCTTGTTCGCCATGGAGTACGCGAGTCCTGCGCGTGGCGCGAAGGCCACATCCCTGCCGCTCGCTTGATACGTCAAACGGCCCCCGAAATTCAGAGCCAGGCTCTTGGTGAGCGACCAGCGATCCTCCGCATATTCCGAGACTTCCGTATCGCCCCCTTGCAGTTGTCCCGCGCCCAGAAAAGCGATCGTCTCGTCGACGGTGCCATCCTGCTCGAGTAGGTTGATGGGACGAGAAACGCTGCTCCCTGTAAACGACCGATGGAGGATATCCGTCCCGAACTGCAATTGATGGCTGCCATGCCAGGACTTCGCCGGCAATTGCAAAACGGGAAGAGCCTCCACTTGATTTGCGTTTCGCGAAAACGCATTGAAGTAATTGCCGCCCCAGCCCTCGGGATTAATGGTCATGTCGAGCGACCCTTGGCCGTAGTCGCTGGCATAGAAATTCGTGTAACGAACGAGCGTGGTAAGAACCGTCCCGGAGTCGAACTGGTACGCGTCCGAGATTCCGATGGACGCGCCACGTCGGCGAATATTCGCCGAAGCGCTTTGCGGGATCAGCGAATCGATATTTGCATACAAGATCGTCGCTGGAAACACATTTACGTTGACGTTCAATATATGCTTCGCTGAAAACGTCCATTGAAAATTCGTGAAGGACACCAGGCTGTACGTGACCGTTTCATTGATGGGCCACGACAGCCCGTGCACCGGGTCCTTGCGAAATTCGTACGTCATGTTCTCGGAGAAGGTGAGCTTATTCTTGATAAGAGGCCCGCCGAACTCCACGCCCGGGGTCATGTTCAAAAGGCCGATCAGGTGATCGTTCTTTCCTCGGAAGGACGGCACCATGTCCAGAAACTTGTAGTTCCATCCTTGCCCGGGAGATTTGATGTCGATTCGGGTCAACCCGCCGGAAAATCCGCCGTACGCGGAACTGTCCGGAGTGCTGAAAACCTGGATGTTTTGAATCGCATTGACAGGGATTGGAATCGCGAAACTTCCCGACACCGGGTCCACGTTTTCCGCCGAGTCCACCAGGAGCATTCCCTGGCTTTCCGCCTGGCCATTGAAATTCAACTTCCCTTCCTGCGTCCGGATGACGCTCGGGGACATGGCCAGGGCCTCGGTAAACTTTTGCGTGCGAAGGGGCAAATCCTCGAGTTGCTGCTCGTTGACCGTGGCCGCCGCGCTCACACTCTGCGTCGCGACTTCAACGGCCTCCCCCTGCACTTCGATCCGCTCCTCGACGGAGGTGATCTGCAACGCAATGTCTTCGGTAGCTGCTTGAGCAGGTCCGAGCGTCACTGTGGCCGTCCAAGGCTGAAATCCTGCGACGATGGCTTCCAGGCTGTACTCTCCCGGGGCCAGATGCGTGAACTCGTAACTGCCCTTGAAATCAGTGACTGTCGTTTTCGCTGTGGACCCTGGGGCCGTTGCCGTCAACTTGACCGTGATCCCGGCAAGAATATCGGTTGTTTTCTGTCCGGTAGTGGCCGTGACTTTGCCGGTGACGGACCCGGTCGCAACCTGTGCGGCAGGTCCCCGTTGTTGTGCGAAACCGGGCCTCGCGCAAATCAAGATGGCAAACAGCAACGCTCCGCAAAGCGGAACCAATGCGCCATCTCTTTCATTGCGGCACAATTTCAACGATTCACTCCACTATCGGACGGGACACGATCACGTTAGCAATCTGGGCCTAACTTCCCGGGGTACGGACAGCGGTGCGTCCGGGCAAGCCAAACAAATCGTCGTTCATTCCGTCTGGCCGCAGGGATCAGGAATAGGTCGAATCTTCTGAAAGGAGTGGCGGACGAAACCAATTCCAGCTGGATTTACCGTTGACGACTACTTTGAACGCTTAACCTTCACCCCCGTGGGGGTGGCCTTTTCTCCGTAAAATTAAACGCCGCACCCTAATGGTCGCCTGTTTTGCGTCTCGCACCAAGGAATAGGTTGTATAGGCTTTCGCAAACGGTTACTCGGACGGTTGATGATTAGTAATGGTGAAATCCGATTATCCGTCATCTTAGGCCCGCCCAACGCAGGTGCAACACCAGCAATTGGGCGCTGCAAAATGCGCTTTCAACCAGAGAGAATAAATTGGGCCGGATATGAAGAATTCAACTCACCGCAAACGCTATTTCTGCGACGGCCATTGGATGATGACTTGATTTTGATATGAAGACTTCATCGGGAGATCGATCGATTGCGTCTGTTTCGCGGTCAGGTCGAAGTCTCGCGTTACCTGTTGCATATTGGGTGCGCGAACCAGCACCTGGTGATGGCCGGGCGCGAGCTTCAAATCCAAAGGCGTTGGCCCCACAAACTTCCCGTCGATCCATGCCTGGGCATGATCCGGCACGGTGTGCACAGCAACCTGCGCCGCATTCGGCCCGGATTGGCTCTGAAAAAACTGCTTGTTGGTCTGCGCTGCCGATTCGGCGTTTCCCCCCGGAACGCCGGGGGAATTCAATGCCGCGCCGGAACCCGCGTTCGGCGTAGTTTCAGGGAGTCCCAGATTCGGCGCCGGCGGCTTAACGGCAGCTGTAACGCCAGCCGAGATCCCCTTGGCTGCTCCGTACTCCACCACCGCCTGTCCATGCATCGCGACGGCGCCGGCAAAGATGAAAATGAATAGAACGACACAATAGCGCGGGAGCATTTCGGCCTCCTAGACCATCCGGGTGGGGGACTATCCGCATCTTAGTCCCACTCCCCATGAACAACAACCAATTTCTCCCGCCGGTGCATGCCCCCTATTCACTCCATGGCGTGTCCCAATAACCTGTACGAAACGGGACAGATAGAACATTTCCCCCACCGTAATTTTGAATTTTCACCTTCGCGGTTCTTCCGCCCTGGGGTAGAATCAACTCCCGCTTGAGGCATCGGCCCGCCATCTCAGGGTGTTCGCGGCTGCGATTATGATCCAGCTGACTAATGTCTCCAAGAGCTACGGAGACAGCAGGGCCGTGAAGGCTCTGATCAATTTGAGCCTTACGGTCGAACAGGGCGAGCGGGTCGCGGTGATGGGACCGTCCGGCTCGGGGAAGTCGACGCTCCTCAACCTGATTTGCGGCCTGGACCAGCCTACCTCCGGCTCGATCAAGCTGGAGGGCATCGAGCTTGCCGCGCTCGACGACGACCGGCGCACCCGCCTTCGGCGGGAAAAAATTGGAATGATCTTCCAAACTTTCAACCTCCTCCCCACGCTCACCGCGCTCGAAAATGTGGCCCTCCCGCTCCGTTTGCAAGGCTTGCGGAGGCGCGAAACCGATCAGCGCGCCGCGGCCATGCTGGACCGCGTGGGGCTCGCCGTCCGGTCGCACCATCGGCCCGACGAGCTTTCCGGAGGCGAGCGCCAGCGCGTGGCCATCGCCCGCGCCCTCGTTTTTCGTCCGCCCATCCTGCTCGGCGACGAACCCACCGGCAACCTCGATTCGGCCACCGGAGTGGAAATTCTTCGCCTCCTCGATGATCTTCATCGTGAATACAACAACACGGTTCTTCTGGTGACGCACAACGACCTTGCCGCGGCTTTCTGCGATCGAATTCTGACGCTGCACGACGGCCAGTTCATCAAGGAAGTGCGGACCGGGCGAACTGGGACCGCGCCCCCATCAGAAGGAGAACAGTAATGTTTGGGGCGCTGTGGCTCATCACGTTCAAGCAGTGGCGCGCGCACCGGCTCCGCGTGGCGTTAACCACCCTCGGCATCGCCCTTGGCGTGGCCGTTTTTTTCGCGATTCGCACCGGCAATGCCACTTTGCTTGATTCGCTCCGCGGGACCGTCGAAAAGCTGGCGGGCAAGGCGACGCTGCAGATTGCCGCCGGAGAATCCGGATTCTCCGAAAAGGTGCTCGACACCGTGCGCGCCACCCCCGGCGTGCAACTCGCGGAACCCGTGATCGAAACCCTGGTGCAAACCTCCTTTGCTGACGAAGGGCCCCTCCTGGTTCTGGGCGTGGACACGACGGGTGATCAGCAACTCCGCGACTATCAGTTCGACCGAACGCAGACGCAAATCGCCGATCCGCTCGTGTTTCTCGCGCAGCCTAACTCCATTTTGCTTTCGCGCGCCTTTGCCGACCGCCATGGCTTGAAGGTCGGCGACAAGATGACGCTCTTCGCTTCCGACGGAAAAAAAGAGTTCACGGTCCAGGGAACGTTCAAGCCGGTCGGCGTGGGAGAAGTTTTTGGCGGTAACGTCGCGGTGATGGACGTCTACTCCGCGCAGGTGGTGTTCCATCGGGGCCGCAAGTTCGACCGCATCGACTTGATGAACGCTCCCAATGTCCCCGTGGAGGTTGTGCAGCAAAGATTGCAAGCGCAACTACCGCCCGGAGTGGAGGTGGATCGCCCGGCTGTTCGCGGGCAGGCGCTCGAAAATGCGGTTACCGCGATGCGCATAGGAATTCTAATCACGAGTTTTGTGGCGTTGCTGGTGGGCGTCTACATCATCTTCAATTCCTTCACCATCGCGGTCAACCAGCGCTGGAAAGAAATCGGCATCCTGCGCGCCGTGGGTGTGGAGCAGGGAAACGTCAGCCGCATGTTTTTATGCGAAGCCCTGCTGATGGGCGTGATCGGTTCGCTTGTGGGGATCGCCGGGGGTTTCTTTCTGGCGTCGGCGGCCAATCGCGTTATGCGCGGCATGGTCGCGGCCGTATACGGAGTCGTGGCCACGGCCTCGCCCGCCAGGCTGCACCTCGATCAATGCGCCATCGCTTTTGTCCTGGGAGTCGCCGCGTCCATGATCGGCGCGTGGTATCCGGCGCGCGGCGCTTCGTCCCTGGATCCCGCGCTGGCGTTGCACAATATCGAGGCGCGCCACCGCGAATCCGTGCTGGGGTGGAAACGGATAGTGACCGGCGTTCTCATGATCGTTGCGGGTTCGGCTCTTGTAGTTTGGACTCCGTCGCGCCTGGGCCTGTTCATTCAATTTGTTTTTGCCACGATGGTTCTGCTGGGCCTGACGATTGTGCTGCCGAAGCTGGTGCTCTGGTCGGCTCGCGCCTTGCGCCCGATTTTGAATTGGCTGGGAGGATCGGAAGGAGCCCTGGCCGTCGACGCCATGATTCAGACCCCGCGCCGATCCGCGGCGACCGTCGGGGCGCTGATGGTCGGATTGATGTTCGTTTTTTCCACGGCGTCTTACATCCAGAGTTACCGGCAGATGATTGACCGCTGGATGAACCAGGTGCTCAACGCCGACATTTTCGTGGCCACGTCGGAGATGTTGCGATCGACCAGCTACCATTTCTCCGAGGATTTGGGGAAACAGATTGCCGCGCTTCCCGGCGTGAACCGCGTCGAAAACGTCCGCTTCACCGCCATTCCCTATCGAGGCGACACCGCGGCTGTGAATGCCATCGAAATGGATGGCTTCCTGTTGCGCTCGCAAAAAGCCATCGAGGGCGCGGACACACGGACGGTGTATGACCGTCTGACGCGAGGCGAAGGCGTACTGGTCTCGAGAAATTTTGCCCATCGTTGGGGAGTCGGCGTCGGCAATCTGCTGACTCTCGAATCGCCGACGGGCGCGCTGGAACGGCCGATCCTCGGCTTTCTCGACGACTACCGCTCGGAAAAGGGAACCATTTTCATGGACCGCGCTCTTTACAAAAAGTATTGGGCGGATGACGCGGTGGATTTCATCGATGTCGATCTGAATCCGGGCGTCGACCAGTTGGCCATGAAACAAGCAATCGAGCGGCTCACCGCCGGCTCCTTTCACGCGTTCGTGTACACGAACGCGGAGTTCAAGCGATGGATCTCCAGCCTCGTGGACCAGTTCTTCACCCTCAATTACATGCAGCTGGTCGTGGCCGTGCTGATCGCCATTCTTGGAATCGTCAACACGCTCTTGATTTCCGTATCGGAGCGGCGGCGCGAGATTGGCATCGTTCGCGCGATCGGCGGGCTGCGTGACCAAATCCGGAAACTCGTGTTGCTTGAGGCGGTGGCGGTGGCCATCGTCGGTGTGATCGTTGGATCGGTGGCCGGAGCTCTAAACACCGTGTTTATGTCGCACACCGTGTCCCTTGTGCTGGCTGGCTATTCAGTGCCGTTTTATTTTCCGTGGGAATTTGTGCTGCTCTCCGTGCCCGTTGTGACGGCGGTGTCGCTCGCGGCTGGCTGGTGGCCGGCGCGGAACGCGGCGCGCATGCAGGTGATCGAGGCGATCGGCTATGAGTAGATTCGCCACAATTCCGCCGCACCAGCAGAGAAAGCGCCTGAACGCGGCGCTGCTCTTCCTGTCGCTTTGCATGTCTTGCGCGCTCCCTGTTTTCGGCGAGACGGACGCCAAAGCGATCATGGCCGAGGTCTATCAACAGGACACGAGCCACGACGCGATCTTGCGGGCCACGCTCGACGTCACGGACAAGGACGGCCACACCGTCCGGAAGCGCTTTACGCTCAGCCGGGTGGGCTCGTTCGGCAACGGCAAGACGCTCGTCCGCTTTACCGATCCGCCGGAGCTTCGCGGCGTCACGCTTCTTTCGATCAATCAGCCGGGCGTAACTGACCGCCAATGGATCTACACGCCGGCGACCGAACGCGTGCGCAGCGTGGCGCCGCGCGAACGTTCCGAGCGCTTCGCTGGAAGTGATTTCACCTACGAAGATATCGCCGAGCGTTCGCTCGATGATTTCACGTATCAGCTACTCCCTGCCGAGGATATTATCGAAAATCACAGAACATCCAAGGTAATGGCCACGCCCGTCGCGCCGGACCGTTCCCAATACAAATTCATTTATTACTGGGTGGCCCAGGATGTACCCTGCATCTTGCATGCGGAGATGTACGATCAGGATGGACGCAAGGTGCGCGAAATGCACGCCAGCGGTCTGCGGAAAGAATCCGGGATCTGGGGCGCGCGAAAGACGGAGATGCGTTCGCTCGTCGAGGGCACGAAATCGGTTTTGACGATTGATCAGATTCATCTGAATACCGGGCTGGACGCCGCGCTGTTCACCCCGGAGGCGCTGGAGAAAAAAGAGTAGCGGAGCAAGGGTGGGCGGAAAGTCGCGCGAATCCGCTGGAAGCCTTAAAGGGGTTTTGTGGGTCGTGGCTTCAGCCGCGACATCAAAGCACCAGGAAAGCTTTGATTTTTGAATCTGTGTGAGAACTTGCTTTGGGTTCATGTAGCGCCCGCCTTCAGGCGGGCATCTGCTTGGCTCCAAAGTGCCCGCCTAAAGGCGGGCGCTACAAAAGCGTGCGGATCTTGAGTTCTCAAACAGACTCTTTAGCATCTGGAGGATCGAGCACGCGACGCCTACTCAGTGGCACAGGCTTCAGCCTGTGGGAAGTTCGTCCTCCATGGGGACGCACGAGATAAGTTGCAGATATTCATCGCAGGTCTGGCGAACTTGGTTCATCTTGGGAGATAGGGACTTTGGCTATGTTTTCATCTGATCGTGACGCGCGCTTTGCGAATCTGATTGAGCTGCTCCGAGCAAGAACGGCGGAGCACGGCTCGCGCGTCGCTTTCCGCTATCTTGCCGACGGAGAGACCGAGGAGTCGCGCCTCACTTATGAAGAGCTGGAATCGCGAGCCCGCGCCATCGCGGCTGCGCTCGCGCCGCACGCCGCGGCGGGAGATCGCGCCCTGCTTTTCTATTCGGGCGGTCTCGAATTCATCTCCGCTTTTTGGGGTTGCCTGTACGCCGGCGTCGTGGCCGTCCCGGTCTTTCCCGCGCGCCTGCACCGGCAGATTCCGCGCCTTTTAGCCATTGCCGCGGATTCCGAACCCAAGTTCGTGTTGACGACGGCGAAGATCCAGCGCCAGGCGGAAGATTTGTTCAAGCGCGCGCCGGAGCTGAAGAAATTGAGCTGGTTGGCGACCGACGATTTGCCCGCGGCGAATTTGGACGCAGCGCACGATCCCGGCGCAACTCTCGAAACGCTGGCATTCCTGCAATACACTTCGGGCTCGACCGCCGCGCCGCGCGGCGTCATGGTGACGCACGGCAATTTGCTGCACAACTTGGCATGCCTGCGGGACGTTTTCCAGTTTTCGCCAGAGAGCGTTGGCGTCACCTGGCTGCCGCACTACCATGACATGGGCCTGATCGGCGGCTTGCTCCAGCCGGTCTTCGCGGGCGGCGAGATGATCGTGATGCCGCCGTCGTCGTTTCTGCAGCGCCCGATCCGCTGGCTCGCGGCGGTCACGCGTTATCGGGCGACCACGATGGTCGCGCCGAATTTCGCCTACGAACTTTGCGTGCAAAAAATTTCCGCCGAACAGCGCGCGCCGCTCGATCTCGCAAGCGTGAAAGTGGCGCTGTGCGGCGCGGAGCCGGTGCGTCCGGATACGCTCGCGCAGTTCGCCAAAACCTTCGGCCCATGCGGCTTTCGGCAAGAGGCGTTCCGCCCCGCGTACGGTCTGGCGGAAGCAACATTAATCGTTTCAGGCCATTCGGATGGCGGTGCGCCCTTCGCGCCGGCCGTGCTGGCGGAAGAGCTGCAACGAAATCGAATCAAGACTGCGGAAGAGGGCGCAGCAGGCAGCCGCGTTCTAGTGGGCTGCGGCGGAATCGTGCCGGACCTCAAAGTCGCGATTGTCGATCCTGAAACTCTCGCGCCATGCGCTCCAGACTGCGTGGGAGAAATTTGGGTTTCGGGTCCGAGCGTGGCGCGCGGTTATTGGCGCAGGCCCGCGGAGACGGCCGAAACATTCGGCGCGCATCTGGCGACGGGCGAAGGCCCGTTCCTTCGCACCGGCGACCTCGGATTTCTCGATCGCGGACAACTCTTCGTCACTGGGAGATTGAAAGATCTCATCATCATTCGCGGCTCCAACCACTATCCTCAGGATTTGGAACACACCGTCGAGCGGAGCCACCGCGCGCTGCGCCCCGCTTGCGGCGCCGCGTTTTCGATTGAAGTGGATGGAGCGGAGCGTTTGGTCATCGTTCAGGAAGTGAACGACCGCGCATCCGTTCCCAATGAAAATGTAGTCGCCGCGATCCGCCGCGCGCTCTCCGAGTCGCACGAAGTTCATCCCGGCGCTGTCGTGCTCATCGACCCGCGTAGCATTCCCAGAACCTCCAGCGGAAAAATCCAGCGCTACGCCTGCCGCGAAGCGTTTCTCGCGGGCACGCTCGACGTGGTGCACGAGTGGCGGGACCGCGAAGGCCGCCCCGATCGCAAGCAAAACGGCGCGAGCCATCCGCGCAGCGGGCTCGTGTGGGACTACCTGAGCACGCAGTCCTTCTCGCACCGTCTGGCCGGCAACGCGAACGGCAATGGAAACGCAAACGGGAATGGCAAACGCGAAGATCGTCCGGCAAACCCTCGAGAAATCATGGGCGCCGATCCCATCGCCATCGTGGGCATTGGCTGCAGATTTCCCGGCGCGGACGGCCTCGAGGAATTTTGGACTTTGTTGCGAAACGGCGTGGATGCCATCACGGAAATTCCGCGCGAACGATGGGACATCGACGCGCTATACGATCCTCTCCCCGGGACCAATGCCAAGATGAGCACGCGCTGGGGCGGATTCCTACCCGGCATCGACCGTTTCGATCCGCATTTCTTCGGCATCTCCCCGCGCGAAGCCGCGGCCATGGATCCGCAGCAGCGCTTGCTGCTCGAAGTAACTTGGGAAGCTCTCGAGAATGCGGGGCAGCCGCCGGACAAGCTGGCGGGCACCAGAACCGGCGTATTCGTCGGCATCGGCGGATTCGACTACTCCAATGTGATCCTCACCTACCAGGATCACCTCAAGACGATCAACGCTTATCTCGGAACGGGCAACGCGCACAGCATCGCCGCGAACCGCATCTCCTATTTGCTGGACCTGCGCGGCCCCAGCGTTGCCATCGACACCGCCTGTTCGTCTTCCCTCGTCGCGATTCACATGGCCTGCGAAAGTTTGCGCAGCGCGCAGTCCGATCTGGCGATCGCCGGCGCCGTCAATCTCATCCTCTCTCCTGAAGTCACCATCGCTTTTTCGCATGCCCGCATGATGGCGGCGGACGGACGCTGCAAGACCTTCGACGCCAAGGCCGACGGCTACGTTCGCGCCGAAGGCTGCGGCGCGGTCATCCTCAAGCGACTTTCCGACGCGCTTCGCGATCGCGACCATATTCTCGCGCTCGTAAGAGGTTCCGCCGTGAACCAGGACGGCCGCACCGCCGGCATCGCCGCTCCCAACGGTTCGGCCCAGCAATCCGTCATCCGCGAAGCGCTGGCACAGGCTGGAGTCGCTCCGCGCGAGCTGACCTACATCGAAGCTCATGGCACCGGCACATCCATCGGTGACCCAATCGAAGTCGAGGCAATCAAGGGCGCGCTGGGAAAGTCCACGCCTGGAGAACTTCCTTGCCTCTTGGGTTCCGTGAAGGCCAACATCGGCCACTTGGAAAATGCGTCGGGAATGGCTAGCTTGGCCAAGGTGCTGGGTTGCCTTGCGCATGATGAAATTCCCGGCCAGCTGCATTTCACCAGCCTCAATCCGCGGATTTCCCTTGCCAGCACGCGAATCGTGATCCCCGGCGCGCCGCAGCCCTGGCCGCGCGCCGCTCGTCGTTTCGCAGGCATAAGCAGTTTTGGATTTGGCGGCACGAACGCCCACATGATTATCGAAGAGGCGCCGCCGCGGTCCCGACAGGAAGGTTTGCCGAGTCGCCCCTGCCACATCTTGACGCTCTCCGCTCGGACGGAAACTGCGGTCAAGCAACTCGCGAGCCGGTACGAGAGGCATCTTGCGGAACATCCCGAAGACGACCTCATGAATATCTGCTTCAGCGCCAACGCCGGCAGATCGCACTTCGCACGCCGCGTGGCCGTTGTCGCCGAAAGCAAGAAACAACTGCGCGAAGCGCTCGCTGCCTTTGCGGCGGGGCAATCGGCGCAGAGTGCCGGGGCGGAATTGCGCGCCGGACACCTCACGAGAAAAGACGGGCCGCGAATCGCCTTTCTGTTCGGCGCGGAGTCTTCCGATCCCCGCGCCGCGCATCAGCTGTACGCCACGCAACCCGTGTTTCGCTCGGCGGTGGATCGCTGCTCGCGTTTTCTGGATTCGCACTCGAATAAGCCGCTGCTCGCCGCGCTTTCCGCGGTACAAATCAATCCGGAACGCCGCGACCCGGCGCTGTTTGCCCTGGAGTTTGCGCTGGCGGAACTTTGGCGATCCTGGGGCATCGAGCCGGACGCCGTCCTGGGCGCGGGCGTCGGCGAATATACGGCAGCGGCAATTTCCGGCGTATTGGCGTGCGAAGACGCATTGAAACTCATTGTCGAACGCGCGCGCTTCCTGCACCTCGCTCTTCATAACGGCGACCTGAATCGAAGGCTCGACGAATTCGATGCAGCGGCAGCAACAGTAAAATTCCAAGCGCCTCATGTGCCCTTCGTTTCCGGGCTCACCGGAAAGCTTTTGGCGGAAGGCGAAATTCCCGGCGCCGACTATTGGCGCCTTCAGGTTCTGCAAGGTATCCAACTCGAAGAGGGAATCGAAACACTCGAGGCGCTAGGCTACGACCATTTCCTGGAAATGGGCCCTGCTGGCAGCTTCATCGGAACCGAGCGCCTCCCCGATCCGGAAGCTAAGACCACTTTCCTCTCCTCGCTCGAAGCCGATCGCGGCGCATGGCAGAGCATGCTCACGAGCCTGGCTTCGTTGTACGTCCACGGCGCCGCCGTCGACTGGAGGGCTTTCGATGAACCCTACCAGCCGCTGAAAGTGCCTCTGCCAACGTATCCCTTCGAGCGAGAGCGTTGCTGGGAAGATCCGCCCAACGCGCTCGGCCCGCAGAAGGCCGCGAAGCCGGTACACTCTCTGCTTGGAGAGCGTGTGAACTCCGCGCTGCCCATGGCGCAATTTCAAAGCAAGATCGGGATCGATACCCTTCGCTACTTGAACGACCACAAAGTTCAGGGCTCCGTCGTTTTTCCCGCTTCCGCTTATCTGGAAATGGCGCGCGCGGCCTCGACGGAACTTTTTGGAGCAGGCTCTGCGGTTTTATCCAACATAGCTTTTCAGGAAGCGCTGATCCTTCCCGCCACGGGCGCGCGCACTTTGCAATTGGTCGCGTCTCCGGCATCGAGCGGCAGCGCTTCGTTCCAGATTTACAGTTGCAACGCCAACCTGAACGGCGGCCACGAAAACGCAGCGTGGACCTTGCATGCTTCCGGCGACATGCGCATGGAGGTTGCCGATTTTGTTCGCTGCACCGAGGAACAGTACAGCCTGGACGAAATTCGCGCCCGGTGCCCGCAACGCAAAACAGCCGCGGAGCTTTACGCATCCTTGAGAAATGCCGGATTGGAATACGGCCCAAGTTTCCAGGGCGTTCAACAATTGTGGTGCGGCCAGCGCGAAGCGCTTGGAGAAGTGTGCCTTCCGCCCGCCGTGATTCCGGTTTGCCAAACCAGTGGAAATTCCGATGGCATCTGGATGCATCCCGCGCTGCTTGATTCCTGCCTGCAAGTGCTCGCGGCTGCCTTGCCGGAAGACAAAACCGGATCCAGCCGGAAAAAGATTTATCTCCCGAGCGGAGTTGCGAGTCTCCGATTCTTGGCGCGGCCAGATGCGCACTTGTTCAGCCACTGCGTCGTTCGCCCGGACAGCAGTCTCGGAACGGAATTCCTCGAGGCGGATATCCGCCTGCTTGACGAGCATGGCTGCGTCGCGTGCGAACTCCTGGGGTTCCGTGTCAAGCTCGTCTCTGGTGAAACGGATCGCGAAGCCCGCGAGAATCCCGGCGACTTGCTGTACGACGTCGCCTGGGTGGCGAAGCGGCCCGTTGCCTCACGAAATTCCAATGGTTCGGAGCCGCCTTCCTGGTTCATCCTCGCCGATCGCGGCGGCGTGGGACAGGCCCTTGCCGCCCATCTTCAGTCGCAGGGAGAGAAGTGCATCGTCGCAACGCCGGATGATCTTCGCGACCTCAAGCTCCATGCCGGCTCCTGCAACATCGTCCATCTCACGAGCCTCGACCTGTGCGATCTCGCCGCTCGCCCGGACGCGATCCTGGAAGCGCAGACCCAGTGGGTCGAAACCCTGCAATTCGTTCAGACCCTCCTTCGCGAGTCGAACGGTTCAAAGCGCCGCCTGTGGATCGTAACTCGCGGAGCGCAAGCTGTCGGACCGACGACCACGCGCGTCTCGCTGGCACAGACTCCCTTGTGGGGCTTGGCCAAGTCGATCGATCTCGAGCACGCGGAGCTAGGCTGCACTCGAATCGATCTCGATCCCGAAGGCAGCCCTGAAGAACTCGCCGCGCTCTGTGAGGAATTGTCGCTCCCAAGCACGGAGCGCGAAGTTGCTTTCCGAAAAGGAACCCGGTATGTCGCCCGCCTCGTGCCGCGCGCGCCCAAATCTTCGAGCGCCACGCTCCTGGATGTTCCAATAGCGGATTCGTTTCGCCTGGATATCTCGCGCCCCGGAAATCTCGAGAATTTGATTCTCCGAGGAACCTCTCGTCCGCAACCGCAACCCGGCGAAGTCGAGATCCGCGTAAATTCCGCGGGCCTGAACTTTCGTGATGTCATGAACGCCGCAGGCGTATATCCCGGCGGCCCAATCCCCTTCGGCGCCGAATGCTCGGGAACGATTTCCGCCGTCGGGCCGGACGTAACAAACATGAAGGCCGGCGACGAAGTGATCGCCGTGGCGGGCGCCAGCTTCAGCGCCTTCACCACCGCGGACGCGCGCGCGGTCGTGCCCAAGCCTCCCGCTTTCAGCTTCGGTCAAGCGGCCACGATTCCGATTGCCTTCCTCACGGCCTATTATTCTCTCCACCATCTTGCAAAACTTTCCCGCGGAGAGCGCGTGCTCATCCACGCCGCGGCAGGCGGCGTGGGCCTGGCCGCCGTGCAACTGGCTCAGCACGCCGGTGCGGAAATTTTCGCGACCGCCGGCTCTTCGGAAAAGCGCGCCTACTTGAAGTCGATGCGCGTGCCGCACGTCCTGGACTCGCGTTCCCTCGCTTTCTCCGACGAAATCATGAAAACCACCGGCGGCCAAGGCGTCGACGTCGTTCTCAACTCCTTGCCGGGTGAATACATTACCCGCAGCCTTTCGATCCTCGCTCCTCATGGCCGTTTCGTCGAAATCGGCAAGACGGACATCTATCAGAACAAGCCGCTGGGCCTGTTCCCGTTTCGCAACAACCTCTCGTATTTTGCCCTCGACCTGGACCGCGTCTGCCGCGAGCGGCCCGTCCTGCTCCGCTCATTGCTTCTTGAGCTGATGGCGATGTTCCAGCAGGGCAGCCTCAAGCCGCTCCCGCACAACATTTTTCCAGTAGAGGATGCTGCCAACGCCTTCCGTTACATGGCCAGGCGCAAAAATATCGGGAAGGTCGTGCTCTCTTTTACTTTCGCCGAATCCAAGAATCGCTCGGATCGGTCTGCGGCGCCTCGCGCCGATGCGACGTATCTGATCACGGGAGGCCACGGCGGCCTCGGCCTCGAAGTCGCGCAGTGGCTCGTGGAAAAGGGCGCCCGGCACCTGGTTCTCCTCAGCCGCAGCGGAGCTTCTTCCTCCGGAAAAGAAGTCGCCGCCGATTTGGCCGCCAAAGGCGCCACGATCACGACGATCCAGGCCGACATTTCGAACGAAAGCGATCTGGCCCGCGCGCTATCCGAAATTCGCAACACGATGCCGCCACTCCGCGGAGTGATTCATGCCGCTGGAGTGCTGGACGACCACCTGCTCCTCAACCTCGAAGCGGAAAACTTCCGCCGAGTCCTAGCTCCCAAAGTTCTCGGAGCGTGGAATCTCCACACCCTCACCGCGGATTTGCCCCTCGATTTCTTCGTCGTTTTCTCTTCGGTGGCTTCAGTCCTGGGTTCGCCCGGGCAAGCGAATTACGCCGCCGCCAACGCGTTCCTGGACGGTCTGGCGCACGATCGCCGCTCTCACGGCTTGCCGTGCCTGTCCATCAACTGGGGCCCGTGGGCCGAAGTCGGCATGGCCGCCCGCGCATCGAGCGCCCGGGGACCGGCGTCCCGCGTGATGCTTCCACTCGCGCCCGCGCAAGCACTAGCCGCGCTCGACCGTTTGTTCGAAAAGAACGGCCCCGCTCAGGCCGTCGCGATGTCTGTGGACTGGACCCAACTGGCGCGCTCTTTCAACGGCCAGCAGCCCCCGGCCTTGATTTCGGATCTCCTGCGGGAAAAGGCCCGTCCCGCCACTGCAAAGGCGGCCAGCGAATCGGGCCCGCGCCTGTCCATGCAGGAACTCCTGGCCGCTCCTCAGGCCCGGCGGCACGCGCTGCTTCTCGCGCACGTTCAGAAAAGCCTGGCGCTGGTGATGGCCCTCGACGCGCCCGAACTCGACCCCGAAGAATCCATGAGCAACCTCGGACTCGATTCCCTAATGGCGCTCGAGCTGCAACACTCGCTCGAGGAATCATTCGGAACAAAGTTGCCCATCGAGCTACTGATGGGCATGCCCAGCCTGAACGAGTTCGTAACCCGCCTTCTGGACATCCTCGTCAAGCCGGCAGCCTCGCCCGTACCGGAAACCACGCAAGAACTGAAGGTCGTAGATGCGGAGCCGAGAGAAAGCTCCCCCCGATTGTAGGGGGTGAGTAGCACAGGCTTCAGCCTGTGGGTTTTAGTCCTCGCAAGCACTAACCCCCACAGCCTGAAGCCTGCGCCGCTCGATTGCAGCCTAGAACTTCTTGCAACAAGTTCAACCTAAGACTTCACGCCCGACTTGCGCAGAATGCTCATCATCGGGCACCAGTTGGTGAAAGCCGACTGGAACAGATTCAGACCAACGAACGCCGTAAACAGAAACCAGTAAGGGCTTACCCAATAACCCAACGCGAGCGAGAGCACAACGAATGCGCCCCCGATCATTCTGATGTAACGATCCACTGTCATGACGCGACCTCCTCCTAGTTCATTGCGCTTCCAAAATCTTCCTCAAGCGGCGGCGCCGTTTCGCTGCTCCCGCGCTCGCTCATGTAATACAGAATCGGAACCGTGATGCGCGAAAGCACGGTCGACGCCACTTCACCCGCCATCAACGAAATGGCCAGTCCCTGAAAAATAGGATCGAACAAAATCACGCTTGCGCCAACGACGACCGCCGCTGCCGTGAGCAGCATCGGGCGGAACCGCACTGCGCCCGCGTCCACGACGGCTTCTTCGAGTGGCATGCCGTGCGAGCGGCGCAACTCGATAAAGTCCACGAGAATGATCGAGTTCCGCACAATAATTCCCGCGCCCGCAATGAAGCCGATCATCGATGTGGCCGTGAAGAATGCGCCCATCCCCGCGTGAGCCGGAAGAATTCCAACCAGCGTGAGCGGTATGGGAGCCATGATGACCAAAGGCGTCTTGAACGATTTGAACCACCCTACCACGAGCACGTAAATCAGCACCAGCACCGCGGCGAAAGCCAGGCCGAGGTCTCGAAAAACTTCCACCGTGATGTGCCACTCCCCGTCCCATTTCATCGAGTAGCGGTCCGTGCGTTCCGGCAGCGCCGTGCCCGTGTATTGCTTCACATGGTAGCCGTCGGACAATTGAATTTTGTTGATGGCGTCGCTCATGTTGAGGATGGCGTAGACGGGGCTCTCGACGACTCCCGCCACGTCTCCCGTCACGTACACCACAGGCCGCATGTTCTTGCGATAGACGCTCTTGTCGATGACGGTTTCCTCGACGTTCGTGATTTCGCGCAGAGAAACTTGTGCGCCCGTCGGTCCCGGCAATTTGAGATTGCGCAACTGTTCGATTCCGGAGCGGTCCTGCCGGGAAAGCCGCACTTCGATGGGAACGTCTTCGCGCGAGGAAGGATCGTGCAACAGCCCCGCCGAAGCTCCATTCAATCCGATCTGCACGGTGCGCGACACTTCCGCAGCGGACACGCCTTGCAGCGCTGCTTTGTCGAGATCGACTTTCAAGTCGTACTTCGTCTGCGGATCTTCCACGTACCAGTCGACGTCCACCACACCCGGCGTCTCCTGAAAAATCTTTTTGATTTTTGCGGCAAGTTCCATCTGGCCCTTGTAGTCGGGGCCGTAGACCTCCGCGACAAGTGTCTCAAGGACAGGTGGCCCCGGCGGAACCTCGGCCACTTTGATTCGCGCTCCGAACGGCGCCGCGATCTTGTCCAGTTCCGGCCGCAGCCTTCGCGCGATTTCATGGCTCTGGGCTTTGCGGTCCTGGAGCGAGAGCAAATTGACTTGAATGTCGGCTTGATTCGGCCCACGCCGCAGGAAGTAGTGCCGCACGAGGCCATTGAAATTGTACGGGCCGGATGTGCCGGAATAGATTTGATAGTTGACGACCTCCGGCTGCCCGCCCAGATAGCTTCCGAGCGCCTGCGCCACGCGCGTTGTCTGTTCGAGCGGCGTTCCGTCGGGCATGTCGATGATCACCTGGAACTCGCTCTTGTTGTCGAACGGCAGCATCTTGACTTGAACCCATTTCAGCGGGATGAACGCGACTGCGGCGAGCAGCAGCACAATCACGCCGCCAAGAAATGCCCACCTCCGCCCCGCGTTTTGGATCAGCGGATTCATCAAACGCCGGTAAAAGCGAGTGGTCCATCCCTCCGCTTCATGACCGGACTCCGGACGATCCGCGTAGTGATGCAGCAGCCGTAGCGCCGCCCACGGCGAGACGACAAAAGCTACCAGCAAGGAAAATAGCATCGCGGAGGATGCGCCGACTGGGATAGGCCGCATGTACGGGCCCATCAAGCCGCGCACAAATGCCATCGGCAGGATGGCAGCGATCACGGCGAAGGTCGCCAGGATCGTTGGATTGCCGACCTCGTCTACAGCTTCCACGGCGACGCCGGCGAGGGACCTCCCGCGATTCTCGGGCAGGCGGAAATGACGCACGATGTTTTCGACCACGACGATGGCGTCGTCGACCAATATGCCGATCGAGAAAATCAGCGCGAAGAGAGTCACGCGATTGAGGGTGTAGCCGTAGAGATAGAAAACCGAAAGAGTCAGCGCCAGAGTGACGGGAATGGCCAGCAGCACCACGCCCGATTCGCGCCAGCCCAGAGCGAGGGCGATGAGCAGCGTCACGGAAATCGTGGCGATGAAAAGGTGCTGCAGAAGTTCGTCGGATTTATCCTTCGCCGTTTCGCCGTAGTTGCGCGTCACGCTGACGTTCAGATCGTTTGGCAGAAGGTTGCCGCGCAGCGTGCCGATTTTCTTCAGCGCGCTCTCCGCGATCAGCGTGGCATTCGCGCCCTTGCGCTTGGCGAGCGTGATGGTGACCGCGGGATATTCCGAATTTGCCGCGCTCCCCGTTGATCCTTTCGCGCCGGCGAACAGGACGTAACTGTCCGGTTCCGCCGGGCCGTCCTGGATCGCGGCAACCACGTCGCGCAGATATACGGGCCGTCCCGCGTGAACGCCCACAACCACTTGTTGAAGTTCTTCCGGCCGGGTGAAGAAGTTGCCGGCTTCGACCTGGAATTCCTTGTTCCCGCCGGCAAAACTGCCTGCCTGGCTGCGCGTGTTCGCGGCACCGAGCTGCATGACGATGGAGCCGGGAGTTAGGCCATACGCGGAAAGCCGCTGCGTGTCGAGAATCACGCGCAACTTTCGGGTCTGGCCGCCGATGATCGTGGTTTCGGAAACGTCGTCCAATTGCTTCAGCGAATGCTCCAGCTCTGCCGCGATTCTCCGCAATTGGTAAGCGTCGTAATTCTTCCCCCACAGCGTCAGAGCGAGGATGGGGACATCGTCAATCGAGCGCACTTTGATGAGCGGCTGAGAAACGCCCTGCGGGATGCGGTCGAAATTCGAGTAGAGCTTGTTGTACGTTTGGACGACCGCGTCTTCCTCTTTCGTGCCCACGTAGAAGCGCACGATCACCATGCTCAGCCCGGGGTGGCTGATCGAGTAGATGTATTCGACTCCGGGCAGCTCCCGGAGCAGCTTTTCCATTGGCACAGTGGCTCGCTCCGCGACTTCCTGCGCGGATGCCCCCGGCATTTGCACGAACACGTCGAGCATCGGCACGACGATCTGCGGTTCCTCCTCGCGCGGCGTCTCGAGGATGCTGAAAACACCGAGGAGAAGAGCGAAAACAATCACGAGCGGCGTCAGCTTCGACTGAATAAAAATGTGCGCGATGCGGCCCGCGAGGCGCAGGACGTGGCTCTGAGCGTTTGGCTTGGCGGGAGTTTCGCTCATGGGCGCGGCGCGATCTGTTTGCCGCCTAGGTCACGATCTCCGGGCGCGGCAACGAGCTTTTCTCCCTGCTGTAAACCGGAAAGCACTTCCACTTGTTCTCCAAACGTCTTGCCCAGCGTGACGTAGTGCAGCTGGGCGATCTGATTTGCGTCAATCACAAAAACGCCGCGCAATTGTCCCCGCTCGACGATCGTTGTACGAGGAATCAAGAGAGCGGAGCGCGCGCCTCGTGGGAAGCGCGCCCTGCCGAATAGGCCTGACCGTAAGCGCGCATCAGCCGGCAATTCGATTTTCACCACAAAACTGCGGCTTGCCGGATCCGCGGCCGGAACGATTTGCGCCACCCTCCCCCGAAATTCGGCGCTCTGCACAGAATCAAGAAGAACGGGAACGGCCTCGCCAACATGGACGAGACGTATGTCGCTCTCATCGACCATCGCTTCGAGCCGGTAGCTCCGCGTGTCTTCCAAGGTGAACAGAGGCATGCCGGGCGAAGCGAATGTGCCTGCGTCCGCCTTCTTCTCCGTTACTACGCCTGAAAACGGCGCGCGAATCTGCGTGTTGGCAAGGGAAGTTCGAGCCTGCGTGAGCGCCGCGGCGGCCTGCGCTTCGTTTGCCCGCGCCAGGTCGCGCCGCGATTCCGCGGCTTGCGAGCGCGTTTTGATTTCGTCGAACTCTTGCGGACTGATCGACTTCTTGTCAAAGAGCTGTTGATAGCGCTTCAATGTTGATTGGGCCAGAGCGAGCTCCGATTCGGCCGAGGAAATTTCCTTCTGCGCGGCGGTCACGGCAGCCGCGGATTGCTCCACAGCAGCGCGCGCTTGCGAATCGTCAATGACGGCAAGAATCTGCCCGCCCTGGACGCGGTCGCCTTCTTGCGCGCGGATCTCGATGATGTTGCCCATCGTCTGGCTCGCGATCTGGGTGGATTGCGCCGCGCGCACCGTCCCCACCGCCTCCAGCGAATCGGGAACTGTCGTGCCTTGCGCAACAATCACCGCAACGCCGCTGACCGTTTCCGGCGCAACGGCCGGAACGCGATTGTCGCTGGAACATCCGACCATTCCGCCGCCCAGTCCGGCGATCAGCAAAGAAAAAACTGCGATTGCTCCATTCCCACCCTTCATGGCGTCACCACGGGCGACTGAGGATTTAGCGCGCCGCTGGCCAGCTCCAGCGCTGCATAACCGGTGTAGTAGTGGCAGACAGTTTCCCAGTATTCGGCTTGCGTGCGCCGCGCAGCCTCCTCCGCGGCGAGCAGGTCTGTCACGGTCGAAAGCCCCGCTTCGTAGCGGTCCTGATTGATCCGCAAACTTTCTTGCGACTCGGCGATGGCAGCGCGAGCCACTTCAAGCTGCTGGCGCGTTGCGTCCACGTCATAGTAGGCTCGGCGGACTTCCAGCCGCACGGCATCCGTTGCCATTTCCTTCAGCGCGGCGACCTTCTCCTGCATCGCCCGTTCGCGCGAAAGCTGAGCCTGCTTCGCTCCGCCTTCAAAGAGATCGATTTGCACTTCGATTCCGGCCACCCAGTTGTTCCCGCCGCCGCCCCCGACCAGGGTCGGGTTGTCGGCCTCCCAGTCCGCGAAGGCGTTGACTCGCGGCCCGAAGGACGATTTCGCGATCGAGACGCTTTCCTGTTGCGCGGATTCCTCCGAGCGGATCCGCTTCAAATCAGGGCGCATCTCGATGGCCTGTTTTTCGAGTTCTTCCAGCGGCGTCGCGGGCAGATTTCTTTCCGCCAGCTCGTCGGACGGCTCGAAATCGCTCTGCGTGGAAAGGCCCATGGCGGCGATCAACTGCGCGCGCGCCAATGCCACGTTATTTTGCGCGCGAATCAGTTCCTGTTTGCGACTCCCCAGGCGAACCTGGGCGCTGAGCGAGTCGGATTCCACAACGATGCCGCTCTCAACGCGATTCTTGCTGCGTTCGAGGATGGCCTCCGCCGTTTTCATCGCCTGCTCGGCCACTTCAAGCTGCTTTTTGGCCAGCAACACGGCGTAGTAGGAATCCGCAACGCGAAACACGATTTCCTGGCCGGTGCGCTCCAGTTGACGATCCGTGGCGTCTTTCTCCCGCTCCGCGCGGTTTATGGATCGCCAGCTTGCCAGCGAATCGAACAGATTCCAGGTGCCGCCAAACCGCGTGGCAAAGTTGCCGAATGGAAGCGGCGTATTCAAGACGTTGAGAGCGAAATCGGACGCGCCAAAACGCTGTTGCCGCAATTTGCTGCCGAAAACATACACCGGATCGTCGCCGCCGTAGCCGTCTCGGAAAATGTGACGTGCGGCAGCAGGAAGGATCTGGCTTGCTTCACGTCGGCAGTAGCGGCCCGCGTGTCTGCCAGAGCCGCTTTGCGCTGCGGGTTCTTCTCCAGCGCGATGTTCACCGCCTGCCGCAACGTCAGCGGAGACGCCTGCTGCAACTGCTGGGCGAACAGGAGCCCGGAGCCGAAGAGTGCGATCAGAACGGCAAGCGCCAGACTCGCAATGAAACGTGGAACGCCGGCGAACCGGACAAGAGAGTTCGCCGGACGGCGAATATCATTCACGTGATTATCTCCGTAAATTCTTCAATCAAATGTTTATTTCTAGGCTGCGGCAGGAGTCAACGCCAACCAGTCCGTTTTCTCTTCCACAATCTCAAAAGTAGTTTGCAACCTGGCCGTCTGTTTCACCATCGCGCCCACCGAGCAGTACTTTTCTTCGGACAGGCGGATGGCTTCCTCCACCGCGGCACGGTCGATATCGTATCCCGTAATCACGTGGACGATGCGAACATCCGTGAACACCTGCGGCGGCCGCTCCGCTTGGTCGGCCTCGACTCGCACTTCGTACCCGGTCACTTTCTGGTGGTACTTCTGCCGCAGAATCGTAATCACGTCAAAAGCGGTGCAGCCGGCCAGCGCCACGGCGACCAGTTCAACAGGCTTGGGGCCGGTGCCTCCTGCCGGATCATCGAGCAGGATATGATGCTCGCTTCCCGTCGTGGCGACAAACTGACGCTCCTGCCTAAGTGATTGAGTAAGCTGGACCTTCGCGCTGATCATATTGGCCTCCCGTACTTCAGGAATTGCTAAGGCGAGATTCCGTGCCTTGTGAGCTTCGGCGGCTTGCTCGCCTCTATATCGGCACTCATACCTCATCCATCAAAGCCGAGATTGGCGAAATTGCCTGTGACTACCATCACCGGCGAAAGTGACGGCAGGCACGACACGCACAGGTTCTGCAAACCTCACACCAAACAAACGCAGCAATCGGTTTATTCTTACGGGAAACCACGCAGTGAATTTGGGGAATCGATGCGGGTGTAGTGGCGCAGGCTTCAGCCTGTGGGGGTTAGTCCTTGCAAAGACCAAACCCCACAGGCTGAAGCCTGCGCCACTACACACCAATTCAGATTGCACTCTAAAATGCGAAGCAAATAGCCCTACTGTTCGCCTTCCAGCTTCCGAATCCGCACTTCCACGCCGGGCATATTCTTCAGAGCTTCGGAGAACTCTTCCAGCTTTGAACCGCGGTAGTGATAGGGGTACACGATTTTCGGTTTGAACGCTTTCACGCATTCCGCGGCTTCCAGAGTGGTCTCCGTTCGCGGAGGATTCATCGCCAGGAACGCGACCGAAATATTTTTCAGGGCTTTCATTTCCGGCGTGCATTCCGTGTCGCCCGAAAAATAGACGCGCGTGTCGCCAAAGTTCAAAACGTAACCGCTTCCAATCCCCTTGTGGTGATACGGTTTTCCCGGCCCCGATCCAAATACGAGGTTGTACATCGGCACGCCCTCGAATTCGATGCCCATCACCGTCTTTTTCTCGGAGTCGCTGATCGCTTCGACGATGCCGCAGGCCGGCGCGCAATTCAGCGTATCGATGACGGCGGGCGGCCCGACGATGATGGTGTCCGGCTTCTTCAGCATGTCGACCATCGCGCGGTCCAGATGGTCTTGATGCGTGTGCGTTATTACAATTAAATCCGCCGGCGGAAGCCCTGTGAAATCCCCCTGGCTCCAGGGATCGACGTGAATCACTTTCCCGCCGAATTCGAGCATCACGCTGCCGTGATAAACGGGCATGATGCGAAGCTCCCCGCGCGACGTCTGAATCACGTCGGCCTGCCGGTTGGAGGGATTGCCGCCCGAAATCGCCGGCAAAGTGGAAAACAATACCACAAGGCAAATCGCGCTGAGCGTGCATCCCGCAGCTTTTTGCATAACGTGAACTCTCCCGTTTATGATGTGGCGCGTAGTATACATCGTAGCGAAGCGACAAGCGGGGTTTCGTAGCACAGCCACTCTTGGCTGTGCGCTTTTGTTGACCGCCGCAAAAACAAAACAGCTCCGCCGGGGCGGATGGCTGTGCTACTAGAACCGCGCCAAACCAGGCGGAGGACATGTGCCATGGCCGACATTTTCGCAAGCAACAATCCTCGCGGCTCGGGGGAATCGTCAGACGCGATGTTTGACGGCGCGCGCTACCTCGCCAGCCTGCGCGACGCGCGCGAGGTTTACATTTACGGCGAGCGCGTTCGGGACGTCACCGAGCATCCCGCTTTCCGCAATTCTTGCCGGTCCATCGCGCGCCTGTACGACGCCCTCCACGATCCAAAGACGCGGGACACTCTTACCGGGCTTGACCGGTCCGGCACGCGCACGCATAAATTTTTCAAGCCCTGCTATTCGGCGCAGGAATTGTGGGAAGCGCGCGAAGCCATCGTCGCCTGGTCGCGCATGAGCTACGGTTACATGGGCCGCACGCCGGATTACAAAGCGGCGCTCATGGGCAGCCTGGCATCGGAGCCCGAGTTTTACGCGCCGTTCGATGAAAGCGCGCGCAAGTGGTACAAGCGCTATTCTTCGCAGTGCCTCTTCCTGAATCACTGCCTCATCAATCCGCCCATCGACCGCAGCCGCCCAGTTCATGAAGTCGGCGACGTTTTCGTGCACGTCGTAAAAGAAAGAGACGACGGCATGGTCGTCAGCGGTGCCAAGATGCTCGGAACCGGCTCGGCCATGACGCACGCCACGTTCGTGGCCCAGACGGCCGCCACCACGCTGGACAAGGAAAAAGCCAAGGATTTCGCCGTGGTTTTCATCACGCCGATGGATACTCCCGGAGTGAAGCTCGTTTGCCGCGCTTCCTTCGAACAGAACGCGCACAGCCCGTTCGACTATCCGCTCTCCAGCCGCTTCGATGAAAATGACGCCGTGCTGATTTTTGAAAACGCGTTCATTCCCTGGGAAAACGTCCTTGTCTACCGCGATCCAGAACGCGCCAACAGTTTCTACCGCCATTCCCGCTTCGTGAATCGCTACACGTTCCAATCTTCCACGCGCCTCGCGGTGAAGCTGGACTTCATGGTCGGCCTTTTCGCGAAAGGCATTGCGACCAACGGCACGGACGCCTTTCGCGGCGTTCAGGCCGCGCTCGGCGAGATTATCGGTTGGAGAAATCTGATCTGGGGAATGACGGCGGCGATGTGCGGCGATCCGGAGAGCGCTCCCGGCGGCACGGTCGTGCCCAAGCAGGAATACGCCTACACCATGCGCCTTTTCTGCACGCAGTGCTGGCCGGCCGTTCGCCACATCTTTGAAGTATTTCTAGGCGGCAGCCTGCTCATGTCTCCTTCGAGCTACAAGGATTTTCAAAATCCCGACCTCGCGCCGCTCCTCGAAAAATATTATCGCGGCGCATCCGCGACTGCCGCCGAACGCATCAAGCTCTTCAAGCTCATCTGGGACGCCATCGGCACCGAATTCGGCGCCCGCCACGAACTCTACGAAATCAACTATTCCGGCAACCACGAACAAATCCGCCTGGACATCCTCACGGGTGCGCAAAAAAGCGGCATCCTCGCCCAGTGCATCGCACTCACCGACCAGTGCATGTCCGACTACAGTCTGGATGGCTGGAAAGGTTCCACTTGGGTGTGGGACAAGTAGCAGGCAATTACTTGTCATTTCGGCTTCTCAATCATATGGGAACCAATTTCCGATAACGCCGTTTATCAGGGGTCGAGCCGAATCTATTTGCGACACGGTTGCCATGATTCGAGCGCTTCGATTCATGTCGATGTCTCTGTCGGCGAAAGCGAAGCCGGCAACTGAGTTGATCCCGGCAATCAGGCATTGCGCCAACGGTCAAGGTGAAGGCTAACCGCACCGAGAGCCACATGTGCAAATGCTGTTGGTTTTCCGTTGTGAGGTAACGTTTTCGAGACTCTCCTTGATCTAGCGCCTTGCGCCTGAGCTTCCGCATGTTTAGCATTTGTGGTATAACTTGGTTGCTAAATTCCCGCGGCGTACAAAGGAACCAATCCCAGCGTTGACGGGGGAAGGCATGAACTCTCTTCGAATATTGATTGCGGATGATCACGATTTGGTGCGACGCGGAGTTGGAGACTTGCTCCAGTCGCATCCGGGCTGGACAATCTGCGCAGAAGCGAAGACGGGTCGCGAAGCAGTTGCTAAAGCCGAAAAGCTGAAACCCGACATCGCGATCCTCGATATTAGCATGCCTGATCTGAATGGACTGGAAGCGACGAGAAAAATTCGAATAGTGTCTCCGCGCACGGAGGTGCTGATCCTATCGATGCACATGTCGGATCATCTGACGCGCGAAATTCTCGATACTGGAGCCCGCGGGTACATTCTGAAATCCGATTCGGCTCGCGACCTCGCGATTGCCATTGAAACTCTTGCGAAACATAAGCCGTTTTTCACTTCTAATGCGACAGAAGTAATTTTGAGAGGATTTCAACGGGGTGGTTCTATTGCAGATGGTCCCGAACTAGTCCGCGACCAACTCACCCCTCGTGAGCGCGAGATCATTCAATTGCTGGCAGAGGGTAGCACTAGCAAGGAAGTCGCCACCGCACTTTCTATCAAGGTAAAGACCGCCGAGACTCATCGGTCCAATATTATGCGGAAGCTCGAAATTCACACCACGAGTGAGTTGGTGCGCTATGCGGTTCGCAACCAGATAATTGAGGCATGAAGGGGATTGCAGTTCAGAAGGCGGCGAGCGGATAACCTGAAACGGTAAACTCATCGAAAAGATCAGGATTCTAAAACTTAATTAGTTCTCCCGATCAGTGAGTCTTTGAACCTCATCAGCCAATTTAGCCAATTCATCCGACTTTGAAACGATCGAGGCTATACCAGCATCCTGAGCGAGGCGACCGGGAATTGTGTCTTTATAGAAAGTGAATAATATGATCGGTGCATTTGGGACGATTCGATGAAGAATCGCCGCTGCTTCCAAACCATTCATTCGAGGCATTGAGAAATCGAGAATTATTGCGTCTGGCTTTAATTCAAAACCTTTTGCAATCCCTTCAAGGCCGTCAACCGCTTCGCCGCAGACTTTAAGGCCGGGTCGTGTTTCAATAAAAACTTTTAGTAGGCCACGAATGGGTGCGCTGTCGTCAACAATAAGAATGCGTTTGGGCATAAATGACTTCGATTGAGGGGAGCAATGAACTGGGACCAGCGATAAGTGAGCTGGACTAGCGACCTCGGTACGCTACCGTACACGCACGCCGCCGAGATAGCAATACAGCTTTTCCGCTAGTGCCGACTTGGTAGGTAGATTTCCCGTTTCAAAACTGGAAGAGGCTGCCGCACGACGAACCGACCTTCCAGAAGTCAAATGCAAAAGGATCGCATACCAACATAAGTGTATTGCGTCGAGGGCATCGTTGGCGCTCTGTTAGGGCATGGCAGGGAACTATGGCTACGGATGCCGACCGACGTAAGGGAAGTAGATAAGGAGCTAGAGATGGAGCACATCCTAACGACTTGGCATTCATGGATTTGGTCCGTCACAATTCTGGTTGCCGCGATTCTTTTCGCTTTGGCGGTCCATGCGGTCTTGTTTTTCATTTTGAAGCGCCTGGCCCGGCGAAAAGGAAGTGTTTTCATTAATTCCTTGGTGGAACACGGACAACTGCCTTCCTACTACATTCTACCGTTACTGGCGCTAATGGCCGTGCTTCCCACTGTGCGTCTTTCGGATGAAGTGTTGACTCCAATCGAGCGTGCAATCGGTCTCGGGTTAATCGCTGCGATCGCCTGGCTGATTATCCTAACCACTCAGATCGTCTCTGATCTCCTCTCTGCGCGATACCACAACGAGTTGGCGAAGAATCTATCCGCACGCAGTGTCCAAACACAGATTGAAGTACTGCATCGGATTGTGATCGTGATCGTAATATTCGTCGCCCTCTCTGTAATGCTAATGACTTTCCCCGCGATCAAGCACATAGGCATGAGCCTGCTCGCCTCGGCTGGCTTGGCCGGATTGATCGTTGGAATGGCGATGAAGAATACGCTCTCGAACCTATTTGCCGGAATCCAGATTGCATTCACACAGCCGATCCGCATCGAGGACGCTGTGGTGGTCGAAGGCGAGTGGGGGTGGATTGAAGAAATCGGCACGACCTACGTCGTTGTGCGGATTTGGGATTTGCGGAGGCTAGTGCTTCCGCTTTCTTATTTCCTCGAACATCCTTTCCAAAATTGGACGCGCCGTAGCACGGACCTGCTCGGCAGCGTTTTCCTTTACGTTGACTATACAGTGCCTATCGAGGAGGTTCGGGCGGAACTGCACCGCATCGTCAAATCCACGAATCTATGGAAAGGCGAGGTCTGCCTCCTTCAGGTCACCGATGCCAGCGAACATGCACTACAGCTCCGAGCCCTGGCGGATGCCCGCGATTCGGGCGTGGCCTGGGATCTGCGCTGCTACGTGCGCGAGAAACTCCTTCAATTTCTGCAAGAGAGATATCCAAATGCGCTGCCGAGGGTCCGTGCTGAATTTCCCAACCTGAATGCTGAAGCGATTTTCTCTCAGCAACGTGCGCCTGTGCGAGCGGCTAACCGCGAATAGGAACAATCTAATGGGCGGACGCGCCCAAGTCCCTGAAATGTTGTGCCAGCTCAGTGGGTCGATGCAACACCATCTATTAGGTTGATCTGACAATACTTCCCCTCGAGAATCGATCTGTACGGCAGGACTCAATCAGACCTAAACAGGGTACTGTTCCGTTTGAATCAACACTCGCGAACGACTTTAGCTTTTGAGACCGCTGCAAGTAGACTTCGAGCTAGTGTTGCATCGACCCATTGAGCTGGCACCGTTTATCAGGAAGTGCCTAGAACCACACTACTATCGCCCCCTCTCTAGCTAGCTCGAACAGGGAAGGCGGTCAGATGATGCCAGGATCATGGAAAATGTGCGCAATATCGGCTTTCGTGAGAATACCTTTGGATAGAATATGGCGAATCAGATCTATTGCCAGAGTCCGATCCGTTGATTCTTCTTGTTTGGCGCCATCTCGTGGATTAGCGACCCACATACGCCCGCCCGGCTCCTTATTCAACCAATTCATCAGCACGGAAATTTGATCGGGCGTCAGATCTTGAAAGCAGAGGCCCATACCCATTCCCATGTGGCTGGAGTTGACGCGCGCAACGGCCTCAAAGACCTTATCTGCTGTTCGCAGTTCTACCTGCGCGATCGTTCCGGTAGGGAAGGGATTCAGTGTGTCCACATAACAGCCCTCCAGGCTCAAGTCCGTACAGCGCCCCCGCAAGCGAATGTTGGCATCCGAATCAGCGACGAGTGCTTCCGACGAAAACGGCTGGCGTATGCTGATGCGGCGTTCTGCGACCGTGCCGACGGCTGAGCGCGCCGCGCGTGCTGGGTTACGCAGCTGGACCGCGACGCCTATGCGCCTGTCGGGCAGTCGTTCTGTGCGCGTTACCTCTCCAGCTTCTTCGGGATTAGCAATACCGCTATGTGCGAAGTCATAAGGAAATGTGACCAGGAGGCGCATTCCCAGGCTGTAACGTTCACTAATGGTCGTGAAATAAAGATTCTGACGCGAAGCGTTGACGGTAATTAAAACTTCGTGACAATCTTCGGTGCAAAGATCGGCTGGGCGGACACGCGCCGCTAACTTCACCTTCGCTCTCTTTTGCCTGCGACGTTCCTGGCGAGTCTGCGAACTAGGAGGCGCGTCCAGAACACCCACGCAAGTCGCTTTCGACGCCTTGGGTTGTTCCACGGTCTCTACCGTGTCTAAAGTCTGGTTCATCGTCTCTTCACCTTTGCGTCCGTATGGTTTCCTGGTTATCCGCTAACTGCAATATTCTCATAGCAACATTGGGGCACGGAATGGCCAGGACGGGTGGTTTTATCAGTACCCGGGTTTTAGTACTCAATCAACCGTTCCCGAGTAAATCATAGAAAACCGGGCGTTTGAGACTTCAAATCGAACCAGTACGAGCCCAGCGATCTTTCAGTACCTCCACCCTAAATGAAGTGTAAAATAGCCAGTTTGGGGAGGTAGCAAAATGGAATTCCTAGCCGGCAGTTTGCTTGAACTGATTACCCAGACTTCCACCAATCTTCCGCCCGACGTTCGCGTGGCGATGAATATCGCGGCGAAGGAAGAGACGCCGGACACGCAATCCTCCCAGGCCTTCGACATTATTTTGTCCAACATCGACATGGCCGTCGACGATTCAGGCCCCATTTGCCAGGATACCGGAATGCCGACGTTCTACATCCACACGCCTGTCGGAGTGAACCAGATTCGCATCAAGAAGGCGATTCAGGAGGCCGTCGCGGAGGCCACGCGCCTGGGAAAACTGCGGCCCAACTCCGTCGATTCTCTCACCGGAAAAAACAGCGGCAACAACCTGGGCGAAGAGACGCCGGTCATTCATTTCGAACAATGGGAAGAGGATGAAATCGAGGTCAAGCTGATCCTCAAGGGCGGCGGCTGCGAGAACAAGAACATCCAGTATTCCGTGCCCTGCACGCTCGATCATATGGGTCGCGCCGACCGCAATCTCGAAGGCGTGCGCAAGTGCATCCTGCACGCTGTGTGGCAGGCGCAGGGGCAAGGCTGCGCGCCGGGCGCCCTCGGCGTGTGCATCGGCAGCGACCGCGCACACGGCTACGACTTGGCCAAAGGACAACTATTCCGAACTCTCGACGATGAAAATCCCAACCCGACGCTCGCCAAGCTCGAAACAGAAATCATGGAAGAGGCGAACAAGCTCGGCGTCGGCGCGATGGGCTTTGGAGGGAAATCCTCTCTCATCGGTTGCAAGATCACTGCGGCGAATCGCCTGCCGGCGAGTTTCTTCGTTTCGGTGGCCTACGAATGCTGGGCGTTTCGACGCCTGGGCGTGCGCCTCGACGCGAAGACCGGCGCGATCACAGGCTGGCTGTACCGCGATCCTTCGCGGCCCGTGGAGCGCATGGCGCGCGGCTGAGGTTTCAAACTGACCGGCCGCGAAGTCGTCCTGACCGCGCCGCTCACCGAAGCGCAAGTGCGCGCGCTGAAAGTGGGCGACGTCGTCCTCATCAACGGGGAGATGTACACCGGCCGCGACAATGTGCATGCCTATCTGATGAAGAATCCGCCGCCCGTGGACCTGAACGGCGCCGGCTCCATCACTGCGGCCCCGTGATGCTGAAGCAGGGCAACGAGTGGGTTGTCAAGGCCGCGGGCCCCACGACCAGCATTCGCGAAGAACCATATCAAGCCCACGTGATCGGGAAATACGGCGTGCGTGCCGTGATCGGCAAAGGCGGAATGAGCGCGAAAACATTAGCGGCGCTGAAAGAATACGGTGCGGTTTACTTAAACGGGATCGGCGGCGCGGCGCAGTATTATGCTCGCACTGTGGAAAAAGTTCTAGGCGTCGAGCTGATGGAATTCGGCATCCCCGAAGCGATGTGGCACTTGCGCGTAAAAAATTTCGCGGCCATCGTCACCATGGACGCCCACGGCAACAGCCTCCACGCCGACATCGAAAAAGCCACAGGAGAAGTTTTGGAAACCCTGCAAAAGGCTTGACGCTTTAAGTGGCACAGGCTTCAGCCTGTGGACTTTGGTCCTTGCAAGGACTAACCCCCACAGGCTGAAGCCTGCGCCACCAAAATCCTGTGACCAGCAGGCTCCAGGGGGGTACGAGCGAAAGCCCAGCCGCTAGCAAGCTCCTGCCGCGCACGCCACAGCCGCGCCTTCAGCGGTTGCGCGAAACGCCGAGCACCTGCGCCGTTCCTCCGCTGCAAACTTCAATTTTCTGAGCCAAAACGCCTGCGAGAGCGGGGAATTTTCCGCTAGCTTCTTGTTCATGCGATTGCCTGTTCAGTCCCCGCGTAAAGCTGTTCGTGATTCGGTCCGTCGTCGCCAAAATGCTCGCGCAGTGGAAGCTCACCCTCGGCAACAAATTGATCCAGCGACACGGCGGGCCGGGCGCGCCTGCGGCGCGGGCGCATCAGGCCGGCGTCATCACAATCCGTGTCAGCTATGTGGAAAATTGCGACCTCCGCTCAAACCTCTGTAGATTGCGGTAGGCGGAAAGCAATCCCTCCTACAAGGCCTCCTCGGCGTCCTCCGGATCGCCGAGCACGCGCAGTGAGTCGATACAGAGCGCGCGTGTTGCGCGCGAAAAATGTGTCCACGAGCGTGTGTCGCCGTTGAGTCCTCGTTGAATCAGTTGTTCCTTGCTCTGCTCTTCCACCTTCATTTCCGCAAAACGTTCCCCGTTTGGATAATGGTTTTCCTGTATCATGGTTGTGTTCCCTTCTGCGGAATGTATGGAACGTATGAATTTTTTGCCCTGCCCGAGTTCAATACGATCAACTGCGAATAAAATGTCTCTTTAACAGGATTGGACGCCGTGGCCCAGATTTCGTTGCGAGTGACCCCCGATTTACGCAACCCCGTCCCTCTTCCCCTCGCCAAATAAATCGCCATTACTAATGATCGGCACAATTTATGATGCAAACGTCAACGCAGGAAAAATTCTCGCCCATACAGCCGTTCTGAAACTGATTAGACCTGCGATGTGGAAAAGCGAACCGGCACGTCTAATTGGGCGCTGGCGTGCCGAGTAATCTCCTCTACAACCGCCTTGGTCATGCAACCGCCC